>NZ_ATWJ01000010.1 GCF_000421185.1 Ornithinimicrobium pekingense DSM 21552
AGATGAGGGCGTCCCGAGGGGTGCGCCGGGCGTCCCTCTTGGTCTAGCCTGTGCGTTGTCGCGACCTCGGTGGGTGTGACCCGTGCGGGCAGAAACGTCGACCTTCAGCGAAAGGACGAAGACATGTCGCGATCTTCCTCCACCTTTTCGTTTGTGGTTCCCTCTTGGGCGCTGATCCCTAGGGTTCCTTCCTGTACCTCTCCGACCTGTGTCCCGGGCTTTGCCACCTGGTCGAGTTGGGGATCCGGGTCGGAGGGTGACCTCCGTGCCGAAGTTGTTCACCGGGACAGCACGGTCGACGGCGAGCAGCGGTTCACCGGGCGCGTGCAGGCGGGGTTCCCACGGTGTCCGCCACGAGGCCGAATGGTCGCCCGCGACGGCTGTCCGCACACCGATCCTGGCCTCGGCGTCTGACAGCTGAGCACCGGTCCCGATCCGCTCGGAGGATGAACGGCATGCACCCCAACCTGCTCCGGCTGGATGACCTCGCCGTGCACGTGGCCACCGACCCGCATGTCCAGGCGGTCCTGGGCCTGGGCTCGGCCGGGGTCCAGACGCACCGGTTCGACGACCACTCCGACATCGACTTCTTCCTCATCACCGACACCATTGACACCAAGGACCGGTACCTGCAGGACACCAGCTGGCTTCAGGGTTTCGGTGGCCAGGTCGCCTTCAGCTTCGTCAACGACCCGAACGGGAGAAAGGCGCTCCTGGCCGACGGGCTGTTCCTGGAGTATGCGATCTTCACCCCGGAGCAGCTCGCCGCCCTGCCGGTCACCGGGGCGCGTGTGGTTTGGTCACGTGGACGGGTGGACCCGCTCGCCCTCGGGGCGGCCTTGCCGGCCGCCACCGCGATGGACACCGTGGACTTCCACCTCAACGAGGCCCTGACCAACCTCTACGTCGGTCTGCACCGCGAGCTGCGGGGTGAGCACCTGGCCGCCATGCGGTTCATCCAGGTATACGCCGTCGACCGCGTCCTGGCGCTGGTGCGGCTCGACCCCGCCACGGAGCTGGACCACCCGGACCCCTTCGAGGCGACCCGCCGCATCGAGAATGCCTCTCTACCCGGAGGTCTCCCGCTGCACCAGATGATCCGCGGCTACACGGACAACCTCAACGCCGCACGAGCAGTCCTGGCATGGCTCACCACTCACCACGACACCGCCCCCGCCATCGTCGCAGCGATCCGGGAACTGACCACGACGCTCGAAACCCGGAGCCAGACCGACAACGCATAGTGCCACCTGCGGCATGAGCGCGCGTCTTTCGGGCTCGAGAAGGCCGAGGTGCAGGAGGATGCACGCATGGCATGGTGGACCCGGTTTTGGCGAGCTGACAGCAGCAGGGAAGCGAACGGCTCCGTCCTTCACGATGCGGATTGGGCTGTGTGTGTAGACGGTGTCGCCCGTCAACACCTGGAGGAAGACATCGCCAACCGGTGGCTGGGCCTGACACGGCCGGCTATCCACTTCACCACCGCCGGTGAAGGAAACGACCCGCTCGTGCGGCTCGGGGGACGGCCGCTGGCGCCGGCAGACTTCAGCTGGCCGGTATGGGAAGGCCATGGACCCCTCAGCTATATCGCAGGCCTTGACCTGCAGGCGGTCGCCAGGGCAGGACTCGAACATGGCCTGCCTCTGCCGGACACGGGCTGGCTGCACTTCTTCTACTTCGACGGCTCCTACGACAACTTCGACTCCGTCGTCGGCTCCTGGGACCCGGCCAGCCTCGCTGGAACCCGTGTCATCCACGTCCCTGGCGATGCTGCGCCACTAGCGGAAGCGGTACCCCCGGATGGAGTGCTGGAATTCGGTCAACGCAACCTGGCCGGACAGCAGGTCCTCACGTTCCCAGGCTGGGAGCACCCGGTGCTGCGCAAAGAGTTCCGGCCACCAGGTGCTGACCACCGCCGGTGGATGTCGCACCCGGTGAATAGCGACGTCTTCACCGAGGCCCTGTCGGACCTCTACCCCGACGGACCACGTCACCAACTCGGCGGATGGGCAGACCCTGTCCAAGGCCCGGTCGAGCTCGAGGCGGTAGAGGCAGCCGGTGGGACACCCGTCATTGAGTCAACTACTGCCGACGAAGACGCCGCGCTGCGATGGAACCTGCTGCTGCAGATCGACACGGACGACGACGCCGAGATGATGTGGGGCGACTGCGGAATGCTCTACTACATGACCGACGCAGGCCATGATGAGCGCATCACCCCAGAGCGCACCTCTTTCACCTGGCAGTGCAGCTAGGCACGCAGACCTGATTTTTGGCGTGGCATTGAGATCGCGGAGGGCGGCACTAGCGCATGGACAGCCCCGGTGCTAGAAAGTTCCGTCCGCCGTTGACGGCGACGACGTTCAGAGGCCGGGCCTGCACGCGGCCAGCCTCGACGACCGGCTCCTGGCAGGTTGAAGACCTGGAGCGCCTGGGTCCCAGATCCGTGAAGTTCCACGCTGGCTGATGCTTGTCGGCCTGCTACATTCTGCTGCAGTTCTCGTCTTCAACAGGGGGATGAGGCTTGAGGGGTAGGAGGTTCTTTACAACATGTTGAGGCGCGCTCGACGCATTCTGCTCGCGACTACTACTGGCGCTTTCCTCTTTGCGGCTGTAAGCCCGCAGGCACACGGCGTGCCCGTGCGTTGCCACGACGACCCGGGCGGTCCGCCCGTCGTGATGTCTGTTCCGGTTGAGTGGGAGCAGGCCGACACGGGAGCGTCGGCGCTTGGGGGAGATGTCGAGAACGAGATTCAGTGTGGAGGGATTCCTGGACGGCTTCTCCTCTCCTCGACTCGCGTCAACACTTCCGCGTTCACCGTCAAGAAGGGTGCAAGCATCCACGAGCAGCGTGGCCAGTCTTGGTTCATCCAGCGCGACTACTCGGGACACGGTGGCGCTTACTGGAAGCTGTTCAGTAATCTCGGGAAGCGGGTCGCGACTCTCGCCGTTGACGGGCGGATTCTGCGTGGGTGAGGTGGCGAGGGTCTCGTACTCAATCGATGACGGTGTCACTGTTCATCGTGTTGCCTGGGGTGGGCGCCTGTTCACCTTGGTAGGCAGCATGCGATCCGGATTTACCTTCTTGGAGGCCGCGGACCAAGAGAGCATTGGGGTCAGCTTTTACGCTAGGACTGACTCTCTTGGCCGCATTGTGATCGAGGCGATCAGACCAGGCATCGCTTCAGGTGACGACGAGTTGATTGCTAAGGTTATCTCATCTGTCGCTGATGGAACTCAGTGGGTTGTCTCTCCGGTGCCCACGCCTCGCGGGCAGGTGATTTCATCTCTGTGCACGTCTTTGATTAACCTTCCTCCCTCCCTCGTGGCGCCCCTTGACGAGAATGAAGACGGCGCGTTAGACGACACTTCTCTGGTCGAAGAAGCATTAGGGTGCGATGGTGAAGAGGCTAATATGCGACGGCTGCGCTTTTGGCGACTCGAAGAGTCGCTAGTGGTCGCTGTGGCACCAGTCGAGGGAGCCACCTTCCTCCTCCTGCAGGTGATAGACGGGCAGGGATTGCTGACGGGGGAAGTTCGCGTCTCGGCCGATCACCACTCACCTCCAACGTACTACCGGTCGCGGTTCGATCCGCTTAGTAGTGGCGAGCAGCCTGATGAGGAGTTGCAGTCCCTCTTGTCGAAGGTACGAGACTCGCTCTGGGAGGGTGCGGAGTAGAAAGAATACCCTGGCCTTCCACTCGCCCGCGCAAGGTGCCTATCGACCTTGTTGCCGCGTGCTCGTCGCGTCGGCATGTGAGACCTGGGTGCTGCCCACGGCTCACCGATGAAGTTTGCGACGAGAGCAAGGCAGCCGCCGCGGGGTGGTTAAAACGATGAGCAGCGCGGGAAAGAGCAAGCGCGGTTCGCCGGGGGCGGCGGCGATGGAGCATCGCCCTGAGCGGAGAGGAAACTCGCAGCCCTTTCCCTTTCTACCCACTCCTCGGCGCGCCTGACTCGCGAGCCGTCCTCGGCGTATCCACCGGCCAGGGGCCGCAGCCAAGCATCCGGACATCGGCGGATCCGGTCTGTCACGACCGCCTGGACAAGTCGACCGTCGAGGTTGCGGTCTGCCCCGCGATCCTGATCGGGCCGCGATCAGCCTCTTAGACCTTGCCGCTGCCAGATTGAGTGCCTGGCGGGCGCACGCCGAACGCGCCGTCCGGCCCCTCAGGTCGGGTGTGAGCTCCGGTCCCAGGGGCCGGCGAGGCCCGCAAACTCGGCACCGCGGTAGGTCGGATCCAGCGAGGCGGTCGGGGTCGAGAACCCGAGATGCCACTTCACGGCACAGCTGAGCCGCTCGGCTGCGTCCTCGATGTCCCTGCCCCGGTAGCAGGGGTCGAGCAGGACAGCCCGCAGGTAGCGGGGTGGTGACGACCTGACCGTGGACGTGCGCTTCGACATACCTATCGAGGGGCCACGTCGCTGGAGCGCATCAGCCGGACCGGGCGGCAGACCGCGCCCGTCCCGGTCACCGCGTCGGGCTCGAAGACGGAGTCGAGGAAGCTGAACGTGCACCTGCCGGAGACCTCATCCCGCAGCCGGAGGTATGCCGGCCCGAACCGGACGGAGCCGCCGTAGGGTCGTCGTCGACGTTCAGGGCACCGTAGACGGGCGGCTGGCCGGGGGCGGCGCCGTCGTAGCGTCGGTCGAAGAGGCGGCACTCCCAACGCCAGCGGTCGCCACTCTCGTGGGCCGTCCGGCCCCCGTTGGAGATTCCCGTCTCGAACTGGCTGCGGTAGCGCCCGTCCCGGGCGATCGCCTCACCTGCGTTTCGTCGAGCGGACCGTCAGTGCACTCGGGCTGCCGGCCGGGCAGCGGCTCGTCCCGAGGGGCTCATGTCCTGGGTAGCCGCGCTGGACAATGGTCAGGCTTCGAACCTCTGCCAGGTGCCCTCAGAGACCACCTCGACGGCGCCGTCGACAACTCTGATGGCCGTCTCCTCGTCGATGGCGTAGGCGGGCACCCCGACCTCAGCTGCCCAGCGCTCCGCGTGGGCCAAGGTGTTGGTCGGGAAGGCGTCCAGGTGGGGGAAGATCGCGAAGTCCACCACCCCGAGGGTGCGGTCGTCCGACGCCGACGGCCACTCCACGAAGCGGTTGCCGATGCGCGGCGTCATCACCATGCTGCCGGCACTGACTCCGACCCACACCGTGTCGGGCAGCGATGGCAGCAGAGCGGCCAGGCCAGACTCGCGCATCCAGTGGCACAGGTACGTCGCGTCCCCACCATCGACCAGGAGGACGTCGGCCTCCCGGACCCAGGAGACCCAGCGCTGTGGGTCGATGGTGCTCAACGCGGTGAGCTCGAGGACTCCTACTGACGCCCAGCCCAGGCCCGAAAGGTGCTTCGACCGGTCACCGGCAGCCACGAGGCCCTGCACGGAGGTCGGACCGCACATCGGGTGACCCCATTGCGCCGTCGGGATGACGAGGGCACGACACTGAGCGACAGGCCGGTCAAGTAGGGTCTCAAGGCTGGAGCGGATGCTCGCGTTGGTGACACCGCCCGATGTCAGCAGCAGCTTCACAGTGCCTCCAAGGTCGCCGCGCAGAAGGTGGATGCCCCTGTAGACCGGGCCCCTCACCGTGACTCATCGTAGGCACGGACGGAGTCGTGAAGGATGTCCACGCTCTGGCTGTGCTCCGGTGAGTTCTGCTCCACTCGTGCGGGGCCAGGCTCGACGACCTTGCCGGACGCTCGACGACGGACCCGGAGGGCACATGGGTGACGTCTCTCACCTCAGCGCGTGACCGGCTCACAGCCCATTGCCGCGCGGGAGCGAACCACGGCGAGCGCACGAGACGTCGTGCACCGGCCGCCGAATCTCACCGATAGCTCGTACACCCGATGATGTGGCCTGCCGTGCGCGGCGTCAGGAGGCGAAGCTGCCGACCCGCTCCGCCAGCGCATCCTCGAGCAGCGTCACCAGAGCCTCGAGCTGCACGTCAGAGGAGTCCTGGATGTCTACGTCGGCACCGTCGAGTGCTCGGGCGGCCAGTCCGGCCTTGCTGTCGATCAGCTCCGCGATCCGGGAGTCGAGGGTCTGCGCAGCGATGATCCGCCAGGCCGTGACCGGCTCGTCCTGGCCGATGCGGTGAACGCGGTCGATGGCCTGGGTCTGCTCGGCGTCGGTCCAGGACAGCTCGGCGAGGACGATGTTCGAGGCGACCTGCAGGTTGATGCCGACGCCGGCAGCCGTGAGGGAGCACACGATCACGGCCACGTCGGGGTCGTGGGTGAAGGCGTCGATCTGCTGCTGCCGCACCGATGCCGACTGGTCACCGCGGACGGAGGCGTAGCGGATGCCTCGCTTGGCGAAGGTCGCCTCGGCCGTGTCCATCACATCGATGTGCTTGGCGAAGAGCACCACCTTGCCCGCGCTGCGGGCGAGCTGGGCGGCATAGTCGGCCGCGAGCCCGGCCTTGGCCTGACCGATCCGTCGCATCATGGAGAACACGTTCTCGTCGGACTTCTTGGACGTCTTCCGTGCCCGTTCCCTGGCCGCCACCTGGCGCACGAGGGCGTGGTCGACCTCGCCGGTGACGATCTCTGGCCGCGACGCCAGCGCCCGGTCGTACTGGGCGACGAGGCGACGGGCCAGGCTCTGCTCGGCCGCCCGGATGGAGCGGCCCGCCTCGTCATCGATCTCGACCGGGACGTCGGCCACGCGCCGCGCGGGCAGGTCGGCGGCGACGTCGACCTTGCGCCTCCGCACGATCCCCCGGTCGACGACGGCGGCGCGGGCAGCGGGGGAGAAGCCTCGGTCGGCCGGGGTGAGGCCGTTCTCCTCGAGGGCCAGCATCAGCTCCCCGACCGGCTTGGTCTCGTCGATCCAGCCGAGGAACCGCCAGATCGCGGTGAAGTCCTCGATGTCGTTGATCAGCGGTGTCCCCGTCAGGGCCATGAGCAGCGCGTCGGACCTGCGCGAGCGGATGCGCTCGGACAGGTGCAGGACGTTCTGGGACCGCTGGGACCGGGGGTTCTTGATGTAGTGCGCCTCGTCGACCACCATGCCTCGCAGGCCCAGCTCGCCGAGCCAGCCCACGTGCCGGTCGAGGACCTCGTAGTTGACGATGATGATGTCCGCGAAACCGTCGATCGTGTCGCCGTCGCCGTGCACGACTGTCGCCGGATGGTTGGGCGTCCACAGGGCGGCCTCGCGTGCCCAGTTCATCTTCACGACGTTCGGCACCACGACGAGCAGCGGGTAGGCGTCAGCAGCCTCGGCAGCCAGCAGCGCCTGGGCGGTCTTGCCCAGGCCGGGCTCGTCGGCGAGCAGGAACGTCCGGTGCCCGGCGGCTGCCGCCGCGACCAGTCTCGCCTGGTGCGGCATGAGGTCAGGCCCTCCGGTCGTGCCGGTCGAGCCCGGGTGCGGCAGGTCCATGCACGACATCGCGCCGCCGTCCTCGAAGGACCTCAGCAGCGGCTCGATGAGCTCCCAGCCGACGAGGCGGCGCGGCTTGACGGCCTGCCGGGCGGCGGCCGAGTAGTCCGGGGGGAGGAAGGGGTTGGCGAGCTGGCGGGAGACCACCGACCGAGGCACCACCCGACGCTGCTCGGCCGCCGTGGGCTGCACCTGCTCGGGAGGCTCCACCGGCTCAGCGGGCTCGTGCGGGACCTCGATGCCGGCAGCCTCGAGCAGCTCACGCCGCAGGGACCGGGCGCGGTCGGAGACGACGGCGTCGTCGGCGAGCAGGCCGAGCAAGGAGGTGTCGCGCGCCGCGGTGGTCGCCAGGATCGTGGCGATGCCGTCGAGGCGCTTCAGCTCCTCCGCGCGGTTGGGACCAGGCCTGGATTCGTCGCCCATCACGCGGGCTCGCTCCTCGCGCACGAGGAGCCCCACCACCTGGAACTTGGTCCTGGTCGACGGCTGGGCGCGGCCGCGCTGCACCGCGGACTCGACCTCGCGCACGACCCTGGCCAGCACCGGGATGATGCCGTCGTTGTCGTGGCGGGGCCGGCGGCGGGCGCGCGTGCGTGAGCCGTTGTGGCGTTGGGCTCCTCGAGCCACAGAATCCTCCTCGAAAGCGGTCGGCCATGCGCGGTGCCTGCACCGAGCCCCCACCGCGCCCCGCGGTGGGGCGAGGCCGTCTGCACAGCCTCGGCTGGGACGTCGACGTGGGCCGCGAACTGGTCCAGCGGATCTTCACGAGATCGACGCGACGGACGTGTTCAGCCACCTGACGCCTCCCAGCCTACCGCCTCCCGGAGGCGGCACGCGCCACGGCCACGCTCCGGCACGTCACGTGGCGTGGCCGCGCCGAGAGCGCGCGGGCGGGGCCTTCGCCGAGGAGCAGGTCCGGGGAGGCGCGTCGGTGACGCGTTGAGACCGGTGCTCGAGGGTCGACTCAGCGCGGGATGCTGAGACGAGCCTGGTCCGGGACCTGCGAGACCGGGCTGCCGGGGGAGACCGCGCGGTGCGGGCGGGTGCGGCGCGACCGGCCGGGGCGACGCAGCGACGGGCCACCCAGGACGACCGGCACCATGGCGAGCGCGTGCTGGTCATGGGAGGTGGGCTGGGGGTTCTGGGTCGTCGTCATGCCTTCCAGTGTGCCGACGACAAGACTATGCGTCCAATGAACAGGTGACATATCACCTTTGCTCTGGAAGCATAGATAGATGGATCTCCGTCACCTTCGCTGGTTCCAGCACGTGGCCGACGGCGACACCCTGACCGAGGTCAGCGACCTCGAGGGGGTCAGCCAGTCCGGCCTCTCGCGCGCGCTCAGCAGGCTCGAGGTCGAGGTCGGCACACCCCTGCTGCGCCGCTCGGGCCGCACCCTGCGCCTGACACGGGCCGGTCTGGACTTCAAGCGGCACGTCGACGTGGCGGTTCATGCCCTGGACGACGGGTTCGCCGCTGTCCAGCAGCTCCTGGACCCCGAGTCGGGGACCGTCAGCCTCGCGTTCCAGCCCTCGCTCGGGACCTGGCTCGTGCCAGGCCTGGTGCGCTCGTTCACCCGGGCGCACCCCGGTGTCGAGGTGGAGCTCACCTCCAAGCACGACAACGAGCTGGACCCGGCGGTGGGCGGGCGCACCGGTGTCGAGCTGGAGCTGACGACCCGCCCGCCCCAGGACCAGACCGTCCGGTGGACCGTGCTCGTCCGCGAGACCCTCCTGCTGGCGGTCGGGCCCGAGCACCCGTGGGCGGGCCGGTCTGAGGTCGACCTGGCCGAGGCTGCCGACCAGGTCTTCGTCGCGTCCCACCCGATGTCACACCTGTGGGAGGCCACCCAGGACCTGTGCCGGCGCGCCGGGTTCACCCCGCGGGTGGGGTTGGCCTGCGAGGACCTGCCCACCACGAGGGCCTTCGTCGCAGCCGGGCTCGGGGTGGCCGTGCTCCCGGTCCCGGACGCCTGGGTGCCCACCCACGAGGGCCTGCGGCTGCTGGCACTGCGCAACCCCGGCGCCTACCGAGACGTCGGCATCGCCTGGTCGACGGAGCAGCCGATGCTGCCCTCGGCCCGGCTCCTCCTCGACCACGCCGTGGGCGAGGTGGGGACAGGCAGCCGGCGCTGAGGCTCAGACGCGCCGGGCGAGCTCGGCGCCCCAGGCGCGGGCGCGCTCCACCTCCCCGACGAGCAGCGGACCCTCCATCCCGTCGACCCAGAACATCTCCGGCTCGACGACGATCTCGTAGCCCAGGTGCCGCAGCTTGCGAGCGGCGGCGCGGCTGGCGGTGCCGGGGAGGTTGGGGTGGCGCACGTGGGTGTCGAAGGTCGCGGCGAGGCGCCCGCTCGCGACCGTCCCGGCATCCAGCCATTCGCGGACGCCGGTGCCCAGCTCGGCGCCACCGCGCTCGTGCGCGTCCTCACGGGTGCCCGGCCGGCTCAGGCCGAAGGCGTGAGTGGGTGCACCGACGACCAGCAGGTCTGCGTGCACCTGGTCCAGGGGCGGGGCCGAGGCGACGGGCACGACCGTCGAGGTCGCCCCCGCGCCGAAGCCGTCACCGATCGCCTCCGCGATCTGGCGGGTGTTGCCCCAGGCGGACTCGTACACGACGAGCACCGTGGGAAGGTCGCGCCCTGGCAGGGTGTGCGGCCGGGAGTGGGTCTGCGTGAGCGTGGTCGGCATGGTGCACCTCCTCGTGCACCCTCCAGCCCATCACCAGCGGATCTGCGCCGCTGCGACCTGGGTCACCTCGCGGGTGTCTGGTGCGTCACCCCGGCCGCAGGGGTATGACGCACACCGTGGTCGCGCCATAGTGGGACCATGGGAGAGCACCACCCCGAGCGCCGGGACGCGCGCAGCTACTACCGTTTCCCGCTGCCCGAGGACGCCCGTGACAGCGTCACCCTGCTCCGGCTGGAGCCGGCCTCGGACGGGCGGCTGCGCATCCACCTGCACCGTGGGATCAACCAGGCCGCCTTCGGTATGCGGTTCGCCGGCCTCTCCGAGCCGCGCTGGCAGGCCGTCGCCGAGCCGACGCGGACGCTGGTCACCCCGACCCCGGGCGCCCCGGGGCTCACCGGCCCCGAGACGGTGCTCGCCGACCTGGGCAGCTTCCTGGCCGGGGTCGTCCTCGGCGACGGGGGCATCTACCCGTGGTACCTCGAGGGCCTCATGCGCAACGAGCAGTGGCTGCTGCACCTGCGCCAGCTCTGCGTGCTGCACGAGCGGCTCGCGCCGGTCCGCACCAGCCCGGTCGCCGACGACCCACGCGTCGTGGCCCGCGTGGGGGAGATCGTCACCGCCGCCGAGCCGCACGCCCAGGCGCTGCTCGGGTGGCTGCAGCAGGCGCGCGAGATCCGTGAGGAGGCTCGAGCCACCGCCGAGGCCGAGCTGCACGAGCGCAGGGTCCGGGCGGTGCTGGACCACCTGGCCGGACCCGCACGGGAGGACGCGCGCTCGCGACCCAACCCCGAGCTGCGCCGGATCAGGACGCCCTAGCCGCCAGCCGCCGGGGCACCTCCGCCAACGCCAGCCGCACCCACGTCCGCACCTCCTCGGTGACCGGCCGGGTGAGCAGGCCCGCGTCGTCCACCCACTCCATACCCTCGTCGACGGAGGGGACGGGCAGGTCCGCGTCCGGGCCGACGCCGTCGGGGACGGCGAAGTAGATGAGGTCGATGTGCTGGTGCCCGGGGGAGATGTCCTCCACCTGGACGCCCTCGGGGCGCAGGAGCTGGAGGGGGGACCCCGGAGCGTCGTGGTCGATGCCCGGTGCCCCCACGAGGCGCACCGCCAGCCCGGTCTCCTCCAGCGTCTCTCGGCGGGCGGCGTCGTCGGGCAGCTCGTGCGGCTCGATGTGCCCGCCCGGCGGCAGCCACAGCCCGAGCTTGCGGTGGGGGTGCAGCAGCACGTGACCGCGGTGCACCACGAAGGTCGCCACCGTGAAGTGCTTGGTGATGCCGTCCGGCGGCTCCCTGTCCTCGACGTGTCCCACGCGGGCGACGATAACCGTGCTGGTCCGCCGTGGTGCTGGCGGTAGGGTTGGGCGGCACACCGACCGCACAGCCACCGAGGAGCGCATCCGTGCCCAGCCAGATCACCGTCAGTGTCGCAGGCAGCGAGCGAGCGGTAGACCAGGGCACGACCGCTGGTGACCTCTTCGACGACGACCGCCAGGTCGTCGTCGCCCGGGTCGGCGGTGAGCTGCGGGACCTGGCGCACGAGCTCCAGGACGGCGACGTCGTCGAGCCGGTGCTGGTCACCGAGGACGAGGGCCTGGCGGTGCTGCGCCACTCGTGCGCGCACGTCCTCGCCCAGGCGGTGCAGCAGACCTTCCCCGAGGCCAGGCTGGGCATCGGCCCGCCGATCCGCGACGGGTTCTACTACGACTTCGACGTGGCCGAGCCGTTCACCCCCGACGACCTCAAGGCCCTCGAGCGGTCGATGCAGAAGATCGTCAACAGCGGTCAGACCTTCGCCCGGCGCGAGGTCTCCGACGACGAGGCCCGGCGCGAGCTGGCCGGGGAGCCCTACAAGCTCGAGCTCATCGGGCTCAAGGGCGGGTCCGCGGACGAGGCGGCCGAGGGCGCCGCCGTCGAGGTCGGCGGGGCCCAGCTGACGATCTACGACAACCTCGACCGCACCGGTCAGGTCGTCTGGGGCGACCTGTGCCGGGGCCCGCACGTGCCGACCACCAAGCTGATCGCCAACGGCTTCAAGCTCATGCGCAGCGCCGCCGCCTACTGGCGCGGGTCGGAGAAGAACCCTCAGCTCCAGCGCATCTACGGCACGGCCTGGGCGTCCAAGGACGACCTCAAGGCCTACCTGGAGCGGCTGGCCGAGGCGGAGCGCCGCGACCACCGCCGGCTCGGGGCGGAGATGGACCTCTTCTCCTTCCCCGAGGAGGTCGGGCCCGGCCTGCCGGTGTTCCACCCCAAGGGTGCGATCTTGCGGCGCACGATGGAGGACTACGTCTGGCAGCGGCACGTCGACGCGGGCTTCTCCTACGTCACCACCCCGCACCTGTCCAAGGAGGGGCTCTTCCACACCTCCGGCCACCTGCCCTACTACGCCGACGGGATGATGCCCGAGCTCGACGACGACGGGCAGGCCTACCGCATCAAGGCGATGAACTGCCCGATGCACAACCTCATCTACCGCTCCCAGCAGCGGTCCTACCGCGAGCTCCCGCTGCGCTACTTCGAGTTCGGCACCGTCTACCGCAACGAGAAGTCCGGTGTGCTGCAGGGCCTGACCCGGGTGCGCATGATCACCCAGGACGACAGCCACTCCTACGTGACCAAGGAGCAGGCGCCCGGGGAGATCCGCCACCTCCTGGACTTCGTGCTGGGGCTGCTGCGCGACTTCGGCCTCGACGACTACTACCTGGAGCTGTCGACCCGCGACGAGAGCGGCGAGAAGAAGGACAAGTTCATCGGCTCCGACGAGCAGTGGGCCGAGGCCACGGCCGTGCTGGAGGAGGTGGCCCGCGAGTCGGGGCTGGAGCTGGTGGCCGACCCCGGTGGGGCGGCCTACTACGGCCCGAAGATCTCGGTCCAGGCACGGGACGCCATCGGCCGGACCTGGCAGATGTCGACCATCCAGTACGACTTCAACCAGCCCGAGCGCTTCGGCCTGGAGTACTCCGCCGCGGACGGCTCCCGCCAGCAGCCGGTGATGATCCACTCGGCCAAGTTCGGTTCGATCGAGCGGTTCATCGGCGTGCTCACCGAGCACTACGCCGGCATGTTCCCGCCGTGGCTGGCCCCCGTGCAGGTGCTGGGCGTCCCCGTCGCCGAGGACTTCGACGACTACCTGCGCGACGTCGCCGGCCGGCTGCTCGAGGCCGGGGTACGGGTCGAGCTGGACCTCTCCGACGACCGCTTCCCCAAGAAGATCCGCAACGCCAGCAAGAGCAAGGTGCCCTTCATCCTCATCGCCGGCGGCGAGGACCGTGACGCGGGCGCGGTGTCCTTCCGCTACCGCGACGGGTCGCAGAAGAACGGCGTGCCGGTCGCGGACGCGGTGGCCGAGATCGTGGCGGCCGTCCGCGGCAGGATCCAGGTCTGAGGGGACCTGGCCGGGTATGGCGTCGCTGGGGGAGGAGAGCGCCCGCGTGCGGGTGCGCCGGCTGGGCGAGGACGAGGCGTTCCTCCTGGGCGCCCTGCACCTGCAGGCGCTGCGCCGGCGCGGCGTCGACCCGGCCGCGGCAGGCTCGGGCAACCACGTCCAGGCGCTGGGCGCAGCGTGGCGCTCCCGCTGCGAGGACCTGCCGGCGTGGGTCGCCGAGTGCGACGAGCGGCACGTCGGGCTGGCGGTGTGCCGGGTCCCGGTCCTGCCCCACGTCGGGCGGCCCCTGCCCGTGCTCGTGGCGGTCGAGGCCCTCGGCGCGCCCGGGCCCGAGCCGGTCACCCTGGCCCTGGTGCGGGCCGTGGTGACCTGGTTCGGGCGCGAGGGCTATCCCAGCGTCGACGTCTCCGATGAGGTCACCCTCCCCGGGCCCGTGCTCGACGCGGCTCGGGCCGACGTGCTCGGTCACCGTCGCGTGAGCCTGCCGACCCGTCCCTGACGGACAGGCCCTGCCCGGGTCACCCGGGAGCTGGGGCAGCGGCGGCACCCGCCAGGTGCACGAGGCGTAGCAGCCGCCTGCCGACGAGGACCGCGAAGACGGACCACGGCACCAGCGAGGCGACCGCGAGCACGACGCCGACGGTGCCGACGTTGGAGGGCACCGCCATGAGGGCCGCGGCCGCGAGCCCCCACAGCGACGTCGCACGCGAGAAGACGTCGCTGCGGTACATCAGGACCGCGAGCACGAGGAGCGCGACGAGGTTGAGCACGTAGTAGACGTCGAAGGCGGTGCCGGTCCAGGTGGCCAGCATCCCCTCACCCGTCGCCAGCAGGGCGGCCTGCCCCTGCGGGTCCGCCCCGGCGTGCGCCCGGGCGAGCAGGAGCATCTCGACGAAGCGGGGCGAGGCCAGGTAGGCCGCCATCCCGAGGGTGCCGAACCCCAGCGCGACCGCCACCGCCGACCGGCTGACCCGCCACAGGACGACGGCGAGGGCGAGGTAGAGCAGGAAGGTGAGCAGGTTGCTCACGACGTAGAGCAGGTCCAGCCCGAGCAGGCCCACGAGCGGCTGGCCGACCAGGACCTCGAAGGCCTCGGCGGCCGTCCGCGGAGGCGGCCACACCAGGAAGACGGTCACCTGGACCACGATCAGCGCCACCCCGGCCAGGGCCGCCCAGGCCCCGGTGCGGACGAGCCCGCGCCAGAGCCCCACGTCATACCCGACCTCTGCCGGCCCGACGCGGGGAGCAGCCGGGTCCGGAGCAGACCGGACGGTTCGTGCGGCGCTGGTGTGCGACCCCATGGCGGTCACCTTCCCTCGGCTACTACCCAGGGTAGTCGCCGCGCGGGCCGCCGGGGAGGGTCAGGCCTGCTCGAGCACGAACACCGGGATCAGCCGCTCGGTGCTCCGCTGGTAGTCCGCGTAGGGCGGGAAGGCCTCGACGGCGCGCTCCCACCAGGCGTCGCGCTCCGGGCCCCGGTCGAGCAGGCGGGCGTGCCGCACGTGCTGCTCGGTCCCGTCCTGCACCAGGACGTCACCGTGGGCGCGCAGGTTGTGGAACCACACCGGGTGCTCGGGCGCGCCGCCCTTGCTGGCCACGGCGAGGTAGCTGCCCCGGTGCTCCACCCGCATGAGCGGGACCCGGCGCAGCAGCCCGGTGCGGGCGCCGCGCATGGTGACGACGACGATGGGGCGCCCCTGGATGGTGGCCACGGAGGTGTCGCGGGCGGCGTCGACGGCGGCGAGCTGGCGCGCCACCCATTCGCTGCGCTCGGGCATGAAGCTCTCGGGGGCGCCGGACCGGAGGTCCGGCGCGGAGGGACGGACGGGATCGGGAGACAGGGCCATGGCGGGTGCAACAGCGGCCGGGGCGTCGCTCTTCCCCTGATCAGCGACCTGCGTAGGATTCCGGCATGAGCGACGCAGACTCGACGGTGCCGGAGGCCCGGGGACTGCCGGGTGCCGCCGACGGCTTCGAGCGGCTGTGGACACCGCACCGGATGGTCTACGTCAAGGGGGACCGTCCGGCCGCCGAGCAGGGCTCCGGGTGCCCCTTCTGCACCGCACCGGGCCTGCCCGACGAGGACTCTCTCGTGGTGCACCGCGGTGAGCACTGCTACGTCGTGCTCAACCTCTTCCCCTACAACCCGGGGCACCTGCTCGTCTGCCCCTACCGTCACGTGCCGCTCTACGTCGACCTCACCGAGGCGGAGACGACCGAGTTCACCGAGCTGACCAAGCGCTCGATCCGGGCGATCGGCGCCGCCAGCGGGGGACCGGCGGGGTTCAACATCGGGATGAACCAGGGGGAGGCGGCCGGGGCCGGGGTCGCCGCCCACCTGCACCAGCACGTGGTCCCGCGCTGGGAGGGCGACGCCAACTTCCTGCCGATCGTCGGGCGGACCAAGGCGCTGCCGCAGCTGCTCGAGGACACCCGTCAGCAGCTGCTGGCGGCCTGGCCGCAGGACTGAGCCACGATGCTCAACCGCTACGCCCGGGGGGCGTTCACCCGCATCTTCACGCCGCTGGCGCTCCTGCTCCTGCGCCTCGGCGTCCACCAGGACGTCGTCACGGCCGTCGGCACGCTCGGTGTCGTCGTGGGGGCCCTCTGGTTCTACCCGCAGGGCGAGCTGTGGTGGGGCACCCTGTTCATCACCGCTTTCGTCTTCGCCGACCTGGTCGACGGGACCATGGCGCGGATCGCGGGCCGGTCGAGCCCGTGGGGCGCCTACCTCGACTCCACCCTGGACCGCCTCGGCGACGCCGCGGTCTTCGGCGGGCTGGTCCTGTGGTTCCTCGGCGACGGCGACCGCCCGCTCGACGGGTGGCTGGCGCTGGGCTGCCTGGTCGCGGGCTTCCTGGTGTCCTACGCCAAGGCACGGGCCGAGGCCTGCGGTTGGGTCTGCGAGGGGGGCATCGCCGAGCGGGCCGACCGCCTGGTCGCCGTGCTGGTGACCACCGGCTTCACCGGGCTCTTCCTGCCGTCCTGGGTGCTGACGGTCGTGCTCGCCCTGCTGCTGCTGGCGTCCCTGGTGACGGTGGTGCAGCGCATGGCGATGGTGCGGCGACAGGCTGTGGCGGCGTGAGCCTGCGTCAGCTCCACCGCAACTACGGAGCCGTGCGGCCCGAGCTGGGCCGCGCGGCGCACCTGGCCGTCTCGGCCCGGGGCACCCTGTCCTACGCCGCCTACTGGGCCCGGCTCGCGAGCCTGCCGTTCCTGAGCCGGCGGCAGGTCGACGCGATGGTGCACGCCAAGGGGCTCGAGGATGTGCTCGAGGGTATGCGGCAGGGGCGCGGCCAGGTCTTCGTCCTGCTCCACCAGGGTCACTGGGAGCTCGCCGGCGCCTGGGCGGCGCACCGTCTGGGCGGGCTGGCGACGGTCGCCGAGGTCCTGCCCCCGCGACGCGTGATGACGCGGGTCACCAGCCGGGGCCGCGCCGCGGCGGGGCTCGACGTGGTGCCGGCGACCGGCGGGGCGGGCAGGCGGTTGGTCGAGGTGCTCCGCGGCGGGGGAGCGGTCGCGCTCCTGGCCGACCGCGACCTGAGCGACCGCGGCGTCCACCACCGGCGGGTGCCGGTCCAGCTGGCCGGGGTGCGGACGACGCTCGCCGCGGGACCGGCCGAGCTGGCGCTGGCCACGGGCGCCGAGCTGCGTCCGGTGAGCGTCGTGACGGGCGGGCGTCGGGGGCCCCGGCACCGGGTGACCTTCGGGCGGCCCTGCGTCGGCGGCCCGGGATCGCGGGAGGAGCGGGTCGCGGCCCTCATGCAGGAGTGCGCCGACGTCCTCGGCGAGTCCGTCCGGCGGCACACCAGCGACTGGCACCTGACCGCGCCCCTGGAGAGAGGCGCCGGATGAGGATCGGGCTGGTCTGTCCCTACGACCTCAGCCGCCCCGGCGGCGTGCAGGCCCAGGTCCTCGGCCTGGCCGAGGGCCTGCTGGAGCGGGGCTACGACGTGAGCGTGCTGGGCCCCGGCCAGCTGCCCGGGCCCGCACCTGGCCACGTCGTCAGCGCCGGGCCGAGCCGAGCCGTGCGCGCGAACGGCTCGGTGGCCCACCTGGCGGTCGGCCCCTCCGTGCCTCGTCGGGTGGAGCGGTGGCTCGAGCGTGCACGTCCGGACGTGGTCCACGTCCACGAGCCGGCCACCCCGGGGCTGGCCGTGACGGCGGTGCGGCGGGCACGGGCGGCGGGCCTGCCCGTCGTGGCCACCTTCCACGCCTCCCGGCCCGTGGGCCGGGCGGCCCGTGCCGGCGGCCCGCTGGTCCGACGCGTCCTCGGCCCTCTAGCCGTCACCTCCGCGGTCTCCCGGCAGGCCTGGCGGGTCGCCCACGAGCAGTACCACCTCGACCCGGTCATCGTCCCGAACGCCCTCGACGTCGGGTCCTACCGACGGCCCGACCCCCTTCAGGCACAGGGAGGCGACCCCCACGACGCGCCGCAGGGTGACCGCCGGCCGACGGTGCTCTTCCTCGGCCGCCGCGACGAGCCGCGCAAGGGCCTGCCCGTCCTCGTCGAGGCCCTGCCCGAGCTGCGGGCGCTCGTGCCGGGGCTGCGGGTGGTCCTGGCGGGGCCGGGCAGGGTCACCGTCGCGGGAGCCGACGACGTCGGCGAGGTGGACGAGTCCGGGAAGCGGGCCCTGCTGCATACCTCAGACGTGCTGGTCGCCCCGCACACCGGACGGGAGAGCTTCGGCATCGTGCTCGCCGAGGCGATGGCGGCCGGCACCCCCGTGGTCGCCAGCGACCTGCTCGCCTTCCGCGACGTCCTCGGGGACGCCGGGCTGCTCGTGCCCCCCCGCGACGCCTCCGCGCTGGCGCGGGCCGTGGCCTCCGTGCTGACCGACCCCGCCCTGGCCGCCGACCTGCGCCGACGGGGCGCCCGCAGGGTGCAGCGGTTCGACTGGCCGGTCGTCGTCGACCGGTGGGAGGAGCTCTACGACGGCTCCGTGTCCGGAGCACGCAGGGCGGGCTCGTAGACTGGTACGTCGCCGCCCGCGCACGGGCGGCCGGCCGGACACGGCACCACCACGACCCGTCCCAGCAGCGCCCCGGCGGCGCGCTGGCCGAACCTCCCGAGAGGCACCGATGAGCGAGCCCACCACGCACACCACCGGCACCACGCGAGTGAAGCGCGGCATGGCCGACATGCTCAAGGGCGGCGTCATCATGGACGTCGTCACCCCGGACCAGGCGAAGATCGCCGAGGACGCGGGCGCCGTCGCCGTCATGGCGCTGGAGCGGGTGCCCGCGGACATCCGGGCCCAGGGCGGCGTCTCGCGGATGAGCGACCCGGACATGATCGACGGCATCATCGAGGCCGTCTCCATCCCCGTCATGGCCAAGGCCCGGATCGGCCACTTCGTCGAGGCCCAGGTGCTGCAGAGCCTCGGGGTCGACTACGTCGACGAGTCCGAGGTCCTCACCCCGGCCGACTACGCCAACCACATCGACAAGTGGGCCTTCACCGTGCCCTTCGTCTGCGGTGCGACCAACCTTGGCGAGGCGCTGCGCCGCATCACCGAGGGCGCCGCGATGATCCGCTCCAAGGGCGAGGCCGGCACCGGCGACGTCTCCAACGCGGTGACCCACATGCGGACGATCCGGGCCGAGATCCGACGGCTGCAGGGGCTGGCGGAGGACGAGCTGTACGTCGCGGCCAAGGAGCTGCAGGCCCCCTACGAGCTGGTCAAGGAGGTCGCCGGCGCGGGCCGGCTGCCGGTCGTGCTCTTCACCGCCGGCGGCATCGCGACCCCCGCGGACGCGGCCATGATGATGCAGCTCGGCGCCGAGGGTGTGTTCGTCGGCTCGGGCATCTTCAAGTCGGGCAACCCCGCTGAGCGGGCCGCCGCGATCGTGAAGGCCACCACCTTCTACGACGACCCCGACACCCTGGCGCAGGTCTCCCGCGGCCTGGGCGAGGCGATGGTCGGCATCAACGTCGACGACATCCCCGTCCCGCACCGCCTCGCCGAGCGCGGCTGGTGACCACGGCGACCGACGAGCGGGCGCGCACCACCGCGCCGGGCGCACCAGAAGCCCGGGGCGAGCGCCCGCTGGTCGGCGTCCTCGCCGTCCAGGGTGACGTCCGCGAGCATCTGGCCGCCCTCGAGCTGGCCGGGGCCCGCACCCGGACGGTGCGGCGCCCGGCCGAGCTCACGGACCTGGACGGACTGGTCGTCCCCGGCGGTGAGTCGACCACCATCGACCGGCTCAGCCGGCTCTTCGGCCTGCACGAGCCGCTGCGCGCCCGGATCGCCGACGGGCTGCCGGTGTTCGGGTCCTGCGCCGGCATGATCCAGCTGGCCGACCGGATCCTGGACGGTCACGCCGAGCAGCAGACCTTCGGCGGCATCGACATGACGGTCCGCCGCAACGCCTTCGGGCGCCAGGTCGACTCCTTCGAGTCCGACCTGCACGTCGAGGGGGTCGAGGACGAGGGCCGCACCTTCCGGGCCGTCTTCATCCGTGCCCCGCGCGTCGAGGACCACGGGCCCGGCGTCGAGGTCCTCGCCCGCGTCGACGACGCGGTGGTCGCCGTGCGGCAGGGCAACCTGCTCGCGACGTCCTTCCACCCGGAGGTCACCGACGACCACCGCGTGCACGAGCTCTTCGTCCGGATGTGCGCGGCGGCACGGGTGGCCGACGCGCGCTGAGCGTCCCGCAGCGCGAGGACGGGAAACGGGATTCGGTGGTCCGTGGGCTCACGGGTAGAGTCGGAGGCCGTTCAGGTCCGGTCGAGGTAGGTGGGTGAGAGCTGATGTCGGGTCACTCCAAGTGGGCGACGACCAAGCACAAGAAGGCGGTCATCGACGCGAAGCGCGGCAAGCTCTTCGCCAAGCTGATCAAGAACATCGAGGTCGCGGCCCGCACGGGTGGTGGTGACCCGGCCGGCAACCCCACCCTCTTCGACGCGATCCAGAAGGCCAAGAAGTCCTCGGTCCCCAACGACAACATCGACCGTGCGGTCAAGCGCGGCTCCGGCGCCGAGGCCGGTGGGGCGGCCTACGAGGCCCTGACCTACGAGGGCTACGCGTCGGGTGGCGTCGCGCTCTACATCGAGTGCCTGACCGACAACAAGAACCGTGCTGTCATGGAGGTCCGCACCGCCCTGACGCGCAACGGAGGCTCGATGGCCGACAGCGGGTCGGTGGCCTACCTGTTCAACCGCAAGGGGCAGGTCGTGGTGCCCAAGGAGCAGGAGTCGGGCGAGCTGACCGAGGACGGGCTGCTGGAGATCGTGCTCGAGGCCGGTGCCGAGGACGTCCAGGACCTGGACGACGCCTTCGAGGTGCTCAGCGAGGCCGGCGACGTCGTCGCCGTGCGCACGGCCCTGCAGGACGCGGGGGTCGACTACGACTCCGCCGAGGTCACCTTCGTGCCCACGATGGAGGTCACGGTCGACGCCGACGGTGCCCGCAAGGTGATGAAGGTCGTCGACGCCCTGGAGGACTGCGACGACGTGCAGAACGTCTACACCAACGCCGACATCCCGGACGCGGTCCTGCAGGAGGTCGAGGCGGACTGAGCGTCCGCCCCGGCGGGGCGTGTCGCAGGCCGGTGCGTCCGCGGTCCCGGGGTAGCGTAGGACTCCGAACACCTGTCCACACACCGCCGCGCGGCGCCGCGAGGAGCGCGCGGAGGACGGCATACCGGAGGAGGCCCGCGTGCGCGTGCTCGGCGTCGACCCCGGCCTGACCCGGTGCGGCCTGGGTGTGGTGGAGGGCCTGCCGGGACGCCGGCTGCGCATGGTCGCGGTCGGGGTGGTGCGAACCCCCGCGACCGACGACCCGCAGGAGCGTCTGCTGTCGGTGCAGACCGAGATCGACCAGTGGCTTTCCGACTGGCAGCCGGAGGCGATCGCGGTCGAGCGGGTGTTCGCCAAGGCCAACATCAAGGGGATCATGGGCACCGCCCAGGCCTCCGCCATCCCGATGCTCGCCGCCGCCCGGCTCGGGCTGGCGCTGGGGCTGCACACCCCCTCGGAGGTCAAGGCGGCGGTGACCGGCAACGGCCGCGCGGACAAGGCGCAGGTGACCAGCATGGTCACGCGGATCCTGGCCCTGGACGTCGCGCCCCGGCCGGCCGACGCCGCGGACGCCCTCGCCCTGGCGATCTGCCACCTGTGGCGCAGCGGCGCCGACGACCGCCTCGCGGCCGCGGGAGGGGGCAGCGCCAACCTCATCCAGCAGGCGGAGCGCCGGGCCCGGGAGGCCGCGCCCAACCGGCTCGCCCAGCTGCACGCCCAGCACCGCACCGCGGCACGCTCCGCGGCCGCCAGGTCCGGCGCCGCCGGCGTCCGGGCCGGCGCCGCCCGCCCGACCACACCCTCAGGAGGAACCTCCCAGTGATTGCTTCGG
Organism: Ornithinimicrobium pekingense DSM 21552; assembly: GCF_000421185.1. Lineage (GTDB taxonomy): Bacteria > Actinomycetota > Actinomycetes > Actinomycetales > Dermatophilaceae > Ornithinicoccus > Ornithinicoccus pekingensis. The sequence goes on from NZ_ATWJ01000010.1 coordinate 21,819, forward strand.
TGCGCGGTCCGGTCCGCCACGTCGGCCTTGACCACGTCGTCGTCGAGGTCGGCGGCATCGGGCTGCTCGTGCACACCACCCCCGGCACGGCCGCCGAGTGCCGGACCGGGCAGGAGGCCACCCTGGAGACCAGCCTGGTGGTGCGGGAGGAGTCGCTGACCCTCTACGGCTTCCGCGGGGCGGACGCCAAGGCGCTGTTCGAGCAGGTGCAGACCGTCTCCGGCGTCGGGCCCCGGCTGGCACTGGCGATGCTCTCGGTCCACGCTCCCGACACGGTCCGGCGGGCGATCGCTCAGGGCGACCTGGCCGCCCTGACGAAGGTGCCCGGGATCGGGCGCAAGTCCGCCGAGCGGCTGGTCCTGGAGCTTAAGGACAAGATCCTCGCCGTCGGCGTCGACCCGGCCGACCTGTCCGTGCAGCCCGGCGGCGCGGCGGTCGACGACGGGGTCCTCGGCCAGGTCCGGGAGGCCCTCGAGGGCCTGGGCTGGTCGGCGAAGCAGGCTTCCGACGCGGTCACGAGGGTCACCGGGGCCCAGGACGCGCCGGCCGGTGTCTCCGACATCCTCCGGGCCGCCCTCCGGGAGCTGGGCCGGTGACGCAGGCCTTCGACGACGGGTCCCGCGAGGTCGACTTCGGAGCGGGGGAGGACCCTGGTGTCGGCCGCATGCTCGACCCGGGCTCCACCGACGACGAACGACGCGTCGAGGCGGCCCTGCGCCCCCGTCGGCTGGACGACTTCCCCGGCCAGCAGCGGGTGCGCGACCAGCTCGGCCTCGTCCTGGAGGCGGCCCGCCGCCGGCAGGCCCCGCCCGACCACGTGCTGCTCTCCGGGCCGCCCGGCCTGGGCAAGACGACCCTGGCGATGATCATCGCCGGCGAGCTGGAGCAGCCGATCCGCATCACCAGCGGCCCGGCCATCCAGCACGCCGGAGACCTGGCGGCGGTGCTGTCCTCGCTCGTGGAGGGTGAGGTGCTCTTCCTCGACGAGATCCACCGGATGTCCCGGCCCGCCGAGGAGATGCTCTACCTGGCGATGGAGGACTTCCGCGTCGACGTCATCGTCGGCAAGGGCCCGGGCGCCACCGCGATCCCCCTGGAGCTGCCCCCCTTCACGGTCGTCGGTGCGACGACGCGCGCGGGGCTGCTGCCGGCGCCCCTGCGGGACCGCTTCGGCTTCACCGGGCACCTCGACTTCTACGCCGCCGCCGACCTGGTCACCATCCTCACGCGCAACGCCGAGCTGCTGGGCATCGAGGCCGACGAGGCCGGCATCACCCAGATCGCCTCACGCTCCCGCGGGACGCCCCGGATCGCCAACCGCCTGCTGCGCCGCGTGCGCGACTGGGCCCAGGTGCACGGCCAGGGGCGGGTCGACGAGGCCGCGGCCCGGGCGGCCCTGGAGCTCTTCGACGTCGACGCCCTGGGCCTGGACAGGCTCGACCGCGCGGTCCTGGAGGCCCTGTGCACCCGCTTCGGCGGTGGGCCGGTCGGGCTCTCGACGCTGGCGGTGGCGGTGGGTGAGGAGCCCGACACCGTCGAGACGGTCGCCGAGCCCTACCTCGTCCGGGAGGGCTTCATGGTCCGCACCCCGCGCGGGCGGGCGGCCAGCCCCACCGCGTGGGAGCACCTGGGCCTGGCGGCGCCACGCGACGCGGCCGCCTTCACCGGTGCAGCCTCCGGCGGCGGACGGCTGGCGGGAGCCGACGCGCAGGAGGCCCTGCCGCTGGACGACGACCTGCCCTAGCGCGGCGACGGACACGACATACCTGGTCTTTGGTGGCGTCCCCGCGCTCACCTAGACTCCCTCCGGTGCCTGCGTCATGATCGGCGCGGGCCGGTGCCTGAACAGCGGCACCACATTCCAGACGAGAAGGTTCACCGATGACGCCACTGGCCACCGCCGCACCCGGGTCGGGTGGGGGCCTGTCCACCATCCTGCTCCTGGCGCTCCCGTTCGCGGTGCTGCTCTACCTGATGTTCACCCAGCGCAAGCGCGCGCGGGCGGTCGCGGAGGCGCAGGCCGGGCTCGAGGTCGGCCAGGAGGTCATGGCCGCGGCCGGCATCTTCGGCACGATCTCGGCCATCGAGGGGGACGTGGTGCACCTGGAGGTCGCCCCCGGTGTCGTCCTCCGGGTCGCGCGTCGCGCCATCGTGCCCGACGCGTCCCGCCCCGCCGGCGGCGCGCAGCCGGGGGAGACCGCCTGATGTCGCTGTCCACCCGGGGGTCGCGGCGCGAGGAGGACCTGCCCGGCCTGTCCGACCAGGGCGGCCGCCGTCAGGGCCGCGGCGCCGGAGGACGCGGCAAGAGCCGGGCCCGCCGCAACCCGCGCACCCGCGGCCCGGTCCGCACGCTCGTCACCCTCCTCGTCCTGACCATCGCACTCTTCGCCGGCATCGGCGCCGCCCACCTGTGGGCCACGCCCCAGGCGGCGCTCACCCCGCAGCTGGGCCTGGACCTCGCCGGCGGCCGCCAGGTGGTGCTCGCGCCCGAGACCGAGGACGGCGCCTCGATCGGCACCGAGCAGCTCGACCAGGCCATCGACATCATCCGGCGTCGCGTCGACGGCACCGGCACCGCCGAGGCCGAGGTCACCCGCCTGGGCCAGAACATCTCGGTCGCCATCCCGGGCAACCCGACCCCGTCGCAGCTGGAGGCCCTCAGCCGGTCCTCGCAGATGTTCTTCCGTCCGGTCCTCGTGGCCGCGCCCGCGTTCCCGGCCGGCGAGGAGCCGCAGGCGCCGCGCGAGCTGCCGCTGCCCTCCCCGCAGCTGCAGGAGCGCGTCGAGCAGCTCTCCCCGCCCGAGGACGCCGGGGACGACGCGCAGCAGACCGAGGAGAACCGCGGCGGCGAGAGCCTGCCCGCGCAGGCCACGACCGTCGAGAACCGCGGCGGCGCCGGCCTGCTCGCCGCCGGGGCCGACGACGCCGCCGAGACGACCGAGCCGGCACCGCCCGCAGAGGAGGCGCCGCCCGCCAGCAACCCCTCCGACCTCGCGCAGGTCACCCCCGAGCTGCAGCAGCAGTTCACCGAGAGCCAGTGCGGCGACGAGCTGTCCGACGCGGCCGCCAACGCTGCCAGTGACCAGCCGCTGGTCGTGTGCAACGCCGAGGGGACCGAGAAGTACATCCTCGGCCCGGCCGAGATCTCCGGTGGCGCGCTGGTCGACGCCACCTCCGGCCCCGAGCAGACGCAGGGCGGCGGGGTCACCGGCCGCTGGGAGGTCGTGCTGACCTTCGACGACGAGGGCGGCCAGACCTTCGCCGACGTCACCTCCCGACTCATGGGCTACCCCCAGAACTCCGCGCAGAACCGCTTCGCGATGGTCCTGGACGGTGAGGTCATCTCCGCGCCGACCGTCAACAGCGTCATCCCCAACGGCGTCGCCACGATCACCGGCGACTTCACCGTGGAGGAGGCGCAGACGCTGGCCAACCAGCTCAAGTTCGGCGCGCTGCCGCTGAGCTTCGACGTGCAGACCTCCGAGCAGATCAGCCCGACCCTGGGTGGTGAGCAGCTGCGCTGGGGCCTCATCGCCGGGGCCATCGGCCTGGTGCTCGTCTTCGTCTTCATGCTGGTGCAGTACCACGCCCTCGGGTTCGTGGCGATCGCCTCGCTGGTCGTCGCCGGGACCCTGGCCTACGGCGCGGTGACCCTGCTGGGCTGGGCCACGAACTTCCGCCTGACGATGGCCGGGGTCACGGGCCTGATCGTCTCGATCGGCATCACGGCGGACAGCTTCATCGTCTACTTCGAGCGCATCCGCGACGAGGTGCGCGCCGGACGGCCGCTGCGGTATGCCGTGGACACCGGCTGGGCACGGGCGCGGCAGACGATCATCATCTCCGACGTCGTCAACCTCCTGGCGGCCGGCGTCCTCTACTTCCTGTCCGAGGCGGGCGTGAAGGCGTTCGCGTTCATGCTGGGCCTGACCACGATCATGGACCTCGTCGTCGTGATGATGTTCACCCACCCGGTCGTCAGCATCCTGGCCAACTCGCCGTTCTTCGGGGAGGGCCGCAGGTGGTCGGGCATGGAGCCCGAGCGCCTGGGCGCCAAGCGCTCGGCCTACCTGGGCCGTGGCCAGATCCGCGAGCCCGATCTCGTCGCGCCGGGACGCAGACGGCATACCCGTGAAGAGCTGGAAGGCGGTGTGGTCTGATGTCGCGCTTCAGCCAGCTCGGTAACGACCTGTACTCGGGCAAGAAGTCCTACGACATCGTCGGGCGGCGCAACCGCTTCTACCTGATCTCCCTGGTGCTGACCGTGGTGTCGCTGGTCGGCCTCCTCGGCCTCGGCCTCAACTTCGGCATCGAGTTCCGCGGCGGCACCGAGCTGCGCGTCTCGGCCGTCCAGGACATGGACGGCTACGAGAGCCGCGCCGGCGACGTGGTCGACGCCGCCGCTCCGGGCGAGACGACGACCGTGACGCGGATCGGTGACGACACCGTGCGCGTCCAGACCGGGGAGATGGAGGACCTCGAGGCCGAGGAGCTGCGAGCCGACCTCGCCGAGGAGTTCGGCGTCCCCGTGGAGTCGGTGACCAGCTCGCTGGTCGGACCCTCCTGGGGCGAGACCGTCACCCAGCGTGCGCTGATCGCCCTGGGCGTCTTCCTGGCCCTGGTCACGGTGGTGCTCAGCCTCTACTTCCGCACCTGGAAGATGGCCGTCGCGGCGCTCGTCGCCCTCGTGCACGACGTCCTGTTCACCCTGGGGATCTACGCGCTGATCGGCATCGAGGTCTCGCCCGCCTCGGTCATCGGCTTCCTGACGATCCTGGGCTACTCGATCTACGACACGATCGTGGTCTTCGACAAGGTGCGCGAGAACACCGACCACGCCTTCGACACGCGCCGGATGACCTACGCCGAGGCCGCCAACCTGGCGGTCAACCAGACGATCGTCCGGTCGATCAACACCTCGATCGTCGCCCTGCTGCCGGTCGCGGTCATCCTGCTGGTCGGCATCACCCTCATCGGGCCGGGGACGCTCGTGGACCTGTCCTGGGCGTTGTTCATCGGCATCGCCGTCGGCACCTACTCCTCGATCTTCATCGCGACCCCGCTCCTGGTCCACCTGCGCCAGGGTGAGGCGGAGATCAAGAAGCACGACTCGTCGGTCACCCGGCGGGCCGAGCGCGCGGCGCGCCGCTCCGGCGGTGCCGCCGGTGCGGAGACGCACACCGAGGCCGACACGGTGCTCGGGCCCCCGTCCGTGGCCGACGAGGCCGAGCCGGCACAGGTCCCCGCGGGCACCGGGCCGCGCCCGTCGGAGACGGAGGGCGCGCAGGCGCGGGCGCAGGGACGCCAGCTGCACCCCTACGCCCAGCGCGGCCCGCGCAACCAGCCGCGGCGCAAGCGGCGCGGCTGAACCGGGCAGGTGCGGCACATGGACACGGACCCCCAGGCGCACCCCGCGCATGTCGACCGGGCCACCCAGGACCACGGGCTCGCCCGCGACGTGCTGGCCGGCATGCGGGACATCCCCGACTTCCCGATCAACGGCGTGGTGTTCAAGGACTTCACGCCGCTGCTGCTCGACCCGTCCCTGCGTGACCGCATCGTGGCCGACACGGTGCACCGCCGGCAGGGCAGGGTCGACGTGGTGGCCGGGATCGAGGCCCGCGGCTTCATCCTCGGCGCCATGATCGCCCACGCCCTCGGTGTCGGCTTCGTGCCCGTGCGCAAGGAGGGCAAGCTGCCCTCGGCCGTGCACTCCCGCTCCTACGCCCTGGAGTACGGCACGGCCACGCTGGAGATCCACCAGGACGCGGTCTCCAACGGGGAGCGCGTGCTGATCGTCGACGACGTCCTGGCCACCGGCGGCACCCTGGCGGCCACCTGCGAGCTCATCGAGCGGTGCGGAGCCAGCGTGGCCGCGATCGAGCTGGTCCTGGAGATCGGCTCGCTGCAGGGCCGTGACCGGCTCGAGCGCTACGACGTGTCGTCCATCCTCACGGTGTGACCCGCACAGTCGGGGGCCGGTGTCCCGCCGCGCGCGGTGCCCCGGGGACGGGGCCGGGCCGCACAGCGCGAGCACCTATGATCTCGTCATGAGCGACACGGCGCCGAGCTCCCCGACCACCCGGTCGGGTGGCGGGCTGCGCCCGCGCTGGGCCCGGCTCGGCGGCCGCTCCTCCACCACCAACCCTGCGCTCGAGCCGCTCCTGCGTTCCGTGCGGGCCACCCACCCCAAGGCCGACCTCAGCCTGATCGAACGGGCCTACGCCGTCGCGGCCCGGGCCCACCAGGGGCAGAAGCGCAAGAGCGGCGACGCCTACATCACCCACCCGTTGGCGGTGGCGACGATCCTGGCCGAGCTCGGCATGACCCCCTCGACGATCGCGGCGGCGCTCCTGCACGACACGGTCGAGGACACCGCATACTCCCTCGAGCAGCTGCGCACCGACTTCGGCGACGAGATCGCGATGCTCGTCGACGGGGTGACCAAGCTCGACAAGATGACCTACGGCGACGCCGCGCAGGCCGAGACCGTGCGCAAGATGGTCGTGGCCATGGCCCGCGACATCCGGGTGCTGGTCATCAAGCTGGCCGACCGGCTGCACAACGCCCGCACGTGGCGCTACGTCTCCGCGGAGTCTGCCGCGCGCAAGGCGTCGGAGACCCTGGAGATCTACGCCCCGCTGGCCCACCGCCTGGGGATGAACACGATCAAGTGGGAGCTGGAGGACCTGTCCTTCGCCCAGCTCTACCCCAAGGTCTACGACGAGATCGTGCGGATGGTGGCGCAGCGGGCGCCGGCGCGGGAGGAGCTGCTGGCCAAGATCCGCGCCGACATCGCCGAGGAGCTCAAGACCAGCAAGATCCGGGCGACCATCACGGGCCGGCCCAAGCACTACTACTCCGTCTACCAGAAGATGATCGTGCGGGGGCACGACTTCGACAAGATCTACGACCTGGTGGGCGTGCGCGTGCTCGTCGACTCGATCCAGGACTGCTACGCGGTGCTCGGCGCCCTGCACAGCCGGTGGAACCCGGTGCCGGGGCGGTTCAAGGACTACATCGCGATGCCGAAGTTCAACATGTACCAGTCGCTGCACACGACGGTCATCGGGCCCGAGGGCAAGCCGGTCGAGATCCAGATCCGCACGCACCAGATGCACCGCCGGGCCGAGTACGGCGTGGCGGCGCACTGGAAGTACAAGGAGCAGGCGCCCGACGGCACCAAGGCCCTGGCCGGCTCGGACGGGGCCCCCGGGGCGCTGGAGGGTATGCAGTGGCTGCGCCAGCTCATCGACTGGCAGCGCGAGACCGCCGACCCGGGGGAGTTTCTCGACTCGCTGCGCTTCGAGATCGGCTCGGCGGAGGTCTACGTCTTCACCCCCGGAGGTGACGTGATGGCGCTGCCCGCCGGTGCGACTCCGGTGGACTTCGCCTACGCCGTGCACACCGAGGTGGGGCACAGGTGCGTCGGCGGCCGGGTCAACGGCAAGCTCGTGCCGCTGGACTCCGAGCTGGTCAACGGCGACACGGTCGAGATCATCACGAGCAAGGCCGAGGACGCGGGCCCGAGCCGTGACTGGCTGACCTTCGTCAAGAGCGCCCGCGCCCGCAACAAGATCCGGCAGTGGTTCACGCGCGAGCGGCGCGAGGAGATGATCGACTCCGGCAAGGACCAGATCGCCAAGGTGCTGCGCAAGCAGAACCAGCCGCTGCAGCGGCTCATGTCGCACGACACCCTCACCGCCGTCGCGGGCGAGCTGAACTACAAGGACATCGACGGCCTGTTCGCGGCGGTGGGTGAGCACCACATCTCCGCTCAGCACGTCGTGGGGCAGCTGGTCTCGACGCTGGGCGGGGAGGACGGCGCCGAGGAGGACCTGGCCGAGGCGACCACCCCGCCGCGACGCGGTCGGGCGCAGGCCAAGACCGACCCGGGCGTCACGGTCGTCGGCACCGACGACGTCTGGGTCAAGCTGGCCAAGTGCTGCACGCCCGTGCCCGGCGACCCGATCATGGGCTTCGTCACCCACGGCCGTGGCGTGTCGGTGCACCGCACCGACTGCACCAACGCCGAGCAGCTCGAGGTCAAGCAGCCCGAGCGCATCCTCCCGGTGGCGTGGGCCCCGACGGCCTCCAGCCTGTTCCTGGTCAACCTGCAGGTGGAGGCGCTCGACCGGCCCCGGCTGCTCTCAGACATCACCAACGTGCTCTCCGACCAGCACGTCAACATCCTCTCGGCCTCCGTGCAGACCGGGCGCGACCGGGTGGCGCTGTCGAAGTTCACCTTCGAGATGGCCGATCCTTCGCACCTGGAGTCGGTCATCCGGGCCGTGCGGAGGGTCTCCGGCGTCCTGGACGCCTACCGCGTCACCGGCACAGCCTCCACCGACCCGCACCGGCGGGGGCGGAGCGCCTGACCCGACCGGGGACGGCGCAGGCACAGCCGACGCCCGACCGGGGACGGCTCAGGTACGGCATACGCCCGACCGGGGACGGCGCCGGTTCGCTCCGCGAGCAGACCACGTCCTCGGTGACCGCTGCGGCGTGCACCCGACGTCGCCGGTCGGGCTGGGGGCGTGCACCCGACGTCGCCGGTCGGTGAGGGCGGGGGTGGTGGGTCAGGCGCGGGGTGCCAGGAAGGCAGCCAGCGCCGCGGCGTAGGCGGCCTGGTCGAGCGTGCCGCAGATCTCCCGCGTGGAGTGCATCGAGAGCACCGGCGCGCCGAAGTCGACCGTCGTGGCCCCCGTGAGCGCCGAGGTCATCGGTCCGACGGTCGACCCGCAGGGCAGGTCGGAGCGCGTCACGAAGGTCTGCATCGGCACCCCGGCCTGCTCGCACGCCAGCGCGAACGCTGCCGCGCCGAGGGAGTCCGTGGCGTAGCGCAGGTTGGTGTTGACCTTGAGCACGGGCCCGCCGTTCATGAGGATCGGGTGCTCCGGCTCGTGGCGCTCGGCGTAGTTCGGGTGCGTGGCGTGCGCCATGTCGCCCGAGGCGATCACCGACCCGGCCAGGGCGCGCCAGTAGTCCTCGCGGGTGCCGCCGGCGGCCAGCACGATGCGCTCCAGCCACGCCGGCAGGAACGTCGACTGCGCACCGCGCTCGGACATGCTGCCGACCTCCTCGTGGTCGAAGAGCACGATGAGCGGGATCGACGGCGTGCGCCTGGTCGCGTCGGGGGCGGACTCCACCGCCTCGAGCAGCGCCCGCACGGCGGCGTAGCTCGTGGCCAGGTTGTCCAGCCGCGCGGAGGCGATGAGCTCGCCGTCGGTGCCGATGCGACGGGCGGGTGTCAGGTCGTGGGTCATCGCGTCGAAGCCGAGCAGGTCCTCGGCGTCGACCTCGACCAGCCCCGCCAGCCACTCGCGGAACGAGCGCCTGCCCACGCCCAGACCCCAGTGCGGGGCCAGGTGCTGCTGGTCGTTGAGCTGCAGCCCCTCGGAGCGCACCGTGCGGTCCAGGTGGATCGCCAGCTGGGACACCCGCAGCACCGGGTCGTCGGTGCGGAACAGCCGGTCGCTGAAGCCCCCGGGCGCCCCGGCGTCGCGCACGGTGACGCGGCCGGAAAGCCCCAGGTCACGGTCGAGCCAGGAGTTGGTCAGCGCACCGCCGTAGACCTCCACGCCGAGCATCTGCCACCCGGCACGCGTCCAGTCGGGCCGCGGCTTGATCCGCAGGTTGGGCGAGTCGGTGTGGGCCCCGACCACCCGGTATGGCGTCGCCGGGGTCCGCGCGTCGCCCACCTCGGCGGTGGACCAGGCCAGGAGGGACCCGCCGCGGCGCACGACATATCTGCCCGGTGCGGTCGGCGTCGCCTCGGTCTCGGCGAGCTCGGTGAAGCCGGCCTCGCGCAGGAGGGCGGCAGCGGAGTCGACGGCGTGGAACGGTGAGGGGGAGGCGTCGAGATAGCTGCACAGCCCGTCGGCGACCTGGGTCACGCGGGTAGCGGCCTCCGTCACGGGGGCGGTCACGACAGGTTGCCGCGTGCCGAGTCGAGCCAGAGCCGCTTGGTGGCCAGCTCGGCCTCGAGCGCTTCGGCCCGTCCGTCGTCACCGGCGGCCCGGGCGGCCGCCAGGTCAGACTCCAGGCCCTGCACCGCGCGCTCGAGCTGCTCGGCCATCGACTGGGCGCGGGCGGTCAGCTCGGGGTCCGACCGCTTCCACTGCTTGTCCTCGAGGTCGCGGACCTGCTGCTCGACGGCCCGCAGCCGGCCCTCGACCCGTCGGATGTCCGCACGCGGGACCTTGCCGGCGGCGTCCCACCGGTCCTGGATGCGGCGCAGCTCGGCCTTGGCCGACTCCAGGTGCTCCTCGTCGACGGTGATCGCCTCCGCCTCGGCGAGGAGAGCCTCCTTGACCACGAGGTTCTCGGCGTACTCCGCCTCCTCGGCGGCCACGACCTGGTCCTTGGCGTCGAAGAAGGTGTCCTGGGCGGCCTTGAAACGTGCCCACAGCGCGTCGTCGTCGGAGCGGGCGGCCCGTCCGGCGCGCTTCCAGTCCTGCATGAGGCGCTTGAACGCACCGGCGGTCGGGCCCCAGTCCTTGCTGGTCGCCAGCGCCTCCGCCTCACGCACGAGCTTCTCCTTGAGGGCCTTGGCCTGCCCGTGCTGCTCGTCGAGCTGGGCGAACCAGGTCTTGCGCTTCTTGTCGAAGGCGGTGCGGGCGTGGCTGAACCGCTTCCACAGCGCGTTCTCCACGTCCTTGTCCAGGCGCGGGCCGGAGCGCTGGTGCGCCTTCCACTCGTCGAGCAGCTCGCGCACCCGGCTGGACGCCTGCTTCCACTGCACCTTCGCGGGATCGGTGTCGGCCAGCGTCTCGGCCTCCACCACGAGCTCCTCCCGCCGCACCACGGCCTCGGCCTTGGCGGCCGCCCGCTGCTGGGCCTCCGCGGCCGACTTGGCCGCGACCGACTCGTCCAGGGCGGCGACCGTGGCCTCCAGGGCGGCGAGGTCGCCGACCACGTGCGCGTCGCCGATCTGCTCCTTCAGGTGCGCCAGCGACTGTCGTGCGTCGTGGGCGGAGACCTCGGTGTGCGCGAGGCGCTGGGCGAGGAGATCGGCCGAGGCGACCAGCTCGTCGTACTTCCGGGCGAAGTAGGCCAGGGCCTCCTCGGGCGAGGCGTCCGGGTAGGAGCCGACCTCGCGCTCGGTGCCGTCGGCCAGGGTCACGTAGACCGTGCCGTCCTCGCCGACCCGGCCATGCCTGACCGACTCGCTGGGAGCCGTCGGGGCGACGGACTCGGCGGGCGTCGCGGACGTGGCCGCCCCGGGGCCACCGGCGTCACCGGCCGGTGCCGGAGGGCGGGGGACCGCGGGCCTGCGCGCCGCCAGCATGGCGGGCGAGGGCGGGGTGGGGACTGGCTTGGGCGTCTGCTCGGACACGTGGTGGCCTCTCTCGACCGCGGGCTCGACCATCGGGGTCTGCTCGACTGACATGGCGTGGGACGACACTACCGAACCGAACCGAGCCGGGCGGTCGGAGGTCGGCGTAGGGTCGCCCTGTGTTCGTCCGCAGCATCGTCGCCGACGCCTTCGGCACCAACTGCTACGTCCTCGCCCCGGGCCCGGGCGAGGAGTGTCTCGTCGTCGACCCCGGGATCGGGGTGACCGACCGCGTCGCGGAGGTCCTCGCCGAGCACCGGCTGCGTCCGGCCGCGGTGCTCCTGACGCACGGCCACGCCGACCACGTCTGGTCGGTCACGCCGGTGTGCGGGGGCACGACAGCCGCCTACATCCACGGCGACGACCGCTACCGGCTGGAGGACCCGCTCGCCCTGCTCGGCGAGCCGGTCCGGGCGGCCCTCGAGCAGCAGTTCGGCCGGGCCGCGACCTGGCGCGAGCCCGAGACGGTCGTCGAGGTGACCGACCGGCAGACCCTGGAGCTGGCGGGGCTGCAGGTGGACGTCGCCCACGCCCCGGGGCATACCGAGGGCTCCGTGGTGTTCGGCCTGCCGGCCCTGCCGCACGGGATCCCCGCGGACGACCTGGACCGCACCGTGCTCTCCGGCGACGTCCTCTTCGCCGGGTCGATCGGCCGTACCGACCTGGCCGGGGGAGACCCCGCCGCCATGCAGCGGTCCCTGCGTGACGTCGTGCTGCCGATGGCCGACTCCACCCTGGTGCTGCCCGGGCACGGCCCGGCGACCACGATGGCCCGTGAGCGCACCACCAACCCCTACCTGCAGGGGCTTGCCGGCTGACCACGGTCGCCACGCCGGCCCGAGCGGGCACCTCGCGGGCCGCCCCTCCACTCACGACGCGTCGTTGCGAGAGCCACCTGATGCATCACGTGTTCCTGACAGCAAGGCGTCGCAGGTAGCCGGTCCGCTGGCCGGGAGGCCGCTCGGCCCTCGATACACTCGCCCGGTGATCACCCCCCGCACGCCGTCCGGTGTCCTCGAGCTGCTGCCCGCCGAGCAGATCGCCTTCCAGCGCATGCTGGACGCCATCCGCTCCGGCTACGAGCGGTTCGGGTTCCTGCCGATCGAGACGCCGGTCTTCGAGCGGTCCGACGTGCTGCTCACCAAGACAGGGGGCGAGACCGAGCGCCAGGTCTACTTTGTGCAGTCGACCGGGGCGCTGGAGAAGTCCCGCGAGGCGGACACGTCCGCCGAGGGGCCCGCGCTGCCCGAGATGGCGCTGCGCTTCGACCTGACGGTCCCGCTGGCCCGCTACGTCGCCGAGCACGAGCACCAGCTCACCTTCCCCTTCCGCCGCTACCAGATGCAGCGGGTCTACCGCGGCGAGCGGCCCCAGCGCGGCCGGTTCCGCGAGTTCTACCAGTGCGACGTCGACATCATCGGCAAGGACGAGCTGTCGGTCCGGCACGACGCCGAGTGCCCCGCGATCATCCACGCTATCTTCACCGACCTGGCGATCGGCTCGTTCACGATCCAGGTCAACAACCGCAAGCTCCTGCGCGGGTTCTACGAGGACCTGGGCATCACCGACGCCGAGCAGCAGGCGGCCGTCCTGCGCGAGGTCGACAAGCTCGACAAGCGCGGCCCCGACCACCTGCGCAGCACGCTGACCGGTGCGGGCTTCGGCCTGGCCGACGAGGTCGTCGAGCAGATCCTCGCCTTCGTGCAGGTGCGCTCCACGGGCCATGACGACGCCCTTGCACGTCTCGCCGAGGTCGAGCGCGGCTCCCGCGGCAGCGCCTCGCTCGCCGAGGGTGTCGCCGAGCTGCGTGAGGTGCTCACCCTCGTGCGTGCCCTGGGCGTGCCGGAGAGCGACTACTGCCTCAACTTCTCGATCGCGCGCGGGCTGGACTACTACACCGGCACCGTCTACGAGACAACGCTGGACGAGCACCCGCAGATCGGCTCGATCTGCTCCGGCGGGCGCTACGACAACCTGGCGGGCCAGTACACCAGGTCGCGCCTTCCCGGTGTCGGCATCTCGATCGGGCTGTCCCGCCTCTTCTGGCAGCTGCGCGAGGCGGGGCTGCTGGAGGCCTCGACGGGGGAGTCCACCGTGCAGGCGCTGGTGCCGCAGGTCGACGCCGAGCTGCTCGACGACCAGCTCGCCCTCGCCTCCCAGCTGCGCCACGGCGGGATCAACACCGAGGCCGTCCTGGACGGGGGCAAGCTCGGCAAGCAGCTGCGGTATGCCGATCGCGCCGGGATCCGTTTCGTCGCCATCCTGGGACGCCAGGAGGTCGCCGACGGCACGGTGACGTTGAAGGACCTGCGGCGGCAGGACCAGTTCACGGTGCCCCGCACCGAGGTCGTCTCGGCCCTGCGGGTCGAGCTCGCCCAGCCGCAGGTCTGAGCGGCCGGGCGGAAGCTGGAGGCGCGGGTGCCTCCCTAGCCCCCGGAGACGTCGACCGACAGGATGCTGATCGGCTGGGCCGGCGGGCTGCCGTTGGGGTCGTCGGTCTGGCCACCGGCCGCGGCCACGCCCTCGACGATCTCCATCCCCTCGGTGACCCGGCCGAAGACGCTGTAGCCGCCACCCTCGGTGGGCAGCTGGGTGTCGTCGTAGACGATGAAGAACTGGCCTCCGTTGCTGTTCGGGTCCGAGGTGCGCGCCATCGCCAGGGTGCCGGGCGGGTAGAGCCCGTCCGCCGGGGCGTTCTCGATGCCGTAGCCGTAGCCCGGGCCGCCGGCCCCGGTGCCGCTCGGGTCGCCGCACTGGAGCACGAAGATGCCCTGGGTCGTCAGCCGGTGGCAGGGGCTGTCCTCCCAGTAGCCCCGCTCAGCCAGGAACTCGAAGGAGGCCACCGTCTGCGGAGCGTCGGCGGCATACAGCTCCACGACGAGGTCCCCGCACGTCGTCTCGACCGTGGCGGCGAGGGTCGCGGGGTCGCCGCTCTTGGGCGTCGGCAGCTCCTCCGGCCCGAACATGAGGGGCTCGGCGGGTGGCTCGGGCGGGTCGGCGCATTCGAGCGGGCCGGCGGCCGACCCTGTGCCCGAGGGCGCGGAGGCGTCAGTGCCGGGGAACGTCGCCTCGCCGCCTCCGCAGGCGGAGAGCGCGAGGGTGGCGGCGGACAGGGCGAGCAGGGCGCGGCGCATCGTTCTCCTGGGCGGCTGGGGTGGCGAGGATGCTACCCCAGTCCCGGCCGGCCCGGCCGGGACTCACTCCATGGTGCGATGCAGGCTGCCCGCCCCGCCTCCGCCACCGCCGCCGCCACCACCGGCGCCACCGAGCAGGACCTGCGGCTTGGAGAGCAGGTCCTGGCCGGGGCCGGTCACCAGGCGGTGCGCCGGGGTGTCGGGCGTAGCCCCCGCGCCGACGGTCACGCCGGCGGTGAGGACCAGGGCGGTGACGAAGCTGCCCGCCGCCAGGCGGGTGAAGGTGGTGTGCATGGTCGTCCCTTCCGGTACGGGCGCCGGCGCACCGGCGCGGGCCCGCGGCGGCGCGGTCCCTGCGTTCACAGTGCGCCGTGGGGGTATCGGCCCGGCGCCGGTGCGGTATCGAGCGGGTATCGCCGGCATCGACGGGCTCGTGGGCCGGGTGCCGCAGGCGCGGAGGGGCCGGGGGAATGTGTTAGCGTACTAGCGCGTTAGCACACCCGGCCGCGCCTGGTCCTGGCCCTGCACCGCTCCCCACCTCCGGAAGGCTTCTCCAGAATGAAGCGACGCAGCACCGTCGACGACACCGCCCTCGCGCGGCTGTGCGACGTGCTGGCGCGCCTGGACGGTTCCGAGGCGGTCCAGAGCTTCCTGGAGGACCTGTGCACCCCCGCCGAGCTGGAGGCGCTGTCCGACCGGTGGTGCGTCGTGCCGCTTCTGGCCGAGGGTGTGTCCTACCGCCAGATCCACGAGCGCACCGGCGTCAGCGTCACCACCATCGGCCGCGTCGCCCGTCATCTCGAGGGCGGGGCGGGAGGCTATCGCGCCGCGCTCTCGGTCCGCTCGGCCGCAGCCGGCGGGGAGCCGGAGCATCTGGCCCGCTGAGCCCCGCCCCGCGACCGTGGCGCCCGACAAGACCGTGCGGTCACGTCCGCGCCCCTGACCATCCAGCACCCGTCGGGACCCCTGCCCGCCTCCCCGTCCGGAAGGACACCATGACCCCGCCCGCCCAGCCCCGCGAACGCCTCCGCGTGGCCATCCAGAAGTCCGGCCGCCTCGGCGAGCCGGCCCGCGAGCTGCTGGCCTCCTGCGGCCTGACGTGGCGCGAGAGCCGCGACAAGCTCTTCCTCTACGGCGAGTCGCTGCCCGTCGACCTGCTGCTGGTGCGCGACGACGACATCCCGGGCCTCATCGCCGACGGCGTGTGCGACGTGGGCATCGTGGGCCGCAACGTCCTCGTCGAGCACGGCCTGGAGCGCGAGGCGCAGGGACGCCCCGCCGACCTGACGGAGTGGCGCCAGCTCGGCTGGGGCACCTGCCGGCTCGACGTGGCCATCGACGACGCCGAGGAGTGGACCGGGCCCCAGCAGCTCGAGGGGCTGCGCATCGCCACCTCCTACCCGCGCACCCTGGGCCGCTGGCTGCAGGAGCACAGCGTCGACGCCGAGCCCGTGGTCCTCAACGGCTCCGTGGAGATCGCGCCCAGGCTCGGCCAGGCCGACGTGGTGTGCGACCTGGTCTCCACCGGCGGCACGCTGCGCGCCAACCAGCTCAAGCCGGTCACCACGATCCTGCACTCCGAGGCGGTCATCGCCGGTCCGTCGGCCACCCTGGACGACGGCCGCCAGGAGATTGCCGACCTGCTCATGCGACGCCTCGACGGGGCGCTGCAGCTCAAGGAGTCACGGCTGCTCATGCTGAGGGTCTCCCGCGACGGCCTGACCGACCTGCTGCCGCTGCTGCCCGACGGCCACGAGCCCACGATCACGCAGGTCGACGACCGCGACGAGGTGTCGGTCCAGGTGCTCGTGCACGGCTCGGTGTCCTGGGCCAAGCTCGAGCAGCTCAAGCACGCCGGTGCGCACAACCTCATGGTCCTGCCGGTCGAGGGGATGCTGGCATGAACGTGCTGACGTGGGCCGACCTGACCGCCCCGGAGCAGGCGGACGCCCTTCGCCGCGCCACCGCCGCGGCCGGTCCGGAGGTGACGGCCGGGGTGACCGAGATCCTGGAGCAGGTCCGCTCTGCAGGAGACGCGGCCCTGCGCGAGCTCACCGCCCGCCTCGACGGGGCGCAGCCGGAGGCCATCGAGGTGAGCGTCGCCGACCGCGACGCCGCAGCCGCGGGTCTCACCCCGGCCCTGCGGGAGGCCATCTCCGAGGCTGCCGGGCGCATCCGCGCCTTCCACGAGGCCGGCATGCAGCCCGGGTATGCCGTGGAGACCGCGCCGGGCGTGGTCTGCGAGCGCGTCGTCCGGCCGATCCGCAGGGTGGGCCTCTACGTGCCCGCCGGCTCTGCGCCGCTGCCCTCGACCGCGCTGATGCTCGGGGTCCCCGCCCAGCTCGCCGGTTGCCGCGAGGTCGTGCTGTGCACGCCGCCGCGTCCCGACGGCACCGCAGACCCGGCCGTCCTGACCGCCGCCGCCGAGTGCGGGATCACCCGCATCTTCCTGGTCGGTGGGGCGCAGGCGGTCGCGGCGATGGCCTACGGCACCGAGTCGGTGCCCGCCTGCGACAAGATCTTCGGCCCGGGCAACGCGTGGGTCACCGAGGCCAAGCGGCAGGTCTCCACCGCCGAGGGCGGCCCGGGGATCGACATGCCGGCCGGCCCCTCGGAGGTGCTGGTGATCGCCGACGCCGGCGCGGACGCCGAGTTCGTCGCCGCGGACCTGCTGAGCCAGGCCGAGCACGGCCCGGACAGCCAGGTCATCCTGCTGACCGACTCCCGGGAGCTGGCCGAGGCCGTCGCCTCCCAGGTCGAGGCGCAGGTCGAGGCGCTGCCGCGCGCCGACATCGCCCGCAAGGCGCTGTCGGCCAGCCGGCTCGTCGTCACCCCCGACCTGGAGACCGCGTTCGAGGTCTCCAACGACTACGCTCCCGAGCACCTCATCCTGTCCGTGCGCGACCCGCAGAGCTGGGTCGGCAGCGTGGACCGCGCCGGGTCGGTCTTCCTGGGCGACCACACGCCCGAGACCCTCGGCGACTACTGCTCGGGGACCAACCACGTGCTGCCGACGGCCGGCGCGGCCCGGTTCACCGGCGGCGTCAACGTCGCCGCCTTCCAGATCGCGATGACGGTCCAGCGCGCGACGCCCGAGGGCCTGGCCGCCGTCGGGCCGTGCGCCGTGGTGCTCGCCGAGGCCGAGCAGCTGCACGCCCACCAGCGGGCCGTGACCCGGCGGCTGGAGCGCCTGGCCCCGGCCGGGGAGGGACGATGAGCTCGGAGAGCCGGTCCCGGCCGGCGGCCGGTTTCCCCGCGCAGCTGGTCCGGGAGGACCTGCGCGGGTTCACCGGCTACTCGTCGGCCCGCACGAGCGCCCCCGGCGTCCCGGCGCGCATCTGGCTCAACGCCAACGAGTCCGGTGCACCGAGCGCGGCCGACCCCGGGGGCACCAGCCGGCGCTACCCCGACCCCCAGCCACCCGCCCTGGTCGAGGCGTTCGCCGACCTGTGGGCGACCACACCCGACCGCATGGTGGTCGGGCGCGGCAGCGACGAGATGATCGAGCTGCTGGTCCGGGCGCTGTGCCGCCCCGGCGGCGACGGGGTCGTCGTGAGCTCGCCGACCTTCGGGATGTATGCCGTGTCCGCGCGCCTGCACGGCGTCCCGGTCACCGACGTCCCGCAGTCCGACGACGGGCTGACCTGGCGGGTGGACACCCAGGCTCTGGCCCGGGCCGCCCGCGAGGCGGGGGCCCGCGTCGTCTTCGTCGCCTCGCCGGGCAACCCGACGGGCACCGTCGTGCCGCTGCGCGAGCTGGCGGCGCTGGCCGACGAGCTGGCCGACCAGGCGGTGGTCGTGGTCGACGAGGCCTACGGCGAGTTCGCCGAGCAGCGCTCCGCCGTGGCCCTGCTGGAGGAGCACCCGACCCTGGTGGTGCTCCGCACGCTGTCCAAGGCGCACGGGCTCGCCGGTGCCCGGGTCGGGATCGCCCTCGCCCACCCGGACCTCGCCCTGGTGCTGCGCCGCGTCCAGGCTCCCTACCCCGTCCCCGTGCCGGTGGCCCGGCTCGCTCTGGCCGCGCTCTCGGAGGAGGCCCTGGCCGCCACCCGCGAGCGGGTCAACGCGACCCTGCGGCGGCGGGACCGGCTGGGGCGGCGCCTGCGCGAGCTCGACGGTGTCCGGGCCGTCTACGCCAGCGACGCCAACTTCCTGCTGGTGCGCCACGACGACCCCGACGCGCTGCTGCATACCCTCGCCTCCGCCGGGATCGTGGTGCGCGACATGCGCCACCTGCCCGGCCTCGACGACGCCGTGCGGATCACGATCGGCACCGACGACGAGATGACCGACCTCGACTCCGCCCTCGACATCCCCCTGGGAGTGACCGACCGATGACCACCCGCCCCATCTGCTTCGTCGACCGCGACGGCACGATCATCGCCGAGCCCGAGGACTTCCAGGTCGACAGCCTGGCCAAGCTGCGCCTCGTCGACGGCGTCATCCCGGCGCTGCTGCGCATCCAGGACGCCGGCTACGACCTGGTCATGGTCAGCAACCAGGACGGGCTGGGGACCGACTCCTTCCCGCAGGAGCACTTCGACGCCCCCCACGACCTGCTCCTGCAGATCCTGAGCAGCCAGGGTGTGCGCTTCCGGGAGATCCTCATCGACCCGCACGCGGAGGGACCGGACGCACCGTGGACCCGCAAGCCGGGCATCGGCATGGTCGTCCACCTGCTCAAGGACAGGAGCGTGGACTGGGAGCGCAGCGTCATGGTCGGCGACCGGGAGACCGACCGCGAGTTCGGCACCAACCTGGGGATCCGCACCTACCTGCTGCCCCCCGCCGCCGGCACCGGCGTCGACCCGCAGGCGGCACCGGACCCTGCGGCCACCGCCACCCTCACCTGGGACCGGATCGCCCACGAGCTGGCCGTCCGGCCACGCACCGCGCACGTGGAGCGCAACACCGCCGAGACGCGGATCACCGTCGACGTGGACCTGGACCGCGCCGGGGGTGCGGACGCCGCCACCGGGATCGGCTTCTTCGACCACATGCTCGACCAGCTCGCCAAGCACGGCGGCTTCTCGATGACGGTCCGCTGCGACGGGGACCTGCACATCGACGACCACCACACGATCGAGGACGTCGCGCTGGCCGTCGGGGAGGCCGTCCGCACGGCGCTGGGCGACAAGCGCGGGATCGGCCGCTACGGCTTCACCCTGCCCATGGACGAGGCGCAGGCCACCGCAGCGGTCGACCTGTCCGGGCGCCCCTTCTTCCGCTACGAGGGCAGCTTCGACCGGCCGACGGTGGGGGAGTTCCCCACCGAGATGGTCGAGCACTTCTGGCGCTCCTTCGCCGACGCGATGCGCTGCACCCTGCACCTGTCGGTGACGGGGGAGAACACGCACCACCAGATCGAGGTCGGCTTCAAGGCCGTCGCCCGCGCGCTGCGGATGGCGCTGGCCCGCCAGGGTGACTCCACCGAGCTGCCCTCGACGAAGGGCGTCCTGTGAGCCTGCGCGTGGCGCTCGTCGACTCCGGCGGCACCAACATCGGCTCGGTCAGCTACGCCCTGGAGCGTCTCGGCGCGACGGCCCGCCTGACCGCCGACCGCGGCGACATCCTGGCCGCCGACCGGGTGGTCCTGCCCGGCGTCGGGGCCGCCGGGGCGGCCATGCGCCGGCTGCGCGAGCTGGACCTCGTCGAGGTGCTCCACGAGGTGCACGCCCCCCTCCTGGGCGTGTGCCTGGGTATGCAGCTGCTCTTCGGCCGCTCGGCCGAGGACGGCGGCGTGCAGACCCTGGGACTGGTGCCCGGGTCCGTGGAGCCGATCCGCGCCGACTACGGTGTCCGGGTGCCGCACATGGGGTGGAACGCGCTCACCGAGCTCGTCGACGACCCGTTGCTGGCCGGGATCGGTGAGGGGGAGCGCGCCTACTTCGTGCACTCCTACGCCGCCCCGGTCGGACCGTCCACCCTTGCCGCGACCACCCACGGGGACACCTTCACCGCCGTGGTCCGGTCGGGGCTGCGCTGGGGCGCGCAGTTCCACCCGGAGAGGTCGGCGGCCGTCGGCGCACGGCTTCTGCGAAACTTCCTCACGGAGGTCGACCGATGATGACCGACCTGCCCGACCGAACACGGAGTGATTCAGCTGTGAGCACCACCCGACCGTTCACCGTCTACCCGGCGATCGACGTGCGCAGGGGCACCGTCGTCCGGCTGCTCAAGGGGGACTACGACCAGGAGACCCGCTACACCGACGACCCCGTGACGGTCGCCGAGGGCTACGCCCGTGCCGGCGCCCGCTGGCTGCACCTGGTCGACCTCGACGCGGCGCGGGAGGGTCGCTACACCCTGGACGCGACGCTGGGCAGCATCGTGGACCGCACCGGCCTGATGGTGCAGACCGGCGGCGGGGTGCGCAGCGCCGACGACGTCCAGCGGCTGCTCGACGCCGGCGCCACCCGTGTCGTCGTGGGGTCCCTGGCGGTCCGGGACCCGGAGACCGTGGTGGGCTTCCTCGAGCGCTTCGGGCCTGAGGCCATCACCGTCGCCCTCGACACCCGCATCGCCGAGGACGGCACCTGGCGCCTGCCCGTCGACGGCTGGACCGACGTCGCCGAGCAGGACCTGGTCACCTGCCTGCACCGCTACGACGACTCGGGGCTGCGCCACGTGCTCACCACCGACATCGGCCGCGACGGCACCCTGGGCGGTCCCAACTTCCACCTCTACACAGCCCTGACCCGCTCGGCGCCGCAGCTGCAGGTGCAGGCCTCCGGCGGGGCCCGCAACGTCGACGACGTGCGCGCGGCCCGCCGCACGGGGTGCGCCGGGATCATCCTGGGCAAGGCGCTGCTCGAGGGCCGGCTGAGCGTCACCGACGCCATCCAGGAGGAGGGGCTGTGACGCTGGCCCGCCGCATCATCCCCTGCCTCGACGTCCGGGACGGCCGCGTCGTCAAGGGCACCCGCTTCCGTGACCACGTCGACATGGGAGACATCGTCTCCCTGGCCACCCGCTACGCCCGCGAGGGCGCCGACGAGCTCGTCTTCTACGACATCACCGCCAGTCCCGAGGGCCGCGCCGTCGACCTCGACTGGGTCACGCAGGTGTCCCGGGCGATCGACATCCCGTTCTGCGTCGCCGGCGGCATCCGCTCCGTCGACGCGGCGCGCGCCGTCCTGCACGCCGGTGCGGACAAGATCTCGGTCAACACCCCCGCCACCCAGCGCCCCGAGCTGGTCACCGAGCTCGCCGACGCCTTCGGCGTGCAGTGCGTCGTGGTCGGCGTCGACAGCCTGCGCGACGAGGACGGGGTATGGCGTATCCGCCAGCTCACCGGCAACCCCGACGCCACCCGGGCCCTGCCGGTGACCACCCTGGACTGGGTGCGCCACGTGCAGGAGCGTGGGGCCGGCGAGATCGTCCTCAACTGCATGGGCTCGGACGGCGTCAGGCAGGGGTATGACGTCCAGCAGCTCGCGGCGGTGCGGCAGGTGTGCCACGTCCCGCTCGTGGCCTCCGGCGGCGCCGGAGCGCCGGAGCACTTCGTCGAGGTGTTCCGGGACGCCGACGTCGACGGGGCCCTGGCGGCGACCGTCTTCCACAGCGGCGACATCGAGATCCCGGCGCTGAAGCGCCGGCTCGCCGAGGCCGGGGTGACCGTGCGCACCGTTCCGGAGCTGACGGCGTGAGCGTGGCGCTGCTCCCGGCCGGGACCACGGTGGACCACGTCGACTTCGCCAAGAGCGGTGGTCTGGTGCCCGGGGTCGTGCAGCACGCCCGCACCGGCCAGGTGCTCATGGTCGGCTTCCTCGACCGGGAGGCGCTGGAGACCACCCTGCGCACCGGGCTGGCGACCTTCCGCTCGCGCAGCCGCGGCACGAGCTGGACCAAGGGGGAGACCAGCGGCAACACGCTGACGGTCGAGCGGGTCGAGGTCGACTGCGACCGCGACACCCTCCTGCTGCACGCGGTCCCGGCGGGCCCCACCTGCCACACCGGCGACGCCACCTGCTTCGGCCCCGCCGCGGTCACCGGCTCGTTCGTGCACGAGCTCGACGACGTCGTCCGGGTCCGGGACCTCGAGCGGCCCGCTGGGTCCTACACCACGTCGCTGCTCGAGGGCGGCGTCCGCCGGGCGGCCCAGAAGGTGGGGGAGGAGGGCGTCGAGACCGCCCTCGCCGCGGTCGCCCAGGGCGACGAGGAGCTGCTCGCGGAGTCGGCCGACCTCGTCTACCACCTGCTCGTGCTGCTGCGCGCCCGTGGTCTCGGGCTGTCCGACGTGGAGCGGGTGCTGCGCGAGCGGCACGGCTGAGGCGGGGGCCAGGTGGGCTCGGCCGCGCCCACCCGCGTGCGGGGAACCGCGCGCACCGGCGTGCCGAGAAGCTGCGCCCACCCGCGTGCCGACAACAATGTCTCGCGCGGGTGAAGCTTCCCGCGTACGAGCGCTCTTTCCCCGCGCGGGGGAATCTTCCCGCGCACGAGCGCTCTCTCCCCGCGCGGGCACGTGTGTCTGCGCGAGAGGGTGGTCAGCGCGAGGGCGGCCTGCTGCGCAGACCGACCTGCGCGAGCTCCAGGTCCGCCAGCGCCCGCACCACCGCCCGGTCCCCGGACCGCCAGCCCTCGACCGGGTCCGGGTGCACCTGCCGCAGCCGGCGCGGGCTCTCGCGCACGAGCGCGCGCAGGGCCAGCAGCTCCTGGGTGCGCGGGTCGTCCAGGTCCCGCCCCAGGGCCGCCGCCCGCCGTGACCAGGACAACCGCACGACGCCCCACAGGAGCAGGACCAGCAGGACCGGCGTGGCGACCGACACGAGCGAGACGACCAGGGCCACCGTCCGCACGGAGGCCTCCAGGCGCTCGCCGGCCGCGACGAGGTCGGTGCCCACCCCGGCGGCGCCGGTGAAGGGTGACCCGAGCGAGCCGCCCACGACCGGCACCTCGACCACCCTGTCGGCCGCCTCGGTCATCCGGTCGCGCAGCGAGGTGCCGGCGTCCCGCAGCGGACCGGCGGGGGCGGCCAGCGTCATGACCAGCGCGTGGACCCAGCGGCCGACGAGGACCCACGCGACGACCCAGGCCAGGACGAGGAGGTCCGCGAGGACCTGACGGGACCGCCGGACGGGGGCATCGGCATACCAGCGCATGCGGCCAGTGTGACCCAGCAGGAGGTGCGGGCCGCGGACCTCCGGCGAGGCTGCCCCTCCGTCCCGCAAAGCCCTGGGATGATCGGCGGCGTGAGCTCGTCCGCACCGGCCCGGCCGCACCAGGCCCAGGCACGCCGCACGCCGCTGCGGCGCGCCGTCGACGGCTGGCTGGACCACCTGCGCGTCGAACGGGGCCGCTCCGAGCACACCCTGCGCGCCTACCGCCGCGACACCGACCGTTACCTGGCCTTCCTCGGGACCGCGGGGGTGTCGGCCCCCGAGGACGTGCGCGAGCAGCACGTCACCGACTTCCTCGCGCACCTGCGGCGCGGTGACGAGGAGCACCCGGCGCTGGCCGCCACCTCGGCCGCGCGCGCGATCGTCGCCGTCCGGGGCCTGCACCGCTTCCTCGCGGTGGAGGGGGAGGTCGAGGCGGACCCGTCGCGGGAGGTCCAGCCCCCGGCGCCCCCGCGACGCCTGCCCAAGGCGCTGCCGCTGGACGAGGTCGAACGGCTGCTGCAGGCCGCGTCGGTCGGCGACACCCCGGCCGCGCTGCGCGACCGGGCGCTGCTGGAGGTGCTCTACGGCTGCGGCGCCCGGGTGAGCGAGGCGGTCGGCCTGGACGTGGACGACCTGGAGCTGGGGCGTGCGGAGGACGGCACCGGGGGAGTGGTGCGCCTCTTCGGCAAGGGCTCGAAGGAGCGCATCGTGCCGCTGGGTCGCTACGCCCGGAACGCCCTGGACGCCTGGCTCGTGCGCGGGCGGCCGGAGATGGCGCGCGCCGGACGGGGCACCCCCGCAGTCTTCGTCAACGCCCGGGGCGGCCGGCTGTCGCGCCAGTCCGCCTGGACCGCCATCCGGGCCGCGGCCGAGCGGGCCGGCCTGCGGGCCGAGGTCTCGCCGCACACCCTGCGCCACTCCTTCGCCACCCACCTGCTGGACGGCGGCGCCGACGTGCGCGTCGTGCAGGAGCTGCTCGGGCACGCGTCGGTGACCACCACGCAGATCTACACCCACGTCTCGACCCAGCACCTGCGCGAGGTCTACGCGCAGGCGCACCCCCGGGCCCGCGGCTGACGCCAGGGCCGCGCCGCGGGCTGGTCGGCGGGATCGGGCGACCCTCGACCTCAGGTCGAGGTTGACGCACGGCCGGGTCATCGCCGTGCAGCCGTTAGTGTCTCCCTTGATCGGCGGGACGCCGACAGCGCAGATGCGATCGAGGCTGGAGAGATACGTGAACCGCGAGGCAACCGCGACGTACGAACGCCTGCCCGGCACCGAGGACACGGGTGTGGGCCAGGACGGGCCGACCGGCCGACCCCTGCCCGACTTCCCGGTCCCCGCGCCGCTGAACGGCCACGGCCCCGCACGCATCATCGCCATGTGCAACCAGAAGGGCGGCGTCGGCAAGACCACCACCACGATCAACCTGGGTGCGGCGCTGGCGGAGTACGGCCGCAAGGTCCTCATGGTCGACTTCGACCCGCAGGGCGCGCTGTCGGTCGGTCTCGGGGTGCGCACCCACGAGCTCGACGTGACCGTCTACAACCTCATGGTCGAGCGGGGCCACGACATCCGCGACGTCATCCAGACCACGCGGGTCCACAACATCGACGTGCTGCCCGCCAACATCGACCTGTCCGCCGCCGAGGTGCAGCTGGTGGGGGAGGTCGCGCGCGAGCAGATCCTCTCCCGGGTGCTGCGCCCGGTCCTCGACGACTACGACGTCATCCTCATCGACTGCCAGCCCTCGCTCGGGCTGCTGACCGTCAACGCCCTGACCGCCGCGCACGGCGTGGTGATCCCGCTGGAGTGCGAGTTCTTCGCCATGCGCGGGGTGGCGCTGCTCATCGAGACCATCGAGAAGATCACCGACCGGCTCAACCCGCGGCTGGAGATCGACGGCATCCTGGCCACGATGTACGACGGGCGGACGCTGCACTCCCGCGAGGTCGTCCGCAGCGTCGTGGACCACTTCCAGGACCAGGTCTTCCACACGGTCATCAGCCGCACGGTGAAGTTCCCCGACGCGACCCTGGCGGCAGAGCCGATCACCTCCTACGCCAGCACCCACGCCGGGGCCGAGGCCTACCGCCAGCTGGCGCGCGAGCTCATCGCGCGCGGCGGCGCGCCCTGACGGTGACCACCGCCCCGGCGGCGGCACCGCCGCCGGCCACCCCCGGCGGTGTGCTGACCCGCACGCGGGCCGGTTTCGAGGTGCACCTCGACGTCTTCTCCGGCCCCTTCGAGCTGCTCCTGGGACTCATCGCCAAGCACCGGCTGGATGTCACCGAGATCGCCCTGGCCAGGGTGACCGACGAGTTCGTCGCCTGGATCCGTGCCGCCCAGGCGGCGCAGGACGACTGGGACCTGTCCGAGGCCAGCGAGTTCGTGCTGATCGCCGCGACCCTCCTCGACCTCAAGGCCGCCCGGCTGCTGCCGAACGCCCGTGAGGACGACGAGGAGGACCTCGCCCTCATCGAGGCCCGCGACCTGCTCTTCGCCCGCCTGCTGCAGTACCGCGCCTTCAAGCAGGTCGCCGGCGAGCTGCGCCTGCGGATGGAGGGGGCCGGGCGGATCTTCGCCCGCGACGTGGGCGTGGAGGAGCGCTTCGCCTCCCTGCTGCCCGAGCTGGTCCTCACCGTCACGCCGGAGCAGCTGGCGATGATGGCCGGCCGGGCGATGATCCCCCGGCCGCCGCCCACCGTGGGCGTGGGCCACCTGCACGCGCCGCAGGTCTCGGTGCGCGAGCAGGCGTCCCTGGTGGTGCACCGGCTCCGCGAGCGCGGCACCGCCACCTTCCGCGAGCTCGTGGCCGACGCCGACAGCACGCTGGTCGTCGTCGCCCGCTTCCTGGCGCTGCTGGAGCTCTTCCGCGACACCGTCGTCGCCCTCGACCAGCCCGAGGCGCTCGGCGAGCTGACCGTGCGCTGGACCGGCCCCGACAGCGGTGACGTGGAGGTCGGCGACGAGTTCGACGAGGATGGGGGCACGACGAGCGATGGGTGAGCACGTGGACGACCAGCAGGGTGAGCCGGCGCAGCCGGCGGACGAGGGCGAGCAGGCCGTCGCCCTCGCCCTCGACGACCTCCCGGGAGGCGCCCGCGCGGCGGTCGAGGCGGTGCTGATGGTGGTCGACGAGCCGGTCACCGAGGAGGCGCTCGCGGCCGCGCTGCAGCTCTCCCCGCAGGACGTCGGAGCGGTCCTGGACGAGCTGGCCCAGGAGTACGCCCACGCCGAGCGGGGCTTCACCCTGCGGCGCCTGGGTGGCGGGTGGCGGTTCTACAGCCGCCCCGAGCACGCCCCGGTCGTGGAGCGGTTCCTCCTGGGCGGTCAGCAGGCCCGCCTCACCCAGGCGGCTCTCGAGACGCTCGCCGTCATCGCCTACCGGCAGCCCATCAGCCGGGCCCGCATCGGGGCGATCCGCGGCGTCAACGTCGACGGCGTCGTGCGCACGCTGCTCGCCCGTGGCATGGTGACCGAGGTCGGTCAGGACCCCCCGGCCGGGGCGGTCCTCTACGGCACCACCGACCTCTTCCTCCAACGCATGGGACTGGACTCCCTCGACGACCTGCCGGCGCTCGCCCCCTACCTGCCCTCGGCCGAGGTGCTGGAGGAGCTCGCCGCGGAAGGACTGGCATGAACGACGGACGCAGGAACGGCGGATCCGGGCGCGGCGGCGGCACGCCCCGCGGCGGCGGTCAGGGAGGCCGCGGCGGCGGCTCCCGGGGCGGCGGTCAGGGAGGGCGTGGCGACGCCCCCCGTGGCGGCGGGGCAGGACCGCGTGGCTCCGGGCGACCGACACGTCGCTCGACCGACGGAGGGACGGCCGGGCCGCGGCGGGCCGGGGCCGCCACGCCGCCTCGCCGGCGTCCGCAGCCGTCGGCGCCGACGCCCGACCTGGACGTGCACGACCCGGAGGGCGTGCGGCTGCAGAAGCTGCTGGCCGCCGCCGGGTTCGGCAGCCGCCGGGCCTGCGAGAAGCTGATCGAGGACGGCCGGGTCCAGGTCGACGGGCAGGTCGTGCGCGAGCAGGGGGTGCGCGTCGACCCTGCCCGGCAGGTCGTCCACGTCGACGGTGACCGCGTGGTCGTCGACTCCGACAAGGTCTACCTGGCCTTCAACAAGCCCGCCGGGGTGGTCTCCACCATGCAGGACGACGAGGGCCGGCCCTGCCTGGCCGACTACGTCGGGCACCTGTCCCAGCGTCTCTTCCACGTCGGGCGGCTCGACTTCGACACCGAGGGCCTCCTGCTGCTGACCAACGACGGGGAGCTGGCCCACCGTCTGCAGCACCCTGCCTACGGGGTGCCCAAGACCTACGTCGCCCAGGTGCACGGCGTCGTGGGCCGCGACGTGGGGCGCCGGCTGCGCGACGGCGTCGAGCTCGAGGACGGCCCGGCGAAGGTCGACTCCTTCAAGCTCGTCGACTCCCTGCCCGGGCACTCTATCGTCGAGGTGGTGCTGCACGAGGGCCGCAAGCACATCGTGCGGCGCATGCTCGACCAGGTCGGCTTCCCGGTGGAGATGCTCGCCCGCACCCAGGTGGGCCCGGTCCAGCTCGGCGAGCTGCGCCCCGGCCGTTACCGGGCGCTCGCGGCCGAGGAGGTCGCCCAGCTCTACCGGGCCGCCGGTCTCTGACCGGCCCCTGGGGCGTCCGGCGTGCCGCAGGTATGCCGTTAGGCTGGGTGGGTGCCTGCCTCCCCGATCACCATCGCCATCGACGGTCCCAGCGGCTCGGGCAAGTCGTCGGTCTCCAAGGCGGTCGCACGGACCCTTGGCCTGGCCTACCTCGACACGGGCGCGATGTACCGCGCGCTCGCCTGGTGGTGCCTGGAGCGTGGGACGGACCTGACCGACCAGGCCGCGGTCGCCCAGGCGGCCCGTGACCTGCCGCTGCACGTCGGCACCGACCCGGACGCCGCCGACGTCCGCGTCGACGGCACCGACGTCACCGAGGCCATCCGCCAGACCCGCATCTCCAGCCAGGTGTCCGCCGTCGCCACCAACCTGGACGTGCGCGCCGAGCTGCGCCGTCGTCAGCGCGAGCTGATCGACTCCCTCCGTGCCGAGCGCGGGGGCGTCGTGGTCGAGGGGCGCGACATCACCACGGTCGTCGCACCTGACGCCGACCACCGCATCCTCGTCACCGCCTCCGAGCAGGCCCGGCTCGCGCGCCGCGCCGCCGAGCTGCACGGGGGCACCGCCGAGGAGCACCTGGCCGCCACCCACGACCAGATCGTGCGGCGCGACCGGGACGACGCCACCGTGAGCGCCTTCTTCGAGCCCGCCGACGGCGTGACCGGCCTGGACACCTCCGACCTGACCTTCGAGCAGTCGGTGCAGGCCGTCCTCGACCTCGTGACCGGTCGACTGGCGCCGCAGCCGGCACCGCAACCCCATACCCCCGACCTCCAGGAGCACCGATGAGCCTGCCCGACGCACCCGCCAGCAGCGACAAGATCGCCGCCTACGCCCACCCCGAGCGGCTGGTCACCACCGAGTGGCTCGCCGAGCACCTCGGCGACGACGGTCTGGCCGTCCTGGAGTCCGACGAGGACGTGCTGCTCTACGACACCGGTCACATCCCGGGGGCCCTCAAGCTGGACTGGCACACAGACCTCAACGACCCATTGACGAGGGACTACGTCGACGGCGAGCGGTTCGCCCAGGTGATGGGCGAGCGCGGCATCGCCCGCGACACGACGGTGGTGATCTACGGCGACAAGTCCAACTGGTGGGCCGCCTACGCCCTGTGGGTCATGACGCTCTTCGGGCACGAGGACGTGCGCCTGCTCGACGGCGGCCGCGCCGCGTGGATCGCCGAGGGCCGCGAGCTGACCACCGAGGTGCCGGCCGTGGAGCCGGCGACCTACCCCGTCGTGGACCGCGACGACACGCAGGTCCGCGCCTTCAAGGACGACGTGCTGCAGCACCTCGGCCGCCCCATGGTCGACGTGCGGTCCCCCGGGGAGTTCTCCGGGGAGCTGCTGCACATGCCCGACTACCCCCAGGAGGGGGCCATGCGCGGCGGCCACGTCCCGGGGGCGCGGTCCGTGCCCTGGGCCCGGGCGGCCAACGAGGACGGCACCTTCAAATCCCGCGAGGAGCTGGAGGCCATCTACCTGCAGGAGCAGGGCCTGGACCCCTCCGACGACGTCGTGGCCTACTGCCGCATCGGTGAGCGCTCGAGCCACACCTGGTTCGTCCTGACCCACCTGCTCGGCTTCGACAAGGTCCGCAACTACGACGGCAGCTGGACCGAGTGGGGCAACTCCGTCGGCGTGCCGGTGGAGCGCTGAGGATGACGGAGCAGGACACGACCGACGCGCGCGCCGCCCTGCCGGCCGCCATGGCCGACCTGGCCGAGGACTTCCACGCGGTCAGCCAGAAGGACCGCCTGCAGCTGCTGCTGGAGCTGAGCAACGAGCTGCCCGGGCTGCCCGAGCGCTACGCGGGCCGCCTCGACCAGATGGAGCGCGTCGACGAGTGCCAGTCGCCGCTGTTCCTGGCCGTGGAGGTCGCCGACGACCCCGCGCGGACGGTGTCGCTCTTCTTCGACGCGCCGGCGGAGGCGCCCACGACCCGCGGGTTCGCCGGGATCCTGCACGAGGGGCTCGACGGGCTGCCCGCGGACGAGGTGCTCGCCGTCCCCGACGACGCGCCCTACCGCTTCGGGCTGGCCGAGGCCGTCTCGCCGCTGCGCATGCGAGGCATGGTCGGGATGCTCGGACGGATCAAGCGACAGGTCCGCCTGCGCCGCGAGGCGCTGGGCGCCGGTGGTCAGGCATGAGCGAGCCGCACGAGGACGCCGTCGAGGTCGAGTGGACCGGCGGGCTGGACCCCGATGCCGATGTGGCCCCCACCGAGGAGGACCTGCAGCTCGAGCGCGCCCTGCGCGCCGGTCTGGACGACTTCGAGCTCTCCGACGACGACCGCACGCTGGTCGAGACCGGCGAGCTGCCCCCGGGCGAGCAGGACGAGGCCGAGCTGCGGCCGGTCGTGGCCATCGTCGGACGGCCCAACGTCGGCAAGTCCAGCCTGGTCAACCGCATCCTCGGCCGGCGCGAGGCCGTCGTCGAGGACGTCCCCGGCGTGACCCGTGACCGGGTCGCCTACGACGCGGACTGGTCCGGCCGGCGGTTCACGCTCGTCGACACCGGGGGCTGGGAGGTCGACGCCACCGGCATCCACCTGCGGGTGGCCGAGCAGGCCGAGGTCGCCGTCGAGCTGGCCGACGCCGTGATGTTCGTGGTCGACGCCACCGTCGGCGCGACGGACACCGACGAGCAGGTCGTGCGGCTGCTGCGCCGCTCCGGCAAGCCGGTCGTCCTCGTCGCCAACAAGGTCGACGACCAGCGCTTCGAGGCCGACGCGGCAATGCTGTGGTCCCTCGGCCTCGGCCAGCCGTGGCCGGTCTCGGCCCTGCACGGCCGGGGCACCGGTGACGCGCTCGACGCCCTGCTCGACGTGCTGCCCGACACGACCTCGGTCCCAGGGGCCTACCCCCGCGGCGGCCCCCGGCGCGTGGCCCTGCTGGGGCGCCCCAACGTCGGCAAGTCCTCGCTGCTCAACCGGCTGGCGGGGGAGGAGCGCGTCGTCGTCGACTCCGTCGCCGGCACCACCCGCGACCCCGTCGACGAGCTGGTCGAGCTCGGTGGCAAGGTATGGCGCTTCGTCGACACCGCGGGCATCCGCCGCCGGGTGCACCAGACCCGCGGCGCGGACTTCTACGCCTCCCTGCGCACCCAGACCGCCCTGGAGAAGGCCGAGGTGGCGGTCGTGCTGGTCGACGTCTCGGAGCCGCTGACCGAGCAGGACGTACGCGTGGTCCAGCAGGTCGTCGACTCGGGACGGGCGCTCGTGCTGGCCTTCAACAAGTGGGACACCCTCGACGAGGAAAGGCGCTACTACCTGGAGCGGGAGATCGAGCGCGACCTCGTCCAGATGCAGTGGGCGCCCCGGGTCAACATCTCGGCCTCCACGGGGCGCAACGTCGCCAAGATGGTCCCCGCCCTGGAGACGGCGCTCGCCTCGTGGGACCGACGGATCCCCACCTCCCGGCTCAACGCCTTCTTCGGCGAGGTCGTCGCCGCGCACCCCCATCCGGTGCGCAGCGGCAAGCAGCCGAGGATCCTCTTCGCCACCCAGGCGGACACCCGCCCGCCGAAGTTCGTCGTCTTCGCCTCCGGCTTCATCGAGGCCGGCTACCGACGCTTCCTGGAGCGCCGTCTGCGGGAGCAGTTCGGCTTCGAGGGCACCCCGATCGAGATCTCGGTGCGGGTGCGCGAGAAGCGTTCGCGGCGCTGAGCACCGGCCCCGTGGCGCCCCCGGCGCTCAGGGGCGGACGGCGATTCGGTGCAGGGGTCACCATGCGTTAAGGTGATCCTCGCCCTTAGGGGCCTCGGGCTGTGGCGCAGCTTGGTAGCGCACTTGACTGGGGGTCAAGGGGTCGCAGGTTCAAATCCTGTCAGCCCGACCGAGAAGGTTGCAGACGAAGGCCCTGCCGGAGAGATCCGGCAGGGCCTTCGTCATCCCCGGTCGGCGGCCGCCCGCGCCGCGGCCACGTCGATCTTGGACTGGGTGAGCATCGCCTCGAACGCCCGGGCGGCCCGGGCCGGGTCCGGGTCGGTGGTGAGCCGGTCGAGCTCGGCGGGGTAGACCTGCCAGGACAGGCCGAAGCGGTCCTTGAGCCAGCCGCACGGGCCGGGCTCCCCACCGCCGGCCAGCAGCGCGTCCCAGAGGCGGTCGGTCTCGGCCTGGTCCTCCGTGCGGACGACGAGCGAGACCGCCTCGGTGAAGGTGAACTGCGGCCCGCCGTTCAGGGCGGTGAAAGGGCGGCCGTCCAGCTCGAACTCGACGGTCATCGTCGACCCCACCGCCTTGTCGCCCGGCGGCTGGGCGGGGTAGCGGTTGACCGAGACGACGCGCGAGCCCGGGAACACCGAGGTGTAGAAGCGGGCGGCCTCCTCCGCCTGGTCGTCGAACCACAGGCAGGTCGCGAGCGTGGTCATGGGTGCTCCTCTCGTCGGCCCCCGGGCGGGGGTGTGATGGTGGTTGGACCGTGAGCGGCGCCGGAAGTGATCGACGCCCCGGCAACTACACTGCGGCTATGACCACGGGTACGGGGGAGGCTCCGCAGACCCGGCGGGACGGCCCTGTCCCGCCGGTGAGCGGACGTGTGCTCACCCTGCCCAACGTGCTGAGCATCGTGCGCCTGATCGGCGTGCCGGTCTACCTGTGGTTGCTCGTCGAGGGCGAGCTGGCCTGGGCGGGCCTGCTGCTGGTCGTCTCGGGGTTCACCGACTACCTCGACGGCAAGATCGCCCGCCGCTACGGCCTGGTCACGCGCCTGGGCCAGCTGCTCGACCCCATCGCCGACCGGCTCTACATCGCGACCACGCTGCTGAGCCTGGCGTGGTTCGACGTCATCCCCTGGTGGCTGGTGGTCGTCCTGGTCGCCCGAGACGCTCTGATCCTGGCCATGTACCCCGTCGTGCGCGCCTACCGGCTGCCCATCCCGCCGGTGCACTTCACCGGCAAGGCCGCGACCTTCAACCTGCTGGCCGCCTTCCCCATGCTGCTCTTCGGCCACGTGGAGGGCTGGTGGCAGACGGCCGCCCTGGCGACCGGCTGGGCCCTGGCGTGGTGGGGCACGGTGCTGTACTGGGTCACCGGGTTCGTCTACCTCTGGCAGGTGCGCGCCATGGTCGGGCAGCGTCGCGCGCAGAGGAGCCGGGTATGAGGTTGCCCCGCGCCGGGGTCGCCGAGCGCAACCCCGACCCGGCGGCGTCGATGGCGCTGCTGGAGCAGGTGCTGGACCCGCCCGTGGGGCCGGGCTACCAGTCTGCCGCGGCCGCGCGCGAGGAGGAGGGCCTGCCGCCGTCCTCCGGCTACTCCACGGCGTTGATGTTCGTCACCTCGCTGGTGCTGGGCACGCTGGTCACGGTCTCGGCGGTGACGCTGCGGGCCCCCGACCCGGTCGCGGCGGAGACCCGGGCCCAGCTCATCAGCCGCATCGAGGCCGCCCAGCAGGCCGGCGACGAGACCAGCGAGCGGGTCGACGAGCTGCGCGCGCAGATCCTGGAGCTGGAGCAGGCCCAGGTGCGCAGCGCCCAGGGACCCGCCGCCGAGGGCGGTATCGCCGCGGCCAGCCTCCAGGTCGGCGCCCAGGCGGTGCGCGGCCCCGGGGTGGTCGTCGTCCTCCAGGACGCACTGCCTGGCGACTCCGGCAGCCCGGGCGAGCCGCAGAACCCCGAGCGGGTCAACGCGCGCGACATCCAGCTCGTGGTCAACGGGCTGTGGAGCGCCGGTGCGGAGGCGGTGTCGGTGAACGAGCACCGGCTGACCAGCACCTCGGCCATCCGCTTCGCGGGCGAGGCGATCATCGTCGACTTCCGCGGCCTGGCACCGCCCTACGAGATCAGGGCCATCGGGGACCCCGAGCGCCTGGCTCAGGAGACCTCCACGGGGATGACCGGTGCCTACCTGGCCGAGGTGCGCAACCAGCTCGGCATCCGCGCCGAGGTGACGACGCAGGAGGAGATCACGATCGGTCCCGCAGAACGTCTGACGACCCGGGTCGGGCGCGTCCCCGACGAGGCGACGGGGCAGGACCGATGATCCCGGTCCTGGGCCTGCTCCTGGGCGTGGCCGTCGGGCTCCTGGTGAGCCCGGAGGTGCCGCTGTGGCTGCAGCCCTACCTGCCGATCGCGGTCATCGCCGCGCTCGACGCCGTCTTCGGGGCGACCCGCGCGGCGCTGGAGGGCATCTTCAACGACCGCGTGTTCGTCATCTCCTTCCTGTCCAACGTCGTCGTGGCCGCGCTCATCGTCTTCCTCGGCAACCAGCTCGGGGTGGGGGCCCAGCTGTCCACCGGGGTCGTGGTGGTGCTGGGGCTGCGCATCTTCTCCAACGTCGCGGCCATCCGACGGCACCTGCTGGGAGCCTGATGACCACGCAGGACGCACCCGGACGCCAGGGGAGGACGGCGCGCCGTCCGCACGGCCCCGGGCCGACGACGGCCCAGGCCCGCCGGCGGTTCAAGGACCTGCTCGCCGGGGCCCGTCCCAACCGCGGTCAGGCGGTCGCCGCCGTGCTCCTGGCCCTCCTGGGCGTGGCCCTCGTCGCGCAGGTGCGCAGCACCGAGGAGGCGGGCCTGAGCCAGCTGCGGCAGTCCGAGCTCGTGGCGCTTCTCGACAACGTCTCCGGGCGGGTGGACGCGCTCCAGCAGGAGGTGGTCCAGCTGGAGGCCGACCGCCTCCGCCTGCAGGGCGAGCAGGGCGGCGAGGCCGCGGCCGTGGCCGCGCAGGAGCGCCTGGAGTCCTACGCGATCCTGGCCGGCACCGTCCCGGTGGAGGGGCCAGGGATCACCGTCTACGTCAACGACCCGGAGGGCGGGGTGACCCAGACCATGCTGCTGGACGCCATCCAGGAGCTGCGCGACGCGGGCGCCGAGGCGATCCAGGTCGGTCCGCACCGGGTCGTCGCCTCCACCTACGTGGGCACCGACGCCGAGGGCCAGGTGACTCTCGACGGGTCCCCGCTGCTGCCGCCCTACCGGATCGTGGCCATCGGTGACTCCCACACCCTCGCGGGCGCCATGGCGATCCCCGGGGGGTTCTCCGACAGCCTGCGCGGGGCCGGCGCCACGGTCGAGGTCGTCGAGACGGACTCCCTGCTCATCGACGCGTTGCGCACCGTCGAAGAGCCCCGTTACGCTCAGCCCGTCCCGTCAGACCCCGAGCCGTGAGGCTGCCCGGGTCGTAGGGTGGCCCCACCGACCTGGGCGCTCGCCAGAGGCGCCCGCCCGTCCTGTCACCGAGGAGAGCGATGAGCACGCTGAACTACCCCGACGACCTTCGTTACACCACCGACCACGAGTGGGTGCGCGAGCAGGGGGACGGGGTGGTGCGCATCGGCATCACCGCCTACGCCCAGGACGCCCTCGGCGACGTGGTCTACGTCTCGCTCCCGTCCGTCGGCGACACGCTCGCGGTGGGTGACTCCGTGGGCGAGGTGGAGTCCACGAAGTCGGTGAGCGACATCTACGCCCCGGTCGCCGGCGAGGTCACGGCGGTCAACGAGGCCCTGGACGCCACCCCCGAGCTGCTCAACTCCGACAGCTACGGCGAGGGCTGGATGTACGAGGTGCGCGTCGAGGACGCGGCCGCCCTGGAGGGCCTGCTCGACTCCGGGGCCTACCAGGCCCAGCTCGACTGACCCGACCCAGGACCGACCACCACCCCGACCCGCACCGCCGCCCGCCCGTCCTGCACCCGAGGGTCGGAGGGGAGGCTGCACTACAGTGGAGGCCGGTGGCCGCAGCAGCGGCCACCGGTCCCTTCCGTCCCTCGGACACCACGCACCACCAGGAAGGTCACCCGTGAGCGACCGCGACCGTGAGCACCACGACTTCGGCACCGATCCGACCACCGCGCGGATCCCGCACGGCGCCGAGGTGCCGCCTGCCGAGTACACCTTCGACGACGAGGCTCCCCGCCTGTCGACGGAGGACCAGCGCACCGTCGACGCGCTGCGTCCCGGCACGGCCCTGCTCATCGTGCTGCGCGGTCCCAACACCGGTGCCCGTTTCCTGCTCGACGCCGACGAGGTGAGCTCCGGGCGTCACCCGAGCAGCGACATCTTCCTCGACGACGTCACCGTCTCCCGCCGGCACGCGGTCTTCGCCCGCGACCCCGAGGGGTATGTCGTGCGCGACGTGGGCTCGCTCAACGGCACCTACGTCAACCGCCAGCGCATCGACGAGGCGGTCCTGCACCAGGGCGACGAGGTGCAGATCGGCAAGTTCCGCCTGGTCTACTACCTCGGGCGCTCGTGACCTCGACCGCCCGCGCCGACGCAGGCGGCGCCCACGGCATCTCCATCGGTGCCGTGCTGCGCCAGCTGCAACCCGACTTCCCGGACCTGACGATCTCCAAGATCCGCTACCTGGAGACCGAGGGTCTCATCACCCCGGAGCGGCGCTCCTCGGGGTACCGGCTCTTCGCCGACTCCGACATCGCCCGGCTGCGCTTCATCCTCACCGCCCAGCGCGACCGGTTCTGGCCGCTGAAGGTGATCAAGGACGCCCTCGACCGCCTCGACCGCGGCCTGGACGTGCCGGGACTGACCTCGCCGGGCGACGAGGCCCCGACGACGGGGGAGGAGGAGACAGGGGGCGAGGGGTCGGCCGTCGTCACGGACCTCAGCGCCGCGGCGCTGCGGCGCAGGCGCGCGATCCGCCTCACGCCGGCCGAGCTGCGGGAGCGCACGGGGCTCGACCGCGCTGCCTACGGCCAGCTCACCGCCTTCGGGCTGCTGCAGACCGACGGGTCGGGCCGCCACCAGGCCGACGACCTCGACGTCGCCACCGCCGCCGCCGTCCTCGCCCGCTCCGGGCTCGAGGCGCGTCATCTGCGCTCCTTCCGCATCGGTGCCGACCGCGAGCTCGGCCTGGCCCAGCAGATCCTCGAGCCGCTGCGCCGGCGCCAGGCGCGCGGTGCACCCGGCCCCGACCCGGACGACGTCGAGGCCGAGCTGCTCTCCACCATGCTGGCTCTGCACGTCGCCCTCGTGCGCTCCGGCCTGTCCCGCGGGCACTGACCCACCCCCGGGCCGCCCCCCCGAGGCTCGACGCGCGGGCGCCCCCGCTCCCAGCGATCGGGGGTACCGTGGGACGGGTGAAAGAGCTCGACGTGCTGGGCGTCCGGGTCGAGATGCCGACCAACAGTCCCATCGTGCTGCTCCGCGAGCGGGAGGGGCAGCGCTACGTGCCGATCTGGATCGGGGCGCCCGAGGCGACGGCGATCGCCTACGCCCAGCAGGGCGTGGAGCCGCCGCGGCCGCTGACGCACGACCTCATGGTCACGGTGATCCGCGAGCTCGGGCACACCCTGACCGCGGTGCACATCACCGAGGTCCTGCAGAACACCTTCATGGCCGAGCTGCACTTCGACGACGGGACGGTCATCTCGGCCCGGCCCAGCGACGCCATCGCCATCGCCCTCCGGGCCGCGACACCGATCCTGGCCCGCGAGGAGCTCCTCGACGAGGTGGGGGTCACGATGGCTGTCGAGGAGGAGGACGAGGTGGAGCGCTTCCGCGAGTTCCTCGACAACGTCTCGGCCGAGGACTTCGAGGAGTAGCGTGGAGGGTCACGGCGCGTCGGTCGTTGACCGGGGGGCACCCGCACCCTACGGTCGAGGTGTGCAGTTGATGCACATCAGTCACACGAGTCACACTGACCACATCCCCGAGGAGGACCGGTGAGCGCTGGCGCTGACGCCCCCGGCACGCAGGCCGAGGCCGGCCGGGACACCCGGCCCTCCCAGGGGGTCCTCTTCACCGAGGACATCCCCGCGCTGGACGAGTCGGTCGGCTACCGCGGCCCGACCGCCTGCGGGGCGGCAGGGGTGACCTACCGTCAGCTCGACTACTGGGCGCGCACCGGGCTCCTGGAGCCCTCGGTGCGCAACCCCAGCGGATCGGGGACGCAGCGGCTCTACTCCTTCCGGGACATCCTCGTCCTGAAGATCATCAAGCGGCTGCTGGACACCGGGGTCTCCCTGCAGCAGATCCGGGTGGCCGTGACCGCGCTGCGCGAGCGAGGGGTGCACGACCTGGCCCGGATCACGCTGATGAGCGACGGCGCGAGCGTCTACGAGTGCACCAGCGACGACGAGGTCATCGACCTCGTCCGCGGCGGCCAGGGCGTCTTCGGCATCGCGGTCGGCAGCGTCTGGCGCGAGGTGGAGGGCCAGCTGGCCGAGCTGCCGAGCGAGCGGGCGGGCGAGGAGCTGGCCGAGCACCCCGGCGACGAGCTGTCGGCGCGCCGCCGGGCCCGGCGCACCTCCTGACGGCGGGCCTGCGACGGCGGCGCCCACGGGGGTCCGCGCGGGAGAGTCGGGTCGGTGCGGGGCAGGGCACCTGCTAGGTTGGACGCTGCCGACGAGGCCGCGCGGGAGAGTCCTCCCCGGGTACCGGTGAGGCGCCGAAGGGGCATACTCCCCGACAAGCTCTCAGGCGTCCAGGACCGCGCGGATGAGGCAACTCTGGAAGGCGTCAGCGACTGGCCCGACAGAGGGGGAGCGCTGACCTGCGCCTGCCCGAGGAGCCGTATTGAGCACCGACACCACCCCCGCCCCCGCCGCCGACGCCGAGACGGTCGTCACCGACGACGCCTCGCCGCTGGGGCCCAGCACGCTGACAGACTTCGTGGGCCGCCACGTCGGCCCGCGCGAGGAGGACGTCGCCCGCATGCTGGGCACGCTGGGCTACGACAGCCTGGACGCGCTCGTCGAGGCAGCCGTCCCGCCGGCCATCCGCTCCACCGAGCCCCTGTCGATCGCGGCGGCCCCCTCCGAGCAGGCCGTCCTCGCCGAGCTGCGCGACCTGGCCTCCCGCAACCGGGTCCTGACCTCGATGATCGGCCTGGGCTACTACGGCACCCAGACCCCGCCGGTCGTGCTGCGCAACATCCTCGAGAACCCGGCGTGGTACACCGCCTACACGCCCTACCAGCCCGAGATCTCCCAGGGGCGCCTGGAGGCGCTCCTCAACTTCCAGACGATGGTCAGCGACCTGACCGGCCTGCAGATCGCCGGCGCCTCGCTGCTGGACGAGGCGACCGCGGCCGCCGAGGCGGTCGCCCTGATGCGCCGCAACAGCAAGGCCGCCCAGGACGCCGTGCTCGTCGTCGACCGCCACCTGCTGCCGCAGACGCTGGGGGTGGTCACCACCCGCGCCACCCCGCTGGGCATCGACGTCGTCGCGACGGACCTCGACCAGGTGGGCGACGCCGACGCCCTGCGCGCGGCGGCCGGTGACCGCGAGGTGATGGGCGTGATCGTGCAGTACCCCGGCGCCGACGGCCAGATCCGCGACTGGCGGGCCCTGACGGAGGCCGCGCACGAGCTCGGCGCCCTCGTGACGGTCGCGGCGGACCTGCTGGCGCTCACGCTGCTGACGCCCCCGGGGCAGTGGGGTGCCGACGTCGCGGTCGGCACCACCCAGCGGTTCGGCGTGCCGATGGGCTTCGGCGGCCCGCACGCCGGCTACATGAGCGTGCGCAAGGGCCTGGAGCGCTCTCTGCCCGGCCGCCTCGTCGGGGTGAGCAAGGACGCGGACGGCAACCCGGCATACCGCCTCGCGCTGCAGACCCGTGAGCAGCACATCCGCCGTGACAAGGCGACCTCCAACATCACGACCGCGCAGGTGCTGCTCGCGGTGATGGCGGGCATGTATGCCGTGTGGCACGGGCCAGAGGGCCTGCGCCGCATCGCGCTGGAGACGCACGCCAAGGCGCGCACGCTGGCGGACGCGCTGACCGCAGGAGGCCTGGAGCTGGCCGGTGAGGACTGGTTCGACACCCTCTCGGTCCGCGTCCCCGGCCGGGCGGCAGAGGTCGTCGCCTCCGCCCTGGAGCGCGGTGTCAACCTGTGGCAGGCCGACGGGGACACCGTCCTGCTGTCCACCGACGAGCTGACGACCCTGACCGACCTGCAGGCGGTCGCGGAGGCGTTCGGCGTGCAGGCCCCGTCGCAGGTCCGCACGGTCGACGCCCCCGCGTGGTCCGGGCTGGCCCGCGGCGAGGACCACCCCTACCTGACCCACCCCGTCTTCACCACCTACCGCAGCGAGACGGCCATGCTGCGCTACATCCGCAGCCTCTCCGACAAGGACTTCGCCCTGGACCGGGGCATGATCCCGCTGGGGTCGTGCACGATGAAGCTCAACGCGACCACCGAGATGGAGGCCATCACCTGGCCCGAGTTCGCCTCGCTGCACCCGTTCGCCCCGAGCGACCAGAGCGAGGGCATCCGCGAGATCGTCCGGCAGCTGGAGGAGTGGCTGTGCGAGGTCACCGGCTACGACCACGTCTCGATGCAGCCCAACGCGGGCTCGCAGGGCGAGTTCGCCGGCCTGCTGGCCATCCGCAAGTACCACGAGGCCAACGGTGACGACCAGCGCAAGGTCTGCCTCATCCCGCTGAGCGCCCACGGCACCAACGCCGCCAGCGCCGTCATGGCGGGGCTGCGGGTGGTGCCGGTCAAGACCGGCCCCGGCGGCGACGTCGACATGGAGGACCTGCGCGCCAAGGTGGCCGAGCACGGCGAGCAGCTGGCCGCGATCATGATCACCTACCCCTCGACGCACGGCGTCTACGAGGACACCATCACCGAGCTGTGCGAGCTGGTGCACGAGGCGGGCGGGCAGGTCTACCTGGACGGCGCCAACCTCAACGCGCTGATGGGCATCGCCAAGCCGGGCCGGTTCGGCAGCGACGTCTCCCACCTCAACCTGCACAAGACGTTCACCATCCCGCACGGCGGCGGCGGGCCGGGCGTCGGGCCGATCGGGGTGCGCTCCCACCTGGCGCCCTACCTGCCCAACCACCCGGTGGTCGGCGACGCCGGCCCCGAGACCGGTGTCGGCGCGATCTCGGCGGCGCCCTGGGGCTCGGCGAGCATCCTGCCGATCTCGTGGGCCTACATCCGGCTGGTCGGGGGTGCGGGGCTGACCCGTTCCTCCCAGGTGGCGGTGCTCAACGCCAACTACGTGGCCGCGCGCCTCCACGAGCACTACCCGGTCCTCTACACCGGAGCCGACAACCTCGTCGCGCACGAGTGCATCCTCGACCTGCGCGGCCTGACCAAGGAGACCGGCGTGACGGTCGACGACGTCGCCAAGCGGCTCATCGACTACGGCTTCCACGCCCCGACGATGTCCTTCCCGGTCGCGGGCACGCTCATGGTCGAGCCCACCGAGAGCGAGGACCTGGGCGAGCTGGACCGGTTCGTGGACGCCATGATCGCGATCCGTCAGGAGATGGACGCGGCGGCCGGGTCGGTGGAGGGCAGCGTCCTGCGCAACGCGCCGCACACCGCCCTGTCCATCGCCGGTGACTGGGACCACCCCTACGACCGCATGACGGCCGTGTTCCCGCAGGGTGTGGACCCCTCCCGCAAGTACTGGCCCTCGGTTCGCCGGATCGACGGCGTGTACGGCGACCGCAACCTCGTCACCACCTGCCCCGCACCCCGGGAGCACACGGACTGACCCTGCACGGGTGAGGTGAGGAGGGTCCGGTGCGCGTGCGCGTGCCGGACCCTCGTCATACCCGGCCGGAATGTGTTTGGATCTGCCCATGGGTCAAGAGGTCAGTCACAGCGATTTCACCCGGGAGCACCGACTGGCCTTCCGGGAGAAGGTCCTGCAGGACCTCGACGTCTTCGAGCGGATGCTGGAGGGCAGCCGCTTCGACTTCACCCGCCCGCAGATGGGCCTGGAGATCGAGCTCAACCTCGTCGACGAGCACACCATGGCCCCGGCCATGGTCAACCGGCAGGTGCTCGAGGAGATCCACGAGGGGGACTTCCAGTCCGAGGTCGGCCGCTACAACATCGAGATGAACGTGCCGCCGCGGCCGATGGCCGGGGACCAGGCGGTGCGGCTGGAGCGCTGGCTGTCGCAGTCGCTGCGGCGCGCCGGTGACGCGGCCCGCCCCCACGGCGCCCGGGTGGCGGCCATCGGGATCGTGCCCACCCTGCCCGCCTCGCTCTTCGACGGCCCGTGGATCTCCGACGGCGTGCGCTACCAGGCGCTCGAGGACGGGCTGCTGCGGGAGCGCGGCGAGGGGTTCGAGCTGGAGATCCAGGGCCCGTCGGGGGAGCGGCTCGACAGCTACCACGACGGCATCGGGCCGCTGTCCGGGTGCACCTCGGTCCAGCTGCACCAGCAGGTGACCCCCCAGGACTTCCCGGTCTACTGGAACGCCGCCTCGATCATCTCCAGCCTGCAGGTGGCGATGGGTGCCAACTCGCCCTACCTCTTCGGGCGCCGGTTGTGGGCCGAGACACGCATCCCGCTGTTCACCCAGATGACCGACACCCGCTCGGTGGAGCTGAAGTACCAGGGCGTGCGGCCCCGCGCCTACTTCGGCCGGGCCTGGATCACCTCGATCTTCGACCTGTTCGAGGAGAACGTGCGCTCCTTCCCGGCGCTGCTGCCCGAGGTCTCCGACGAGGACCCGGGCTCGCTGCTGGACTCCGGCGAGGTGCCGCAGCTCTCCGACCTCAAGCTGCACAACGGCACGGTATGGCGCTGGAACCGCCCCATCTACGACACGAGCCAGGGGGTGCCGCACCTGCGCGTGGAGAACCGGGTGCTGCCCGCCGGACCGACGGTCGTCGACATGGTCGCCAACGCCTGCTTCTACTACGGGCTGCTCGAGTCGGCCACCACCAGCGGACGCCCGATCTGGACGAAGATGGGGTTCGCGACCGCGGAGAAGAACTTCGACGACGCCGCCCGCCACGGGATCTCCAGCGTGCACACGTGGCCCGGGCTGGGGCGCATCCCGGTGGTGGACCTCGTCGCCGACCACCTGCTCGACGTCGCCGACGACGGGCTGGCGGCGCTGGGCCTGCGCCGCGAGGTGCGCAGCCACTACCTGTCGGTGATCGAGGGCCGGTGCCGGGCGCGCCAGAACGGCGCGAGCTGGCAGGTGAGCACCACCGAGGCCTTCGAGGCCGCCGGGTACGGCCGGGATGAGGCGCTGCGGGAGATGTTCCGTCTGTACGTCGACCACAGCGAGGACAACGTGCCGGTGCACACCTGGGAGGTGCCCACGGTGGAGCCCCAGCCGGGGGAGGGCGAGGACGCCTCCACCGACGAGCCGGCCGACCGGCGTGCCGACGACGTCGCCTGAGCGACGACGAGGTCGCCCCGGGCGACCCGACGGGGTCAGCGGCGCCGGTTCCAGGCCTCGATGACGGGGCTCTCGTGGTGGTGCCCGAGCACCCCGACCGAGCCGACCTCGAAGGTCAGCCGGTCACCGAAGCGGGGCGCCTGCTGCAGGTAGACGGCGGTGAGGATGCGCAGGGCGTGGCCGTGCCCGACGAGGCACACGTCTCCCTCGTGCAGCATCGGCCAGACGCGGTCCAGCACCCGGCTGGCGCGCGCGGCGACCTCCTCGACGGTCTCCCCGGGGGTGTCACCGGGGACGACCCCGTGCTCGAAGACCGTCCACGGGTAGCC
This sequence comes from Ornithinimicrobium pekingense DSM 21552, assembly GCF_000421185.1. Taxonomy (GTDB): domain Bacteria; phylum Actinomycetota; class Actinomycetes; order Actinomycetales; family Dermatophilaceae; genus Ornithinicoccus; species Ornithinicoccus pekingensis. The sequence continues at coordinate 65,432 of NZ_ATWJ01000010.1, forward strand.
GAGCTCCTCGCGGATGTCGGCGGTGGAGCGTCCCTCGTAGCCGCCGTAGTCCCACTCGACCAGGTCAGGGTCCAGCTCGTCGACCTCCAGCCCGGCCAGCTCGGCGGTCCGGCGCGCGCGCAGGAGGGGGGAGGCGCGCACGTGGACGAACTGCCTGCCGTCCAGGGCACGGACGATGTCGCCCGCAGCGGCCTCGCCCTCGGGCAGCAGGGGAAGGTCGGTCAGCCCGGTGTGCTGCCCCGAGCGGGACCACTCGGTCTCCCCGTGGCGCACCAGCACCAGGCGGCCGGCCGGGACGGGAGGTCGGGAGGAGGCCGGGGCGCGGCCGTCCGTGTCGGGAATAGGTCGGTCCGTCATGGCTGGCAGACTACGGCCCATGCCCTCCGACGCGACGCGCTCCGTGACCCTGACCCGCACCGGCCCGGGCACGTTCCTGGCCGAGAACGCACGGGGCGGCACCCTGACCCTGGCCGCCGGCGGTGCGGGCGCGACCGACTTCAGCCCCGTCGAGCTGCTGCTGGTCGGCATCGCCGGCTGCTCGGGCATCGACGTCGACGCCCTCACCTCCCGGCTCGCCGAGCCGCTGACCTTCACGATGACCGCCTCCGGCGACAAGGTGCGCGACGAGCACGGCAACCACATGGGCCCGATCACGGTGACCGTGTCCGTCGACTTCCCCGAGGGCCCGGACGGCGACCGGGCGAGGGACCGGCTGCCGGACGCCGTCGAGAAGTCGCGCGACCGGCTGTGCACGGTCTCGCGGACCGTGCAGCTGTCGGCACCGGTCACCTACGAGCTGCGCTGAGCCCGGGGTCGTCGGGGGCACCGTGACGACGGGGCGGCTGCGCCGCACCCTCGGGCTGCGGGACGCCGTGACCGTCGGCCTGGGGTCGATGGTCGGGGCGGGTGTCTTCGCCGTCTGGGGGCCGGCGGCCGGAGCCGCGGGCGGCTGGGTGCTGGCCGCGCTCGTGCTGGCGGCCGTCGTGGCCACCTGCAACGCGCTGTCGTCGGCCGCGCTCGCCGTCCGCCACCCCTCCGCAGGGGGCACCTATGTCTACGGCCGGGAACGGCTCGGGGAGGTCTGGGGCTACCTGGCCGGCTGGTGCTTCGTCGTGGGCAAGACCGCCTCCTGCGCGGCGATGGCCATGACGGTCGGCGCCTACCTGGCCCCGGGCGCCGAGCGGGTGACCGCCGTCGTGGCCGTGCTGCTGGTGACCGGGCTCAACCTCGCCGGGGTGCAGCGCTCGGTGTCGGCCTCGCGGGTGATCGTCAGCGTCGTGCTGTGCGCGCTCCTGGGCGTGGCGGTGGCGGCGGTGCGGCCCCGGGACGGGGGTATGGCGCTCGATCCCACGCAGGTGGCCGGGGGCGAGGTGGACGCCTACGGCGTGCTGCAGGCCGCCGGGCTGCTGTTCTTCGCCTTCGCCGGGTATGCCCGGATCGCCACCCTGGGGGAGGAGGTCCGACGGCCCGAGCGTGTCATCCCGCGGGCGGTCGTCCTGGCGCTCGCCGCGGTGCTCGTCCTCTACGCCGGGGTCGCGCTGCTGGTGCTGGGCGTGCTCGGGCCGGAGCGGGTCGCCTCGTCGCCGGCGGCCGTGGCGGACACCGCGGCCGAGGTCTGGGACCCGGCGTGGGTGTGGACGCTGCGCGTCGCGGCGGGGCTCGCGGCGCTCGGGGCCCTGCTCAATCTGGTCCTCGGCATCTCCCGCACGGCGATGGCGATGGCGCGCGACGGCCACCTGCCGGGCGGGCTGGCCAGGGTGAGCGGCTCGGGGGCCGTCCCGCGCGCCGCCGAGGCGGCCGTGGGCGTCGTCGTGCTGCTCGTCGTGCTCGTCGTCGACCTGCGCGGCGCGATCGGCTTCTCCAGCTTCGGCGTGCTGCTCTACTACGCGGTGGCCAACGCCGCGGCGTTCACCCTGCGCCGGGAGTGGGCCCCGGGTCAGGTGGTGCCCGTCGTCGGGCTGGTGGGCTGTCTCGCGCTGGCCGTGTCGCTGCCCGGGGCGTCGGTGCTGGGGGGCTCAGCCGTCGTGCTGGCCGGCCTGGCCACCTACGGCCTGCGTCGGCGGCACCGGGACGGGGGCGCTGCCGCCTGAGGGGCCCCCGGTCTCGTCGGTGGACAGCGGGGCGGTGTGCAGGTGGCCCGCCTCGCGCAGCTGCTGCATGACGGTGTGCGAGCCCTTGACCCCCATGAGGGCACGCGGGTGGATCGGCTGGCCGGTGCGCAGCACCGAGATGCGGCCCTGCGGCTCGAGCACGGCCAGCGCCACCTGGGAGGGGTGGCTGACGCCGGCCTGGCGCATCGCGCTCCACAGCATGGGCATCGTCAGCCCGTAGGTGTGCAGGGCCTCGGTGCGGACCTTGCCGGCCACCGCGAGCACGACCGCGCGGGCGCGTGGCGTGGGGCGGCGCAGCTGGGGGATGGGCAGGCGGCGCAGCCCGTGGAAGGCGACCTCGATGGCTCCCAGGGTCCCGAGGGCCAGCAGCCCTCCGGCCAGGGTCGGCACATGGCCCATCGTCGACCGCCCGACGATCGCGCCGAGCACGGTCACCACGGCCAGGTCGACGCTGCGGGGGCTGGAGTAGAGCCGTTGCCCCCACAGCCGCAGGACCGCGCCGAAGACGAAGTACATCGTCAGGGTGCTGACGACGACGCCGACGGCTCCGGCGGGGGTGATGCCGAGGTGGTACCAGAGGTCCTGCATGGTGAGCCATCGTGGCAGACGGGTCCGCTAAACCGGTGGCGGTCACGCCGCGCGGTGCCCGACACTGGTCCTCGTGACCGAGACGACGACGCAGACCACCGACCGGCCGGGGGGCACCGCATACCGCTGGGCACCCCTGTCCGAGGCCGACGTGCCCGCCTGGGCCGAGCTGGTCAACCACCTCGCCCGGGTGGACGGGACCGAGGAGTTCTACCGGGAGGAGGACCTGAGGGAGGAGCTGACGTTCAGCGGGTTCGACCCCGGGCGCGACAGCGTGGCGGTGTGGGACGGCGACGTCATGGTCGCCTTCACCACGGTCTCTGTCCCGCGGACCCCTGACCATGAGGGGTCGGGGCGCGGCTACCTCGACGGGGGTGTCCACGCCGACCATCGTCGCCGCGGTCTGGGCCGGGCCCTGCTGGACCGGATGGAGCCGCGCGCCGTCGAGCTGGTGGGGGAGCGCCACGGCACGGCACCGGCCTACCTCCGGGCCGGAGGCGGGCTGCACGGGTCCTCGGCGTCGGCGATGCTGGCCCGGCGCGGCTACCGTGTCGTGCGCTACTACAACGAGCTCGTCCGCCCGCTGGACGGCCCGGTGGAGGTCCCGCCCGTCGAGGGCGTCACCCTGGTCTCCCCGGGGGCCGAGCACGAGGAGGCGGTGCGGCTCGCGCACAACGACGCCTTCCGCGACCACTGGGGGTCGGGGGAGCAGTCGGCCGAGTCCTGGCACGAGCGGTGGACGGGGCGGGCGGCCCGCGGTGACGTCTCCACGGTGGCGCTCGACGTCGACGGACGGGCCCTGGCCTACGTGCTGTGCGCCGAGTGGGTGGACCGCGAGCTCTACGTCAACCTCGTGGGGACGGTCCGGGACGCGCGCGGCCGCGGGCTGGCGCGGGCCGCGCTGCTGCGCACCATCGACCTGGCCGCCCGCTCCGGCGCCTACGACACCATCGAGCTCGGGGTCGACTCGGAGAACCCCTCGGGTGCCACGCGCCTGTACGAGAACGTCGGCTTCACCCTCAAGCACCAGGTGCTCGCCATGCAGCGGGACCTGCCCCTCTGAGCACGGCGTGCCGGCCCCGTTAGGCTCGGCGCGTGAGCGAGGTCGAGGGTCTGCACAGCACGCTGGTCGGCGAGGGCGACGGCCCGGTCGTCGTCTTCCTGCACGGTCTCTTCGGCCGGGGGCGCAACTTCGGCACGGCGGCGCGGGATTTGCAGCCGCAGCTGCGGGGCCTGCTCGTGGACCTGCCCAACCACGGGCGCTCCGCGTGGACCGACCGGGTCGACTACACCCAGATGGCGGACGCCGTCGCGGACCACCTGCGCAGCGGGGTCGCCGCGGACGGCCCGGTGCACGTCGTCGGCCACTCCATGGGGGGCAAGACGGCGATGACGCTCGCGCTGGCCCACCCCGAGCTGGTGGACCGCCTGGTCGTGGAGGACGTCGGGCCCACCGGCACGGGGGAGACCAGCGAGTTCGAGCACCTGCTCGGGGCGCTGGCCCGCATCGACCTGGACGGGCTCGGGAGCATGGGCGACGCCGACCGGCAGCTGGCCGCGGACGTGCCGCAGCCGGCGCTGCGCGGGTTCCTGCTGCAGAACCTGCGCCGGGACGGGGACGGCGGGTTCGCCTGGCAGCCCAACCTGGAGGTGCTGCTGCGCGACCTGCCGGTGATCACCGGTGACATCCCGCGGCTGGGTGGCGAGGCCGTCTTCGACGGGCCGGTGCTGTGGGTGGCCGGCGGGGACTCCGACTACGTGACCGAGGAGGCCGAGCCGGTGATGCGCCGGCACTTCCCCCAGACCCGCCGGCTCACCGTCAAGGACGCCACCCACTGGGTGCACTCCCAGAAGCCCGACGTCTTCGCCCAGGTGCTGCGCCGGTTCCTCCTGCCGGACTGACGACCAGGCACCCCGGGGCGTGGGTCGCTAAGGTGGCGCCATGGCGCGCTTCGTCGACATCCACCCCGTGGATCCGCAGCCTCGCCTCGTCGCCCAGGTGGCCGACGTGCTGCGCGAGGGCGGCCTGGCTGCCTTCCCGACCGACGCCTGCTACACCCTCGGGGCCAGGCTCTCCGACGCCGGCGCCAAACAGCGCATCATCGACATCCGGCGCCTGGACGACAAGCACCACTTCACCCTCATGTGCGCCGACTTCGCCCAGCTCGGCCAGCTCGTGCAGCTCGACAACAGCGTCTTCCGCGCGGTGCGGGCAGCCACCCCCGGCGCCTACACCTTCATCCTGCCCGCTACCGGGGAGGTCCCCCGGCGCCTGCTGCACCCGCGCAAGCGCACGGTCGGCGTGCGCCTGCCCGACCACCGCGTCTGCCAGGCGCTGCTGGCCGAGGTGGGCGAGCCCCTGCTGACCAGCACCCTCCTCCTGCCTGGCGCGGAGGAGCCGCTGGCGTTCGGCTGGGAGGTCAAGGAGGCCCTCGACCACCTGGTGGACGTCGTGGTGGAGGGTGACCAGACAGGACAGGAGCCGACCACCGTGGTCGACTTCTCCGAGGGCTACCCCGAGGTGGTGCGGGTCGGCTCGGGCGACCCCGAGCCGTTCCGGTAGGACACCGCAGCCACCCGCGGTCCCTGACCCCCCTGCCCGGCGACGCGAAGGAGACGCGACCATGACGACGACGGCGACGACCACGCCCACCGTGCTGACGATCGAGACCAGCTCCCTGGGCGACCGCAGCTACCTCGTGCACGACGGTCAGGTGGCCCTCGTCATCGACCCCCAGCGCGACATCGACCGGGTCCTCGCACTGGCCCGGCAGGAAGGGGTCAGGGTCACCCACGTCTTCGAGACCCACATCCACAACGACTACGTCACCGGCGGCTACGCCCTGGCCCGGGAGACGGGCGCGGCATACCACGTCAACGCCGACGACGACGTCTCCTTCGACCGCGTCCCGGTCCGTGACGGGGACGTCGTGGAGGTCTCGGACATCCTCCGGCTGCGGGCGGTGCACACCCCGGGACACACCTTCACGCACCTGTCCTACGCGCTCGAGGGTGACCACCCCTACGTCTTCACGGGCGGCTCCCTGCTCTTCGGGTCCACGGGCCGGCCCGACCTGCTCGGGGAGGAGCACACCGAGGAGCTGGCGCGCCTGCAGCACCGCTCCGCCCACCGCCTCGCCGGGGAGCTGCCGGAGGCGGCCCAGGTGATGCCCACCCACGGCTTCGGGTCCTTCTGCTCGGCGACCCAGACCGAGGGCGACGCCTCGACGATCGGGAAGGAGCAGGAGAAGAACCCGGCGCTGCTGCTGACCGTGGAGGAGTTCGTCCGGCAGACGCTGGACGGGCTGGACCTCTACCCCGCCTACTACGCCCGGATGCAGCCGGCCAACGTCGCCGGCCCGGACGCGCCGCGGCTGGACCCGCCCGGTCGCGCGGACAAGGACGAGCTGCGCCGCCGCATCGAGGCGGGGGACTGGGTGGTGGACCTGCGCACCCGCACCGCGTTCTCCGCAGGACACCTGCCGGGGTCGTTCAGCTTCGGCCTGGACGGGCAGTTCTCCACCTGGCTCGGCTGGATGCTGCCGGCGGGGGTGACCGTGACCCTGCTCGCCGGGTCCGCCGAGGATGTCGCCGAGGCCCAGCGCGAGCTGTCGCGGATCGGCGTCGACGACCTGGCCGGCGCCGCGACCGGGGGCCCGGCCGACTGGACGGCGGGGGAGCCCGCCACCCTGCCGCTGGCCACCTTCGCCGACCTGGCCCAGGTGCGTCACCACCGTCCGGTGAGCGTGCTCGACGTCCGCAACCCCAAGGAGCACGCCGACGGGCACCTCGAGGGAGCGGTCAACGTGCCCCTCGGTCAGCTGGTCGACCGGCTCGACGAGGTGCCGGAGGGCGAGGTCTGGGTCCACTGCGCCAGCGGCTACCGCGCGACCATCGGGGCCTCGGTCCTGCAGGCCGCCGGCCGGGACGTGGTGGCCGTCGACGACTCCTTCGAGGAGAACGCCGGGTCGGCCGGGGTGCCCCTCGTCGAGGCGCCCGAGGAGGGGTGAGCGTTCGCCTCAGCCCTCGGGCTGCCAGGTCAGCGTGCCCGCCTCGGCCCCGAGCTGGCTGACCGACAGCTCGGTGATCGTGCGCTCGATGTGCTCGCGGCGCTCCACCGTGGGCCCGTCGGCGACGAAGTGCAGCGCGGGGGTGCCCCCGCCCTCCTCGACCCGGATGCGCACCGAGCCGCCCTCCCGGAAGGGGATGGTGTAGCCGTCCTGCTCGCGCAGCGTGCCACGGTGCTTGTTCGCCTCGTCGATGATGCGCTCCAGGAGCACCTGCGGGTCGGCGATCGACAGCGACGTGGTGCTGCGCTCGTGCGCCCCCTCGGGCGCGGCGTCGAACGTGTTGGCCATCCTCGATCAACTTCCTTGTCGTCGTACGGGACGTGGGCCCCCATCATGTCAGAGCGACCCCGCCGCACCGCGCAGGGGAGGGCAGGTGCTAGACAGTGGGACATGGCCACGACAGCACTCAAGGGAACCCCCGTCCGCACCGTCGGCGAGCTGCCGGAGGTCGGCAGCCCCGCCCCCTCCTTCGTCCTGACCGGGACCGACCTGACCGACTTCGCCAAGGAGGACCTGGCGGGACGCCGGGTCGTGCTCAACATCTTCCCCAGCATCGACACCGGCGTGTGCGCAGCGTCGGTCCGGACGTTCAACGAGCTGGCCGCCGAGCTCGACGACACGGTCGTGGTGTGCGCGTCCAAGGACCTGCCCTTCGCCCAGAAGCGCTTCTGCGGCGCCGAGGGCATCGAGAACGTGTCCGCAGCGTCGGCCTTCCGCTCCGGCTTCGGCGACGCGCTGGGGGTCACGATGGCCGACGGGCCGATGGCCGGCCTGCTGGCCCGGTCGGTCGTCGTCCTCGACGCCGACGGGACGGTCCTGCACACCGAGCTGGTGCCGGAGATCGGCCAGGAGCCCGACTACGACCGGGCGATCGCCGCGCTGGGCTGAGGCGCCTCGTCCCGCACCAGCTCCACGAGCACCTCGGAGTGCCGGCTCTGCGGGAACATGTCGAACAGCCTGGCCCTGCGGGCGCGGAGCGTGGGCATCGCGGCCAGGTCGCGCGCCAGGCTCGTGGCGTTGCAGGAGGAGTAGAGCACCCGCGGGACGCCGGAGGCCTCCAGCCACCCGGCCAGCGGCCCGATGCCGCGCCTCGGTGGGTTGACCACGACGCACGCGGGCGGCGCCTCGGCGGCCAGGTATGACGTCGCGTCGCCGACCTCGAAGCGCACCTGCCCCAGGCCCTGCCCCGCCGCGCTGGCGCGGGCGCTGGCGACGGCCTCGGCCGACCGCTCCACCCCCAGCACCGCACGGCCGGGCGTCGCCAGGTGGAGCGCGAAGCCTCCGACCCCGCAGTACAGGTCCCACAGCGTCTCGGGCCCGGCCTCCTCGACCCAGGCCCGGGCCTGGCGGTAGAGACCGGCCGCCACGACGGTGTTGGTCTGGAAGAAGCTCTGCGGGCGCAGCTGCAGGGTGACGTCGTCCAGGCGCATCGGCAGGGTCTGCGCCGGGGTCAGGACGATCTCCTCAGGGCCCTCCAGGACGGCCTTGTGCTCGGGCTGCAGGTTCACCGAGACCACCCGCGTGCCCGGCAGCGCGGCCACGAGAGGCTCCAGCAGCTCGCGGACCCGGGGCAGCTGGCCGGGGGAGCGGAGCACGAGCCGGACCATCAGCTCCCCGTCGGGGGAGGAGGTGACGAGGAGATGCTTGAGCTCGCCCTGCCGGGAGGGCACGTCGTAGGGCACCAGGCCCGAGGCCGACACCAGGTCGGCCAGCACGGGCACGGCCCGCGCGAGCGGGGGCTCGTAGAGGCCGCAGTGCCGCAGGTCGACACCGCCTCCGTCGCCGTCCAGGACGCCGAAGGTCGGCCTGCCCCGGGTGCCGGCGACGACCAGCTTGGCCTTGTTGCGGAAACCCTGCTCGGGCCCGGCGAAGGGGTCCGACCAGGCGGAGCCGGGCACGTGCTCACGCAGCGTGGTGGCCACGGCCTCCTGCGTGCGGGCCAGCTGCACCGGGTAGGGCACGCCCATCAGCGCGCAGGAACGGCATACCCCCGCGTCGAAGTAGTCGCACTGCACCCGCCCAGCCTAGGTGGCGCAGGTGTCAGGGCCGTCCGCCCGTGCGCATGGAGTCGAGCGACCACCGGCCGGCCCCGGTGAAGGCGAGCGGGAGGGACAGCGCCGCGTAGAGCAGCGCGGCCTCACCGGTGAGGCCTCCTGCGGAGGTGAGCGGCTCGTAGTCCAGGCGGAGGGCGACCTCGAGCACCCAGATGGCCATCAGGGAGGCCGCCACGAGGAACCCGGCGGGGCGGGTGAACAGCCCGACCGCCACGAGCACCGGCAGGGCGACCTGCCCGATCATGATCATCCACGCGAAGAGCTCGGGGGCCTGGCCACCCAGCACGTTGGCGTCGACCTGGCGCACGAAGGCCGGCATGTCGGCGGCCTTGGCCACGCCGTGCGGCAGGAGCAGCAGCAGCCCGAGCCGCAGCAGCAGGAGGCCGAAGTCGAGCCCCCGGCCGTGCAGCTCCTCCTCGCGCACCAGGTCGGCGTCCCAGTCGTCGTAGACCTCGCGGTGGTAGGGCGGGTCGTGCCGCTGGGGCGTGTCGTCGTGGTCCTCGCGCATGGGCGGTGCTCAGCCCCCGAGGGCGCCGCGGAGCAGGTCGGCGTCCTCCGCCAGGGCCTCGCCGCTGCGCGGCGCTGTGCTCGACATGTCGAAGTCGGCCGGGCTCGAGGCGGGGAAGACGTGCACGTGGGCGTGGGGGACCTCGAAGCCCTGGATGATGACTCCGGCCCGCTCGCCGCCGAAGACCTCGAGCTGGGCGCGGCCGATCCGTGCCGCGACGTCCATGAGGTGGGCCATGGTGGCGGTGTCGAGGTCGGTCCAGCGGTCGACCTCCTCCCGCGGCACCACGAGCGCGTGGCCGCGGGTCAGGGGGGAGACGTCGAGGAAGGCCGCGCAGACGTCGTCGGACCACACGACCTGACCGGGGATCTCGCCCTGGATGATCTTGGTGAAGAGGGTCGCCATGGAGGGCAGCCTAGAGCCGCTCGGACAGGAAGGTGACCGCCCGGTCGAGGTGGGGCTCGACCGGGGCCCCGACGAAGCAGTGGTCCGCCCCGTCGGTGACCTCCAGGGTGCTGTCCGCTCCGGACGCCAGCAGGGCGGCGTGCAGCCGCTCGCTCTCGCCGACCGGCACCAGGGCGTCCGCGCGCCCGTGCACCAGCAGCACCGGAGGCGCGGCGGGGTGCACCTGGGTGACGGGGGAGAGGGCCGTGACCAGCGTGGGGTCACCGCCGAAGGCGGCCGCCGGGTCACCGGCCGCGAAGAGCCCGACGATCCAGTCCAGCTCGGCGGGGCCGTAGAACAGCACCGCCGCCGCGACGTCCACGGGGCCGTCACCGACGCCCAGGGTCCCGAGCAGCCGGGCGTCGGGGTGGGGGGCGCTGCCGAGGAGGGCGACCATGGACGCCAGGTGCGCACCGGCGGACTCGCCCCAGACCCCGACCCGCGCCGGGTCCAGGCCCAGCTCGTCGGCGTGCCTGCGCAGGTAGCGCACCGCGGCGACGCAGTCGTGCACGCAGGCCGGGAAGGGCGCGTCCTCGAGCAGGCGGTAGTCGACGGTGGCCACTGCCATGCCGGCGGCGACCACCTTCTCGAACACGCTGTTCTGGCGCCACTGCAGGGGCAGGTATCGCCGGTCACCCTCCGTCCAGCCGCCGCCGTGGACCCAGACGACGACCGGCACCGGGCCCGACGCGTCCTCGGGCACGTGCAGGTCCAGGACCATCGGGCGGTGGCCGGGGACGATCGCGTAGGTCAGTCCCGTCCAGGACCGTGCGCCCGCGACACCGCGGCTGCTGACCGGCGGGAGGAAGGACGCCGGCGGGAAGGGACCCTCTCCCGGCGGCGCGAGGTCGACGATGTCCATGCCGGGAGGATCTCACGGCCCCACCGCGCGCCGACGGAAGCGCACGCCCGGGGGTACGGTGCGGGGACCGAGCACGGCCCGGACCACCGCAGGAGAGGAGCACCGTGGAGGAGCAGGGACCGCTGGCCCACCTCATACCCGCCCCGATCAGGTATGACGCGTCCCTGCGCCAGCGGGTCGCCGGGCACCTGGCGGGGCACGAGCGCCGTGCGGTGCCGCTGGGGGAGCGGCGGCACGCGGCCGTGGCGCTGCTGCTCGTGGACTCCGGCCCCGAGACGGCCAAGACGGTCGCGCGGACCGCCGACGGCAGCGTGGCGCACGACCCGCTGCTGCTCCACGACGGGCTGCTGAGCGCCGCGGGCGGCGCGGCCTTCGTGCTGTGCCGGCGACCGCTGCAGCTGCGCCGGCACGGGGGCCAGTACGCCCTGCCCGGCGGCCGGCTCGAGCCCGGGGAGGAGGTGGTCGAGGCGGCGCTGCGGGAGACGCACGAGGAGGTGGGCGTGGACCTCGGCCCGGAGTCGGTCCTGGGCCTGCTCGACGACTACGTGACCCGGTCCGGCTTCGTGATGACCCCGGTCGTCGTCTGGGGCGGCGAGGTCGAGCTGCGGCCGGACCCGGGGGAGGTCATGGCCGCCTACCGGGTCGGGCTGCACCAGCTGCTGCGCCGCGACTCGCCGCGGTTCGACCAGATCCCCGAGAGCGATCGACCGGTCGTGTCGGTGCCGCTGGGCGGCACGGTCGTCCATGCGCCCACGGCGGCGGTGCTGGTCCAGCTCGGCTGGCTCGGCCTGTCCGGTCGCCCCGACCCGGTGCACCACTTCGAGCAGCCGGTCTTCGCCTGGCGCTGACGGTGGCGCAGGCCGACGACCCTGCGCCTACGTGCGGGGCAGGTCGCGCAGCAGCCGCGCGTGGTGGTCCCGCCCGAACTCGTCGTACTGGTCCGGGTCGTGCCCCAGCCGCTCGCGCAGCCGCCACCGCGCGAGGCACAGCCCGCCCATCTCCGCCTCCAGCAGGCCCTCGTCCTCGGCCAGGGTGATGCCCCGGTTGAACCACCCCAGCGCCCGGGCCGTCTCGCCGAGCTCGACGCAGACCTCGCCCATGTACTCGTACGTGGAGGCCTGCCGGGGCCGGCTGCGCCGCAGCCGCTGCTCCAGCTCGTCGGCCTGGTCGTGCTCCCCGCGCCGGTGGAGCAGGTGGATGACCAGGCAGCGCGGGTCCAGGGCGACGGGACCGGGGCTGGCCGCCGCGCGCCGGTAGAGCTCGAGCGCCGCCTCGTCGTCGCCCGCCAGCTCGTGCTGCTCGCCGGCCTGCGTCAGGAGCTCGCGGGGGCTGACCTCGTCCAGCGGGTGCGGCTCGTCGGCCCACGTGCGGAAGCGCTCCGCGAGGTCGTGACGCTCGTGCGGCGTCGCCGTGCCGGCACCCAGGACGAGGTCGTCGAGCTGCTCCTCGGTCACCGGTTCACGCATGCTGACAGGGTATGCGGTCGCCCTCGGCCGTCCGGGTGCGCTTGGATGGCGGTATGAGCACCGACGCCGACCCGCGCTCCGCCGTCCCGGTCCACCTCATCCCCGACGGGTCGCTGCAGCCTGCCGACCCGACCCCCGGGATGGCGCGGCGGATGGCGGCGCACTCGGAGGGGATGTGGACCGGGACCGTCGACACCGAGCCCGGCGCCACGAGCGGGTGGCACCACCACGGCGAGCACGAGACCACCCTCTACGTCGTCTCGGGCCGGATGCGGCTGGAGTCCGGGCCGGACGGCCGGGAGGTGGTCGAGGCGGGCCCGGGGGACTTCCTGCGGGTGCCGGCCGGGGCGGTCCACCGCGAGTCCAACCCCTCGGACGAGACCGCCCGTGCGGTGATCGTGCGCTGCGGCTCCGGCGCGCCGACGGTCAACGTGGACGGGCCGGCGACGTGACCGCCAGGACCCCGGAGATCCTCGACGCGCTGCGGGGCCTGCGCCAGACCCGACGGTTCCTCGACACCCCCGTCGACCCGGACGACCTCGAGCGGCTGCTGGAGGTCGCGCGCTGGACCGGCAGCGCCAAGAACAGCCAGCCGTGGCACCTGGTGGTCGTCACCGACCGCGCGACCAACGAGACGCTTGCCGGCTACGGCGACTTCACCGCCTTCCTGGCGGGAGCGCCCGCCTCGATCGTGGTCGCCGTCGAGGGGGAGGGGCGCTCGGTCGCCTACGACGACGGGCGCCTGCAGGAGCGGGTGATGCTCGCCGCCGCAGCGCTCGGGCTGGGCTCCGGCACGGCCTGGTTCAGCAGCGCCGGGGCACGGCGGCGCGTGCGTGAGCTGCTCGGGCTGCCGCAGCACCTGGAGCCCTGGTCGGCCATCGCACTGGGCCGCACCGACACGACGCAGGCGCAAGCCGCCCCGCAGCTGTCCGGGCGAAGGCCGCTGGAGGAGATCGTCAGCTGGGGGCGCTACGGCGACCCGCGGCCGGAGGGCGACTGAGGGGAGGGGTGGCGGTGGTGGTGGCCGTCGGGGTGAACCGGCTCCCCTGGGTGCGTACTTGACATAATGTGACTTATCGGCGTTTGCCGGACCTTGCTGTTGCGCCATGACCTCTGCCACGGTGAGGCATGCCGATACGGCCGTGCGCACCGTCCGACCTGCCCGTCGCTGACGCGCCGTGGTTGCAGCCGGACGCCGGGCTCGGCGAGAGCCGCAGCCTGGTCGAGGAGGTCGACGGCCGTGTCGTGGCGGCGGGTCTGCGCGTGCGTTCCACCAGAGATGATGCCGACCTCGTGGAGCTCATGTGCGAGCCCGGGCACGGCGCCGAGCTGCTCAGGGCGCTCGTCGCCGCCGACGACCGTCCCGTGTGGCTGCGCGTCGTCCCCGGCACTCCGACAGCGCACGCCGTCGCCGAGGTCGGGCACGTCGAGGTGATGCAGAGCCTGCCACCGGCGGCGATCCCCAGCGGCGACCCTGACGTGCATGCCTGGGCGCACGGTCGCCTCGGGTCCGCCGAACGGGACGGCATCGTGCTGCGCCGCGGCACGGAGCTCACTCTTGACCAGCTCCTCGACCTGTGGATGGAGGCCTACCTGCCGGCCCACGAGAGCTTCGCGCCGGTCAAGGACGTCGCGGAGACCCGCGAGACGTTCCGCACCTGGTTCTCCCGGGGCCTGGACCGGGAGGCCACCTTCGTCGCCCTGGCCGGTGACGGTCGCGCCCTGGCCGGATCCATGATGACCTCCGAGATCGACGGGATCCTGGTGCCGGCGATGATCGAGCTGGCACCCGAGCACCCGTCGGGCACGACCGGCGCCGCCGCCTGCGTGGCCGCCACTCTCCTGGCCGTCAGCCCGCGGGCCGTGGAGCTCGAGGGTCACGTCGACCAGAGGCTCTACATGAGCGTCCTGGAGACGATCCCGCACCGCTCGGCCGGCGTGCTCACCCCGATGGACATGGTGCGGATCCAGGGCGTCGACGCACCGCGTCCGTGACGCCTGCCGTTCTCTACGGTTTTCGCTAGAGAACGGGCACCGGGGTCAGCGCCACCCGAGCGCCGGGGCCACGTCCCGGACGACGCTGGCGATGATGTGGGCGTTGTAGTCCACGCCCAGCTGGTTGGGCACGGTGAGCAGCAGGGTGTCCGCGGCGGCGACGGCCTCGTCCTGCGCCAGCTGCTCCACGAGCCGGTCGGGCTCGCCGGCGTAGGTCTTGCCGAAGCGGGCGCGACCACCCTCGAGCATCCCGACCTGGTCCTGGCTGCGCGTCTCCAGACCGAAGAACCGGCGGTCGAGGTCGGAGACCAGCGGGAAGACGCTGCGGCTCACCGACACCCGCGGCTCCCAGCCGTGGCCGGCCTCCTGCCAAGCCTGCCGGAACAGCTGGATCTGCTCGGCCTGGAGCTGGTGGAAGGGCACGCCGGTGTCCTCGGTCAGCAGCGTGGAGCTCATGAGGTTCATCCCCTGCTGCGCCGTCCAGACCGCCGTCGACCGGGACCCCGCGCCCCACCAGATCCGGCGCCGCAGCCCCGGGGAGTGCGGCTCGAGCCGCAGCAGGCCCGGCGGGTTGGGGAACATCGGGCGGGGGTTGGGCTCGGCGAACCCCTCCCCCTCGAGCACCTCCAGCAGCCGCGCGGTGTGCCGACGGGCCATGTCGGCGTCGCTCTCCCCCGCCCGCGGCACGTGGTCGAAGTGCTCGTAGCCGGCGATCACCTGCTCGGGCGACCCGCGGCTGATCCCCAGCTGCAGCCGCCCTCCGGAGAGGAGGTCCGCCGCGCCGGCGTCCTCGGCGAAGTAGAGCGGGTTCTCGTAGCGCATGTCGATGACGCCGGTACCCAGCTCGATCCGGCTCGTGCGTGCCGCGGCGGCCGCCAGCAGAGGGAAGGGCGAGGCCAGCTGTCGGGCGAAGTGGTGCACCCGGAAGTAGGCGCCGTCGGCGCCGACCTCCTCGGCGGCCACCGCCAGCTCGACGGACTGCAGGAGCGCGTCGGCGGCGGAGCGCACCAGCGACTGCTCGTGCGGCGTCCAGTGCCCGAAGGAGAGGAACCCGATCTTCTTCACACTGTCCTCAACGTCCTCACCTGCGGGACATTCCGGTGTTCGGCACGGGCGCGTCGTCGTGGCGCACCTCGAGCCCGAGCATGCCCGCCAGACTGCGCACCTCGCGCTCGACGGCCGCGGTCCGTGACCGGCTGAACGGCTCGTCCTCGTGCAGGGCGTGCACGACGAGCACCCCGGCGCGCCGGTCGGCCGTAGCGTCCAGCTTGCCCACGAGCCGGTCGCCGTCGAGCACGGGCAGGGCGAAGTAGCCCCAGCGGCGCTGCCGGGCCGGCTTGTACATCTCCAGCTGGTAGTCGAACCCGAAGAGCTCACCCATGCGGCGCCGGTCGAGGACCAGCCGGTCCAGCGGCGAGAGCAGCGCCACCCGGGGAGCCCATGGCGCGTCGAGGTATGCCGTGTCCACGCGCCAGGTGCCGCGGACCCCGTCCACGACGGCCTCCTCCCCCGTCTGACCGACGTCCGTCGGTTCGACCGGGCAGGCGGGTCCCTTGGCCCGGGCGATGCCGAGCGCGGCGAGACGCCGCCGGTCCCGCTCGGCCCAGGCATCCCCCAGCGGCACGGCCTCGACCGGCGGGTAGACCCGCTCGGCCAGGTCCCACTGCCGCTCACGCCCCTCGCGGGAGGCCACGGCGACGTCCCCGCAGGCCTCCATGACGTCGAGCATCAGCACGACGTTCTTGTCGTTGTTCCACCCGCTGGAGCGCCACGGCACGACCGTGGTGTCGGGCAGCGCCCGAGCCGGCAACGGCCCGTCGGAGCGAAGCCGCTGCAAGATGTCCTGCCGGCAGCCCGCGTTGGCCTCCAGCCAGCGGACGTTGCCCTCGTGCCAGCCCGGCACACCGTCGCCGCTGGTCCGCGCCGTCATCTCCGCCGTGTACAGCGCGACGTCCTCGGCCGGCCGCAGGAAGCCTCTCAGCTCCACGAGCCGGCCGTCGCCGACGAGCCGGTCGAGGTCCTCCGGCCGGTAGGAGCGTCCCAGCCGGCTCCAGCAGGCGAGGTCGGCGTTGGGCGCCACCCGGTCGGTCAGGTCCACCTGGACCGCCGAGAGGTGCCGCAGGACCCCCAGGAGGTCCGTCGGCCGGGGTGCGTGCAGCAGCTGCGCCCGGACTGCGACCCGGCGGGCGTCCCTGCGGCTGAGCTGCAGCATGCTCCGACCCTAGCGCCGGCCCCGGACCGGACCTGTCCGCGAGAGGTCAGGCCCAGCACGTCGGCACCGGGCCCGGTGTCCACACCCTCGCCAGGTGGCAGGTCGGCGTCCACAGCCGACCCGCGGGCCCTGGCACGGTCCCCGTCCACGGACGAGGCTTGGTGCATGAGCGAGAGGACGGCGGCACCGGCCAACGAGGTGCACCTGGTGGGCCGGGTGAGCGGGGAGCCCGCCGTCCGCTCGATGCCCAGCGGCGACGAGCTGGTGCAGCTGCGCGTGGTGGTCCCCCGGCCGGTTCGGCGCGGGGAGACAAGGCACCAGGAGGGCGCGCGCACGCAGGTCGACACGATCGACGTCGCCTGCTGGCAGGCCAGGGTGCGCCGCACCGCCGCCCGGCTCCCGGACGGACAGGGTGTGGAGGTCACCGGCAGCCTGCGCCGGCGGTTCTTCGCGACCGCCACGGGGCGCGCGTCCCGCTACGAGGTGGACGCGAAGAGCCTGCGGCGGGTCGACCTGGTGCCCTGAGGGCCAGGTGGCGCGGCGCTCACAGGACGCGGCGCACGAGCGGCACGCGCCGCAGCACCAGGACGAGCACGGTCGTCACGACGCCCACCACCACCGCGCGCACCAGCAGCACCGGCCACGCGGCCACCGGGTCCCCGAACAGCCCCGTGTCAAGGCCCACCAGGAGCACGAGGTAGTGCAGCGCGAAGATGCCCAGGGTCGCCGAGGCGACCGGCGCCACGGCACGCACGACGGGCGGTCGCGCCAGGCCGGCCAGCGCTCCCCCTGCCCGGACGGTCGTCTGGGCGAGCAGCACGACGAGGACGGAGAGCACGGCCACCGTGGGGCTGTAGTAGTGCGCGCCGACCCACTGCTCGAGCCAGGCCGGGGCGGCGGGGTTGCGCCACTGCCAGGTCAGCAGGGTCATCCAACCCACCACGACCGCGGCGGCGGGGAGCACCGTGCCGCGCGGGAGCCGCACCCCGCGCAGGGCCCACCCCATGAGGTAGGCACCCAGGTACGGGAGCCACCAGGTCCACGCCGTGTGGCTCAGACCCACCCGGGAGCCGTCCGGGCCCAGGGGCCAGGTCGACAGGACCGGCACGGCATACGCCGCCAGTGCTGCCAGCACCCACTCGCGCCGAGCGGTCCGCGCCACCCACGGGACGAGCAGCGGGGTGAGCAGCGAGAGCCCAAGCACGATCCACAGGAAGTACAGGTGCGGGGCGACCGCGCCCACCAGGACGTCCGCCAGCGCCGCCCGCGGCCCCCGCCACCACCCGTCGCGAGTCAGCGCGAGGTAGGCCACGTAGACGGTGTTCCACGTCAGGACGGCCGGCACGACCCTCCACGCGCGGCGACGCAGGTAGGCCGCGCTGCCCGGGAAGCGCGCCGGGTCCAGGCCCAGCGCGCCCGCGAGCATCACGAACACGGGCACGGCCCACAGGAACGGCAGGTCCAGCGCACGCGCGACCCACCCGTCGACGGTCGTGGTCGAGCCCGGTCCGGAGGCGGTGGCGCCCACCGTGTGGATGAGCACGACGCCGGCGATGGCCACCACCCGCAGCCAGCTGACCCAGGCGAGCGGGTGGGGGGGGGCGCCGTCATGGCCGCCACTGTGCCACGCGTCGTCCTAGCCTGGAGCCCATGAGCACCACGACTCCCCCGCTGACCCCCCACCTGCACGCCTCGGGCCGCTCGCGGCTGGTGGCCTACGACTTCGGCGCCCACCTGGCCGAGTGGTCCGTCGACGGGGTGTCCCGCGTGTGGCTCTCGCGGGAGGCGGTGCTGGACGGGTCCTCCCCCGTCCGGGGCGGTGTGCCGATCTGCTTCCCCTGGTTCGCCGGCGGACCAGACGGGGACCTGTCACCCTCCCACGGCCTGGTCAGGACCGCCGTGTGGCGTCCCGTGCCGGCGGAGCACGACGAGGTCTGGGCGTGGGAGATCTCCTCCGACGACGTCGCGGGCGCGCCCGGCGCCGAGCACGTCCCCGGGCCGTTCCGGGCCCGGTACGCGGTCAGCCTCCGCGGGGCCGAGGGGGCCGAGGAGCTGCATCTGGCGCTGCGTGTCACCAACACCGGCCACCGGGACTACCGTGCCGAGGCCGCCCTGCACACCTACCTGGCCGTGGAGGACGTGCGCCAGGTGCAGATCCTCGGACTCGAGGGGGCCGCCTACCTCGACAAGGTGTCGGGCCGGCGCGAGGTCCAGGACGGGCCAATCCGTCTGGACGGCGAGACAGACCGCATCTACGACCGCGCCGGGCCGGTGGTCGTCGACGACCGCGCGGCCCTCGGCCACCACGAGGTGCGCCCCGTCGGGGCCGCCCAGACGGTGGTCTGGAACCCGTGGGACAGGAAGGCCGCGGACCTGCCCGACCTCGGCGACGACGAGTGGCTGCGGTTCGTGTGCGTGGAGACCGCGGCCCGCGGCGAGCACGCCCTGGCCCTCGCGGCCGGCGACACGGTCGAGATCGCGGCGACGCTGAGCCACCACCACTCCCCCGCGTCGTGAAAGGCTGGAGGGCGTGACCGACAGACCCACAGACCCCGGACCCTCCGAGCGCGTCGTCGCCCAGGACGGAACCGGGCAGGAGTACCTCGAGGCCAGGCCGAGCATCAGCACCCCCGGCGCCCACCCCGACCAGGAGGGCGGCGTCGACCGAGGGATGCTCATCCTCGAGGGCCTGCGAGGAGCGGCCGCCTGGGCCTGGCGCTTCCTGCTGGTGATCGCCGCGCTGGCGGTGCTCTTCTACCTCGTCGGCAAGCTCTGGGTGGGCGTGCTGCCGCTCATCCTCGCGCTCATCGTCAGCACCGTGCTCTGGCCCCCGGTGCGGTTCCTGACCCGCCGCCGCTGGCCGGCGGGCCTCGCCTCGATGGTCGTCCTGCTCCTGGCGCTGGGCACCTTCCTGGGCAGCCTGGCAGCCATCGCCCCGGGCATCGTCTCGCAGGGTCAGGACATCGTCAGCCAGGCCAGCGAGGGTGTGCAGGTGCTGCGGGACCAGCTCGAGGGCCCGCCGTTCAACCTGCAGAACGAGCAGGTCAGCGGCTACCTCGACCAGGCCAGCACCTGGCTCCAGGACCAGGCCAGCAACATCGCCTCCGGGGTGCTCAGCGGCGTCGCCACCGCAGGCTCGCTGCTGGTGACCCTCGCCATGGTGCTGGTCCTGACCTTCTTCTTCCTCAAGGACGGCGTGCGGTTCCTGCCGTGGCTGCGCCGTTTCGTCGGCCCGACCGCCGGCCTGCACCTCACCGAGACCCTGTCGCGGATGTGGACCACGCTGGGCGGCTTCATCCGGGCGCAGGCCCTGGTGGCGCTGGTGGACGCGGTGGCCATCGGCATCGGTCTGCTCATCCTCGGCGTCCCCCTGGCCTTCGGCCTGGCCCTAATCACCTTCTTCGCCAGCTTCATCCCGATCGTCGGGGCGATCGCGGCGGGGGCCCTCGCCGTCCTCGTGGCCCTGGTCTCCGTGGGCTTCGGCACCGCGCTCTGGGTGCTGGTCCTCATCCTTCTTGTGCAGCAGCTCGAGGGCAACGTGCTCCAGCCGATCCTGCAGAGCCGCGCGATGGACCTGCACCCGGTGATCATCCTGCTCGCCGTGGCGGCCGGCGGCACGATCTGGGGCATCGTCGGGGCCTTCCTGGCCGTGCCGGTCACGGCGACGGCCGTCAGCGCCGTGCGCTACGCCAGCGAGCACCTCGACCTGCGCGCGGGCACCCTGCGGGCGGACGAGGTGCGGACCCTGACGCCCGAGGGGGCGCGCGCGGTGGCCCTCGCCGAGGAGTCGGCCCCGGTCTTCCGCCTGCGCGCCCAGGAGGCGCACCGCCGCATCGAGGAGGAAAGGGACGCGGCCCGGTCGGGGCCCGCCCTCGGGGCCGCGAGCCTCGCCGGTGCCGCCGGGATCGCAGCGGCGCTCAAGGAGCGGGTCATGCGCACCCGCCCGCCGTGGTCGTCGCAGGACAGCGGTGTGGAGGTCGACCCCGACCCCGCGGCGTCACCGGCGGACGCTGACGCCACCGCGCCCCAGGAGCCTGCGGCTACCGCACCCCCGGCGCAGGACCCCGGCGACACCGTGCCGCCGCCGCAGGACGCCGAGCGCGGTTGAGCGCCCAGCGCACGACGACGGCCGGCCGGGGAGGTTCTCCCCGGCCGGCCGTCGTCGTGTCGCCCCGGCTCAGCTGCCGGTGGCGTCGTTCCAGGCGTCCTTGACCTTCTCACCGGCCTGCTTGGTGTTGGCGGTGGTCTGCTCGGCGCGGCCCTCGGCCTCCATCTGCTCGTTGTCCGTCGCGTCGCCGAGGTGCTCCTTGCCCTGACCCTTGGCCCGGTCAGCGGCGTTCTCGATCTTGTCGCCAAGTCCCATGCTCACTCCTCATGCATCGTCGGGTTCGGACGTCCCACTGTTGTTCGACCCGCCCTGCGCCGCAACCTGAATCGTCGCCGAGCTGTGGGACGCTTCGCCCATGACGACGACGAGCGAGGTGCTGCGGGCCGATCCCGCGGTCGAGCGGACCCGCGGGCACCAGCGGGCGTGGGGCTGGTACGACTGGGCGAACTCCGCCTACGTGACGACGACCGGCACGGTGCTCATCAGCCCCTACCTGACCTCCCTGGCCCGCAACGACGCCTGCCCCGACCTGCCCGCGGGCCAGACCTGCGACGCCACGCTGTCGGTCCTCGGCCTGCCCGTCGCCGTGGGCTCGATCGCGCCCTACACGATCACCGTCGCCACGATCGTCTCGGCCGTGGTGCTGCTCTTCGTCGGGGCGATCGCCGACCGGCACCCGCGCCCGACCTGGCTCCTGGGCGGGCTCGCCTGGGCCGGTGCCACCGCGGCGTCCCTCATGTTCTTCCTCCAGGGCACCAACTGGCAGCTGGGCGTGCTGCTCATCGTCATCGCCAACCTGTGCCTGGGTGCCTCCACGGTGGTCTACGACGCCCTGCTCAACCGCATCGCCCATCCTGACGACCGGGACAGGGTCTCCTCGCGGGCCTGGGCCCTGGGCTACCTCGGCGGCGGCCTGCTGCTGGTGCTCAACCTGGTGGTGCTGCAGACCTACGAGAGCCTCGGCCTGAGCTACGGCATGGCGATCCGGCTCTCGCTGCTGTCCGCAGGCCTGTGGTGGGCCGTCTTCACGCTCATCCCGGTCATCGGCCTGCGCCGGATCCGGGGCACCACCGCCACCCCGGTGGAGCGCAGCGCCGGCGTCGTCGGCGGGACGGTCAGCCAGCTGCGCGACACCTTCGGTGAGCTGCGCCGCTACCCGCACACCCTGACCTTCCTGCTGGCCTACCTGTTCTTCAACGACGGCATCCAGACCGTGATCACCTCGGCCAGCCTCTACGGCACCGAGGCGCTCGGCTTCGACACCGCGCAGCTGACGATCACCATCCTCGTCGTGCAGTTCGTGGCCTTCTTCGGTGCGCTCTTCTTCGGCGTCGTCGCCGGGCGCGTCGGGGCCAAGAGGACGGTCCTGGCCGGGATCGTCATGTGGACGCTCGTCGTGGCCTTCGCCTACTTCGTCCCCCGCGGCGCCTTCACGGTCTGGCTGGTCTGCGCCGTGCTGATCGGGACCGTCATGGGAGGCACGCAGGCGCTGTCGCGCTCCCTCTACTCCCAGCTGGTCCCCCGGGGCCGGGAGTCGGAGTTCTTCAGCTTCTACCAGGCGATGGAACGGGGCACGAGCTGGTTCGGGACCCTGGCCTTCGGCCTGACCTACCAGCTGACCGGCTCCTACCGGCCGGCGATCCTGGTGACGATCGTCTTCTTCGTCGTCGGCGGGCTGATCCTGACGCGCGTGCGGATGCGCGAGGGGATCGCCGCGGCGGGCAACGAGCAGCCGCGCATCGTCTAGCGCGGCCGGCCGGCCGGGGCCCACGACCACGACGGCCCCGACCTGCCTGGGCAGGTCGGGGCCGTCGGGTATGCGGTGGGTCAGGCGCTGCGCCTGCGGCTCGGCTTCTCGCCGCGCCGGGTGCGGAGCAGCTCCAGGCGCTCCTCGAGCAGCTCCTCGAGCTCAGGGATGGAGCGGCGCTCGAGCAGCATGTCCCAGTGCGTGCGCTGGGGCTTGGACGGCTTGACGTCGGGCTCGGGCCCGTCGACGAGCTTGGCGTCCAGCCCGCAGCGGCACTCCCACAGCGGCGGGATCTCGGCCTCGACCGAGAAGGGCAGCTCGCTGACGTGACCGTCCGGGCAGACGTAGCGGGTGATCTGGCGCTCGCTGAACGTGACTCCCTCGTCGCTCTCGAAAGACAGCCAGCTCAGGTTGGTGCCGCGCAGGGACCTCTCAGCCATGTGCACTCCAATCGTGTCCAGGACACGGAGAATTCGTTCGGTCGGTCGTGTGACGTGACGTCACGGAGTAGAACGCGGTCCGTGGCCACGGTGTTCCCACCGGTGCACGCTGCAGGACCGGCCGTCACCGGACGGCGCGCAGAGGAGGGGTGACGTTCCATGATAGCCAGCCGTGGCGCGGGGAGCCAGTCGGACCGCGCCGCGCGCGGGACGCGCAGACCGGCGCGGAGGGCGGCGGCGCGGAGGCCGACACAGAGGCTTCAGGGCCCGAGCCGGGACGGCCCCTCCCCCGGTGCGGTGCCCGGGGCAGGTTCCTCGGCGACGACCTCGCCCTCGATGACCTGCCCCCTGCCCGGAGCCTCGCTGCGACGGGACCGGGCCGGTCCGCCCGGTGTCCCGCCCAGACGGAGGGCCTGCTGCGCCACCAGGACCTGCAGCAGGCGCCGGGCGAGCGGGCGCGTGAACGGCAGCACCAGGAGCAGTCCGACGACGTCGCTGAGGAACCCCGGCAGGATGAGCAGGAAGCCGCCGGCCATCACCAGGATCGCGTCCGTCACCTCGTCCGCGGGCATCCGCCCCGACTCCACCGCCCGCTGCAGGGCTCGCACGGTGCGCCCCGTCTCGCGACGGGCCAGCCAGGCGCCCACGAGCGCCATCGCGACCAGCAGCCCGACCGTCCACAGCAGCCCGATCGAGCGTCCGACGGCGACGAGGACCACGATCTCGAGCAGGGGCAGCAGGATCAGCGCGGCGAGCAGCCAGCGCAGGATGCCGGGCCGGCGTCGCGAGGTGGGTGCAGCGGTCACGTGTTCTCCTCCAGGTGGTGCCACCCGGTGGAACGCCCTGCGCGCCCGAGACGTTCCCGCAGCTGCCGGGCCCGGCGCTGCACACCCCATACCCCCACGCGCACCGCGGCCTCCCGCACGATCGACCGGTCCATCTTGGAGGTGCCCACCTCCCGCTCGATGAAGGCCACCGGGACCTCGACCACGCGCAGGCCGCGGTCGAGCGCGCGCAGCGTCAGGTCGACCTGGAAGCAGTAGCCCTGCGAGGCGACCGCGTCGGTGTCCATCGAGCCCAGCGCAGCCGCCCGGTAGACCCGGTAGCCCGCGGTGGCGTCGCGCACCGGGATGCCCAGGGCGAGCCGGGCGTAGGTGTTGGCGCCCACCGACAGGACCCGGCGGTCCAGCGGCCAGTTGTGCACCGATCCGCCGGGCACCCAGCGCGAGCCGATGACGACGTCCGCGTCAGCCGCGGCCGCCAGCAGCGCCGGCAGCTGCTCGGGCCGGTGGGAGCCGTCGGCGTCTATCTCCACCACGGCGTCGTAGCCCCGCTCGAGGGCCCACCGGAAGCCCGCGAGGTAGGCCGGGCCCAGGCCCTCCTTGCCGGGGCGGTGCAGCACGTGGACCTGCGCGTCGCGGGCGGCCAACCGGTCGGCGACCTGGCCGGTGCCGTCGGGACTGTTGTCGTCGAGGACCAGCACGTCGGCCGCCGGGACCGACGCCCTGATGCGGCCGACGATCATCTCCACGTTGCCGACCTCGTTGTAGGTCGGCACGCACACGCACACGCGCTCCACGGGGGGCCGGCTCGGGGTCACCGGGGCAGCCTACGTGCCGGGCGGGGCCCGGGCCGCCACAGCATCCCCAGCAGCACCACGAGCCCGGCGGCGGGCACGACCCACGGTCCGGTGCGCACGGCCAGGGTCTGCTCCGAGCGCAGCGGCAGCTCACCGAGCAGCGTGGCCTCGGTGTAGAGGCCGGTCCGCTGGTGCACCGTGCCGTCCGGGCTGATCAGGCCGGAGACGCCGACGTTGCTGATGTGCACGACCGACCGCCCGTGCTCGACGGCACGCACGCGCGAGGCGGCGATGTGCTGCACCGCCTGGTCGCCCTCGCCGAACCACGCGTTGCTCGTCGGCACGACGAGCAGCTCGGCTCCCCCGGTGACCACGTCCCGCACCGCAGGGTCGACGACCACCTCGAAGCAGATCCCGAGGCCGAGCTCTACCTCTCCCCCGTCGCGCAGCGGCACGGTCAGCACACCCGGCTCCTCCCCCGCGGCGAAGTCGGTGATCCGGTCCACCCACGGGCTCAGGTGGCGCATGAGGGGACGCAGCGGCATCACCTCTCCGAAGGGGGCGAGGTAGATCTTCTCGTAGGTCCCGTCCAGGCCCTTCCCGGGCAGATAGCTGAGCAGCATGTTGAAGGGCGCCGACCCGCCCTGGCGCGAGGTCGCCCCGACCAGCACCGGAGCGTCGACCGCGTCGACCGCCTCCATGATGCGTCGCTCGACCTCCTCCCCGTGCTCGGGGTGGAGGGGGTCGAGGTCGCTGGCGCCCTCGGGCCAGAGCACGACGTCGGGGTATGGCGCCGCGCCCTCCTCGATCTGCTCCGCCAGGTCCGTGGTCCGGTCGGTGTAGCGGCGCAGCATCTCTCCCCGGTCCGCCGTCAGGGTGCGGGTGTAACCCTCCGGGATGTCGCCCTGCACCGCCGCGACGCGCAGCGGCTCCCCGGCCGTGGGGCGGGGCACCAGCAGCGGCGCGAGCACGAGGGCCAGGAGGGCCACCGAGGCCGCCAGGGCCGCCCGGGGCCGGGCGTGTCGCGGGTCGGCCAGCCGCTGCACGGTCAGGGCCAGCAACCCGCCCGCCAGGGCCACCAGGAAGCCCAGGCCCGGGACGGCGACGAGGCTGACGGCGCCCAGCATCGGGGAGTCGGCCTGGCTGAAGCCCAGGCGGGCCCACGGAAATCCGCCGAAGGGGGTGACGGCGCGCCCGTACTCCATCAGGACCCAGGCGGCGGCCCCGACGAAGGGTCTGACCGCTCCCCCGCGCTGCAGCAGCGTCAGGAGCACCCCGAGAGCTGCCGGGTAGAGGGCGGAGGCGGCGCTCATCGCGAGCCACGGGGCCGCCCCGGCGTAGGTGGAGGCCCAGGTGAACATCGGGGTGAACCACGCCAGGCCGAGCACGAGCCCGCCTAGGCCCCCGACCCACCACCGCGCCCCCGCCGTGGCCAGCGCCAGGGCGCCGCAGCCGACGACGGCGAGCCACCACACGTCATACCCGGGAAAGGCCAGCCAGAGCGCCACCCCGCCCAGCAGGGCGAGCAGGAGGCGGTGAGGCAGCACGGGGCACAGCCTACGTGCGCGCACAGGGAAAGACCCCGGCACGTCGTGGCGGCACCGGTAGGGTTCGGTGCCGCGCCCGTACGCGGGGGTGCGGCCGGGCCCCGGCACCTTTGGGGCCGGTCCGTGGCGGCTGGCGGCCGTCCTCGGTTCCGTTGTCTACTCGGTGCGCGGGGCCCTGGCACCCCCAGGTACGTCTTCGACGTGTCACGGGGACGTCATGCAACGTAGGTCGGGCGGACACCCGCTGTCAACCCTCCCGCTGACCTGCTTAGACGCTTGAATGCGCTGGTCAGCGGCGGAGGAACCGGGGTGACCCGCGGGTCAGTTTCTCCTGATGTCGGCGTGTCACGCACGACACGCCGGGGCGGGTGGGGTAGGCGTCACACGACGCACCCTGGGAGCCACCTGTGCGCCGGGGGTCGGGGTGCCGGCGGCGCGCACGGGGTCGTGGCCCGCGTGACGAACCTCACGCGGGCGGGGGTACCACCACGGTCCCCCGCGCCCGTGTCGCCAGGACAGGCGGCTCCAGGACGTCCGCGGCCGACACGCCGCGCGAGGGGTCGTCGGCCCCGCGTGCGGTGACGAGCACCTCGAACTCCATCTCCCGGCTGCGGGACCCGACCCGGACGAGGCGTGCCCGCACCTCGAGGCAGTCGCCCGCCCGCACCGGCGCCAGGAACTGGACGTCGGAGTAGGACGCGAAGAGGCCCTCGTCCCCGTCGGTGCGGATGCACAGCTCGGTGGCCACGTCGCCGAACAGCGCCAGGCTGTAGGCGCCGTCGACGAGGTTGCCGGCGTAGTGGGCGTGCGAGAACGGCACGTAGCGGGCGTGGGTGACGCCCATGCCGACGACGGCCGGCCGCCCCGCCGGGGTGCCCTGGACGGACGGGGTGCTCATGCGCTGGTCCTCTCGGTCTGGCGGGCGCCGCGCGGCTGGTCACCGGTCAGGGCGTGCACGAGGTAGGAGGCGACCTCCGAGGGGGTCGTGCCCTTGCCGAAGATGCGGTCCACCCCCAGGGCGGCGGCCGTGCCCTCCTCGAAGCGGGGCCCGCCGGCGATCAGGAGCGGCACCGTGCCCGCGGGGTAGGCCTCCCGGAAGGCGGCGGACATCTGGGTGGTGTTGTGGATGTGCGCGTCCCGCTGGGTGACGACCTGGGAGACGAGCACCGCGTCGGCGTTCTCCTCCCGGGCGCGCTCGACGAGATCGGGCACGAGGACCTGCGCACCGAGGTTGACCACGTGGATCTCGGAGTAGTACTCCAGGCCCTTCTCCCCCGCGAACCCCTTGATGTTGAGGATCGCGTCGATGCCGACGGTGTGCGCGTCGGTGCCGATGCACGCACCGACGACCACCAGCGGGCGGCGCAGCCGCTTCTTGATCGTGGTGTTGACGTCCTTGGCCGACAGCAGCGGGAAGTCGCGCTCGACGACCTGCACGGCCGACAGGTCGACGAGGTGGGTGACGCTGCCGTAGACGACGAAGAAGGTGTGGCTCGGTCCCATCGCCTTGGCGTGCACCAGCAGCGCCGGCGACAGGCCCATCTTGCCGGCCAGCTGCAGGGCGGCGCCCTCGGCGCGCTTGTCGTGCGGGACCGGCAGGGTGAAGGAGACCTGCACCATGCCGTCGCCGGTCATGTCGCCGTAGGGGCGGACGACGGTGGGCTGCTCGCTCATCGGGTGCCCTCCTCCAGCATCGTGGTCGCGGGGTTGTCGTAGCCGTCGGCCCGTCGGGCGACCCCGTCCAGGCCCTTGCCCTGGTCCTTGGGTCGCTTCATCAGGCCGAAGGTGCCGTCGCCGATGGCCTCCAGCAGCGGGGTGGAACCGGACGCCTTCGCCACCTTCTCGTCGGTGATCTTCTCGAGCAGCTCCACGGCCTCGGAGAGGACCTGCCGGGCGCGGGTCTGGATGAAGCCGTCACGCGGCGGGTGGAAGTCCTCGGTGAGACCGCCGGCGGCGCGCTGCACGTAGCGCACGTTCTGCAGGGCCAGGTCGCGGTCGGAGAGGAACGGCGTGACGACGGCCTCGGTCATCATGCCCACGAGGAGGATGGACTGACCGGTCATCGCGCCGACGAGGTTGAAGAAGCCGTCGAGCAGGTAGCCCTTGAAGATGTCGCCGGTCATGTGCTTGGTCGGCGGCATCCACTTCAGCGGGGCGTCCGGGAAGAGCTGGCGGGCCAGCAGCGCGTGGGCCAGCTCCATCCGGAAGGAGTCGGGCAGGTCGGGGTTGATCTCGAAGGCGTGGCCCAGGCCCAGCTGCCAGTCCTCCAGGCCCGCCTCGCGACCGAAGTACTCGTTCATCAGCTGGGAGACGGTGACCGTGTGCGCGGCCTCGACGGCGTCGGCGGTGGTGAGGTAGTTGTCCTCGCCGGTGTTGATGATGATGCCGGCGCGGGCGTGGATCTGCCGCGAGAAGCGCTGGTCGACGAAGGTGCGGACCGGGTTGATGTCGCGGAAGAGGATGCCGTACATCGAGTCGTTGAGCATCATGTCGAGCCGCTCCAGGCCCGCGAGCGTGGCGATCTCCGGCATGCACAGGCCCGAGGCGTAGTTGGTCAGCCGCACGTAGCGGCCCAGCTCCTTGCTCACGTCGTCGAGCGCCGCCCGCATGAGGCGGAAGTTCTCCTGCGTGGCGTAGGTGCCGGCGAAGCCCTCGCGGGTGGCGCCCTCGGGCACGTAGTCCAGCAGCGACTGGCCGGTGGACCGGATGACGGCGATGACGTCGGCGCCCTCGCGCGCCGCGGCCTGCGCCTGCGGGATGTCCTCGTAGATGTCGCCGGTGGCGACGATGAGGTAGACCCAGGGCCGTTGCGGCGGGTCGCCCAGGCGTCCGACCAGCCGGTCGCGCGCCGCGCGCTGGCGGTCGATGCGCTGCAGCCCGGGTCGGACCGCGGCGCGGGCGGCCCGGCGGGCGCCGCTGAGCTCACCCTTCTTCTCCGGTATGCGGAAGCTCACCGAGCCGGCGGACGCCTTCTGGGCCAGGGTGAGCAGGTCGGGCGCCTCGTCGCGGCGCAGCGCGTCCCACACCGGGGTGGTCACGCCGTGCTCGAGACCGACCTGGTCGCGGACCGCGTCGACCAGGTGGTTGACCCACGGCACGCGCTCGTGGTCGGCACCGGCCAGCCCGGCCAGCCGCAGGGTGGCTCTCTCGACCGACACCGTGGTGTGGCTGCGGGCGATGTCGACGACGGGCCGACCGAGGCGGCGGGCCAGGGTGCGCGCCTTGCGCACCACCCTGGGATCGAGCTCCAGCCGCGGGGGCGGGGCGACGGTGGTGGGGCTCACTCAGGCTCCTTCTCGCTGGTAGGCGGTGACGCCGGCGACGACGGTGCGCCGCGCCACGGGCAGGGGGTGGTCGGGGGCGTCCAGGACGGGCAGGCCGGTGGCGGGGTCGGTCCGGACGGGGTGCCCGGAGCCGTCGTCCCAGACGACGTAGGTCGCCGGCGCGCCGACGCGCAGCTCGCCACCCTCGCGTCCGGCCAGCTCGTAGCCGGCGCGGGTGTGGGCCGCGACCGCCTCGGCGACGGTGAGGCGCTGGCCGGGGTTGTGGTGCCAGGCGGCGGCACGGACCGCCGCCCACGGGCCGAGGGGCGTCACCGGGCTGTCGGAGCCGAGGGCGACGTGCACCCCCGCGTCGAGGAGGGTGCGCAGCGGCACCGCCCGCAGCGCCCGCTCGACGCCCAGGCGTGCGGCATACATGCCGTCCTCCCCGCCCCAGAGGCCGTCGAACATGGGCTGCACGCTGGCCCAGATGCCGAGCTCGGCCATCGTGGCGACCACGTCGGGGTCGGGCAGCTCGACGTGCTCCCAGCGGTGCCGCACCGCGCGCAGCGCCTCGAGGCCGACCACGTCGGCCGCCGCGCGGAAGCCCTGGGCCATGGTCCGCAGGGCGGCGTCACCGATGACGTGACCGCCGGCCTGCAGGCCGGCGCGGGTGCACGCGACGGCGTGGTCGCGGACCTGCTCGGCCGTCAGGTAGCCGTAGCCCGTGTGCGGCTCCTCGGCGTAGGCCTCCTGCAGGTGGGCGGTGAAGGACCCGAACGACCCGTCGGCGCACAGGTCGCCGGCCAGGCCCAGCACGCCGAGGAACTCGGCCAGCTCAGCCGCGGTGGTGGAGTCGTCGGCCAGCTCGCCCCAGTAGGTGACGACGTCGGGCACGTCGGGCCGCTGCCCGGCCTCCAGGACGTGCCGAATGTCGTCGTGGCTCGTCAGGTGGGAGGCCCCGGTCTCGTGCAGCAGGGTCAGGCCCCGCCGGGCGGCCGTGCGCAGGGCCAGCTCGAGGTGACGCTCACGGTCCGCGGGGGTCATCGAGGAGGTGAAGGCGTTGGTCACGGCGGCGAAGGCGTCCCGGCGCACGACGCCCACGCCATCCCAGCCGTCGAGGTCACGGGCACGGGCGATCGTCGCCATCGCCGTGGAGACGCTGGCGGAGTGCGCGTCCACGCGCGGCATGTAGACGACCCCGCCGTAGGAGGCCCGGTCGAGCTCGGCGGAGGTGACGGGGCGCTGCTCGGCCCACCGGGTCTCGTCCCAGCTGTGCGCGTAGATCGGCCGGCCGCGGGTGCGCCGGGCGGCGTCCTCGACGAGCCGCAGCGCCTCGGCGACCGAGGACGTGCCGGACAGGTCGACACCGTCCAGGCCCTGGCCGGTCATGGTCAGGTGGACGTGCGCGTCGCAGAAGCCGGGGGTGACGAGGGCACCACCCAGCTCGACGACCTCGTCCACGGTGTCGCCCCCCGGGGCCTCGTCGTCGGGCCCGAGCCACGTGACCCGGTCGTCCTCGACGAGCATGGCGGCCGCCGCTGCTCCGTCGGCCGCCGCGACCACACCACCGCGCAGAAGAGTCCTCACGCGGGCCCAGTCTGCTCTGCCGCGAGGCGCGACTCAAAGAGGCCGCGCAGCGCGTCGTCGCCGCGCAGCAACGAGAGCGCGTAGTCGGCGTGCCCCGGCGTGTAGCCGTTGCCCACCAGCATGGTGACGTCGGCGGCCAGGCCCTCGGCCCCGAGCGCGGCGGCGGCGAAGCTGGTCGCCATGGAGAAGTAGATGACGGTGCCGCCCTGCGCGGTGACCATGATCGCCGGCTGCTCGCAGCCGGGGACGTCCACGCACACGACCGTCACGTCGACCGGTCCCCCGGCCTGCCGGACAGCGGCCTCCAGGCCCAGCGGCGAGCGCGCGTCCGC
This sequence comes from Ornithinimicrobium pekingense DSM 21552, assembly GCF_000421185.1. Lineage (GTDB taxonomy): Bacteria > Actinomycetota > Actinomycetes > Actinomycetales > Dermatophilaceae > Ornithinicoccus > Ornithinicoccus pekingensis. Next base: position 96,345 of record NZ_ATWJ01000010.1, read on the forward strand.
GACGGCGACCTCCTCGGCCAGGCCGGTCCCGCGCAGCAGCTCCGCCTCGCGCGCGTCCGGCACGACCGCCACCCGACGTCCGGCCCCGGCGTCGCGGGCCGCCGCGAGCGACAGCGACCCCGACTTGCCCGCGGCACCCAGGACGGCGACGGAGGGCACGTGCCCTCGCGCCACATACCCCTGGACCACGCGCTGCGCGAGCGCGGGCGCGCCGCACACGTCCATGACCATGAGGGCGAGCTCGGGGTCGAGGTCGTCGGGCAGGACCGCGGCGATCGAGCGGCCGAAGAGGATGGCGTGCCCCGACGCCGGCACCCGCTCGGACATCCCGTCCCACGAGGCCAGGCCGTCGGTGATGGCCAGCGGGGTCAGCGACAGCGAGACGAGGGTGGCGACCCGGTCGCCCACCTGCAGGCCCAGCGGGCTCTCCGGGCCGACCTGCGCCACCGTGCCGATGAGCATGCCGCCTGAGCCGGTGACGGGGTTCTGCATCTTGCCGCGCACGGCGACGATGTCGAGCACCTCCTGGCGCACCGCGCCCCCGTCGACGCCGTCCGCGCCCGTGTGCTTCTCGCGCAGCTGGCGGTAGGAGGCGGCGTCGAGGTTGAGCACCTCGACGTCGATGCGCACCTCGTCCGGGGCGGTCTCGGGCGAGGGGTCGAGCACGCGCGCGGCCTGCGGCAGCGTCACCCGCTCCCCCGTGGGGTCGAGCACGCGGTGCACCCCGAACGGGGAGTGCGTCACGGCGCGGACCGTCATATTTCCTCCTGAACGATCTTTTTTCGGGACATCTTGCGGTGAGACTTCACTTTGACAGGATGATGTCCGTATCCTGCCACGCATGAGTGTCGAGATCGAGCAGCCCTACCTCTACGCGCGCCGGGAGCTCGTCGAGCCCGACTGGACCCGTTTCCCCGGGTGGCGGGAGATCACCGCCGAGCAGTGGGCCGACGTGCAGTGGCAGCGGGTCAGCTGCGTCAAGAACATCCGCCAGCTGCGCACCGTCATGGGCGACCTCCTCACCGAGGAGTTCTACGCCGACCTCGAGCGCGACCAGGCCGAGCGCGCGACCATGTCGATGCTCGTCCCGCCGCAGATGCTCAACACCATGGTCAGCGAGGTGACCTGGGCCGACGGGCGCATGCCCGCCGCCGGCGAGGAGTTCACCCGCGCCTTCTACGCCGACCCGGTGCGCCACTACATGCTGCCGGTCTTCTCCGACCGGCGCACCGACTGGGCCTCCCACCCCTACGCCACGCGCGACTCGCTGCACGAGCACGACATGTGGGTGGCCGAGGGCCTCACCCACCGCTACCCGACCAAGGTGCTCGCCGAGATGCTCCCGACGTGCCCGCAGTACTGCGGCCACTGCACCCGCATGGATCTCGTCGGCAACTCCACCCCCCAGGTCACCAAGCTCAAGCTGGCGGGCAAGCCGGTCGACCGGCACACGGCGATGCTCGACTACCTGCGCGCCACCCCCGGCGTGCGTGACGTCGTCGTCTCCGGCGGCGACGTGGCCAACATGCCGTGGAAGAACCTCGAGGCCTGGCTCGACCAGCTGCTCGACATCGAGTCGATCCGCGACGTCCGCCTCGCGACCAAGGCCCTCATGGGTATGCCGCAGCACTGGCTCGCCCCGGATGTCGTGGAGGGCGTGGCGCGGGTCGCGCAGAAGGCCCGCGCCCGGGGTGTCGGCCTGGCCATCCACACCCACGTCAACTCGGCCCAGTCGGTGACCCCGCTGGTCGCCCAGGCCTCCCGCACCATGCTCGACGCCGGCATCCGGGACGTGCGCAACCAGGGCGTGCTCATGCGCGGTGTCAACGACACCGTCCCGCAGCTGCTCGACCTGTGCTTCGCCCTGGCCGACGACGCGATGATCACGCCCTACTACTTCTACATGTGCGACATGATCCCCTTCAGCGAGCACTGGCGCGTCTCGCTCTCGCACGCCCAGCACCTGCAGCACTCGCTGCTGGGCTACCTGCCCGGCTTCTCCACGCCGCGCATCGTCTGCGACGTGCCGTTCGTGGGCAAGCGCTGGGTGCACCAGGTCGACACCTACGACACCGAGCGCGGCATCTCCTACTGGCGCAAGAACTACCGCACCTCGATCGAGGGCGAGGACGTCGACGTCACCAGCGCCGAGTACGTCTACTACGACCCGATCGACACCCTGCCTGCCAGCGGCCAGGAGTGGTGGCGCCAGCACACCGCCGAGCACCACGACGGTGCCGAGCAGGCCGCCTACGAGCACGCGCGCGCCTCCCGCCAGGCGTCGGTCGACCAGCTCGGCTGACGGCATACCCCAGCCGGCCCGCGACCCCACCGACCGGTGCGGGTCGCGGGCCACGATCGTCCCGGCGTCTCGTCGGTGCTCGCGTGTAGATTCACGGGGCGTGACGACCTCCCAGCACCCCGCCGACGGCCACGACCTGATCCGCGTCCAGGGGGCGCGCGAGAACAACCTCAAGGACGTCAGCGTCGAGCTGCCCAAGCGGCGTCTGACGGCCTTCACCGGGGTCTCGGGGTCGGGCAAGAGCTCGCTGGTCTTCGAGACCATCGCCGCCGAGTCGCAGCGGATGATCAACGAGACCTACTCCACCTTCGTGCAGGGCTTCATGCCGACGCTGGCACGCCCGGACGTGGACCTGCTGGAGGGGCTGACGACGGCCATCATCGTCGACCAGGAGCGCATGGGGGCCAACATCCGCTCCACCGTCGGCACCGCGACCGACGTCAACGCCATGCTGCGCATCCTCTTCAGCCGGCTGGGCGAGCCCCGGATCGGGTCGGCCAAGGCCTTCTCGTTCAACGTCGCCTCGATGACCGGTGCCGGCGCCGTGACCCTCGAGAAGGGCGGTCAGCAGGTCAAGGAGCGCCGCGAGTTCAGCGTCGCCGGCGGCATGTGCCCCCGGTGCGAGGGCACGGGCAACGTGACCGACGTCGACCGCACCGCGCTCTATGACGAGTCGCTCTCGCTCAGCGAGGGCGCGCTGACGATCCCCGGCTACAGCATGGACGGGTGGTACGGCCGGATCTACCGGGGCTCGGGCTTCTTCGACCCTGACAAGCCCATCAAGGACTTCACCGAGCGCGAGCTGACCGACCTGCTCCACAAGGAGCCGACCAAGATCAAGGTCGACGGGATCAACGTCACCTTCGAGGGGTTGATCCCCAAGATCACCAAGTCCTTCCTGTCCAAGGACCGCGAGGCGATGCAACCCCACATCCGGGCCTTCGTCGACCGGGCCGTCACCTTCACCACCTGCCCCGACTGCGACGGCACCCGGCTCAACGACCGCGCCCGGTCCTCGAAGGTGCGGGGCATCAGCATCGCCGACGCCTGCCGGATGCAGATCAGCGACCTGGCGGCGTGGGTGCGCGAGCTCGACGAGCCGTCGCTCGCGCCCCTGCTCAAGGGGCTGCGGGAGACGCTCGACTCCTTCGTCGAGATCGGGCTGGGCTACCTCTCGCTCGACCGTCCCTCCGGCACGCTCTCGGGCGGTGAGGCCCAGCGGACCAAGATGATCCGGCACCTGGGGTCATCGCTCACCGACGTCACCTACGTCTTCGACGAACCCTCGATCGGGTTGCACCCGCACGACATCCAGCGGATGAACGACCTGCTGCTGCGGCTGCGCGACAAGGGCAACACCGTCCTGGTCGTCGAGCACAAGCCGGAGATGATCGGGGTCGCCGACCATGTCGTCGACCTCGGACCCGGGGCGGGCACCCACGGCGGCGAGGTGGTCTATGAGGGCTCCGTCCAGGGGCTGCGCGGCAGCGGCACGCTGACCGGACGGCACCTGGACGACCGCGCCCGCCTCAAGGACTCGGTGCGCGCGCCCGCCGGGACGCTGGAGATCCGCGGTGCCGCGACCAACAACCTGCAGGACGTGGACGTCGACATCCCCACCGGGGTCCTGGTGGCGGTCACCGGGGTGGCGGGCAGCGGCAAGAGCTCGCTGATCCACGGCTCGTTGGCACGGCGCGAGGGCGTCGTCGTCGTCGACCAGGCGGCGATCAAGGGGTCGCGCCGCAGCAACCCTGCGACCTACACCGGCCTGCTCGAGCCGATCCGCAAGGCGTTCGCGAAGGCCAACGGGGTCAAGCCCGCCCTCTTCTCCCCCAACTCCGAGGGCGCCTGCCCTGTCTGCAACGGGGCCGGGGTGATCTACACCGACCTGGCCATGATGGCCGGAGTCACGACGCCCTGCGAGGAGTGCGAGGGCCGGCGCTTCCAGGCCTCGGTGCTCGACTACACCCTGGGCGGGCGAAACATCAGCGAGGTGCTCGAGATGCCGGCCCTGGAGGCCGAGACGTTCTTCGGCCAGGGCGAGGCGCGCATCCCGGCCGCCCACACGATCCTGCAGCGCCTCGTCGACGTCGGGCTCGGCTACCTCACGCTCGGCCAGCCGTTGACCACGCTGTCCGGCGGTGAGCGGCAGCGCCTCAAGCTCGCCGCCCAGATGGGCGAGAAGGCCCAGACCTACATCCTGGACGAGCCGACCACCGGCCTGCACCTCGCCGACGTCGAGACCCTGCTGGCGCTCCTGGACCGCCTCGTCGAGGCCGGCCGGTCGGTCATCGTCATCGAGCACCACCAGGCGGTGATGGCGCACGCCGACTGGATCGTCGACCTCGGGCCGGGAGCGGGCCACGAGGGCGGCCGTGTCGTCTTCGAGGGGACGCCGGCCGACCTGGTCGCGGACCGCTCGACCCTCACGGGGCGGCACCTCGCGGAGTACGTCGGCGCCTGACACGACCTGCCGGACCTGGCCGTCCTCGCGGCCCCGTCTCGACGACCGTGAAGCGCCGGCGCCGTCGAGGAGGTGCTGAGGACGGTCGCCCGCCTCGGCTTGCTGCACGTGCCCAGCAGCGCCCGTGGCGCGCCTCGCTAGGTGCGTGCGATGGCGGCGGTTCTTCCCCGCACCACGTCGAGCAGGTCATCGGGGCTCACCTCGAGGTCGAACCCCCTCTTGCCCCCGCTCACCAGGATCGTCCCGTGCTCCAGCGCCGACTCGTCGAGCACCGTGGGAAGCGTTCTCTTCTGCCCGACCGGGCTGATCCCGCCGACGACGTATCCCGTGACCCGCTCGGCGACGGACGGCTCGGCCATCGTCGCCTTCTTGGCTCCCAGCGCCGCAGCGATGGCCTTGAGGTCGAGGAGCCGGTCCACCGGGACGATCCCGACGCCCAGACCCTTGTCGGTCTCCACCAGCAGGGTCTTGAAGACCTGCGCGGGAGGCACCCCGAGCGCCTCGGCTGCCTCTAGCCCGTAGCTCGTCGCCGAGGGGTCGTGCTCGTAGGGGCGCACCTCGTAGCGCACGCCCGCCCGGTCCAGCGACACGGTGGCGGGGGTGCCACCCGTCGTCCTCTTCCTGCCCACGAGGAGAGGGTATGGGTCGGCAGGCCGAAATGTGGGACCGGGTGAGGCAGGGTGGAGCCGGGTCAGGCAGGAGTGGGGCTGACGGTCACAGTGCGTAGTCGTCCGTCGGCAGGGACCCGAGCCGGTCCTCCCACGGGGTGGACAGCACGATCGTGGTGATGGTGGAGCAGGAGCCCTGCTGCCGGATCCGGGCGAGCAGCTCCTCGAGGTCCTGCGGGCGACCGACCCGGATGAGCAGCACGTAGTACTCGTCGCCGGCCACCGACCAGCACGCCACGATCTCCTCGATGTCCGCGAGCCGCTCGGGGATGTCGTCCGGTGCCGACGGGTCGAACGGCGTGACCGACATCAGGGCGGTCATGGGCAGGCCCACGGCCGGGTAGTCGATGACGGCACGGTAGCCCTTGATGATTCCCCGCTCCTCCAGCCGCTTGACCCGCTGGTGGACCGCCGAGGTGGACAGTCCGACCTGGCGTCCGAGGTCGGCGAACGAGATGCGCCCGTCCTGCGCCAGGGTCTGGACGATGTGGCGGTCGAGGGGCTCCATGGCCACAGCGTAGTTGTGCCGGCCTGCCGGATCCGTGCGTGTCAGAAGGGTGGGGGCTCGTCGGGGTCGCGGTGGGTCCAGGGGGTGTCAGGCACCGTGTCGGCCTCGGGTGAAGCGGCGTCGGTCGGGATGCCGAGGATCTCGGCGACGGTGGGGCGGTCGGGAGGTGGGCCGTGGCGGCGAATGCCGTGGGGGTTGGTGTGCGAGACCCAGACCCATCCGCCGAGGGATGGGTCGTGGTCGGTGGCGCCAAGGGCGTCGTCGGGGGCGGCCAGGGTGGAATGCGGGTCGCGGTGGGTCAGCGCGGCGTAGAGGGCCTGGCCGGCCAGGTCGAGGCGCTCGGCGTGGTCGTCCCGCTGGGAGGGATGCACCTGACGCTGGTCGGGGTCCAGAGGTGCGCGGGCGTCGAGGTACTGGCGGTAGTCGTGGGCGCGGGTGGTCTCGGACTGGCCGAGCAGGGTGGTCCACGCGACGTCCCGGTTGGCAGCCATCACAGTGCGCCACCAGCCCTTGGTCTTGAAGCCGTGGACGCGGCGGTCCTTGCAGTTGAGGTTGCTCTCGCTGGTCGGACCGCCTGCGGCGAAGGGGTGCTCGTGGTCCAGGTCGCAGCGGGCCGCGGGGATGCGGCTGCCGGGGGCGCGGGAGGTCACGTCGGCGGCACGGACCTGGCGACGCATGTCGGCATCGGGACGGTAGGAGGCGATGCTCCGCTCGATCAGCCGTCCGTCGGCGGGGTCGGTCAGCAGCCGGACCAGCGTCGTGCCCGGCGCCATGGCCAGCACCCGAGCGTGCTCCGGAGTGATGAACCCCTCTCCGGGAACCCCCAGGACCTGTCCGACCGCGCCCCGCCGCCCCCGTCGGTCACGCGGTGGATCGGTGTCTCGGGGTGGGCCGGTGCTTCCCGGTGGACACACGTCCGACATGCCTCGGCTCCTGCCACCGCGTGTCGCACATGTGTGCGACAGGAGGCGTCCTTCCACAGGAGTCCTCAGAGCGGGTCAGGCCCGCGCCCGCTCCCCCGCCCTGGACCGGCCCGACCTGTCCTGCCGCAGGGACACCGCATACCCGGCCAGCGTGAGCAGCAGCCCCGGCAGGAACCACAGCGGCAGGGGTGCAGGGGCCACCCAGACGGCATACCCCATGAGCACGAGCGCGACGGCGCCGGCGATCCGCCAGCGTCCGGCGCACAGCGCGACGGCGAGCGCGGCCATGACGATCACGGTCGGCAGGGCCAGGCGCAGCACTGCGGTGACGTCGGGGTCCGGCGGGCGGTCGAGGGGGTTCTCCTCCAGGGCGCTGTCCCAGAGCGGGCCGAAGAGGAGGGCCGCCGCGGCCGCGAACGTGACGAGCGCGCCGATCCACGCCATCCGTTCCCCGGGTCGCTCACGCAGCACGGCGTCACGCTAGCAGGGCCTAGCCTAGGGCCTCATGAGCGCACCCGCGGACCCCGGCACCACCCAACGCCTCCTCCTGCTCGACAGCGCGTCGCTGTACTTCCGGGCCTACTTCGGCATGAAGGACCTGCGCGAGGCGCCGGACGGGACCCCCACGAACGCCGTGCGCGGCCTGCTCGACATGATCGGCACCCTGGTCACGCGCTTCTCCCCCACCCATCTGGTGGCGTGCTGGGACAACGACTGGCGACCTGACTTCCGCGTGCAGGCGATCCCGACGTACAAGGCCCACCGCCTCGTGCCCGGCACGCAGGACAAGGAGGAGGCACCGCCCGAGCTCGAGGCCCAGGTGCCGATCATCCGTACCGCGCTCGAGTCGTTCGGGATCCCGGTGGTCGGCTCGGACGGCTACGAGGCCGACGACGTCATCGGCACGCTCACCCACCGGCACCGCGGACGCGGCCCGGTGGCCGTCGTCACCGGGGACCGCGACCTCTTCCAGCTCGTCGACGACGAGGCGGACGTGACCGTCGTCTACACCGCGCGGGGCGGGGTCCGCGACGCGGAGGTCGTGCGGGAGGCGGACCTGAAGGAGCGCTACGGCGTCGCCGGGGGTATGGCGTACGCGGACATGTCGATGCTGCGTGGCGACACCAGCGACGGGCTGCCCGGCGTCAAGGGCATCGGGGAGAAGACCGCGGCCCAGCTGATCGCGCAGTACGGCTCCCTGGCCGGGCTGCGCGAGGCCCTCGCGGCCGGCGACCCCGGAATCAAGGGCGCACGCCGGACCAACCTCGAGGCGGCCTCCGACTACCTCGACGTCGCGCCCCGGGTGGTCCTCGTCGCCCAGGACGCGCCGGTGCCGGACATCCCGCTCACGGTCCCGCGCGAGCTGGCCGACCCCGAGACCCTCCAGCAGCTGGTCGAGACCTACGACCTGGGCAACCCGGTCGGTCGGCTGATGAAGGCGCTCGACCTGCGCCCCGCATGACGGCCGCGGACGCCGACCGCACCGCCCGTCTGGGCCTGGGCGCGCTGGTGCTGTGCACGGCCGTCTTCCTCGGGGTATGGGGCTGGGCCTGGGCGGCCCTCCCTCCGGACGGCGTCGTCCACCACATCGGCCTCGACGGGCCCGACCGCACCGGGACCCGCGGTGGCATCCTGTGGCCGTTGCTGCTCCTGGGCCCCCCGCTGATGCTCGGGATCCGCTGGCTGATCGCGGTGGTGGTCCGCACCGGTGACGGCACCGGCCTCAACTACCCGCACAAGGCGTACTGGCTCGCCCCCGAGCGCCGGGACGCGTTCCGGCGCAGGGTCGTGGGCGAGCTCGACCTGGTCTGGGGTGCCACGCTCCTGCTGCTCGCGGGCGGGCTGGTGGAGGTCGTCCGGGTCACCGAGGACCGGGACGCGCCCTCGGTCATGTTCCCCACGCTCGGGGTCTATCTCGCCTTCGTCGGATGGTGGATGTGGTGGATCGTCAGCCGCTCCCGCCCGCCGCGGCGTCCTTGACGCTCCCGGTCAGCGCCGCTGCGGCTCGTTCGGCGGCCACTCGCCGTCGTCGGAGCCGTCGTCGTAGGAGTAGAGCAGCTCCTGCAGCCGCAGGTGGGCCTCCTCGACCCGGGGCACGTCGTGCAGCACCATCCCGGCCTTCTCCGTCGCGTCGGAGACCACGAGCGTGCCGCAGCCCAGCACGCGGTCCAGCACCCCCTTCTCCAGGGCGATGTCGTTGATGCGGTGCAGCGGGATGTCGCGGCCGTGCCTGGTCAGGATCCCGTGCCGGTGGCTGATCCGCCGGGTGGTGATGGTGAAGCGTTCGCTGCGCCAGCGGAGCACCGGCAGCCCCACCAGCCAGGCGGCGAGGCCGAGCGCGAGGGCGCCGGCGGCCCACATCGTCGGCGAGTAGGCGTCGGTGCCGCGCAGGAGCCACCACAGCAGGACGAGCGCCACCACGAGCAGCAGCGCCCACAGGCCGGCCACGAGGAGCACCTTGGGGTGCGTGCGCAGGCGCAGGACCACCTGCTCGCCCTCGGTCAGGTGGTCCTCCCGCGGCGCCATCTCAGACGACCCGCTCGAAGACGGCGGCCAGGCCCTGGCCGCCCCCGATGCACATGGTCTCCAGGGCGTAGCGGCCCTCGCGCCGGTGCAGCTCGTGGGCCAGGGTGGCCAGCATGCGGGCACCCGTCGCCCCGACCGGGTGGCCGAGCGAGATGCCCGACCCGTTGGGGTTGAGGCGGTCCCAGCCGGCCGGGTCGGTCATGCCCCACTCCGTGAGCACCGCCAGCGCCTGGGCGGCGAAGGCCTCGTTGAGCTCGATGAGGTCCATGTCGTCCATCGTCAGGCCGGCGCGCTCCAGCGCGGCGGCGGACGCCGGGACGGGCCCGATGCCCATCGTCTCCGGTGCCACCCCGGCGACGGCCCAGGAGCGCAGCGCGACCAGGGGCGTCAGGCCCTTGGCCTCGGCGGTCCGGCGGGTGGTGACGACGCAGAGCGCGGCGGCGTCGTTCTGGCCGCTGGCGTTGCCGGCGGTGACCGTGGCCTCGGGGTCCTGCCGCCCCATGATCGGCCGCAGCCCCGCCAGCGTCTCCAGGTCGGTGTCCGGACGGATGTGCTCGTCGCGGTCGACGACGGTCGTCCCCCTGCGCGAGGTGACCTCGACCGGGACCAGCTCCTCGGCATACCGTCCCTCGGCCTGCGCTGCCGCGGCTCGCTGGTGGGAGCGCACGGCGAGGGCGTCCTGGTCCTCCCGGGAGATGCCGTAGTCACGCCGCAGGTTCTCCGCCGTCTCGATCATCCCCCCGGGTATGGGGTGGCGCTCGCCCCCGGCGGTGGAACGCGCCCGGGCCAGCCGGTCGGCCAGCTCGACGCCGGCGCCCTTGACGCCCTGCCGCAGGAGCGCGTAGTGCTCGACCTGGCTCATCGACTCCGCTCCCCCGGCGACGACGAGCTCGGCTCCCCCGCTGGCGATCTGCGACGCAGCCGTCAGCACCGCCTGCAGGCCCGAGCCGCACCGCCGGTCCAGCTGCATCCCGGGCGCGGAGTCCAGGCCGGTGTTGAGGGCCAGGATGCGTCCGAGGGCGGGGATCTCACCGCTGGGGTTGGCGTTGCCGACGACGACGTCGTCGACGTCCCCGTCCTGCAGGCCGGTGCGCTCGAGCAGGGCCGCGAGCAGCTGGGTGCCCAGGTCGGCGGCGGACAGGGACGACAGGCTCCCCAGGAAACCACCCACAGGGGTGCGCACCGGTGAGCAGACGACGATCTCGGTCACGGTCGGGACTCCTTCGGTCGGGTCCGGCCAGCCTAGTCCCGCCGCCGGGCGGGACATCGTGGCCATACCGCGAGGCCCGCCGATCGCATAGCATCGTCGGGTGCGGTCCGGCGCCGGACCGCCCGTCGTCACCCGGGGAGCAGGGCCCCGGGGCGGCACGTGGAAGGGGCAGCACACCATGTCGCAGCGTCCATCCCGGCCGGAGCGCCGGAGCATCGGCACCCTCCGGCGCGCGACCGGGGCGGTGTGCGGTGCCGTCCTGGTCCTGACGGCCGGGCTCGCCGGCGCGGCCGCCTCCCCCTCGGAGCCGGGCATCCCCGGGGGTAGCAGCACCGCGGACGCGGCGAGGGCCAAGATCCGCCCGGCGGTCGCCGAGGAGCTGCGCAGGGACGGCGAGGCCACCGTCCTGGTCCGCTTCGCCGAGCGCCCCGACCTTGACGCGTTCGCGCAGATCGGGTCGTGGGAGGTGCGCGGCCAGGCCGTCTACGACGCCCTGGTCGACGCCGCGGAGTCCAGCCAGGCCGACGCGCGGGCGCGCCTGGACGCGGCCGGCGTCGACTACGAGCGCTTCGTCGTCAGCAACGCCCTCCTGGTGCCCGCCGGTGACCAGGAGCTGGTGACCTCGCTCGCGGCCGACCCCCAGGTCGAGGGGGTCTACGTGCCCGCGAGGTATGACGTGCCCGACCAGCTCACCGAGGAGAGCCGGTTCTCCCCGGCGGCCGTCGGCTGGAACGTGGCGGACGTCAACGCCGACGACGTGTGGACCCGGCTGGGCGTCGACGGCGACGGCATCGTCGTGGGCAGCATCGACACCGGTGTCGACCACACGCACCCCACCCTGCGCGACGCCTACCGCGGCCGGAACGCCGACGGCACCCTGACGCACGACCACAGCTGGTTCGACGCGGCCGGCACCGGTGCCGTCGCCCCGACGGACGGCAACGGGCACGGGACGCACACCACCGGCACGATGGTCGGCGACGACGGGGGCAGCAACCAGATCGGGGTCGCCCCGGGCGCCCGCTGGGTCGCCGCCAACGGCTGCTGCCCGAGCAACGCCGCGCTGATCGCCGCCGGCGAGTGGATGCTCGCGCCGACGAGGCGCGACGGGACCGACCCCCGGCCCGAGCTGCGGCCCCACGTCGTCAACAACTCCTGGGGCACCACGGAGCCGTCCACGGACCCCTTCATGGTGGACGTCGCCCAGGCGTGGGCGGCCGCCGGGATGTTCGCCGTGTTCTCCAACGGCAACTCCGGCCCCGGGTGCACCACCTCGACCACGCCCGGCAGCCTCGCGCAGAACTACTCCGTCGGCGCCTACGGTGCCGACCACCTCGTCGCCCCGAGCTCCTCCCGGGGCGCGGGCGAGGGGGGTGCGGTCAAGCCCGACGTCGCCGCCCCCGGTGTCGGCGTGCGGTCGGCAGCGCCGGGAGGCGGCTACGCCACGGGCAGCGGCACCTCGATGGCCGCACCGCACGTGGCGGGTGCGGTGGCGCTCCTCTGGTCGGCCGTCCCCGACCTCGTGGGCGACGTGCCGGCGACCCGGGCGCTGCTCGACGGCTCGGCGGTCGACTCCCCCGACGCGCAGTGCGGCGGGGCACCGGGCAACAACAACGTCTACGGCGAGGGCCGGCTCGACGCCCTCGCGCTCCTGACGGCGGCGGGGGTGGTCGTCCCCGAGGTCGCCCGGGTCGCCGGGACGAACCGCTACGAGACGGCCGCCCGGGTGGCCGACGCCTTCGCCCCCGGGACCGGCACGGTCTTCGTCGCCTCCGGCGCGGCCTTCCCCGACGCCCTCGCAGCGGCCGCGCGCGCGGGCAGCCTCGGCGGCCCGGTGCTGCTCACGGGTGCGGCGAGCCTGCCCCAGCCGACGCGCGTCCAGATGGAGCGGCTGCGTCCGTCCACCGTGGTGGTCGCCGGCGGCCCCGGCGCCGTGCAGGACGTCGTCCTGGACCAGATCCGCGCGCTCCTGCCCTCGGCGACGGTCACCCGGCGCTCGGGCACCGACCGCTACGGCACGGCGGCGAGCATCGCCGCGGACGTGCCCTCGGCCGCAACGGTCATGGTCGCCAACGGCCTCGCCTTCCCGGACGCCCTGGCCGGCGCCGCCGCCGCGGGGGCGCAGGACGCCCCGCTGCTCCTGACGCAACCCTCGTCGCTGCCGCAGGCGACCCGGGACCAGCTGGACCGGCTCGCCCCGGTCGACATCGTGGTCCTGGGCGGCCCCAACGCGGTGTCGGCCTCCGTCGAGCAGGAGCTCGCCGCCTACGGCCAGGTGAGCCGGGTCGCCGGCACCGACCGTTACGGCACGGCCGCGGCGCTTACGGCGGACCGCACGGACACCCAGGATGTCTACGTCGCGACCGGCGTGGACTGGCCCGACGCCCTGGCCGGTGCCGCCCGCGCCGCCGCCACCGGATCCCCGGTGCTGCTCACCCGGACATCCACGCTGCCCGTGGTGACGGCGGACGCCGTCGGGCGGCTGGACCCGGCGCGCGTCGTCGTGCTCGGCGGGACCGGCGTCGTCACCGACGCCGTGCTCACCGACCTGCGCAGGCCGCGCTAGGCGTCGCCCGGTCAGTCGAGCCGGTCAGCCGCCACCACGCCGCGCATGACGGCGTCGCTGGCCCTGCGTGCCGTGCGTGCCACCGAGGGCTCGGCGGCCTGGGCGACCTGCCCGAGCAGGTCGACCACCTGCTTGCACCGGCGCACGAAATCACCGGCGGACATGCCACCGTCGCGCAGCACCTCGTCAAGACCGCGCCCGGACGCCCAGCGGTGCACCATCCAGGCGATGCCGGCGTCCAGCTCGCGGTCGCCCTCGAGGTCGTGCGCGCTCTTGAGCGAGGTGACCTCGCGCCAGATGGCGCCCATCTCGCCGATGACCTCCTCCACGTCGACGGTCGGCATCCGCGGGTCGACCAGCTCGTCGCCGCGTGACTCGTGCACGAGCGCAGACACGGCCGCAGCCAGGTCGGCGGGGGCCAGCCGGTCCCACGAGCCACGACGGAGGGCCTCGGCCACCACCAGGTCCAGCTCGGTGTAGATCCGGCGCAGGCGCTGGCCCTCGAGGGTGACCTCCTGGCCGTCGGGGGTCAGGTAGCCCAGCTCGGAGAGCAGGTCGCAGATCCGCTCGAAGGTCTTGGCCACGGTGTTGGTGCGCTCGGCCACCCTCCGCTGCAGGTCGTCGGTCTCCTTGCGCAGCTGCCACCACCGCGCCGCCCACCGGGCGTGCTCCTCCCGGTCGGGGCAGGCGTGGCTCGGGTGGGCCGTGAGCTGGCGGCGCAGGTCGTCCACCCGCGCCTCCGCGCTGCGGTACGGCGTGCCGCCGTCGGACCGCGCGTCCGCGTCGGCACGGCCGGCACCGTCGGTCCCGCCCCGCGCGGAGCCGGCGCGCGCGTCATACCGGCGGCCGGGCATGGGCTCGCGGACCTTCTCGCGCATGGCCGCGGCAAGGTCCTTGCGCGCCTTGGGGCTGCGGGCGTTGAAGTGGCCCGGGACCTTCAGCGTGCCGATCACCTCGGGCACGTCCCTGAAGCCCGCGATGGTCAGCTGCTGCACGCTGCCGTTGGAGGTGAGCACGGTCCGCTCGAAGGCCGACCGGTTGCCCTTCACCGGCAGGACGACGGCCATCGTGCCCTTGCGCCCGCCCTCGAGCTGGATGACGTCGCCGATCGACAGCTCGTCCAGCGCCTCGCCGATGTCGGCGCGCCGCTGCGCCTGGCGGCGCCGCGCCTGCTTCTTCTCCAGCTCGCTCAGCTCGTGGCGCAGACGGCCGTACTCGCGGAAGTCGCCGCGGTCGCAGCTCATGGCCTCGGCATAGCCGTCGAGGGCCCGCAGGTTCTCCTTCACCCGGGTGGCCAGGCCGACGACGGAGCGGTCGGCCTGGAACTGCGCGAAGGAGCTCTGCAGCAGCTCGTGGGCGCGTTCGCGGCCGTACTGCGCGACGAGGTTGACCGCCATGTTGGAGCTGGGCCGGAAGGAGGACCGCAGCGGGTAGGTGCGGGTCGAGGCCAGGCCGGCGACCTCCATCGGGTCGACGCCGCGCCGCCACAGGACCACCCCGTGGCCCTCGACGTCGATCCCGCGACGTCCGGCGCGACCGGTCAGCTGGGTGTACTCCGCGGGCGTGACCGGAGCGTGCGTCTCGCCGTTGAACTTCACGAGCTTCTCCAGCACGACCGTGCGCGCCGGCATGTTGATGCCGAGCGCGAGGGTCTCGGTGGCGAAGACCGCCCGCACCCGCCCCTCGGTGAACAGCTCCTCGACGGTCTCGCGGAACAGCGGCAGCATGCCGGCGTGGTGGGCGGCGAAGCCCCGGGTCAGGCCCTCCACGAAGTCGTGGTAGCCCAGGACGCCCAGGTCGGCCGGGTCGACCTCCGCCGCCCGGCGGGCGACGCGGTCGCGGATGCGGCGCCCCTCCTCCTCCGGGATCAGGCGGGTCCCGCGGCCGAGCAGCTGCTGCACCGCGGAGTCGCACCCCGCGCGGCTGAAGATGAAGGTGATCGCCGGCAGCAGCCCCTCGCGGTCGAGGCGGTCGATGACCTGGGCGCGGCTGGCCACGCCCCCGGGCAGGACGCCGCGCTCGCCGAAGGGCACCGCGTCGTCGTAGCGGCGGCCCCGGTCCTCCCGCGGTCCGCGGTCGTCGCGTCCGCGACGTCCACCCTCACCCCGCCCCTCGCCCCGGCCACCGCGACGGGGCCCGGCGGGCCCGTGGGTGGCGTAACGTCCCCTGACGGCGCCGCGCCGGCCACGCGGCGCGCCCGCGTCCTCGCGGGACCACCCGGTGGAGCGCTCCGCCTGGGAGATGCGGTCGAGCAGCTCGGGGTTGACGCGGGTGGTGCCGTCGCGCCGGCCGTCGCCGCCCTCGGTCACGAAGAGGTCGAACATGCGGGTGCCGACCATCATGTGCTGCCACAGCGGCACCGGCCGGTGCTCGGCGACGATGACCGCCATGCTGTCCGCGTCGTCCTCGCCCCTGCCGCGGACCGAGCGCAGCCAGTCGCCGAACTCCTCGGCGTTGCTGACCGTCGCCGACAGCGAGATGACCTGCACCGACGGGGGCAGGTGGATGATGACCTCCTCCCACACCGCCCCCCGGAACCGGTCGGCGAGGTAGTGCACCTCGTCCATGACCACGAAGCCGAGCCCCTCGAGGGTGGGCGAGGCGGCATACATCATGTTGCGCAGCACCTCGGTCGTCATGACGACGACCGGGGCCTCCCCGTTGATCGAGGCGTCGCCGGTGAGCAGCCCGACGTTGGCGGAGCCGTGGCGGGCGACGAGGTCGTGGTACTTCTGGTTGGACAGCGCCTTGATCGGCGTCGTGTAGAACGCCTTGCGACCGGTCTCCAGGGCCAGCGCGACGGCGAACTCGCCCACGACCGTCTTGCCCGCGCCGGTCGGGGCGGCGACGAGGACGCCCGACCCGCCCTGGACGGCGCGGATGGCGTCGAGCTGGAAGGGGTCGAGCTCGAAGCCCAGGGACGTGGCGAACCGGCCGGCCGGTGAGCTCTCCCAGGCCGCTCGGGCGCGGGACATGGCGTAGCGCTCTGCGGGGCTGGACATGCCCTCCAGGCTATGCCAGCGGCGGGCCGATCACCTGCAGTGACGACGGCCGCACCTCGACGGTCAGCGGCAGCGCCCCGACAGCCTCCCCGTCGCCGTGGGCGACGACGTCACCGGGGCCCTCGACGCGCACCGACCGCGCGCGCACGATGTCGACGGCCTTGTTGCGGGTATGGCGTCCCTCGCGCACCTCGCTCAGCAGCCCCAGCGCCTCGCGGGGCCGGACCGGTCGGATGACCACGAGGTCGAGCAGCCCGTCGGTCGGGTCGGCGTCCGGCGCGATGTGCAGGCCGCCCCCGACGTAGGGCAGGTTGGCCGCGACGACGACGAGGGCGTCGACCTCGAAGGGCTCGCCGTCGATGGTGAGGCGGTAGTGCAGCGGCTCCTGCCGCGGCAGCAGGGCGATCTCCACCAGGGCGGCGACGGTGTAGCTCGCGGCCCCGAGGTGGCGGGGCAGGCGGGTCGCCCGGTGCGCGATGCGCGCGTCGAGGCCGCCGAGGAGGTTGCCGAGCACGGAGCGGCCCGCCTCGGGAAGGAAGAGGGTGTCCACCGGCCGCGGCTCGCACTGCAGCAGGACCTCGAGCGCGGCGTCACGGGCCAGCGGGACGCCGAGCGAGCGGGCCGCGTCGTTGCCGGTGCCGGCCGGCAGGATCCCCACCGCCGTGGCGGTGCCGGCGCACAGGTCGGTGGCCAGGCTCACGACCCCGTCGCCCCCGGCCACCGTCAGCACGTCCACCCCGTCGGCGACCAGGGCGCCACAGGCGGCGCGGGCCTCCTCCAGCGAGGAGGCGACCACCTCGACGACCTCGTGACCGTGCGCCCGCAGCCGCTGCACGGCCAGCGCACCCAGCTCCGCGGCGCCCCCGCGCCCCGCCCGGCGCCCGTGCGCGACGGCATACCTCATGACAGGGGGGTCGCCTCGTCCGGCGACAGGCCGGCGTAGCGGTCGGCCGGGTCCTCGCCGCGCCGGCGGCGCCGGCGCTCCAGGAGGAAGGCCACGCCCACGGCGCACCAGAAGAGGAAGAAGACCGGGGCCGCCATCGCCAGCATCGTCCAGGCGGAGGGGTCGGGCGTCATGAACGCCGAGAAGACGAGGATGGCGAAGAGCGTGACCCGCCAGCTGCGCAGCATGTTGCGCGCCGAGAGGATCCGCAGCTGGTTGAGCGCGACCAGCACGACCGGCAGCAGGAAGGCCAGGCCGAAGGCGAGCATGAAGTAGAGGACGAGCGAGAGGAACTCGGCCATGCCCGGGAGGTTGCCGACGCCCTCGGGGGTGAACCCGAGCAGGATCGCCACCAGCCGCGGGAAGGTGAAGGAGGCCAGGCCGGCACCGGCGAGGAAGAGCGGGATGCTGACGAAGAAGTAGGCCAGCGCGATCCTGCGCTCCTGCGGGCGCAACCCGGGCAGCAGGAAGGCCCACAGCTGCCACAGCCAGACCGGGCTGGCGAGCAGGATGCCGGTGAAGATGGCCACCTTGAGCTGGGTGGCGAAGGGCTCGGTGATGTTCTGGAAGCGCAGGGCGACCAGCTCGTCGCCGCGCTCGCGGGCGACCGCCTGCACGGGTGCGGCGATGACGTCGACGATGTCCTGGTAGAAGTACCAGCCGACCACCGACAGGGCGGCGATCGCGATGCAGGAGACCAGCAGCCGGTTGCGCAGCTCACGGAAGTGCTCGCCGAGCGACATCCGTGCGTCAGGGTTGGCCTGCCTCCTCGCGGCGCGCGC
The DNA here is from genome assembly GCF_000421185.1 of Ornithinimicrobium pekingense DSM 21552. Classification (GTDB taxonomy): domain Bacteria; phylum Actinomycetota; class Actinomycetes; order Actinomycetales; family Dermatophilaceae; genus Ornithinicoccus; species Ornithinicoccus pekingensis. The sequence goes on from NZ_ATWJ01000010.1 coordinate 114,239, forward strand.
CATGGATGAGAGGAGCCCGGCGCTCAGGCGCGCGGGGAGCCGTCGTCGCCGCGCTCCTGGAGGCGGCGGTACTCCTGCTGGGCCGTGTCCTGGGAGGAGGCGTCGAGCCGGTCGGTGGTCTCGCCCGGCACGGGCGGCTCACCTGCCTTGCGGTCCTTGCGGGCCTCGTTGTCGTCCTTCATCTGGTCGACCTCGGACTTGAAGACACGCATCGACTCACCCATCGAGCGGGCGATGTTGGGGAGGTTCTTCCAGCCGAAGAGCAGGACGAAGGCGATGATCAGGACGACGACGTGCCAGATCTGGATGCGCATGGTGGAGGTCTTCCCCTTCGACAAGGACGGGCGTCCGCGCAGGACGGACACGTTCGCTCCTCAGTCTAGCCCTGCGCCCCCGGCGGGCCCGGGGGCGTCCGCGTCGAGCGCGGCGCGCGCCTGCCGGGCGACCTCCGTGGCCACCTCCTGCGGCGCGACCACACGCACTCCCCCGCCCTGGCGCCGGACCAGCCGGTGCAGCCAGCGCGGGTCACCGACCCGCATGCGGACCTCCAGCCGGCCCTCCCCCAGCTCGGTGACCGACTCCACCGGGAAGCTCTCGGCGACCCACGCCGAGCCGGGCGCCAGGTGCAGGGTGACGGCGAGGTCGTCGGGCGAGCCGAGGAAGGCCCCACGGGTCAGGTCACGCTCGGGCAGGTCGACGGGAGGGCTGGCCGGCTCGTCGAGCACCGTCAGGTCCTCGACCCGGTCCAGGCGGAAGAGCCGGACGCCGTGGGCCCGGTGGCACCAGCCCTCCAGGTACCACCGTCCGTCGACGGAGACGACCCGCAGCGGGTCGACGTCGCGCTCGGTCGTCTCGTCGCGGCTGGCCACGTGGTAGCGCAGGTGGACCCGGCGGCGCTCCGTCAGCGCCTCGCGGACGGCGGCGACGAGCTCCGCCGGCAGGGTCGGCTCCAGGTCGACGCTCACGTGTCCCGCGGCCTCGGCGGCGTCGCCGGCGGCCTGCTCCAGCTTGGCGAGGGCACGGTCCACCGCGTCGCTCTGCGCCAGGCCGGGCGTGGCCGCGAGGGCGCGCAGCGCGACAATCAGCGCCAGGGCCTCGTCCCGGCCCAGGCGCAGCGGCCGGGCGATCGAGTCGGCGTTGGAGACGTAGACGCGCCCGTCCTCCCACTGCGCGTCGATGAGGTCGTCGGGGTAGTGACCGGGCGTGCCGCAGACGAAGAGGACCTGGAGGTCGTCGACGACCTGCTGCTCGCTGACCCCCAGCTCGGCCGCGGCGCTGGCCAGGTCGATCCCCTGCCGGTTGAGCAGCCAGGGCACCATCGTCAGCAGCCGGCCGAGCCGGGAGGTGGCGCTCTCGTAGGTGCTCATCGCGTCTGCTCCTCGTGCGCGTCGACGACCGCCTGCAGGATGGCGCGGACCTGCTCGCGCAGCTCCGCAGGGCGCACGACGCGGACGTCCGGCCCGGCGGCGGCCACCTCCTCGGCCAGGGCGCGCAGGCTGCGGACCTGCACGTCGAGGACGTCCCAGCCCTCGGGCGCCGCGGCACCCGTGCCCTCCGCGGTCGTGGCGCCCCGGCGCAGCGAGGACGCCGCCCCCTCGCGCACCAGCAGCCTCGCCCGCTCGCCCGGCGCGGCCGCGTCGTCGCCGGAGGAGGCCCGGATCATCGTGAGGGCGTCGTGGTCCTGCGGCACGGCATACCCCCCGGGCCGTCCGGCCTTCCTCGGCACGCCGCTGACCCGGTCGAGGCGGAAGACCCGGGGGGCGTCGCGGTCGAGGTCGTGACCGGTGACGTACCACCGGCCGTGCCAGCTGGTCAGCGACCACGGCCGGACGTGCCGCTGGGTGAGGTCGCCGGTGCCACCCCGGTAGTCGAAGCGCAGCGGCGTGCGGGACAGCACCGCGTCGCGGACCGGTTCGAACGCCGGCTCGCTGGTGTGCAGCAGCGGCTCGATGCCGGCCACCGACGCCTCGTCGCGGACCACACCGGCCGCCTCGAGCTTGCGCAGCGCCTGCGCGGCGGGACCGGCCAGGCTGGCCTGGCTCCACGACCGGCTGGCCAGGCCGACGACGGCCAGCTCGTCGGCCTCGAGGGCCAGCTCGGGCAGGGCGTACTCCCGCTCGTCGATGCGGTAGCCCGGCTCGTCGTCGAAGAAGGGGTCGATCGGCTCGGTGCGCAGCGGGATGCCCAGCGCGCGCAGCTCGTCCTTGTCGCGCTCGAACATGCGCTCGAAGGCCTCGTCGTTGTCGCTGTAGGCGGGCACCGCCTCACGGATCCGGGCCTTCGACAGCGGCTGACGGGTCGACAGCAGCGCGATGACCAGGTTGAGCAGCCGCTCGGTCTTCGCCGCCGCCGGGGACGGCCCCTTCGATGTCGCCTTCGCCATAGGGCGCCACGCTACCCGACCCACTAGACACCTGTGCGACACCGACCCACCCCCCGGCCATCGCCTACCCTCGACCCGTGATCCAGTTGCGTGACGGCAGGGTCGTCGAGATGCTCCCCGGCTGGCCCGGCGTGGTGGCCGTCGCGGTCGACGTCGCCGACCTCGGCACGGTCCGCGCCCTCGCCTACCCCGACGTCGTCGGCACCCCGGAGCCCGGCGACCGGGTGCTGCTCAACGTCACCGCCCTCGAGCGCGGCCTGGGCACCGGCGGGTATGCCGTGGTCGTGGCGGTCCCCGACCGCCCCGACGCCTGGCCGTCCCGGGAGGGGGACGACGCCGGCCACCTCGTCAAGGCGCGCTACACCCCGCTCCAGACCATGGTCCTGGGCGCCGACGACCCGGAGGGCGCGCACCACGCCCGGCTGCAGGACGCCGACGACGTCGAGGGCATGCCGGTCGTCGCGGCCGACCTGCACTCGGCGCTCCCCGCCGTCCTGGCCGGCATCCGCGCCGAGCGGCCCACGGCGCGCGTCGCCTACGTCATGACGGACGGCGGCGCCCTGCCGGCCGCGTTCTCCCGCTCGGCGGCCGAGCTGCGCGCCGCCGGCTGGCTCGCTGCCGTCCTGACGGCGGGCCAGGCCTACGGCGGTGACCTCGAGACGGTCACGGTCCACAGCGCCCTGCTCGCCGCCCGCCTCGTCGTGGGCGCTGACGTCGTCGTGGTCGCGCAGGGCCCGGGCAACCTCGGCACGGACACCCGCTGGGGCTTCTCGGGCGTGTCCGCCGGGGAGGCGCTCAACGCGGCCGCGGTGCTGGGCGGGCGCCCCGTGGCCTCGCTGCGGGTCTCGGAGGCCGACCCGCGCCCCCGCCACCGCGGCCTCTCGCACCACAGCGCGACCGCCTACGGCCGGGTGCTGGCCCGCCCCGCCGACGTCCCCGTGCCGGTCGGCCCGACCGGTCGCCCGGCGACCGACCGCTGCCTGGAGGCGCTCGGTCCCCAGGTGGCCGACCTGACCCGGTCGGCACCGCACCTGCGTCCGGTCGAGGTCCCCGTCGACGGGCTCCTGGACGCCCTGGCCGAGACACCGGTGCGCCTGAGCACCATGGGACGGGGCCTCGAGCAGGACGCCGCCTCCTTCCTGGCCGCGGCGGCCGCGGGCGTCCACGCCGCCAGGCTCACCCTCTAGGGTGGGGCGATGCCGCGCCCCGACGTCGACCTCACCGCATACCTCGAGGAGCTCCTGGAGCGCGTCCACGACGACGACCACGGTGAGCCGCACGAGCTGCCGGTGCTCGCGTCCGCGGACCTCGACCGCACCGCGGTGGCCCTCGTCGACGTCGACGGTCAGGTCTGGCGTGCCGGTGACGCCGACCACCGCTTCCCGATCCAGTCGATGAGCAAGGCGGTCGTCTACGGGCTGGCGATCGACAGCGTGGGCATGCAGGAGGTGCTCCGGCACATCGACGTCGAGCCCTCCGGCGACGCGTTCAACCGGATCAGCCTCGACGACGGCTCCAACCGCCCGGCCAACCCGATGATCAACGCGGGGGCGATCACCGCCCACTCCCTCGTCGAGGGCCCCGACGCCGCCGAGCGGTTCGTGCGGATCCGCGAGCTGCTCTCGGCCATGGCCGGGCGCGAGCTGCACGTCGACGAGACGTGCTACGCCCAGGAGATCGAGTCGGCCCACCGCAACCTGGGCATCGCCCACCTCGTCAAGGCGCTCTCGGAGCTGCCCGACGAGCCGCACGACGTGGTCGACGGCTACACCCGGCAGTGCGCCCTGGAGGTGAGCACGGTCGAGCTGGCGCGCATCGGGGCCACCCTGGCCAACGACGGCGTCGTGCCGGGCACCGAGGAGCGGGTGCTCAGCTCCCGGGCGGCACGGCACGTGCTCGCGGTCATGCTGACCTGCGGCATGTACGACTCGGCCGGCGACTGGGTGTCCTCGGTCGGCATCCCGGCCAAGAGCGGCATCAGCGGCGGGATCATCGGCTCGGTGCCCGGCCGGTGCGGCATCGCGACCTACTCCCCCCGCCTCGACGTGCACGGCAACTCCGCGCGCGGCATCGCCGCCTTCGAGCACCTCACCGTCGACCTCGACCTGCACGTGCTGCGCCCCCGGCACCGCGACGGGTGACGGGGGCGCTCGCGCGTCCGGCGGGGCGGGAGGCTCAGCCGGTGGGGGGTGCCGGGATCAGCGCACGTCGACGAGGTCGACGACGAAGATCAGCGTCTCCCCGCCCTTGATGGCGCCGCCGGCGCCGCGGTCGCCGTAGCCCAGGTGCGGCGGGATGGTGATCTTGCGACGGCCGCCGACCTTCATGCCGAGCAGCCCCTGGTCCCAGCCCTGGATGACCTGGCCGACGCCGACGGTGAAGTCCAGCGGCTGGCCGCGGTTCCACGACGCGTCGAACTCCTCGCCGGTGGACCAGGCGACGCCGACGTAGTGGGCGGAGATCTGCCGGCCCGCGGTGGCCTCCTCGCCGGAGCCGACCTCGATGTCCTCGACGACGAGCTCGCTGGGCGGGGTCTCGCCGGGGAAGTCGATCTCGGGCTTGGCCTTCTTGACCTGGCCGAAGGGTGAGTCGCTCATGGGTGTCCTCCTCGATGGATGGGTATGGGGCGGGCGCTCAGTAGGCGCCGAGGATGTCGACCACGAAGACCAGCGTCTCCCCGGCCAGCTCGTGGGCCGGCGGCGCGGTCGCGCCCTCGGTGTCCTCGGGGGCCTCGCCGTAGGCCTGCTCTGCCGGGATGACGAGCAGGACGCGGGAGCCGACCTTCTGGCCGACCAGGCCCTCGTCCCAGCCCTGGATGACGTTGCCAACGCCGATCGGGAACTGGGTGGGCTCGCCGCGCTGGTAGGACTCGTCGAAGACCTCTCCGTCGGAGAACTTCACGCCGGTGTAGTGGACCTTGATGGTCTGGCCCGCCTGCACCTCGGCGCCCTCGCCCTCGATGAGCAGCTGGGTGACCAGCTCGGAGGGCTCCTCGGCGTCCTCGGGGATGGTGATGGTGGCCGCGTTCTCGCCGTCGGCCTCGACCTCGGGCAGGCCCTCCTCGGGCTCGACGGCCTCGCCGGTCGCCTCGGTCAGGGGCGCGGAGGAGTCGACGATCTCCATGTAGAACACCAGCGTGTCCTGCGGCCCGACCTCGAGCTGGGGGTTGCCGTTGGAGCCGAAGCCGGCCTCGGCCGGGATCGTCATCAGCAGCGTCTCGCCCACCGAGCGGCCGGGCAGCTGCTCGAGGAAGGCCGGGAAGAGCAGCTCGTTGTTCAGGTCGATCGTGACCGTCTCGTCGGTCTCGAAGGTCGACGCGAACGGCTCGCCGTCCGCGCCGTTGAGCGCGACGTAGCGGACCTGGACCTCGTGGTCGGCCTCGACCTCGTCGCCGTCACCCTCCTCGACCGTCTCGACCTCCGTGGAGCCGACGACGAAGGGCAGCTCGCTGTCGGCGAAGGCCTCACCATCGCGCTGGATCTGCGGCTCGTCACCGCTGGTGTCGACGGACAGCTCGGAGATGTCCCCGGTCGGCGCCATCGAGGTCGCCGCGGCGTCGTCGGTCGTGGCCGTCTGGTCGGCGGTGTCGCCGTCGCTGCCCTCGGTGCTGCACGCGGACAGGAGCAGGAGAGGGGCGGCGGCCAGGGCGGCCAGCCGCAGTCGGGGAGAACGCACGCGCGATCCTTACGTCGAGGTCAGATCTGGTCGGCGGAGCTCGCCGTGCAGGCGGTCCGACCGGCACAGCCTAACCACCCCAGCCTGGGCATCCGGTGTGAGCCGCCCGGGCCCTCACCGGTCGGCCGCGCGGCGGATGTGCTCGATGAGGTCGTCGACGCGCTCGTCCACGCTGGCGAAGGGGTCCTTGCACACGATCGTGCGCTGCGCCGAGTCGTTGAGCTTCAGGTGCACCCAGTCCACGGTGAAGTCGCGCCGGTGGTCCTGCGCCGCCCGCACGAAGTCGCCGCGCAGCCGGGCCCTGGTCTGCGGCGGCTCGTGCATGGCCCGCGCGACACGGGCGTCGTCCACGAGCGTGCGCGCCGCGCCGGAGCGCTGCAGGATCGGCACCAGGCCGCGCCGGGGGTGGACGTCGTGCCAGGCCAGATCCAGCTGCTGGAGCCGCTCGTCGTGCGGCTCCAGGCCGTGCCGTGCGGCGTAGGAGTCGAGCAGCTTCTTCTTCATCACCCACTCGATCTCGGTGTCGACCAGCCCCAGGTCGTCGGTCTCGACCGCGTGCAGTGTGCGCTCCCACAGCTCCAGCACGTCGCGGTAGGGCGGGAGGTCGGCGATGCCGGCCGCCCGGGCGTGGCGCTCGGCGAGCTCCAGGAGCGTGCGCTGCATACCCAGGGCGGTGATCGTCCCGCCCCGGGCGAGCGGGACGGCCCGCCGGCCGGTCGGGTCGCGGCTGATGTCGCGGATGGCCTGGACCGGGTTGGCCAGGGCCAGGTCCGGCACGACGGTGCCGGCCTCGAGCATCCGCAGCACGAGGTCGGTGGTGCCAACGCGCATCAGCGTGGTCGTCTGGCTCATCGTCGAGTCACCGACGATGACGTGCAGGCGCCGGTAGCGCTCGGGGTCGGCGTGCGGCTCGTCGCGGGTGTTGATGATCGGGCGCGAGCGGGTGGTGGCCGAGGAGAGTCCCTCCCACATGTGGTCGGCGCGCTGGGAGACGAGGTAGGTGGCCCGGTCCCCCACCACGTGCAGCCTCCCGGCCCCGCTGACCAGCTGCCGGGTGACCAGGAACGGCACCAGCGTGTCGGTGATCCGCTCCAGGCGCGGGGTGCGGGCGATGAGGTAGTTCTCGTGGGAGCCGTAGGAGTTGCCGCGGGAGTCCACGTTGTTCTTGAGCACGTAGACCGTGGCGTCGAAGCCCTCCTCCGCCAGGCGCTGCTCGGCGTCGTCGGCCAGGTCCTGCACGATGAGCTCGCCGGCCTTGTCGTGGGCGACGAGGTCGAGCAGGTCGGTGCACTCGGCGGTCGCGTACTCCGGGTGCGAGCCGACGTCGAGGTAGAGGCGCGAGCCGTTGACCAGGAAGACGTTGCTGGAGCGCCCCCACGCCACGACCTTGCGGAAGAGGTAGCGCGCGACCTCCTCGGGCGACAGGCGGGAGGTGCCGCGGAAGGTGGCGTTGACGCCGAACTCGGTCTCGATGCCCATGATCCGGCGGTCCACGGGTCAGCCCTTCCCGCCGGAGGGCGTCAGGTGGGCCTCGACCTCGGTCACCGGGACCCGGGAGAAGGCCCGGCGCGGCCGGAACCGGTCGAGCAGCGCGACCTCCAGGTCGCCCGCCCCGAGCTCGCGGCCGCCGGCCCGGCCGAGCTCCTCCACGGCCCGCCGCAGCACCGTCGCGAGCTCCGCGGAGGCGTCGAGCCCCTTTGACAGGGCGGCCGTCAGCGCCTCGGCGGCCCCGCCCATGGCGACGAGGCCGGGCTCGTCGGTGACCGAGCCGTCGTAGGTGAGCCGGTAGAGCTGGTCGGCGGCCGGGTCCGTGCCGACCTGGGCGACGGTGATCTCGACCTCGTAGGGCTTGCTCTCGGTGGTGAAGACGGTGCCGAGGGTCTGCGCGTAGGCGTTGGCGAGCGCGCGCGCCGTGACGTCGCTGCGGTCGTAGGCGTAGCCGCGCAGGTCGGCGTACCGGATCCCGGCCACCCGCAGGTGCTCGAACTCGGTGTACTTGCCCACGGCGGCGAACCCGATCCGGTCGTAGATCTCGGACACCTTGTGCAGGGTGCGCGAGGGGTTCTCGGCGACGAAGAGGATCCCCTCGCGGCAGCTGAGCACGACCACGGAGCGGCCGCGGGCGATGCCCTTGCGCGCGTAGTCGGCCCGGTCCTTCATGAACTGCTCGGGCGAGACGTACATGGGGATCGTCACCGGGCACCCCCCGGGTTGTCCCGGCGGGCCGCGACGAGGTCGGTGACGACCTGCTCCAGCGTGCCGGCGTCGACGAAGCGGGTGCCGTCGGCGGAGACGACGGCACAGGTCGGCCAGATCTGCCGGCCGAGGTCGGGGCCGCCGGTCCCGGAGTCGTCGTCCGCGGCGTCGTAGAGGGCCTCCACCGCGGTGCGCACGGCCTCCTCCTGCGCCAGCGCGGGACGCCAGAGCTTCTTGAGGGCGCCGCGCGCGAAGAAGGCGCCGGAGCCGATGCTGTGGTGGGCGCTCTCCTCGTAGCAGCCGCCGGCCAGGTCGTAGGAGAACAGCCGACCGGTCCCCCCGGTGAGGTCGAAGCCGGCGAGCACCGGCAGCACCGACAACCCCCGGAAGGCGTTGCCGAGGTTGCCGCGGATCATCGCCGAGAGCCGGTTGGCCTTGCCCTCCAGCGACAGCAGCGTGCCCTCGATCTTCTCGTAGTGCTCCAGCTCGACCTGCAGCAGCCGCACCAGCTCGACGGCGATGCCGGCCGTGCCGGCGATGCCCACCACGGAGTAGTCGTCGGCGGCGAAGACCTTCTCCATGTCGCGGTTGGCGATGACGTTGCCCATCGTGGCGCGGCGGTCACCGGCCATCACCACGCCGTCCGCGCAGGTCAGCGCCACGATCGTGGTGCCGTGCGGGAGGTCGACGCCGCCGGGCGGGCCCGGCTCCCCCGGCGCGGCGCCCGGCAGCAGGTGCGGGGCCTGCGCCCTCAGCAGCTCGGTGAACGAGGACCCTCCCGGGCCGTGCACCAGCTCGCGGCTCACTGGCCGCCCTTCTGCACGAAGCCGTGCACGAAGTCGGTGGCGTTGGTCTCCAGCACGCCGTCGATCTCGTCCAGGAGGGAGTCCAGCGCCTCGTCACGCTCGGCACCCTGCGCCTGCGGGGCGGCCGGGGGCGGAGTGGGCGCCTCGGGCTCGGGCGCGTCGTCGTCGCGGCGCCGGGAGCGGTACTGCTGCGAACCTGCCATGTCTCGATCCTCTCAGACGTCCTCGCTCGCCAGCTCGGTGAGGAGGGTGGCCGTGCGGGTATGCCGTTCGAGCAGCCCGGAGATCCGCTCGCGGGTCGCGGCCGTGGGCTCGGGCACCTGCACGCGGCGCAGCCGGCCGCGCTCGTCGAGCATGACGACCGAGTCCCAGGAGGCGGCGCGCACGTCGTCGCCGTAGCGCCGCACGCACTCGCCGCGGAACCAGGCCCGCGTGTCCTCCGGCGGCTCGGTGACCGCCGCGGCCACCGCCCCCTCGGGCATCAACCGCTCGAGCCGTCCCGCGGCGCGCAGCTTCTGCGCCAGACCCCGCTGCGGGTCCAGGTCGTGCCACTGGATGTCCATGGCGGCCAGCCGCGGGTCGCCCCAGCCCGCTCCGCTGCGCTCCCGGTAGCGCTCCAGGAGGGACAGCTTGGCCACCCACTCCACCTGCCCCGCGCACTCTGCGGGGTCGCGGCGCAGCGCGTCGAGGACCTGCCGCCAGCGGGTCAGCACCTCGGTCGTGTCGTCGTCGGGCCGCCACGCGTCGTGCCCCGACGCGACCGCGCGCTCGACCGCCTCGAGGTAGGTCTCGAGCACGTCCACCCCGGTGAGCCGTCGGCCGTCGACCGTCTCGACCGTCGCGCGCAGCGTCGGGTCGTGCGAGACCTGGCGGACCGCCTGCACCGGGTCGGCCAGGGCCACGTCGGGCACGCCGTCGGGGTGGGTCTCGACCAGCCGGAGCACCGCGCTGAGCGAGCCGACGGCCAGCAGCGTGGTGACGTCGGCCATCGTCGCGTCCCCGACGATGACGTGCAGCCGCCGGTGCACGTGCGGGGTGGCGTGCGGCTCGTCACGGGTGTTGACGATCGGGCGCCGCAGGGTGGTCTCCAGGCCGACCTCGGCCTCCAGGTAGTCGGCGCGCTGGCTGAGCTGGAAGCCGGGTCGCTCGCTGACCTGGCCGAGCCCCACGCGTCCCGCACCGGCGATCACGGGACGCGCGACGAGGAAGGGGATGAGCTGGCGGGCCAGCCGCTCGAAGGGGATGCTGCGCGGCACGAGGTAGTTCTCGTGGGTCCCGTAGGAGGCGCCCTTGCCGTCCACGTTGTTCTTGTAGAGGCGCACCTCGCGCCCCTCCTGGGCGAGGGTCCGCAGCGCGGCGAGGCCGACCAGCTCGCCGGCGCGGTCGTAGCGCACCGCCTCCCGCGGCGAGGTCACCTCCGGCGAGGAGTACTCCGGGTGGGCGTGGTCGACGTAGAACCGGGCACCGTTGGACAGCACCGAGTTGGCGACCGTCGGGTCCTCGACGTCCGTCAGCTGCGAGACGTCGGCCAGGGCACGGGCCATCTCGTAGCCCCGCGCGTCGCGCAGCGGCGTCTCGTCGGCATAGTCCCACCCCGAGCCCGTGGGCATCGCCGCCCGCGGCCCCGCGCCGGCGGCGTAGGCCCGCACGACCTGACCGGAGAGCAGCATCGGCGTCAGCAGCTCGCCGCGCGCGTCCACCTGCGTGCTGGTGATGCCCAGCTCGGTCTCGATGCCCATCACGCGGCGGACGCTCATGGCCTCACCCTACGAGCCGGGCGAGGACGGACTGGACCAGGGCGCCGTACTCGCGCACGACCGCCTCCTCCTCGTCCGGGCCCCGGTCCAGCAGGCGGATGGTCCGCACGCCGGCGGCCAGGCCGATCATCAGGCAGGCCAGCTCCTCGGCGTGCCGGACGTTGTCGCCCTCCAGCGGGAAGCGGCCCAGGAAGCGGTCGCGGAAGTCGGCCAGCGCGGCGGCGCGGTCGGGTGCGTCGTGGAGCAGGTACATCGCCCGCAGCCAGGGCTCGGCCGCGTCCTCGTCGCGACGCTGCAGCATCCGGCGGACGAGCAGCTCACCCATCCCCTCGAGGGGGGTGTCGGGCAGCAGCGGGGAGGGTTCGGCGGGCGTGGCCAGGGCGTAGAGCTGCTCCTTGGACCCGGCGATCTTCATGACCAGCGCCGGGCTGACCCCGGCCTGGGCGGCGACCTCGCGGATGGTCACGGCGGCGTACCCGCGCTCGCCGAAGAGCCTCCGGGCGACCTGCAGCACCGCCTCGCGCGTGTCCGTGCCCCGGGTGGTGCTCATCCCCGCTCCCTGCCCAGCACGGCGGGCTCGCGCGGCACCCCGGTCTCGAGGTCCACGTCCAGGGTGGCCGAGGTGGAGTGGACGGTGAGCGCCCGCGACCGGGTCCTTCCGGTGGCGTGGTCGACGGCCGTGAGGACGTAGCGGCCCGGCGGTGGCAGGCCGATCTCGTAGGCGCCGTCGGGGCCGGCGGTGGTGGTCCCGACGTACTCCCCGGAGTGCCGGATGAGCGAGATCATCGCCCCGCCCAGCGGATGGCCCGCGTCCGTCACGTGCCCGGAGAGCAGCAGCCGACGGGTCATGGTCACCGGCGTCGCCTCGCCCGACTCCAGATGGACGAGGCTGGACTGCGGTGCCCAGCCGTCGGCGGAGACCACCAGGAGGTAGTCCCCCGCGTCGGGCAGCGCGAGGGCGAAGCGTCCCTCGTTGTCGGTGCGGCCCCAGTCCACGTGGCGGCCGTCGGGGTGCAGGACGGTGGCCACCGCCTGGCGCAGCGGGCGCCGCTCGGGCGAGAGCACCCGGCACCGCACGAGCAGCTCGGGCAGCTCGCCGTCCACCTTGACGTGCGTGCGCTCGCCCGTGGGCGCGGGCGCACCGGCCCGGTCGGCGACGACCTCGCGCACCCGCTGGGGACGGCGGATGAACGCGGCGATGAACCCACCCCCCAGCGCCGCGGCCGCACCCGCCCAGAAGACGGCCTGGTAGGCGCCCAGCGTCGGCGCGGTCACCCCGCCCGCCGTCGTGAGGGTCGAGGCTGCGAAGACGGCCGCCACGACCGCGGAGGCCGAGGAGGTGCCGATCGAGCGGAGCAGGGTGTTCAGGCCGTTGGCCGACGCGGTCTCGGTGATCGGCACCGCCCGCATGATCAGGGTCGGCATCGCGGCGAAGGCCAGGGCCGTGCCCAGCGAGGCGACGCCGGAGGTGACCATGACCTCGGCCACCGAGCCGTGCAGCAGCGAGCGGGCGATGAAGCCCACCGCCATGACCAGCGAGCCGGAGATGAGCACCACCCGGGGGCCGTAGCGGCGGATGAGAGCGGCCGAAACCGGCGACATGGCCACCATGAGGATCCCGCTGGGCAGCATCCACAGGCCGGTGGCCACGACGGACAGCCCGAAGCCGTAGCCCGTCTCGACCGGCATCTGCACCTGCTGGACCGAGGTGAGGAAGTTGGCGAACATCGCGAAGCCGACGAGCACGGAGGCGGAGTTGGTCAGCAGCACCGTGCGCCGCATGGAGGTCCGGATGTCCACCAGGGGCTGGCCGGTGCGCAGCTCCCACGGCACCCAGGCGGCGAGCACCAGCCCGGCGGCGGCGAGCAGCGACAGCGTCAGCGGGGACAGGAAGCCCCACGAGCCGGCCTTGCTGACCGCCAGCAGGAAGCAGGTCAGCGCGACCGAGAGGAGCGCGGCGCCGACGTAGTCGAAGCGGCCTCGCGTCCGCACCGTCGACTCCGGCACCACGAGCAGGACCGCGACGAGCATGACGACCGCGAAGCCGCCGGAGACGTAGAAGAGGGTGTGCCAGTCCCAGCGGTCGTAGATCACGCCGGCGAGCGGCATACCCACCGCTCCCCCGATGCCGAGCGTCGCCGACATCAGTGCCACGCCCGAGCCCACCCGGTCGGCGGGCAGGTGGTCGCGCATGATGCTGATCCCCACGGGGACGAGGCAGGCGCCGAGGCCGGTGAGTCCGCGGCCGAGGATGACCACGGAAAGGCTCGTGCTCAGCGCGGCCACGACCGAGCCGATGATCACCGACCACATGCAGATGACGAGCATGAGCCGCTTGCCGAACATGTCGGCCAGCCGCGAGACGATGGGCGTGCCGACGGCGGCGGTGAGCAGCGTGACCGTGACGAGCCAGGAGGCGTTGTCGCTGGTCGTGCCGAGGATCTCGGGGAAGTCCGGCAGCAGCGGCAGGACCAGCGTCTGCTGGAGCGAGACGAGCGTGCCGCACAGGGCGAGGACGGCGATCACGAGGCCGGTGGAGGGGGTCTGACGGGCCGCCGCCGACTGGGGTGAACGCATGTTCACGATGATACGTCGTGCGAGCATGTCGTCGTGACCAAGCCGGCCGTCTTCCTCGACCTCTTCGTCGTCCTCGTCTTCGCCGCGGCCGGACGGGCGAGCCACGACCTGTCCGGCGACGTGCTCGGCGTGCTGGCCACCGCCTGGCCGTTCCTCGTGGGTATGGCGCTGGGCTGGGCCGGCGCGGCCCTCCTGCCCGCCCCCGTCCGGCGCTGGTGGTTGGACGGGTTCGTGGTGTCGCTGTCGGCGCTGGTCGTGGGCATGCTCCTGCGCTGGGCGACCGGCGAGGGCACGGCGCTGCCCTTCGTGATCGTCGCCACGGGCATCCTGGTCGGCGGCCTCGTCGGCTGGCGGGCGGTCGCGGCGGTCGTGGCGCGACGCTCTCCCGACCGGGACCGCGCCACCGCCTGACCACGACCCACTCACGTGAGTGGCGCGTGCACGCCATACCCGCTGTGACCGTGCATGACCCACTCACCTGAGTGGCCCGTGCATGGCCTGCGGCCGGACGGCGTGCATGGCCCACTCACCTGAGTGGCCCGGGCGTGGGGCCATCGCCTGTGGACAAGCTGGAGGGCGGGGTCGCTAGAACCGGCACCCTGGACCGGATGACGCCCTTCCGACCGGACCGGCCCTTTCTCCACCACGAAGGGGTGCAGGCCGGGATCTCGCGCCGGCGCCTCGCCTCGGACGAGTTCCGGCGAGTCCTGCCCGGGATCTACGTCGCCGCGGTCGTGCCGCTCGACGCTGCGACGATCGGGAGGGCGACGCTGCTGGCGGCGGGGCCGAGGGCCTTCCTCTCGCACTTCCAGGCCGCTCGGCTGCACGACGGGGTCGTGCCGGAGACGGACGTGCTGCACGCCAGCGTCCGCGGGCACGCCCACCGCTCGCGCCGCCCGGAGCTCCAGGTGCACCGGTCGTGGCGGACCCCGTCGGCCTTCCGGGGACTACCGGTCACCTCCGCCGAGGACACCTTCGTTGACCTCGCAGCACACCTGCCTCTGGTGGACCTTGTCGTCCTCGGCGACTCGCTCGTGCGGAAGAACCGCACGACCCCCGAGCTGCTCGTTCACGCCTCCGGCGCCGCCCCGGCCCAGCTGAGGCGTCGGGCGGTGCGAGCAGCCCGGCTGGTCCGCCAGGACGTGGACTCACCGATGGAGACACGCTCGCGGCTCCTCGTCGTGCTCGCCGGGCTTCCGGAGCCGGAGGTGGACGTCTGCTTCCTCAGCAGGCACGGCGACCTCCGTCGCAGGCTCGACATGGCCTACCGCAGACACCGTCTGGCCCTGGAGTACGACGGCCGCCAGCACGCAGAGTCGCAGGCGCAGTGGGAGTCGGACGTCGCCCGACGGGAGGAGTTCGACGGTGCGGGCTGGCGCATCATCACCCTTCTCGCCAAGGACATCTACCGAACACCCGGACGGACCCTGGACCGGATCGTCGCGGCGATGCAGCGGGCCGGATGCATCCGCCGACGCTCGACGCGCGCTGGCGGCGTCACTTCCCCGGTCACGACGCGCTCCGGTGAGTGGCCCGCGCACGCCATACAGGCCGAGGTCACGCACGGCGCCCTCACGTGAGTGGCGCGTGCACGGTATGCCGTCGCGCCGACGGTCCGCCTACAGGTAGTGACCGGGCGTCCCCTGCTCCACCGACCGGCCCGGGTGCGTGCCGGAGGCGTCGCCGACGAGGGTGCGGATGTAGACGATCCGCTCCCCCTTCTTGCCGGAGATGCGCGCCCAGTCGTCGGGGTTGGTGGTGTTGGGCAGGTCCTCGTTCTCCTTGAACTCGTCGAGGTAGGCCCGCTCGAGGTGGGTCAGCCGCAGGCCCTCCTCGCCCCGGGTCAGCAGGTCCTTGATGGCCAGCTTCTTGGCCCGGTCGACGATGTTGTGGATCATCGCGCCGGAGGCGAAGTCCTTGAAGTAGAGCACCTCGTGGTCACCGCCCTGGTAGGTCACCTCGAGGAAGGCGTTCTCCGGGCGCGCCGCGTACATCCGCCCGACGACGGCCTCGATGAGCGCCGCGACCGTGGCCTGCCGGTCGCCGCCGTGGTCGGCGACCTCCTCGGTGTGGAGCGGCACGTCGGGCGTGAGGTACTTGGTGAAGATGTCCCGGGCCGCGTCCGCGTCCGGGCGCTCGATCTTGATCTTCACGTCCAGGCGGCCGGGCCGCAGGATGGCCGGGTCGATCATGTCCTCGCGGTTGGACGCACCGATGACGATGACGTTGTCCAGGCGTTCCACGCCGTCGATCTCCGCCAGCAGCTGCGGCACGATCGTGGTCTCGACGTCGGAGGAGACGCCTGACCCGCGCGTGCGGAAGAGCGACTCCATCTCGTCGAAGAAGACCACCACCGGCCGCCCGTCCGCCGACTTCTCCCGGGCCCGCTGGAAGATCGAGCGGATGTGCCGCTCGGTCTCCCCGACGTACTTGTTGAGCAGCTCAGGGCCCTTGATGTTGAGGAAGTAGCTCGACTCGTACTCCTGGCCCAGCCGCTCGGCGGTCTGCCGGGCCAGCGAGGCCGCGACGGCCTTGGCGATCAGCGTCTTGCCGCACCCGGGCGGGCCGTAGAGCAGCACGCCCTTGGGCGCCCGCAGCTGGTGGGCGGCGTAGAGGTCGGCGTGCAGGAACGGCAGCTCGACGGCGTCGCGGATCTGCTCGATCTGCCCGGTCAGCCCGCCGATGTCGTCGTAGGAGATGTCCGGCACCTCCTCCAGCACCAGCTCGGCCACCTCGGGCCGCGGGATCCGCTCGGTGACGAAGCCGGTCCGGGAGTCCATGAGCAGGCCGTCGCCGAGACGCACCTTCTCCTCGCGCAGGGAGCCGGCCAGACGGCATACCCGCTCGTCCTCGCCGCGCACGATGACCACCACCCGGTCCTCGCCGAGCAGCTCCTTGGCGATGACGACCTCGCCGGCGCGCTCGTAGCCCCCGAGCGCGACGACCGCCTGCGCCTCGTTGAGGAGGACCTCGCGGCCGGGCCGCAGGTCGGCGGTGTCCACCTCCGAGGAGACGTGCGTGCGCACCCGTCGGCCGGCGACCGAGAGGTCCACGGTGCCGTCGCCGACCAGCCGGAGCACCTGGCCGAAGGTCAGCGGCGGGCTCGCCATGGCGTCGAGGTCCTCGCGCAGGCCCATGATCTGGCTGCGCGCGGTGCGGAGCGTGTCGGCGAGCTGGTCGTTGTGCGCCTTGAGCTCGCCGACGCGCGAGGTGAGCGTGCGCACCTGCTCCTCGAGGTGGCGCTCCCGGAAGGGGCGCTCGCCGGGGCTGCTGCTGTGGGTCGGTGATGTCACCGGGCCTCCTGACCGTGGTCGGGCTAGATTCCCAGCGTATGAGACGTCCACCGCTGCGCCGACCGCCGGTCGTCACCTGCGCCCTGGCGGGCCTGGCGCTCGCGGTGTCCGGCTGCGACGCCGGCACGGGCACGACGTCCGCTCCGACGACCACCCGGTCACCCCCAGCCACCCCGACGGACGGACCCATGGACGACGACACCGACACCGGGAACGGACCCACGACCGGCACCGAGGACGCACCGGAGGGCACGAGCGAGGCCACCGCGGGGGGCACCCAGCAGGTGCTGACGGCAGGCGCCCTGCTGACCAACGGCGACTCGGGCGCCGTCGTGCGCCTCGCCCCCGGCGAGGAGGTGGTCCTGCGGCTGACGCCCCCCCTGCAGGGCGGCACCCCGCAGGTCAGCGACGCCGAGGTGCTCGAGGTGGTGCCGGTCCAGCACTTCGCCGACCCGGGGTATGCCGAGTTCGAGCTGCTCGCGCAGGCCGCCGGTCGCGCGAGGGTCGAGGTGCGCGGCGCGGGGGCCGACGGCCCCGTGCTCCTGCTGCTGGTGGAGGTGCAGGGACGCTGACGTGCGAGGGCCCCCGCCACGCGCGGTGACGGGGGCCCTGCGGGACGTGCGGGGGATCAGCCCTCGAACCGGAAGTCGGCCCGGTGCTGGGTGCCGTCCTCGAGGGTGATGATGAGCTGACGACAGGTGCCGGCCCAGGACTCGTCGGTCTTCCAGTTGTACTGGTAGCGGTCCTGGCCCTTGCTGTAGGTCAGCCCACGGTTGCCCGTGGCGCTCGTGGGGAAGGTCGGTGCGTACTGCACCGGCTCCAGGGTGTCGCAGCTGATCTGCTGGCTGGACGGGCTGTGGGCGTCCCGCAGCACGTCAAGGCCCAGGTCGCCGCCGAGGTTGAATTGGACCGGTGCCGCCGACCCGGCGTCGACCACGTTCAGCGAGTCGCCGGAGTACTTCGCCCCGACCAGGCCCGCACCGGGTGCGTCGCAGTGCGGGGGCACGTCGAACGCCTCGGTGTTGTCGTCGCGGTTGGTGGTGCCCTGGACCGCGCTGTAGCCCAGGCCGCGCCGGGCGAACGCCGACCAGATCGTGCAGCTGTCGCCGCCGCCGAGCGCGGCGTCGGCCGCGAGGATGCCGTCACGCCCGGCGAGGAAGCCCGGGTAGCAGCCCTGCAGCTTCAGGCCGTCCATGACGTACTGCATCGCCCGGGTGTTGCCCGCGGTGTCCCACGCGGCATAGATGTCCGCGGTGAACCCGTGCTTGTCGATCAGGTCCCAGTTGAGGTCCCACAGGGTCGCCGCCCACGCGTGACCGACCCCGTGCGGCGCCGCCAACGAGCCGCCGTCGACCCAGCCGCCGGACTTGATGCGGTCGTAGGTGAAGGGCTGGACCGCCATGTCGCGGGTGTAGGGCGCCGGGCGGATGCCGGCGCCGTGCCGGTCGTCCTGGAAGAGGGCGTAGGGGCCCATGCCGCGCGGCTGCTCCGGGTCGTCGAGCACAGGGTCGAGAAGCATCGTGATCGCCAGGTAGTCGCTCCAGCCCTCACCCATCTGCTCGTGGCCCGACAGGCAGTTGATGCCCGGACCGCCGGTCAGGCGGTTGGAGACGCCGTGGCCGTACTCGTGGATGATGATCCCGTTCTCCAGGTCGCCGTCCCGGATCCCCGGGTGGCTCGACATCTTGTGCACCGACGCCGCGGTGGTGCCCGCCGCGACCTGGGCGCGGATGGCCTCGCCGTCCTCCTGCGTCACCGAGATGGCCGGGATGGCGACGGCCGGGTCCATGCTGCCCGACAGCGTCGGGGCCGGGGCCTGCGCCTCGTCGTGCGCGATGACGACCGCCACCGCCCCGCCGTCCTCGGCGTTGCGCACCTGGTCGTACGGCGCGCAGGTGTCGGTCCGGAAGGTCACCACGACCGCGCCGGGCGCGGCGAACGGCACGCAGGTGTCGTCCACGACCACGGCCGTGCCGGGGTAGCCGGCGTTGGTCGGCGCCGGGGTGAACCGGGCGTAGTTCGCGCCGTAGGTCGTGGCGTCCGTCCCGGTGCCCAGGGTCAGCCCGTTCTGCGGGCCGAACTGGTTGCCGGGCCACAGGTACATCTGCATCCGTGGGCGACCGCCGTCCGCGGCGGGAGTGGAGAAGTTGGCGTTGTTGGCACCACGCCCGTCGGCCGCCTCGGCCCGCACGTCGTCGCCCCCGGCACCGTCCCCGGTGTAGTTGGTGACCTGGAAGTTGCCCGACGCCTCGTCGAAGCCGTAGCGGGCCAGGACGTCGTGGATGACGTTGTTGGCGTAGAAGAGGTTGGTCACCGCGGCGTCGCGGTAGGTCTGGGCGTGCTCGGTCAGGTCCATCGCGAAGTCGAGGTCCAGGCCGGCCCCGCCGTCCGGGCTGCTGCCCGGGTCGGGCTGGTTGTCGGCGTCCTGGTCGGTGTAGGCGTGGACGTTGTTGCCCTGGGTCGTGGTGTGCTCCGCACCCGGCACGCCGTCGGTGTCGTGCCAGCCGAACGGGGAGGAGTGGGCATCGGCCGGCTCGGTGACCAGCACCCGGTCACCGTCGTTGGGGCTCTCCCGGGGGAACGCCAGGACCCGGTAGCTCGAGCCGTCGGCGACCGGGTCCGGCGACCCGAGCGCGACGCCGGCGACCGCGGCGCGGGAGGCCGGGGCGGAGAACTGGTGCGGCGCCCTGGCCAGGTGGGTGAGGTCGCTGGTGGTGTGGTGGTCGGTCCAGTCCTCGACCTGCAGCGTCTCGCCGGTCTGCGCGTCGACCGTGACCTGCCAGAGCGAGGCCGAGGCGTCCTCGTCGATGACGAGCTCCCACGCGAGCCGGAGGCCGTCCGGGGTCGGCTGCCAGACCAGGCGCGCCGGGACGTCGTCCTCGGCGGCGGCCGACGACAGCACGGTCGCCTGCTCGGGGCCGCCCTCGCGCTTCTCGACCTTGGGGCGCGGGGCCTCGATGTCGAGCTCGTCGGTGGCCGCGCTCATCGCGCCGGCCGCGTCGAGGGAGGTGGCACCGCCGGCCTCGCGAAGGTCGGCGACGAGCGACTGCGCGACGTGCAGCACCTCGCCCGCGGCGGTCACGCTGACGGTGGCGACGCCGCCGAGCACCTCACGGCCCTGGTGGTGCTGGACGAGGTTGACGTAGGTCACGCCGTTGTGCTCGGAGGTGTGCTGGGACATGACCTGCAGGTCGGCGACGTCGGCGGCGGCGACGCCGTACTCCGAGGCCTTCAGGCGCAGGAAGTCCTTGGCGACCTCCTCCGCGGGCGCCGACGTGGGCTCGGTGAGGAAGAACGCGCTACCGGTGCCGGGTGGCGCCTGCTCGGCCTCCGGGACGGCCAGGGCACCTCCCGGGACCATGAGGGCGAGCGACAGGGGGACGCCGAGGCCGGCGGCCAGCAACGGGGTACGTCGCATGGAGGCTCCTTGGGGCAAGGGGGACGGCGGCGGCCACCCGTGCCAGGGGGCATGACGGAGCCCGCCTCCTCTCGACCTTGAGGGAGGTGGGCCCGGTGGGAGGACGCCGTCGCGTGGACTCCTCGAACCTACGCACCAGGGCCTCTGCAGGGGGTCAAGCCTCGGTCAGCGTTCGGTCAAGATTG
This sequence comes from Ornithinimicrobium pekingense DSM 21552, assembly GCF_000421185.1. GTDB lineage: Bacteria > Actinomycetota > Actinomycetes > Actinomycetales > Dermatophilaceae > Ornithinicoccus > Ornithinicoccus pekingensis. The sequence continues at coordinate 134,529 of NZ_ATWJ01000010.1, forward strand.
GCCCTCTGGCCGGTCAAGACCGGTCCGGCCCAGGCGGGGTCAGGCCTCGGGTATGTCGTCGCGCGCGGTGGCGGTGGCGCGCGCGTCGCGCACGGTGCGGCGCAGACGCTTGTCGGACACCGGGCGCTCGCCCAGCTCCTCCGGCCCCCACTCCTCCTCGACGACGGGGGTGTAGTCCTCGCCGTAGGCACCGGGGGCGGGACGCTTCTTGCGCAGGTGGGCGTCGACGCCCGGGGCGAGCCGGCGCAGGGTGAGCAGGAAGCCGGTGTGGCCGTGCATCCGGTGCTCGGGCCGCACCGCCAGACCCTCGAGGTGCCAGCCCCGGACGAGCGACTCCCACGCCTGCGGCTCGGTCCAGCCACCGGCGCGGCGGGCCGCCTCGGCGACCCGGGACAGCTGGGTGGTGGTGGCCACGTAGCAGATGAGGACGCCACCGGGGACGAGTGCGTCGCCGACGACGTCGAGGCACTCCCACGGGGCGAGCATGTCGAGCACGACCCGGTCGACGGTCCCCGGTTCCAGCGTCTGCGGCAGGGCCTCGACGAGGTCGCCGACCGTGACGGTCCAGGCCGGGTGGTCCTGCCCGAAGAACGCCCGCGCGTTGGCCCGTGCGATCTCGGCGAAGTCCTCGCGCCGCTCGAAGCTGTAGAGGGCTCCGGTGTCGCCGACGGCCCGCAGCAGCGACAGCGACAGCGCGCCCGAGCCCACGCCCGCCTCGACGACCGTGGCGCCGGGGAAGATGTCGGCGAAGGTGACGATCTGGCCGGCGTCCTTGGGGTAGACCACCTGGGCGCCGCGGGGCATCGACAGCACGTAGTCGGAGAGCAGCGGGCGCAGGGCCAGGTAGTCGACGCCGGAGGTGTGGCGCACGACGCTGCCGTCGGGCGCGCCGATGACGTCGTCGTGGCTGATGTGCCCACGGTGGGTGTGGAAGTTCTTGCCGGGCTCGAGGGTGATGGTGTGCAGCCGACCCTTGGGATCGGTCAGCTGCACCCGGTCACCGGGGCGGAAGGGGCCGCGGCGCAGGTCGGCGCCGGTCGCGGGGGTCGTCACCGGGTCAGTCTACGAGCGCGCGGAGGCGCGTCCTGCCCGGTTCAGGTCCGTGGACGCGACGGCGCCCCAGGGCCGGCCGTCGTCGTCGAGCAGGCAGACGACCCCTGCACCGGTCGCGCGCATGACCTCGAGCACCTGCTCGAAGAGCGTGTCCGGGCCCGCCCGCACCGCCCAGCCCTCCGGCATCCGCAGCGCGACGGCGGACGCGGGGACGCGTGCGCGGTCGGCGTCGGGCACCGAGGCCATGGTGGCCGGATGGACGAGTGCCTCCGGCTCGCCACCGTCCGGTTGAACCACCCACAGCTGTGCCTGCTCCCAGGGCACCTCGGCCAGCGGGGTCTGCGGCGCCACGACGGCGACGGGACGGGCGACGTCCCCGAGCCGGAGCCGGGCGGCGGTGCGTCCGTGCCGGCCGGCACGGACGGCCTGCCCGGCCCCCTGCCACAGGAACAGGGCGATGATGAAGACCCACGCGAAGCGGGTGATGCTCACACGCTGCCCGTCGAGGACGAGCGGCGACAGGCCCCACAGCACGACGAGGACCGCCACGGCTCGCCCCGCCCAGCCGGCCACCCACGTCGCGGTGCTGCGGTCGCCCGTGATGCGCCATGCCAGCGCCTCCAGCAGGAACCCGCCGTCGAGCGGCAGCCCCGGCACGAGGTTGAAGATCGCGACGAAGGCGTTGGCCCAGGTGAAGGCGAAGGCGAGCAGCAGCGGCACCCCGCCGTCCAGCACGCCCATGAGCCACCAGCCCAGGAGCGCCAGGACGCCGTTGGCCAGCGGCCCGACGACCGCCACGGCCGCGCTGCGGGCGGGAGTGGCCCCCGCGGCGTCGTGGGCGGTGTGACCGCCCCAGAAGTCGGCGACGACCCGGGAGACGCGGAAGCCGACGCGCTGGGCGACCAGGGCGTGCGCGGCCTCGTGGGCGAGCACCGACAGCAGGAGCAGCAGGGCGAAGAGCAGCGCGACGACGTAGGAGAGCAGCCCCAGCCCCACGATGGCCTCGACGGTCGGACCGAAGACGAGCACGATGACGGCGGCGACGAGGAACCAGCTGCGCCCGATGTAGACGGGCACACCGGACAAGCTTGCGATACGCCACCCGCGGCTGCTGCCCGTCATGCTGCGCAAGCCTATGCCCCAGCCTGCACCGACGACGCCACCCGCACGGTCGGTCGCCGGACCTGTCGGAGCCGGGACGTACAGTGACCGACCATGGAACCCGCCCTCTCCCCGTCGCGGGCGGCCGACTTCATGCAGTGCCCGATGCTCTACCGCTTCCGGGTGGTCGACCGGCTGCCCGAGCCGCCGAGCGCCGCGGCGGCCCGCGGGACGCTCGTCCACGCGGTCCTCGAGGAGCTCTTCGACCTGCCCCCGCACGAGCGGACCAGCGAGAACGCCACCGGCCTGCTGCCGGCCGCGTGGGCGCGCATGGTGGAGGCCGAGCCCGGCCTCGCCGGACTCCTCCACGTCGAGGAGGGCGCGAGCGTGACGGTCGAGGACTGGTTCGAGCAGGCGGCGGCCTTCGTGGAGCGGTGGTTCACCCTCGAGGACCCGACCGTCCTGGAGCCCGCCGAGCGAGAGCTCTACGTCGAGGCCAAGGTCGACGACGTCACGATCCGCGGCTACGTGGACCGGCTGGACCGCGCCGCCGACGGCCGGCTGCGGGTGGTCGACTACAAGACCGGCCGCGCGCCGTCGGAGACCTTCGAGGCCAGGGCGTTGTTCCAGCTCAAGTTCTACGCCCTGGCGTTGTGGCGCAGCCGTGGCGTCCTGCCCGCCCGCCTGCAGCTGGTCTACCTGCGCGACGGGCAGGTGCTGTGGATCGACCCGACCGAGGAGGACCTGCTCGCCACCGAGCGCAAGATCCGGGCGCTGTGGAAGGCGATCGAGCTGGCCGCGACCACCGGGGACTGGCGTCCGCGGACGGGTCGCGCCTGCTCGTGGTGCGCCCACCAGGCGGTCTGCCCCGCGTGGGGAGGCACCCCTCCCCCGCTGCCGGAGGACGCGACGCTGCGCGCGCTCGACCCCCGTTCCACCGGCCGCACCGACAAGCGCGCCGAGGACGCGGACTGACCCGGCTCCCGCCTCAGCCCGTGGGGCCGCCGTCGTCGCGACGGCGCAGGTAGCGCTCGAACTCCCGGGCGATCGCGTCGCCCGAGGCCTCCGGCAGCTCGACCGTGTCCTGGGCGTCCTCGAGCTGGCGGACGTACTCCGCGACCTCGTCGTCCGTGGACGCGAGCTCGTCGACCCCGTGCTCCCACGCCCGGGCCTCCTCGGCCAGCGCCGTGTCGTCGATGACGCAGTCGAGCAGCTCCTCGACCCGCCCGAGCAGGGCCAGGGAGGCCTTCGGCGAGGGCGGCCCACCCGCGTAGTGGGGCACGGCGGCCCAGCACGACATCACGGGCAGGTCCAGCTGCTGCGCCTCGTCGGCCAGCACGCCCACGATGCCCGTGGGCCCCTCGTAGGTGCTCGGCTCGACGTCGTCGAGGCTCTCGAGCAGGTCCGGGTCCTCGGAGGTCACGCTCACCGGGATGGGCCGGGTGTGCGGCACGTCGGCCAGGAGCGCACCGAGCACGACCATCATCTGGGCACCCTGGTGCACGGCGTAGGCCAGGATGTCGACGGCGAAGGAGCGCCAGCGCACGGACGGCTCGATCCCCATCACGAGCAGGACGTCGCGGCCCATGGGGGTGTCGCGCGCGAGCAGGATGCGGGTGGTGGGCCAGCGCACCGTGCGACGCCCGTCGACCCGGACCGTCTGCGGGCGGTTGACCTGGAAGTCGTAGTAGTCCTCCGGGTCGACCGCCGCGACGACCTCCGCGTCCCAGACCGACGCCAGGTGCTCCACCACGGCGGAGGCGCTCTCCCCCGCGTCGTTCCACCCCTCGAACGCCGCGATCACGACGGGGTCGCGCAGCTCGCCGGTGTCGCGCAGCTCGATCATGCTCACCTTTCCCGCAGGGGCGGCCCGCTCCTGCGGGACCGCACGTGCTCACCCTACGTCTCCGGCGGCTACCGTGGGGCCGTGCCGACGTTCTCCGAGCCCAGCCCCGCCCTGCCCGCCGCCGTGCTCTGGGACATGGACGGCACCATCGTCGACTCCGAGCCCTACTGGATGGCCGAGGAGGAGGCGCTGGTCGCCGCCGCCGGCGGCACCTGGCGGCACGAGGACGCGCTGGAGCTGGTCGGCAACGACCTGCTGGTCTCCGCGCGCATCATCCTCGAGCGCTCACCGGTCACGGGCTCGCCGGAGGAGGTGGTCGCGGCCCTGCTGGGCGGTGTCTCCGCCCGGATGCGCGAGACGCTGCCCTGGCGTCCCGGCGCCGCGGAGCTGCTGGCTGAGCTGGGGCGCCTGGGTGTCCCCTCCGCCCTGGTGACGATGTCGTGGACCCAGCTGGCCGACGTGCTGGTCGAGCGGCTGCCCGAGGGCACCTTCGCGACGGTGGTCACCGGCGACCAGGTGCGGCTGGGCAAGCCCCACCCCGAGCCCTACCTCGAGGCCGCCCGCCGGCTGGGCGTCGACCCGGCGGACTGCGTGGCGGTGGAGGACTCCCCCACCGGCGCCGCGTCCGCCACCGGTGCGGGCGTGCCGACGGTCGTCGTGCCGCACATCGTCGAGGTGCCGCCGATGCCGGGAGCGGTGCAGGTGCAGAGCCTGGCCGGTCTCGACCCGGCCGGCCTCACCGCGCTGGCCCGTTCGGCCCGGGCCCGGCACGACCGGGCCGCCAGCGAGGACCTCAAAGCCTGACGCCGAGCAGCGCGTCCACGGCCTCGGGGACGAGCGGGGACGCCGTCTGGCCGTCCAGGACGGCCCGCGCCCAGGCGTCGACCTCCGCCAGCGCGCGAGGGCTGCCCAGGTCGTCCGCGAGGGCGGCGCGCATCCGCGCCACGGTCTGCGCCCCCAGCTCCGCCGGGTAGCCGGCGGTCGCCCGCCCGGCGGCCTCCCGCCAGACCCGGAGCCGCTCCTGGGCCCGCTCGAGCAGCTGGGGGGTCCACTCCCACTCCGACCGGTAGTGCTGCGCGAGCAGAGCCAGCCGGATGGCCATCGGGTCCACGCCCTGGACGCGCAGGGCGGAGACCAGGACGAGGTTGCCCTTGGACTTGCTCATCTTCTCGCCCTCGTAGGCCACCATCGCCTGGTGCACGTACGCCTGGGCGAAGGCCGCGCCGCCCTGGAGCGCGGCCGCCTGCACGGCGCTCATCTCGTGGTGGGGGAAGATCAGGTCGGTGCCGCCGCCCTGCACGTCGAAGCTGCTGCCCAGGTAGCGCTGGGCGATGGTCGAGCACTCGATGTGCCAGCCGGGGCGCCCGCGTCCGAGGGAGCCGCCCTCCCAGTGCGGCTCGCCCTCGCGACCGGCGCGCCACAGGAGGGGGTCGAGCTCGTCGCGCTTGCCCTGGCGGTCGGGGTCGCCACCCCGCTCGGCGAAGACGTCCATCATCTGGGCGTGGCTCCAGCCGGACACCTCGCCGAACGTCGGCTGCGTCGAGAGGTCGAGGTAGAGGTCGACCCGGCTCGCGCCCTCGACCGTCACCTCGTCCTCGGGCACGGCCACCGGGTAGGCCGTGCCGTCGGCGACGAGCTGCTCGATGGCGGTGACGTCGTCGGGGATGCCCTCGACCGCCCCGACGTAGTGGTCCGGCGGGATGACCCGCAGGGCCTCCATGTCCTCGAAGAACAGGTCGATCTGGCTCCAGGCCAGCTCCTGCCAGTCGACCCCGTCGCGCTGCGCCCGCTCCAGCAGGGGCTCGTCGACGTCGGTGACGTTCTGGACGTAGAGCACGTCCAGGCCGCTGTCGCGCCATACCCGCTGCAGAAGGTCGAAGGTGACGTAGGTCGCGGCGTGCCCCAGGTGCGTGGCGTCGTAGGGCGTGATCCCGCAGACGTAGAGGCGGGCGGTGCCGTCGGCCGGGCGCGTGCGGACCCGCGAGCCGGTCGCGGTGTCGTGCACCGTCAGGGGGCCGCCCCGCTGCTCGAGGGCGAGGGCGGGGACGTCGACGGGTGACCAGGTCTTCACGACGCCACAGCCTAGACGTCGCCCCGGCGGCTCCCTGCATCCGCATCCGCGTCAGCCAGCACGCCCGCCCGCGCGGGTGCTGCGCGGGTCGCTCGTCCTCGGGGTCTCACCACAGCGGCCAGGGCAGCGGGTAGCGGTCGCCCGGCGGCAGCGGCATCGCCCCCTCCGCGAGCAGCGCGGCCGCGCGGGAGCGCAGCGCCTCCAGCTCGCCGGGCTCCAGGAGCGTCGTCAGGGAACGCGGGCTCGCGTCCTCCAGGGCGGCCTGCAGCCTCGTCAGCGCCAGCAGGTCCTCCTGGCGCAACGGGGCGCCCGCCCAGCCCCACAGCACGGTCCGCAGCTTGTCGTCCTCGTGCAGGCAGAGGCCGTGGTCGAAGCCGCGCAGCCTGCCGGCGACGTCCAGCGTCAGGTGGGCGGCCTTGCGGTCGGCGTTGTTGAGCACGACGTCCAGGACCGCCATCGAGCGCAGGGACGCGTCGTCCGCGTGGGCGACCACCACGTCCTCCCCCTCGGGGCCGCTGCCGGACACCACCGCCAGCCACGCGTCGGTCACGTCGGCCGGTGCCAGCACCTCCACCAGGCCCGCTGAGGGGTCGGCGAGCCGGTCGGGCTCCTGGGTGACCCACCACTGCAGGGACCCCGGTCCGAGCGGGGCGTCCTCCCGCAGCACGGTGGGCGGGACCACGTCCCAGCCCCCGGCGCGCGAGACCAGGTATGCGGCCACCTCCCGGGCGGCAAGGGTGCCGGGCGGGAAGTCGCGCAGCGGGCGCTCGCCGCGCACCGGCTTGTAGACGGCGCGGTGCCCCGTGGGACGGCCGGCCGGGTCGGTGAGGTCGACGAGCAGGGTGAGGTTGGAGGCCTCGGTGAGCACCCCGAGCGGCTCGACGGTGCTGCCGTGCAGGACCTCGAGCGCCTCGTCGTCGTCGAGCAGGTCGGCCACGTGCGTCGAGGGTCCGGCGCCTCAGCGCCGGTAGCCGTTGGCCCGCGGGCAGATGTGGCCGGAGGGGTCCAGCGGCTGGCCGCAGAACGGGCAGGACGGCCGCCCGCCCTCGATGGCAGCCCCGCACCGGATGGCGAAGGCGCGGGCCCGGGCCGGCTCCAGCACGACGACGAGCGACTGCGGCGGCAGACCGGTCCACGGCCAGTCCTGCTCCGGGTCGAGCTCGACCAGCTCGTCGGGCTCGGGCCGGTCGTGCGCCTCGAGCACCACACGGTGCCGCCCGGCGTCCCACGCCACCGAGAGCCGCTGGATGCGGAAGTCGTCGTCGAAGGGGGTGTCCATGGGGGCGGTGTCGACGAACGCCGCGGCGGCCTCCTCCGAGCCCTCCACGGGCGCGACCTGGTCGAGCAGCTCGGCCAGCGAGGTGCCCAGCAGACGCACCTGCTCCTTCTCCAGCGACACGGTCGTGCGGCGCTCGCCCTCGCTGGCCTGCAGGAAGAAGGTGCGCTGGCCGGGCGGGCCGACGCTGCCGGCGACACATCGCTGCGGGGGGTCGTAGACGGACTGCGGCATGGGCCCCACCCTACGGCTGCCCGGGCCGTCCGCCGGTGGCACCTGCTCCCCCGCCGACCTCGGCGTCACCCCCGGGTCCGTCCGCGGCCAGCCGGGCGGTGAGCGCCGAGAGGTCGACCGGGTCGCCGCCGGTGTCGTTGGTGCGCAGCACGAACGGCCGCCGCGGGGTGCGGTGCACGATGCTCACCGAGGCCGGGTCGATGACGATGCGCTGGAACTCGTCCAGCGGGGTGGCCAGGGCGTCGGCCAGCACCGCCTTGATGACGTCACCGTGGCTGACGGCCACCCAGACCGCGCCCGGTCCGTGGTCGGCCTCCAGCCGCTCGTCCCAGGCCCGGACCGCCGCGACCGCCCGCGCCTGCATCTGCGCCATACCCTCGTGGTCGAAGTCGGGCGAGGCGGGGAAGGTGACGCTCGAGGGCGTGTCCTGCACCTGACGCCAGAGCGGCTCCTCGGCCAGCTCCCTCAGGGGCCGGCCGGTCCAGGCGCCGTAGCGGGCCTCCCCCAGGTCCTCCTCGGTGTGCAACGGCGCGGGCCGGTCCGCCGGCACACCGGCGACCACGGCGGCGGCGGTCTCGCGGCAGCGCTGCAGCGGGCTGGTGACCACCGCGACCACCCCTGCCGGCCCGAGCCGGGCGGCGACGCGGGCTGCCTGCTCGGCGCCCGTGGGGTCGAGGCCGAGCCCCGGGGTCCACCCCGCGAGGACGCCGTCGGCGTTGGCCTTCGTGCGCCCGTGGCGCACCAGGATGCAGACGGCCATCAGGACGACGCGCCGGCCGGGGCGGGGATGCTGCCGTCGGCCACCAGCCTCCCGTGCGCCTCGACCGCGACCTCCAGGGCCTGCATCCGCGCGGCGGCGTCCTTGCCCCAGGGTGCGACGGTCAGCGTGCTGATGCCCGCCTCGGCGTAGCGCCGCATGCGCTCGGTGACGCGGTCCACATCGCCGAGCAGGGAGGTGTCGTCGACGAACTGCGGGGGCAGCGCCGCCGCGGCCTCGGCCCACCTCTTGTCGAGATAGAGCTCCTGGACGCGCGCGGCCTCCTTCTCATAACCCATGCGACCGGCGAGCTGGTTGTAGAAGTTCTGCTTGCGGCTGCCCATGCCGCCGACGTAGAGGGCCGGGTAGGGGCTGACCACGCGGGCACACTCCTCCAGGTCCTCCCCCGTGGCCATCGCCACGGTGGCGCTCGTGTCGAAGGCCGCCGGCGGTTCCTGCCGCCTGGCCAGGCCGGCCTCGAGGTGGCGGCGCTGCTCGACAAAGTAGTCGGGCGCGACGAAGACGCCCAGCCAGCCGTCGGCGATCTCGCCGGCCAGCTCGAGGTTCCTCGGGCCCACCGCGGCCAGGTAGAGCGGGATGCGGCGTCGGTGGGTGGAGGTCAGCCGCAGCGGCTTCCCGGGGCCGTCCGGCAGCGGGAGCGTGAAGTGCTCCCCCTCGTAGGCGACGGGCTGGTGGGAGAGCGCGAGCCGGACGATGTCGGCATACTCCCTGGTCCGCGCCAGCGGCTTGTCGAAGCGCACGCCGTGCCAGCCCTCCGAGACCTGGGGCCCGCTGACCCCCAGGCCGAGGCGGAAACGACCGCCGGAGAGGCTGTCGAGCCCGGCGGCCGCCATCGCCGTCGCCGCCGGTGTGCGCGCCGGGATCTGCATGACCCCGGCACCCAGGCCGATCTGCTCGGTCCGCGCCCCGATCCACGCCAGCACGCTGACCACGTCGGGACCGTAGGCCTCGGCGGCCCACACCACGTCGACCCCGAGCTCGTCCGCCCTCAGCGCGAGGGCGAGGTTCTCCTCGTCACGGCCCTGCCCCCAGAAGCCGCACGACAGCCCCAGACGCACCTCTCAGCCCCTCGGGCTCTCGTCGACGTCGAACTCCTCGTCGTCCAGCCCGAGATACTGGTCGTCAGACTCGTCGTCGTCCTCGTCCTCCTCGAAGCCGTCGTCGTCCTCGTCGTCGAAATCATCGTCATCGTCATCATCATCGTCGTCGTCGACGAGCTCCTCGTCGTAGACCTCGAGCGGCGTGACCTCGCCGTAGGCGTCCATGAGCGCGTCGTCGTAGGCGCTGAAGGCCTCGGCCACGCGCTCGTAGGCCGCGATGACCGCGGGGTCGTCCTCACCCCGGCGGACCGCGGCGGTCTCCAGATGGGTCTCGAGCGCGGCGACGAAGGCGGAGAGGGCGGCGCGGGGGTCAGCGGTCATGAGCAGACCGTAGCGCGAATCGCCGACACCCGTCGGCAGGGGCGTGCCGAACGCCCGTGGGACTGCCTATGCTGTCGCTCACCATGGTGGAGTACGAGTTCAGGGAGCTCCGTTTCCAGCGCGACAGCAGCTCGGCAGAGGTCCGGCAGGCGCTGACGGAGGCGGCCGAGTACGGCCACTGGGAGCTGGTCCGGGTCACCCTTTTCTGGGGTGGCGCCCGCCGGGCCACGCTGCGTCGCAAGATCATCCGGGTGCGCCGCACCGCCTGAGTCGGCGGGCGCCCCCTGCCCGTGCTGGGCGCTCAGCAGTCCGCGACGAGTTGGCCCAGCACCCGCGTGCCGAAACGGATCGAGTCGACCGGCACCCGCTCGTCCACGCCGTGGAACATGCCGACGAAGTCCAGGTCGTCGGGCAGGCGCAGCGGCGCGAAGCCGTAGCCGGTGATGCCCAGCCGGGACAGGTGCTTGTTGTCGGTGCCGCCGGACAGGCAGTACGGCAGCACGTGCGCGCCCGGGTCCTCCTTGAGCAGGGTCCGCTTCATCGACTCGACGAGCTCGCCGGAGGAGGGGGCCTCCAGCGCGACGTCCTTGTGCACGATCTCGACCTCGACGTGCTCGCCGGCGAGCTCGCGGATCGTCGCGAGCAGCTCCTCCTCGTGACCCGGCAGGAAGCGGCAGTCCAGCGAGGCGCTCGCCTTCTGCGGGATGACGTTGTGCTTGTAGCCCGAGGTCAGCATCGAGAAGTTGGCGGTGTCGCGCAGGGTGCCCTCGACGAAGCGCCGGGCTCCGCCCAGCCGACCCAGCAGCTCCTCGAGGTTGTCCTCCGACCAGGTGCTGCCGACGATCTGGGCGACCCCGTCGAAGAGCTCGCGGACCGAGGCGATGTAGGTCCGCGGCCACGGGTGGGCGTCGATGCGGGCGATGGCCTCGGCGAGCCGGACGATGGAGTTCTCCTCGTTGGGCACCGACCCGTGGCCGGCCCGGCCGCGGGCGTGCAGGCGCAGCCAGGCGATGCCCTTCTCTGCGGTCTGCAGCAGGTAGGCGCGGGTGGGGGCGCCCGTGGCGGCGTCGGGCAGGGTCACCGAGAACCCGCCGACCTCCGAGATCGCCTCCGTGCAGCCCTCGAACCACTCCGGGTGCTGTGCCACGACGTGCCCGGCACCCTTGTCGCCCCCGGCCTCCTCGTCGGCGAAGAAGGCCCAGACGATGTCCCGCGGGGGCTTCTCCCCCGACCGGGCCAGCTGGCGCAGGGTCGCGATCAGCATCGCGTCCATGTCCTTCATGTCGACCGCGCCCCGGCCCCAGATCATACCGTCGCGCTCCTCGGCGGCGAAGGGGTCGACCGACCAGTCCGCCGCCTCCGCGGGCACGACGTCGAGGTGGCCGTGGAGCACGAGGCCCCCGCGTCCCGGGTCGCGTCCCTCGGTGCGCACGACGACGCTCGCCCGTCCCGGGTCGGACTCCGTCAGCTGCGGGTCGAGCCCGACCTCCTGCAGCAGGCCCATGACGTACTCGGCCGCCGCGCGCTCCCCCGGCCCCGTGCCGTCGCCGTAGTTGCTGGTGTCGATCCGGATGAGCTCCTTGCAGATCCGGACGGCCTCGTCCTCGGCGGTGGTGGTCATGGGCGTGCTGGGGGTCTGCGTCATACCCGCCACCCTAGATCCCGGCGCGCGACCGCGGACGGGGGTATGCCGTGCTCCCCGCCCGCGGTCGCGTCGCCTCAGGTGCTGGCCTCGGCGAACAGCTCGAGGTGGTTGCACTCCCGGCAGCGGAACGCCCGGACCACCAGCTTGGGGGCGCCCATGCTCGAGAACCCGCCGAACAGGCCGGTGTCGCGGGCGCCCTGGACCCACCGCACGTAGCCCTTGGAGCTCTCGCCGGTGTCGGCGAGGTAGCCCTCGTCGAGCAGGCCCTCGGCCCCGCACGCGGTGCAGCGGGAGCGGGCTCGCTCCCAGCCGGACCGCCCCTCCCCGCCGAGGCGCAGGTGCCCCTCGGGGGTGCGTGGGTCCGGACGCGGGTCGGGGCTCGCCGGCCCGCTCATCCGGCCTCCCCGGCGGCGAGCTTGGACTCGACGCAGCTGACGAACTGGCCCAGCAGCTTGTCCGACACCGACTGCATCACCCCGCGCCCGAACTGCGCCGGCTTGCCGGTGATGTTGAGCTCGGTCAGGACGTCCGCCCGGGTGCCGCTGCCGTCGGGGGCCAGCTGCACGGTGACCTTGGCGCCGGCGTTGCCGAGCCCGCGCAGGCCCTTGCCAGTGCCCTCGATGACCGCCCGGTGAGCGCCGTCGTCGCGCTCGACGAACCGCCCCTTGCCGTCGTAGGTCACGGCGATCGGGCCGAGCTTGACCTTGACGTTGCCGGCGAAGGACTCGTCGTCGGCCTCGGTCACCGTCGCGCCCGGGAAGCACCCGCCGACCGTCTTGAGGTCGGTGAGCAGCGCCCAGGTCTGCTCCGGCGGCGCCTCGACGGTGAAGCTGTGCTCCAGCTGCATGGCCACCGGCTCAGCCTCCCGCCGCCGCGAGGACGGCACGCCGGGCGAGCACGCCCGCGACGTGGCGCCGGTAGTCGGCCTGGCCGTTGAGGTCCGAGGGCGGGTCGGTGCCCTCGCCGACGCGGGCGCAGATGGCCCCGAGCGCCTCCTCGGTCGCCGGCTGCCCCGCGAGCGCCTGCTCGACGGCGGCGGCGCGCAGCGGCCGGGAGCCCATGTTGGTCAGACCGACCTTCGCCTCGGCGATCGTCCCGCCCTCGGCCCGGACGGCGGCTGCGACGCCGACGATGGCCCACTGGTGGGAGACCCGCACGAACTTGGCGTAGTGGCTGCCCCACCCGGTGTGCTTGGGGATCACCACCGCGGTGAGCAGCTCGCCGTCGCCGATCGCGGTCTCGAAGATGTCGACGAAGAACTCCTCGGCCCCGACGGTCCGCTCCCCGGCCGTGCCCCGGATGACCATCCGGCCGTCGAGGGCCAGCACCGGCGCACCTACGTCCCCGGCGGGGTCGGCGTGGGCGAGCGCGCCGCACAGGGTGCCGCGGTGCCGGATCTGCGGGTCGGCCACCTCGGAGACGGCCTGGTGCAGCAGACGCAGGTGCTCACTGACCAGGGGCGAGTCCAGGACGTCCTGGTATGTCGCCCCCGCGCCGATGCGGATCGCGTCACCCTCGTCGGTGATGCCCTTGAGCTCCTCGATGCCGGAGATGTCGACGACGACGCCCGGGGCGTTGAGCCGCATCCGCAGGACGGGCAGCAACGACTGCCCGCCGGCCAGGACCTTGGCGTCGTCACCGTGCTCGGCGAGCAGGGCCACCGCCTCCTGCACCGTCGCCGGTGCGGCGTAGTCGAACTCCACGGGGATCACAGCTGGCCACCTTCCGTGCCGGGGTTGTCCTGGTTGGGCGCGTCCTCCTCGAAGTGCGGCATCGCCGACTCCTCGGTGGCACCACCTCGACCACCGCCGTGGATGGCCCGCCACACACGCTCAGGGGTGCACGGCATCGTGATGTCCTGCACGCCCATCGGCCGCACCGCGTCGACGATGGCGTTGACGACCGCCGGTGTGGAGGCGATGCAGCCGGCTTCGCCGACGCCCTTGGCGCCCAGGTCGTTGGACGTGGCCGGCGAGACGGTGCGGTCGGTCACGAAGCTGATCGTGTCGGCCGACGTCGGCAGCGTGTAGTCGACGAACGACCCCGAGACCAGCGTCCCCTGGTCGTCGTAGACCGCCTCCTCCCACAGCGCCTGCGCGATGCCCTGCACCAGACCGCCGTGCACCTGTCCGTCGACGATGAGCGGGTTGACGACGTTGCCGATGTCGTCGACGCAGACGTAGGAGCGCATGGTCGTCTCGCCCGTCTCGGTGTCGACCTCCATCGCGCACAGGTGGGTGCCGTGCGGGAAGGAGAAGTTGACCGGGTCGAAGGTGGCGTCGGCGTCCAGGCTCGGCTCCATGCCGTCCGGCAGGTCGTGCGCGGCGAAGACCCGCAGCGCCAGGCCCGCCAGGCCCAGGCCCTCCTGGTCGGCACCGGCGCCCCGGACGGTGAACCTCCCGTCCGAGAACTCCAGGTCGTCGACGTTGGCCTCCAGCACGTGCGCGGCCAGCGGCTTCGCCTTCTCGATCACCTTCTTGGCGGCCATCACGACGGCCTGCCCGCCGACGACCAGGGAGCGCGAGCCGTAGGTGTCGAGCCCGCGCGGGCTGATCTGGGTGTCGCCGTGGAGGACCTCGACGTCGTCGAAGGGTACGCCCAGCTGGTCGGCGACGATCTGGCTCCACGCCGTCTCGTGGCCCTGGCCGTGCGCCGAGGACCCGGTGATGACCTCGACCTTGCCGCTGGGCAGCATCCGCACCGAGGCGTGCTCCCAGCCGCCGGCACCGTAGGACAGGGCGCCCAGGACCCGGCTGGGTGCCAGGCCGCACATCTCCGTGAAGGTGGAGATGCCCAGGCCCAGCTGCACCCGGTCGCCGCTCTCGCGGCGCCGTGCCTGCTCGGCCCGCAGCTCGTCATACCCGAAGAGCTCCTTGGCCCGCTCGGTGGCCGCCTCGTAGTTGCCGGAGTCGTACTCCATACCGGCGACCGTGCTGAACGGGAACTCGTCGTGGCGGATCCAGTTCTGCTCGCGCAGCTCGAGGGGGTCGCGGCCCAGCTCCGCGGCGAGCTCGTCCATGAGCCGCTCGATCGCGAAGGTGGCCTCGGGACGTCCGGCCCCGCGGTAGGCGTCGGTCCACGTCTTGTTGGTGAAGATGTTGCGGCACTCGAAGCGGTAGGACTCGAACTTGTAGATCGAGTTGAACATGAAGGCGCCGAGGATCGGCACGCCCGGTGTGACCAGGCCCAGGTAGGCGCCCATGTCGGCGAGCAGCTCGACCTTGAGGCCGGTGACCGTGCCGTCCCGCCGCGCCGCGAGCGTCAGCTTCTGCCACTGGTCGCGCCCGTGGTGGGCCGAGAGCAGCGACTCGCTGCGCGTCTCCGTCCACTTGCACGGCTTGCCGGTCTGGCGGGCCATGAGGAAGGTGATGATCTCCTCGGGGGTCACCTGCAGCTTGCCGCCGAAGCCCCCGCCCACGTCCGGGGCGATGACCCGCACCTTGGACTCCGGAACACCCAGGGTCAGGGCCAGCATGAGGCGCAGGATGTGCGGCACCTGCGTGGAGGTCCACATGACGAACTGCTCCCCGGTGGGGTCCACGACCGTGGAGCGCGGCTCCATGAAGGAGGGGATGAGGCGCTGCTGGCGGTACTCCCGCTCGATGAGCACCTCCGCGTCGCGGATGGAGTCCTCGACGTCGCCACCGGAGCCGGCCTCGGCCGAGTCGAAGACCCAGGTGGCGCTGACGTTGGTGCCCAGCTCGGGGTGGGCCAGCACCTCGTCGGCCGCGGCCTTCTTCAGGTCCACGACGGCGGGCAGCTCCTCGTAGTCGACGTCGACCAGCTCGGCGGCGTCACGTGCCTGAGCCGCGGTGCGCGCCGCCACGACCGCCACGACCTCGCCGGCGAAGGCGACCCGGTCGACCGCGACCGCCGGGTGCGCCATGCACTTCTGGTCGTCGGTGATCGGCCACGCGCACGGCAGCTCGCCCTGGTGGTCCTTGAGGTCGCGTCCGCAGAGCACGGAGATGACGCCCGGCGCCTGCTGCGCCGCGGACATGTCGACGTTGGTGATCCGGGCGTGCGCGTAGGGGCTGCGCACCATGGCCAGGTGCAGCATCCCGGTCAGCTGCATGTTGTCGGTCCACCGGGTGCGGCCGGTGATGAGGCGCTGGTCCTCCTTGCGCCGGCGGTCCTTGCCGACCTCGCGGACGGCGGCCGTGGGCTCCTCGGTCACGGTCATGCCTGCTCACCCCCGGTGGCGGTGGCGCCGGCCGCCTGCAGCACGGCCTTGACGATGTTGTGGTAGCCGGTGCACCGGCACAGGTTGCCCTCCATGTGCTGGCGGACGTAGGCCTCGTCCGGCGAGGGGTTCTCCCGCAGCAGGTCCGTGGCCTGCATGATCATGCCGGGGGTGCAGTAGCCGCACTGCAGGGCGTGGCAGTCGCGGAAGGCCTCCTGCAGGGGGGTGAGGGTCTCGCCGTCGGCCAGGCCCTCGATCGTGGTCACCTCGTGGCCGTCGGCCTGGACCGCCAGCACGTTGCACGACTTCACGCTGCGCCCGTCGAGGTGCACGGTGCAGGCCCCGCAGTTGCTGGTGTCGCAGCCGACCACGGTGCCGGTCTTGCCCAGCGACTCCCTCAGGTAGTGGACGAGGAGCGTGCGGGGCTCCACCTCGTCGGAGTAGGTCACGCCATCGACTCTCACGGAGATGCGGGTCATCGGTTTCCTCCACGGGGAACAGGGGACGTCGTCGTCCCTTGGCATCCTTGCCTGCCGCAGGCCACTCCCGCAAGGGGTGCTCGAGCCCGGTCAGAAGAGCACGAAGCAGCTCACGCCGAAGAGGATGAGGAAGCCGAAGAGCGCGAAGCTCATGAAGTTGTTCTCCGCTGCGCTCGGTGCCCGGTCCTCAGGCACCCACTCGTCGGCTGCAGCCCACGTCGGCCGGTGCTCTGGGTCCGCGTCGTGCATGCTGCTCATGACATGGCTCCGATCCGGTTCAGCTCGGTGACGGTCGCGACCGTGAGGATCGCGAAGACGATCGTGATGAAGACGGTGTAGGTCCAGCGCTGCGGGTGGTCGGCCCGCCAGAAACGACGCAGGCTGATCACCCCGTTCGCCGCCGCGACCAGGCACAGTGCCAGCCCGACAGGGGCAGCGACCCACCCGGACAGGCTCAGCAGCGGGACCAGGACCGGGACGGCGACGTAGGTGATGAGGCAGCGCAGTGCCGAGATGACGACCGAGATCCGGAAGGTGCGGTGCGCGCCCTCGCCCGACCTGAGGTCGACCGCGCGGACCCCCAGCACCCGGCGCATCACCCGGTCCGCAGCAGCGTCCGAGCGGAAGCCGCTGCGGGCGGCCGGCCCGAGGACGTCGGGTGCCACGTCGGCGCGGGCTGACGAAGTGGTGGCGCTCACCCGTCCTCCTCCCGGGTCTCCTCGCGGCCGCCCGACCGCGCGTCACGCACCAGCTGGCGAGCACCGAGCAACGCCGACGCCAGTCCGAGCCCCCCGACGACGGCACCGACGAAGAAGCCCCAGTAGAGGGGACCCATCCGCACGGACGGGTCCTCCGCCCCGATCGTGCTGCCGATGAGGATCCCGAAGAACGGAGCCAGCATCGCCACGATGATCCCGCCGGCCACCGGCCAGAACCCGCGTGGCGTGGGGACCAGACGCACGGGCCTGCCCGGGGGCGCCGGGGTGTCGTCGTAGACGAGCTCCTGGCCGTCCCTCTCGGTCGTGGGGTCGGTACTGGTCATCGCGGGTGCCCTTCTGCGCGGTCGTCGACGACGGACATGCCGTTCCTGGCGGACGGGACGGTGGAGGTCGGGTGCTCCGCGGTGCTGCCGGCACCGGCGGAGAACCGGTCCAGGGCACCCATCAGCGGGCCGATGATGTCCATCGGCAGCGGGAAGACCACCGTGGAGTTCTGGTCGGCGCCCAGCTCGAGCAGGGTCTGCAGATAGCGCAGCTGCAACGCCGCGGGTGCCTCGCTGAGCGTCCTCGCCGCGTCGCGCAGCTCCTCGGAGGCCTCGAGCTCGCCATGGGCGCTGATCACCTTGGCCCGGCGCTCGCGCTCGGCCTCTGCCTGACGGGCCATCGCCCGCTGCATCATCTCCGGGATCTCCACGTCCTTGATCTCCACCACGTCGACGTCGACGCCCCACGGCACCGCCTGCTGGGCGATCGACCGGTAGAGGTCCTCGTTGAGGTCGGCGCGGTGAGCCAGGAGGGTGTCCAGGTCCGCGCGCCCGACCACCGAGCGAAGGGTGGTCTGGGCGAACTGTGAGGTGGCCACGGCGTGGTTCTCGACCGCCATGACCGATCGCACGGGATCGCACACCTTGAACATCACGACCGCGTTGACGCGGGCCGTCACGTTGTCACGGGTGATGACCTCCTGCGGCGGGATGGTCAGGGTGACCACGCGCTGGTCGACCCGTACCGACCGGTCGAAGAACGGCAGCATCACGACCAGGCCGGGACCCAGGGCCCCCCGCAGGCGGCCCAGGCGGAAGACCACGAGACGTTCGTACTCGCGGACCACCTTCAGGGACGCGATGAGGAGGGTGACCAGCAGCGCGACGACGACGATGACGACGACGACGGAGCTAGGCATCCTCGCGCACCTCCCTCCGGTCGGAGGCGTAGCGGGTCCGACCCAGCTCGAGAGGGACGGGCGCGAGCGTCGGGCCCGGCCCGTCGTCGGCCCGGCGGTCGGAGCCGTAGGTCGTCCGCCGGCGCTGCAGGGTCTCCAGCGCGGCGGTGCGCTCCTCCAGGTTCTCGTCAAGCGACCTGAAGAGGACGCCCTCCGGGTCGACGGGGCTGCGACGCAGGTGGGACCACAACGGCAGACCTCCGAGGGCCACCAGCAGCCCGACACCCAGCAGGAGGAGCTGGCTGGTCCACTGCTCGACGGCGAGGATCGTCGCCACCGGGAAGAGCACGGCCAGGACCGCGACGGCGCAGGCGATGCCGCGGTGGAACCGCGCGGACTCCGAGGAGGGCCAGGAGTCGACGGCCCGCCCCAGCTCTCGGCCGTCGTCCGTGGTCGTGCAGCTGTCCTTGACGGGGCAGGCGTTGCAGACGCTGGGGCGGCCGCGGTAGCGCATGACCCGGTTCTCCGGGTCGAACGACTGCGGCCAGAGCCACTGGTCCTCGGGACACAGCCAGGCGTCATGGTCCTCGTGGTAGGTGAAGCCCGAGGTCTGGTGCTCCTCGTTGAAGGCGTGGGCGCGCCTGGCGAGCAGGTCGATCCCGTAGGCGACCAGCAGGAGGACGAGGGAGTACCCGCCCGCGAGCCAGCCGGAGAGCTCGATCGCGCTCACGACGGTGTCCCCTCCTCGTCCTCGCGGCGACGGTCGGAGGCATACCGGCTCGGTGGCAGCTGCGCCGTCTCCTCGCCGCCGGCCGGGGTGCCGACCGGCACCGCGGCCCGCCCCGTGCGGTCCTCGAGCGCCGAGGCGCTCTCGACGACGAAGAGGGTCTCCGGCTCCATGCTGGTGACCGTGGCCCGGACGCCGTACCGCACACCGAGCCAGGTGATCCAGATGAACGGCACGATGCCGCCGATGAGGAAGAGCACGTCGCCGGGCATCCGCATCCACTCGATGACGAGGTTGCCGGGCTGGGTGAGGTAGGCGAGGGTCCGAGCCTCGTAGTAGCCCTGGTTCACCGAGGCCCACAGCTGCATCGTCCCCAGCGGGAGGAGGGTGGCGAACATCATCCAGGCCAGACCGATGTTCAGCGACCAGAACGAGAGCCGCGCCAGCCGGTCGGGCCACCTGTCCGGCGGGATGATGTACCGCAGCGCGAACATCGCCAGACCGACGGCCATCATGCCGTACACGCCCATCATGGCGCCGTGGGCATGGTTGGCGGTGAGGGCAGTGCCGATCTGGTAGTAGGAGACGATCGGCAGGTTGACCAGGAAGCCGAAGACACCCGCGCCGAGGAAGTTCCAGAAGCCGACGGCGACCAGGAACATGACGGCCCAGCGGTGCGGGAAGGGCGCGCTGGAGCGAGACTCCTGCCGGGCCCCCAGCTGGAGGAACGTCCAGGCCTCGATGGTCAGGAACGTCAGCGGGATGACCTCCAGGGCGGAGAAGACCGCGCCGAGGGCCATGTGCTCGACCGGGGTGCCCGAGAAGTAGAGGTGGTGCATGGTGCCGATGACTCCGCCGGCGGAGTAGAGGATGACGTCGAGGAAGATGATCTGGATGGCGATCTTGCGGCGCACCACGCCGAGCATGACGAACAGGTAGGCGACCATCACCGTGGTGAACAGCTCCAGGAAGTCCTCCACCCACAGGTGCACGACCCAGAAGCGCCAGAACTCGGCCACGGTCAGGTGAACGGTGTTCATCGCCAGCAGGCCCACGGCGTAGAAGGCCGGGATCGCCAGCGCGGCATAGGTGAACAGCCAGGGCATGTTGAACTTGGACTCGGTCCGCAGACGCGACCGGATCGCGCGCACGATGATGAGGAACCACAGGAACAACCCGATCACGAGAAGGATCTGGAAGAACCTGGGGAGGTCGAGGTACTCCCACTGCTGGGAGAAGAAGATCGACCCCTCGGCCCAGTCGGGACCGTAGATGCTGATGGCGGTGCCGCCGAACATCCCGGCCACGACGAGCGCCAGGGCGCCCAGCAGGCCGTAGGACAGATAGTGCTGTCCCTTGGGCTCCCGGCCCGAGATGATCGGGGCGAGGAAGATCGCCGAGGCCAGGAAGGCGGCGGCCGTCCACAGCAGCGAGAGCTGCACGTGCCAGGTGCGCGCGAGGTTGAACGGGAAGATCTGGGCCAGGTCGAAGCCGAAGAAGCCCTCGAGCTCGACCCGGTAGTGCTCGACCGCTGCGCCCACCGTGGCCTGGATGAGGAACAGGACGGAGACCACCAGGAAGAACCAGGCCGTGGACTTCTGCGCAGGGGTGATCCCGACCTCCCCCGGTTGGAGGAACCTCAGGCTGGAGGTGTCGTTGCCCTTCCATCCCAGGTTCGAGCTCCACCGGCCGTAGATCCCGAACAGGATGCCCAGACCCGCCAGCAGCGCGACCAGGGAGATGCCTGACCAGACGAGGATGTCGGCGGTGGGGTGGTTGTCGACGCGGGGCTCGGGTGGCCAGTTGTTGGTGTAGGAGTAGTCCAGTCCTGGCCGTTCGGCCGCGCTCGCCCACGCGGTCCAGCTGAAGAAGGCGGTGAGGTCGTGGATGTCCTCGGGATCGGTGATCTTGTCGGCCACCAGCCCGTGCTTGGTCGTCGGCTCCCCGAAGAACTGCGCATAGTGGTCGGTGATGCTCTCGAAGGCGCTGACCTGCTCGGGGGTGAGCACGAGAGTGTCGCTGCTCTCGTCGTACCGGTTGGTGCGCTGCATCTCCACCGTGGCGGCCTGAGGGTCCTGCACACCGGCCTGCACGAGCTGCTCGTGGATGTGCACGCTGCTCAGCCGGAGGTACTCGGCCGTGTAGTCAGGGCCGAGGTAGGCACCGTGGCCGACGATCGAGCCGTACTGCTGCAGCCCCCGGGTCAAGAAGATGTTCTGGCCATTGGTGATCTCCTCACCCGTGTAGACCACCTCGCCGGCCTCGCCGACCACCTGCTGGGGTTGCGGCATGGACGCGGTGTAGGTCCGGTAAGCCAGGACACCCATCACGAAGAAGCCGAAGATGAAGACGAGCGCGACGCCCTGGACCCAGCCTTTGGAGATGGCCAGCTCGTTGCGCCCGGGCTGCCGGGCTTCCCGATTGTCGATCATCACCATGGTCTGAACCGCCCGTCCGAACGGCGGGACCACACCGTTCCCACCGGCCTCATGAGTTTGCTCTGACCTCAGGAACAGTAGCCCAGAATCCCGTGGCGGGGGGGTTCTTGTGAACTCTTTTACGCGTGGATCTGGAATTCTTTACCTTTTACTGACCTTCGCCGCTCCCGTGCGCGCCGTGGATCGGGCCCTCGGTCTCCGACAGCGGCTCCCCGCCGCCACCCCAGCGCTCTGCGACGATCTCGGCGGCGATGCTCACGGCCGTCTCCTCCGGGGTCCGCGCCCCCAGGTCGAGGCCGATCGGGCTGCGCAGCCGCGCCAGGTGGTCCTCGTCGAGCCCGGCCTCGCGCAGCCGGGCCAGGCGGTCCTCGTGGGTGCGGCGCGAGCCCATGGCCCCCACGTAGGCCAGGTCCGGCGCGCCCTCGCCGAGCAGGACCTCCAGGAGGGGGACGTCGAACTTGGGGTCGTGCGTCAGCACGCACGCCACGGTCCGTGCGTCGAGCCGGCCGGCGGCGATCTCCTGCTGGACGTAGCGGTGCGGCCAGCTCACCACCACCTCGTCGGCCTCCGGGAACCGGGAACGTGTCGCGAAGATCGGCCGGGCGTCGCAGACGGTGACGTGGTAGCCGAGGAAGGAGCCCACGCGGGCCACCGCGGCCGCGAAGTCGATGGCGCCGAAGACCAGCATCCGCGGCCGTGGGGCGTAGGAGGCGACGAACACCCGCAGCCCCTCCCCCCGCCGCTCGCCCTCCGGGCCGTACTCCAGGGTCGACGTGCGCCCCTGCGCGAGCATGCCGCGGGCGTCGTCGGAGACCGCGGCGTCGAGCCGGTCGGTGCCCAGGGTGCCGGAGGACGGCTCGCCCTCGGGGCGCAGCACCAGGTGGCGCCCCAGCAGGTCCGGGTCGGGATGGGCGACGACGGTCGCCACCGCGACGGGACGGCCGGCCAGGATGTCGCCGGCCACCTCGCCGAGCTCGGGGAAGTCGTCCCGGGAGACCCGCTCGACGAAGACGTCGAGGATGCCACCGCAGGTCAGGCCCACCCCCATCGCGTCGTCGTCGGAGACGCCGTAGCGCTGCAGCACCGGCGCGCCGGAGCCGATGACCTGCTGCCCGAGCTCGTAGACCGCTCCTTCCACGCACCCGCCGGAGACCGACCCCACCGCCTCGCCGTCGACCCCGACGAGCATGGCGGCGCCGGGCTGCCGGGGCGCCGAGCGCCAGGTGCCGACGACGGTGCCCAGGGCGACCGTGTCTCCCGCCTCCCACCAGGCCAGCAGCCTGTCCAGCACGTCACGCATGTCTCAATATCCCATGCCGTTCGCGCGCCTCGGCGACGGTGTCGAGCACCTCCTGGAAGGTGGCTAGGGAGTGCCCCGCGACGAAGTCGTCGACGTAGGGCAGGCAGGCGACGATGCCCGCCTGCACCGGGGCGTAGCCCTCCTTGCCCCGGTGCGGGTTGACCCAGACGACCCGGTGCGCCAGGGCGCCGAGCCGGCGCATCTGCTCCCCGAGCAGCTCGGGCCGCTCCCGCTCCCAGCCGTCGCTGAAGACCACGATCACGGCGCCACGGGCCATGCCGCGGCGGCCCCACCGCCCGACGAAGGCCCCGACCGACTGCCCGAGCCGGGTGCCGCCGGACCAGTCCGGCACCGCGTCCCCCGCGGCCAGCAGCGCCCGGTCGGCGTCGCGCTCGCGCAGCGCCCGGGTGACGTGCGTCAGCCGGGTGCCCACGGTGAAGACCTCGGTGGTGCGGGGCGCCGCCTGCACCATGCGGTGGGCCAGGCGCAGCAGCGAGTCGGCGTAGGCGCTCATCGAGCCGCTCACGTCCACCAGCAGCACCACCCGCCTGGCCCGGGTCGCGCGGCGACGGAAGCGGATGCGCGACGGCTCGCCGAGGTTGCGCAGGTGCGTGCGCACGGTGGCCCGCCCGTCGACGGCGCCGCGGTGGCTGGGGGTGTGCCGCCGGGCCCGCCGCACCGGTGGGCGCGGGCGCAGGGTGGCGAACTGCCGGCGCACGGCGGCCCGCTCGGCCGGCGACAGGGTCGCGACGTCCCGATGGCGCAGCACCTCCTCGGTCGAGGCCACCGCGGCGACCATCTGGTCGGACGGCTCACCCCGGCCTCCCGACGGGTCCGGCTCGTCCAGGGCGGCCTGCAGGGTGGAGGTGCGGGGCGGCTCCTGGCCGCTCACCGCGTGCATCGGGCGGCCGCCGAACCAGCCGGTGAACACCCGGTCGAACGGCTCGACGTCCGCCGGGGAGGCGGTCAGGGTGCCCCGGCCCGCCCAGTAGACGTGCTCGCGGCTGTCCAGGCCGACCGCCGCGCACGCCGCCAGGAAGGTCCGCTCGCGGTCGGCCGTGACCGGCAGCCCCGCCGCGCGGCAGGCACGGGCGAACCCCCCGAGCGTCTGGCCGATCTCCCAGCCCTCGACCTCGGTGCCCTCCGCCCCGGCGCCCGTGCTCACGGCATACATCTCAGCGTGTCAGCGTCCGCTCCAGGGCCATGCGCACCCGCTCGGCGTCCTCGCGGTACTTCACCGCGGCGCCGAGCGTGCGGGCCGCCGTCTCGGGGTCGAGCCGGCTGGCCCCGAGGGCGTGCAGGGCGCGCGCCCAGTCGAGCGTCTCGGCGACGCCGGGCGGCTTGACGAGGTCCTCGTCGGTGCGCAGCTGCTGCACCAGGGCGACGAGCTGCCCGGCCAGCGCCTCGTCCACCTGCGGCAGCCGGGTCCGCACGATCGCCAGCTCGCGCTCGAGACCCGGATGCTGGATCCAGTGGTAGAGGCAGCGCCGCTTGAGCGCGTCGTGCAGCTCGCGGGTGCGGTTGGAGGTGAGGACGACGTAGGGCGGGGTCTGGGCGCGCACCGTGCCCAGCTCGGGAATGGTCACCGTCCACGTGGAGAGCACCTCGAGCAGGAACGCCTCGAACTCGTCGTCGGCGCGGTCGACCTCGTCGACGAGCAGCACGCAGGGCGCCTCGCGCAGAGCCCGCAGGACGGGACGCGCCAGCAGGAAGCGCTCGTCGAACAGGTCCGCCTCCAGGTCCTGGCCGGTGACCGCGGGGAACGCCCCGGGGACGGCGGCCGCGGCCGTCTCGACGGCCCGCAGATGCAGGATCTGCCGCGGGAAGTCCCAGTCGTAGAGCGCCTGGCTGGCCTCGATCCCCTCGTAGCACTGCAGCCGCACGAGCGGAACCTCGAGAAGCTCGGCGAGCGCCTCGGCCAGCGCGGTCTTGCCGGTGCCCGGCTCACCCTCGAGCAGGAGCGGTCGCTGCAGCGAGTGCGCCAGCCACGCGACGGTCGACAGGCCGTCGTCGGCGAGGTAGCCGGTGCCGGCCAGCCCGGCGCGCAGGGACCCGGGATCGGCGAGGACGTCGGCGGCAGGCATGCCGCGAGTCTAGGGAACGTCCACGTCGGCGCCCGTGGCCAGGTCCCCGCACTCCACCAGGTATGGCGCGGCGCGCCGCAGGTAGGCCCGCGCGCCCGCGTCGCCGCGTGCCTCGTCGAGGACGGCCTGCCAGTGGTCCCGGCCGAGCAGGACCGGGTGCCCGGGGCGGCCGTCGTAGGCCGCCCGGGCGAGGACGTCGGACCCGCCTGCGGCCGACGCCAGGACCCGGCCCACCACGCCCGGGCCGACGTCGGGCAGGTCCACGAGGTGCACCAGCACCCGGCCCGGGACGGTGCGGCCCCGCGTCACCAGCGCGGTGAGCCCGGCACGCAGGGACTCGCCCATGCCCTGCTCCCAGGTGCCGCACCGCGTCGCCGACACCCTCGGGTCGCCGAGGCCGTGCAGCAGCGCCTCCACGTCCTCGGCCACGGCGCCGGTCACGACCAGGACCTCGGGGCAGCCTCCGTCGAGCAGGTCGCGGACCGCGCGCAGCACCCACGGGCCGGATCCGGTGTCGACGAGGGCCTTGGGCCTGCCGTAGCGGCGTCCCGCGCCCGCGGCCAGCAGCAGGCCGGTCGTCGCGTGCGCTCCGTGGGCGGGAGGGGTCATGCCGCCCAGTGTGCCGGGCACAATGGCCTCATGAGCATCCCGGTGGACCTGGCGGCCCTCGGCGAGGCGCTCGCGCGCCACGACGTCGCCTACCTGCTGACCTCAGGCGACGGCCGGCCGCACGTCACCCAGGTGGTCCCCCGCCTGGTCGACGGCGCGCTGGTGCTGGCGGAGCCGGGGCGCACCGCCCGGCGGGTGGTGGGCCAGCACCCCGCGGTGTCGCTGCTGCTCCCGCCCCGGGACACCGGCGGCCACACGCTCATCGTGGACGGCGAGGGTGCGCTCGCTGACGACGGCGCGCTCCGGGTGACCCCGTCACACGCGGTGCTGCACCGGGCCTCCTTCGTGACGGGCACGGTCCCCGGCGGGCACGACAGCGGCTGCGGCAACGACTGTCGTCCCGTCGGCTGACCGGGCCGCCCGCCCGGCCGTCTGCCTAGAGGACGTCGTCCGCGGGGCCCCCGGGGACCGGCCGCTGCTCGTCCGGCAGCAGCCGCTCGGCCTCCTGCTCGACCGTGTCGTCGACGTCCCGCTCGTCGTCGGGCAGCACCTCGTGCGGGACGGCCAGCTCCTCGGCGCGGTCGTCCTCAGGCACCAGGTCACGGGGGTCGACCAGCTCCCCGTCGGTCGTGTCGCGCGCCTCATCCCGACCGTGCGGGCGTCCGGGCTGACCACTCATCGTCGTTCCTCTCCGGTGGCTGCTCGATGGGTCATCCCCAGTCTGGCCGCGACCGGCCCACGAGGCACCTCGAGACCGCCGGACGGTGCGGCGCCGGTGGGGCGGTGCCGGTGGGGCGGTGCCGGTCGGCGGCACCACGTCATACTGGCCACGAGGAGGCAGGGATGGGCACACGGCACGCAGCGTCGGCACAGGAGGACCTGTGCGTGGCGCGGGTCCCGCTCTTCTCCGGCCTGACCCACGACCAGCAGCTGGAGGTCGCCGCGGTCGCCAGGCCGACACGGGTCGACAGGGGTGAGCAGCTCTACGCCGCCGGCTCGGGGATCTCGCAGCTGGTCGTCGTGCACACCGGGCGCGTGAAGATCTCGCGGCTCAGCGCCGACGGCCACGAGCAGATCGTGCGGGTGCTGGGCGCGGGCGACTTCGTGGGTGAGTCGGCCTTCCTCACGGGCGCCCGTCCCGACCACGTCGCGACGGCGCTCGAGCCAGGCAGCATGTGCGTCTTCCGCCACGCCGACCTCGACCGGCTGGTCCGCGAGCACCCCAGCATCGGGCTGCGGATGCTGCAGGGCGTCAGCCGTCGGCTCGACGAGACCGAGACCCGGCTGGCCTCGGTCATCTCCGGCGACGTCTCCTCGCGCCTGGCGGGTTACCTGCTGTCCCTGCCGGCCACCTACGGCCCGCACGGCCCGACGGTGACCCTCCCTCTGCCGAAGAAGGACGTCGCCTCGCTGCTGGACACCACGCCCGAGTCGCTGAGCAGGCAGCTGCGCAGGCTCGGCGACTCCGGGGTCATCGCGCAGCACGCCGGGCGCCGGGTCACCCTCACCGACGTCGACGCCCTCACCCAGCTGTCGGCTCCCGTCTGAGGACGGACGTCGGCTTCGTCACAATCCTCCCAATCGGCTGCGACATGCCGTAGTATTTCCTGCGTAGCTGCCTCACCCGAAGGGTCCTCACCTCATGCGTGCACGTGTCTCCACCTCCGCCGTCGGCCTGGCGCTCGCCCTCACCGTCTCGCTGTCCGCGTGCTCCACCGGTGCGCAGGAGCAGGCCTCCCCCGCCGGGGGGTCTCCCTCGCCTGCGGCGACGGTCGACACCGACCAGCTCCTGGCCGAGGTCGGCCTGGACGGCAGGTCCGGGCAGGAGATCGTCGAGGAGCTCGAGCGCAGTCCCGAGCCCCGTCCCCTCGCCGTCGGCGCCTCCGTGCGCGAGGACCACGTTCTCGTCAGCGACGGCACGCAGGAGGTGGCCGTCCCCCTGCCCGAGGACGCGTTCTACGTCTCGGTCGCACCCTTCGTCGAGGAGACGCACGAGTGCTTCTACCACTCGCTGGCCACCTGCCGCGGCGAGCTCGCCGGCGAGGAGGTGTCGGTGCTCATCAGCGACGGCGACGGGCAGGTCCTCGTCGACGAGACCGTGACGACGGGAGCCAACGGGTTCACCGGTTTCTGGCTCCCCCGCGGGATCGAGGGCGGCACGATCGAGGTCACCGCCGACGGCCTCGAGGGCAGCGTCCCCCTCGCCACGACGCCGGGCAGCCCCACCTGCGTGACCACCCTGCAGCTCGCACCCGTCGAGGCCTGACGCGGGTATGGAGCGTGCCGCGCGCACCCGGCCCAGCGCCCGGTGCCCCATCCGTCCCGGCGACGCCTGCAGCCTGTGCATGCCGGGCGTGACCGGACCGCAGGACTGCGGGCTCGTCTACCTCGTCCAGGACGACCCGGAGATGGCTGCCGAGCTGGCCGCTCGGCGCAGCAGCGTCGCACAGCAGGAGCGTCTCGCGTCCGGCCGGTAGCGCAGCCGCCATCCCGCGGACCCGGTCGGTCCCTGAGCGCCGGCCGGGCCGGGCAGGCCACGCCGCTCGAGGCGCCGACGCAGCATCCTGGCCGCCCGCCCGGTGACGACCTCCTCGTCACCGCCTGAGCAGTCCCTGCGACCAGCCTCTCACCGGTCCCGCTCGACCATGTAGGTCACCAGGTCGCGCACGAACCACCGGGCCGGTGTGCCGGGCAGTCCCGCGAACGCCTCCTCGAAGCTCTGCGCCGCCGCCCGCGCGATGCCGCGGCCGAACTCGTCGGCGAACGCGACGCTGCCGTGGTCGTGCATCAGTGCCACGATCTGCTCCACCTGGTCCGACGAACGCTGCGCGGGCGGCAGAGCGAGGAAGCGCCGCACCCGTTCGCGGTCGGCCGGTGCCGCGGCCGCGAGCAGGTGGATGAGCACAAGGGTGCGCTTGCCCTCCCGCAGGTCCCCCAGGGCCTCCTTGCCGTAGACGGCCTGGGAGCCGACGAGGTTGAGGACGTCGTCGCGGATCTGGAAGGCGGCCCCGAGGAAGAAGCCGAACCGGGTCATCGCCGCCAGGTCGACCGCTCCCCGCGATCCGATGAGTGCTCCGACCCGCAACGGCAGCAGGGTCGTGTACCAGCAGGTCTTCTGCAGGATGAGGTCGAGGTAGTCGTCCGGGCAGAGGTCGGTGCGGCCGTCCCGCATCCACCCCAGCTCCCGGGCCTGCCCGCTGACCGTCTGCCGTGCCATCACGTCGAACTCGGACCAGACCCGGGAGGCCAGGCGCGTCCCGAGGAGCCGCTCGTTGTCGCGCAGCGCGCCCAGCGCGACGACGGCGAGCCCGTCGCCGGCGTTGATCGCACCGGCCCGGCCGTAGCGCCGGTGCAGGGTAGGTCGCCCGCGGCGCAGCTCGCTGTCGTCCTCGACGTCGTCATGGACCAGCATCGCGGTGTGCACGAGCTCGATCGCGGCCGCCGAGGGCATCGCCTCCTCCTCGCGGCCACCGTAGGCAGCGCAGGTCGCCAGGCACAGGGCGGGTCGCAGACCCTTGCCTCCCCGACCGAGGTAGTCACCCGCGGGCGTGAGCAGGTAGGGGGAGAGCGCGTCGTCGTCCAGGTAGGCGGCCGCGGCGCTGCGGGCCGCGCCGCCGAAGGAGGCCAGCCGCTCGCGGAACTCCGCGGACGTGCTCATGGGCCGTCCTCGGCCGGCGACGTCCGCACGTGCAGCAGCAGGGGTAGGCACTGGCGTGGCGTGGCTGTGCTCGTCACCACCCCGTGGAAGTGGCCCGGCGGTGTGCCGGCGGGCACACGCACCTGCACCCGGACCTCCACGGAGCCCCCGGCGGCGACCTCGATCCCGGCGCTCGACGGCACCCCGACCGTCGGGGCCGGGAGGAGGTGCCCCTCCGCCGAGGTCAGGCTGCTCACCCGCACGCGAGCCCGGACCGGGGCCGTCGTGGGGTTGTGGATCCAGAGCGACCCCCCGGTGCTGCTCCCGGCGGGCACGGCCGGCAGCTCGAGCGCCTCCGCGGGCTGCGGCCCCGGTGCGGGCCCGCCGACGGCGGGCAGGTCGAGGGTGCGCGGACCGTCCCGGTCGGCCAGGTAGCGGTCCACCGTCGCGATGCAGCGCTCCGCCACGGCGCTGGCCGAGGCGAGCCCCAGGACCTGCACCCTGTCGACGATCTCGCCCGCGACGGCGGCCGTCCCCGCGAGGCCGCCGCCGACACCGCGCTGCCTGCTCACGGGACGTCCCCGCCCGCCGGGCCGCCGAGCGTCGCGGCCCGCACGGCCCGGGCCGCCAGCACCCCCGACCGCACCGCCGCCTCGAGGCAGCCGGCGTCGAGCCCGCAGGCCGTCCAGTCCCCCGCCACCACCAGGTTGGCCACCCCGGTGGCGCCGGGGGCCATGCGGTGCCGGCCGCTGCCCGGCAGGGACTGCACGTAGCGGTCCGAGGGGTCGGTGTTCGCCCGCAGGTACTGCGCGTCCAACCGGTCCGGTCCGACCCGGCCCTGGCCGTCGTGCAGCAGCTCCCAGCGGAAGCCCGCGCCGTCCGCCGCCGCCGGCCACAGCACCCGGACCTGGTCGTCGAGGAAGCGGGTCAGCGTCTGGCGGACGTGCCGCTCCCCGGTCGCGTGGTCTGGGACGTCGGGCATGGTCCCGCAGAAGTAGGCCAGGCCCTGCGGTGCGGGGGCCGGCCAGTCCTCGCGAACCAGCAGGTGCGGCATCGACGCCCAGGTGTCGAAGGTGTCCCCGAACCCGCTCAGGGTCACCCCCGCGGGCCCCTGCCAGCCCAGCGCGCTCTCGGGCTGCTCCAGCCACAGCTGGGCGGACATGGTGGCCACGGTCGCGACCTCGCGGCACATCGCCCCCCACGCCGGTATGCGGTCGAGGAGCTCGGCGGCGACGTGCGGCACCATCCCGAGCGAGACCGCCAGGACGGCGACGTCGAAGTCACGGCCGGCCTCCAGCAGCTCCCGGCCTACGCCGGGCGCCGCGGCGCCGCCGGCGGGGTGGGTCTCCAGGTCCGGTCCCGGGTCGCCGTCCAGCTGAGAGACCACCGGGCCCGCCGGCCAGCACGGCAGACCGTGGTGGCGCACGAGGGGCTCGTAGTCGACCCGGCCGGGCGCCAGGTCCGCCTGCCGGGCCAGGTCGACCGACGCCACCCGCCGCCCGTCCGGCCCGAGGTGCACCTGGTCGAGCCTGCGGAAGAAGCGGAAGCGCACCCCTCTGCGCACGAGCGCCTGGTAGAGGGGGGCGAAGACGACGTCACCCATCCCGGCCTGCATCCGCCAGAAGACCGCGCCCTTGGCGTCGAAGAGCATGCGGCCGGCCAGCTGCAGCCCCAGACCCGCGGCGAAGCGTGGACGGGATCGGTCCCCTCCCTCGTAGGCCAGGGCGAGGTCGTACATGCCGCGCACCACGGGCGAGTCGAGCGTGGTGGGCGCGGCGCCGTGGAGCGCGAGCCACTCCCGGTAGTCGAGGTGGTCGATCCGCTCGTACCCCTGCCCGGACAGCAGCCCGTCGGCGAGCATCCCCAGCAGGGTTGTCGACACCAGGTCCACCAGCTCCCAGGTGCGCCACGCTGCCGGGCTGGCGCGCACCGTGGCCCGGAGCTCGTCCCGCACCGTCACAAGGGTCGTGGTCAGGGGCGCGGACCAGGCCTCGTCGAGGTCGTCGCTGCCCAGCAGGGCTGCCGCCCTCTCGGCCAGGACGGTCAGCGCGGCCAGGGAGGTCAGGGCACCGGCCCGGACGGCCAGGCCGGGGTCGACCGCCGCCGCACCGCGGGGCCGGGGCGAGGTGCTCAGGTAGGGCTCGGTCGGGCGCGCCCGCGCACCGGTCACCCCGTGGAAGTCCGCGAGGAGCCGCAGCCCGCGCACGGCGACGTCGAGCGGACGCAGCGGGCGGTCCTCCGCGCCGGGCTCGCCCGGCAGCCGCCCGTCCCCCGTGAACCGGGTGACGAAGGCCTCGGGTCCGGCCGGTCCCCCGACGTCCACCAGGCCCACGTCGCCGGACGGGACGAACGCGTCGCGCCAGGTGCTGATCGGGCAGCCGGGGTCGGTGGTGGCCCGGTCCAGCTCGCCGTAGACCTCGCGCAGGACGCGGAAGGTCGCGTCGTAGTAGCCCAGGAGCACGTGCAGCCCGTGCTCCTCGACCCGGCCGTGCTCGCCCCTGCTGCTGGCGCCCTTGCCGCCCAGGCGCCAGCCCCGCTGATAGACGGTGACGGACTCGAACCGGTCGCGCCACGCTCCCGAGGTCAGCTCCCAGGCGGTCGTCAGCCCCGCCATCCCTCCCCCGAGGATCACGACGCGGTCCCGGCCCATGGTCAGGGGGCGAGGACGTGGTCGGCGGCCTCGGTCTCCGGTGAGCTGTAGGTCGCGGGGACGGCCGCGCGGGCGCCGACGAGGGTCTCCCGCCACCCGGTGGGCCGGTCCTGCGGCGGCAGCTGCGCCAGGTCGACCGCGGCCCGCAGCCGGGACACCGCCGCCCCCTGCTCGGTGGCCAGGGCGACGGCGGCGAGCAGGTTGGGCACCGCCTCCGCCGCGCCCAGGCCGCGCGCGAGGGCGAAGGCGGCACGGCGCCGCAGGATCTCCGGCACGTGCAGCATCTCCCCGGTGCGGTGCGCGGTCGCCAGCGCGTCGTCGACCAGCTCTACCGCCCGCGCCAGGTCGCCGGCCTGAGCGCTCATCGCGGCGAGGGAGGACAGCATCGAGGCCAGGAACGCCTCGTGCCCCATCATCCGCAGGGTCTGCACGGTGCTGGCCAGGTATGCGGGGTCCGGCGCGCCGTCCGGCGGCCCGGCGAGATAGGCCGACCCCAGGACCATCCAGTAGGCGTAGCCGTGGCGTTGCCCGACGGCCAGGATGTCGGCGGCCACGGCCCGTGCGGCCTCGGGGTCGCCCTGGAACTGGCGGATCCAGGCGATGTAGGTCTTGACGAAGCCGATGGTGAAGGGGCCGCGGGGGAAACCCAGCGCCTCCGCGCGCCGGATGGCCTCCGCCTCGTGCCGGGCCGCCACCGCGGGCTCCCCCCGCAGCGCCGCGACGCAGGCCAGGCCGACCTCGGCCGCGGCGCACGGGTCGTTGGGCAGCGGCCACCAGGCTGCCAGGTCCTCGCCCTGCTCCTCGCGGCTGCGCAGGCCCTGCACCGACCGTTCGAAGTAGGACTGGGCGGTCGGCAGGTGGCCCAGGTAGAGGTGGGCGTAGCCGGCGCAGCCGTCCACCTCGGGCTGGAACCAGGACAGGGCGCGGTGGCGGGTCATGGTCAGCAGGCGCTCGGCGAGGCCGAGGGCCGTGGGGACGTCCCCGTTGGTCAGGCGGTAGGAGTAGATGCCCACGACCGAGGCGAGGACCTCCGGGCGGGTCCCCAGCCCCTGGGCGAGCTGCTCGGCCCGGTCGTGGTCGTCCTTGACCTCGGGTGCGGCATACCCGCGCAGGGAGGAGACGCTGAGGATGCGGAGCATCCGCGCACCGAGCTCACCGAGGTCGCGCTCCTCCGAGGCATCCATCTCGGCGTAGAGCTCGAGGGCACGCGTGGCGAGCCGGGTCGCCTCCTGGTGGGCGCCGCGGGCCTGGGACGCCTGCGCCGCCACGAGGTAGAGCGCCGCCGCGCGGTCGGCCAGGCCGGCCAGGTCCAGGTGGGTGGCGACCAGCGCCGGCTCGGTGCCGGAGGCGGCCATGACGTCGGCCACGGCCGCGTGGGTGTCCTGGCGCACGTCAAGGACCTGCGTCTCGTAGGCCGCGTCGCGCATGAGCGCGTGCCGGAAGCGATAGGTCCCGGCAGCGGGCGTCGTCTCGAGGACCCCTCGCTCGAGCAGCAGCTCCAGCTGGTCGGTGACGGCCGGCTCGTCCCCCACGACGGCGGCGACGACCGAGGCCCGGAAGACGGGGCCCACGGTGGCCGCGACCTGCACGATGCGTCGGTCGACCCCCGGCTCCTTGAGCCGCCAGGTGAACAGCTCCTGCAGCCGGAGCGGGATCGGCTCGGTGCGGTTGTGGGTCAGGGACGAGCGGGTGAGCTCCTCCAGGAACAGTGGGTTGCCCTGGGCCTGCCCGACGATCTCGGCACGCTCGGGCTCGGGCAGCTCGGCGCCGGAGCCGGCGCTGAGGTTGGCGACGAGCCGCAGGGAGGCCTCCTCGTCCAGGCGCCCCAGCTCGATCTGCACCACCTGCTCACGCCACGGGACGGTGTCGGGTTCGCGGGTGGTGACGACCGTCAGCAGGGCGGGTGGCGGTTGCTCGGTGAGCCGCCGCAGCAGCTCGAGGGTCGTCGGGTCGGCCCAGTGCAGGTCCTCGACCACGAGCAGGTGGGGGTCGCGGGCCGCGAGCGCGGCCAGCCACTCCACCAGCCGTTGCTGGGTCAGCTCGAGCACAGCACTCGGGTCGAGCTCCAGGGGCGGGTATGCCGTGGAGGCCGGCAGCTGCAGCAGCGGCCCGAGCACGGGCACGAAGGCGGGCAGGTCGAGCCCCAGCCCGGCCAGGTGCTTCTCCAGCGCGGCTGCGGAGGGAACCGCCTCCGCGGACTGGTCGCCGGCGCCCACGGTCCTGGCCAGCATGCGGGCGACCGGCCACAGCGGCACGTTGGAGTAGTAGGGCAGGCACCCCGCGCCGACCACCCGGCCCCCGCGGGCCTGGACCCGGTCGAGGAGCTCGACGACGAGCCGCGACTTGCCGATGCCGGCCTCGCCGCCGAGGAGGAACACCAGTCCCGGCGCCTCCCGTTGCTCGAGCAGCGTGTCCCAGGCCGCCGTCAGGCGTGCCGCGGGCTCCTCGCGGCCGACGAGGCCGGCCTGGCGGTAGCGGTCGGCGGTGAACCGGGCGGCGGCGTAGCGGGGACGCTCGACGGCGAAGATCTCCACGGGCCGGGTGATGCCGCGCAGCCGGTGCTCGCCGAGGGACCGGGTGAAGAAGTCGGCGTCGACCAGCTCGTGGGTCACGTCGCTGACCACGACCATGCCCGGCTCCCCCGCCCCCTGCACGCGGGCCGCGAGGTTGGGCGTCACCCCCAGGATGGAGTCCCGCGACAGGACGTCGGTGCCGGTGTCGGTGCCGGTGATGACGACCCGGCCGGTGTGGATGCCGACCCGCAGGTCCGCCGACGCCCCGACGCGGCGCTGCAGCTCGGCCCGCCCGTCGCGCATCGCCACGACCATGTCGAGCCCGGCCAGGACCGCGCGCCGGGCGTCGTCCTCGTGCACCTCGGGGTAGCCGAAGCCGGCCAGGACCCCGTCCCCGTAGAACTGCACGAGCGACCCGCCGTAGCGCCGCACGGCCGCGCCGACCGCAGCCCGGTAGAAGGCGAACAGGTCGCGCATCTGCTCGGGCTCCACCTGCTCCGAGAGCTGGGTCGAGCCGACCAGGTCGGAGAAGAGCAGCGTCATCAGCGCCCGCTCCCCCCACGGGCCGGTCTGCCGGGCGGCGATGCGCTGCAGCACCGAGGCGGCTCTCTGGTTGTCCGGGTCGACCGCCCGGACCTCCTCGGCGGTGGCGCGCGCCTGCTCGAGGTCACCGGCGCGCAGCGAGACCTCCGCCCAGCTCACCAGGCGGTCGAGCAGCGAGCCCAGCCGGGACTCCGCGGACGTGCCTGTCTCGACCACGCCTCATACCTCTGTCGACCGCGACACGTAGAGCTGGACAGGCACGGGCGCCCCGCCCGGAAGGGTCACCTCTCCGACGTAGAGCCCGGGCGACCACGCGGCCGCCTGGACCTGCAGCCGGACCGCGTGCCCCTGACCGAGCGGCTCGACCGTGGTGGTGACGGCTCCGGCCGGGATCCGGGCCGCCCCCGCCTCGATCGCGACCAGGTCCGAGACCACGGGTGCCGGCACCTCCTGGCCAGCGGGGACGCCGAGCGGGATGACGGTGCCCTCGACGCCCGCGGGCCTGGCGCCGCCACCGCCGGTGAACGCGTGCGCACGTGCTGCGGCGCCCCCACCGGTGCGCCCGGGCGGGGCGATCC
This sequence comes from Ornithinimicrobium pekingense DSM 21552, assembly GCF_000421185.1. GTDB lineage: Bacteria > Actinomycetota > Actinomycetes > Actinomycetales > Dermatophilaceae > Ornithinicoccus > Ornithinicoccus pekingensis. The sequence continues at coordinate 169,576 of NZ_ATWJ01000010.1, forward strand.
CCCGCTCCAGACCCTCGTCGGCGACCTGGGCCAGCGCGGTGATCCCGTGCATCCAGGCCTGCGACCAGTCCTTGGCCAGCTGGGAGAAGATCCGTCGCTGGTGACGGGCCAGGTCGGCGGCCCGGACGTCCGGGCGCATGGCCTCCCCCGCCATCTCGTCCAGCAGGCTGACGTAGGTCCGGCTGGAGTCTCCCAGGAAGTCGATCCACTCCTCGGCCGGCTCGAGCCACGAGCAGTTCATGGTGGTCCCGGGCGTATGTGGCTCCTCCTCGCCGCCCGCCGGCCTGCTGCTCTGCCCGCCCTCGACGGCGGCCCGCACCCAGTCGGTCCAGAAGGGGCACACCAGGCGCGCCAGGTCGTCCCAGAGGTCCTCGCGGAAGCCGACGATCTTCAGCGCCCGGACCTGGCGCACGCCGCCCACGTCGACGACCGACAGGAAGCCGCGGTCGACGTCGATCTGGTCGTCCAGGCTGAGCGCGAGGTCGTAGGTCATCCCGGCCGAGCGCCCGCTCTCGCACCAGTAGTCGCAGTGCAGCAGCGTGTCGACCCGCCGGACGAGCTGGACCTCCTCGTGGAAGATGCCGTGCCAGTGCTCGTCCCCGCGCGGCGGAGCAGGCAGGTCGACGGGGGCCTGCGAGCCCACGACCTCCATCCCCTTGAACAGCATGGGGCCGCGCCTGGGCCAGCTGCGGGGGTCGACCCAGTCGGCCACGTCCGCGAAGGCGGCGTCGGTCTCGAACTCCGAGTAGACCCACGTCGCCCGCAGTCCGCCGACGTCCACCGTCCGCACGGTGCACACGTCCTCCCCCACGAACGCGGTCTCGTGGTGCGGCAGCGCCTGCCCGGACGGTGTCGTGGAGAACGGGACGGCCTCGCTCGTGGACAGCTTGAGGTCGTCCAGGAGACGGTCGGCCTGCACGCCGGAGCGGGCACCGGCCACGGAGGCGGCGAGCTCGCGGTACTGCGGCTCGGCCGACTCCCAGTCCGGGAACCCGCCTCGGGCCAGATCGCCCAGGACGCCGACCCGGGCGGAGACCGGCACCTGCTCCAGCGACGCCCGCGCGAGGGTGTGCAGGGCCTGACCGGTAGGTGCACGCCGGAAGCCGGGCGGCAGGTCGGGGTCGCGGACCCGCGCGTGCAGGTTCAGCAGCGCGGTGTGGTGCTCCTCCACCGTCGTCCAGCCGGAGTCGTCCTCGAGGCGCTCGGCCATCATTCACCCACCTTGTCGTGAACCACCGAGTGGGCCTGGTCCCCTGCACAGGATCATGCCGATCCCTGCAGTCTAGGGACGTGAGGGGTGCCGCGTCGATAGTCCTGCGGGTCCGCGCTCGACCGGGGCCCCGGCAGGCACGCGAAGACCCCCGGCCGGAAGGCTCGGGGGTCTCGTCCTGCGTCGGTGTCCGGAGGGGGACTTGCCCACATGGGACACACACCCTGGACATCCAGATCGGAGCGTAACGCAGGTCAGAGGAGCATGCGAGGCACACCCATCTCGACGGCACTCGGGTGAACCCGCGCCGCGGACCGACGTCATGCCATGACGGGCGGGAGTCCCTCACTCCCCCCGTCCGCTCCCCAGTGACCCGTCGCTCCATGGCATGACGTCACGACCCGTGACGTACCTGGCTTGGGAACGCACAGGTCCGTGACATCGCTGTACCGCCGATGTCCGGATGCTTGGCTGCGGCCCCCCTGAGTCCTCAAGCGGCTCCACGATGCCAGACCGGCCAGACAAGGTATGACCCTGACACCCGAGTCATCACTTGGTTAGATTCAATACAAGAGCGGCGTCATCACCGTACGGTATATGCATGACAGACCGTGGTGCGGAGTCGACTGGCACTACTTCCGGCTCTCCGGCAGACGGTAACCGGCCGGCATTGAATGATGTCGCGTCCTCGCAGCCCCTGGTCGAGACGCTGAAGAACGCTCACACCCGTGTCCGCGAGGCCGAGAACGCGTTATCGGAAGCAGTCCGCGAGAGGGACCAACTGGTTCGTAAGGCGGTAGAAGAGGGCCTGTCAAAAGGTGCCGTTGGTCGCGCTCTAGGAATCACCAGACAGGCCGTATACGGCCTATTGCGCCGCACACCACAGGCGCATGGGACGGCTACGGACGAGCGGAGTCCCGATCTCCTTGCTCTGCGGAGGCAAGCCAAGGCGGCTACGTCGTGGCTCAGCGTCGCCATTCAGCAGACTGAGCGAGCCGAGTCAGAGGAAGTGGATGGGATGGTAGACGGGATGCTTGCCGTCCTTGCCCTGTATGTTGCAGCGAGTTGCGCAATCCGCGCATTGGGTGACGACCACCCTGCAGTTCAGCAGTTCCTTGGGGATAAGGAAGTCGGGCACGAGCCACTAAAGAACAGTCGCGACCTGCTGGCGCATTTTGATGCCTATGTGGCCGGTGACGGGAATCTTCAGCGCGCCGAGATCGACGGCCAGCGCCGACCTAACCCCCCGGACGCGAGACCCCCGCTTATGCCGATGTGGGGCGGTGGTCCCGAACAGCAGCTCACATTTATAACGAAGACTTGGGTGCGATCCGATGACGGGAAAACACTCCTCCTAGATGGGGAACCGCTCCGCCAGGCGGGGGTGCCATGCATGGAAACACTTGACATCACCATTGACCTTCGAGATTCGCTCCGTGCGACAGGGGAAATCGTTGGTGAATGCTGCAAGGGGGCCGGTTTGGCCGACCGTCGGGACGTCCGAGACCTACTGGCTAGGGCTGCTTCCTCGGCGGACGGCTAGCGGCCACCACTCTCAGCGGACACTGCGGTTGCCGGCTGAAATGTTGTCTCACCCTCCGTTGCTGCCCCTCAAGTGAACGAAGAGTTGCGCTAAAACGAGTGAGGTTGGCCTGATCGGGCTTGAACGTGAAGTCTTTATTGGCCATATCCCGGGCACAATCATCACACAAAGAACCGCGCTTGCCTCGACCTGTTGACAAGCATGATGTGACCGGCGCCGACAGATTATCGGTGACTCGGCTGAGTCTCAACTTCGAGGAGGCGTTACCTGTCGACTTCACGGCGGCGATCTTGCGGCCAGCGCCCTGTGGTACCAGTCCGACGATATGTGGCGGAATGACCCGCAGTTGGGCACCTACACGGGCAGGGCATCGCCAGCCAGTCCGCGGAGCGTCGTAAGGTGGTCCCGCCCAGCCCATCAGACTACAACCGAGACGCGGGAGACTGGATGCCTAGAGCTAGAGCTCGTGGGGGGTACGTCGGAGTTCGGGTCACCGCCGACGGGCTGGCCGTGGAGTCTCCGGGTGGTGGCCTCGAGTTGGTGGGCTTCGAGAGCTACGTGCGTCGAAACACTCACGAGCGTCCCTTCGCCGTGGTGAACGACTTCATCGGTACCTCCGTGGCGCTCGCCCTCGGGGTACCCGTTCCGCCAAACGCGATCCTTGAGTACCGGTCCGAGAGGGGGCATCTTTCTCTCGCCTACGGCAAGGGTGGGATGACTACTCCGCCACTCACCTCCAGCGCACTCAAGGAGGCGGTCAAGGGGGACCCGTGGGCTGCCACCGGGATCGTCGTACTGGATCAATGGATCTTGAACGAGGACCGGTACGAGAACGTCCTCCAACTCCCGGGACGCGAGCTGGTGGCGATTGACCACGACAACGCGCTCCTGGGGCACGAGAACCCGCTTGATCCCACCGCGGCGCTGCTCGCATCCCGGGACCGAGTCCTCACCCGTCACGAGCTCGTCGAGCATCTGCCCTCCTGGGACAACGTGCTGGGATGGGTTGCACGCGCCAAGGCCATCACAGACGCGGAGCTGAGACGTATGTGCCTGCGCTGCTACGACTCCGACCTGGTCTCGGCTAGCCTGCGAGACGCGCTGGCAGACTTCCTGATCTACCGGCGGCAGTCTGTCGGTGCGATGATGGAGACTCTGCGGAAGAGCTACTCGGTCTTCACCGACGACCTGCTGACCAGCGAGGAGGCTGACCCCGATGACGACGGCGACGTCGCCCCAATGGTACCTGGTCAAGTTAATCCCTGACCTCTACCGAAACGAGCCCAAGAACGTCGGGCTTATTGTCACACGCGGCCGCGAATACCATGCCCGCTTTGTGGGCGAGCGCGACGACCTGAGCATTGACCGGCGTCGGATACCGGGAGCGGCGCCTGACCGTGAAGTTTACGAGGCTTGGATTCAGTACCTTCGCGATCGGGCGGCTGCAGGACAACTCGAGCGCAGTATCGAGCGCATGCATGAACGTATTGAATCGTTTACAGTCGAGCGCCGCGGACGCATCCTGGGACACGATTCGACTCCATTGCCCGTTCTGGTGGAGCAGATCTTCCCGCGGCTTGTCACAACGCCGGACGAGCCGGCCACATCGACATCGCTTGCCAGAGCAGCCAAGGCAGCCATTGACCAAGTGGCCGTGCAGATCACCGAGGATGTGGACCTCGACCTGACGGATCGTCTGGGTGTAGAGCACGAGGTGCACTTCGACTTCAAGGCCGTCAACGGTCACATCACCTTGATGGATCGCCTCACCCTTGACTCGCGCCCGCGCATGCGAGCCCGGAACACGCACGACCTCATGTTCAGGATCGATCTCGCGCGAGACGGCGGCTTTGACCGGTTCATAGCGATGCATAAGGAACCGGCAAGCAACGCGGACATGGAAGAGCTAGAGCGCGTCAACGCCTATGCATACCTGTTGAACGTTGATGAGCCAAACGCAGCTCAGAACTTGGCGGACCAGCTCGGTGTTGGGCTCATAGGAGACGTCCGCGGGTCCGGCAGCGTTCTCTGACCCGTGACCCCTGGGTTCAGTCGACTTGCCCCGACAAGGTGATGGGCCGAGAGCCTTGGGCGCACGCGAGATCCACTATCTCCCCCGGGGGGAAGACACGGTGTGGAATCCGACACGGTAGGCGAAGGGTTGCAGCACCCCCCGTGGGGTGCCGCCAGACGCGCGCACCTGCCGCGGGTCGTACGGACCCTGGTACACGGGAAGGGAGACTTCTCCTATGAAGAACTCCTCCCGGATGACCGCCGCCGAGGTGGTGCAGATCGTCGCCTGGCTTCACGCCAACGGGGTGGTCTATCAGGTCAACGGCGGATGGGGTGTCGATGCGTTGGTCGGACGGCAGACTCGCTCCCACCAAGATCTCGACGTGTTCATCGACGAAGATCACGAGGCCGAGTTCATGGCCTGGCTCACCTCCCGCGGCTATCGGGTCACCGAGGATTGGCGACCAGTCCGCGTGCAGCTATCGAGTCACTCAGGGCAAGTAGACGTCCATGCAATGCGCTTGGACCCGGCCGGCAACGGAGTCCAGCAAGGTCTGGACGGCGAGGTGTACCTCCACCCTTCTGAGCAGAGAGTTACCGGCCTAATCGACGGCCAAGCGGTCGTCGTGGCCAGTGCCGGGCGAGCCCGCGAGCTTCGAAGGGGCTATCCCATGCGTGCCGTAGACCTCCACGACCTTGCCGTACTCGACGAGCTGTAGGCATCCTGTTCTGCCGCCGGTCGGATGCGTCGGGAACTGGCTTGAGATGTGGCGCGGAACACTCCTTGCCCGATGGAGATCGTCATCGGTAGACGTCCGCGCGGTGCTCGATCGCAATGATGGTCACGTGCGCATCGATCCGGTAGATGATCCGGTACGAGCCCCGTCGTGCGCTGTGCAGCCCCTCGAGGTCGAAGCGCAAGGCCTTGCCGACGCGCTGGGGAGTGCTCGCGAGGGGACCGTAGATGAACTCGATGGCCGCCGTGGCCACCTTCTCGGGCAGTCGCTGCAGGGCGCGCTTGGCCGTCGGCGTCCACGCGACCTCGTACTGCTCCACCATCAGACGCGCAGCGTCGCAAGGACGTCTTCCTTGCTGAGGACCTCGGCCTCGCCGGCCGCGAGCTCGGCAAGACTGTCTCGGACCTGGGTGATGAGCTTGGGCCGGCTCACGACCTTCAGCGTCTCCTCCAACGACTCGAGGTCATCGGCGCTGATGACCACCGCCGCCGGCTTGCCGTGACGAGTGATCACGACCCGGTCATGCTCCCGCTCGACCTGGTCCACCACCTCGGACAGTCGATTCTTCACATCCCGCAGGGCCATCGAAGCATCTACAGTCATAGCCACAAGTGTAGCCACATCACGCCTCAGGTCAATACCCTGACGCGAAGATTCAGGTGCGCGGTCCCGGGCAAGGCGTCTGGAGAGTGACCTCATAGCCAAGGGCTTTGAGCTGGGCGACGGCACGGTTCTTAGCGCGCTCCGGGCGACGCCGGGTGTAGTAGTCGCTGCCGAGGTCCTCGTAGACCTCACCGGTGCTGAGCATGTGCCAGATCACTGTGAGCATTGCATGTTGAATGGCGACGTTCGCCTTCATCGGCCCTCTTCGGCTGGAGATCCGTCGGTACTTCGCACCGAGATAGGTCGGGGTCCTGGCTGCCGCGAACGCTGCCGCGCCCAGGGCGCCCTGAAGGTAGGGATTGCCTGGGTCTGGTCCGGGACGACTTCACCTTTCCTGCGGACTCGTTGTTGCCGGGCGTGGTGCCGGCCCAGGAGGCGAGGTGGTTCGCCGTCGGGAACTGGGCCATGTCGGCTCCGGTCTCGGCGATCACGACGTCGGCGGTCAGGACGCTGATTCCGGGGATCGTGGTGATCAGGTCCCTTGCGGCGCGAAAGGGTTTGATCAGTTCCTCGATCCGCTCGGTGAGCTGGTCGATCGCGGTCGTGTGCTGGTCGATCAGGTCCAGGTGAATGCGGGCCATGAAGGCGTGGTGCTCTACGAAGCGTCCTTGGAGTGCCTCGGTCAGCGCGGGGATCTTGATCCGCAGCCGTCGCCGGGCTAGGTCGGCCATGAGGACCGGATCGCGTTCGCCCTCGATGAGGGCTTCGAGCATCGCCCGGCCCGAGACACCGAGGATGTCCGAGGCCACGGAGGAGAGCTTGATCCCGGCATCCTCCAACAGTTTCTCCAACCGTTGGACCTCCCGTGAACGCTCGCGGATGATCGCCGTCCGGGTCCGCGTCAGGTCGCGCAGCTGTCGCACCGGCTCGGGTGGCACGAACGAGCCACGCACGAGGCCATGGGCTCCCAGCTGCGCCAGCCAGGTCGCGTCGCTGACGTCGGTCTTGCGCCCGGGCAGGTTCTTCACCTGGCGTGCGTTGACGAGCAGCACCTCGACACCGTCCAGGTCCTCAAGCAGGTAGTAGAACGGCTTCCAGTAGTCGCTGGTGGCCTCCATCACCACGCAGGTGACCTGCTCGGCGGCCAGGTGCTCTCGCAGGGCGAGGATCTGGCGCGTCATCGACGACCAGGTGCTGACCGTCTCGATCGCCTTCCGCCGTCCCGTCCCGGCCACCCGGACGCAGACCTTGGCGTCGGTCTTCGAGATGTCCATGCCCGCGCAGCGGGTGTGCATGACTTCCATCCTGGAGCTCCTTCTCCTCACGACGCCTGGCGAGAACCATCGTTCGTCGTGTGGAGGGCAGGGATGTTCGGAAGTCTGACGCGCGGGCTCGCTGGCACCAATCCACGGGAGTCAAGCGACATGCGACGGCTTAGGGTGGGTGTGGGCAGGCCGGGGTGTTGGAGCGCTCAGCGACTCCTGTGACCCCCGGTCTGCCTTGTGGTTGGTGGCCCGGTAGTAGCGCTTCTTCGGCGCCTTGCTGGGGACCTGGTACTTCTCGGTGACGATGCGTTTGCCCTCGGCCTGGGTCAGGGCGTGCCGTCGACGTCGCAGATCTGGTACGGCTGCCCGGTGCGCCAGCAGGTCGCGATCCGGGTCAGCAGGATGGTCGCCAGGTGGCACACTGCCGAGTCGTGGTGGCGGTGGTCGGCAGCCATGAGCCGGGCGTACTTCGCGGCCAGCTGGGGGTCGAGCTTGCGGGCCTGATCGGCGGCCATCCACACCGCCTCGCGCAGCAGCGGGTCCCCGGCCTTGGTCAGCCCACCGGTACGTTCGGAGGTGCCGGACTGGCTGACCTTGGGCACGAGGCCGGAGTAGGAGCGGACCGCGGCCAGGGAGGTGAACCGGTGCGGGTCGCCCAGGCGGCCGGCGATGATGCCGGCCAGCACCGGCCCGACGCCGGGAGCGGAGCGGACGATGCCGGCCGGGTCGGCCTCGGCGTAGAGGTTGGCGATCCGCTCGTCCAGGTCGCTGATCTGCGCGGTCAGGGCGATGGCCTGCTCGGCCTCGACGGCGATGTCGGCGGCCAGCTCGGCGAAGTCGATGCCGTCGCCGTCCCACAGCCGCAGCGATTCCTGGGCGGCGGCGATCAGCTCGGCGGCCTTGCCCTCGCGCCAGTGGCCGCGGGAGTAGCGGCGCAGGAACCGGGCCAGTCGGGCCTGCCCGAGGCGGATGACGACGGTGGGGTCGGCGTAGCGGGCCAGGAACGCCAGCGTGGCCTTACCGTAGTCGGTGCCCTGCGCGTCGTACCAGCCCGGGCCGAGCAGCTCGAGCTGGGCGTCGAGGCGGTTGAACACCGCGGTGCGTCGCTTGGCGATCGAGGAGCGCTGCTTGACCACCCGGCGCAGCGGGTCGGCCGGTCCGTCGCCGACGTGCTCGCGTAACCCCTCGGGGTGCAGCAGCGGCAGCCGGGCCAGGACCACCGAGTCCAGCCGGTCGTTCTTGGTGTGCTTGGAGAAGTACTCGCGCAGGTCCGCCGACTGGGTCGTGGGCACCATCACCACCTTCACTCCGCGGCGGCGGAACCACGCTGCGACCGGGATCCAGGCGTTGCGGGTGGGTTCCATCACGACCGTCAGCTCGCCCGGGTCGCGGCCGATGTCGGCCCACAGCCGTTCCAGCTCCACGGTGCGGGAGAAGAACTTGCGCCCGCGCCACACCAGCCTGCCGTCGGGGCCGGCCAGCGACGCCACGTGCGCCGCCCGGCAGGCAAGGTCGATTCCCAAGGTCATGCCCACGTCCAGCTCCTCTGCTCGTGATCGGGTCATCCACCTCGATGAGGAGTCGGCTGGGCCCAGACATTCTGCAAGTAGGAGTCCCCAACTGTGTGGGGCTTCAAGTTCCCGAACAGGGACACCGCTCACCATCGAGAGCCCCTGCGAGGGCCTCTCAGTACAAAGGGATCACCGGGTGTCCCAGCCGCTAGATCAGACCCCCGCAGGGATGCCAATCAACCTAAATGCCGCACCCCGTGGGCCCGCCGCTACGCTCGTCCCATGGCTCGTGGGGAGGCCGGCGGGGTCCTCGACGTCAGACTGCTCGGCAGGGTGGCCGTTCGCACCGCAGCAGGGTGGCGCGACGACTGGCCACGTCCGGCCGCCCGACGCCTGGTGGCCCTCCTGGCCATCTCCCCCGCCCGGTCGGCCCCGCGGGAGGTGATCGCCGACCGCCTGTTTGGCCATCTGCCGACGGACCGGGCCCTGCGCAACGTGTCCAAGGCGCTGAGCCAGGCACGGACCGTGGTCGGCCCCGGGGTGCTCCTGGGCGATTCCGTGACTGTCTGGATCGCAGGGTCGGTGGAGGTGCGCACCGACCTCGCTCGCGACACCGAACTGGCGCAACGTGCCCTGGATTCTCCGCCGCCGAGTGCGGTCTGGCCAGAGCTGCGCGCCGTGCTGGCCCGGGCCGACCAGCTGCTGTCCGAGGACCTCTACGAGGACTGGGCTCAGGAGGAGCGGCGCGCCCACGGGGTACTGGCCGGGGAAACGGCGCTCGCGCTCGCCCGCAGCAGCGGGCGCGAGGCGGACTGGAGCCGGGTGCTGGCCGACGACCCGTGCGACGCCGAGGCCTGGGAGGCGGTGCTGACCGCCGCGGCCGCACGCGGCCCGGTCGAGCTCGACACCGCTTGGGCCGAGTGCCGGCTCGTCCATGCGCAGGAGCTGCGGCGGCCGCCCCCGCCCCCCTTGCGCCGCCTCGCGGAGGGCCGGGAGGAGCGCGGGGAACGCGCGGACGGACCCGACCTCACTGTGGGCCACGAGGCCGAGCTGCGGTGGCTCGCGGAACGGGTGCCGGCCGCGGCCCGGGGCGGGGAGAGCTGGTTGCTCCACGGGCCGGCGGGGATCGGCAAGACGCACCTGCTGCGAGGGGCGGCCCGTGACCTGCGCCACCAGGGGTGCCTCGTCCGGTGGGCCACCTGCGTGGCGGACGACAAGGGAGGACCTTTCGCGCCACTGGTCTCGGCGCTGCGGCTCGGGCACACCGGATCCCGTCCCGTGATCCAGGCCCTGGAGCGGGGTCGCCCCGGCAGCCCGCAGGGCTGGTCCGCGGTCCGCCTGGCCGACGACGTCGCCGCCGTGCTCGACGCGTATGCCGAGCCGCTGGCCCTGGTCGTCGACGACGTGCACTGGGCAGACGCCGCGCTGCGGTCGCTGCTGTCCCGGCTCTGTACGTTCACGAACGGTCGGAGGTGGAGCCTGCTGCTGGCCGGCCGCAGCGACGAGAGCGACCACCCGCTGCCCACCGTGCCGTCGACCACCGCGACGTTGCGCATCACGCCGTTGACCTCCCAGGAGACCGCTCGCCTGGCACGCCGGCTGATCGACCAGGACCGTGCCACCGACCCGGTGGCCTCGGAGTCGGTCGTGCAGAGCCTGGTGGCCCGCAGCGGCGGCAACCCGTTCTTCCTGACCGAGCTGGCACGGGGCGCGGGCGGAGCCCCCGTGGCGGGAGGGGACATTCCGGAACGGATCCATGTCCTGCTGCGCCGGCGGCTGTCCCCGCTCAGCACCACCTCACGCCAGGTGCTGGAGGTGCTCACGCTGGCAGCTGAGCGAGCCACCGTCCCGCTGCTGGTACACGTAGTGGGTGAGCAGGAGGTGGACCGCGCTCTTGGCGAGCTGCGGTTGCACTCGCTGCTCGACCCCGTGTCTCCCGCCCCGCGGCCGGTCCATCCGCTGCTGCGCGAGGTGGTGGTCGCAGACCTGACGGCGGTGCGTGCCTGTGAGCTGCACGACCAGCTGGCGCACGCCCTGGGACACCTCGCCGGGGAGACTGGGCGGCGTGACCTGGAGGAGGCCGCCGCCGGCCACACGCTCGCCGCCTGGACCGCATACCCGACCGGGGAGAGGGCGCCCGGCGCCGCCGCCGCCGGGTTGACCAGCGGTGGCCGCGTGCTGCGCGCCTTCGCCCCCGAGGCGGCCGCGAGGATCCTGGAGGAGGCCCTCGCGGCCTTCGCCGACAGCACTGCCGAGGCCAGGCGAGACCTGAGGGCCGCTGCCGTGGACGGCTGGCTGGACCTGGGACGGTGCCGCCTGCTGCTCGGCGACCCGGAGGGTGCGGAACGGGCTCTGCGGGCAGGGCTAAAGCTGGCCGAGCAACCGCTGGAGCGCGCGCGATGCTACCGCCGGCTGGCCGGCCTGCACTACCGCACCGGACGCATGGCGGAGACGGCCGGAGTGCTCGAGGTCGGCCTCCTGGCGGTGACCGACGAGCTGGCCCGCGCGGTGCTCGAGACCGAGCTGGGGTGGACACTGCACCGGCGCGGTCGCGCCTTAGAAGCGCTTCCGATCCTCGAGCGTGCCACCAGGGTGTTCGAGGACGGGGGCAGCTGGGACCTGGCGGCCTGGTCCCTCGACTACCTCGCCATGACCCACGTGGCTCTCGGGGCCCCGGAGCACGGCTTGGCGCTCCTGGACCGGGCGCTCGCCCGGGACGGGGTGGGTGCCGACCACCACCGGCGCGGGGTCATCCTGATCCACCGAGGCCGGGTGCTCCTGCAACTGGGCAGCCTCGACGCGGCCTTGGGTGCCGTCGAGGAGGGCATCCGGATCCTCCGCCGCAGCCGGGACAGGTATGTGCTCAGCGTCGGCCTGCGCATCGCCGCCGACGTCCACGAGGCCCGCGGCGACCCGGCCGGTGCCGTCCGGGCCCGGACGGAGGAGCTGAACCTCCTCCGCGGCACGGCGAATCACCGGCACGCAGCCGTGGCGCAGGCGCACCTGGCCAGCCTCTACCGCAGGCTCGGACGCCCGGAGGAGGCCGACCGGGCCGCGCGTGCCGCCCAGGACGCGGTGGAGCGATCGGCCGACCCCGACGTGGCCGAGGAGGTGGCGCGACGCCTCGCCGACGGGAACACGGCGGGAACACCCGACTCCTAGCGTCCGGTCATCCGGCACCCGCCGGGAGAGCGAAGGAGGAGTCTGATGAGCATCATCCAGGGGCCACAGTCCGTCGAGGAGACCAGGCAGGTGCTGGAGGCCTACGCGGCCGAGCACGACACGTCGCTGATCGCGCCGGACGCGGTCTTCCACGACGTCGCCTCGGGGAAGGACTACGTCGGCCGTGAGGCCATCGCCACGATGCTGCACCACGTCTACCACGTCGCCCTCCAGGCGCGGGCGGAGGTGGTGCGCACCACCGTGGGAGAGGGAACCGCGGTCCTCGAGGGGTTCGTCGTGGGCACGCACACCGGGGAGTTCGCCGGTGTGGCCGCGACGGGGCGGCAGGTGCGCGTCCCGCTGGTCGTCAGCTACCGCATCGCTGACGGCTACGTGCAGGAGGCCGACGTCTACCTCCTGGTGTCGAACTTCCTGCAGCAGGTCGCCTGACGCCGGGCGCACGGGACACGGAGAAAAGATCATGGTCATCCGGCTCGTCGCACCCGTCGTTCTCCTGAGCGGCCTCGGTCTGGTGTTCCCGACCGCGGTCCCCGGGACCCCACCCCCCTCCTGGACCCACGAGCGGGTCCTTGAGTGCGAGGAGGGAACGGTGCACACCTACCTGACCCCTGCCGGTATCGGCACTCCCTTCCACGTCGTCGGCACGGACGAGGTCATCATCCCCATGCATGTCGAGATCGTCCTACCATCGGGCGAGGGTCCATTTGTGACCATCGACATCCCAGGGTTCGACGCCGAGGACCCGGACGCCGTCCACTGCTGGTATGTGGATCCGGCCGGTCTCGAGGTGGACCTCTGGGGAGTCCGCCGCTAGAGGCAGCCAACCCTGACGCGGACCCGTAGACGGGGCCAGGGCCTGGGCGGCAGGGTGCATCGGTTTGCGGGCCGATATGGACTCTCACCCGCTCGAGGTACGGAGCTGACGAAGATGCGCTTGGACCCGCGTCCACAACGCGTGCGCCTAGGGCTCGCAGGGTCGACGGTGACCTCTCCCACGACCTTGACACCTCGCCCAAGGACATTTCGATCGCCGCCGATCCCGGGCAAGGCCCGGTTCGCAGGCGGATGACGATCCTCATGGTGCTGGGGTCGATCTCGAGCGGGGGATCATCTTCTTGCAACAGGCTGAAGAGCACCCCGAGGACTAGTCCTCCCCGTCACCGCTGCCGCGATCGTTAACGCAGATCTGACCATCGCGTGGGGGTTCAAGTCGCCGATCGTCGAAAATTGCCGCGTTTCCGCTGGCCAGGGCCATGACTTGTGTCCGGAGGGGGACTTGAACCCCCACGCCCGTTAAGGGCACTAGCACCTCAAGCTAGCGCGTCTGCCATTCCGCCACCCGGACAGGTGGTGCCACCTCGCTCGTGGGGAGCGGGGCAACGACGGACAAGATTAGCACGCTCAGGAGGGTGTTCCGGACACCTCCACCCACGCCGGCGGCGGGGCCGCGGACAGCCCGGGGTCGTCCGCGGAGAAGGTCCGGACCGGTCCCGGCGGGGTCGTCGGGCCCTCGAAACGGACGGTCACCCGGCCCAGCCCGCTGCCCCAGACCCAGCCGCGCCCGTGCTCCTCGTGGACGACGTCCTGCCCCGTCGACCAGCCCTCGCGGCGCCGGCCGGACAGCGGTGACGCGGCGGCTCGCGCGGCGGCGGCGGCCAGGTCGTCCCCCGGCTCCGCCCCGCCACCCACGTCCGGCAGGTCCAGGGTCGCTTCGGGGTAGGCCAGACCGCCCTCGAGCGAGAGCTCCTCCTGGGCGTGCCCGGTCAGCCCCGAGACGCCGAGCCCGAGCAGGCGCAGCCCCTGGCTCACGTCGAGCCCACCCAGCAGACGCACCCCCTCGCGCAGGATGACGGTCGCGTCACCGGTGGCGAAGGGCAGCGACGCCGAGCGTGTGACGGTGGTGAAGTCGTGCGAGCGTGCCTTGACCGTGATCGTGCGGGCGAAGAGGGACGAGGCACCCAACCGCCGGCCCAGGCCCTCCGCCAGCCGCGCCAGCTCGGCCTCGAGCAGTGTCCGGTCGGTGACGTCGGTGTCGAAGGTCTCCTCCGAGGAGATGCTCTTGGCCTCCCGCTGCACCACCACCGCGCGGTCGTCGTCGGCGCGCGCGAGCCGGTGCAGCGAGGCCCCCTGCGCGACGCCGAAGATCGCCACCAGGTCGCTCTCGCTCACCCGGGCGAGGTCCCCGACCGTCTCCACCCCGAAGGTCCGCAGCCGGGCCGCGGTCGCCGGCCCGACGCCGGCCACGGCGCGGACGGGGAGGGGGTGGAGCACGTCCAGCTCCTGCCCGGGACGCACGACGGTCGTGCCTGCCGGCTTGTCCATCTCGCTGGCCAGCTTCGCCAGCATCTTCGAGGTGGCCACCCCTACCGAGGCGGTCAGCCCGCCGGTCGCCTGCGTGATCTCGGCCAGCAGCCGCCCGCACCACTCCTCGAGCCGCCCCTGCTCCCACCCGGGTGGGTCCACCGCGGCGGCGAGGTCGACATACGCCTCGTCCACCGAGACCTGCTCGACCAGGGGGGAGCGCGAGCGCAGGATCTCCATCACCACCCGCGAGGTGGCGCGGTAGGCCTCGAAGCGGCCGGAGAGGAAGGCGGTGCCGGCCGGGCAGCGGCGCCGGGCCTCGACCATCGGCATCGCCGAGCGCGCACCGTAGACGCGGGCCTCGTAGGACGCGGTCGACACCACGCCCCGCCCGCCCAGCCCCCCGACCACGACGGGCCGGCCGCGCAGCGAGGGCTTGTCGCGCTGCTCCACGGCGGCGAAGAAGGCGTCGAGGTCGAGGTGCATGATGCACCGCCGGGGGTCGGACGCCATGCGGATACTGTGGCACGCCGCCCCGCCCGCCCCTGCCCGTCCCGGTGCCGGAGGACACCGACCGCCCGCGCGTGCGTCCCCGGGAGGCCCTCACTATGGTCGGGAGCATGACTCTCGAGCGCCCGTCCGCACCCCACCCGCACGAGCACCTGCCCTCGGCCCCGGCCGAGCTGGAGGTCACCAGCGAGGACTTCGCCGACGGCCAGCCACTGCCCGAGTGGGCCGGCTTCGGCTACGGCAACACCTCCCCCCAACTGTCGTGGAGCGGCGCCCCGGAGGGGACGAGGTCCTTCCTGGTGGTCTGCCACGACCCGGACGCGCCGGTCATCGGCGGCTTCCACCACTGGGCCGTCGTGGGGATCCCCGCCGAGGTGACCTCCCTGGAGCGCGGCGCGGGTGCGTTCGGCCAGCAGCTCGGCGGCGGCGCCGTCACCCTGGCCAACGACTACGGTACGCGGGACTTCGGCGGCTGCGCACCCCCGGAGGGGGACGGGGCCCACCGTTACGTCTTCACGGTGTGGGCGCTGGACACGGACAACACCGGTCTGGACGCGTCGACCTCGGTGGCCAAGGCACAGTTCTCCACGCTGGGCAACGTCCTGGCCCGCGGCTCGATCACCGGCACCTACCAGCTGTGAGGCTGGACTGGGTCCCCGCCCTGGAGCGCCCCGACCTCCTCGCCGCCCCGGTCCGGCGTGCTCTGGAGGGTATGGCGCAGCAGGGCCCGGTGGACGTCGCCGGCGTCAAGGTCGCCGAGATCGACCCCGACCTGGCCGACACCGCGGCGCTCGTGGAGGCCAGCGGCATGCCGATGGACGACATGGCCAACTGCATCGTCATCTCCGGCCAGCGGGCGGGCGAGGAACGCGTGTGCGCCGCGCTGGTCCTGGGCACCACCCGGGCCGACGTCAACCGCACGGTGCGCAAGGCCCTGGACGTGCGCAAGTGCTCCTTCCTGGCGACGGACGAGGCCGTCGAGCGCACGGGTATGGAGTACGGCGGCATCACCCCGCTCGGCCTGCCCGACGGCTGGCGCGTGCTCGTCGACGCCGCGGTGCTCGACCGCGACGCCGTCGTCATCGGCTCGGGCGTGCGCCGCTCCAAGCTGAGGATGGGCGGGCGGACCGTCGCGCACCTGCCCGCAGTCGAGATCGTCGACGGCCTGGGCCTGCCGGCCTGAGACGTGCGGACGGTGGGTCGACGCCGTCAGGAGGCGGGACCGCCGCGCGGGCGAACGGCCCAGAACGCGACGGCGGAGGCGGCGGCCACGTTGAGGGAGTCCACTCCCCCGCCCATCGGGATCGTCACGACAAGGTCGGCGGCCCGGACGGTCCGGGACGACAGACCGTCACCCTCGGTCCCCAGGACGAGCGCGAGCCGCTCCGGGGGCGCGGCCTCGAGCTGCTCGAGGGGCACGGCGTCCTCGGACAGGGCCAGCGCGGCGACGGTCAGGCCGAGGTCGCGCAGGGCGTCGACCCCGTCCGGCCACGGGTCGATCCGTGTCCAGGGGACCTGGAAGACGGTGCCCATCGAGACCCGGACGCTACGGCGGTAGAGCGGGTCGGCGCACCGGGGCGTGACCAGGACCGCGTCGACGCCGAGCGCGGCGGCGGACCGGAAGACGGCCCCGACGTTGGTGTGGTCGACGATGTCCTCGAGCACGGCCACCCGCCGCGCGCCCGCCAGGACGCTGTCGAGCGACGGCAGCTGCGGGCGGTGCATCGCGGCGAGCACGCCGCGGTGCAGGTGGAAGCCGGTCATCTCCTGGGCCACCGCCGGCGCGGCGACGTAGACCGGCGCCCCCTGCTCCTGCGCCGTGCGCAGCAGGTCGGGCCACTCCTGCACCCACCGGGGCGTCATCAGCAGGGAGCGCAGCCGGTGCCCCGCAGCCAGGGCACGCCGGATGACCTTCTCCGACTCGGCCATGTAGAGCCCCCGCTCGGGCTCGACGACACGGCGCAGGGCGACGTCGGTCAGGGAGAAGTAGTCACGGAGCCGCTCGTCCCCCGCGTCGGGCACCCAGGTGCACGACCCGGGCAGGTCCGGAGGGACCGCATACCCCGCGCTCACGTGACCAGCAGGTAGCCGATGGCCACGACGCCGATGGTGACGATGACGGTGCGCAGCAGCCACGGGGCCAGCGCCCGCCCGACGCGCGCACCCACGACCCCACCGAGCAGGGAGCCCACGGCGATGGCCAGCACGACCCACCAGTCGATCACCGAGGGCTCGACGAGGAGGAAGACCACGGCCGCCACGAGGTTGACGATCAGGCCCAGCACGTTCTTGATGCCGTTGATGGTCTGCACGCCGTGCGGCAGCAGCACGCTCATGACGCCGACGAGGATGACGCCCTGCGCCGCCCCGAAGTAGCCGCCGTAGACCCCGGCGACGAGGATGCCGGCGACCAGGGCGACCCAGCGGCCGGGAGTGAGGGCGTGGCTGGTGTGGTGCCGCCGCGCCCAGCTGTTGATGCGCGGCCCGAGGATCACCAGGAGCACGCCGAGGAGGATGAGGGCCGGCACGATCGCCTCGAAGGCGGCGGGCGGCAGCACGAGCAGCAGCAGGGCCCCGATGACCGACCCCAGCAGCGAGACGGGTGCCAGGCGCGCCAGCATCGAGCCCAGGCCGCGGATCTCGTGCCGGTAGCCCCAGGCGCCGGACATCCCCCCGGCGACCAGGCCCAGGGAGTTGGAGACGTTGGCGGTGACGGGCGGGTAGCCGAAGAACAGCAGCGTGGGGAAGGTGACGAGCGTGCCCGAGCCGACGATCGTGTTGATCATCCCGGCCCAGAACCCGGCCAGAGCGATCGCGGCGAACTCCCAGCCGGTCACCCGCGCACGTCGCCAGCGAGGGCAGGCTGCTGGTCGAGGGCCTCCGTGGGCGGCAGGGCCCGGGCGGCGAAACGCTCCCCGTGCCGGTCCACGACCAGCGGTATGCCGAAGGTGCGAGAGAGGTTGTCCGCGGTGAGCGTCACCTCGATCGGGCCGGCCGCGACGACCTCGCCCCCGCGCAGCATGAGGATGTCGGTGAAGCCCGGCGGGATCTCCTCGACGTGGTGCGTGACCAGGACCATCGCCGGTGCCTCGAGGTCGTGCGCCAGCAGGCTCAGGCGCCCGACCAGGTCCTCCCGTCCGCGCAGGTCGAGGCCGGCGGCGGGCTCGTCGAGCAGCATGAGCTCGGGGTCGGTCATCAGCGCGCGGGCGATCTGGACCCGCTTGCGCTCACCTTCCGACAGCGTCCCGAAGCGTCGCTGCGACAGGTGGGCGACGCCGAGCGCGCGCAGCAGCTCCTCGGCCCGGCGCTCGTCGGACTCGTCGTACTGCTCTCGCCAGCGTCCCAGGACGCCGTAGGCGGCGGTCACCACGACGTCGCTGACCCGTTCCTCGTCGGGGATCCGGTCGGCGACCGCGGCGCTGGAGACCCCGATCCGCGGGCGCAGGTCGAAGACGTCGACCGTGCCGAGCACCTCGCCCAGGACACCGGCAACCCCGGTCGTGGGATGCATGCGGGCGGCGGCGAGCTGCAGCAGCGTGGTCTTGCCGGCGCCGTTGGGTCCGATGACCACCCACCGCTCACCCTCCTCCACCGACCAGGAGATGTCGCGCAGGAGGTCGGCGTTGCCACGGCGCACGCCGACACCGGCGAATTCGAGGACATCGCTCATGATGGGGGCCACTCTAGCCAGCCGGTCGTTGCCTACCATCGGCGACATGCCACACCAGGAGCTGCCCGCGTGCGTGCGCGTCTCGTTGTGGGCCACCGCCGTCCTGGGCGGACGCCTGCCCGCCCCGGACCTGCCGCGACGTGCCCTCCCCGACATCGACGAGTGCCTCGGCCTGGTCGAGACGGTGCGGGTCTGGGCCGACCTGGGCGAGCGCACCGTGCTCGTCGCGCTCCCCCGCCCCGGTGACCTGACGGGTATGCCGCAGGGCCCGGCCGAGCTCGCTGCGCACGCCTCGCGCGCCGAGGAGTGTGTCTTCGTGCCGGGCGTCGGGGGTGCCCTGGTGCCCGACCTGGAGGTCTTCGGTCCCGTGGGGGACGAGGGGTGGCTGTCCCGGTGGACCCGCTACGACGCGCAGCCGGTGGCGACCCACCGGATCGAGGCGCTCGACCTCGGCCAGACGGAGCTGGCGCTGCGGCAGGAGCTGGCGGTCCTGACCGAGGAGCTCGGGCGGGCCGGGGCGCCGCCGTTCGGCGCGGTCGCCGAGCGGGGAGCAGCCGGGGCACGGGCGGCCGCGGGCGGGGCGTTGCTGTGGGGTCTGCCGGAGGGCCTGCCCGGGCGCGCGCTGCGCGTGCTGCAGCTCGCCGGCACGGTGCTCAGCCTCGCCGACGCCGGCCTGGGCACCGCGACGGCGTCCGTCGACGCGTCCTCGGTGAGCCGCCGCAGCGAGGTGCTGCGGCGGTTGCAGACCTCCGCCTCGCGTGCGCTGTCCGACGCCGCCAACGCCGCGGCCCTCCACCTGGCCTACCGCTCCTGAGTCGGCCTAGCGGGTCAGCCCGGGCCGTGCCTGCTGCTCGTCGGTTGCGGGGCCCAGCGCCTGCGTGACGGCCGCGAGCGCCTCCCTGGCGTCGCCGAAGAGCATCCGGGTGTTGGCGCGGACGAAGAGCGGGTTGGCCACGCCGGCGTAGCCGCTGGCCATCGAGCGCTTGAGCACGACCACCTCGCGCGCTCGCCACACCTCCAGCACCGGCATGCCTGCGATCGGTGACCCGGGCTCCTCGACAGCGGCCGGGTTGACGGTGTCGTTGGCGCCGACGACCAGGACCACGTCGGCGTCCGGGAGCACGGCGTTGGCCTCGTCGAGGTCAAGGACGATGTCGTAGGCGACCCGGGCCTCGGCCAGCAGCACGTTCATGTGCCCGGGGAGCCGGCCGGCCACCGGGTGGATGCCGAAGCGCACCTGGGTGCCCGTGGCGCGCAGGCGGGCCGTGAGCTCGGCGACGGCATGCTGCGCCCGCGCGACGGCCATGCCGTAGCCGGGCACGACGACCACCGACCGGGCGGTGCGCAGCAGGTCGGCGACCTCCGCCGGGCTGCTCTGCCGGTGCTCCCCCGCGACGTCCGAGGCCTCGGGGAGCACACCTTCGCTGCCGAACCCGCCGGCGATGACGGACAGGAACGAGCGGTTCATTCCCCGGCACATCAGATAGCTGAGGATGGCGCCGGAGGAGCCGACGAGGGCGCCGGTGATGATGAGCAGGTCGTTGCCCAGCAGGAAGCCGGCAGCGGCCGCGGCCCATCCGGAGTAGCTGTTGAGCATGGACACCACGATCGGCATGTCGCCGCCGCCGATGGAGGCCACGAGGTGCCAGCCGAGGCCCAGCGCCACCGCGGTCATGAGCAGCAGCGGGAGGACGCCGTGCGTTCCGAGGAACCACCCCAGCAGGAGCGCCGAGGCGACGAGCGCGAGCAGGTTGAGCAGGTGCCGGCGCGGCAGCACGAGCGGGTTGGCCGAGATGCGGGCGCTGAGCTTGAGGGCCGCGACGACAGAGCCGGAGAAGGTCACGGCGCCGATGAGGACCCCGAGGAAGACCTCGACGAGGTGGGTCGCCGTCTCCGCGCCGCTGCCGGCCGGTGGCGGCGCGAGGTAGGCGTTGTAGCCGATGAGCACCGCCGCGACACCGACGAAGCTGTGCAGGGTGGCGACGAGCTGCGGCATCCCCGTCATCTGCACCACCCGGGCGCGCCACAGCCCCACGGCGGCCCCGGCGGCCATCGCGAGGCCGATGAGGACGAGGGTCAGCCCGGGCCGGGCGGCGCGCTCGGCCGCCAGCCAGACGGTCGCCGCGAGCGCGAGCGCCATACCCGTCACCCCCAGGGTGTTGCCCCGGCGTGCCGTCTCGTGCCGGGAGAGGCCCGCGAGGGAGAGCACGAAGAGGACGGCGGCCACGAGGTAGGCGCCCTGGACGAGGTGCCCGGTCATGCGGCGTCCTGGCGGGTGAACATGCGCAGCATCCGCCCGGTCACGGCGAACCCGCCGACGACGTTGATGCTGGCCACGACGGTCGCGGCCAGCGCGAGGGTCCGGACGAGCAGGTCCTCGCTGCCCACCTGCAGCAGCGCCCCCACCAGGATGATGCCGCTGATCGCGTTGGTCTCGGCCAGCAGGGGCGTGTGCAGCGCGGAGGTGACGCTGCGGATGACGTAGAACCCCACGATGACGGCCAGGACGAAGACCGTCAGGTGGGCGACGAGCTCAGGCGGGGAGACGCCGGCGAGGAGTCCGAGGAGCACGACGGCCAGGCCCGTCGCCACGGCTGTCCGGCGGGGGGCGCTACGCGCGGCCGCGGGGCCGGCGGGCGGCGGGGCCTGGCCCGCCGTCGGGGCCGCGGCGTCGTCCGGGGTGCTGGCCGGGGCGGCGGGAGTGCCCGCCGAGACCCTCACCGGCGGGGGCGGCCACGTCACCCGGCCCTGGTGGGTCACCGTGAGCGCGCGCTGCACCTCGTCGTCGAGGTCGAGGACGAGGCGGCCGTCCTGCCCCGGCGTGAGCAGCGCGACGAGGTTGGCCACGTTGGTGCCGTAGAGCTGGGACGCCTGGGTCGGCAGCCGGGCGGGAAGGTCGGTGTAGCCGACGACCCTGACCCCGTTGTGGGTGGTCACCACCCGGCCGGGCTGCGTCAGCTCGCAGTTGCCGCCGTTGCGGGCGGCCATGTCGACGACGACGCTGCCCGGGCGCATCCGGGCGACCGTCTCGGCGCTGACCAGGCGTGGCGCCGGGCGTCCAGGGACCAGGGCGGTGGTGATGACGATGTCCGCCTCGACGCACTCGCGGGCGTAGACCTGAAGGACCCGCGCCTGGAGGTCGGCGTCCAGCTCGCGCGCGTAGCCGTCCGCGCCGGCCGTCCGGTCCCCGAGGGGGACCGCCACGAACTCGGCGCCCAGCGAGCGCACCTGCTCCTCGACCTCGGGTCGGACGTCGAAGGCGCGCACGACCGCCCCGAGGCTGACGGCGGTGCCGACCGCGGCGAGCCCGGCGACGCCGGCGCCGATGACGAAGACCCGCGCGGGCGGCACGGTCCCGGCGGCGGTGACCTGGCCCGTGAAGACGGAGCCGTACTCGTAGGCGGCCTCGACGACGGCGCGGTAGCCGCCGATGTTGGTCATCGAGGAGAGGACGTCGAGGGACTGGGCCCGCGAGATCCTCGGCACCGCGTCGAGCGCGAGCGCGGTCACCCCCTGCTCGGCGAGGGACTCGAGGAGCTGGGGGCGGTGCGCCGGGCTCAGCTGGGCGGCCAGCACGGCACCGGGCCGCAGCAGCGCCACCTCCTCGGTGTCCGGTGGCAGGACCCGCACCACCAGGTCGGCGCGCCACGCCGCCGTGCCCGGCTCGACCGAGGCACCGGCGCCGGCGTAGAGCTCGTCCGGGAAGTTGGCGCGCTCCCCCGCGCCGGCCTGGACGACCACGTCGTGCCCGAGCGCCAGCAGGCGGCCGACGGTCCGGGGCGTGGCGGCCACCCGGGTCTCGCCGGGGGCCGACTCCTTCGGTATGCCGATCAGCACGTGGGCTCCTTCGCCTGGACGCCGACGATGGTTGCTCAGAGCCGCGGGGGCCGACCCTCCACCGCGGCGCGGTAGACCTCGAGCGTGCGCTCGGCGATCGAGGACCAGGAGAAGTCCTCCACGGCGCGGCGCCGGCCCGCCTCGCCACGACGCCGGGCCTCGTCGAGGTCGGCCAGTGAGGCCACCAGGGCGTCGCCGAGGTCGGCGACGAAGCGGTCCTCGTCCACCGGCGTGCCGGTGCCGTCGGTGACCTGCTCGATCGGGACGAGCCAGCCCGTCCCGCCGTCGACGACGACCTCGGGGATGCCGCCGGTGGCCGTGGCCACCACCGGCAGCCCGCAGGCCATCGCCTCGAGGTTCACGATGCCCAGCGGCTCGTAGACCGACGGGCAGACGAACACCGAGGAGTGCGACAGCACGGCGACCACCTGGTCGCGCGGCAGCATCTGCCCGATCCACACCACCGGCGCCGCCGCGGGCCCACGGTCGGAGCGCAGCTCGTCCACCAGGGCGATGACCTCGCGCTCGATCTCGGGGGTGTCGGGGGCTCCGGCGAGCAGCACGACCTGCACGTCGTCGTCGAGCCGGCGCAGGGCCCGCAGCAGGTAGGGCAGCCCCTTCTGCCGGGTGATGCGCCCCAGGAAGACCACGGTCGGGGCGTCCGGGTCGAGGCCGTGCGAGCGCACGACCGTCCGTGCGTCCTCAGAGGTGTCGCGCTGCCACCGCTCGGAGTCGATGCCGTTGTGCACGACGTGCACGCGGTCGGGGTCGACGGAGGGGTAGGCGGAGAGGATGTCGCGGCCCATGCCCGCCGAGACGGCGATGATGGCGGCCGCGCCCTCGTAGGAGACCTTCTCGGCCATCGAGGAGATGCCGTAGCCGCCGCCGAGCTGCTCGGCCTTCCACGGCCGCAGGGGCTCCAGGGAGTGGGCACTGACGACGTGCGGGATGCCGGCGAGCAGGCCACCCAGGTGACCGCCGAGGTTGGCGTACCAGGTGTGGCTGTGGACGAGGTCGGCTCCCCCGGCCGCGACGTCGCGGGCCATGAGCAGGTCGACCCCGAGCGTGCGTAGGGCCCCGTTGGCCTCCTCGAGGCCGGCGGGCACCGCATACCCCTGGGTGCCGGGCTCCTCCACCGGCTCGTCGAAGGCGCGCACGTGCACCTCGACCCCGTCGAGACCGCGGAGGGCCCGCGTCAGCTCGGCGACGTGGACACCCGCCCCTCCGTAGATGTTCGGCGGGTACTCACGGCTCAGGATGTCGATGCGCACGCCCTCAACCTAGCCAGAGGGCCGCTCCCCTCGCCAGACCAGCGCGGATGCCCCTAGGTTGGGCACATGGCGCAACGAGGCAGGCAGAAGGTCCTGGCGATCGTCCTGGCGGGCGGCGAGGGCAAGCGGCTCATGCCGCTGACCGCCGACCGCGCGAAGCCGGCGGTGCCCTTCGGCGGCATCTACCGCCTCATCGACTTCGCCCTGTCGAACATCGTGAACTCGGGCTACCTCAAGATCGTGGTGCTGACGCAGTACAAGTCGCACTCCCTGGACGCCCACATCACCAAGACCTGGCGGATGTCGACGCTGCTGGGCAACTACGTCGCCTCGGTGCCGGCGCAGCAGCGGGTGGGCAAGCACTGGTACTCCGGGTCGGCCGACGCGATCTACCAGAGCCTGAACCTCATCCACGACGAGCGGCCCGACATCGTGGTGGTGGTCGGTGCCGACCACGTCTACCGGATGGACTTCGCCCAGATGGTCCAGCAGCACACCGAGACCGGTGCCGCCTGCACGGTCGCCGCCATCCGGCAGCCGATCTCGCTGGCCGACCAGTTCGGTGTGATCGACGTCAACGAGGACGACCCGCGTCGCATCCGTGAGTTCCTCGAGAAGCCCGAGCACCCCCGTGGCCTGCCCGACAGCCCCGAGGAGGTCTTCGCCTCGATGGGCAACTACGTCTTCACCGCGGACGCGCTGGAGGAGGCGGTGCGGGCCGACGCCGAGCGCGAGGGCTCCAAGCACGACATGGGCGGCGACATCGTCCCGGCCTTCGTCGACCAGGGCGACGCGTGGGTCTACGACTTCAAGGACAACGACATCCCGGGCGCCTCGGAGCGCGACCACGCCTACTGGCGCGACGTGGGGACGATCGAGTCCTACTACGACGCGCACATGGACCTCATCTCGATCCACCCGGTCTTCAACCTCTACAACGAGGCGTGGCCGATCTACACCAACTACGGCCCGCACCCGCCCGCCAAGTTCGTGCACGGCTCCGGCGACCGCATCGGGCACGCGGTCAACTCCGCGGTCTCCCCCGGGTGCGTCATCTCCGGCTCGACCGTCAGCGACTCGGTCCTCTCGCCCCGGGTGAAGGTGCACAGCTTCAGCCACGTCACCCACTCGGTGCTGATGGACCGCGTCGAGATCGGTCGCTCGTGCCAGATCCACCGGGCGATCATCGACAAGGGCGTGTTCGTGCCGGCCGGGGTCCACATCGGCGTCGACCGCGAGGAGGACCTCGCGCGCGGCTTCACCGTCACCGACTCCGGCATCACCGTCGTCGGCAAGGGCACGGTCATCGAGGGCTGAGGGCGCTCGCAGCTCAGTCGTCGATCTGTGCCCTGCCCTCCCGCTGCAGCGCGGCCAGCCCGTCCCGCATGGCCTGCACCCGCTCGGGAGGGTGCCCGGTCCAACCGGTCAGCTCTGCGACCACCCGCAGCGGGTCCCGGGACCGGTAGGAGCGGGTCGGGTTGCCCGGGTACCTCTTGTCCGTGACGTTGGGGTCGTCCTCGATGTCGCCCGTCGGCTCCACCACGTAGATCCGGCCCGGCCCCTCACCGGCGGACAGCTCCGCGCCCCAGGTCGCCGCATCCAGCGTCTCGGTGAGGTAGACGTGGTTCATCACGCGCCCGCCCTCGAAGTTCGACTCCCGCCCCGGCATCACCAGGTCGCCGACCGCAAGGTCTGCCTTGGTGCCGTGCAGGTAGACCCCGGCCCGGTACACCTCGAACGGCACCGGCTCTGCGCCCTCGCTCATGCCGGTGCTCAGCTCCTCCGGGTGAGGGTGGACTCCTTGTGGGCCGCCCGCTTGGAGCTGGAGGCGGACTCCACGACGTAGGCGGGCTCCTCCTCGCTGGCGGTGAACTTCTGCCCGTCGAGCTGGAAGTCGGACGTCCGTCGCTCGACCACCGTCCCCTCGGTCCGCCCCTGCGGTGTGTTCCAGACGACCCGGTCGCCCTTGCTGAACGCCATGGACCCCATCGTCGTCGCCTCCGGCCCGCGCGTCGACCGGGGACGACCGCAGGTGCCGGACCGTGGTGCCGACATCCCGGGCCTGTGCCATCGTGTCGCAGCAGGAGGCCGTCCGGCCGCGCTCCTCCGAGGAGGTCTGGACCCATGGCGTTGAGCTTCGTCGACGCGCCGACCCCGGCAGAGTGGGACGCGCGGATCGCCGCGACCCCCAACGGGGGCAACATCTTCCAGAGCCACGCCCTCGGCGAGGTCAAGCGGATGGCCCGGTGGGAGCCGCGCTACGCGGTCTCGCACGGCGTGGCCATGACCCTCCACGCCAAGCGGGCGCCCGGGTTCGGCACGGTGTGGTACCTGCCCAAGGGGCCCTGCGTCGCGGACGCCGGGATGCTCGGACCGATCGTCGGCGACCTGCGCGCCGCCGCCCGCCGCGAGGCGGTGGTCTTCGTGCGCACGGAGCCGGAGATCCGTGAGACGCCGCAGGCCGTCAGGGCGTTGGAGGAGATGGGCCTGGTGCGCACCGAGCCGGTCCAGCCCTCCTCCTCCACGGTGCTCTTCCCGCTGCCGTCGTCGACCGAGGACCTGCTCGCCGCATACCCCTCGAAGATGCGCAACCAGGTGCGCCGCGCGGTCAGGGACGGTGTCGAGGTGGTGCACGCGCCGGACGACGACACCACCTACGAGCAGATGTGGGGCCTGTGGGAGGGCGTTATCCGCGACCAGGGGCTCGGGGTGCGCGGCAAGGACTACTTCGTCAGCTCCTGGCGCACGATGGTGCGTGCCGGGGTGGCCCAGCCGGTCATCGCCTACCACGACGACCGCCCCATCGCCTGGGCGCTGGCGACCTGCCTGGGGAAGGTCGCCGCCTACAAGGAGGGCGCGAGCCTGCGGGAGCGCCCGGTTCGCGGGGCCAGCGAGCTCGTGCAGTACGAGGCGATGCGATGGGCCGTCGAGCGTGGCGCCCGCGTCTACGACCTCGTCGGCACCCCGCACTCCACCAGGGTGGACGACCCCTCGGACCTGCGGCACAACATCGGCGTGTTCAAGCGCAACTTCCACAAGGAGGTCACCGACTGGGTCGGCGCCTGGGACCTCGTCCTCCGCCCACGCAGGTATGCGGTGTGGGAGCGGGTCGGTGAGCGCGTGGTGGGCAGGCTGCAGCGGCGCGAGCCCGGTGACACCTTCTGGTGAGCAGCGCGGTCAGAACCCGGTGGCGTGGTAGCCGCCGTCGACGTGCACGATCTCCCCGGTCGTGGCCGGGAACCAGTCCGACAGCAGCGCGACGCAGGCCTGGGCGGCGGGCACCGGGTCCTTGACGTCCCACCCCAGCGGCGCGTGCTCACCCCACCGGGCGAACTGCTCGAACTCCGGGATCGACTTGGCGGCGGTCGTGGCGATGGGGCCGGCGGAGACGAGGTTGGCGCGGATCCCCCTGGGCCCCAGGTCGCGGGCGAGGTAACGGTTGGTCGCCTCGAAGGCGGCCTTGGCCACCCCCATCCAGTCGTACATCGGCCAGGCGTACTGGGCGTCGAAGGTGAGCCCGACGACGCTGCCGCCCTCGCTCATGCGGGGCAGGCACGCGGCGGCGAGCGCCTTGAGCGAGTAGGCGCTGACGTGGACGGCCGTGGAGACGTCCTCCCACGGGGCCTCCATGAAGTTGAAGGCGCCCCGCGGTGCGAAGCCGATGGAGTGCAGGACCCCGTCGAGGTGGTCGGTGTGCTCACCGACGCGGTCGGCGAGGGTCGCGAGGTGCTCGGTGTCGGTGACGTCCAGCTCGATGACCGGCGCCGGCTTCGGCAGCCGCCTGGCGATGGTCTGGGTGATCCGGAAGGTCCGCCCGAAGGAGGTCAGCACCACCTCGGCGCCCTGCTCCTGCGCGAGCCGGGCGACGTGGAACGCGATGGAGCTGTCCATGAGGACACCGGTGATGAGCAGCTTCTTGCCGTCCATGAGCATGGGCAGACTCTAGTCGTTGCCCCCGGCGGTTCCCGGCAGCGGCGTGGCCGGGGTCAGTGACCCATCCCCAGGCCGCCGTCGACGGGGATGACGGCGCCGCTGACGTAGGCGGCGTCGGGCCCGGCGACCCACCGCACCACGCGGGCGACCTCGTCGGCCGTCGCGAACCGGCCGGCCGGGATGCTGGCCCGGTAGGACTTCTGCAGGTCCTCCGAGAGCTGCTCGGTCATCTCGGTCTCGATGAAGCCCGGAGCCACGACGTTGGCGGTGATGCCCCGGCCGCCCAGCTCGCGGGTGATCGAGCGGGCCAGCCCGACGAGGCCGGCCTTGGACGCGGAGTAGTTGGTCTGGCCCGCGCCGCCGAGCAGGCCCACGACCGACGAGATCAGCACGATCCGGCCGTGCCGGGCCCGGATCATGCCCTTGACCGCACGGCGGGCGCAGCGGAAGGCGCCGGTGAGGTTGGTGTCCAGCACGGCGTCGAAGTCCTCGTCGCTCATCCGCATGAGCAGGCCGTCCTTGGTGATGCCGGCGTTGGCGACGAGGACCTCCACCGGGCGCCCGAGGATCTCCTCGGCCTCGGTGAAGGCCCGGTCCACGGACGCGGTGTCGGTGACGTCGCACACGACGCCGCGCAGCCCCTCCGGAGGCTGCCCGCTGCGGTGCGTGACCACCACGTCGTGGCCCGCCTCGGCGAAGCTGCGCGCGATCGCCAGGCCGATCCCGCGGTTGCCGCCCGTGACGAGGACGGCCTGGGGCTGGGGGGCTGCGGTGGTCGAGTCGTTCACGGGGACACCGTAGTCGTATCGTGGACAGGTGCCCACCACCCCGTCACGCTCAGGCTCCGGGCGCCGCCCGGTGCAGGCCGTGACGACCGCGCGCCTGTCGGTCGAGGAGGACCGGCACCGGCGGATGCGCAACTACCTGGTGGCCATGGGTCTGCGCATCGCCGGGTTCCCCGTGGCGGTGTGGCTGCTGCTCAACGGCTACGTCGCGCTGGGTGTGGTGCTCGCCGTCCTCGCCACCGTCATCCCCTCGATCGCCGTGGGCGTCGCCAACGCCGTCGACCGCCGGGGCACGTCCACGCAGGACGCCACGCCCGTCTCCCCCGTCCAGGGCCTGGGCCCCGCGCCCCGGGCTACCGAGGAGACACCCGCGCCGTCGGAGCCACGCGGCGAGCAGATCCGGGGCACGGTGGTCTCGAGCCGGGAGACGCCCCACTCCGACCCGGCCTCCCCCGGGCGGCACGGGCCCGCCGACGCGGACGGCCACCGGGAGGCCTCGTGATCGGCGCCCACGCGCGCCGCGCGGCCGACGGGCTGGTCTGCAGCGCCAAGGCGTGCCGCAGCGCCGCCACGGACGCGGTCGTGTGGCGCAACCCCTCGCTGCACACGGCGGACCGGCGCAAGGTGTGGCTGGCGTGCGAGGAGCACCGCGACCACCTGCGCAGCTTCGTCCAGGTCAGGGGCTTCCTCATCGAGGTGGTCCCGGTGGAGGCGCTGACGGAGGCTGACGGCTGACGTGCTCCGGGTCCTGAGGCGTCCCCGGTGGATCGCCTATCTCCTGCTGGCCGTGCTCTTCGGCGTGCTCGCCAGCGGCCTCGGCCTGTGGCAGTGGGGTCGCTACGAGGACAAGGCGGACCGGCGCGACCTCGTCGAGGCCAACTACGGCGCACCCCCGGTGGCCCTCGAGGAGGTCCTGCCCGGGCCCGGCAGCGACCTCCCGCCGGGGGACGAGTGGCGGCGCGTGCGCGCGACCGGCACCTACGACGCCGACGCCGAGCACCTGGTGCGCAACCGGCCCCAGCAGGGCGTCTTCGGGTATGAGGTGCTCGTGCCCCTCGTGCTCGCAGACGGCACGGCCGTCGCGGTCGACCGCGGCTGGGTGCGTTCGGGGCAGACGGCGGCCACCCGCCCGGAGGTGCCACCGCCCCCGGCCGGCGAGGTGACCGTCACCGGCTGGCTGCGTCCCTCCGAGCCGGACCTCGGTCGCGACCTGCCCGCCGGTCAGCTGGCCTCCATCGACCTGAGCGGGCTGGAGGAGGCCACCGGCCTGGACCTCGTGCAGGCCTACCTCATCCTGGAGTCGGAGGACCCGCCCGCCGAGCGCCCGGCCGCGCTCGCCGCCCCCGACACCCGCCTGGGGTCGCACTTCGCCTACGCCCTGCAGTGGTGGATCACCGTGCCGGTCGGGGTCGTCCTCGTCCTGGTCATGGCCCGCCAGCAGGCGCGCGACGAGACCGGTGAGCCCGCCCGGCAGACCCGGCCCCGCAAGGTGCGCATCTGGGACGAGGAGGACGTGTAGCCTAGCGACGTCCCCGGGGCCGCACGTCCGCCGGCGGACCCACCGGGCACGGGGCGCGCGAGCCGTGCTGGCACGATGGGCGCATGGATCTCGGACTCGCCGGCCGCGTCTACGTCCTGACCGGAGCCTCGCGCGGGCTCGGGCGGGCCACCGCCGAGCAGCTTGTGCGCGACGGGGCCGACGTGGTCGTCTCCTCGCGCTCGGCCGAGGCCGTCGAGCGGGCCGCGCGCGAGCTGTGCGAGGTCGGGCCCGGCACCGCGGTCGGCGTGGCCGCGGACCTGGCCGACGAGGACAGCGCCGAGGTGCTGCTCGCTGCCGCCGACGACCACTACGGGCGGCTGGACGGCGTGGTCGTCAGCGTGGGCGGACCGCCTGGCGCGACCGCCTCTGCGGCCACCGACGAGCAGTGGCGCACCGCCTTCGACAGCGTCTTCCTCGGTGCCGTGCGGCTGGCCCGCACGGCGCTGGAGCACGCCCGCGCACCTCTCGCCGTGACGCTCGTGCTGTCGACGTCGGTGCGGGCCCCGCTGGCCGGGCTGGCGATCTCCAACGGGCTGCGGCCCGGCCTGGCCATGGTCGCCAAGACCCTGGCCGACGAGCACGGACCGCGCGGCCACCGCGTCAACGTCCTCCTGCCGGGGCGGTTCGAGACCGACCGGGTCACAGAGCTCGAGGCCGGCGCGGACGACCCCGGGGCCCTGCGGGAGCGGATGGCCGGTGCCGTCCCGCTGCGCCGCTACGGCCAGCCCGAGGAGTTCGGCGCCGTGGCCGCGTTCGTGACCTCGCCGATGGCCTCCTACATGACGGGGTCAGTGGTCACCGTCGACGGCGGGTCCACCCGCGCCCTCTGAGGCCGGCCTTTCCGCCGGCCCCTGCCGCAGCGCCTCCAGCGCGTGGGCCAGGGTCACCGCGTCCCAGGGACCGACGTGCCGCGTGCCCCCGACGAAGAACGTCGGCGTGCCGCGGGCACCGCTGGCCTCGGCGCTGGCGACGTCGTCACGGACGCGGGCGGCGACCCCGGGGCTGTCCAGGTCACGCACGAACCGGTCGACGTCCAGGCCCAGGTCCCGGGCGTAGCCGAACAGGTCGTCGGGGTCGAGGGCGTCCTGGTGGCTGAACAGCAGGTCGTGCATCGGCCAGAAGCGCCCCTGCAGGTCGGCGGCGACTGCGGCCCGGGCGGCCAGGTCGGCGCGCGGGTGCACGTCGTGCAGCGGCAGGTGCCGGAAGACGTAGCGCAGCTCGGTGCCAAACCGGCGGCGCAGCTCCTCGGCCACCCCGGTGGCGCGGGCACAGAAGGGACACTCGTAGTCGCCGTACTCGACAAGGGTCAGCGGCGCGTCCACAGGCCCGCGCAGGTGGTCGAC
The DNA here is from genome assembly GCF_000421185.1 of Ornithinimicrobium pekingense DSM 21552. Taxonomy (GTDB): domain Bacteria; phylum Actinomycetota; class Actinomycetes; order Actinomycetales; family Dermatophilaceae; genus Ornithinicoccus; species Ornithinicoccus pekingensis. Next base: position 200,831 of record NZ_ATWJ01000010.1, read on the forward strand.
CTGCTCGTCCACGGGCCGGGCCAGGCGGCGCGGCAGGTCCGCGTCCCCCTCACCGCGCCAGACCGCCGCGAGCCGGAAGGTCACCCACGCCAGCGCGGTGGACAGGACGGCGGAGAGCAGCACGCCCACGGTCGCCTGGTCGCGCAGCGACGGGTCCTCGAACGCCAGCCCCACGACGAGCAGGGAGACGGTGAAACCGATGCCCGACAGCGCCGCCCCCCCCGAGCACGTGACCCGGCCCGACCCCGACCGGCAGCTGCCCGACGCCGGCCCGCACACCCAGCAGGGCAGTGACCCCGATGCCGACGAACTTGCCCAGGACGAGACCGACCACGACCGCCCACGTCAGGCGGGAGCTGAGGGCCTGCGCCAGGACGCCGTCACGCAGGTCCACGCCCGCGTTGGCCAGCGCGAAGACCGGCACGACGACGAAGCTCGACCACGGGTGCAGAGCCGCCTGCAGCCGCTCGTTGACCGAGATCGACCGCTCCAGCTCGGCGCGCGCCGAGCGCCCCACCTGCACCACCGGCGACTGGACGAAGGCGCGGACGCGCTCGGCGACCCCCTGGACCACCTCTCGTCGAGGGAGGCTGGCCCCGACGAGGAGCCCGCCGACCATGCCGGCGATGGAGGCGTGCAGCCCGGCCTCGAGGGTGGCGACCCACAGGGCGACCCCGACCACGGCGTAGGGCGCGGTGCGCCACACCCCCAGCCGGCTGAGCGCCGCCAGGGCCGCGCCGAGCACCGCCATCAGCACGAGGGCCACCGGGTCGAGGGCGCCGGAGAAGGCCACGCCGATGTAGGTCACCGCCACCACGTCGTCGATGACCATGAGCGTCAGCAGGAAGACGCGCAGCTGGGTGGAGACCCGGGGCCCGACCACCGCGAGCGCACCGAGCAGGAAGGCCGTGTCGGTGCCGATGACGGCCGCCCAGGCACGCGTGGCCTCCCCGCCCGGGGCGAGAAGGAGGTAGAGCAGGGCGGGCAGCACCATGCCGCCGACGCCGGCAAGCAGGGGTATGGCGACGCGCCGCCGGTCCGTCAGCTCGCCGATGGCCAGCTCACGCCGGACCTCCAGCCCGACGACGAAGAAGAACACGGCCATCAGACCGTCGTTGACCCAGTGGGCCAGGTCCATGGACAGCTCGTACCCGCCGAGCCGCACCCCGGCCTCGGTGCGCCACAGCGCCTCGTAGGCCGCCGACCACGGGGAGTTGGCCCAGGCCAGGGCGAGCACCGTCGCCACGAGCAGCAGGCTCGCGCCGCCGGCCTCGGTGGCCAGGAAGGAGCGCAGCGGTGCGGACAGCTGGCCGACCAGCGCCCGGCGCGGGCGGCTCTGCCCGGCGGGGCGCCGGCTGTCGGGGACCCGCGTCATGTCGGCCACCTCCACGTCCGGGGACACCGCCGTGGCGGCTGGTGGACAGGGTAGTGCCGCGTGCCCGGCCCGTGCCGGGACAGGCCGGGTCGCTCAGTCGCGGAACTGGGTGTCGTGCAGGGCGCGGTAGAGACCGCCTGCCGCGAGCAGCTCAGCATGGGTGCCGCGCTGCACCACCTCGCCGCGGTCCAGGACGAGGATGAGGTCGGCGTCACGCACCGTGGAGAGCCGGTGCGCGATGACGAACGACGTGCGCCCGCTGAGCGCCTCGTCCAGCGCCCGCTGCACCGCGGCCTCCGACTCGCTGTCCAGGTGGGCGGTCGCCTCGTCCAGGACGACGACCGCCGGTGACTTCAGCAGCAGCCGGGCGATCGCCAGCCGCTGCTTCTCCCCGCCGGACAGGCGGTGCCCGCGGTCGCCCACGACCGTGTCCAACCCGTCGGGCAGGCGCGCCACCAGGCCGTCGATCCGCGCTGCCCGCAGCGCCTCCCAGATCTCGGCGTCGCTCACGTCGGGCCGGGCGTAGCGCAGGTTGGTGCGCACGGTGTCGTTGAACATGTGCGCCTCCTGGGTCACCACCCCGACGGTGCGGCGCAGGGAGTCCATCGACGCCCGGCGCAGGTCGACCCCGCCGATAAAGACGCTGCCCCCGGTGGGGTCGTAGAGCCGGGCGACCAGCGCGGTCAGGGTGGTCTTGCCCGCCCCCGAGGGGCCGACGAGGGCCACCATCGCACCGGCCGGGACGTCCACGTCGATGTCGCGCAGCACGGCGTGGCCGTCCAGCGTCTCGGTCTCGGGACGCTGCTCGAGGGAGGCGATCGAGACCTGCTCGGCCGCGGGGTAGGCGAAGGACACGCCTTCCAGCCGCACCCCGACCGGGCCGTCCGGGATCTCCTCGGGCTCGTCCGCCTCGCGCACGAGCGGCTGCAGGTCGAGCACCTCGAAGATCCGCTCGAAGGAGACCAGGGCCGTCATGATGTCGACCCGGACGTTGGACAGCGCGGTCAGCGGTGCGTAGAGCCGGGAGAGCAGGGCCGCCATCGCCACCAGCGTGCCGGTGGTCAGCTCGCCCGCCACGGCCATGAGCCCACCCATCCCGTAGACCAGCGCGGTGGCCAGCGAGGCCACCAGCCCGAGCCCGGCCATGAAGACGACGCGGTTGACCGCGATGGACACGCCGGCGTCGCGCACGCCCGCCGCGCGCACGGCATACTCCTGGTCCTCCTCCGCCGGGCGGCCGAAGAGGCGCACGAGCAGCGCGCCCGCCACGTTGAAGCGCTCGGTCATCCGCGTGTGCATGTCGGCGTTGAGGGTCATCTGCCGCCGGGTCAGCTGCGAGAGCCGCGCACCCATGAGGCGGGCAGGGACGAGGAAGACCGGGAGCAGCAGCAGCGCCAGCAGTGTGATCTGCCAGCTCATGGTGAGCAGCGCCGCCAGGATGAGCAGCATCTGCACGAGGTTGCTCACCAGGCCGGACAGGATCGAGGTGAAGGCGCTCTGGGCGCCGATGACGTCACTGTTGAGGCGGCTGACCAGGGCCCCGGTCTGCGCGCGGGTGAAGAAGGCGATGGGCTGGCGCAGGACGTGCGTGAAGACCTCGGTGCGCAGGTCGAGGATCAGCCCCTCCCCGATCCGTGACCCGAGCCAGCGGGTCACCACGGTCACGACCGACTCCAGGACCGCGATCGCGGCCACGAGCAGGCCCAGCCGGACCACGACGTCGCGCGCCCCCTGGTCCACGCCGTCGTCGATGATGCGCTGCAGCAGCAGCGGAACCGCGGTCACCAGGGCACCGGCGATGATCGTCAGGACCAGGTATGCGGTGATCTCGCGCCCGAACGGGCGTCCGTAGCGGGCCACCCGGCGCGCGGTCCCCGAGCGCAGGTGGTGGTCGCGGACCGACGGGTCCTTGGTGAAGCTGCGGATCGACGCACCGCCGCGCATGCCGACATGCATCGTCATCGTGGGCTCCTCCTCAGGCCAGGGCGACCAGGTCCTCGTAGCCGCGGCCCCACAGGTCCTCCACCCCGTCCGGGAGCAGCAGCACCTTCTCCGGCTCCAGGGCGGTGACCGCTCCCTCGTCGTGGCTGACGAGGACGACCGCACCCTCGTAGGAGCGCAGCGCGGCCAGCACTTCTTCCCGCGAGGCGGGGTCGAGGTTGTTGGTGGGCTCGTCGAGCAGGAGCACGTTGGCCGCCGAGACGACCAGGATGGCCAGCGCCAGGCGGGTCTTCTCGCCGCCGGAGAGCACGCCGGCGGGCTTGTCGACGTCGTCACCGGTGAAGAGGAAGGAGCCCAGGACCTTGCGGGTCTGCGTCTCGTCCAGGTCCGGCGCGGCGGACTTCATGTTCTCCAGCACGGTCCGGTCGACGTCGAGCGTCTCGTGCTCCTGGGCGTAGTAGCCCAGGCGCAGCCCGTGCCCGTGGACCACCTCGCCGGTGTCGGGGGCGTCGATGCCGGCCAGCAGGCGCAGGAGCGTGGTCTTGCCGGCGCCGTTGAGGCCGAGGACGACCACCTTGGAGCCGCGGTCGATCGCCAGGTCGACGTCGGTGAAGATCTCCAGCGAGCCGTAGGACTTGGACAGCCCCTCGGCGGTCAGGGGCGTGCGCCCGCAGGAGGCCGGGGTCGGGAAGCGCAGCCTGGCCACCCGGTCGGTCGCCCGCTCGGCCTCCAGCCCCGAGAGCATCCGCTCGGCCCGGCGCGCCATGTTCTGGGCCGCGACGGCCTTGGTCGCCTTGGCGCGCATCTTGTCCGCCTGGGCGAGCAGGGCGGCGGCCTTCTTCTCGGCGTTGGCGCGCTCGCGGTGACGGCGCCGCTCGTCGGCCTCGCGCTGCTGCAGGTAGGCCTTCCAGCCCATGTTGTAGACGTCGATCACCTGGCGGTTCGCGTCGAGGTAGAACACCTTGTTGACGACCGTCTCGATGAGCGCGACGTCGTGGGAGATGATCATCAGCCCGCCGGCGTAGGCGCGCAGGTGCTCGCGCAGCCAGACCACGGAGTCGGCGTCGAGGTGGTTGGTGGGCTCGTCCAGCAGCAGCGTCTCGGCCCCGGAGAAGAGGATGCGGGCCAGCTCGATCCGGCGCCGCTGGCCGCCGGAGAGCGTGCGCAGCGGCTGACCCAGCACACGGTCGGGCAGGCCCAGCGAGCTGGCGATGGAGGCAGCCTCGGACTCCGCGGCATACCCGCCCCGGGAGGTGAACTCCCCCTCGAGGCGGCCGTAGCGGCGCATCGCCTTCTCCCGCACCTGCCCGTCGGCGCTGCCCATGGTCTCCTCGGCGGCACGCATGTCGCGGATGACCGTGTCCAGGCCGCGGGCGGAGAGGATGCGGTCGCGGCCGAGCACGTCCAGGTCGCCCGTGCGCGGGTCCTGGGGCAGGTAGCCCACCTCGCCGGTGCGGGTGATCGACCCGGCCGCGGGCTGGCCGCCGCCGGCGAGGACCTTGGTCAGCGTCGTCTTGCCGGCGCCGTTGCGCCCGACCAGGCCGACCCGGTCACCCGGACCCACGCGAAAGCTCACGTCGTCCATGAGCAGGCGCGAGCCCACACGGATCTCGACGCCCGAGGCGGTGATCATGGCGGGCTCCTCCCGGTCGGCGCGCAGCACCGCACGACGGGCCTGCGGTGGTGGGGTGGGGTGGACCCGCGCGGCGACGCGGTGCGGGCGGCAGGTCCGCTGGATAGTCTACGCGCTAGGCGTCCGGTCGACCGACGGGCGCAGGACCGGCGCACCACGGAGGCAGCATGACGTTCAGGGAGAACGCCAACATCGGCGCGGGCCGCGCGAGCCGCGGCGGCGGGGGTGGTGGCGGGCTGGCGGTGGGCGGCGGCATCGGCACACTGCTCCTGGCCCTGGTGGTGATGCTCTTCGGCGGCGACCCCGGGGCGATCCTGGGCGGTGGGCAGCAGACCCAGCAGGGCAGCACCCAGGGCGGCGACCTGGACGAGTGCACGAGCGGCGCCGACGCCAACGAGAACGTCGACTGCCGGATGAAGGCGACGATGCTCTCGCTGGAGGACTACTGGACCTCGGCCTACCCCGAGGCCGACCCCACGAGCGCGACCCTCTTCAGCGGGTCGGTCGACACCGGCTGCGGCCAGGCCTCCAGCGCCGTCGGGCCGTTCTACTGCCCGCTCGACCGGAAGATCTACCTCGACACCTCCTTCTTCTCCCAGCTGGAGAGCCAGCTGGGCAGCGACGGCGGTAACTTCTCCCAGATGTACGTCCTGGCCCACGAGTACGGACACCACGTCCAGAACAACACCGGCGCCCTGCAGGCCTCCCAGCAGGACCGCCAGGGCCCGGAGTCCGGTGCCGTGCGGGTCGAGCTGCAGGCCGACTGCTTCGCCGGCGCCTGGGCCGGCAACGCCACCCGCACCCGCGACAGCGACGGCAACCTGCTGCTGGAGCCGCTGAGCCGCGAGGACATCGAGTCTGCCCTGTCGGCGGCGGCCGCCGTCGGGGACGACTCCATCCAGGAGCGGATGCAGGGACAGGTCACCCCGCACACGTGGACCCACGGCTCGTCCGAGCAGCGCATGGGCTGGTTCATGCGGGGCTACGAGTCGGGCGACCCCAACCAGTGCGACGTGCTCAACGCGGGCAGCGTCGACGACTACTGAGCGTCCCGCGAGCTCGGGTGTGAGGCACGTCATACCCAACACAGGGAATGGCTTGGCATAACGCGAGGTTGCTGCCTGCGGTGCCGCGGTCGACCGCGGCCCGGGCCGGCCACCGGCCCGCGACCGTCCCGTCCTTCCTCGCGAAAGGCTGCCTCGTGCTGTCTCGTCTTCCCCGGGTGTCGTTCGGCACCCAGGTCCTCGTCGGCCTGGTGCTCGGCGTCGTGCTCGGCCTCGTGGCCCGCTCCATGGGCGCCACCGGCGACAACCCCAACTGGCTCTCGGAGACGCTGAGCATTATCGGTTCCTCCTTCGTGACACTGCTGCGCGCGATCGTGCCGCCGCTGGTGTTCCTGGCGATCGTCTCCTCCATCGCGAACCTGCGTGAGGTCACCGGCGCGGCCCGCCTGGCCTGGAACACCCTGCTCTGGTTCGCCATCACGGCGCTGGTCTCCGTCGGCATCGGCATGGTCGTCGGCTGGGTCGTCGACCCCGCCCGCGGCGCCGGTGTCACCGCCGCCGACGCGGCCGCGCCCGGGAGCACCGGGTCCTGGCTCGACTTCCTCACCGGGCTGATCCCGGCGAACGTGCTCGGGCTGAGCGCCCGCGGCGGCGACGAGGGCGCGGTCTCGCTGTCCTTCAACGTCCTGCAGATCCTCGTCGTGGCGATCGCCGTCGGCATCGCCGTGCTCAAGGTCGGCAAGGAGGCCGAGCCCTTCCTGACCTTCACCCGCTCGGCCCTCACCGTGGTGCAGAAGGTCCTGTGGTGGGTCATCCTGCTCGCCCCGCTGGCGACCGTCGGCCTGCTCGGCAACGCCGTCGTCTCCTACGGCTGGAACACCATCGGCTCCCTCGGCCGCTTCACCGTCGCGGTCTACGTCGGCCTGGCACTCGTCCTGGCCGTGCTCTACCCGGTGCTGCTGGGCGTCCACGGCCTGTCGGTCAAGCAGTTCTTCACCGGGGCCTGGCCGGCGATCCAGCTCGCGTTCGTCTCGCGCTCCTCGATCGGCACCCTGCCGGTCACCCAGGCGGTCACCGAGCGCAACCTCGGCGTGCCGCGGGCCTACTCCTCCTTCGCCGTGCCGCTGGGCGCGACCACCAAGATGGACGGCTGCGCCGCGATCTACCCGGCGATCGCCGCGATCTTCGTCGCGCAGTTCTTCGGCGTCAGCCTCGGCGTCACCGACTACCTGCTCATCGCCTTCGTGTCGGTGATCGGCTCGGCGGCGACCGCGGGGGTGACCGGCGCCACGGTCATGCTCACGCTGACCCTGTCCACGCTGGGCCTGCCGCTCGAGGGCGTCGGCCTGCTGCTGGCCGTGGACCCGATCCTCGACATGGGCCGCACCGCCACCAACGTGGCCGGCCAGGCGCTCGTGCCGACGATCGTCGCCAAGCGTCAGGGCATCCTCGACGAGGACGCCTACAACGCCTCCCGCCGCGGCGAGCCGTGGCGCGAGACGGGTGCGGACGAGGCGCGCGAGGTCGTCCCGGCCACCGCCTGAGCAGCCGCACCGCGCGTCCGGCCCGGGCGCGCACGCACGAGGGCCGCCGGCACCGGGCCGGCGGCCCTCGGTGCGTCCTGGTCAGGCGTTGACGACCTCGACCAGCACGGCCCGCGCACGGCCCACGGCGTCGTCGAGCACCGCGCGGCGCGGGTCGGGCAGGTCGGGCAGGTCCCTGCGGGGTATGCGGTGCAGCCGGCCGAGCGCGCCCGTCGCCAGCTCCTCCAGCGCCGCGGCGGTCAGACGCCGGTCTCCGCCCAGCACCAGTCCCCCGACCTGCCCCCCGGCCGCCTCCCCCTCGGCGAGCACGCGTGCGGCGTGGCCTGCGACCGCGTCGACGAGGACGTCGGCCTGGTTGGCGCGCCGCCGGGCGAAGCGCTGCTGGGACCAGCCCCCGGCCGCCGTCCGCGACTGGACGTGGCGCGTGCCCACCTTGTGCGCGAGGAGGCTGCCGTCCGGGGAGACCACCGCCGCGGCATACCCGCCCCGGCGCACGAGGACCACGAGCAGGGCGGGCGGGCGCGCCCACTCCCCCGGCTCCCACGCCGCGCCGGGCGGGTCGTCGACCGGTGCGTCGGTCCACGAGGTGAGCCTGGCCCACGAGCCGTCGGCGGCCGTGAGCAGGCACGACGACGGGGAGGTGGCCCGGTCGGTCGACCGAGCCACCTCCCCGTGCGAGGCGGCGAACCGCCGGACCCATCCGTCGAGGCGCTCGGGGGCGACCCGGACGGCGGTCATGTCCAGCAGGTCAGGTGCGAGCCGCTCAGACGTTGAAGCCGAGGGCGCGCAGCTGCTCGCGGCCGTCCTCGGTGATCTTGTCCGGGCCCCACGGCGGCATCCAGACCCAGTTGATGCGGTGGCTGGGCACGAGGCCCTCCAGCGACTGGGCGACCTGGTCCTCGATGACGTCGGTCAGCGGGCAGGCCGCGCTGGTCAGCGTCATGTCGATGACCGCGTGGGCCTGGGGGTCGACGGTCACGCCGTAGACGAGGCCGAGGTCGACGACGTTGATCCCGAGCTCGGGGTCGACGACGTCGCGCAGCGCCTCCTCGATGTCGGCGACGTTGGGCGGCTGGGGAAGGGTGGTCTCACTCATCGTTCCTCCATGGTGGGGGCTGAGGGGGTGCTGGTGCTCGCCGACGAGATGTCGGCACCCGCACGGGCGAGCGCGTCGAGGTAGGCCGACCAGGGCAGCAGGGCGCACTTGACCCGGGCCGGGTAGCGGGCGACGCCGGCGAAGGCGACGCCGTCGCCGACCTGCTCCGGGTCACCCGGGTCGGTGCCCTTGCTGGTCAGCATGGCATGCAGGTGCCGGTAGGTGGTGAGGGTGTCCGCGAGGGGGCGGCCGAGGCACTCCTCGGCCAGGACCGAGGCGGACGCCACGGAGATCGAGCAGCCGAGGGCGTCGTAGGAGACGTCCTGCAGCACCGGACCGGCGCCGTCGGGCCCCTCCACGAGGTGGACCCGCAGACTGATCTCGTCGCCGCAGGTGGGGTTGACGTGGTTGACCTCCACGTCGTAGGGCTCGCGCAGGCCGGCGTGCTGCGGGCGCCGCGCGTGGTCGAGGATGAGCTCGCCGTACAGGTCCATCAGCCGGCCACCCCGAAGATCTGCGGCGCCCGGTCGAGCGCCGCGGCGAAGGCGTCGATCTCCTCGGGCGTGGTGTAGACCGAGAAGCTGGCGCGGGTGGAGGCCGGGACGCGCAGGCGGCGGTGCAGGGGCCAGGCGCAGTGGTGGCCGGTGCGGACCGCGACCCCGGCGTCGTCGAGGACCTGCCCGACGTCGTGCGGGTGGATGCCGTCGACGACGAAGGAGACGGCACCGACCCGGTCGGCCGGGTCGGTGGGGCCCAGGACCCGCACCCAGGGGCGCTCGGCCAGGACGGCCAGGGCGTGGCGCACCAGGCTCTGGTCGTGCGCCTCGACCCGGTCCATCCCGAGCGCGGTGAGGTAGTCCAGCGCCGCGGCCAGGCCGACGGCCTGGGCGGCCATGGGGACCCCGGCCTCGAACTTCTGCGGCGGCGGTGCCCAGGTGGACCCCTCCATCCGCACGACCTCGATCATCGACCCTCCGGTGAGGAAGGGTGGCATGGCCTCGAGCAACCTCCGCCGGGCCCACAGGACGCCGACCCCCGAGGGGCCCAGGGTCTTGTGGCCGGTGAAGACCAGCGCGTCCACACCGGACTCCGGGGTGGTCAGGCCGGTGATGTCCAGGTGCGGGGCGGACTGGCAGGCGTCGACGAAGACCAGCGCACCGACGGCGCGGGCCGCGGCCACGACGGGCGCCAGGTCGACGTGGGTGCCGAGCACGTTGGACACGTGCGTCACGGCGACGACCTTGGTGCGCTCCCCGACGACGGCGGACGGGTCCTGCAGGTAGCCGTCGTCGGTCACGCCGACCCACCGCAGGGTCGCCCCTGTGCGGCGGCACAGCTCCTGCCACGGCACGAGGTTGGCGTGGTGCTCCATCTCGGTCACCACGACCTCGTCGCCCGGGCCGAGCCGCAGCCGGTCGGCCCACTCCTCGTCGACGCCGTCCAGCGCGCCCGGCGCGGCCGCGTTGGAGAAGGCGTAGGCGAGCAGGTTCAGGCCCTCCGTGCCGTTCTTGGTGAAGACGACCTGCCCCGCGTCGGCACCGAGGAAGCGGGCGACCGTCTCCCGGGCGCCCTCGAAGGCCTCGGTCGCCTCCTCGGCCAGCTGGTGGGCGCCGCGGTGGACGGCGGCGTTGTGCCTCTCGTAGAACTCACGCTCGGCGTCGAGGACGACGCGCGGCTTCTGCGAGGTGGCACCGCTGTCGAGGTAGACGAGGGGCCGGTCCTCGCGCACGGTGCGCGCGAGCAGGGGGAAGTCCGCCCGGATGCGGGCGAGCTCCTCGGTCCCGAACGGCTCGGCGGCCTGCCGGCCCCACGTCATACCCTGATCCTCCCTCAGACGCCCGCGGTGAGGTAGCGGTCGTAGCCCTCGTTCTCGAGCCGGTCCGCCAGGTCGGGGCCGCCGGACTCGGCGACCCGGCCGTCGACGAAGACGTGGACGAAGTCGGGCTGGATGTAGCGCAGGATGCGCGTGTAGTGCGTGATGAGCATGACGCCCAGGCCGGTGGTCTCCTTGACGCGGTTGACGCCCTCGGAGACGACCTTGAGCGCGTCGACGTCGAGGCCGGAGTCGGTCTCGTCCAGGATCGCGATCTTGGGCTGGAGCAGCTCCATCTGGAGGATCTCGTGGCGCTTCTTCTCGCCGCCGGAGAAGCCCTCGTTGACGTTGCGCTCGGCGAAGGAGGCGTCCATGCGGAGGTTCTCCATCGCGCCCTTGACGTCCTTGACCCAGGTGCGGAGCTTGGGGGCCTCGCCGTCGACCGCGGTCTTGGCGGTGCGCAGGAAGTTGGAGACGGTGACGCCCGGCACCTCGACGGGGTACTGCATCGCCAGGAACAGCCCGGCCTGGGCGCGCTCGTCGACGCCCATCGCCAGGACGTCCTCGCCGTCCAGCAGCACCTGGCCGCCGGTGACGGTGTACTTCGGGTGGCCGGCGACGGCGTAGGCCAGCGTCGACTTGCCCGAGCCGTTGGGGCCCATGATGGCGTGCGTCTCGCCGGACCTGATGGTCAGGTCGACGCCGCGGAGGATCTCCTTGGGGGCGTCGTCGGCCTCGACGGTGACGCGCAGGTCGCGGATCTCGAGGGTGGTCATGCGTGCTCCTTCGTGCGGGAGGTCAAAAGGGGTATGGGGTGTGCTGGGACGGGTCAGTCGGCCAGCGTGACGTAGACGTCGTCGCCGTCGAGGGTGACCGTGTGGACCGCGATCGGGGCGGTGGCGGGCAGCTGCTTGGGCTCACCGGTGCGCATGTCGAACTGCGACCCGTGCAACCAGCACTCGATCAGCCCGTCCTCGACCTCGCCCTCGGCGAGCGAGACGTTGGCGTGGGTGCACGTGTCGTCGAAGGCGTGGACGGTGCCCTCGGAGTCGCGGGCGATGGTCACCCGGCGACCGCCGATGTCGGCCACGACCGCGCCCACGTCGGGCAGGTCGTCGACGCTGCAGACGTGGACCGCCTCACCCGTGCGCAGCTGCTCGCTCATGCGCTCGCCGGCTCCAGGCCGATCGTCAGCTCCAGCTCCTCGTCGATCGCGGCCATGAGGGTGTCCACGACCTCCGGGACGCCGATCTTGGCGATGATGTCGGCGAAGAAGCCACGCACGACCAGGCGGCGCGCCTCGTCCATCCCGATGCCGCGCGACATCAGGTAGAAGAGCTGCTCGTCGTCGAAGCGACCGGTCGAGCTGGCGTGCCCGGCACCGGCGATCTCCCCGGTCTCGATCTCCAGGTTGGGGACCGAGTCGGCGCGGGCGCCGTCGGTGAGCACGAGGTTGCGGTTGAGCTCGTAGGTCTCGATGCCCTCGGCCTCCTTGCGGATGAGGACGTCGCCGACCCACACGGTGCGCGCCGTGTCGCCCTGCAGCGCACCCTTGTAGGTGACCAGGGAGGTGCAGTGCGGCGCGTTGTGGTCGACGAAGGACCGGTGCTCCAGGTGCTGCCCCGCGTCGGCGAAGTAGACGCCGAGCAGGGTCGCGTCGCCGCCGGGGCCGGCGTAGCGGACGTTGGAGTTGACCCGCACGATGCTGCCGCCGAGCGTGACGGCGATGTGCTTGTAGGTCGCGTCGCGGCCGACGAGGGCCTCGTGCTGGCCCAGGTGGACCGCGTCGTCGTCCCAGCGCTGCAGGGTGACCACGGTCAGCTGCGCCCCGTCGCCGACGATGACCTCGAGGTTGCCGGTGTGGTCGGCGCTGCCGGTGTGGTCGAGCACGACCAGGGCCTTGCTGTGACGACCCGCCTCGAGCACGTAGTGGGCGTTGCTGCGACGGCCCGCACCGTTGCCGTGCACCCTCACGCGCACCGGCTCGGCATACTGCGCCTCGGCGGGGATGCTGAGGTGGAGCGCCTCGGGGGTGTTGGCGCTGGCCACGGCGGCGCCGCGGTCCTCGGGCACCAGCACGGTGCCGCGGGGTGCCTCGCCCGGGGCGAGGGAGCCGCGGATCGCCTCGGCCGGGGCCTCGACCTGGAAGTCGGCCGCGTGGTCGCCGGTGGTGTCGGTCGGGCTGTCCGACAGGACGTTGCCGAGCCGGTCGACCGGGGTGAAGCGCCACTCCTCCTCACGGCCGGTCGGCAGGCCGAAGGCGTCCGCGTCGAAGGACCGCTGGCGCGCGGCACGCGACTGGTCGGGGATCCGGTGGTCGCCGCCCAGCTGGCCGGCGGGGTCGACATGGGTCTTCTCGGTGTTCTCGTCGATCAGAAGCGACATCAGCCGACGGCTCCTTCCATCTGCAGCTCGATGAGGCGGTTGAGCTCGAGGGCGTACTCCATGGGCAGCTCACGGGCGATGGGCTCGACGAACCCGCGCACGATCATCGCCATGGCCTCGGTCTCGGACAGGCCTCGGGACATCAGGTAGAACATCTGGTCCTCGGACACCTTGGAGACGGTCGCCTCGTGGCCCATCTGCACGTCGTCCTCGCGGACGTCGACGTAGGGGTAGGTGTCGGACCGGGAGATCTGGTCGACCAGCAGCGCGTCGCAGACCACCGAGGACCTGCTGTGGTGGGCACCCTCGTTGATCTGGACCAGGCCGCGGTAGGACGAGCGGCCGCCGCCACGGGCCACCGACTTGGACACGATGGTCGAGGAGGTGTGCGGCGCGGCGTGCACCATCTTGGAGCCGGCGTCCTGGTGCTGGCCCTCGCCGGCGAAGGCGATGGACAGCGTCTCGCCCTTGGCGTGCTCGCCCAGGAGGTAGACGGCCGGGTACTTCATGGTGACCTTGGAGCCGATGTTGCCGTCGATCCACTCCATGGTCGCGCCCTCGTCGCAGGTCGCGCGCTTGGTGACCAGGTTGTAGACGTTGTTGGACCAGTTCTGGATCGTCGTGTAGCGCACGCGGGCGTTCTTCTTCACGACGATCTCGACGACGGCGCTGTGCAGGCTGTCGGTCTTGTAGATCGGTGCGGTGCAGCCCTCGACGTAGTGCACGTAGGAGCCCTCGTCGGCGATGATCAGCGTCCGCTCGAACTGGCCCATGTTCTCGGTGTTGATCCGGAAGTAGGCCTGCAGCGGGATCTCGACGTGCACGCCCTTGGGGACGTAGATGAACGAGCCGCCCGACCACACCGCGGTGTTGAGCGAGGCGAACTTGTTGTCACCGGTCGGGATGACCGAGCCGAAGTACTCCCGGAAGAGCTCCTCGTGCTCGCGCAGGCCGGTGTCGGTGTCGACGAAGATGACGCCCTGCTCCTCCAGGTCCTCGCGGATCTGGTGGTAGACGACCTCGGACTCGTACTGCGCGGCGACGCCGGCGACGAGGCGCTGCTTCTCGGCCTCGGGGATGCCCAGGCGGTCGTAGGTGTTCTTGATGTCCTCGGGCAGGTCCTCCCAGCTGGTGGCCTGCTTCTCAGTGGACTTCACGAAGTACTTGATCGTGTCGAAGTTGATGTCCGACAGGTCGGCGCCCCAGTGCGGCATCGGCTTCTTGTCGAACAGGCGCAGGCCCTTGAGGCGGGTCTGCAGCATCCAGTCGGGCTCGCTCTTGCGGCCGGAGATGTCGCGGACGACGTCCTCGCTCAGGCCGCGCCGTGCGGAGGCGCCGGCCTCGTCGCTGTCGGCCCAGCCGTACTCGTAGCGCCCGAGGTCCTTCAGACCCGGGTTCAGCTCCTCGATGTTCGTGCTCATCGCGTTGACCTCTCGTCGGCGGGGTGGTCGGTGGTGCGGTCGGTGGTGCGGGGTATGACGTAGGGGCGGGCCTTGGCGCGCTCCTCGTCGCTCGGGGGGCCGGTGCCCACGGCACCGGTCGGGACGAACGTGGTGCAGACATGCTCGCCGCCGGCCAGCGTGGCCAGCCGCTGCACGTGCACGCCGAGGATGCGCGAGATCGCGTCGGTCTCGGCGTCGCAGAAGTGGCGGAACTCGCTGGCCACCGACCGCACAGGGCAGTGGCCCTGGCACAGCTGGATACCGGCGAGCCCGGTGCCCTGGCCGACCGGTCGGGCCGAGGCAGCATACCCCTCGACCGACAGGGCGGCGGCCAGCGCCTCGGCGCGGGCGTCGACGTCGTCGGGGTCGGCCCCGGTGTCGGCCAGCTGCTGCTCGACGGCGGCGCGCAGCCGGGTCTCCAGGACCGACATCTGCTGGTCGGCGAAGCTCTCGACCGCCTGCTCCCCCACCGTGTCGGCGAGGTAGTGCAGGGCCGCCGTGGCGACGTCGTCGTAGGTGCTGCGGAACTGGTCCTGGCCCAGCGCGGTGAGCACGTAGGAGCGGGCGGGACGGCCGCGGCCGCGCTTGGCGCGGGCGGGTGCCTCGTACTCGGCGATGACTCCCGCGAGCTCCAGCGCGTCCAGGTGACGGCGGACCGCGGCCGGGGTCAGGCCCAGCTCCTTGGCGAGCGTGCTCGCGCTGACCGGGCCCTGCTCCCCCACGGCTCGACGCACCCGGTCCCGCGTGCGGGACTCGCTGTGCATCTCGACCAAATTCACTACTCCATTGTGACCTATTTGCAGGACAGGTCCAAAGGCAGGGTGGCCTAACCCCTCCGCGGGCGGTGTGGGGACGGGGTGCCCCGGCGGGGCAACTAGAGTGCGGACCGTGCATCCCACCCCGTCCGAGGCGCTCGTCATGCAGGACGTGACCCGTCGCTTCGGCACCGTGAACGCCCTGCAGGGGCTGTCCTGGAGCGCCCGCGCCGGGGAGGTCACGTGCGTGCTGGGGCCGAACGGGGCCGGCAAGACCACGTCGGTCGAGATCGCCACCGGCCTGCAGCGTCCCGACTCGGGGACGGTGCGCGTGCTGGGCGAGGACCCGTGGCGGGCCGACCCCGAGCACCGGGCCCGGGTCGGGGTGATGCTGCAGGACGGTGGCCTGCCCCAGTCGGTCCGCCCCGTCGCGCTGCTGCGCCACCTCGCACGCTTCTGGGGCCGACCCGCCGACCTCGACGCCCTGGTCGCGCGGCTGGGCATCGACGGCTTCGCCGGCACCACGGTCCGGCGCCTGTCGGGCGGCCAGCGTCAGCGGGTGGCCCTGGCCGCGGCTCTGGTGGGGCGACCCGAGGTCGCCTTCCTCGACGAGCCGACGGCGGGCCTGGACCCGCACTCCCGACGCGAGGTGCACGCCATCGTCCGTGAGGCCGCCGGGGCGGGCACCGCGGCCGTGGTCACCACCCACTCCTTCGACGAGGCCGAGCGCCTGGCCGACCACGTGGTCGTGATCGCCTCCGGCCGGGTCGTGGCCGACGGCACCCTCGCCGAGGTCGCGGGCGAGGACGGCCTGGAGCAGGTCTACTTCGCCCTCACGGACGGGGGCGCGCGATGAGCGACCCGGCCGCCCGGGCCGGGGTCGAGGGCGCAGCCGACGACGAGGCCACCGGGCGTACCGCACCGGCCGCACCGGCCACCGGGCGTGCGGCACCTGCCCGCACCCGGGTCCTGGCCCAGGCGAGGTTCGAGGCCGTCGGGCTGCTGAGCCACGGCGAGCAGCTGCTCGTCTCGATCGTCCTGCCCCTGCTCGCCCTCGTCGCCCTCGCGCTCGTCGACTACCCCGAGCTCGCCGTGGGTCCCTGGGACGGTGCGCGGCGCATCGACGTGCTCACCCCCGGGGTCCTCGCGCTGGCAGTGATGTCGACCGCGTTCACCGGACAGGCCATCCTGCTGGGGTTCGAGCGGCGCTGGGGCGTGCTGCGGCTGCTGGGGACCACCCCGCTGGGCCGGGGCGGCCTGCTCGCCGCCAAGGCCCTGTCCGTGCTGGCGGTCCTCGCCGTCCAGCTCGTGGTCATCGGCGCGGTCGCGGCGCTGCTGGGCTGGCGGCCCGACCCGTTCGGGCTGGTCGTCGCGCTGGTCACGGTGGTCCTGGGCGCGACGGTGTTCGCGCTGCTGGCCGCCTGCCTCGGCGGGACCCTGCGCGCGGAGGCGGTGCTGGCCCTCGCCAACCTCGTGTGGGTGCTGCTGGCGGCCGGGGGCGGGGTGCTGCTGCCCGCCCGGGTCCTGCCCGAGCCGTTGGCGCTCCTCGTCGGCCTGCTGCCCTCGGCCGCGCTGGGTGACGGCCTGCGCACCGCGCTCGTCGACGGTGGGGTGGACCTGCGGGCGTTCCTGGTCCTGCTCCTCTGGGGCGTGCTCGCGGCCGTCGTCGCCCGCCGCTACCTGCGCTGGTCGGACTGACCGACCCGTCGCCCCCGCCCGCCTGACCCGACGACTCACGACGCGTCGTTGTCAGGACGTCGTGATGCATCGTGCGTTCTCGACAAGAACGCGTCGTGAGTGGCCGCAGGGCCGGCTGCGGTCAGGCGTCGGTGAGGACGTCCTGGCGCGCCGTGCGGCCCGCTGTCTCCCCCGCCGGGCGGGAGACGGCATACACCTTCTCGACCGCGAGGGTGATGACCGCGGCGAGCGCGGCGGCGCCGGCCATGTGCAGACCCACCGCGAGCACAGGGACCCCGTTGAAGAACTGGTAGTAGCCGAGCGCCGCCTGGGCCAGGAGCAGCGCTCCCAGCAGCAGCAGGACGCGGCGCACCGGGGCGGGCCAGCCCCGCCGGAGCGCCACGGCGAGGGCCGCCAGCGTCGCGGCCACCATCACGTAGACGGGCACGACGTGCACGCGCGTGACGACGTAGGGGTCGAAGGCGTGCCGGGCGACCTCACCGGCGTCCCCGGAGTGCGGGCCGGTGCCGGTGACCAGCGTGCCGAGGTAGATCGTCAGGGCGCCGCTGACCGCGATCGTCCCCGCCAGGCCGCGCGCCAGGCCGCGCTCGGGACCTCCGAGCTGGCCGGCGCGCTCGGAGACGGCCACCTGCTCCAGCGACACCCGGCGGGTGCGGGCGACCAGCACCGCGGCGAGCGCGACGAGGACGGTCGAGATCACGAAGTGCACACCGACCACCCAGGGGTTGAGGCCGGTGCGCACGGTGATGCCGCCCACGGCCGCCTGCAGGATGATGCCCAGGCCGATCGCGACGGCGATCCGGACGAACGACGGGTGGCGGTCGCGGGTGCGCCAGACGGCCAGGAAGGTCAGCACCGAGATGGCCACCAGCAGGAAGGTCAGGGTCCGGTTGCCGAACTCGATGTAGCCGTGGACCCCCATCTCCGGGGTGTTGGTCCAGGAGGCGTCGGTGCACCGTGGCCAGGTCGGGCACCCCAGGCCGCTGCCGGTGAGGCGCACCGCTCCCCCGGTCACGATGAGGAGGGCGTTGGCCAGCATGGAGGCCCAGGCCGTGGCGCGGACCCACCCGGTCACGGTGGTCGGCATCAGGAACGCGCGGACCGCTCCGCCACCCCTGGGGCCGGGGCCGGCCGCCGTCGGGGTGGTCGAGGTCGGGGACGTCATGCGGGTCCTCCTACAGCGGCAGGGGGAGGTACAGGAGCGGGTCGACCGCCACGCCCAGGAACAGCAGGGTCAGGTAGCTGATCGAGTAGTGGAACAGCCGCATCGCCCCGAGGGCCTTGCCGGTGACGCCGCGGCGGGCGCGCCCCAGGAGCCGGTGGGACTCGACGACGAAGAGCGCGCCGGAGACCAGGGCGACCACCGTGTAGATCCAGCCCATGGGGGCCACGGGCACCAGGGCCAGCGAGGTGAGCACGGTGACCCAGGCGTAGACGACGATCTGCCGGCCGACCGCGACGTCCTCGGCCACCACCGGCAGCATCGGCACGCCCGCGGCGGCGTAGTCCTCGCGGAACCTCATCGACAGCGGCCAGTAGTGCGGGGGCGTCCAGAAGAAGACCACCAGGAACAGGATGAGCGCCGCCCAGGACAGCGAGTCGGCCACGGCCGACCACCCGATGAGCACGGGCATGCACCCGGCGACCCCGCCCCAGACGATGTTCTGGCTGGTGCGGCGCTTGAGGATGATCGTGTAGAAGACGACGTAGAGCGCGATCGCCCCGAGCGCCAGCCAGGCCGACAGCCAGTTGACGACCAGCCCGAGCCACAGGACGGAGGCGACGCCGAGGACCGCACCGAAGAGCAGCGCCGAGCCCGGCGTGACGGTCCCCGTCACGAGGGGGCGGTTGGAGGTGCGGTGCATCCGCGCGTCGATGTCGCGGTCGAGGTAGCAGTTGAGGACGTTGGCCGACGCCGCGGCCAGGGTGCCGCCGACGAGGGTGGCCACGATGAGCCAGATGGGCGGTATGCCGCGCTCGGCGAGGAACATCACCGGGAAGGTCGTGACCAGCAGCAGCTCGATGATGCGGGGCTTGGTCAGGGAGACGTAGTCGCGGACCACGTCGCGCCAGCCCCGCGCTCGCGGGTCCCCGTCGCGGACGTCGACAGGAGCGTCGGGCGCGGGGCGCGGGTCGAGCGAGGTCACGGTGTCCTTCGGGTGGCGGCGTCGTCCGGGGGGACGCTGGCGTGCCTCGATGGTACTCCGTGGCAGGTGCCCGACCCGAACCGCGCCACCCCTCCCTGACGAGGCAAGAGTCTGCAACGAGGGCGGCACGGAGGACGAGCGGCTAAGGTCGGGGCTAGGCCGTCCGGACCCGGCTACGGGCCGAGAGCGGCGCACCCCGTCCCCGCACCCGTAGGAGCATTCGTGAGCGACACCGCCCCCGCCCTGACCGCCGACCGCGACGCCAGCCTGGCCAGGCCGACGGCCGACGCGGTCGGCTGGACCGACGTGGACGTCCGCGCCGTCGACACGGTGCGGGTGCTCGCCGCGGACGCCGTGCAGAACGTCGGCAGCGGCCACCCGGGCACCGCGATGAGCCTGGCCCCGCTCGCCTACCTGCTCTACCAGAACGTCATGCGGCACGACCCGTCCGAGCCGCACTGGCTGGGGCGCGACCGGTTCGTGCTCTCGGCGGGTCACTCGAGCCTGACCCAGTACATCCAGCTCTACCTGTCCGGCTACGGCCTCGAGCTCGACGACCTCAGGGCGCTGCGCAGCTGGGGCAGCGCGACCCCGGGCCACCCCGAGGTGCACCACACCACCGGCGTGGAGATCACCACCGGGCCGCTCGGCTCGGGCCTCGCCTCCGCGGTGGGTATGGCGATGGCCCAGCGCCGCCAGCGCGGGATGCTCGACCCCGACGCGCCCGAGGGGCAGTCGCCCTTCGACCACCACGTCTGGGTCATCGCCTCCGACGGCGACATCATGGAGGGCGTCTCCTCCGAGGCCAGCTCCCTGGCCGGCCACCAGGAGCTGTCGAACCTGACCGTCGTCTACGACCAGAACTTCATCTCCATCGAGGACGACACCGACATCTCCTTCAGCGAGGACGTCGGCAAGCGCTACGAGGCCTACGGCTGGCACGTGGAGACCGTGGACTGGCGTCAGGGCGCCGGGGAGAGCGGCGACGCGGTGGACACCCGGGGCCAGGGCCCCTACACCGAGGACGTGGACGCGCTCCACGCCGCGCTCCAGGCCTCCCGCGAGCGCACCGACAAGCCCACCCTCGTCATCCTCCGCACGATCATCGCCTGGCCCGCGCCCGAGGCCCAGGACACCGGCGCCTCCCACGGCTCCGCCCTGGGCGAGGACGAGGTGGCCGCGACCAAGAAGATCCTGGGCTTCGACCCGGCCGTCTCCTTCCCCGTCGAGGACGCCGTGCTCGAGCACACCCGCTCGGTGGTGGAGCGCGGCCGGCAGGCCCGCGCCGCCTGGCAGGAGCGCTTCGACGCCTGGCGTGCCGCCAACCCCGAGCGCGCCGCGCTCCTGGACCGCCTGCAGGCCAAGCAGCTCCCCGAGGGGCTGGAGCAGGCCCTGCCGACCTTCGACGCCGACGCCAAGGGTATGGCGACGCGCAAGGCCTCCGGAGAGGTGCTCTCGGCCCTGGCCGACGTCATGCCCGAGCTGTGGGGCGGCTCCGCCGACCTGGCCGGGTCCAACAACACCACGATGAAGGGCGTGCCCTCCTTCGTGCCCGACGGCAAGGCCACCGAGATGTTCCCGGGCCACCGCTACGGGCGCACCATGCACTTCGGCATCCGCGAGCACGGCATGGGCATGATCCTCAACGGCATCGCGCTGGAGGGCCTGACCCGGCCCTACGGCGGCACCTTCCTGGTCTTCTCCGACTACATGCGCCCCGCCGTGCGGCTGGCCTCGATCCAGCAGCTCCCGGTCGTCTACGTGTGGACCCACGACAGCATCGGCCTGGGCGAGGACGGCCCCACGCACCAGCCGGTCGAGCACCTGGCGGCGCTGCGCGCCATACCCGGGCTCGACGTCGTCCGCCCGGCCGACGCCAACGAGACCGCGGTCGCGTGGCGCACCATCCTGGGGTCGGTCGACCACCCGGCCGCGCTGGCCCTCACCCGGCAGAACGTCCCCACCTTCGACCGCTCGGTGATGGCGTCCGCGGAAGGTGTCGCGCGCGGTGGCTACGTGCTGGCCGAGGCCGAGGGTGGCACCCCCCAGGTGGTCCTCATCGGCACCGGCTCGGAGGTGCAGCTGGCCGTCGAGGCGCGCGAGACCCTCCAGTCCGCCGGCATCCCGACCCGCGTGGTGTCGATGCCCTGCCGCGAGTGGTTCGACGAGCAGGACCAGGCCTACCGCGACGAGGTGCTCCCGCCGCAGGTGCGGGCACGCGTCTCGGTCGAGGCAGGGGTGTCGCAGGGCTGGCGCGAGCTGGTCGGTGACGCCGGCCGCATGGTCAGCCTGGAGCACTTCGGGGCCTCCGCCGACTACGAGACCCTCTACCGCGAGTTCGGGATCACCGCGGAGGCGGTCGTCGAGGCCGCCCGCGCCTGCCTCGACGCCGTCTCGGGCGGCGCGGACGCGGCCCCGGCCACCACCACCCCGCACGAGCCGACCGGCGAGGAGAGCACCCTCGGTGACGCCGGCGAGGGCGGCACCCGATCCACCGACGAGACGCAGAAGTGAGAGAGGCAACGATGAGCGACCAGAACCAGGGCAAGCCGACCCCGTCCCCCACCGAGGTAGCGACGGCCGAGGAGACGCGAACCGCGCTGCACGAGCTTGCCGACGCCGGTGTCTCCGTCTGGCTGGACGACCTCAACCGCCCGATGATCCAGGACGGCGACCTGGCCACCTACATCGACCGCGGCGTGCTGGGCGTCACCACCAACCCCACGATCTTCGCCACGGCGCTGTCCGAGGGCGAGGCGTACACCCCCCAGATCAAGACGCTGGCCGCCGGCACCACCGAGGAGGCGGTCTTCGCCCTCACCACGGAGGACGTGCGCAACGCCTGCGACGTGTTCACCCCCGTCTTCGAGCGCACCGGTGGCCTGGACGGGCGGGTCTCCATCGAGGTGGACCCGCACCTGGCCAAGGACACGGCCGGCACCGTCGAGCTGGCCAAGCGGCTGTGGGCCGAGATCGACCGGCCCAACCTCCTCATCAAGATCCCGGCGACCGTCGAGGGGCTGCCCGCGATCAGCCAGACGCTGGCCGAGGGCATCAGCGTCAACGTCACGCTGATCTTCAGCCTGGACCGCTACCGCGGGGTGATGAACGCCTACCTGACCGGCCTCGAGCAGGCCCGGGAGCGCGGCAAGGACCTGTCGTCCATCTACTCGGTGGCCTCGTTCTTCGTCTCCCGCGTGGACGGCGAGATCGACAAGCGCCTGGAGGCCATCGGCACCGACGAGGCCCTGGCGCTGCGCGGCAAGGCCGGGCTCGCCAACGCCCGGCTCGCCTACCAGGCCTTCGAGGAGGTCTTCTCGACCCCGCGCTGGCAGAACCTCGCCGACGACGGCGCCAACGTCCAGCGCCCGCTGTGGGCCTCGACCGGGGTGAAGAACCCCGACTACCCGGACACGCTCTACGTGACCGAGCTGGTGGCGCCCCACACGGTGAACACCATGCCGGCCAAGACCATGGAGGCCACCGTCGACCACGGGAAGATCAGCGGCGACACCGTCAGCGGGTCCTACGCCGAGGCGCAGCAGGTGCTCGACGACCTCGCCCGCGTGGGGGTGTCCTACACCGAGGTCGTGGAGCTGCTCGAGACCGAGGGCGTCGACAAGTTCGAGACGTCCTGGCAGGAGCTTCTGGACACCGTCTCGGAGGAGCTGGCCAAGCACCAGGAGGGCGCGTGAGCGCCCTGACGGTCGAGGCCCTCGGCGCCGCCGCAGACGCGGTCGAGCAGCACCTGGGCCCCCTCGTGGAGGAGCGTTTCGCCTCCCGCCTGTTCGCCCAGGACGCCACCCTGTGGGGCCCGGAGGCGGAGTCCGAGGCCGCGGTCCGCCTCTCGTGGGTGGGTCTGCCCCGGTCCTCCCGCCCGCTGGTCGGCGAGGTGTCGGCGCTGCGGGAGCAGCTGCGCGAGCGCGGTGTCAGCCGCATCGTGCTCTGCGGGATGGGCGGCTCCAGCCTGGCGCCGGAGGTCATCTGCGCGACCGCCGGGGTGCCGCTGGTGGTGCTGGACAGCTCCGACCCGGACATGGTGCGCGCCGCGCTCGAGGAGGACATCAGCGCCACGGCGGTGGTGGTGTCCTCCAAGTCCGGGTCCACCCTGGAGACCGACTCGCAGCGCAGGGCCTTCGTCCAGGCCTTCACCGACGCCGGCATCGACCCCACCGAGCGTGTCGTCATCGTCACCGACCCCGGGAGCCCCCTGGACGAGCAGTCCCGGGCGGACGGCTACCGGGTCGTCAACGCCGACCCGGACGTCGGCGGACGCTACTCGGCCCTGACCGCCTTCGGGCTGGTTCCCTCGGGCCTGGCCGGTGCGGACATCGCGGCCCTGCTGGACGAGGCCGAGGAGGTCGCCGACCTGCTGGCCGACGACGACCAGGGCAACCCGGGCCTGCGCCTGGGCGCCGCGCTGGGAGGCACCGAGCCGCTGCGCGACAAGCTCCTCTTCGCCGACGCCGGGTCGGGCATCTCCGGCCTGGCCGACTGGGCCGAGCAGCTCATCGCCGAGTCCACGGGCAAGGAGGGCACGGGTGTGCTCCCGGTGGTGGTGCCGGCCCACGCCGGACCCACCGACGGGCTGGAGGACACCACCGACTGCACCGTCGTGGCCCTCATCGCCGACCCGGACACCGACCTGGACGGCGACGACGGCCACGACGAGAGCGGCACGGCGCCGGCGGGAGCGGCGGCCGGCTCGCAGGTGAACGTCGCCGGCCCCCTGGGGGCGCAGTTCCTCCTCTGGGAGGTCGCGACGGCGGTCGCCGGACGCCTGCTCGGCATCAACCCCTTCGACCAGCCCGACGTCGAGAGCGCCAAGCAGGCCGCCCGCGACATCATGGAGCAGGGGGCCGGGGAGGGCGACGACCCGGTGGCCGTCGACGACGCGGTCGAGATCCGCGCCGGCAGCTGGCTGCCCCCCGGCACCTCGACCCTGCAGGAGGCCGTGGAGGCCCTGACGCGGCAGCTGGACCCCGCGCGCGGCTACCTGGCCGTGATGGTCTACCTCGACCGGCTCCGCCTCGCCGGCCTCGCCTCGGTGCAGGCCGACCTGGTGCGCCGCACGGGCCGGCCGGTCACCTTCGGCTGGGGCCCGCGGTTCCTGCACTCCACCGGCCAGTACCACAAGGGCGGACCCGCCCAGGGTGTCTACCTGCAGGTCACCGGTGCGCCGGAGCAGGACCTCGCCGTGCCCGGCAAGGACTACACCTTCGGGGAGTTCATCACGGCCCAGGCCGCGGGCGACGCCGCGGTGCTCGCCGAGCACGGCCGGCCCGTCCTGCGCCTGCACCTCACCGACCAGGCGCGTGGCCTCGAGCAGCTGCGCGCGGCACTGGGCTGATGCCCGGCACCCCGGCGGAGGTCACACCCGACCTCAACCCGCTGCGACATCCTGACGACAAGCGGCTGCCGCGGATCGCGGGACCGTGCAGCATGGTGATGTTCGGCGTGACGGGTGACCTCGCCCGCAAGAAGCTCATGCCGGCCATCTACGACCTGGCCAACCGCGGGCTGCTGCCGCCGGGCTTCTCCCTCGTGGGCTTCGCCCGCCGGGAGTGGGCCGACCAGGACTTCGCCAAGGTCGTCCACGACTCGGTGCGGGCCCATGCCCGCACCGAGTTCCGGGAGGAGGTCTGGCGGTCCCTCGCCGAGGGGTTCCGGTTCGTGCCGGGCGCCTTCGACGACCCGGACGCGTTCCGGCTCCTCGCCCGCACCGTGCACGAGCTGGACGAACAGCGGGGCACCGGGGGCAACCACGCCTTCTACCTGTCCATCCCGCCGGCCTGGTTCGGGCCGGTGTGCGACCAGCTGCAGGCCAGCGGGCTGTCCGACCCCCGGCCGGGCACCTGGCGGCGCGTGGTGATCGAGAAGCCCTTCGGCCACGACCTGGCCAGCGCCCAGGAGCTCAACGCCATCGTCGAGAACGTCTTCCCGCCGGACTCGGTCTTCCGCATCGACCACTACCTGGGCAAGGAGACGGTGCAGAACCTGCTGGCGCTGCGCTTCGCCAACCAGATGTTCGAGCCGGTGTGGAACAGCCACTACGTGGACCACGTGCAGATCACCATGGCCGAGGACATCGGTATCGGCGGCCGGGCCGGCTACTACGACGAGGTCGGTGCCGCCCGCGACGTCATCCAGAACCACCTGCTCCAGCTGCTCGCCCTGACCGCCATGGAGCCACCGATCGCCTTCACCGCCGACGCGGTGCGCGCGGAGAAGGAGAAGGTGCTCGCCTCGGTGCGCCTGCCCGAGGACCTCACCACGAGCACCGCGCGGGGGCGGTACACCGCGGGCTGGCAGGGCGACGAGAAGGTCCCCGGCTACCTCGAGGAGGACGGGGTCGGGGCGGGGTCCACCACCGAGACGTATGCCGCGGTCAAGCTGTGGGTGCACACCCGGCGGTGGGCGGGGGTCCCCTTCTACCTCCGTGCAGGGAAGCGGCTGGGCAAGCGGGTGACCGAGATCGCCGTCATGCTCAAGCGGGCGCCGCACCTGCCGTTCACGGACACCGCGACCGAGGAGCTGGGCCAGAACGCGGTCGTCATCCGGGTCCAGCCCGACGAGGGCGTGACCATCCGCTTCGGCTCCAAGGTGCCCGGCAGCCAGATGGAGGTGCGGGACGTGACCATGGACTTCGGCTACGGCGCCAGCTTCACCGAGTCCAGCCCGGAGGCCTACGAGCGGCTCATCCTGGACGTGCTCCTCGGCGAGCCCCCGCTCTTCCCCCGCCACGAGGAGGTCGAGCTGTCCTGGAAGATCCTGGACCCCATCATCGACAGCTGGTCGCGCAGCCGCTCCGGGCCCGACGACTACCCCGCCGGGACCTGGGGCCCGGACGACGCGGACGAGCTGCTGCGCCGCGACGGCCGTGAGTGGAGGCTCCCGTGATCCGCGACCTGCCGAGCACCTCGACCAGCGCGGTCTCCAAGGAGCTCCTGCGCCTGCGCAACGAGGTGGGCGCCATGGCCATGGGCCGCGTCCTCACCCTGCTGGTCACCGTGGACGAGGACCAGGCCGACGCCGCCATCCGCGCGGCCAACGACGCGACACGGCAGCACCCGGCGCGGATCCTCGTGCTCGTCCTGGCCAACAGCCGTGGCAGGGGCCGCCTCGACGCCCAGATCCGGGTGGGCGGCGACGCGGGCGCCAGCGAGATCGTCGTGCTGCGCCTCTACGGCGACCTCACCCGCCAGGAGGCGTCCGTCGTCACCCCGCTGCTGCTGCCCGACTCCCCCATCGTCGCCTGGTGGCCGGGCGAGCCGCCCGCCGACGTGGCCGGCTCGCCGCTGGGGCAGATGGCGCACCGGCGGATCACCGACGCCACCGTCTGCCCCAGGCCCGCGACCCAGCTGAAGCGCCGGGACCGCCACTACGCCCCCGGGGACAGCGACCTCGCGTGGACGCGCATCACCCGGTGGCGGGCGCTCCTGGCCGCCTCGCTGGAGTCCGCACCCTTCGAGCCGGTCACGGGGGCGGCCGTCACCGCCGAGCCCGACCACCCGGGAGCGGCCCTGCTCGCCGGCTGGCTGGCGGCCATGCTGCGGTGTCCCGTCACCCGTGTGCGCAGCGCCGCCGGCAGCGGCCTGGTCAGCGTGCGCCTGGAGCGCGTCTCGGGTCCGATCGACCTGGTGCGCACCGAGGACGGCACGGACACCGCCACGCTCAGCCGTGTCGGCAGCCTGCCCCGTCTCGTGGCCCTGCACACCCCCTCGTTGGCGCAGACGCTGGCCGACGAGCTGCGCCGGCTCGACCCCGACGAGGTCTACGCCGTCGCTCTGCGCGAGGGGCTGCCTCTGGTCAGCCGCGGGTCCACCCGGAGCCGCGCCGCGCAGGCGGGCGACGTGCCCGCCGGGCCGGAGGACGTCGACACCTCCGACCGTGCGAGCGTCTCGAGCCGCGCCCTGGGACGTCGCTCCCCCTCGGAGCGGGCCGCCGACGAGGCCGTGCAGGCCCGCGTGGAGGAGGCCCTCGAGACGGCCCGGGCCGGAGAGGTCCGGACCTTCCCGGACAAGGGCGCCGTCGCCCGGACCGTCGTGGACGAGCTGGACCGCCGGGTCCACGACGCCGTGGCCACCCGCGGACAGGCCCACCTCGTGCTGACCGGTGGCTCCATGGGAACGGCCGTCATGGAGGACCTGGCCGGGCGCGCGCGGTCCGGCGACCTGGAGCGTGCCGTCTGGCAGCAGGTGCACCTGTGGTGGGGCGACGAGCGGTTCGTGCCCGAGGGGCACGAGGACCGCAACGACGCCCAGGCCGACGACGCCGGGCTGGGCGACCTGCCCGTGCGCCGCGAGCACGTCCACCGGGTGCCGGCCGGGTCCGACCCCGAGCAGGCCACGGAGGCCGCCGCACGGTATGCGGCCGAGCTGGCCCGGCACGCAC
Organism: Ornithinimicrobium pekingense DSM 21552; assembly: GCF_000421185.1. Taxonomy (GTDB): domain Bacteria; phylum Actinomycetota; class Actinomycetes; order Actinomycetales; family Dermatophilaceae; genus Ornithinicoccus; species Ornithinicoccus pekingensis. The sequence goes on from NZ_ATWJ01000010.1 coordinate 228,058, forward strand.
CGGAGGGGTCGGGCGTCCCCGAGCTCGACGTCGTGATGCTGGGCGTGGGGCCGGACGCCCACGTCGCCTCGCTCTTCCCCGGCCGTCCCCAGCTGGGGGTGGAGGACCGCACCACCGCAGCCGTGGGGGACTCGCCGAAGCCGCCGCCGACGCGGGTGACGCTGACCCTGCCCGCCCTGGCGCAGGCCTCGGCGGTGTGGCTGCTGGTGGCCGGTGCGGACAAGGCCGAGGCCGTGGCGCTCGCCCGGGGCACGCGGGACGACCCCCAGGTGCCCGCGTCCTGCGTCCGCGGACGGCACGAGACCGTGTGGTGGCTCGACGAGGCCGCCGCCGCCTCGCTCGACCAGGTCTAGGGGACCGGCGGCTCAGCCCTCGGCGGAGCCGCCGCCCACGCCGCGGCGGCGCATGGCCTCCAGGGCCTCCTCCAGCAGCGCGGCGCCGTCGGAGTCGCTCCGGCGCTCCTTCACGTAGGCCAGGTGGGTCTTGTAGGGCTCGATCCGGGGCGCCTCCGGCGGGTGGGCCGGGTCCGTCCCGGCGGGCAGCCCGCACCGCGGACAGTCCCAGGTCTCCGGGACCTCGATCTCCTCGCCCCGGGCGAAGCTGGGTGTGGTCTCGTGGCCGTTCGCGCACCAGTAGCTGACGACGATGCGCGGCGCGGTGTCCCCCCGTTCGGACTCTCCCATCGGGCCCGAGCCCACCCTGCTGCCGCGGATCGCGTTGGTCCCTGCCATGCGGTGCCTCCTTCATACCCCTGTGTCGGCTGCGTCGGCGACGGACCCGGACACAGCCGTGTTCCAGGTGGGCAGAGTAACCCGGCAGACCCCGTGCTCACCAGGGTCGCGCCGTCACCGGCGCGGCGGAGGAGCTGTGCCGGTCAGCCGAAGCGGACGAGCAGGCCGAGCCCCACGATGACCGTGATCCACACGAGCGCGACCGCGACGGTGATCCGGTTGAGGTTGCGCTCGGCCACCGACGACCCGCCCAGGCTGCTGCTCATGCCACCCCCGAACATGTCGGACATGCCGCCCCCGCGCCCCTTGTGCATGAGGATGAGCAGCACGAGGAAACAGCTGGTGATCACCAGCAGGGCGTTCAGGAACCAGCGCACGTAGTCCACGCGGGACACACCTCGTCATCGGGTCGGAAAGCTTGTCTGTCGCCCCGCGGCCGCGAGGGGCCGCGGGGCGACGTACAGCCTAACCCAGGCGGTCCGGCGCGCCCGACGCGGCGCGCGGCCCGGTCACCTCAGGCGGAGCCACCGTGATGCTGGCGGTAGCGGCAGATCGCGGCGAAGTCGTCCACGACGAGCGAGGCACCCCCGACGAGGGCCCCGTCGACGTCCTCCTGCGCCATGATCTCGGCCACGTTGGCGGCCTTCACCGAGCCGCCGTAGAGGATGCGCAGCCCGTCGGCGACCTGGTCGCCGACCAGCTCACGGACGGTGCCCCGGACCGCCGCGCACACCTCCTGGGCGTCCTGCGGCGTGGCCACCTCGCCGGTGCCGATCGCCCACACGGGCTCGTAGGCCACGACGACCCGGGAGACCTGGTCGCCGTCGAGACCGTCGAGGGCGCCGGCCAGCTGTCCCACGACGTGCTGGACGTGCCTGCCGGCCTGCCGGACGTCCAGGGGCTCACCGACGCACAGGATCGGCGTCAGACCGTGCCGCAGCGCCGCCCGCACCTTGGCCGCGACGACCCGGTCGTCCTCGGCGTGGTACAGGCGTCGTTCGCTGTGCCCGACGGCGACGTAGGTGCACCCGAGCTTGGCCAGGAAGGCGCCCGAGATCTCGCCGGTGTAAGCCCCCTCGTCGTGCTGGGAGAGGTCCTGCCCCCCGTAGCGCAGGTCGAGGTTGTCACCCTGGACCAGCGTCTGGACCGACCGCAGGTCGGTGAAGGGCGGGAGGACGGCGACCTCCACCGCGGCGAAGTCGTGCCGGGCGTCCTTGAGCGTCCAGTCGAGCTTCTGCACCAGGTGCGTGGCCTGGAGGTGGTCGAGGTTCATCTTCCAGTTGCCCGCCATCAGGGGCGTGCGCGGGGTGCTCTTCGTCTGCGCCATCAGTCCTCCAGCACCGCAAGGCCGGGGAGCTCCTTGCCCTCGAGATACTCCAGGCTCGCCCCGCCGCCGGTGGAGATGTGCCCGAAGTCGTCGTCGGCGAAGCCGAGGTCGCGCACGGCCGCGGCGCTGTCACCGCCACCGACGACCGTCATCGCGCCGTCCCTGGTCCGGTCGACCAGAGCCGTGGCCACCGCCTTGGTGCCCGAGGCGAAGGGAGCCATCTCGAAGGCGCCCATCGGGCCGTTCCAGAACACGGTGCGGGCGTCGGCGAGGGCCTGGGTGAAGAGCTGCTCGGACTCCGGCCCGATGTCCAGGCCCATCATGTCGGCCGGGATCGCGTCGGCCGCGACCACCTCGTGACGGGCGTCGGCCGAGAAGGCGTCGGCCACGACGACGTCGACGGGCAGGACGATCTCCACGCCCTTCTCCGCGGCGGTCTCGAGGTAGCCGCGGACCGTGTCGACCTGGTCCTCCTCCAGCAGGCTGGTGCCGACCTCGTGGCCCTGCGCGCGCAGGAAGGTGAACACCATGCCCCCGCCCACGAGCAGCTTGTCGGCCACCGACAGGAGGGACTCGATGACACCGAGCTTGTCGCTGACCTTGGCACCGCCGAGGATGACCACGTAGGGCCGCTGCGGGTCCTCCCGCAGCCGCCGCATGACGTCGACCTCGGCGTGGACCAGGCCGCCCGCCGCGTGCGGGAGCAGCCGAGCGACGTCATACACCGACGCCTGGGCGCGGTGGACGACCCCGAAGCCGTCGGAGACGAAGGCGTCGGCGAGCCCGGCGAGCTGCCGGGCGAACTCGGCGCGCTCGCCGTCGCCCTTGGCGGTCTCGCCGGCGTTGAAGCGCAGGTTCTCCAGGACGACGACGTCACCGTCGGCCATGGCGCGCACCGCGGTCGTGGCCCGCTCCCCCACCGTCTCCTCGACGAAGGTCACCGGTCGACCGAGCAGCTCGCCGAGCCGCTCGGCGACCGGTGCGAGCGAGTAGCGCGGGTCGGGCTCGCCCTTCGGACGGCCCAGGTGGGCGGTCACCACGACCCGTGCGCCCGCCTCCGCGAGCGCACGGATCGTCGGCACCGAGGCCCGGACCCGGCCGTCGTCGGTGATCGTCGTGCCGTCGAGGGGCACGTTGAGGTCGCTGCGGACCAGCACCGTGCGGCCCGCGAGTCCGCCGAGGTCCTCCCCCAGCTGCTCGATCGTGCGCATCAGGCTCAGAGCTTGGAGCCGACGAGGGCGACGAGGTCGACGAGACGGTTGGAGTAGCCCCACTCGTTGTCGTACCAGCCCACGACCTTGACCTGGTTGCCGATGACCTTGGTCAGGCCGGCGTCGAAGATGCACGAGGCCGGGTCGGTCTCGATGTCCTTGGAGACGATCGGGTCCTCGGTGTAGCGCAGGATGCCCTTGAGCGGGCCCTCCGCGGCCTTGCGCATCGCGTTGTTGACCTCCTCGACGGTGGTCTCCCGACCCGCCTCGAAGGTCAGGTCAGTGGCCGAGCCGGTCGGCACCGGCACCCGCAGCGCGTAGCCGTCGAAGCGGCCCTTGAGCTCGGGGAGCACCAGCGCGACGGCCTGGGCCGCACCGGTCTTCGTCGGCACGATGTTCAGGGCCGCTGCACGCGCACGGCGCAGGTCCTTGTGCGGCCCGTCCTGGAGGTTCTGGTCGGCCGTGTAGGCGTGGATCGTCGTCATCAGGCCACGCACGATCTCGAACTCCTCGTGCAGGACCTTGGCCATCGGGGCCAGGCAGTTGGTCGTGCAGGAGGCGTTGGAGATGATCGTGTGCGCGGCGGGGTCGTAGTCGTCGTCGTTGACCCCGAGGACCAGGGTGAGGTCCTCGTTCTTGGCCGGCGCCGAGATGATGACCTTCTTGGCGCCGGCGTCGATGTGGGCCTGCGCCTTGGTGGCGTCGGTGAAGATGCCGGTGGACTCCACGACGATGTCGGCACCCAGGTCGCCCCAGGGCAGGGCCGACGGGTCCTTCTCGGCGAACGCCTTGACCGCCTTGCCGTTGACCCGGATCTCGTCCTCGGTCGCGCTGACCTCGCCGTCCAGTCGGCCCAGGATCGAGTCGTACTTGAGCAGGTGGGCCAGCGTCTCGTTGTCGGTGAGGTCGTTCACCGCGACGATCTCGATGTCGGCTCCGGACGCCAGCACGGCCCGCATGAAGTTGCGGCCGATGCGCCCGAATCCGTTGATGCCTACGCGAACGGTCATGGAAGAACCTTCCCTCGTCAGGTGGCGGGCGCGCGGGTGCGCGCCGCTGGTGGTCGACGACGTCGTCAGCCACCAACCTATCGGCCCTGCCGCGACCCTTCCAAAGGAGGGGGCACCCTGCCGGAGGGGCTCAGTCCTCGAGCATGTCGGCCGTGAGGTTGGCCTCGGTCCCCTCGATCCCCAGGTCCTCCGCGCGCTTGTCCGCCATCGCCAGCAGGCGGCGGATGCGTCCGGCGACGGCGTCCTTGGTCATCGGCGGGTCGGCGAGCTGGCCCAGCTCCTCCAGCGAGGCCTGCTTGTGCTGCAGCCGCAGCTCGCCGGCCACCCGGAGGTGCTCCGGGACCTCCTCGGCGAGGATCTCCAGCGCCCGCTCGACGCGGGCGCCGGCGGCGACCGCCGCCCGGGCGGACCGGCGCAGGTTGGCGTCGTCGAAGTTGGCCAGGCGGTTGGCCGTGGCCCGCACCTCGCGGCGCATCCGCCGCTCCTCCCACGCCAGCACGGCGTCGTGCGCGCCGAGGCGGGTCAGCATCGCCCCGATGGCGTCGCCGTCGCGGATCACGACCCGGTCCACCCCGCGCACCTCGCGCGCCTTGGCCTGGATGCCGAGCCGGCGGGCGGCCCCGACGAGCGCCAGGGCCGCCTCGGGGCCCGGGCAGGTGATCTCCAGCGAGGACGACCGCCCGGGCTCGGTGATCGAGCCGTGGGCGAGGAAGGCCCCGCGCCAGGCCGCCTCCGCGTCGCAGACGGCGGCGCCGACGACCCGGGGCGGCAGGCCGCGCACCGGACGGCCGCGGTGGTCGATCAGCCCGGTCTGCCGGGCCAGCGACTCCCCGTCGGAGGTGGCGCGCACCACATACCTCGTGTGCTTGCGCAGCCCGCCCGGGCTCATGACCATCAGCTCGCTGCTGCTGCCGTAGACCTCCGCCATGAAGGCGCGGAGCCGGCGCGCGCTCTGGGCGGTGTCCAGCTCGGCCTCGATGACGATCCGGCCACCGACGATGTGCAGCCCGCCGGCGAAGCGCAGCATCGTCGAGACCTCCGCCTTGCGGCAGCACGTCCTGGTCACCGGGAGCCTGCTGAGCTCGTCCTTGACCTTCGCGGTCATCGCCACAGCCGTCAACCTCCTGGTGCGCTCGGGCGGGGTGGTGGTCAGTGACCCTGGCTGGTTCCCACCCGCGTGCGGCAGGCTACCTTGTCCGCGGCTCATCGACGTCCTCCCGGCCGGGTCCGTGACGCTGCGCCCGCGACCGGGAGGGGCGCGGCGCTCATGGGGTCCGCACCCCCAGCACGTCGCGGTAGGCGGCCGCCAGGCGCAGGGTGTCGTGCAGGCCGGGAGACCTCGCGCTCCCCACGTCGGTGACGACCAGGCGGGCCCCGAGCAGGTCGACCGCGGCCTGCAGCGCCTCCCGCTCGGCCCGGGTCCGCACCACCTGCGGGTCGGCGATGACGTGGTCGAACGTCAGGCCCGGCGCGTGCTCGACGACCGTGTGGACGTGCTCGGCGACCGTGTAGCCGCTGGCCTCGTCGTCGGTGAGGCTCACGTTGAGCGTCAGCACCCGGACGGCCGGGGTGTCCTGCAGCGCCTGGCGCAGGTCGGGGACGAGCAGGTGCGGCATCACCGAGGTGAACCACGAGCCTGGGCCCAGGACGACCACGTCGGCCAGCTTGATCGACTCGAGCGCCTCCGGACAGGCCGGGGGTGCCTCCGGCAGCAGCCGGACCCGCACCACCTTGCCGGGGTGCTTGGCGACCCGCGACTGGCCACGGACCGAGATCTCGGTCGGCTCCCCCATGTCGTCGGGCACCAGGATGCCGGCCTCGATGTCGAGCGGGACGAGGGACATCGGCAGCACCCTGCCGCGGGTGTTGAGCAGGCGGCCGACGAGGTCCAGGCCGCGGACGTGCTCGTCCGGCAGGAGGTCCCACAGCGCGGTGATGAGCAGGTTGCCCAGAGCGTGCCCGCCCAGCTCTCCGTGACCGCGGAACCGGTGCTGCAGCACCGCGGACCACTGGTGGCCCCACCCGGTGTCCTCGCAGAGCGCGGCCAGCGCCATGCGCAGGTCACCCGGTGGCAGGATGTCGAACTCCTGGCGCAGGCGACCGCTCGAGCCGCCGTCGTCCGCGACGGTGACGACGGCCGTGATGGCCTCGGTCATGTGCCGCAGGGCCTGCAGCGAGGCGGACAACCCGTGACCGCCCCCCAGCGCCACGACGCGTGGTGCGCTCATTCCCGGCCCAGGTCCCGGTGAAAGGTGGTCAGCTGCACGCCCACGTCCTCCAGGTCGGCCAGCCGCAGCGCCAGCTCCTCGGCGATGGCCACCGAGCGGTGCTTGCCGCCGGTGCAGCCCGCCGCCACGGTGACGAAGCGTCGTCCTTCGGCCAGGTAGCCGGCCACCGCCGTGCGCAGCATTCGCTCGGTGTGGTCCAGGAAGCTGCCCGCCAGGTCCTGGCCGAGCACGAAGTCACGGACGGCGCCGTCCTTGCCGGTGTAGGGACGCATGGCCGGGTCCCAGTACGGGTTGGGCAGGAACCGCAGGTCGAGCACGGTGTCGGCGTCCAGGGGGATGCCGTACTTGAACCCGAAGGACATGACGGCCAGGCGCAGGCGCACCTTGACCCCGGTCTCGATGAGCGAGTCCACCTTCGCGCTGAGCTGGTGGACGTTGTAGTTGCTGGTGTCGACCACGACGTCGGCGTTGGACCGCAGGTCGGACAGCATCCGCCGCTCCCGGCGGATCCCGTCGAGCAGCAGTCCCTCCCCCTGCAGCGGGTGCGGCCGGCGGACCGCGTCGAACCGGCGCACGAGCGCCTCGTCGGAGGCGTCCACGAAGACGACCCGGGGGCGCCAGCCACGCTCCGCGAGCGCCTGGAGCGCGGTCGACAGCTCGGTGGTGAAGTCACGGCTGCGCACGTCGACCACGGCCGCGACCTTCTGCCGCTGCGGGTCGTCGGCGGTGACCTCCATCAGCTCCACGATCATCGAGGGCGGCAGGTTGTCCACGACGTACCACCCCCGGTCCTCCAGGACGTCGCCCGCGGTGGTCCGGCCGGCGCCGGACATGCCGGTCAGGATGACGACGTCGTGGCGGCGGCTGCCGTCGCCGGTCGTCTCGGGCGGCAGCTCGGCGGTGCGGTCCTGGGGGGTCACGGTCCACCTGTCGTCTCGGGGGGCTGGCGGGCGGCACGGCCCGCGGAGGAGGTGGGCACCGGCGGTGGACGCCTCACTCCAGGACCTCGCCGGTACTCAGGTTAACCGCCGGGCCCGGCTCGGTGCCGTGGAGGCGGGCGACGACGGCCGTGGCGACCGCCGCGCCGATCCCCGGCACCTCCTGGAGGTCCTCGACGCTGGCCCTGCGCAACGCCTTGACCGACCCGAACCGGGCCAGGAGCGCCTGCTGGCGGGCCTTGCCCAGACCGGGTATGCCGTCGAGCTGGCTGGTGGTCATCGACCGTGAGCGTCGCTGCCGGTGGAAGGCGTTGGCGAAGCGGTGCGCCTCGTCGCGGACGCGCTGCAGCAGGTAGAGGCTCTCGCTGGTGCGGGGCAGCACGACGGGGTGGTCCTGGCCGGGCACCCAGACCTCCTCCAGCCGCTTGGCCAGCCCGACGACGGCCACGTCCTGCACCCCGACCTGCCGCAGGGCGGCCTGCGCGGCGTTGACCTGCGGCAGGCCACCGTCGACGACCACCAGGTTGGGCGGGTAGCGGAACTTGGCGCTGCGCGCGTCGTCGCCCGCCGGCGCCCCTGCCGCGTCGGCGGCCCCTCCCCCCGGAGGTCCGGGCTCGGGCAGCGCACGGCTGCCGGCCGAGAGAAGGTGACGGAACCGCCGGGTCAGCACCTCGTGCATCGCGGCCGTGTCGTCGCCGGTGCCGTCGCGCACGATGAACCGGCGGTACTCGGACTTGCGTGCCAGACCGTCCTCGAAGACCACCATGGACCCGACGACGTCGCTGCCCTGGACGTGGCTGATGTCGAAGGACTCGATGCGCAGCGGCGCCTCCTCGAGCTCCAGCATCTCCTGGAGGTCCTGCAGGGCCTGGGAGCGCAGCGTCAGGTCGCCCGAGCGGGCCACCTTGTGGCGGGCCAGGGACTGCTCGGCGTTGCGGGCCACGGTCTGCATCAGCGTGCGCTTGTCGCCGCGCTGGGGCACCCGCACCCGCACCCGCGACCCCCGCAGCCCGGTGAGCCACGCCTCCAGCTCGGCATGGTCGGCGGGGGTGACCGGGACGAGCACCTCGCGCGGCACGTCCTCGCCGCGCTCCCCGCCGTAGACCTGCTGCAGCAGGTGCTCGACGATCGACCCGAGGTCCTCGGCCCCCTTCTCCGAGACCCAGCCCCGCTGCCCGCGGACGCGGCCACCACGCACGTGGAAGACCTGGACAGCCACCTCGAGCTCGTCGTCGGCCAGGGCGTAGACGTCGGCGTCCGTGGCGTCGGGCAGCACCACGGCAGAGCGCTCGAGCGCCCGCCGCAGGGCACCGACGTCGTCGCGCAGCCGGGCCGCGGTCTCGAAGTCGAGCTCGGCGGAGGCGTCCTTCATCTGCCGCTCGAGGCGCCGGACGAAGCGCTGGGTGTCGCCGGCCATGAAGTCGCAGAAGTCCTCGGCGATGTCACGGTGCTCCTCCGCGCTGACCCGGCCCACGCAGGGCGCCGAGCACTTGTCGATGTAGCCCAGCAGGCACGGCCGACCGCTCTGCTCGGCCCGCCGGAACACACCCTTGGAGCACGTGCGGACCGGAAAGACCCGCAGCAGGGTGTCGAGGGTCTCGCGGATCGCCCACGCGTGCGCGTAGGGCCCGAAGTAGCGGGTCCCGGGCCGCTTCGCACCGCGCATCACCTGGGCCCGGGGGTACTCCTCCCCCATGGTCACCGCGAGGTAGGGGTAGGACTTGTCGTCGCGGTACTTGACGTTGAAGCGGGGGTCGAACTCCTTGATCCAGGAGTACTCGAGCTGCAGCGCCTCGACCTCGTTGCGCACGACGGTCCACTCGACGCTGGCCCCCGTCGTGACCATCTGGCGGGTCCGGGGGTGCAGGGCCCCCAGGTCCTGGAAGTAGGAGGAGAGCCGCGAGCGCAGCGACCGGGCCTTGCCGACGTAGATAACCCGGCCGTGCTGGTCGCGGAACCGGTAGACGCCGGGCTCGGTCGGGATCTCGCCGGGGCGCGGACGGTAGCTGGCGGGGTCAGCCACGGATCTGGAGGTCGTCCCCGTCGCGGGTCACCGTCAGCGCCCGCAGGCCGGTCGGGGCAGGGCCGCCGACCACGTCGCCCGTCGCCGGGTCGAACTCGCTGCCGTGGCAGGGGCAGACGAGGACACCGTCGTCGAAGGAGGACGTCGCGCAACCCTGGTGCGGACAGGTGGCGTCGAAGGCCCGGTAGTCGTCCTGCGAGGGGTGGGTCACCACGACCTTGGCGTCGCCGTAGTAGGTGGCTTCGCCGACGGCCGTGTCGGCCACCGGGACGGTCACGGTCCCGTCGTCGGCCACGGTGGGCCCGGTGGCCTGCCCGTCGCCGCTGCCGCAGGCGGTCAGGGCCGCCGAGGCCGGGGCCAGCGCGGACAGCCCCGCCGCGGCACACAGCACCGTCCGGCGGGAGGCGCAGCACGAGCCGCCCGTGCCGCCGGAGGTCACCGGCGACCCGCCCCGCGCGGGGCCGGTGTCGGTCGGCTGGTCGGGCATCGGCCCCTCCTCAGGCGCTCGTGCGGCGTCGGTCGGCGGCGACGCCGTGACCGCGTCGGTCGGACTCGAGCAACGGTGCGAGGAAGGCCCCCGTGTGGCTCGTCGGGTGGTCGGCGACCCGCTCGGGCGTCCCCTCGACCACGACCGTACCGCCGCCGCTGCCGCCCTCGGGGCCCATGTCGACCAGCCAGTCGGCCGACTTGATGACGTCGAGGTTGTGCTCGATGACGATGACCGTGTTCCCCTTGTCGACCAGGCCCTGCAGCACGCCCAGCAGCCTGTTGATGTCCTCGAAGTGCAGACCGGTGGTCGGCTCGTCGAGCACGTAGATGGTCCGGCCCGAGGAGCGCTTCTGCAGCTCCGCCGCCAGCTTGACCCGCTGGGCCTCGCCGCCGGACAGCGTGGTGGCCGGCTGGCCCAGGCGCACGTAGCCCAGGCCGACCTGGACCAGCGTGGTCAGGTGGCGGCTGATCACCGGCACCGCCGCGAAGAACTCGGCCGCCTCCTCGATGGGCATGTCGAGGACGTCGGCGATCGTCCTGCCCTTGAAGTGCACCTCGAGGGTCTCGCGGTTGTAGCGCCGGCCGTGGCACACCTCGCAGGGCACGTAGACGTCGGGCAGGAAGTTCATCTCGATCTTGAGCGTCCCGTCGCCCGAGCATGCCTCGCACCGACCGCCCTTGACGTTGAACGAGAAGCGGCCGGGCAGGTAGCCCCGCACCTTGGCCTCGGTGGTCTCCGCGAAGAGCCGGCGGACGTGGTCGAAGACACCCGTGTAGGTCGCGGGGTTGCTCCGCGGCGTCCGGCCGATCGGGCTCTGGTCGACGTGCACCACCTTGTCGAGGGCGTCCAGCCCCTCCACCCGCCGGTGCCGGCCCGGGACGTGGCGCGCGCCGTTGAGCTGGTTGGCGAGCACGTGGTAGAGGATGTCGTTGACCAGCGTGGACTTGCCCGATCCGGAGACGCCCGTCACCGCGACGAGGTTGCCCAGCGGGAACGAGACGTCGACGTTGCGCAAATTGTTCTCCCGCGCGCCGCGCACGGTCACGACCCGGCCGTCCTGGGGCCGTCGCTGCGCCGGCACGGGGATGGACCGGCGGCCCGAAAGGTACTGGCCCGTCAGCGAGGTGGGGTGGGTCCGCAGCCCCTCGACCGAGCCGCTGTGCACCACGTGGCCGCCGTGCTCCCCCGCGCCGGGGCCGATGTCGACGACCCAGTCGGCCATCCCGATGGTGTCCTCGTCGTGCTCGACGACGATGAGCGTGTTGCCGAGGTCGCGCAGCCGCGTCAGGGTCTCGATCAGCCGGTGGTTGTCGCGCTGGTGCAGCCCGATGCTCGGCTCGTCCAGGACGTAGAGCACGCCGACCAGGCCCGAGCCGATCTGCGTCGCCAGCCGGATGCGCTGGGCCTCCCCTCCGGAGAGGGTGCCCGCCGGGCGCGCCAGGGACAGGTAGTCCAGGCCCACGTCGAGCAGGAAGCCCAGGCGCGCGGCGATCTCGCGGTTGACCTGGGCCGAGATCGCCTGCTCCCGCGGCGTCCACTCGACCGAGGCGAGGAACTCGGCGCACTCGTCGATCGGCATCTCGCAGACCTCGGCGATGCTGCGGCCACCGATGTGCACGGCCAGGATCTCCGGCTTGAGCCGGGCCCCTTTGCACGCCGGGCACGGCACCTCGCGCATGAAGCCCTCGTAGCGCTCGCGGCTGCTGTCGGACTCCGTCTCGGAGTGCTTGCGCTTGATGTAGGGGATGACCCCCTCGAAGCCGGTGGAGTAGCTGCGCTCGCGCCCGAAGCGGTTGCGGTAGCGGACGTGGACCTTGTGCTTGTAGCCGTGCAGGATCGCGTCCTTGGCCCGTCCGGGCAGCTGGCGCCAGGGGACGTCGAGGGCGAACTTCAGGTCCTCGCCCAGCCCGCCGAGCACCCGCTGGTGGTACTCGTTGAGCCCGGCGGTGGTGGACCAGGGGATGATCGCCCCCTCGAGGATCGAGGTGTCCTCGCTGCGGATGACCAGCTCGGGGTCGACCTCGAGCTCCGAGCCGATGCCGGTGCACTCGGCGCACGCCCCGAACGGGCTGTTGAAGGAGAAGCTGCGCGGCTCCAGCTCGTCGACGCTCAGCGGATGCTCGTTGGGGCAGGCCATCCGCTCGGAGAACCGGCGCTCCTGGGGCAGGGGACGCCCGTCGGCGTCGACGGGGGCCGGGCGCCCCGAGGCCGTCTCCTCCCCGGGCGAGGCCGGGGCGTCGGGGAACTCCGCGACCACGAGCCCGTCCGCCAGGCGCAGCGCGGTCTCGACGGAGTCGGTGAGCCGCCGCAGGTGCGCGCTGTCGGGCGAGCCGTCGGGCGTCTGCCTGGCGACGAGGCGGTCGACCACCACCTCGATCGTGTGCTTCTTCTGCTTCTCCAGGGTGGGCGGGGCGGACAGCTGCACGACCTCGCCGTCGACCCGCGCCCGGGCGAAGCCGGAGGCCTGCAGCTCGGAGAACAGGTCGACGAACTCCCCCTTGCGGCCGCGCACGACGGGGGCCAGCAGCTGGAAGCGCACCCCGTCAGGCAGCTCGAGGAGCCGGTCGACGATCTGCTGGGCCGTCTGGCGCTCGACGGGCTCGCCGCAGACCGGGCAGTGCGGGCGACCCACCCGGGCGAAGAGCAGGCGCAGGTAGTCGTAGACCTCGGTGATCGTGCCGACGGTCGAGCGAGGGTTGCGGTTGGTCGACTTCTGGTCGATCGACACCGCCGGGGACAACCCCTCGATGAAGTCGACGTCGGGCTTGTCGAGCTGACCCAGGAACATCCGCGCGTAGGCCGACAGGGACTCGACGTAGCGGCGCTGGCCCTCGGCGAAGATCGTGTCGAACGCCAGGCTGGACTTGCCCGACCCCGACAGCCCGGTGAAGACCACCAGCGAGTCGCGCGGGATGTCCACGGAGACGTCCTTGAGATTGTGCTCGCGGGCACCCCGCACCTCGATCCGGTCGTGGCGCGGACGGACGGGCGCAGGCGTGTTGACGGGAGTGGTGGGCACGGGTCAACTGTAGGTCGCTCCGCCGACACACCCGAACCAGAACGACCTTTCATGCACACCCATGCATATGTATGCTGCTCCCACTCCTTCGTCGGGCAGCGCCGCCCGCACGTTCCGTCCGGCGCCCCTGGTTGCCCAGTCCAGATCGGGATCCCCATGTCCTCGACGACGTCCACCAGCCCTGCCGTCCTCGGCCCACCGGGTCAGGGACTCTACGACGGCGCCCACGAGCACGACAGCTGCGGCGTCGCGTTCGTGGCCATGCTCGACGGCGTGCCCCGGCACTCCGTGGTCGAACAGGCCCTCACGGCGCTGCACAACCTCGACCACCGCGGTGCCGTGGGCGCCGAGGAGAACACCGGGGACGGTGCCGGCATCCTCACCCAGCTGCCCGACGCCTTCCTCCGCGCGGTGCTGCCCTTCGAGCTGCCCGAGCCCGGCCGCTACGCCGCGGGCATCGTCTTCCTGCCCGGCGACGGCACCGACCGCCAGGTGCAGGAGCAGGTGGAGCAGGTGGTCGCGGGCTCGGGCCTGCGGGTCCTGGGTTGGCGCGACGTGCCCGTCGTCAGCGAGATGATCGGGCCGACGGCCCTGTCCGTGATGCCGGTGATGCGCCAGCTGGTAGTGACCGGCGACGGCGCCGCAGCGCACGAGACCGGGCTGGACCTCGAGCGCAGGGTGTGGCTGTGCCGCAAGCGGATCGAGCGGAGCACGACGGCATACCCCGTGTCGCTGTCCACACGCACGATCACCTACAAGGGCATGCTCACCACGGACCAGCTGCCGCGGTGCTTCCCGGACCTGCTCGACGAGCGCTACGCCAGCGCCGTCGCGGTCGTGCACTCCCGCTTCTCCACCAACACCTTCCCCTCGTGGCCGCTGGCGCACCCCTACCGGGTGATCGCCCACAACGGGGAGATCAACACCGTCAAGGGCAACCGCAACTGGATGAACGCGCGCCAGTCGCGGCTGGAGAGCGAGGTCTTCCCAGGCCCTCTGGCCGACGCCCTGCCCATCTGCACCCCGGACGCCAGCGACTCCGCGACCTTCGACGAGGTGCTGGAGCTGCTCCACCTGGGCGGGCGCTCGCTGCCGCACGCGGTGCTGATGATGATCCCCGAGGCGTGGGAGAACCACGCCACGATGGACCCGTCCGTCCGCGCGTTCTACGAGTACCACTCGATGCTCATGGAGCCCTGGGACGGCCCGGCCAACCTGGTCTTCACCGACGGCACCGTCGTGGGCTCGGTGCTGGACCGCAACGGGCTGCGCCCCTCCCGCTGGTGGGTCACCGACGACGGCATGGTCGTCCTCGGCTCCGAGACCGGCCTGCTCCCCGTCCCGGACGAGAAGGTGGTGCGCAAGGGCCGCGTCAAGCCGGGCCGGATGTTCCTCGTGGACCTGGAGCGCGGGGAGATCGTCGACGACGACGCGCTCAAGCGCGACCTCGCCGCACGGCAGCCCTACCGAGAGTGGCTGGACGCCAACCTCGTGCGTCTGGAGACCCTCCCCGAGCAGGTGCACGTGCGGCACACCCACGCCTCGGTCGCCCGGCGCCAGCAGATCTTCGGCTACACCGAGGAGGAGCTGCGGGTGCTGCTCGCACCGATGGCGCAGACCGGCACCGAGCCGATCGGGGCCATGGGCACCGACACCCCGATCGCGGCCATCTCGGACCGGCCCCGCCTGCTCTTCGACTACTTCGTCGAGGCCTTCGCCCAGGTCACCAACCCCCCGCTGGACGCCATCCGCGAGGAGATCGTCACCTCCCTGGGCGGTTCCACCGGGCCCGAGCCCAACCTGCTCGAGGAGACCCCCGCGCACGCCCGTCAGGTCGTCCTCGACTTCCCGGTCATCGACAACGACCAGCTGGCCCAGCTGCGCCGGCTGACCATCGAGGGCCACCACGACCTCGGTGCCACGGTCGTCCGGGGCCTCTACCGCGTGGACGGCGGCGCCGCCGCGCTCGAGGCGCGCCTGACCGAGATCTGCGCCGAGGTGGACGCGGCGGTGGCCGACGGTGCGTTCTTCGTGGTCCTCTCCGACCGGCACGCCGACCGGGAGCAGGCGCCGATCCCCTCGCTGCTGCTCACCAGCGCCGTGCACCACCACCTCGTCCGCAACAACACCCGGACACGCGTCGGCCTGCTCGTGGAGGCCGGTGACGTGCGGGAGGTGCACCACGTGGCCACCCTCGTGGCCTACGGCGCGGCTGCGGTCAACCCCTACCTGGCGATGGAGACGGTGGAGAACCTCTGCTCGGCCGGCCAGCAGCTCGACGGGCTCGACCCGGACGTCGCGATCCGCAACCTCATCAAGGCCCTCGGCAAGGGCGTGCTGAAGGTGATGTCCAAGATGGGCATCTCCACCATCGCCTCCTACCGCGGCGCCCAGACCTTCGAGGCGGTGGGGCTGTGCCGCGAGCTCGTCGGCCGCTGGTTCACCGGCACGACGAGCCAGATCGACGGCGTCGGGCTGGACGTCCTGGCCCAGGAGGTGGCGCTGCGGCACGCCACCGCATACCCCCTCTCGGGCATCAGCCCCTACCACCGCACCCTCGAGGTCGGCGGTGAGTACCAGTGGCGGCGCGAGGGCCCGCCCCACCTGTTCAGCCCCGAGGCCGTCTTCCGGCTGCAGCACTCGACCCGCGAGCAGCGCTACGACATCTTCGAGCAGTACACCCGGCTCGTCGACGACCAGTCGGAGCGGCTGATGACCCTGCGCGGCCTGTTCTCCCTGCGACCCGACCGTGAGCCGGTCGACCTCGACGAGGTCGAGCCGGTCAGCGAGATCGTGAAGCGGTTCGCCACCGGCGCGATGTCCTACGGCTCGATCAGCCAGGAGGCGCACGAGACCCTCGCGATCGCGATGAACCGGCTGGGCGGCAAGTCCAACACCGGCGAGGGCGGCGAGGACGTCGAGCGCCTGCTCGACCCCGAGCGCCGCTCCGCCATCAAGCAGGTGGCCTCCGGCCGGTTCGGCGTGACCTCCGCCTACCTGGTGCACGCCGACGACATCCAGATCAAGATGGCCCAGGGCGCCAAGCCGGGCGAGGGCGGCCAGCTGCCGCCCGGCAAGGTCTACCCGTGGGTGGCCAGCACCCGGCACTCCACGCCGGGCGTGGGGCTGATCTCACCACCCCCGCACCACGACATCTACTCGATCGAGGACCTCAAGCAGCTCATCCACGACCTCAAGAACGCCAACCCCCGGGCCCGCATCCACGTCAAGCTGGTCAGCCAGGTCGGCGTCGGCACGGTGGCCGCGGGCGTGGCGAAGGCGAAGTCCGACGTGGTGCTGATCTCCGGCCACGACGGCGGCACCGGCGCGAGCCCGCTGACGTCGCTCAAGCACGCCGGCACCCCGTGGGAGCTGGGCCTGGCCGAGACGCAGCAGACGCTGCTGCTCAACGGGCTGCGCGACCGGATCGTGGTCCAGTGCGACGGCCAGCTCAAGACCGGTCGCGACGTGCTCGTCGCCGCGCTGCTCGGGGCCGAGGAGTTCGGCTTCGCGACCGCCCCCCTGGTCGTCTCCGGCTGCGTGATGATGCGGGTCTGCCACCTCGACACCTGCCCCGTGGGCGTCGCCACCCAGAACCCCGAGCTGCGCGCGCGCTACACCGGCAGGGCCGAGCACGTCGTCACCTTCTTCGAGTATGTGGCGCAGCAGGTCCGCGAGCTGCTCGCCTCGCTCGGCTACCGCAGCCTCGACGAGGTGGTGGGGCGGGCCGACCTGCTCGACACCAGCGCCGCCGTGCAGCACTGGAAGGCCCAGGGGCTCGA
This sequence comes from Ornithinimicrobium pekingense DSM 21552, assembly GCF_000421185.1. GTDB lineage: Bacteria > Actinomycetota > Actinomycetes > Actinomycetales > Dermatophilaceae > Ornithinicoccus > Ornithinicoccus pekingensis. The sequence goes on from NZ_ATWJ01000010.1 coordinate 244,817, forward strand.
CCTCTCGCCGGTCCTGCACGTGCCCGCCCTGCCGGAGGGCGCGGCCCGCCGGAGCGCGGCCGCGCAGGACCACGGGCTGGACGTCGCGCTGGACAACCTGCTCGTCGAGGCCGCGCGGCCCGCGCTCGAGCACGGCACCCCGGTCCGCGCCGAGTTCCCCGTCACCAACGTCAACCGGACGGTCGGCACGCTGCTCGGCCACCACGTCACGGTGGCGGCCGGCCCCGACGGGCTGCCGGACGGCACGGTCGACCTGACCCTCACGGGGTCGGCGGGGCAGTCCTTCGGCGCCTTCCTGCCCCGCGGCGTGACCCTGCGCCTGGTCGGCGACGCCAACGACTTCGTCGCCAAGGGCCTCTCGGGCGGCCGGGTCGTCGTGGCGCCCCCGCCGTCGGCGCCCTTCGCCGCCGACGAGCAGGTCATCGCCGGCAACGTGATCTGCTACGGCGCGACGTCCGGCCAGGTCAACCTGCGCGGCACGGTCGGCGAGCGCTTCTGCGTGCGCAACTCCGGCGCGACCGCGGTGGTCGAGGGGGTGGGCGACCACGCGCTGGAGTACATGACCGGCGGGCGCGTACTCATCCTCGGTCCCACCGGCCGCAACATCGGTGCGGGCATGTCCGGGGGCACGGCGTTCGTGCTCGACCTCGACCCCGACCTGGTGAACCCGCTGGCCGCCGCGAACCGCGACCTGCACCTGACGCCGCTGGCGCAGACCGGGCACGTGGACGAGGTGCGTGCCCTGCTCTCCGAGCACCTGGACCTCACCGGGAGCACCGTCGCGCAGGGCCTGCTGGCCGACGGCTCCTGGGCCGACCGCATCAGCGTCATCACCCCCCGCCAGTACGCCAGCGTCCTGCGCATCCGCCAGGAGGTCGAGGAACGCGGCGAGGACCCCAACGGCCCGCACGCCTGGCAGCTCATCCTGGAGGACTCCCGTGGCTGACCCCAAAGGCTTCCTGACCCACCGCGAGCGGGAGAACCGGCCCAGCCGTCCCGTGCCGGTCCGCATCCAGGACTGGAAGGAGGTGCACGGCGAGCAGGACACGAAGGTGCTGCAGCGCCAGGCCGGTCGCTGCATGGACTGCGGCATCCCGTTCTGCCACACCGGGTGCCCGCTGGGCAACCTCATCCCGGAGTGGAACGACCACACCCGCCGGGCCAACTTCGCCGACGCCATCGAACGGCTGCACGCGACGAACAACTTCCCGGAGTTCACCGGGCGGCTGTGCCCGGCCCCCTGCGAGACGGCCTGCGTGCTGGGCATCAACCAGCCGCCGGTCACCATCAAGCAGATCGAGGTCTCGATCATCGACCGGGCCTTCTCCAACGGTCGCGTCACGCCGCAGGAGCCGGAGTGGCTCAGCGGCAGGACCGTCGCGGTGGTCGGGTCCGGACCGGCCGGGCTGGCCGCCGCCCAGCAGCTGGGCCGGGCGGGGCACACCGTCGTCGTCCACGAACGCTCGGACGCCGTCGGTGGCCTCCTCCGCTACGGGATCCCCGAGTTCAAGATGGAGAAGTCGGTGCTCGACCGGCGCCTGGTGCAGCTGCGCGGGGAGGGGATCCGCTTCGTGACGGGCATGACGGTCGGTGGCGACGGGCCCGACGACCTGTCCCTGGCAGACCTGCGCGAGCGTTTCGACGCCGTCGTGCTGGCGACCGGGTCCACCGTGCCGCGGATGCTCGACGTGCCCGGTGCCGACCTCGACGGCGTCCACGCGGCGATGGACTACCTGGTCCCCGCCAACCGCGAGGCCCTCGGGTCCGAGCGTGGGATCGACGCCGAGGGCAAGGACGTCGTGATCATCGGCGGCGGCGACACCGGGGCCGACTGCCTCGGCACGGCCCACCGTCACGGTGCCCGCAGCGTCACCCAGCTGGAGATCCTGCCCACGCCCCCCGCGGACCGCCCGGCCTCCCAGCCGTGGCCCACCTACCCGATGCTCTACAAGGTCTCGGAGGCCCACGAGGAGGGCGGCGAGCGCGCCTACGGCGTCTCCACCGTGGAGGTCCTGGGCCAGGACGGCCGGGTCAGCGGGCTGAGGCTCGCCGACGCCCGCTTCGTGGACGGCCGCGTCGAGCTCGTCCCGGGCACCGAGCGGGAGATCCCGGCCCAGCTGGTCCTGCTGGCGATGGGGTTCGTGGGCCCCGACGAGACCGCGGCCCCCGCCGACGTCGTCCCGCGCACCACCCGCAACACCTACGAGCGGGACGCCTCCTTCGCCACGCCGCTGGAGGGTGTGTTCGCGGCGGGTGACTGCGGACGTGGGCAGTCGCTCATCGTCTGGGCCATCGCCGAGGGACGGGCGGCGGCGGCCGCTGTCGACCGCTACCTCACCGGGACGACGACGCTGCCCGCACCGGTCCGACCGACCGACCGTCCGCTCACGGTCTGACCGGCTCCGCCCGCCCCGTCCGGGCCCGCCCGGCACGGGACCGGCCTGCGTCACCAGGTATGCCGTTCCCGCCTCCGGAGGGGTGGGAACGGCATACGCTGAGGATGGGCCGGACGGAGCAGGCAGCCCGGCGCAGGTGCACGGCCACCGGAAGGAGAGGCCGGGATGGACACGCTGTCGGCGACGGGGAGAGAAGACCACCTGCCCGGTGAGGACCGGGTCCTGGTCGTCGGTGCCGGACCGGTCGGACAGACGGCAGCCCTCCTGCTGGCGCGGCACGGCATCCCCGTGACCGTGCTGGAGGCCCGGCGGGCCCGGGACACGACCGGCAGCCGGTCCCTGTGCCAGCAGCGCGACGTGCTCGACGTCTGGTCGTGGTGCGGCGCCGGGGCGATCGTGCGGGAGGGTCTCACGTGGACGCGCACCCGCACCTTCTACCGCGACGTCGAGCTCGCAGCGGTCGAGACGCGCGATCCCGGGGCGAGCCCGTTGCCGGCCTTCGTCAACATCTCCCAGGCCCGCACCGAGGCCGTCCTCGACGCGCTCCTGGCCGCCTCACCCCTCGTCGACGTGCGCTGGGGCTACGAGGTGGAGGCTCTCCAGGAGGGCCCCGACGGTGTCACTGCGGTGGCTCGCACCGCCCGGGGAACGCAGCGGGTCACGGGCAGGTATGCGGTGGCCTGCGCGGGCGCACGGGGCCGGACGGTGCGCGGCTCGCTCGGAGTGAGCTTCCCGGGGCGTACCTACGAGGACACCTTCCTGGTCGCCGACGTGCGCACCCACCTGCCGGGATGGGAGGAGGAGCGCCGGTTCTACTTCGACCCGTCCTGGAACCGCGGACGTCAGGTGCTCATCAACCCCTGCCCCGGCTCGGTGCTGCGCATCGACTGGCAGGTCGACCGGGAGGTGGACCTGGCCCAGGAGCAGCAGGAGGGCAGCCTGCACCGCCGCATCTCCCAGGTCGTCGGTGGCCGACCCTACGAGCTGGCCTGGGCCTCGCTCTACCGGTTCCACGCCCGGGTCGCCTCCCGTTTCCGCGTGGGACGGGTCTTCCTGGCCGGCGACCTGGCCCATCAGTTCTCCCCCTTCGGCGCGCGGGGGCTCAACGCCGGCGTCGCCGACGTCGACAACCTGGCCTGGAAGCTCGCCGCCGTCCTGCAGGGGTGGGCACCGCCCCGGCTGCTGGACAGCTACGAGCACGAACGGACCGGCGCCGCGCGCGAGAACGCCATCGTCACGGCCGCGACGATGGACTTCCTGATCCCCCGGTCCGAGGCGGACCGGGCGCGGCGCCGGGCGGTCCTCGAACGGGCGGTGCACGACCCGCGGGCCCGCCGGCAGGTCGACTCCGGCCGCCTCTACGAGTCGTTCTGGTACGTCGACTCGCCGCTGACCACGCCGGACCCCGGCCGACCGTGGCCCGGGCGCCCCACCGTACCCGGGTGCCCGGCCCCGGTGCCGGGGGTCATCGTGCCGGACAGCGAGGTCGTCGGCCCCTCCCTGCCGCCGGACACCGGCGTCGGGGCCGGGCCCGTGCGTCTGCGGGACCTCGTCCGCGGCCGGGTCTCGGTGCTCACCGCCGACCCGGACCGGGCCGCGGCCGCCCTCCGGGCGCTGCGTGGCGCCCTCCCCCCGAGGACACCGGTGGGCGCCGTGGACCTGTCCGGGCTGGAGGGGGCCCGTGCGGTGCAGGAGGCCCTGGAGTGGGAGCGGGGAGACCTGTGGCTCGTCCGGCCGGACGCGCACCTGGTGGCCCGGACCAGCAGCGTCGAGGGCCTGGTCGCCGCCGCGAGGACGCTGCTCTGCCTGGACGAGCCGCTCGACCGCCGCGGTCCCTCCGGGGTGGCGCCGGGCCCGCCGGGTGGTCCGTAGACTCGCCGCATGAGTGCAGACTCCGAGGACCGCGGTCACGTCTCGCCCGGTGCCGCGCCGTGGCGGCTCGACCTGCCCGGCGCGGTCGTGCACAAGCTCAGCGTGTCCGACATGGACAACAACGTCTACCTGGTCGGCTGCACCGTCACCGGTCAGCGCCTGCTCGTCGACGCCGCCGACGACGCGCCCCGCATCCTCGACCTGCTCCGCGAGACCGCACCGCAGGCGGACCCCGACGGGACGCTCCTGGGGCAGGTCGTGACCACGCACCAGCACTGGGACCACCACCGGGCGCTGGCGGCGGTCGTCGAGGCCACCGGTGCGACGACGCTGGCCGGTGCCGAGGACGCCGACGCCCTGCCGGTACGGGTCGACCGGCGCCTGGCCGACGGTGACACCGTGGCGGTCGGCGACCTCCGTCTCGACGTCGTCGGGCTGCGCGGGCACACCCCGGGGTCGGTGGCGCTGGCGCTCACCGCCGGGGGTGACGTGCCGCGGACGGTCATCCTCACCGGCGACAGCCTCTTCCCGGGCGGGCCGGGCAGGACCCCGGACCAGGCCGCCTTCACCTCGCTCATGGACGACCTCGAGGCGCGCGTCTTCGGGATGTACGACGATGCGGCGCTCGTGCTGCCCGGGCACGGCGACAACACCACCCTGGGGCAGGAGCGGCCGCACCTGGCCGGCTGGCGGGCACGAGGCTGGTGACGGCTCCCACCCCGACCCCGGCCACCGCACCCGGGGTCCACCCCGTCGTGCTCGTCCTGCTGGCCGTCGTCTCGGTCCAGTTCGGCGGCGCGCTGGCGGTGACCCTGCTGCCGCTCGTCGGGGTCTTCGGGTCGGTGGCGCTGCGTCTGGGCCTGGCGGCGCTCATCCTCGGCCTGGCGATCCGTCCACGGCTGCGCGGACGCAGCCGGAAGGACTGGGCCGTCGTCGGCCTGTTCGCGCTCGCGCTGTCGGCGATGAACCTCACGTTCTACGGCAGCCTCACCCGGCTGCCGATCGGGGTCGCCGTCACCATCGAGTTCCTCGGGCCCCTGGCCCTGGCCGCCGTGCTCTCCCGCCGCGCCCGGGACCTCGTCGCGGTGGCGGCAGCCCTCGTGGGTGTCGTCCTCATCTCCGAGGCCCTCACCACCCCCTGGTCCGAGCTGGACCTGGTCGGCATCGGTCTCGCCGCGGCTGCCGGCGCCTGCTGGGCGGCCTACATCGTCCTGAGCCGCCGGACCGGGGCCCGGTTCGCCGGGCTCGACGGCATCGCCCTGTGCATGCTCATCGGCACCGTGCTCACGCTGCCGGTCGGGCTGGCCACCGCAGGGTCTGCCCTGTGGCAGCCGGAGGCGCTGGTCAAGGGCCTCGGCATCGCCCTGCTGTCGTCCGCGATCCCCTACAGCCTCGAGCTCCTCGCGCTGCGGCGCCTGTCGCCCGGGACCTTCGGGGTGCTGCTGAGCCTGGAGCCCGCCGCGGCCGCACTGGCGGGGCTTCTCGTGCTCAGCCAGGTGCTGTCCCTGGTGCAGGTCCTGGGGATGACGCTGGTGGTCGTGGCGAGCGTGCTGGTGCTGGGCCGCAGGGGGTCACCCGCGACGCAGGCAGAGGCCTAGCGGTCCTCTCCCGGCCGGTCGCCCTGCTCGCCGCCGGGCCCGGGGTCCCCCGGCGCGGAGCTGTCGCCGCCGGGACGCCGCTGACGGTCCTCGTGCCGTTGCTGGGTCTCGCCGAAGAGGCTGACGTCGTCCAGGTGGAGGTCGTGCTCCTCGCGTCCGCCGACGGACGCGGGCACCCGGGCCCGGCCGCGGGTCTTGGCCAGGCTGGCGATGGCGGTGACGCCGAGGATCACCACGATGGCGCCGAGGGAGAACCAGATGGGGATGTCCCACACCGGCACGTGCTCGCCGCCGTTGATGAAGGGCAGCTCGTTCTCGTGCAGGGCGTGCAGGATGAGCTTGACGCCGATGAAGGCCAGGAGCACCGCCAGCCCCAGGCCCAGGTAGACCAGACGCTTGAGCAGGTCGCCGAGCAGGAAGTAGAGCTGGCGCAGGCCCATGAGGGCGAACACGTTGGCCATCAGCACCAGGTAGGGCTCCTGGGTGAGGCCGAAGATCGCGGGGATGGAGTCGAGCGCGAAGAGCAGGTCGGTGGTGCCGAGCGCGAGGATGACGATGAACATCGGGGTCAGCACCCGCTTGCCGTTCTCCACCACCCGCAGCTTGGTGCCGCCGTCCCAGGACTGCGTCACGGGGAAGCGCTTCTCGATGGCGCGCAGCAGGGCGTTCTCCTGGAACTCCTCGTCCTCCTCGTCGGCGTGCCCGATGTTCTCCTTGGCGAGCTTGACCGCCGTGTAGATCAGGAACGCACCGAAGAGGTAGAACACCCACGACCACTGGTTGATCGCCGCCGCGCCCACGAGGATGAAGATCGCCCGCATGATCAGAGCCATGACGATGCCGACCATCAGGGCGTACTGCTGGTACTTCCGCGGCACGCCGAACTTGGCCATGATGATGAGGAAGATGAACAGGTTGTCGACCGACAGGGAGTACTCCGTCAGCCACCCGGCGAAGAACTCACCGGCCAGCTGGCCACCGTTCGTCACCAGCACCCCCAGGCCGAAGAGAACGGCCAGCGCGACGTAGATCGACAGGGCGATGCTCACCTCGCGCCGCGACGGCTCGTGCGGACGACGCCCGAGCACGAGCAGGTCGAAGGCGAAGATCACGGCGACGATGACGAGGGTGAGGATCCACACCCACGAGGGGACGGTCATGCAGGCACCTTCCGGTCAGGCTCGACGGACCGGAGGTCTCTCCCGCACCGCGGACCCGAGGAGGGTCTGTTTCCGGTGCCGGCTCCCCGGGTCCGGCCGCCGCAGCGGTCCGGGCCGTCCTGACGAGGACGCCGCCGGGGATACTCCCCTCCGATGGACGCCGACCATTCTCGCACAGGCAGGAGCGCCCGGCCGCCGGACCGGACCGCGCCCGGGAGGATCAGCCGGTCGCCTCCCGCATCTGGCGCAGCTCCTTCTTCAGGTCCCCGATCTCGTCCCGCAGGCGGGCGGCCAGCTCGAAGTGCAGGTCGGTCGCGGCCTGGTGCATCTGGTCGGTGAGCTCGTGGATGAGCTGGGCCAGCTCGGTGGCGGGCAGACCGTCGGTCGCCCGGCGGTCGAGAGCCGAGCTGCCGACCGACGCGGCCGCGCCGCGTCCCCGGCCGGTGCCCCGGCTCTGGCGCCGGCCGCTGCCCATGAGGGCCTCGGTGTCGGCGTCCTCCCGCTCGAGCAGGTCGGTGATGTCGGCGATCTTCTTGCGCAGCGGCGTGGGGTCGATGCCGTGCTCGGCGTTGTAGGCGAGCTGCTTCTCGCGCCGCCGGTTGGTCTCCTCGATCGCCTCCTCCATCGACGGGGTGACGGTGTCGGCATACATGTGCACCTGACCGGAGACGTTGCGCGCGGCACGGCCGATCGTCTGGATAAGGGACCGGGCCGAGCGCAGGAAGCCCTCCTTGTCCGCGTCCAGGATGCTCACGAGGGACACCTCGGGCAGGTCCAGGCCCTCGCGCAGCAGGTTGATGCCGACGAGCACGTCATACTCCCCCAGCCGCAGCTCGCGCAGCAGCTCCACGCGGCGGAGCGTGTCCACCTCGGAGTGCAGGTAACGCACCCGCACCCCCTTGTCGAGGAGGTAGTCGGTGAGGTCCTCGGCCATCTTCTTGGTCAACGTGGTGACCAGGACCCGCTCGTCCTTGGCGGTGCGCTCGCCGATCTCGTGCAGCAGGTCGTCGATCTGTCCCTTGGTGGGCTTGAGCACCACCTGCGGGTCGACCAGCCCGGTGGGCCGGATGATCTGCTCCACGACGCCGTCGGACTTGGCCAGCTCGTACTCCCCCGGCGTCGCCGACAGGTAGACCGTCTGCCCGGTCCGCTCGAGGAACTCCTCCCACTTCAACGGCCGGTTGTCCATCGCGCTGGGCAGGCGGAAGCCGTGGTCCACGAGGGTGCGCTTGCGCGACATGTCGCCCTCGTACATGGCCCCGATCTGCGGCACGGTGACGTGGGACTCGTCGATGACGAGGAGGAAATCCTCGGGGAAGTAGTCGAGCAGGCAGTTGGGCGCCGTGCCGGGCGCGCGGCCGTCGATGTGGCTCGAGTAGTTCTCGATGCCCGAGCAGGAGCCGACCTGGCGCATCATCTCGATGTCGTAGGTCGTGCGCATGCGCAGACGCTGGGCCTCCAGCATCTTGCCCTCGCGCTCGAACCTGGCCAGCTGCTGCTCGAGCTCGGTCTCGATGCGTGCGATGGCCCGCTCCATCCGCTCCGGGCCGGCGACGTAGTGCGAGGCGGGGAAGACGTACATCTCCTGCTCCTCGCGCACCACCTCGCCGGTGAGCGGGTGGAGCGTGTAGAGACGGTCGATCTCGTCGCCGAAGAACTCGACGCGGACGGCCAGCTCCTCGTACTGCGGGATGATCTCGACGGTGTCGCCCCGCACCCGGAAGGTGCCCCGGGTGAAGGCCATGTCGTTGCGGGTGTACTGCATCCGGACGAACTGGCGCAGCAGGTCGTCGCGCTCGACGGTCTGCCCCACCTTGAGCCGCACCATCTGGTCGACGTACTCCTGAGGGGTGCCCAGGCCGTAGATGCACGACACCGAGGCCACCACGACGACGTCGCGGCGGGTGAGCAGGCTGTTGGTCGCCGAGTGCCGCAGCCGCTCCACCTCGTCGTTGATGGAGGAGTCCTTCTCGATGTAGGTGTCCGTCTGCGGGACGTAGGCCTCGGGCTGGTAGTAGTCGTAGTAGGACACGAAGTACTCGACCGCGTTGTGCGGCAGGAGCTCGCGGAACTCGTTGGCCAGCTGGGCGGCCAGCGTCTTGTTGGGCGCCATGACCAGGGTCGGGCGCTGGACCTGCTCGATCAGCCAGGCCGAGGTCGCCGACTTGCCGGTGCCGGTCGCGCCCAGGAGCACCACGTCCTGCTCCCCGCGGTTGATCCGCGCGGCGAGGTCGGTGATGGCGGCGGGCTGGTCACCGCTCGGCTCGAAGTCCGAGACGACGCGGAAGGGGTTGACCGTGCGCTGCAGGTCGGTCGTGGGTCGCATACCTCAACGCTAACGCCCGGCACCCACAGACCCTTCCCCCGCCGGGACGCGACCCCGACCGGCTCAACCCCCGGTGGTGGCCCGGTCTGCGCGCCGCTGGTCGTGCAGGAGGTCGGCCCAGGTGCGCGCCAGCACCGGCGGCAGCCCGGGCCTGCCCAGCACCTCCTCCAGCGCCGCCAGCTGGGCGCCCGTCCACCGGAACCTCGGGGTGGCGCGGCCCACGACGAGGGCCAGCGCCTGTCCACGTCCGGCCACCCCGGGCGCCCGGTCCAGGTATGCCGGGACGAGCGGGTCGGTGAGCTCGCGCTGCTCGGGCGACCACAGGCCCCGGGCCAGGGCGACGATCTCCCGGTTGGACGTGCCCTCCGCGGTCAGCCGGTGCAGGGCCGCAGCCTTCGCGTCCGCACGGGGCACGGCGGCGGAGGCGGCGAGCGCCGCCAGCCGGGCGAGGCTGCTGCCGTCCCGGCCGAGCTCCTTGCGCACCGGGCCGTCGACGTCCTCCCCGAGGGTGGCGAGCCGCACGAGTGCGTCCCAGCGGTGCGTCGGGGCCAGGGGTCCGCGCGGACCGCCGTCGGCGAGCCAGGCGCGCAGCAGGTGCCGGTCGTGCGCCGTGGCGACGACCGTGCCCGTCGCGGTCTGTACCACGGCCTCCGGCGCCCCGGACCGGTCCAGGACGGCGCGGGCCACGGCGCAGAGGCGCTCGAGCAGCGCCGGGACCTCGGCCGGGACGGCCAGGGCCTCGACGACGCCCACCGCCCGGGACAGGACGTGCTCGAGCGCGAGCGCCGCCCGGTCCTGCGGGAGGTGGCGCTCCACCAGGGTGACGAGGTCGTGCACCGGGAGCTCTGCCCGGGCGGCCTCGTCCAGGAGCGTGGCCCACACCATGATGCGGGGGTGCTCGTCGGGGACGCGGGAGAGGCGGTCGGCGACCAGCTCGCGCGAGCGGTCGTCCAGGACCACCCTGGCGAACGTCTCCCCCGTGCTGTTGGGCACCACGAGGTCCGCCTCCGGCAGCGCGACGACGTCGCCGGCCAGGTCGACGACCTGCTCCCACGCGGCGACGAGCCCGCCGTCGGGGGACGGGCGGTAGCCGTGGACCCGGAGCCGGTGAGGTCGGGCACCCTCCCGCCGGAGGAACGGCATACCGTGCCCCTCACCGCCCCCCGGACGGAGCACGCGCACGGTGTCGTGGCCGGTGGTCCGCAGCCAGTCCTGCGCCCAGCCGCGCACGTCACGGTCGGTGGCCGACCCCAGGCTCTCGACCAGGTCCTCGAGCGTGGCGGTGCCGAACCGGTGCCGGCTCAGATGCCGGTCGACACCTCGGAAGAAGGTCTCCTCCCCCAGCCAGAACGCCAGCTGCCGCAGGCAGGAGTTGCCCTTGGCGTAGGAGATGGAGTCGAAGTTGTTGAACGCCGTGTCCACGTCGGGCACGTCTTCGGGACGGGGCGCCACGGGGTGCGACGTCGGCCGGCCGTCCGCCGCGTACCCCCCAGCCTTGCTGGAGATGTCGAACTCGGCGAAGGCGCTCTCGCCCGGCAGCGCCGCGCCACCGACCAGGAAGCCCATGTAGTCGGCGAACGACTCGTTGAGCCAGGTGTCCTCCCACCAGCGGAAGGTGACGAGGTCGCCGAACCACATGTGCGCCATCTCGTGGGCGATCACCCTGGCACGGCGCCGGGCGAGCGCGGGCTCGGTGACCGCGGGGGGCAGCATCTCGTCGCGGAAGGTGACGCACCCGGGTGTCTCCATGGCGCCCCAGTTGTGGCCCGGGACGAACACCTGGTCGTAGGTGCCGAACGCGTAGGGCTCGGTGAAGCGGCCGGCGTAGTCGTCGAAGGCCGCCTCGGTCACGGTCCGCAGCTGCGGGAGGTCCCGGTCGAGATCCGGCTGCTGGGAGGGGCGGCAGTGCCACCCGAACTCCTGCCCCGCGTGCTCCCAGGTGCGGGAGGCCCAGGCGCCCGCGCACACCGCGACCAGGTAGGTGGCGACCGGCGGGATGGGGCCGAACCGCCAGGTCCCGCCCGCGTCCGGGCCGGAGCACGTGCCGTTGGACAGCACGCGCCATCCGTCCGGAGCCGTGACGGAGACGGTGAAGGGGGCCTTCAGGTCCGGCTGGTCGAAGCAGGCGAAGACGCGTCGGGCCACGTCCATCCCGCCGTAGCAGCCGACGTAGACCTCACCGTCGACCGGGTCGACGAAGCGGTTCATCCCGTCACCGTCGGTGACGAACGGCAGCCGCGCCTCGACCACGGCGACGTTGCGCTCCCCCAGGTCCGAGAGGTGGACGCGGTCGTCGCGGTAGCACGTCGACGGCAGCTCCACGCCGTCCAGCCACACCCGCACCTCGCGGGCGTGCTGCAGGTCGAGGAAGGTCGCGGTGCCGGCGTCGGCGGAGAACGTCACGGTGGTGCTCGCGACGAACGTCTCCTCGGCCCGCAGGTCGAGGTGGACCTCGTAGGAGACCTCCCGGACGGTCCGGGCGCGGGCACGGGCATCAGGCAGGGTCAGCGGCACCCGCCGACCCTACCGGCGCCGCGGGTATGCCGCCGCCGCGGAGATGCGGAGGAGCCCGGCCCCCGAGGGGGCCGGGCTCCTGCGTCGAACGGTCTGGGGCGGAGCCCCAGCGGGGGTGCACGGGGGCGGAGCCCCCGTGCGATCAGTTGCCGGTCAGCTTCTCGCGCAGCGCGGCGAGCGCCTCGTCAGAGGCGAGCGTGCCGGTGCCCTCGTCGACGGTCTCGGAGGAGTAGGACGCCGTCGCGGGAGCGACCTCGACGCCGGCCTCGGAGTCGGCCTCGGCCGCGGACTCGACCTGGGCCTTGTGGGCCTCCCAGCGGGCGTGGGCGTCGGCGTACTCCTTCTCCCACTTCTCGCGCTGGGACTCGAAGCCCTCGAGCCACTCGTTGGTCTCGGGGTCGAAGCCCTCGGGGTACTTGTAGTTGCCCTGCTCGTCGTACTCGGCGGCCATGCCGTAGAGGGTCGGGTCGAACTCCTGCGCCACGGCCTCGTTGGCCTGCTTCAGCGACAGCGAGATGCGGCGACGCTCCAGGTCGATGTCGATGACCTTGACGAAGACCTCGGCACCGACGGTGACGATCTGCTCCGGCAGCTCCACGTGGCGCTCGGCCAGCTCGGAGATGTGGACCAGGCCCTCGATGCCGTCCTCGACGCGCACGAACGCACCGAACGGCACGAGCTTGGTGACCTTGCCGGGGACGACCTGCCCGATCGCGTGGGTGCGGGCGAAGGTCTGCCACGGGTCCTCGAGGGTCGCCTTCAGCGACAGCGAGACGCGCTCACGGTCCATGTCGACGTCCAGCACCTCGACGGTGACCTCGTCACCGACCTCGACGACCTCGCCGGGGTGGTCGATGTGCTTCCAGGACAGCTCGGAGACGTGCACCAGGCCGTCCACGCCGCCACCGAGGTCGACGAACGCACCGAAGTTGACGATGCTGCTGACGACACCAGAGCGGACCTGGCCCTTCTGCAGCTCCTTGAGGAAGGTGGTGCGGACCTCGGACTGGGTCTGCTCGAGCCAGGCGCGGCGGGACAGGACCACGTTGTTGCGGTTCTTGTCCAGCTCGATGATCTTGGCCTCGATCTGCTTGCCCACGTAGGGCTGCAGGTCGCGGACGCGGCGCATCTCCACGAGGGAGGCGGGGAGGAAGCCGCGCAGGCCGATGTCGAGGATGAGGCCGCCCTTGACGACCTCGATGACGGTGCCGGTGACGACGCCGTCCTCCTCCTTGATGCGCTCGATGGAGCCCCAGGCGCGCTCGTACTGGGCGCGCTTCTTGGACAGGATCAGGCGGCCTTCCTTGTCCTCCTTCTGGAGGACCAGGGCCTCGACCTCGTCGCCGACCGAGACGACCTCGGACGGGTCGACGTCGTGCTTGATGGCGAGCTCGCGCGAGGGGATGACGCCCTCGGTCTTGTAGCCGATGTCGAGCAGGACCTCGTCCCGGTCGACCTTGACGATGACTCCCTCGACGATGTCGCCGTCGTTGAAGTTCTTGATCGTTGCGTCGATCGCTGCGAGCAGCTCCTCCTCAGAACCGATGTCGTTGACAGCGATCTGGGAGATGGCCTTCTCGGCCGTGGTGGCAGTCATGTAGTAGGGGCTCCGATTGTGGACAATGGATGAAGATGGACGTTGGTGCAGGTGGCACGACCGCAGGCACGCGTGAGCGCACGCGACGCGCCGGTCAAGCCTATCGGGGCGATGCCCCGCGGTCAAAGCCGTGGCCTGGGAGACTGGGGCCGTGACCCCCGCCCAGCCTCCTCCCCCGTCCCCCGACCGGGTCTCCCGCCGACCGGTCGCGCACGAGGAGGCGGTGCGGGCCGGACGCGGATGGTGGGACGCCGAGGCGGACGACTACTACGCCGAGCACGGTCGCTTCCTGGGCGACGCCAGCCTGGTGTGGGGCCCGGAGGGGTGGACCGAGGAGGACCTCGGGCTCCTGGGGGACCTCCGCGGGCTCGACGTGCTCGAGGTGGGCGCCGGTGCCGCGCAGGGTGGCCGCTGGTGCGCCTCCCGCGGGGCGCGGGTCGTCGCCACCGACGTGTCCGCCGGCATGCTCGGGGTCGCACGGCGGATCGACGCGGGCACCCCGACCGGCCCCCACCCGCCTCCCGCGTACGTGCAGTGCGACGGCGCCCGGCTCCCCTTCGCCGCCGCCAGCTTCGACCGCGTCGTCACCGCCCACGGCGTGCTGGCCTTCGTCCCCGACCTGGTCGGTGCGCTCACGGAGTGGGCCCGCGTGCTGCGACCGGGAGGGCGCTGCGTCTTCTCCCTGCCGCACCCGGTGCGCTGGGCCTTCCCCGACGTGCCCGGTGACGAGGGCCTGAGGGTGACCCATTCCTACTTCGACCGCCGCCCGTACGTGGAGGAGACCGACGAGGGCGTCGTCACCTACAGCGAGCATCACCGCACCGTCGGCGACCTCGTCCGGGCGGTGACCGCGGCGGACCTGCGCCTGGTCGACCTCGTGGAGCCCGGGTGGCCGGCTGGGCGCGAGCACGTGTGGGGGGGATGGAGCCGCCGCCGGGGCGAGCTCCTCCCCGGCACGGCCATCCTCGTGTGCGACCGCCCTTCGGAGGCCGGCGCGCGGCCGTGACCTGCGACGGGGACGAGGCGGACGAGGCCTGGAGCACCCAAGGTCACGATCCGGACACGGTCCGGCGAAGGTCTGTCGAGGAGGCACCGGTTCGCTTATGCTCCACCCCAGCCATGCACCGCCGCCGGTGCGTGGAGTCTTGCCCGTGACCCCAGGCTGGAGGAGCAGTGCCGCCCACCACCCCCTACCGGGAGCGTCCTCGTGCCCGGAGCCCCCTGCACCTGCTGGGGCTCCTGCTGACGACGCTGTTCGTCTTCTCGGTGTTCGCCCCGCTCTCCGCGACCGCGCAGGCGCCCGACGACCCCTCGCAGGTCAACGTCGAGGAGCACGACCAGAACATCACGGTCAACGTGCGCAACGACAACGAGCCGGTCCCTGACGTCCGCGTGGTCGTCAGCGGCGGCGGCTACGAGGCCGAGGCCACGACCAACGAGCGGGGTCAGGCCCGGGTCGGGGTCCCGACGACCGACACCTACGAGGTCCTCCTCGACGAGGAGAGCCTGCCCGAGGGCATCACCGTGACCGGGGACAACCCGCTCAGCGTCGAGTACGGCTCCCAGTTCTTCCAGCCCGGCAACTTCTTCCTGGGTGAGGGTGAGCGGCAGACCGCCAGCTTCTTCTCCCAGTTCGTCGAGCGCCTGATGAACGGCGTCAACTTCGGGCTCATGCTGGCCCTGGCCTCGATCGGCCTGTCGCTGATCTTCGGCACGACGGGCCTGACCAACTTCGCGCACGCGGAGATGGTCACCTTCGGTGCGGTGATCGCGCTGACCTTCAGCGTCTTCGTCGACTGGCCGATCTGGCTCGCGATCATCATCGCGGTGGTCGCCAGCGGCGCCCTGGGCTGGGCCGTGGACGCCTCGATCTGGCGCCCCCTGCGCAGGCGGGGCATCGGTGTGGTGCAGCTGATGATCCTCACGATCGGTCTGTCCCTGGCGGGTCGTTACGTCTTCCAGTACTTCATCGGTGGTGGGACCCTCCAGCTGCCCGGCGCGGGCGGCACCCGGCACCAGATCATCGGGCCGATCCGGCTGAGCACCATCGACATGGTGAGCATGGGTATCAGCCTGGTGGTGCTGCTCGGTGTCGCCTACTGGCTGCAGCGCACCCGCACGGGCAAGGCGACCCGGGCGGTCGCCGACAACCGGTCCCTCGCGGCCGCGAGCGGCATCGACGTGGAGGCCGTCACCCGGATCGTGTGGGTCGCCGGCAGCGCCCTCGCCGGCCTCTCCGGCGTGCTGTGGGCCTACTTCCGCCCGGGGATCAAGTGGGACATGGGCGTGCAGATCCTGCTGCTGATCTTCGCCGCCGTCGTCCTCGGCGGCCTCGGCACCGCGTTCGGCGCCCTGCTGGGCGCCCTGGTCATCGGTGTCCTCGTCGAGGTGTCCACGCTGTGGATCCCCTCCGACATCAAGTACGTCGGCGCCCTCGGCGTCCTCATCATCATCCTCCTCGTCCGGCCCCAGGGACTCCTGGGCCGACGGGCCCGCATCGGATAACGGAGGGACTGCGATGGACTGGGGCCAGATCCTCAACAACACCGCGAGCTTCATCCTCTCGGCCGAGACCATCGGCTTCATGCTCGCCGCCATCGGCCTGGCGATCCACTTCGGCTACGCCGGCCTGCTCAACTTCGGGATGGCGGGCTTCATGGCGATCGGCGCCTACGGCTACGCGATCTCGATCCTGTCCTTCGGCCTGCCCTGGTGGGCGGCGATGGGGGTCAGCGTCCTCGGCGCGGTGGTCTTCGCGGTCGTCCTGGGCATCCCCACCCTGCGGCTGCGTGCGGACTACCTGGCGATCGTGACCATCGCCGCCGCCGAGATCGTCCGCCTGCTCTTCCAGACCCAGCTCTTCGACAGGTGGACCAACTCGGCCGACGGCCTGGGCGGCTACCACGAGAGCTTCCGGGCCGCCAACCCCCTGCCGGCCGGCACCTACGGCTGGGGTCCGTGGTACTACACCGACCAGGGCTGGTGGGCCAGGGTCTTCGGCCTCGTGCTCGTCGCCGTCGCCGTCCTCGTCGTGTGGCTGCTCATGCGCAGCCCGTGGGGGCGGGTGCTCAAGGGCATCCGCGAGGACGAGGACGCGGTCCGCTCGCTGGGCAAGAACGTCTTCCTCTACAAGATGCAGGCGCTCATCATCGGCGGGGTGATGGGCGCGCTCGGTGGCGTGGTGATCGCCCTTCCCTCGGCGGTGATCCCGCAGTACTACCTGCCCAGCCTGACCTTCTTCGTCTGGACCGCCCTGCTGCTCGGCGGCGCCGCGACGATCTTCGGCCCCGTGCTGGGCGCGGTCCTGTACTGGGTCCTGATGGCCTTCCTCGCCGGTGTCCTGCCCGCCATGGCCAACGCCGGCTACCTGCCGATGACCGCCACCCAGGCCGGCAACCTGCGCTTCGTGGTGGTCGGTGTCGCCCTGATGCTCCTGGTCGCGTTCCGGCCACAGGGCATCCTGGGGAGCAAGAAGGAGATGACCTTTGTCAAGTAACGAGCACCCCGCCGCCCCCTCCCCCCGGGAGCCCCAGGAGGACGGCCACCGGGACGACGCCGAGGTCACCGACCACACGGGTGACTTCGGCGACGACCGGTCCTCCGGCGACACGCTGGACGTCGCACCCACCCACGAGGTGCACACCAGCCACGACCTGGCGACCGGGCCGCCCGCCCCGGGTGTCGGCAAGAAGGACCCGATCCTGGTCGCCGACCACATCTCGCGCTCCTTCGGCGGCATCAAGGCCGTGGACGTCGAGCACCTCGAGATCCCCCGCAATGCCATCACGGCGCTCATCGGCCCCAACGGCGCGGGCAAGACCACCCTGTTCAACCTGCTCTCCGGGTTCGACCAGCCGGACAGCGGTGAGTGGTCCTTCAACGGCCGCTCCCTGGCCGGTATCCCCGCGTGGAAGGCAGCCCGCCGCGGCCAGGTGCGCACCTTCCAGCTGACCAAGGTGCTGCAACGGCTGACCGTCCTGGAGAGCATGAAGCTCGGCGCCACCGGGCAGACGGGTGAGCGGATGCTCGCCAGCATCTTCCCCTTCCTCTGGCGCGCCCAGGAGAAGGACATCGAGGCCCGTGCCCTGGAGCTGCTGCAGAAGTTCAAGCTCTACGACAAGCGCGCCGACTACTCCGCGGCCCTGTCCGGCGGGCAGCGCAAGCTGCTGGAGATGGCGCGCGCCCTGATGACCGACCCGGAGTTCGTGCTGCTGGACGAGCCCATGGCCGGTGTCAACCCGGCCCTGGTCCAGTCGCTGCTCGACCACGTCATCGACCTCAAGAGCGAGGGGATGACCGTGCTCTTCGTCGAGCACGACATGCACATGGTCCGGCACATCGCCGACTGGGTCGTGGTCATGGCCGAGGGGCGCATCGTCGCCGAGGGGCCTCCCGACGTGGTGATGTCCGACCCGGCGGTCGTCGACGCCTACCTGGGCAGCCACCTGGACCAGGACATCGGCGTCATCACCGGCCGTTACGACGAGGAGGGCAACCGCATCTCATGAGCACCACGGACACCGACCTCGAGCCGGCCGACCGGCCCGCCGCGGACTCCCGCGAGCTCGTCGTGGAGGCGCGCGACGTCACAGCCGGCTACCTGCCCGGCATCGACATCCTCACCGACACCAACCTGCAGGCCTACGACGGCGAGCTGATCGGCATCATCGGCCCCAACGGGGCCGGCAAGTCGACGCTGCTCAAGGCCATCTTCGGGCTGGTCAACGTGCGGTCGGGCACCATCTCGCTGCGCGGCGAGGACATCACCAACCTCAAGGCCAACAAGCTCGTGGCCAAAGGCGTCGGCCTCGTGCCGCAGACCGAGAACGTCTTCCCGACGCTCACCATCCGGGAGAACCTCGAGATGGGCGCCTACCAGCGTGCCTCCCAGGTCAGGGAGAGCCTGGACTTCGTGATCGACATCTTTCCCGCCCTCGGGGACCGGCTCAACCAGGTGGCCGGTTCGCTCAGCGGCGGCGAACGGCAGATGGTCGCGATGTCGAGGGCGCTGATGATGCGCCCCGACGTCCTGCTGCTCGACGAGCCGTCGGCCGGACTGTCGCCGGTCCGGCAGGACGACGCCTTCATCCGCGTCTCCTCGATCAACCAGGCCGGGGTGACGGTCATCATGGTCGAGCAGAACGCCCGGCGCTGCCTGCAGATCTGCGACCGCGCCTACGTGCTGGACCAGGGCCGCGACGCCCACACCGGCACGGGCCGCGAGCTGCTCAGCGACGAGAAGGTGATCGGCCTCTACCTGGGCACGCTGGGGCAGGAGGACGCCTCCTAGCCATCCGTCGCTGCTGCGCGGGCACAGCCGCACGAGGGCCCCGGGACATGGTCCCGGGGCCCTCGCCCTGTCTGCACATCCGCCCACGGCACTGCACGTCAGCCCGCACGACGAGGGCCCCCGGGACGGTGACCGTCCCGGGGGCCCTGCGCGGTGCGCGGGTCCGGCTCAGTTGAGGCGGACCAGCTGGTTGTTGCCGTCGTACTCGAAGATGCCGATGGTCGCCTCGGTCGGGTCGCCCTTCTCGTCGAAGGTGATCGGGCCGGACGGGCCGTCGTAGTCGACGACGCCGCCGTCGACGATGATCTGCGCGGCCTCGGCGAAGTCCGTGGCCGTCTCACCGCCACCGGTGCCGCCGGAGACCTCCTGCATCTTGGCGGCGATGTCCGGGCCCTCCACCGAGTTGGCGGACAGCGCGGCCAGGGCGGCCAGGATCACGGCGTCGTAGGACTCGGCCGCGTAGTTCCAGTTGGCGAGCTCCTCGTTGCCCTCGGCGGTCCAGACCTCGTTGAGCTGGCTCTCGAAGTCGTCCTCCAGGTCGGGGCCCGGCTGGGTGCCCTTGGAGCCCTCGAGCAGGCCCGGGTCGAAGTCCTCGCTGTAGTCGGCGATGTTGCCGTCGACGAAGTACAGCTTGCTGGTGTCGAAGCCCGCAGCGTCCAGCGCGGGGATGATGGTCTTGGCCTCCTCGAAGGTGATCAGGGCGATCGCGTCGGGGTTCTGGGCCATGACCGAGCTGATCTGGGCGTCGAACGTCGTGTCACCGGCGTTGTAGGACTCGCTGGCCACGATGCTGCCGTTGGCGGCCTCGAAGGTCTCCTTCAGCTGGGCCTCCAGACCGGTGCCGTAGGCGTCGTTGAGGTAGATGACGCCCAGGTTGACCACACCGTCCTGGGCGATGAGGTTGCCCAGCACCTCGCCCTGGAGCAGGTCCGAGGGCGCGGTGCGCCAGTAGAGGTTGTTGTCGTCCCAGTCGGTGAAGTCCGGCGAGGTGTTGGCCGGCGAGATCATCAGCCGCTCGGCGGCCACGACCTCGTCGATGAACAGCTTGGACACGCCCGAGGACGCGGCACCGACGATGACGTGGGCGCCGGCGTTGAGCAGCTGCGGCACGGTCGTCGCGTAGGCACGGTTGTCGGGGTCACCGGAGTCACCGAGGGTGACGTTGACGGTGATGCCCATGTCGGCGTCGTTGATGTGCTTCTCGGCGAGCAGGACGCCCGCCTCCTCCGGCGGGCCGAGGAAGGCCAGCGCGCCGGTCTGGGGCAGGACGGTGCCGACCTCCAGCGTCAGGTCACGCTCTCCGGCCTCACCGGTCGACTGGGTTTCCTCGGTCTCCCCGGGGGCGGCGGCGTCGCCGGTGTCCTCGGGGTCTTCTCCTCCACCGCCGCAGGCCGCCAGCACAAGAGTGGCAGCAGTCACAGCAGCGATCCCGCGGGCGGTCACGGACGCTCGAGAGCGAAGAGAGGTTGGGCTCATGGTGCTCCTCTTGTCGTTGTGGCAGCGACGATGCCGCCACGGTGTGCCCTGAACCTAGGGTGCCCTCCCGCCCCTGGCAAGGGTGCCGCGCCCGATCGTTCCCACATCGTTATCTAGCGTCACAGGGGCGACGCCGAGACCGCGGCGGCCGCTTCCGGCGCTGGTCAGGGCGGTGGGGGCCGATCCTCAGTGCGCCGCGTCGTGCCAGGTCCGGCCCACGCCCACGCTCACGTCGAGCGGGACCTGCAGGTCCGCGGCGGAGCCCATCTGCTCGCGCACGACCTGCTCGACCCGCTCCTGCTCCCCGGGGGCCACCTCCAGGACCAGCTCGTCGTGGACCTGGAGCAGCATGCGGGAGCGCAGGCCGGCCTCCTGCAGGCCGCGCTCGGTCCGCAGCATGGCCACCTTGATCAGGTCCGCCGCCGATCCCTGGATGGGGGCGTTGAGCGCCATCCGCTCGGCCATCTCGCGGCGCTGCCGGTTGTCGCTCACCAGGTCGGGCAGGTGGCGCCGACGCCCCAGGATCGTCTCGGTGAAGCCGCTGCGCCGGGCCTCGGCGACGACGTCACGCAGGTAGTCGCGCACCCCTCCGAACCGCTCGAAGTACTCGTCCATGAGGCCCTTGGCCTCGCCGGTGGAGATGCCCAGCTGCTTGGAGAGCCCGAACGCCGACAACCCGTAGGCGAGGCCGTAGCTCATGGCCTTGACCTTCGAGCGCATCTCGAGGGTGACGTCCTCGGGGTCGACCCCGAAGACCCGGGACCCGACGAACCTGTGCAGGTCCTCCCCGGTGCGGAAGGCCTCGATCAGCCCCTCGTCCCCGGACAGGTGCGCCATGATCCGCATCTCGATCTGGCTGTAGTCGGCCGACATCAGCGACTCGAAGTCACCCTGCCCGTCACGGCCGACGACGAAGATCTCCCGGATGCGCCGACCCTCCTCGGTGCGGATCGGGATGTTCTGCAGGTTGGGCTCGGTCGAGCTCAGCCGGCCGGTCGCCGCGATGGTCTGCTGGTAGGTCGTGTGGATGCGCCCGTCGTCGGCGACCGACTTGATCAGCCCCTCGGCGGTGATCCGCAGCCGGGTCTTGTCCCGGTGGCGCAGCAGCGCCTCGAGGAAGGGGTGCTCCGTCTGGGCGTAGAGGCCCGCCAGGGCGTCGGCGTCGGTGGTGTATCCGGTCTTGGTGCGGCGCGTCTTGGGCAGGGCCAGCGTGTCGAAGAGCACGGTCTGCAGCTGCTTGGGGGACCCGAGGTTGACCGTGTCGTCACCGATCGCGTCCCAGGCGTCCTGCTGTGCCTGCGTCATCGCGTCGGCGAACTCGCGCTCCAACCGCTGCAGCCCGTCGACGTCGACCGCGATCCCGGCCCGCTCCATCCGCCGCAGCACGCCGACGAGCGGCAGCTCGACGTCGCGCAGCAGCGCCTGCTCCTCGTCGTCGGCCAGCTCGGTGTCCAGCGCCAGCGACAGGTCGTGCACCGCCCTGGCGTGGACCATCGCGGAGCGGGCAGCCGCCGCCTCGGCCGTGTCGTCCGCACCGAAGGCCAGCTCCAGCTGTCCCTGCGCCTCGGGCTCGTCGTCCAGGCGCAGCTCGCGCCGCAGGTAGCGCAGCGCCAGGTCGGCCAGGTCGTAGGAGCGCTGGTCCGGCCGCACCAGGTAGGCGGCCAGAGCCGTGTCGCTGACGATGCCCTCGACGGGCAGGCCACGTTCCTCCAGCGAGCGGACCTGGCCCTTGGCCTCGTGCAGCACCTTCTCGCGCGCCGGGTCCAGGAGGAACCCCGCCAGCGCGGTCTCGTCGTCAGGTCCGAGGTCGACCAGGTCGACGAAGGCCGCCTGCTCCGCGCCGGCCAGGCCCACGGCCGTGGCCTCCCCCGGGCCGGCGGCGGTCCTCGGTGCGGCGTGCACCACGACGGCCGTGCGCGACCCGGCACCGGCATACCGGTCGAGCCAGGAGGCGACCTCACCCGCGGGGAGGGCCTGCCCCTCGACCTCGATGCCCTCCTCGGCCTCGGTCTCGGCCGACTCCAGGGTGCTGAAGAGCCGGTCCCGCAGGACGCGGAACTCCAGCCCGTCGAAGACGCGGTGCACCTCCTCGCGGTCCCACCCCCTGGCCTGCAGGTCGTCGACGCCGACCTCCAGCGGCACGTCGCCCACGAGCTGGTTGAGGCGGCGGTTGCGCAGCACCTGGTCCAGATGGTCGCGCAGCGCCTGCCCGGCCTTGCCCGTGAGCTGGTCGGCGGCGCTGACGATGCCGGACAGGTCGCCGTGCGCGGCCAGCCACTTCGCCGCGGTCTTGGGGCCCACGCCGGGGACGCCGGGCAGGTTGTCCGAGCTCTCCCCCACCATGGCGGCGAGGTCGCTGTAGCGCTCGGGCCGCACGCCGTACTTCTCCTCGACCTTCTCGGGCGTCATCCGCCACGTCTCCGAGACCCCCCGGACCGGGTAGAGCAGCAGCGTCCGGTCGTCGACGAGCTGGAAGGCGTCGCGGTCCCCCGAGAGGATGAGCACCTCCATGCCCTGGGAGCGGGCCTGCCCGGTGAGGGTGGCGATGATGTCGTCGGCCTCGTAGCCGTCGACCTCGACGTGGGTGATGCGCAGCGCGTCGAGCACCTGCTTGATGAGGTCCACCTGCCCCACGAACTCGCTCGGGGTCGCCGCCCTCCCGGCCTTGTACTCGGCATACTCCTGCGTCCGGAAGGTCTGGCGCGACCGGTCGAAGGCCACCGCGACGTGGGTGGGCGCCTCGTCACGCAGCACGTTGATGAGCATCGAGGTGAACCCGTAGACCGCGTTGGTGCTCTGCCCCGTCGTCGTGGAGAAGTTCTCCACGGGCAGGGCGTAGAACGCGCGGTAGGCCAACGAGTGTCCGTCCAGCAGCAGCAGTCGACTCACGCATGGCAGCCTATGTCCCATGCCCGACACCTCCGCTCCCCTCCCCCTGTCCGCGATCCCCGGGATGTCCTCCGGGCAGCCCGGTGGCACCCTCTCGGAGCGGATGGGTATGGAGTTCCTCGAGATCGCGGCGGAGCGTACGGTCGCGCGGATCCCCGTGGCGGGCAACACCCAGCCCTACGGCCTGCTGCACGGTGGCGCGTCGGCCGTGCTGGCCGAGAGCGTGGGCTCGGTGGCCGCCGCGGTGCATGCCGGCGCCGACCGGATCGCCGTCGGGGTCGACCTCAGCGCCACGCACCACCGCGCGGTGCGGGAGGGCTGGGTGACCGGCGTGGCCACCCCGCTCTCGCTGGGCCGGTCGGTGGCCAGCTACGAGATCGTCGTGCGGGACGACGACGGCCGGCGCGTCTGCACCGCACGCCTGACCTGCATGCTCCGGGACAGGGCCCCCGGCGCCTGACACGCCGGTGAGGCCGGGGGCCTGTGGGCCGGACCGGTCGGAGGGCGCCGGGCCCGGCCACCTACGCTGTGCGCCATGGATGGTGGCTTCCCCGGGCTCGGCACCCTGGTCAACGTGGTCGCCGTGCTCCTGGGCGCGGTGCTGGGCATGCTCGCCGGCAACCGGCTGCCCGAGCGCGTGCGCGCGGTCGTCACCGACTCCCTCGGTCTCGTCACCCTCCTGGTCGCCGGGCTCTCGGCCCTCGAGGTGACCTCTCCGGCGCTCGAGGAGGCCGTGGGCGGCGGCGTCCCGGTCCTGATCGTGCTGGGCAGCCTGCTGGTCGGCGGCATCGTGGGTGCGCTCCTGCGCATCGAGGAGCGGCTGGAGTCGCTGGCCGGCGTGGTGCAGCGGTGGGTGCACCGCCGCCACCTTCCGGTCGTCGACGACGACCGTGACGCGGGGCACGCTCAGCGCGAGCGCTTCATCGAGGGGTGGCTGACCGCCTCGCTGCTCTTCTGCGTCGGACCCCTGACCATCCTCGGGTCGCTGTCGGACGGGCTCGGCCGGGGCATCGACCAGCTCGTGCTGAAGTCGGCGCTCGACTTCTTCGCCTCGGTGGCCTTCGCCTCCACCTTCGGGCTGGGGGTCCTGCTCTCGGCGGCCTCCGTGGCGGTGGTGCAGGGCTCGCTGACCGTGCTGGGCGTGACCCTGGGCGAGGTGGTCCCCGAGGCGCACGTGGCAGCGCTGACCGCGACCGGGGGCCTGCTGCTCGTCGGCATCGCGCTGCGCCTGCTGGCCGTCCGGCAGATCCCGGTCGGAGACCTGCTGCCGGCGCTGGTGGTGGCGCCGCTCCTGGTCAGCGTCGTGGCGCAGCTGCGCTGACGCCGCGTCCCCGGCTCACTTCTTCGCGGGCATCCCGGCGATCACGGCGTCGGCGACCTCGCGCATCGACAGACGGCGGTCCATGGCCGCCTTCTGGATCCAGCGGAAGGCGTCGGCCTCGGTCAGCTTGAGCTGGGTCATCAGCAGGCCCTTGGCCCGGTCGACGCGCTTGCGGGTCTCGAAGCGCTCCCCCAGGTCGGCCACCTCGGCCTCCAGCGCCTTGCGCTCGGCCCACCGGGCGCGGGCGATGTCGATGGCGGGCAGGACGTCCGCGGCGCTGAACGGCTTGACGACGTAGGACATGACCCCGGCGTCGCGGGCGCGCTCGACGAGGTTCTTGTCGCTGAAGGCGGTCAGCATGATGACGGGGGCCAGCCCGTCACGACCGATCTGCTCGGCGGCCGAGATGCCGTCGATGCCGGGCATCTTGATGTCCATGACGACCAGGTCCGGCTCGGTCTCCTTGACCAGGGCGACCGCCTGCTCACCGTCGGCGGCCTGGCCGACGATCTCGTGCCCGGCCTCGACCAGCATCTCCGCGAGGTCCATCCGGATCAGCGCCTCGTCCTCCGCCAGGACGATCCGCAGCCCGTCCTCGGAGCGCGTCTCCTGCGAGCCTGCCTCCTGCTCGGCGGGTTCCGGTGTCTCGTCCGCTTCGACGGCGACGGCCTCGTCGCCGTCGCCGGGGTCCGTGGGCTGGGTGCTGGCGTCGGTCACGTGCAAAGCCTATCTGTGTTCTCGAGCCTCCGACCACGTCGGAGAGGTCTGGTCGTGTGCCGGGAGCGGGACTCGAACCCGCACGCCCTCGCGGGCAGAGCATTTTGAGTGCCCCGTGTCTGCCGTTCCACCACCCCGGCGGGCAGGGTCGTCTGGACCACGGGACAGCATACCCGCGGGCCCGCGGCCCGGACGCGGCACGTCGCCGCCCCCGGCCTAGACGACCGGGTCGTCCTGGTAGGCGGGCGCGTTGCCGTAGATCGCGTCACCGACGCGGTGCAGCCGCAGCGCGTTGGTCGTGCCCGACACCCCGGGCGGGGAGCCGGCCACGATGACGACGAGGTCACCCTTCTCGCACCGTCCCTCGCGCAGCAGCGCGTCCTCCACCTGCATGACCATCTGGTCGGTGTGCCAGACGAAGGGCACGAGGAAGGTCTCCACGCCCCAGGTCAGGGCCAGGCGCGAACGGGTGGCCTGCTCGGTGGTGAAGGCCAGCATCGGCACCGCGGGACGCATCCGCGCCATCCGTGTCGTCGTGTCACCGCTCTTGGAGAAGGTCACGAGGAACTTCACCGTCTCCAGGGAGTCGGCCAGCGTGATCGCGGCCCGCGTCACCGCGCCGCCGGGGGTCTTCGGCTTGGTCGTGATCGGCAGAATCCGGTGCAGCCCGTGGTCCTCGGTGCTCCCGATGATCGTCGCCATCGTCTCCACCGCCCGGATGGGCCAGGCACCGACGGAGGTCTCGCCGGAGAGCATGATGGCGTCGGCCCCGTCGAGGACCGCGTTGGCGCAGTCGCTGGCCTCGGCCCGCGTGGGGCGGGGGTTCTCGACCATGGACTCGAGCACCTGGGTGGCGACGATGACCGGCTTGGCCTTCTCGCGGCACAGCTGGATGGCGTCCTTCTGCACCAGCGGCACCTGCTCCAGCGGCAGCTCCACGCCCAGGTCGCCGCGGGCCACCATGACGCCGTCGAAGGCGTCGACGATCTCGGCGAGGTTGTCCACCGCCTGCGGCTTCTCGATCTTGGCGATGACGGGCAGGACGCGCCCCTCCTCGTCCATGATGCGCCGGACGTCGTCGTAGTCGGCGGCCGAGCGGACGAAGGACAGCGCCACGAAGTCGACCCCGGAGCGGACCGCCCAGCGCAGGTCCTCCTCGTCCTTCTCGGACATGGCGGGCACGCTCACCGCGGTGCCGGGCAGGTTGATCCCCTTGTTGTTGGACACCACGCCGCCGACCACCACCTCGGTGACCACGTCGGTCTCGGTCACCGCCACCGCCCGGAGCATGACCTTGCCGTCGTCGATCAGCAGGTCGTCACCCGTGCTCACGTCGCCGGGGAGCCCCTTGTAGGTCGTGCCCACCGTGTCCTTGTCGCCGCGCACGTCCCGGGTGGTGATCGTGAACCGGTCGCCGGGGGCCAGCGTAACCGGGCCGCCGGCGAAGGTGCCGGTGCGGATCTTGGGGCCCTGCAGGTCGGCGAGGATCGCCACCGCGTGGCCGGTCTTGTCACCGGCCTTGCGCACGCGCAGGTAGCGCTGGTAGTGCTCGTCGTAGGTGCCGTGGGAGAGGTTCAGGCGAGCCACGTCCATACCGGCCGTGACGAGAGCCGTGATCTGCTCGGGGGAGTCGGTCGCAGGACCGAGGGTGCAGACGATCTTCGCTCGACGCATGGGACAACCCTAAGCCTCCCCGGCCCGTGCGACGGACGCCCACCCCGCCACCGTGTCAGGAGGCCGCCGGTGCGCCCTCCGGGCGCAGGGCACCCCTGGCCGGGTAGTCGCCGACGCGTCCTCGCCACACGTACAGAGCCACGCCGAGGCCGAAGATCGCGACGGACACCCAGACGTTGACCCGCTGACCCAGGACGAGCTGGGCAGGGTCGGTACGCATGATCTCGAAGAAGAACCGCCCGAGGGTGTAGCCCATGAGGTAGAGGGCCAGGACCTGACCACGCGCGAACCGCAGCCGCCGGTCCAGCAGGAGGATGACCACCGCGACGATGAGGCACCACAGCGACTCGTAGAGGAAGGTCGGCTGGAAGGTGCCCAGGACCACCGCCTCGCCCGAGGGGTCGCGCACCGCCTCGCCGCCGGACATCCGGTGGATCTGCACGGCCCAGGGGGCGTCGGAGGGTCCGCCGTAGAGCTCGTTGTTGAACCAGTTTCCCCAGCGGCCGAGCGCCTGGGCCACGAGCAGGCCGGGGACCATGGCGTCCCCCAGGTCGAGGAAGGACAGCCCCCGGCGCCGCGCCGCCCACCAGGCACCGAGCGCGCCCAGGGCGACGGCGCCCCAGATGCCCAGCCCGCCCTCCCAGATCTTGAACGCGTCCCAGATGTTGCCGTCCTCGCCGAAGTACGGCCAGGGGCTGGAGACCACGTGGTAGATCCGGCCGCCGAGGATGCCCAGCACGATCGTGGGCACCGCGATGTCGTAGATCTCCTGGCCCGTCCCGCCGCGCGCCCTGGAGCGGTGCGAGGTGAGCCACAGCGCGGCGAAGATGCCCAGCAGGATCGACAGCGCGTAGCCGCGGACGGGCAGCGGGCCCAGCCACCAGACGGACTGCTCGGGGCTGGGGATCGCGGTGACCAGGGCCGTCGGGAGCGCGACTCCCCCGGGCAGCATCAGGAGTGCGCCTCGAGGATGCTGTCGAGCGCGCCGGGGTCCTGCATGAGCCGGCTCATCTCCTCGTTGCCGATGGTGGTGCCGTTGACCACCATCGTGGGGGTGCCGGTGACGCCGTCGCGGTTGGCGCGCTCCTGCATGGCCTCGACGTAGTCGGCGTGGGTGTCGTCGGCGACGCACTGCTGGAAGGTCTCCAGCTCACCTCCGGCGAGGCCGGCGTCCTGGGCCCACTGCACGAACTGCTCGTCGGTGTAGCCCTGCCCCTCCTGGCCCATGTTGGCGTAGACGGAGGCGTGGAAGGGCACGAACACCCCGGCGTCGTCGGCGCACAGGGCCGCGTTGGCCGCCCGGGTCGAGGAGTCGTTGCCCAGGGAGCCGTCGAGGAAGGACATGATCTGGAAGGTGAGGTTGACCTCTCCTGCCTCCGCCTTCTCCGTGAGCTGGTCACCGACCGAGTTCTCCAGCCGGCCGCACCAGGGGCACTGGAAGTCCTCGTAGATGCGCACCTGCGCCACGTCTGCGTCCACGCCCGGTCCGACGCTGACGCCCCCGCCGTCGGGCAGCGTGCTGGAGCTGCCCGTCGCGTCCAGGCCCCCGCCCCGGGTGGCGGCCCACACGAGGACACCGATGAGCACCACGAGCAGCACGACGACCCCACCGATCAGCGCCAGCGGCGGGCCGCCCCTGCTGACCTGCTTGACCTCGGGAGCGGGCGGACGTGGCATGGTCATCGACCTTTCGTGAGCAGGGCGTCGAGGGACAGCGGGGTGCGCGGCCGGACGACCAGCCACGCGCCGAGCGCGAGCAGGCCGACGTCGCGCAGGATCTCGGACAGGTAGCGGGTGTCCTCGGGGTCCACCGGTCCCCCGGTCCCGAAGCAGCCGCAGTCGATCGTCAGGCCGCGCGCCCACGCCGAGACGATCCCGACGATGAAGACGGCCATGAGCAGCGAGCCGGCGACCGCGGCGGCGCGGGTCAGCAGCCCCGTCACCAGCAGCAGCCCGGCGGCGATCTCGACGACCGGCAGCATCGTCCCCACGAACCGGGCGACGTCGTAGCTGAACAGCTGGTAGGCGAGCACGCTCTGCACCGAGCCGGTGATGTCGACGATCTTGATCGTCCCGGCCACCACCAGGACACCACCCAGCACGAGTCTGGCGACCAGCCCCACCACGCCGGGCCAGGCGGGGCGCCCGCGCGCTCCCGGGTATGCGGTGCCGCTGGCCGTCACCGTCGAGGGGCCCGCGCCGCCGGCCGGACCCTCACCGGCCCCGGGCGTGCTCATCGGCCGTCGCCCCCGGGACGTGGCGGGGTCATCGCCGCACCCCCCGGGCCAGCTCCGCGGTCAGCTCCCGCAGCCTGCCGAGGGTGGGGTCCTCTCCCACGGTCCGGACCAGGGCCGACCCCACGATGACGCCGTCGGCGAACCGGGCGACCTCGGCGGCCTGCTCGCCCGTGCTCACCCCGAGCCCGACGCACAGCGGCAGGTCGGTCACCGCCCGGGTGCGCTCGACGAGGGCGGCGGCGCTGCCGCCGACGGAGGTCCGGGCGCCGGTCACGCCCATCGTCGAGGCCACGTAGACGAATCCCCGGCACGCCTCCGCGGTCATCCGCAGGCGGTCGTCGGTCGAGCTCGGCGCGACGAGGAAGACGGGGTCGAGGCCGTGCTCGTCCGCCGCGGCACGCCATACCTGCGCCTCGTCGGGGATGAGGTCCGGGGTGATCATGCCGGCGCCGCCCGCCGCGGCGAGCTCGGCGGCGAACCGGTCGGGGCCGTGACGCAGGACCGGGTTCCAGTAGGACATCACGACCGGAACGGCCCCGGCCTCGCGCACCGCCCGCACCACGTCGAAGACCTGCGCCAGCCGGAAGCCGTTCGCCAGCGCCTGGCTCGCGGCCTGCTCGATCACCGGGCCGTCCATGAGCGGGTCGGTGTAGGGCACGCCGACCTCGATGACGTCGGCACCCGCCGCGGCGACGGCGCGGACGGCGGCGACTGATGTGTCGAGGTCCGGGTAGCCGGCCGGCAGGTAGGCCACCAGCGCGGCCCGCTCCTCGGCACGGCACCGGGCGAAGACGTCGTCGAGCGCGCTCACCAGCCGCTCCCCTCCGCCTCGGCGACGGGCTCGTCGGCCTTGAGCTGCTCGGCCTCGACCAGGTCCTCGGCGTCGACCAGGCCGAACCAGCGGGCAGCGGTGTCCACGTCCTTGTCGCCGCGGCCGGAGAGGTTGACCACGACGACCGGGGGCCGCTCCGGGTCTGGGTTCTCCTCCGTCAGCCGACGCCCGACCCGCAGGGCGCCGGCGAGGGCGTGGGCGCTCTCGATCGCCGGGATGATGCCCTCCGTCCGGCACAGGAGGGCGAAGGCGTCCATCGCCTCGGTGTCGGTCACCGGGGCGTAGGTGGCACGACCGGTGTCGTGCAGGTAGGCGTGCTCCGGCCCGACCGACGGATAGTCCAGCCCGGCCGAGATCGAGTGCGTCTCCCGGGTCTGGCCGTCGTCGTCCTGGAGGACGTAGGTGGCCGCGCCGTGGAGCACGCCCGGCACACCGCCGGAGAAGCGCGCGGCATGGCGGCCGGACTCGACGCCCTCGCCGCCGGCCTCGAAGCCGTGCAGCCGGACCTCGGGGTCGTCGCGGAAGGCGTGGAAGATGCCCATCGCGTTGGAGCCGCCACCCACGCAGGCGCACACGGCGTCGGGCAGCCGCCCGGTACGGGCCAGGATCTGCTCCCGGGCCTCGACGCCGATGACCGAGTGGAAGTCGCGCACCATCGTGGGGAACGGGTGGGGGCCGGTGACCGTGCCGAGCAGGTAGTGCGTGTCCCCCACGTTGGTGACCCAGTCGCGCATGGCCTCGTTGATGGCGTCCTTGAGGGTGGCGCTGCCCGTCGAGACGGGCACCACCTCGGCGCCCAGCAGGCGCATCCGTGCCACGTTGAGCGCCTGCCGCCGGGTGTCGACCTCGCCCATGTAGACCACGCAGTCCAGGCCCATGAGCGCCGCGGCGGTGGCGGTGGCCACCCCGTGCTGGCCGGCGCCGGTCTCGGCGATGACGCGCTTCTTGCCCATGCGCACGGTGAGCAGCGCCTGGCCGAGCACGTTGTTGATCTTGTGCGAGCCGGTGTGGTTGAGGTCCTCACGCTTGAGGAAGACGCGGGCGCCGCCCGCGTGCTCGGCGAACCGCGGCACCTCCGTCAGCGGGCTCGGGCGCCCGGTGTAGTCCCGGTGCAGCCGCGCCAGCTCCTCGCCGAAGTCGGGGTCGCCCAGGGCGTCGTGCCACGCCCGGTCCAGCTCCTCGAGCGCCGCGACGAGGGCCTCCGGCACGTAGCGTCCGCCGAAGCCGCCGAAGCGTCCGGCCGGGGCGTTCACGACCGGCCCTCCTGGCCGCGGTGGTGGCCGGCCCCGTGGACCGCGGGGTGCGAGGCCGCCGCGAGCAGCTCGGCGACGGCCTCGCGCGGGCTGCTGCCCGTGACCAGGGCCTCCCCCACCAGCACCGCGTGAGCGCCGGCCTCGGCGAGCGCCATCACGTCCAGCGGGCCGCGCACACCGGACTCGGCCACCCGGACGACGCCGTCGGGGACCCCGGGCGCCAGCCGGGCGAACGTGCCGCGGTCCACCTCGAGGGTCTTGAGGTCGCGGTTGTTGACGCCGACGATACGTGCGCCGGCGTCCAGGGCCCGCTGCAGCTCCGTCTCGTCGTGCGCCTCGACGAGCGCGTTCATCCCCAGCGACTCGACACGCTCCAGCAGCCCGACGAGGACCTCCTGCGGGAGCGCGGCCACGATGAGGAGCACGAGGTCGGCCCCGTGCGCGCGGGCCTCCCACACCTGGTAGGGGTCGACGACGAAGTCCTTGCGCAGGACAGGCACGTCCACCCGCGCCCGCACCGCGTCGAGATCGGCGAGCGACCCGCCGAAGCGACGCCTCTCGGTCAGCACGCTGATGACGCTGGCCCCGCCCGCGGCGTAGTCCGCGGCCAGGGACGCGGGGTCGGCGATCGCGGCCAGCGCGCCCTTGCTGGGGCTGCTGCGCTTGACCTCGGCGATGACGTGCACGCCCGCACGCGGGGCGAGGTGGGCGTAGGCGTCGAGCGGGGTGGGTGCTCGGAGCGCCTGCTCCTTCAGTGCCTCCAGCGGCAGTGCCGAGCGCCGCTCGGCCAGGTCCTCCCGGACCCCTTCGATGATCTCTTCCAGCACGGTCGACACCTCCCCAGCGTAGACGTCGTGGTGGGGTGCTCCGTCCTCCGGGTGCCTCGGCGGGCGGGCGGGCCCCGGTGCCTCAGGAGCCGGCGTGACGGTCCGCGGAGCCGATGCCCGCCTTCGCCATGGCGTACCACCCGAGGGCACCGAGGAGGAAGACCACGACGCCGCCCCACATCAGCTCGACCGGCCCGAAGACCGCCGCGTAGCAGGCGACCGCCGCGGCGAGCAGCATGACGGCCGTCCCGGTCCAGGCGGCGGGGCTGTGGCCGTGGTCTTCGTCGTGCATGGAGGAGCTCCTCGGGTTCGGGGGCCGCAGGCCCGGCTGTCGTCCGGCCTCATTGTGCCAGCCTGCCGCCGCGACCGGGTCAGAGGTCGGTCGGGTCCCGGCCCTCGGTGAGGTCCCGCCAGTCGGCGGCCGCCTGCCGCCGCTCCGACTCGGCGTCGTCGCCCGCCGGACCCGGGAGCTCGCGGCCGACGCCGGCCGGACCGGCCGCGGACGACTCTCGCGCGGCGGCCCGTCCCGGGCGGGGCGTCGGACGCCGCCCGGGCCGCACGACCGGCAGCGTGCCGAGGCAGGTGACGACCGCCGCGAGGACCGCCACCCAGAGCCAGCCCGTGGGCGTGGCCGAGACCACTGCGCCCCCGGTAACCGCCCCCGGGCCCTCTCCCCCGGTCGCCCCGAGCACGCCGAGCGTGACGCCGGCGGCGACGGCAGGGGCGGTGAGCGCGGCGACACCGCGCGCCCCCCGCAGTCCGGCCAGCCCGGCCACCACGGCCAGCGCGCCGGCCAGCGTGACCGGGGCCAGCCACGGCACCAGGTCGGCTCCGACGACCGAGCCCCGGGAGCGTGGGGCGCCCTCGGCGACCTCCACGACGGTGCGCACCCACGGCTGGGTGGTTGCCAGCAGGAGCAGGCCCGAGCCCAGGAGGGCCAGGACCGCCCGTGCCCGCCGGCTCACCCGAGAGGGTCCCCGCTGCGCTGCTGCGCGGTCCACGACTCGTGCATGCGGGTGTAGACGCCCCCGCGCCCGACGAGCTCGCGGTGATGGCCGACCTCCACGATGCGTCCGCGGTCCACGACCACCACCAGGTCGGCCGCCTCTGCGGTCGAGAGACGGTGCGCGATCGCGACGGACGTCCGGCCCCGCGTCAGGCCCTCCAGGGCGCGCTGCACGCGGACCTCGGTCGAGGGGTCGACCGCGCTGGTGGCCTCGTCGAGCACCAGCAGGTCGGGGTCGGCCAGGTAGGCGCGCGCGATGGCGACCAGCTGGCGCTCACCCGCGGACAGTGACTCCCCCCGCTGCCCGACGTGGGTGGCGAGCCCGTGCGGCAGCCCGTCCACCCAGGAGTCCAGGCCGAGCTCGGTGACGGCCAGCGCGATCTCGTCGTCGCTGGCCCCTGGCCGGCCGAAGCGGATGTTGGAGGCCACGTCGTCGTCGAAGAGGAAGCCCTCCTGCGGGACCAGGACCACCCGGCTGCGCAGCGAGTCGAAGGCCAGCCGGCGCAGGTCCACCCCGTCCAGGAGGACCCGCCCCTCCGTGGGGTCCATGAGCCGGGTGAGCAGCTTGGCCATCGTGGTCTTGCCCGAGCCGGTCTCCCCGACGATCGCGACGCGGGTGTGCGGTGCGATGCGCAGGTCGACGTCGCGCAGCACCGGTTCGCCACCGGGGTAG
The DNA here is from genome assembly GCF_000421185.1 of Ornithinimicrobium pekingense DSM 21552. Lineage (GTDB taxonomy): Bacteria > Actinomycetota > Actinomycetes > Actinomycetales > Dermatophilaceae > Ornithinicoccus > Ornithinicoccus pekingensis. The sequence continues at coordinate 278,475 of NZ_ATWJ01000010.1, forward strand.
GCGTAGGTGACGTCCTCGAACTGGACGGTGATCGGGCCCCGTTGCTGGTGCACGCCGCCGACGCCGGGGTCGGACACGTCCGCCGGGGTGTCGATGACCCCGATGACGCGCCGCCAGCCGGCCACCGCGTTCTGCAGCTCGTTGAGGATCTCGGTGGCCATGAGGACCGGCTGGGTGAAGAGGTTGACCAGGAAGAGGAAGGCGAGCAGCTGTCCGAGCGTGATGTCCCCGCGGACCGCCAGCACCGTCCCCGCGGCCAGGACGACGGCGGTGGTGATCCCCGCGAAGCCCTGGCCCGAGACGAACGCCATCACCGAGCGCACCTGGGCACGGATCGCCGAGCGCCGGTGCTCCTCGATCGCCCGGTCGATGCGCGCGGCGGTGCGGTCCTCCACGCCGTAGGCGCGGATGGTCAGCGCACCGACGATCGACTCGCTGATCGCACCGAGCATGTCGCCGACCCGGGTCCGGACGGCGCCGTAGGCGCGCCCGAGCATCGGCTGGAAGCGCCGCACGAGGAAGACCAGCGGCACGAAGCACAGATAGACGACCAGGGCGAGCACCGGGCTGTAGAACAGCATGAGCAGGGTCGCCAGCATGATCTGCGCCGTGGAGATCAGCAGCATCAGCCCGCCGAACTGCACGAACATCGAGATGGTGTCGACGTCGCTGGTCACGCGGGAGACGAGGGAGCCGCGGCGCTCGGTGCTCTGGGTCAGCACGGACAGGTCGTGGATGTGCCGGAACGCCCGCAGGCGCAGGGTGGCCAGCCCGGACTCCGCCGCCGTGAAGAGCCGGACGTTGACCAGGTACTGCGCCAGGCTGGTCACCACGACGGCTGCCCCGGCGACGAGGATCGCGCGCAGCACGAACCCCAGGTCGGGACCGCCGTCGGCCAGGATCCCGTTGTCGGTGGTCTGCTGGACCACGAACGGGATGAGCACCCGCCCCAGCGTGGCCACCACGGCCAGCACGACCGTCAGCCCCAGCCCGCGGCGCAGCTCGGGCGAGAGCTCCAGCCCGCGCCTCAGCGTGGCGAGCGTGCCCAGGTCGCTCTGGGCCTCGATCCGGCTGCTCATGAAGCTGTCCTCGCTCACGCGTCCTCCTCCGCACGCTCGACGGCGGCGCGCTCGGCGGCCTCACGCGCATAGGCGTGGACCAGGTCGGCATACCCCCCGCACCGGTCCACCAGGTCCTCGTGGGAGCCGCGGTCGACGACCCTGCCGTGCTCGACGTAGACGACCTGGTCGGCCAGCATGATCGTGGCCATCCGGTAGGCGACGACGAGCACGGTCATCCCGGTCCGCGCCTCGCGCAGGCCGGCCAGCACCGCCTGCTCGACGGAGGGGTCGACGGCACTGGTCGCGTCGTCCAGCACGAGCAGGCGCGGCTGCCGCCAGATCGCCCGCGCCAGCGCGATGCGCTGGCGCTGGCCGCCGGAGAGGTTGCCGCCGCGCTCGCCGATCACGGTGTCCAGGCCGTCGGACATGGCGCGCACGAAGCCGTCGGCCTGCGCGATGCGCAGGGCCTCCCAGACGGACGCGTCGGTGGATCTGTCGTCCTCGCCGAGGGTCACGTTGCCCCGGACGGTGTCGTCGAACATGAACGTCTGCTGCGCGACCACGGTCGCGGTGGCCGGGATCACCCCGCGGGCGAGCTCACGCACGTCGGTGCCGTCCAGCAGCACCGTGCCGGTGCCGGGGTCGATGAGCCGGACCGCGAGGTTGACCAGGGTGGACTTGCCCGACCCCGTCGGTCCGACGAGCGCCGTGGTCGACCCCGCCTCCACCTCGAGGGACACCTCGTGGATGGCCGGCTCCTGCTCGCCGGCATGGGTGTAGGTGACGTGCGACATCGCGGACCGCGCCGGTCCACCCCCCGCGGGCAGCCGGGCCGGGCCGTGCTCCATCGCCCCCTCGGACCGCAGCACGTGCTGCACCCTGTCGTGGCCCACGACGGAGCGCGGGAGCTCGGCCAGGACCCACCCGAGGGCGCGCACGGGGAAGGCCAGCAGCGAGAAGAGGTAGGCCATCTGCACTACCTGCGCGGCGTCCAGCTCGCCGCGCGAGACCTGCCAGGTGCCGACCCCCAGGACCGCCAGGGTGCCGAGCGTGGGGATGGCCTCGATGACCGGCTCGAAGGTCCCGCGGGTGCGGCCGACGAGGATGAGCGCGTCGCGCAGCTCGTGGGTGGACCCGCGGAAGCGCTCGGTCTCCTCGTCCTCGCGGCCCATGGCCTTGACGACCAGGCCGGCCTCGAAGGACTCGTGCGCGACCTCGGCCACCTCGGCGCGCAGCTGCTGGGCGCGCGTGATCCGCGGGGCCATGAACTGCTGGAAGACGAGGTTGGCCGCGAACAGGCCGGGGAAGACCAGCAGCCCGATGAAGGCCAGGAACGGGTCGACCACCACCATCATCACGCCGGCGATGAGGAGCATGAAGATCACGCCGATGGCCATCGGCAGCGGGTTGAAGACCTGCCAGGTGGCCTCGATGTCGGCGTGCGCGTTGGACAGCAGCTGCCCGGAGGGGTGGGCGTGGTGCCAGGACAGGGGCAGGCGCAGGTACTGCCGGGTGACACGGCGCCGGTAGCCGGCCTGCAGGTTGAAGCCGGCCACGGTCGCGTAGACCCGGCGCAGGATGACGCCGACGACGTTGACCACGAGCACCGCGAGGAGGACCCCCAGGATGGTCCACAGCCCGGCGGCGGTGACCACCCTGCTCGTCACCGCGGGCTCGATGACGTGGTCGGTGACCCAGCCGATCGCGCCCGCGGTGCCGACCGTCGCTGCCGCCCAGAGCATGGCCCCGAGCACGGCCACGGCGAACGGGCGCGGCTGGTCCTTGATGCCGCTCCAGACGACCTTGAGGCCCCGGCGCAGGACGGCACGGTTGGCCGTGGGCCGGGGCACGGGTTGGCTGGCGACGGACATGCTGAGGACGGACCTCCGCGGCGAGAGGGTGGAAGGGGGATGCGGTGAGCCATCTTGTCACGCCCGTCCGGGGTCGGCGGTCACGGTCGGACGTGGTGAGATGGAGATATGCAGCCCGTGACCGCGATGCGCCGACTCTTCGCCGACACCGCCGCCTCCCTGGGGCCCGACGCACCCACCCTGTGCGCTCCGTGGACGGTGCGCGACCTGCTCGCGCACGAGATTCTCCGGCAGTCGCGGCCGGACGCCCTTCCCGGGATCGGGCTGCCGGTGGACGCGCTGCGACGGCGCACCGCGACCGTGCAGGCCTCCATCGCCGACGACGACTTCGCCCGCCTCGTCGACCGGGTCCGGCAGGGTCCGCCGCCGTGGTGGCCCACCCGGGTCCCCGCGCTGGACAACCTGGTCAACCTCGCCGAGCTGGCGGTGCACCAGGAGGACATGCTCCGGGCCCGACCCGGCTGGTCGCCCGGGCCGTCCACCCACGACGAGGCGACCATGGAGGAGCTGTGGACCGCCTTCCGGCGGGCCGCGCCTCTGGCCTACCGGTCCGCGCCGGTCGGCGTGGTCGCCGTCGCCCCCGGCCACGGGCGGGTGGCCGTGCGACGTCCGCGCGCCACCTCCGGCACGGTCGTGCTGCGCGGGACGCCGCTCGAGCTGCTCCTGCACGCCTTCGGCCGTGACCGGGTCGCGCAGGTGCGGGTCGAGGGCTCCGAGGCCGACGTCGCCGCCCTCGCCGGCCACTCGCGTGAGTTCTGAGCGGCCCCCGGACGGGTCTGCTCCCCTGCGACCGGAGGTGCGCACGACCTTCGACGCGCTCTGGCCCGGGCTCAGCGCCCGGCTGCTCACCGTCGCGCGCGAGGGTCGGGAACCTCGTCGTCCGGTGCTCGTGGGGGTGGACGGGCGCAGCGGGTCCGGCAAGACCGACCTCGCGGCCGGCCTGGCCGAGGCGGTCCGCGAGCTGGGCCTGGGGTGCGCCGTGGTGCACCTGGACGACCTCTACCCGGGCTGGTCCGGCCTCGCTGCCTCGCTCACGCCGCTGTGCGCCGACGTCGTCGCGCCCCTGACCCGGGGGCAGGACGGGGCCTACCTCTCCTGGGACTGGGACGCCTCTCGCCCGGGGCCCCGACGGAGGGTGCCGGCGCGCCGGGTGGTCGTCCTCGAGGGTGTCGGGGTGCTCGCCGCACCGTGCGCCGCAGACCTCGACCTGCGCGTCTGGCTGGAGGCTCCCGCCTCCGTCCGGCAGGCGCGCGCCCTCGACCGCGACGGTGACGTCTTCGCGCCGCACTGGCAGGAGTGGTCCGACCAGGAGGACGCGCTGTTCGCCGCGGGCAACCCGCCCGCCGACGTCGTGGCCGACACCGTGACGTCGACGGTGCGCTGGGCCACACTGGGCCCATGAGCCCCGTCCGCGAGCCCGGCCGGCGTCCGGGAGGGCGTCTGCTGGGGCGGGTGCGCGGCCAGGTCGGCCGGGAGGCGACGGTGGCCAGGCTCGTGCGGCTGCGGGCGCGGGCCTGGCTGATCGTGCAGGCGGGCGTCGGCGCCGGGCTCGCCTGGTGGGTGGCCAAGGACCTCCTCGGTCATCCCCTGCCGTTCTTCGCGCCGGTGACCGCGCTCGTGTGCCTCGGGCTGACCTACGCCTCACGGCTGCGGCGGATCGTCGAGCTCACGATCGGCGTGGCGATCGGCATCCTGACCGGTGACCTGTTCGTGCACGCCTTCGGTTCCGGCGTCTGGCAGATCGTCGCGGTGTGCGTCGTGGCCATGTCCGTCGCGGTCCTGCTCGGCGGCGGTCAGCTGCTCATGATGCAGGCCGGGATCCAGGGAGCCATCCTGACGACGCTGGTGGCGGGCGAGGGAGAGGCGCTGAGCCGCTGGCTCGACGCCGTCGTCGGCGGCGGGGTCGCCCTCGTCATCGCGATGGTCGCGCCGGTGCGCTCGACCACCGAGCGACCCCGCCAGCGCGCGATCACGATCGTCGGCCACCTCGCCGAGGTGCTGACCGAGACCGAGCAGGCGCTGCGCAACCGGGACCAGGACCGTGCCACGGCGGCGCTGGCCCGCGCGCGTGAGCTCTCCGTGGAGCTGGAGGTGCTGCGCGAGTCCACGAGCGAGGCCTTCGCCGCCGCGCAGCTGGCCCCGCTGCTCTCGGGCGTGCACAAGGAGGACGTCGCGGAGATCCGGGCGCTGCAGGGACCGCTCGACCTCGCGGTCCGCAACGTGCGGGTCCTGGCGCGCAGGGCCGAGCTCGCGGTGGAGGAGCACGAGTTCGTCCCCGGCACCTACACCGACATGGTGGGTGACCTGGCCCAGGCCACGGCCACGATCCAGGAGCAGCTCGAGCAGCACGGACCGTTGTCGGCCGCCCGGGAGGACCTGGTCGTCCTCGCCCGGCGGTCGACGTGGGCCCACCCGCGCGCGGGGCTGTCCGCCGAGGTCATGCGGGCCCAGGTCCGCTCCACCGTCGTCGACCTGCTGGTGCTCTCCGGGGTGCCGCTGGCCGAGGCGCGGCGCCGGGTGCCTGCGACCCGGGAGGAGTACGACCCCGCCTCCCCCGACGACGGGGGCGACCTGCCGCCGCCCCGCGCGCGCGGTCGACGGCCCTAGCGACCGCCCCGCCCGCCTGCTCAGGCCCCGGTGCCGCGGTGGTGGTGCTCGATGAGGGCGGCCAGCCGCGAGGCCTCCTGCTGCGCCCGCCGGCCGTCGGAGCGCTGGATCGCCATCACCGCCAGCTCCTCGGTGTCGGTCAGCTCGAGCACGGCCCACGGCGCTCCGCCCGAGAAGCCGACCCGCAGGATCTGGGCCCACTCCAGCTCGCGCGTGCTGACGAGGTTGACCACGCGCAGCCCGGCCGGGCTGGGCACGGCACGGATGACGGCATACCTCCACAGGAAGGCGGCCCCCAGCACCCCGAGGAGACCGATCGCGACGCGGTTGAGCAGGTGCAGCTCGGGCGACTGGCCCAGCGGCATCGGGGAGAGGAGCGCGACCGCGCCGAAGACGAGGACGCAGGCCACCGCCATGCCCCGCGCCACCCACGCACCCACCACGGGCCGGAAGGTGTCGTAGGGCGCGCGGCGCGGCTGCGGGGAGGTCACCTGACCAGCGTACGGTCCTCCTCGGTGAGGGGCGGACCCCCTCCCGTGGGGGCCTCCACGCGCGCCGCCCGGCGCCACACCACGAAGCCCCACAGCACGAACGCGCCGTAGACGGCGTAGAGGACCGCCGAGGGGTAGTAGCCCGAGTGCCACAGCAGCGGGACCCCGACGACGTCGACGGCGATCCACACCAGCCAGAAGTCCACCCACCCGCGGGCCATCGCGTAGGTGGCCAGCATCGAGCCGACGAAGATCCAGGCGTCGGTCCAGTAGTACCACCGGGGGGCCGGCCAGCCGGCGCCGACCTCGGCGAAGACCCACTGCGTCAGCACGACCAGGGCCGCCGCGCCCAGCAGGTATGCGGTGCGCTCGCGGACGGTGGCCCACCGCGGGGTGATGGCCGGCTCGTGCCTGCCGCGCGTCCTGCGCGAACGCTGCCAGGCCCACCACCCGTAGAGGCTGGTCAGGACGAAGAAGACCTGCCGCGCGGCCTGGCCGAAGAGGCTGTGCTCCTGCGGGTTGGCGAACCACACGCCCATGAAGACGGTGAAGAGCAGCAGGTTGCCGACGATGCCGACCGGCCAGGCCCAGACCGTGCGGCGCATGCCCAGGACGGCCGAGGCCAGGCCGAAGGCGTTGCCGACGACCTCGCGCCAGGCGATCGAGTGCCCGGCGACGGTGAGCCGGGCGTCGAACAGGTCGTTCCAGACCTCCACGGGCACCTCCTCGGTCAGGGTCGGACGGCCGGGCGGGGTGTTCGCAGCAGCGCCCGGCCGCGAGGTTCAGGCGGTGCGGTGGCCGGCGCACGCCTCGCGGGCGAGCCGGCGCAGGTCGGCGATCCGGCCCGCGGCGTCGTCGGCGCCGTAGACGGCCGAGCCGGCGACGAAGACGTCGGCCCCGGCCTCCACGCACCGCCCGATCGTGTCCTGGGAGACGCCTCCGTCGACCTGGACCCAGATCTCACCTCCGCGTCGCCGGACGGCCTCGCGGACCGCTGCCACCTTGGGCATCTGGTCGTCCATGAAGGACTGCCCGCCGAACCCGGGCTCCACGGTCATGACCAGCACCATGTCCACCTCCGCGAGCAGGTCCTCGTAGGGCTCGAAGGGGGTCCCCGGCTTGAGCGCGAAGGCGGCCCGCGCGCCGGCCGCGCGGACCGCGCGGGCGGTCGCGACCGGGTCGGCGGCGGCCTCGACGTGGAAGGTGACCGACCGGGCGCCGGCCTCGGCGTAGCCGGGGGCCCACCGGTCGGGGTCCTCGATCATGAGATGGCAGTCCAGCGGCACGGGGCTGACCCGTGCGAGCGCCTCCACCACCGGCTGCCCGAGCGTGAGGTTGGGCACGAAGTGGTTGTCCATGACGTCCACGTGCGCCCAGTCGGCGTCGGCGATGCGCCCCAGCTCGCGCTCGAGGTTGGCGAAGTCGGCGGCGAGGATCGAGGGGCTGATCTGCAGGTGCGGCTCCGGCATGCGGCTCACCCTAGTTCCGGGCGGTCACCGGCGCCGCAGCAGGGCGACGAACATGCCGTCGGTGTCGTGGCGGTGCGGCCACAGCTGGGCCCACGGGCCCTCCCCCGTGCCCGGCAGCGCCGTCCCGGAGCGGTCCCGCAGCCACGGCCGGACGTCGACGAGGTCGACGTCGTCGCGCCTCTTGAGCACGTCGCGGACGACCAGGTGCGTCTCGGCGATGTGCGGCGAGCAGGTGGACCAGGCCACGAGCCCTCCTGGCCGGACGGCGTCGAGGGCCGAGCGGAGCAGGTCGCGCTGCAGCGGCCCGAGGTCGGTCAGGTCCGCGGGCGTGCGGCGCCAGCGGGCCTCGGGGCGGCGGCGGAGGGCACCCAGCCCGGTGCAGGGAGCGTCGACGAGGACGCGGTCGTAACGCCCCGGCTCCTCCCGTCCCACCTCCCGGCCGTCCCCGACGGTCACCTCGACGTCGGCCCCCGAGGAGAGCGGGCCGGCGAGCGTGCCCCGCACCAGCTCGGCGCGGTGAGGGCTGACCTCGTTGGCGCGCAGCGACACGCCGCGCTGCACGGCCAGGGCCGCGAGCAGCCCGGCCTTGCCCCCGGGTCCGGCGCACAGGTCCAGCCATCGCTCGTCCGGCCCGTGGAGGGGTGCGTCGGCCAGCGCCAGCGTCAGCAGCTGGGAGCCGGCGTCCTGGACCGCCGCCCGGCCCTCGCGGACGGCGGCGAGGTCACCGGGGTCGCCGGCCGGCAGGGTCCAGGCCGTAGGCGCCGACGCCGAGCGGACCGCGCCGGCAGCCAGCAGCTCCTCGTCCGGCACGAGGCCGGGCCGGGCGACCAGCGTCAGGGGGCCGGGACTGTTGTGGGCGGCGAGGAGGCTGGGCAGCTCCGCCGCGGCCTCCGGGTCGTCCCCGCCGTTGGCGACGAGGGCGGCGCGCAGCGCCCGCACGACCCACTCCGGGTGGGAGTGCTCCAGGGCCGCCCGGGCCAGCGGGTCGTCCACCTCGGCCGTCAGCAGCTCCACCCAGGCGTCCCGGTCCCGCTCGGTGACCCGGCGCAGCACCGCGTTGACGAAGCCACCCGCCCCCTGGCTCACCTGCTGGCGGGCCAGGCCCACCGTGGCGCTGACGGCGGCGTGGTCGGGCACCCGCATGCCGAGCAGCTGGTGGACGCCCAGCCGCAGCACGTCGAGCACCGGAGGGTCGATCCGCACGGCCGGACGGTCGGCCGCGTGCGTGATCACCGCGTCGTAGAGCCCCTGCATCCGCAGGGTGCCGTAGGTCAGCTCCGTCGCGAAGGCCGCGTCGCGCCCCGACAGACGCGCCCGGCGCAGCGCGCGTGGCAGCTCGAGGTTGGCGTAGGCGGCGTCCTCGTGCACGGCGCGCAGGACCCGGTATGCCGTCTCGCGCGCCGGGTCGGTGCGGCGGGCCCGCTGGGCCGGGGTCTGGGCCGAGCGCTGCCGGGGGCCGGACCGGCGGCCCGAGCCTCCTCCGCGGCGGTCGCCGCCGGCGCGGGCTTGGCGCCCGCCCTGCTCACCCATCGAACCGCTCCCCCGGCTCGGGACGCACGCCCCGGGCCCAGTCGGACGCGGCCATGACCTTCTTGCCGTGCGGCTGGACCTTGCCCAGGCGCACCGGCGCGGTCCCGGTGCCGACCAGCACCTCGCGGCGGCCGGCGACCAGCTCCCCAGGGGCGAGCGCCGTCAGGTCGTCCCCGGCCGCGTCGGCGGGCGGCGCCGGGTCGACGGGCAGGACCTTGAGGCGCTCCCCGCGCCACGTGGTCCAGGCGCCCGGGGCCGGGGTGCAGCCGCGCACGAGCCGGTCGACGGCGAAGGCCGGCCGCGTCCAGTCCACCCGGGCGTCCTCCACCTCGATCTTGGGCGCCAGGCTGACGCCCTCGGCCGGCTGGGGCTCGGGCACGAGCTCGCCCCGCTCGAGCGCGTCGAAGCTCGCCACCAGCAGGCCGGCACCCGCGGTCGCGAGCCGACCGAGCAGGTCACCGCTGGTGTCGCGCGGCCGGACCGTCTCGGTCAGCCGCCCCAGCACCGGCCCGGTGTCCAACCCCTCCTCCAGCACGAAGGTGACGGCACCGGTGACCTCGTCACCGGCCATGACCGCGTGCTGGACGGGTGCGGCGCCCCGCCAGGCCGGCAGCAGCGAGAAGTGCAGGTTGACCCAGCCGTGCCGGGGCAGGGACAGCAGCTCCGGCGGCACCAGGGCCCCGTAGGCCACGACGGCGCAGACGTCCGGCGCCCATGCCTCGAGCTGCTCGCGCACCCCGTCGTCGCGGAGGCGGGACGGGGCCAGGACGGGGACACCGGCCGCCTCGGCCGCCTCGCGCACCGGCGACGGCCGGGAGCGCCGGCCCCGGCCCGCCCGGGCGTCGGGCCGGGTCAGGCAGCCGACCACCTCGTGCGAGGAGGCCAGCAGCGCCTCCAGCGAGGGGCGGGCCACGTCCGGGGTGCCCGCGAAGACGACCTTCACCTCATACCTCCACCCCGCTCAGACGTCGTCCCGCTCCTCGGAGATGGAGCCGCGGAACTCGTCGACGTCGTTGATCTGCAGCTCGGCGATCTCCTCACCCTGGGCGAGCAGCAGCTCGTGCCGCTCACGACGGCGGCGGTTCTGCTCGACGGGGTCGGGCACCGGCGCGGCCGCGATGAGCCGCTGGGTGTAGTCCTCCTGGGGGTTCTCCATGATCTGCTCACGGGGCCCCGCCTCGACGACCTTGCCGTTCTGCAGGACGACGACCTTGTGGGCCAGCAGGTCGATGACCGCCAGGTCGTGGCTGATGAACAGGCAGGCGAAACCGAACTGTTCCTGCAGCTCGGCGAAGATCTTGAGCACCCGCGCCTGCACCGAGACGTCCAGGGCCGAGGTCGGCTCGTCCGCCACGAGCAGCTCGGGGTCGAGCGTGAGGGCCCGGGCGACACAGATGCGCTGGCGCTGCCCGCCGGACACCTCGTGCGGGTAGCGGTTGTAGACCTCCCGCGGCAGGTGCACGGCCTCGAGCAGCTCGTGCACCTTGTCCTGACGACTCTTGCGGTCGCCCACGTTGTGCACGACGAGCGGCTCGGCGATGCACTCACCGATCGGCAGCCGCGGGTTGAGCGAGGCGGCCGGGTCCTGGAAGATCACGCCGATGCGCTTGCGCAGGGCCTTCTTGTCGCGCTTGTTCATCCGGGTGATGTCCTGCCCCAGGAGGCGGAACTCCCCGCTCGCGGCCGGGATGAGGCCGAGGGCGCACCGGCCGATCGTCGACTTGCCCGAGCCGGACTCCCCGACCAGGCCGACGATCTCGCCCTTGCGGACGTCGAAGCTGACGTCGTCGACCGCGCGGAACGGCGGCTTGCCCAGGCGCTGGTACTCGATGACGAGGTTCTTCAGCTCGATCGCCAGCGGCGCCTGCGCGTCGACCTCCTCGTTGACGCGGATGCCCATCTGGCCCCGCCCCGAGCCCATCCGCGGCACCGACCCGAGCAGCATCTTGGTGTAGGCGTGCTGCGGCCGCAGCAGCACCTCCTCGACGGTGCCGCGCTCGACGATCTCGCCCTTGAACATGACCGCGACCCGGTCGGCCATGTCGGCCACCACGCCCATGTTGTGGGTGATCAGCAGGATGCCCGTGTTGAGCTTGTCCTTGAGCGAGCGCAGCAGGTCGAGGATGTCGGCCTGGACGGTCACGTCCAGGGCGGTCGTGGGCTCGTCAGCGATGATGACCTTGGGGTCGCAGCTGATCGCCATCGCGATGACGACGCGCTGGCGCTGCCCGCCGGAGAGCTCGTGGGGGTACTTCTTCATCTGCCGGGCGGGCTCGGGGATGCCGACCATCTCCAGCAGCTCGACCGCGCGGTCGAGGGCCGCCTGCCCCCGGGCGACGTGGTGCAGCTCCATGGCCTCGACCATCTGCGTGCCGATGGTGAGCACCGGGTTGAGCGCCGTCATCGGCTCCTGGAAGACCATGGCCACGTCGTTGCCGCGCAGGCGCCGCATGGTGCGCTCGGTCAGCCGGCCGACCTCGCGGCCGGCGACGTTGACGGCCCCGCCGATGGTGGCGTTGCGCGGCAGCAGGCGCATGGCCGTCATGGAGGTGACGGACTTGCCCGAGCCGGACTCGCCGACCAGGGCCACGACCTCGCCGGGCCGGACCTTCAGGTCCACCCCCTTGACGGCGTGGACGCTGCCGAACTCCGTCTTGAACCGGACGTCGACGTCGTCGAAGGCGAGGACGACCTCCTCACCGTCCGTGGGCGTGCCGGTGCCGGTGTAGACCTGGCCGGTGTAGCTGTCGGTGGGGCTGGACATCAGTCGGCGGTCCTGTTCTGACGGGGGTCGAAGGCGTCGCGCAGGCCGTCGCCGAGGAAGTTCACGGACAGCGCGATCGCGAGGATGATCATGCCGGGCCACCAGAAGAGCCACGGCCGGGACTGGAAGCTGGTCTGGTAGGTCGAGATCAGCAGCCCCAGGGAGGTGTCGGGCGGCCGCACCCCCCAGCCGAGGAAGGACAGGGCCGACTCGGTGAGGATCGTCGCGGCGATCGCCAGCGTGGCGCTGACGATGATGGTGCCGATGGTGTTGGGCAGGATGTGCTTGAAGATGATCCGCCCGGACCCGGTGCCGATGGCCTCAGCCGCCGTCACGAACTCCCGCTCGCGCAACGAGAGCACCTCACCCCGGACGAGCCGGGCCAGGCTGGTCCAGCCGATGACGCTGAGCAGGAAGGCCAGGGGCCAGATGCCACCGTTGGCCATCTTGCCGAAGACCGCGGCCAGCACCAGCGCCGGGATGACGATGAACAGGTCGGTGATGCGCATGAGGATGGCCTCGAGCCAGCCGCGGTAGTAGCCCGCGATGGCGCCGATGACCACACCGATGACCGTCGAGACGAGGCCGACGGTGAAGGCGACGATGAGTGAGCGCTGCGTCCCGCGCATGGTCAGCGCGAAGTAGTCCTTGCCCGCGTTGTCCTGACCGAAGGGGTGCTCGCCCCACGCCGGCGGCCACAGGCCGAGGGTGGGACGGCCCTGGTTCTCGACCAGCGCCCCCTCCCAGTAGTTCTTGCCCCACCAGCCCGGGATGACCCCGTAGCCGATGGAGGTGAAGGCGAAGACCGTGATGGCCAGCAGCCCGATGAGCGAGACCATGGCGCCGCGGTGGCGCAGGAAGCGCCGGCGGACCAGCTGCCCCTGGGAGTAGGACTTCTCCGACAGGTCGATCTGCTTCTCGACCGAGTAACCCGCGTCGGGGCCCTCGCCGAGGTCGCTGACGTCGTCGGCGGTGTCCGGGTCCTGCGGTGCGGCCTTGTCCTGCGGGAAGGGGACGGGCGAGAGACCCTCCCGGCCGGAGCCGGGGACCGGAGGCCGGTCCTGGTCGGGCCGGTCGCCCTCCGGCGGCGTGGTGTCGTCGGGCTTGTCGTTCATCGGGTGGTCCTAGCTGTACGGGCCGCACGGGCGGCCTGCGACGGGAGAGCGGTCCTCACGGCGGGGCTCACCGCCGGATCCGCGGGTCGAGGAAGGCGTAGGCGATGTCGGCGAGCATGTTCATGAAGACGGCGGCGCCACCGGCCACGAGGTAGTAGGCCATGACGGGACCCGGGTCGACGAAGTTCAGGCCGGTGCGGAACATGTCGCCCAGGCCCTTCCACCCGAAGACGGTCTCGGTGATGACGGCCCCGCCGAGCAGGTTGGCGAAGTCGAACGCCACGATCGTGGTGATCGGGATCAGCGCGTTGCGCAGGGCGTGCTTGGAGTAGACGACACGGTCCGACAGGCCCTTGGACCGGGCGGTGCGGATGTAGTCCTGGTTGATCGTCTCCAGCATCGAGGCGCGGGTGTAGCGGCTGTAGGCCGCGATCGAGATGAGTGTCAGCACGATCGTGGGCAGGACCAGCTGCACGCCCCAGTTGTAGAGGAAGATGTAGAAGTTGCCCTCGAGCCGCTCGAAGGGGATCCGCGAGTCCCCGATCGTGCTGATCGGGCGCGGGGCGACCTGCAGGAAGGCGTTCCAGTTGCGCAGCAGCTGGTCCATGAAGACGAGGAAGGCGAAGGCCAGGGCGGTGCCGGTGCAGACCACCATGGCGACCCTCTTCTCGAAGCCGCCGAAGAACCAGCCGATGGCGGCGCCGACCGCGGCGGCCAGGGCGGCGAGCCCGATGACGCGCAGCCAGGTCGGGTCCTGCATCAGCGGCCCCGTGGCGAAGTAGGCGACGACGCCGGTCGCGACGGTCGCCAGGCCGGCGTAGAGGATCCGGCGCTGCTCCAGGCCCACGGTGAGCGTGAGGAAGAACGCCAGAGCGACGAGCCCGCCCAGCACGATGAGCGGGAGCCCGAGGGCCGGCTGGCGCCACCAGCCCACCTGGTCGAAGAGGAAGACCGCCGCGAAGACGACGATGGCGGTCGCCAGGAAGGTCAGCGCCTGTCGCCGGATGTCACCGCCGAGGACGGAGGCCACCAGGAGGGCGAAGACCAGGGCGACCACGGCGATGGCTGTCGTGCTCAGCGCCGGGTCGGCGATCCAGTTGTTGAACCGGATGGCGCCGAAGTCCTTGAGCAGCACCGCTGCCCAGAACACCGGCAGGGAGAAGAAGAGGAAGGCGAAGAAGGTGATCGCGTAGTCGAAGCCGGAGTACTGCCGGATGGCCGAGAGCACGCCGAGCGCCACACCGATGACGATGGCAAGGACGACCGAGAGGGTCACCAGGCGAAGGCTGGCCCCGGCGGAGCTGAGCAGCAGGGTGTTGATGTTGGCGCCGTCACGGGAGGTGCCGAGGTCGCACTGCAGCACCAGGCACTTGCTGGCTCCCCCGAGCCAGGTCAGGTAGCGCTGCCACCACGGCATGTCCAGGTTCATGTTCTCGATGCGCGCCGCGATGAGCTGGTCGCGGTTCTCGGCGCGCGTCTCGCGCAGGTCCTGGAGCGGGTCGCCGGAGTTGATGGTCGCGAAGTACATCAACGCTGATCCCAGGAGCAGGACCACCGCGGAGATCGCTATCCGGCGGAGGATGAACTGGAGCACGGGAGAGTAAACCTTCCTGCGGGAGCCACCGTCGGCGGTGGCTCGTGACCGAGGCAGACTAACCGACGGGTAGCGGCGTTGGCCACGTTCACGGGCAAGGGAGCGTCACCGCAGGGCGGTTGACGTCGGGTGAGGGGGTCCGGGCGCAGAGCGGGGCGGGAGGGCATCATGCCCTCCCGCCCCGTACTGGCGACCGGCACCGGCAGCTCAGCTACCGGTGGTCGGCCGGGGAACGGCCTGGGTCAGTTGGCGCGGACCCACTGCTCGGCGTTCCACGACACACCGGTCTGGACCGAGGTGTGGCGCACGTTCTCCAGCGAGGAGTCGTAGCCGACGACGCCCGGGTGGGCGAAGACCGGGATGCCGTAGAGGGTGTCCCACAGCTCCTTCTCGATGACCTTGATCTGCTCCAGGTGGACCGCCGGGTCGTTGGAGGTGGCCAGGACGTCCCAGGCCTCGTCGACCGTCTCGTTGGAGTAGCCGCCGTAGTTCTGGCCGCCGTCCGTGGAGTAGATCGGCTGACCCGAGGCGATCTGCCCCGAGCCGGCCCACGCGAAGAGGGCGACCTCCCAGTCACCGGTCTCCAGCGGACCGCCCTGCTGGAAGAAGGTCGGGTCGCCGGCGTCGACGATGTTGAAGCCGGCCTCGTCGCAGGACGCCTTGATCGTGGTGACCTCGTCGGTGCGGCGCTGGTTGGGCGCCGAGTAGCCGATGCGGACCTCGACCGGGGTCTCCAGACCGGCCTCCTCCAGCTTGGCCGCGGCACCCTCGATGTCGACCTCGTCGTAACGACCGTCGTAGGCCGCGTCGAGGACCTCCTGGTAGTCGTCCTGGAAGGGGAACTTCTCGCGCAGGTTCATGACCTGAGCCTCGGGGTTGATCGGCTGGATCAGGTTCTGCACGATCTGCTGGCGCGGGACGCACATCGCGAACGCCTCGCGGGCCGCCAGGCCACCCTCGTCGTCGGAGAAGACCGAGCCCTCCGCGAAGTTGAAGTCCAGGTGCTCCCAGGTCATCTCGTCGCCCTGGAGCAGGCTGACGGTGTCGCCCATGTTGTTGAGCTGGTCGACGGTGTCGACCGTGGCCTGCGGCTCGATGACGTTGATGTCACCGTTCTGCAGGGCCTGCACGTGGGTCTCCGGCGCGGCGAACTTGAACACCAGGTTGGCCGTCGCCGGCGGGGTGCCCCAGAACTCCTCGTTCGGGACCAGGCCCAGGGACTGGTCCTTCTCCCAGACCGAGCCCTGCAGGGTGTAGGGACCGCTGGAGGGGACGATGGCCTCGTCGGCGATCTCGTAGTCGTTGAACACCCAGCCGGTGTTCCAGAACTCCGAGGCCTGCCCGACGGTCTCGCCGTCGCCGTCGATGATCGCCTGGGTCAGCTCGGCCGGGTCGAGGCCGGACTGCTCGGCCACGACGTGGGCCGGCTTGGCGGCGGAGACGACGAGCTCCCAGTCCGGGTAGGGCTCGGGGTAGACGACGGTGAAGGTCTTGCCGTCGACCTCGGCCTCGGGGACCTCGGGGACGTACTTGCCGAAGGTGTCGGACACCGGGTCGAAGCCGAGGGCCTCCGCACCGCCGAGGGCCTCGGGGTTGGACGACGCCCACTCCAGCAGGTAGTCGTTGGCCGTGACGGGGGTGCCGTCGGACCAGACCGCCTCGTCGGAGATCGTGTACTCGACGGTCAGCGGGTCCTCAGAGGTGGTCTCGTAGGAGCCGAACCACTCGTTGGGGTAGATCGCCCCGTCGGTGCCCCAGTACCAGAAGCCGCTCTGCACCTGGTTGTTGACCACGGCGTTGTAGGTCGAGTTGGTCGCAGAGGTGTCGCCGTTGTAGGCGTTGTACTGCTCCGAGCCGGTCGAGAACGAGATCTCGTCCTCGGCGGTGGTGACGTCACCCAGGTCGGCCTTGCCGGTCGAGCCGTCGCCCTCCCCGCCGGCCTCGTCGCCGGACGTGGCCGTCTCGTCGTCGGTGTCTCCGGTCTCGGAGTCGGTGTCGGTGTCACCACCCTGCTCGGCAGCGGTGGTGTCCTCCTCCGGGGTCTCGGTCTCGGACGTGCAGCCGGCCAGGGCCAGGGCACCGGCCGCAACGACAGCCATGGTCGCGCGCCTGATCTTCAATGTTCCTCCTAGTGAGAAGCTCGGACCGGGGGTCACGGTCCACGGTGGCCGCGCCCAGGTCGGCGCCGAGCCGGGGGGTTGCGCACTGAACATAGGCACGTGCCGGGGGCCTGGGCTAGCGATGTGTCCGCACGGTGACCCGATCGTTACGCATTTGAGACTTACTCGACCTGCCCCTACGTCAACCGGATGCGGTGACCATCGCCTCACCCGGCGCGGGACGTCGCCGCAGGTCAGAGCAGCCCGTCACCGGGGTCGAGGACGGCACGCACCACCTCGTCGGCCTTGCGGGCGCTGCGGGACGCACGCACGGCCCTGACCCCGGCGGCGAGGCTGCCCGGCGGGTCGCCGTCCCCGGCGTCCCCCTCCCGGACGAGGACCTGCGCCTCGTCGCGCTCGTCGGCGAGCGGGCGGCCGAGGACCACGTGGCCCGCCGCACCCAGGGCCTCCACGACCTCATCCACCGCCCGGGCGGGGCCGCGCACGGCGGCGTGGCGCCGGGCGGGCGGCAGACCCAGCGCCGTCCGGTCGGCGAGCTCCCGGGTGGCCAGCCCCACCGGGTCCCACCGGACCAGGGCCTCCACCGCCGGCACCCCTGCGTGCGGCGGGGCGCCGCACAGCACGACCCGGGCCGCTGACGCACCGCCGGCGCCCGTCGGCCGGACCAGACCCGCGGCCGCCGTCCAGCGCCGCAGCGCCTCCACACCGGCGTCGATGGTGGCGCGGTCCAGGAGCCGCCAGGCGTCCAGGAGGGCGACGGCGTGGTAACCGCTGGGAGCCCACGGCTCGGCTCCGGGCGTGGCGACCACCAGGGCCGGTGCGTCGTCGACCCGGGCGACCACGTGCTGGCCCCCCGAGCTGATGACCCGCACGGACGGGAAGGCTCGGCCCAGCTCCTCCGCAGTGCGCTGCTCGCCGAGCCCGGCGGAGCGCAGCCGGCTCGACCCGCAGCTGCGGCACGCCTGCCCGGCACGCGCCGGCGTGCCGCACCAGCGGCACGCCGGTGTGCGGCCGCCGCCGCCGATCCCCACCGGCCCCTCGCAGCGGCTGCACCGCACCGGCGCCCGGCACTCCTGGCACGAGAGCGAGACCACATACCCCTGCCGCGGCACCTGGACCAGGACCGGTCCGTGCTCGAGCCCCTCCCGCAGGGCCCGCCACGCCACCGAGGGGATGCGCGCGCTCCGGGCGGCCGCGTCACGGTCCTGCTGGTGGCCCTCGCCGGCCACCACCACGGCCGGGGCTACGGCACGGACGGTCCCTCGCGCCGCGCTGACGTCGGGCAGCTCCCCCCGCTCCACCCACGACTGCAGCTCCACGCTGCGGCCCAGGCCTCCTACGAGCAGTCCGGCGCCCTCGGTCCTGGCCCGCACCCGCAGGACCTCCCGCACGTGGGGATAGGGGGCGCGGGGCTCGTGGTGCAGGTCGTCGCCGTCGTCCCAGCACGCGAACAGCCCGGCGTCGCGGACCGGCGCCCAGGCCGCCGACCGTGTCCCGACGACGACGCGGGCGTGGCCGCGCAGCACCGTCAGGAACGCGCGGTAGCGCGCCTCCGGCCCCAGGTCGGCGGTGAGCTGGACGCACTCGCCCTCCCCCACCAGCGCCTCCACCTCGGGCACCAGCCGGGCGACGTCACGGTGGTCGGGCACGACGACCACCGCGCTGCGGCCGCTGCGCCAGGTGGCGGCCACCACCTCCGCCAGGGCCGTGGCCCAGCCCCGCCCGTGCGGCTGCGCGGGAAGCGCGAGCCAGGCCGCCGACGGCGACTCCCCCGCGGCGAGCCGGCGGAGCAGGGCGGGACCTGCCGGGTATGCGGCCCACGCGCCGCCGAGAGTCCCACGGTCGCGGGCGGTCGGGTCGGCGTCGGCAGGGTCGACCCGACCGTCCTCGGCGGGCCCTGGGGAGACGCCGCGCTCGGCCCGGGCGTGCCGAGGTGGGACGGCCAGCCGCAGGACGTCCGCCAGGCTGCCGCCGTAGTGGTCGGCGACCTCGCGCGCGGCCGCGGCCACGGAGGGCGTCAGCACGGGTTCGGGGCTGACCACCCTGCGCAGCGGTGCCAGCCGTCCCGTGTGCTCGGCGACGTCGTGCCGGGCGAGCAGGAAGCCGTCGTGGTCGCGCCCGGCGAACCGCACGCGCACCCGGGCGCCCGGGCGTGCCTCGTCGTCCAGCTCGGCCGGCACGAGGTACTCGAAAGGGCGGTCGAGGTGCGCCAGGGGTGTGTCGACGACGACCGTGGCCACCGGTGCGGCGGTCGCCGTCGGACGCTCGGCGACCGGGGCCCTGCTCGGCGCCCGGCGACGGGCGACCGGCACCGGGACCAGCGCCAGCTGCTCGCCGGCGTCCTCCGCGGCACCTGACCTGTCCGTCATCACACCGCGCGGCGGAGCTCCTCGACGCGGTCCAGCCGCTCCCACGTGAAGGGGTTGTCCACGCCGTCGGCCACGGTGCGGCCGAAGTGGCCGTAGGCGGCGGTCGGCCGGTAGATCGGCCGGAGCAGGTCCAGCTCGTGGACGATCGCCGCCGGGCGCAGGTCGAACACCTTCGTGACGGCGTCCTGGATGCGCTCGGTGGGCACGGTCTCGGTGCCGAAGGTCTCGACGTAGAGCCCGACGGGCTGGGCCGTGCCGATGGCGTAGGCGACCTGGATCTCGCACCGGCGCGCCAGCCCCGCGGCCACGACGTGCTTGGCGACCCACCGCATGGCGTAGGCGGCCGAGCGGTCGACCTTGGACGGGTCCTTGCCGGAGAAGGCGCCACCACCGTGCCGGGCCATGCCGCCGTAGGTGTCGACGATGATCTTGCGTCCCGTCAGACCGGCGTCACCCATGGGGCCGCCGATCGTGAAGATGCCGGTCGGGTTGACGAGCAGCCGGTAGCCGTCGGTCGTCAGGTCGACCCCCGACTCGTGCAGCTCGGCCAGGACCGGGCTGATCACCCGCTCCCGGATGTCGGGGGCCAGCTGGTCCTCCAGCGAGATGTCACGTGCGTGCTGGGTGGACAGCACCACCGTGTCGAGGCGGACCGGTCGGTCGTCCTCGTAGGCGATGGTCACCTGGGTCTTGCCGTCGGGCCGCAGGTAGTCCAGCTCGCCGCTCTTGCGCACGTGGCTCAGCCGCTCGGCCAGCCGGTGGGCCAGGTGGCCCGGGATCGGCATCAGCTCGGGGGTGTCGTCGCAGGCGTAGCCGAACATCAGCCCCTGGTCGCCCGCCCCCTGCACGTCGTAGGGGTCTGCGCCGCCGTCCTCGCGGCTGGCCATCGCGGTGTCCACCCCGACAGCGATGTCCTCGGACTGGTCGCCGATCGAGATCTCCACCCCGCAGGTCCGGCCGTCGAAACCCTTGTAGGAGTTGTCGTAGCCGATCTCCAGGATGGTGTCGCGCACGATCTTGGGGATGTTGGCGTAGCCGCTGGTGCGGACCTCGCCGGCCACGTGGACCAGCCCGGTCGTGACCATCGTCTCCACGGCCACGCGGGAGTGCGGGTCCTGGCGCAGCAGCTCGTCGAGGATGCTGTCGCTGATCTGGTCGCAGATCTTGTCGGGATGTCCCTCGGTGACGGACTCGGACGTGAACAGGCGGGCCATGGGTCTCCTCGCGGGTCGCAGCGGCTGCTGGCTCGAACCGGAAGTCTACGGTCCGCCTCCGACGGACCATCGAGGCCGTCCCGACCCGCGCGGTCCGGGGACGGGCGCCGCGGCTCAGGGCAGCTGCGGTACGACGGTGTCCCAGATCGCCTCGGCGACCGCCGTCTTGGTGACCGGGCCCACGGTCACCGTCTCCTCGGTGCCGGGCCTGAGGAGGTGGACCGTGCTGGTGTCCTCGCCGAACGTCTTGTCGGTGCCGACCTCGTTGGCCACCAGCAGGTCGCAGCCCTTGCGCGCGAGCTTGGCCCGGGCCAGGTCGAGGACGTCCCCGGTGCCGTCACCGGTCTCGGCCGCGAACCCCACGATGTAGGGACGGTCGTGCTGGCCACGGTCGCGCACCAGGCCGGCCAGGACGTCGGGGTTGCGCACGAGCTCGATGGTCGGCGCGCTCTCGTCCCCCTGGCCGTGGCTCTTCTTGATCTTGGCCTCGGCGTAGCGCGCGGGGCGGAAGTCCGCCACGGCGGCCGCCATCACCACGGCGTCCACGTCACCCGCGGCCACGGCCGCGGTCACCGCCTGCTGCAGCTCCAGCGCGGTGCCGACCGCGACCACCTCGCAGCCGTCGGGCACGGCCAGGGCGACGTTGGCCGAGACCAGGGTGACCCGGGCACCGCGGCGCGCGGCGTCGGCGGCGACGGCGTACCCCTGCTTGCCGGAGGAGCGGTTGCCCAGGAAGCGCACGGGGTCCAGCGGCTCGCGCGTCCCGCCTGCCGAGACCACCACGTGGCGTCCGGCCAGGTCCCCGCCGGTGCCGCTCCCGGGTGCGCCCGCCCCGCCCGGGACGGCCGCCAGGGCGGCCGCGACGATGTCCTCCGGGTCAGGCAGCCGGCCGGGGCCGGTGTCCGTGCCGGTGAGCCGCCCCGAGGCCGGGTCGACCACCGTCACGCCGCGCGCCCGCAGGGTGGCCACGTTGGCGACCGTGGCCGGGTGGTCCCACATCTCGGTGTGCATGGCCGGGGCCAGCACCACCGGGCAGCGGGCGGCCAGCAGCGTGGTGGTGAGCAGGTCGTCGGCCAGGCCGGAGGCGGCCCGCGCCAGCAGGTCGGCCGTCGCCGGCGCGACCAGCACCAGGTCGGCCTCCTGGCCGAGCCGGACGTGGTTCACGGAGGGCACGTCGTCCCAGACCTCGCTGGTCACGGGCCGACCGCTCAGGGCCTCCCAGGTGGGCGCACCGACGAAGCGCAGGGCCGCCGCGGTCGGCACGACCGTGACCTGGTGCCCCGCCTCGGTCAGCAGCCGCAGCACGAGGGCGGCCTTGTAGGCGGCGATGCCGCCGCTGACCCCGAGGACGACCCGCACCGTGTCGGGTCCCTGCCGTCAGTTCTCGGGCGAGCTGGTGTGCAGCTTGCCCTGGTCGATCTCGTGCAGCGCGATGGACAGCGGCTTGTCGGTGGCGTCCGCCTCGACGAGGGGCCCGACGTACTCGAGGAGACCCTCGGAGAGCTGGGAGTAGTAGGCGTTGATCTGGCGGGCCCGCTTGGCGGCGTAGATCACGAGGGCGTACTTGCTGTCGGCCCGCTCCAGGAGGCTGTCGATCGGCGGGTTGGTGATGCCGTCGGGGTGGGCGATGGTGCCGGTCACGTTCGTCACGAATCCTTTGCTGGGGTGGGGTCAACCATCAATGATACGAGGTGCTCGGCCGCCCGGGCGACATCGTCGTTGACGATCGTCACGTCGAACTCCTCCTGGGCGGCCAGCTCCTCCCTGGCGGTGCGCAGCCGGACCTCCCGTTCCTCGGGGGTCTCGGTGCCCCGGCCGACCAGCCGGGAGACGAGCTCGTCCCAGGACGGCGGGGCGAGGAAGACGAAGAGCGCCTCGGGCATGACCCCGCGGACCTGCCGCGCACCCTGCAGGTCGATCTCGAGCAGCGCCGGCCGCCCGGCGGCCAGCGCCTCCTGCACCGGCAGGCGCGGCGTGCCGTAGCGCGAGCGCCCGTGCACGTGGGCCGACTCGAGCAGCTGGCCCTCGCGCTCCAGCCGGTCGAACTCCGCCTCGTCGACGAAGTGGTAGTGCCGCCCGTCCACCTCGCCCGGGCGCGGCCGACGGGTGGTCGCCGACACCGACAGCCACACGTCGGGGTAGTGCTCGCGGACGTACGCCGCGACCGTCCCCTTCCCCACCGCGGTGGGTCCGGCGAGGACGACCAGACGCCGGCCCGACCCGGTGGGCGAGGGCCGGCCGTGGGCTGGGCGCGTGCTCAGCTCTCGCCGAAGCGCTCCAGGAGCTGGGCCACCTGGTTGGCGCCCAGACCCCGCACACGCCGGCTCTCGGAGATGCCGATCTCCTCCATCATCTGCCGGGCGCGGACCCGACCGACCCCGGGCATCGACTCGAGCAGCGCGGAGACCTTCATCTTGCCGACGACGTCGTTCTCCTTGCCCTGGTCGATGACTTCCTTGAGGGATCCCTGCGCGTTCTTCAGACGGTTCTTCACGGCGGCTCGCTCTCGGCGGGCCGCCGCCGCCTTGGCGAGCGCCTCGGCTCGCTGCTCGGGCGTCAGCTGGGGAAGGGCCACGCTCCAACTCCTCGGTCTGCGGTCTGCCGCGGACGAAGCGCCCGCTAGCAGGGAACCTACCGAGTGGGGAGGGCGTCTGCCAACCCGAAGGAGCCGGCGGGCGGGGTCGTGTCCCCGGGGTTTTTTGTGCAGGTCAGGAGCCCAACGCCCGCTGCAGCCGCGCCGACCAGTCGCGGGCGAGGGCGCGCAGGCCCTCGGGATCGGGTCCGGCGGAGGAAACCCCGCGGCTGATCGGCACCAGCACCCGCTCGCGCAGGGCTGCGAACGTCCGGGCGACATCC
Organism: Ornithinimicrobium pekingense DSM 21552; assembly: GCF_000421185.1. Classification (GTDB taxonomy): domain Bacteria; phylum Actinomycetota; class Actinomycetes; order Actinomycetales; family Dermatophilaceae; genus Ornithinicoccus; species Ornithinicoccus pekingensis. The sequence goes on from NZ_ATWJ01000010.1 coordinate 301,536, forward strand.
TCGGGCCCGGCGCCCTGGGCCCCCACCCCCGGCGCCAGCACGGGGGCGCCCGTCGCGGCGAGGTCGATGCCGAGCTCAGCGGGCGTCCTGGGCAGCGTGGCACCCACCACGAGGCCGATGTCGCCGAAGGGCATCAGCCCCGTGTTGTCGGCGGCGACGGCAGCGGCCACCCGCGCCGCGACCGGCGGGTCGCCGACGAGCTGCACGTCGGCTCCCTCCGGGTTGGACGTCAGGCCGAGCACCCAGACGCCACGCCCGCCGGCGCGGGCCAGGTCCAGCGCGGGCCGCAGGGAGCCGTAGCCGAGGTAGGGGCTCAGCGTCACGGAGTCGGCGGCCAGCGGGGCGCCGTCGGCCAGGTATGCGGTCGCGTAGGCGCCCATGGTCGAGCCGATGTCCCCACGCTTGACGTCCAGCACGGTGAGCACGCCCCGCTGCCGACAGGCCTGCAGCACCTCCTCCAGGACGGCCACGCCCGCCGACCCGTGCCGCTCGTAGAAGGCCGACTGCGGCTTCACCGCGGCGCACTCCCCGGTGACGGCGTCCAGCACCGTGCGGCTGAACGTGCGCAACCCCTCCGCCGAGTCGGGCAGCCCCCAGTCGGCCAGCAGGTGCGCGTGCGGGTCGAGACCGACGCAGAGCGGTCCCCGCTCCTCCATCGCGGCGGCCAGTCGGGCTCCGAAGTGCGGGCTCATGAGGGCTCCTGTGCGAGGTCGGTCCGGGACTGTGTCGGCGGGACGTCGTCGCCCGCTCGTGGGAGACCGGCCGCCACGGCGTCGCGGACGGTCCACAGCACCGAGGGGTCGGCCCACAGCGCACTGCCCAGCTGCACCGACGCCGCTCCCTCCGCGAGGGCGTCCAGCGCGGCGGCCGGGCCGTGCACGCCGCCCGCCGCGACCAGGGGCGCACCGGGCCAGCGCTGCTCCGCCGCGGCGACGCGCAGGGCTCGCAGGCCCGCGAGGCAGACCGCCGCGGTCGAGGGGCCGGACCACCAGCGCCGGGGGCCGAGCCGGACCTGCCCGGACACCACGACCGCGCTCGCGCCCCCGGCGACGGCGGCGCGAGCGCACGCCACCAGCGCGGGGTCGGTCGCCGACACCCGGGCCAGCAGCCGCTGGTCTCGGGGCGCAGCCTCCCGCACCCTGGACATGCAGCGCAGGACGGTCTGGTCGTCCGCCCCACGCAGGTCGACCTCCACGGCCATGACGGCGTCCCCCTCCAGGCTGCGGTGCACCTGCTCGACGACCGCCGCCAGGTCGCCCGTGGTCGTCCCCCTCACCACCAGGCAGCCACCGAGGCCGCGCGTCGCGGCCCAGCCCAGCAGCTCCCGGGCCGCGTCCACCGACACGGCGGTCGCGTCGTCGTGGTCCAGCCCGCCGACCCCGACCCGGTGCACGACCGAGCCGGGTGCCCGGGCCCGGCGCACCCCGGCCTCGACCGGACCGACGGGCACGGGGATGCCCGAGAGGTCGCCGAGACGTGCGAGGGCACGAGGGTCGCTGACGGCACCGACACCCAGCAGCACCGGTGGCAGCGGTGCGGGGCCCCGCGCGCTCACCGGGCCGGCTCCTCGACGAGCCACTCCCCCGGCACGACCGGGCCCTCCAGGCAGGGACGCAGCACGCGCCCCGCCCTCCCGGCCTGCCGTGGTCCTCGGCCGTCGTCGTGCACCAGCAGGTCGCACGCTCCGCACAGCCCGGTGCCGCACACCACGGCGGGGCCGTCGAGGTCGAGCGCGGCAGCCCGGACGGGCAGACCGCGCCGCAGGGCCTCCTCCGCCACGCCCCGCAGGAGCGGCACCGGGCCCGCGGCGTAGACGACGGCGGGGTCCGCCGCGGGGTCGTCCAGGACGCGCCGGAGCGTGGCCGGCAGGTCCTCCGGCAGCGCGAGCAGCACGGCACGGGCGTGGCGACGCAGGTGGACCAGGTCGAGGTGGAGGTCCGGGTCGGAGGCGCTGAGCAGGACGTGCACCGGGCAGCCCCGGTCCCGCAGGACCTCCACGAGCCAGCGCAGCGGCACCGCGCCTCCCCCGTGCCCGACGAGCAGGACGGGCACCGGCGCGGACGGTGCCGGGAACCCACGGCCCAGCGGACCGAGCAGCCTGACCCGCTCCCCGGTGGCGGTCTGGCGCTGCACGGGCAGCAGCAGGTCCACGCTCGCGCCGTGCACGGGGTCCACGTGCGCACCGGCCAGCCAGTGCACCTCCGGCAGGACCCGGCCGGTGGCCGGGTCGGTGGGCACGGCCACCAGCTGGCCGGGTCGGGCGTGGACCCACGGTGAGGCGTCAGGGACGGTGAGGCTCACGACGTCGTGCGCGCCGGCGGCGCGCACGCTCGTGACGACGGCCTCGGTCCCGACCACCTCGCCCGCCTCGCTCAGCGGGTGGACGGGTCGGCGCCGTCGCGGCCGAACAGGTCCAGGGCGGCCGCGTGCTCCTGCAGCGAGGCGACGCTCAGCGGCCCCGCGCGCATGGCCTCGATGCCGAGGACGGCGACGGCCAGCTGCTGCACGGTGGTGATGATGGGCTTGTCGAGGCTGGTGGTCGCCGCCCGGATGGCGTAACCGTCCGCGCGCGAGTCCCGCCCCGACGGGGTGTTGATCACCATGTCCACCTCGCCGGCCGTGATGCGGTCGACGATGGTCGGCTCACCCTCGGGCCCGGGGCCGTCGCTGTGCTTGCGCACCACCTCGGCGGGTATGCCGTTGCGGCGCAGCACGTCCGCGGTGCCTGCTGTCGCCACCACCGTGAAGCCCAGGTCGACCAGGCGCTTCACGGGGAAGATCATGGAGCGCTTGTCGCGGTTGGCGACCGACACGAACACCGTGCCCTGCGTGGGCAGGCTCGAGCCGGCGCGCAGCTGGCTCTTGGCGAAGGCCGCACCGAAGCCCGCGTCGATGCCCATGACCTCACCTGTGGACCGCATCTCGGGGCCCAGGATGGAGTCGATCGCCTGGCCGGTCTGGGTGCGGAACCGGCGGAAGGGCAGGATCGCCTCCTTCACGGCGAAGGGCGCGTCGGCGGGCATGGCGCCGCCGTCGAGATCGCGCGGCAGCACTCCTTCGTCGCGCAGCTCGGCGACGGTGGCCCCGAGCATCACCCGGGCGGCGGCCCGGGCCAGCGCCACCCCGGTCGCCTTGGCGACGAAGGGGACGGTGCGGCTGGCGCGCGGGTTGGCCTCCAGCACGTAGAGCACGTCCTGGGCGAGCGCGAACTGGACGTTGATCAGCCCGCGCACCCCGATGGCGTCCGCCAGCCGGCGGGTCGCCTCACGGACCTCCTCCAGCTCGCGCCGCCCCAGCGTGAAGGGCGGCAGCACGCACGCCGAGTCGCCGGAGTGGATGCCGGCCTCCTCGATGTGCTCCATGATCCCGCCGACGTAGAGGTCCGTGCCGTCGAAGATCGCGTCGACGTCGATCTCGACCGCGGTGTCCAGGAACCGGTCCACCAGGACCGGGTGCTGCGGGGAGGCGTGGGTGGCCCGCCCCACGTAGGCGGCGAGGGTGTCGTCGTCGTAGACGATCTCCATCCCCCGGCCGCCCAGCACGTAGGAGGGACGCACGAGCACCGGGTAGCCGATCTCGTGCGCGACCCCGAGGGCCTCCTCCACGGAGAAGGCGATGCCGTGCCGCGGCGCGGACAGACCGGTCTCGGCCAGGATGCGGCCGAAGGCGCCGCGGTCCTCGGCGAGGTGGATGGCCTCCGGGGAGGTCCCGACGACCGGCACCCCCTCCGCCTTCAGCGCCGCGGCGAGTCCCAGCGGGGTCTGGCCACCGAGCTGGACGACGACCCCGGCCAACGGGCCGGCCTGGCGCTCGGCGTGCACGACCTCGAGGACGTCCTCCAGGGTGAGCGGCTCGAAGTAGAGCCGGCTGGAGGTGTCGTAGTCGGTGGAGACCGTCTCGGGGTTGCAGTTGACCATCACGGTGTCGAAGCCGTGCTCGCGCAGGGCGAGCGAGGCGTGGACGCAGGAGTAGTCGAACTCGATGCCCTGGCCGATGCGGTTGGGCCCCGAGCCCAGGATGATGACGGCCGGCCGCTCCCGAGGCGCCACCTCGGTCTCCTCGTCGTAGCTGGAGTAGTGGTAGGGGGTCAGGGCCACGAACTCCCCCGCGCACGTGTCGACGGTCTTGTAGACGGGCCGCACGCCGAGCGCGTGCCGCACCCCCCGCACCACGGACTCCGAGAGCCCGGTCAGCTCGCCGATCTGCGCGTCCGAGAAGCCGTGCCGCTTGGCGCGGCGGAGCAGCTCGGGGGTCAGCCGACCGCCGGCGGACGCGCGGGCGTGGGAGCGCACCTCCTCGGCGACCTGGTTGAGCAGGGCGATCTGGTCGAGGAACCACGGGTCGATGCCGGTCGCCTCGTGCACCTCCTGGACCGAGCACCCTCCGCGCAGGGCCTGCTGCACGAGGACGAGGCGCCCGTCGGTGGGGGTGCGGGCCTGGTCGAGGAGGGCGCGCGCCATACCCGCCGACGGTGCCTCCTCCTCCCGCCAGTGGAAGGAGGAGGACGAGCGCTCGACCGACCGCAGCGCCTTCTGCAGCGCCTCGGTGAAGTTGCGGCCCAGGGCCATCGCCTCGCCGACCGACTTCATGGTGGTCGTCAGCGTGGGGTCGGCGGCGGGGAACTTCTCGAACGCGAACCGCGGCACCTTGACCACGACGTAGTCCAGGGTCGGCTCGAACGCCGCCGAGTACCAACGGTCAGCCTCGCGCAGCTCCTCGCCGGAGGCGGTCCGGGGGGTCCCCGGGGGGCGAAGCCCCCCGGACGAGGTGATGTCGTTGGGGACCTCGTCGAGGGTGTAGCCCAGCGCCATCTTGGCGGCGATCTTGGCGATCGGGAAGCCCGTGGCCTTGGAGGCCAGCGCCGAGGAGCGGGAGACGCGGGGGTTCATCTCGATGACGATGACCCGTCCGTCGGCGGGGTTGACGGCGAACTGGATGTTGCAGCCGCCGGTGTCGACACCGACCTCGCGGATGACGGCGATGGCGATGTCGCGCAGCTGCTGGTACTCCACGTCGGTCAGGGTCATGGCCGGAGCGACCGTGATGGAGTCCCCGGTGTGCACGCCCATCGGGTCGAGGTTCTCGATCGAGCACACGACCACCACGTTGTCGGCGTGGTCGCGCATGATCTCCAGCTCGTACTCCTTCCAGCCGAGGATGGACTCCTCCAGGAGCACCTCGGTGGTCGGGCTGTCCTGCAGCCCGGCGCCGGCGATGCGGCGCAGCGTCTCCTCGTCGTGGGCGAAGCCCGAGCCGAGCCCGCCCATCGTGAAGGAGGGCCGGACCACGACGGGGTAGCCGAGGTCCTCGACCGCGGCCAGGACCTCGTCCATGGTGTGGCAGATCGAGGAGCGGGCGACCTCCGCGCCGCAGCGCTCCACCACGCCCTTGAACAGCTGACGGTCCTCGCCGAGCTGGATGGCCCGCACGTCGGCACCGATGAGCGGGCAGCCGTACCTCTCCAGGACGCCCGCCTCGTGCAGCGCGATGGCGGTGTTGAGCGCGGTCTGCCCGCCCAGGGTGGCCAGCACCGCGTCGGGGCGCTCCTTGGCGATGATCGACTCGACGATCTCGGGCGTGATCGGTTCGACGTAGGTCGCGTCGGCCACGCCCGGGTCGGTCATGATCGTCGCCGGGTTGGAGTTGACGAGGACGACCCGGACGCCCTCCTCGCGCAGCACCCGGCAGGCCTGCGTCCCGGAGTAGTCGAACTCGGCGGCCTGGCCGATGACGATCGGGCCGGACCCGATGACCAGGACGCTCCTGATGTCCTCACGCCTGGGCACGGTGGTCCTCCATCAGCTGGGTGAAACGGTCGAACAGGTACTCCGCGTCGTGCGGGCCCGCGGCGGCCTCGGGGTGGTACTGGACGGAGAAGGCCGGGACCTGCTCGCAGCGCAGGCCCTCGACCACGTCGTCGTTGAGGGCCACGTGCGAGCAGCGGACCGGTCCGTACGCCGTGTCCGCCGGCTGGTCGGTGGGCACGCCCTCCGGCCAGGCGATCGCGAAGCCGTGGTTGTGGGCGGTGACCTCGACCTTGCCGGTCGAGCGGTCCAGGACGGGCTGGTTGATGCCGCGGTGGCCGAAGGGGAGCTTGTAGGTGCCCAGGCCCAGGGCCCGTCCCAGCAGCTGGTTGCCGAAGCAGATGCCGAAGAAGGGCAGGCCCGCGTCCAGGACCTCGCGCAGCAGGCCCACCTCGTGGTCCGCGGTCGCCGGGTCGCCGGGGCCGTTGGAGAAGAACACGCCGTCGGGCTCGGTGGCCCGGACGTCCTCGAAGGTGCTCGTGGCCGGCAGCACGTGCACCCGCACGCCGCGGCTGGCCAGCAGCGCCGGCGTCGTCCCCTTGATGCCCAGGTCGAGGGCGGCGACGGTGAAGCGGGTGGGCACGCCCTCGGGGGGCGAGACGACGTAGGCCTGGTCGGTGCTGACCTCGGCGGCCAGCGCGGAGCCGGCCATCCGCGGCGCCTCGGTCACGGTGCGCAGCAGCTCCTCGTGGGGGCGGCGGGCGGCCGGGCCGGAGAAGATGCCGACCCGCATCGCGCCGCGGTCGCGCAGGTGCCGGGTCAGCGCGCGGGTGTCCACGCCGCTGGCGCCGACGACGCCCGCGTCGCGGAGGGCGTCGGCGAGGTCGCCCTGGGAGCGCCAGTTGGAGGGGCGCAGGGCGGGGTCGCGGACGACGACCCCGGCCGCCCAGATCCGACGGCTCTCCATGTCGGCGCTGTTGACGCCGGTGTTGCCGATGTGCGGGGCGGTCATGACGACGACCTGCCGGTGGTAGGACGGGTCGGTGAAGGTCTCCTGGTATCCGGTCATCCCGGTGGAGAACACCGCCTCGCCGACGGTCTGCCCGACGGCCCCGTAGGCCTCGCCGCGGAAGACGCGTCCGTCCTCGAGGACGAGCACCGCCTCCTGCGGCACGCCCGGCGCGCCGCCCTGGTCCGCCCGGTCCTGCACCGGGTGCTGGGTCATGCTCACAGCTCCTCCTCGGGAACGTCCTCGGTGCCCCAGACCAGGCCCTCGCGGGCGGTGACCCGGCCACGCAGCATCGTCAGGTGCACGGCGCCGACCAGGTCGCGGCCGTGCCAGGGGTTGTTGCGCGACAGCGACCGCGACAGTGTCGCGTCGACGGTGGTCTGCCGGTCGGGGTCGACGAGCGTCAGGTTGGCGGGGGCCCCGGCCACGACGCCCTGCCCCTGGGTGCCGAGCCGCGCGATGCGGGCCGGGGCGCTCGACATGGCCCTGGCCACGTCCGCCCAGCCCATCCGGCCGGAGCGGACCATGACCGTGCTCACGACCGGCAGCGCCGTCTCCAGGCCGAGCATCCCGAACGCCGCGTCGACGAACGCGTGCTCCTTGTCCTGCCGGACGTGGGGGGCGTGGTCGGTGGCGACCACGTCGATCGTGCCGTCGGCGAGCGCCTCCTGCAGCACCTGGGCGTCCTCGGTGGGGCGCAGCGGCGGGTTGACCTTGTAGACCGGGTCGTAGCCGGCCAGCAGGTCCTCGGTGAGCATCAGGTGGTGCGGCGTCACCTCGGCGGTCACGTCGATGCCCCGCCCCTTGGCCCAGCGGATGACCTCGACGCTGCCCGCCGTCGAGACGTGGGCGACGTGGACCCGGGAGCCGGTGTGGCGGGCGAGCATGACGTCGCGCGCCACGATCGTCTCCTCGGCGACGGCGGGCCAGCCCGGCAGCCCGAGCCGGCCGGACAGCTCTCCCTCGTGGCAGCAGGAGGTCGCGCCTGCCAGGCGCGGGTCCTGGCTGTGCTGGGAGACGACCCCGTCGAAGGCCTTGACGTACTCCAGCGCCCGGCGCATGAGGCGCGCGTCGTGCACGCACCGGCCGTCGTCGGAGAAGACCCGCACCCGGGCGCGGGACCGCGCCATGAGGCCGATCTCCGCCAGCTCCTCCCCGGCCAGCCCCTTGGACACCGCGCCCACCGGGTGGACGTCGACGTAGCCGGCGCGCCGGCCCAGGTCGAGCACCCGCTCGGCCACCTCGGTGTTGTCCGTGACGGGGTCGGTGTTGGCCATCGCGAAGACCGCGGTGAAGCCCCCCGCCGCGGCGGCCTGCGACCCCGTGGAGACGGTCTCGGCGTCCTCCCGGCCGGGCTCGCGCAGGTGGGTGTGCAGGTCGACGAGGCCCGGCAGCAGGACCAGACCGTCGGCCGACAGCCGCTGCGTGCCCGCGGGGGCGTCGGCCGAGGCGTCGGAGCCCACGGCGGCGATGCGGCCGTCGACGACGAGGACGTCCTGGGTGCCCTGGCCGAGGACGTCGGCACCCCGGACGAGGACGGGTCGGGTGGTGGTGCGTGCGGTCACTGGTCGCTGCCTTCCCCGGCGAGGAGGTGGTAGAGGATCGACATGCGCACCGCCACGCCCGCCGAGACCTGGTCCAGGACCAGGGAGCGGGCCGCGTCGGCGGCGTCGGCGGAGATCTCCAGGCCACGGTTCATCGGGCCCGGGTGGCAGATCACGGCGTGGTCCTGGAGCAGGCCCAGGCGCCGCTTGGTGAGGCCGTAGGTGACCGCATACTCCTTGGCGGTCGGGAAGTAGCCGCCGCTCATCCGCTCGCGCTGGACGCGCAGCATCATCACGGCGTCGGCGGTGGGCAGCACCGCGTCGAGGTCGTAGGAGGTGGCGAAGCCGTCGGTGCCGGACCAGGTGTCGATCCCGCTGGGCATCAGGGTGGGTGGGGCGACGAGGGTCACCTGCGCGCCCAGCCGCTGCAGGCACAGCAGGTTGGAGCGCAGCACGCGCGAGTGGGTCAGGTCACCCACGATGACCACGTGCCGTCCCTCGAGGTCCCCCAGCGCCCGCCGCATGGAGTAGGCGTCGAGCAGCGCCTGCGAGGGGTGCTCGTGCGTGCCGTCGCCGGCGTTGACGACCGAGCAGCCGACCCAGTCCGCGATCTGCATCGGGGCGCCGCTGGCCGGGTGGCGCACGATCATCATGTCCACGCCCATGGCGTCGATCGTCAGCACCGTGTCACGCAGGCTCTCCCCCTTGGACACCGAGGTGCCCTTGCCGGTGAGGTTGATCGTGTCGGCGCTGAGCCACTTGCCCGCGATCTCGAAGCTGCTCCGGGTGCGGGTCGAGTCCTCGAAGAAGAAGTTGATGATGGTGCGGCCGCGGAGCGTGGGCAGCTTCTTGACGTCGCGGTGCTGCACCTCGTGCATCGACACCGCGGTGTCCAGGACGGAGAGGATCTCCTCGCGGGACAGGTCCGCGACCGACAGCAGGTGCTTCACTCGCCCTCCCCCTGCCGGTCCGCGGGGCCGGCGATGCGCACGCCCTCGGCGTCGACGCCGTCGTGCTCGGCCAGGCGCACCATGACCCGCTCGCTGTGCGAGGTCGGCAGGTTCTTGCCGACGTAGTCGGCGCGGATCGGCAGCTCGCGGTGGCCGCGGTCGACGAGGACGGCCAGCCGCACCGCCCGGGGACGGCCCAGGTCGGCCAGCGCGTCGAGGGCCGAGCGCACGGTGCGGCCGGAGTAGAGCACGTCGTCGACGAGGACGACGACCTTGCCGTCCACCCCGTCCCCCGGGATGTCCGTCGGCTCGACCGCCCGGGTGGGCTGGGAGCGCAGGTCGTCGCGGTACATCGTCACGTCGAGGGAGCCGACCGGGACCTCGGTGCCCTCCACCTGGCGGAGGGCCTCGCCCAGGCGCCGCGCCAGGTGGGCGCCGCGGGTGGGGATGCCGAGCAGGAGGAGACCCTCGGGTCCCTTGTTCGCCTCGAGGATCTCGTGCGCGATACGGCGCACGGCCCGGTTGATGTCGTCGCTGCTCAGGACCAGACGTCCTGGGCCAGCGTGCTGGGCAGCACTCACAGCCCGTCTCCTTCCCCGCCTCGCAGGACGGTGGTTAAAGGATGATGTTCGGTGGCGCTCACTGTAGTGCACGTGTCCGGGCACCCTGCGCCGGCCCCTGCCCGCCGTGGTCTACCGTCTGGACCGTGAGACTCCTGCCGGGGCTGGCGGTGCTGCGTGCCTACGAGCGCGGTTGGTGGCGGCCCGACCTGGTCGCCGGCGCCACGGTCGGCGCCATGCTCGTCCCCCAGTCCATGGCGTATGCCGAGCTGGCGGGGATGCCTCCGGTCTACGGCTTCTACGCGGTGATCGCCCCGTTGGTGCTCTACGCGCTGGTGGGCACCAGCCGCCACCTCGGCGTCGGCCCCGAACCGGGCACGGCCATCCTCGCCGCGACGGGGGTCGGGGCGGTCGCGGCCGGTGACCCCGACCGTTACCTGGTGCTCATGGCGGGTCTGGCCCTGGTGGTCGGGGCGATGGCCGTGCTCGGGTCGGTCGCCCGGCTGGGGTTCATTGCCTCGGTGCTGTCCAAGCCGGTGCTGGTCGGCTACATCACCGGGGTGGGGCTGACCCTGCTGTCCAGCCAGGTCGCGGCCTTCACGGGCGTGGCGATCGGGGCCGACCGGTTCTTCCCGCGCGTCGCCGAGCTCGCCCGCGAGCTGGGGTCCGTCGACGTCGCCACCCTGGCCGTGGGGGCCGGATCGCTGGGGGTGGTCCTGCTGCTGCGCCGGTGGGCCCCTCGGGCCCCCGGTGCCCTCGTGGCCGTCGGCGTGGCGACGCTGCTGGTCTGGGCTCTTCCGGGTGCCCAGCCCGCCGTCCCCCTCGTGGGTGCCGTCCCCCAGGGCCTGCCGTCACCGGCCCTGCCGGGGATCTCCCTGGCCGACGTGCTGGCGCTGGTCCCGGTGGCCGCCGGGATCGTCCTGGTCGGCTTCACCGACAACGTCCTCACGGCCCGGTCGATCGCGGCACGGCACGGCTACCGGATCGACCCCAACCAGGAGCTCTTCGCCCTGGGCGTGACCAACCTGTCCGCCGGGGCCCTGCAGGGCTTCCCGGTCTCCTCCAGCGCCAGCCGGACCGCGGTGCCGGCGGCCCTGGGCAGCCGCACGCAGGTGGTCTCGCTGACTGCCGCCGTCCTCGTGGTGGCCACGCTGCTCTTCCTCGGCCCGGCGCTGGGGCAGGTGCCCCGGGCCGCGCTGGCGGCGGTCATCGTGGCGGCGGCGCTGTCCATCATCGACGTCCCCGGCTACCGCGCCCTGTGGCGGGTCAGCCGCTCCGAGGCCCTGCTGGCGGTCGTCGCGGCGCTCGGCGTCATCGTCTTCGACGTCCTCGTCGGGGTGCTGGTGGCGGTCGCCCTGTCCGTGGTCGTGGCGCTGGGCCGGATGGCCCGCCCGCACGACGCCGTGCTCGGCGACCGGCCCGAGCTCGACGGGTGGGTGGAGGTGGACGCCTACCCCGATGCCCGGGTCGAACCGGGCCTGCTGGTCTACCGCTTCGACGCCCCGTTGTTCTTCCTCAACACCGACCGCTTCCGCAGCCGGGTGCTCGACACCCTGGAGCGCAACCCGGGCGAGGAGGAGTGGCTGGTGCTCGACTTCGAGGGGGTGGGCGAGCTGGACGCCACCGCGCTCGACGGTCTCGCCGACCTCACGGCGTCCCTGGCCGGCCTCGGGCTGCAGCGGGTCGCCGTCGCCCGGGCCAACCAGCCGGTGGTGCGACGGCTGCGCCGCGTGGCGCTGCTCGCCCCCGAGGGGCCCCTGCACCACTACCCGACGATCAACGCCGCGGTCCGGGACTTCCGGGCCTCGCGGGACGCCGGCTGAGCGGTCCGGGCAGCCGCCCGCACCGCGCCCCGTCCGCGTCAGACGAGCGTGCTCTTGACCTCGGAGACGCGCGCCAGCAGGCCGTTGACGAAGCGCGGCGAGTCGTCGGTCGACAGCGCCTCGGTCAGCGCCACCGCCTCGGAGATCGCCACGCTGTCGGGGACCTCGTCGTTCCAGACGACCTCCCACACGCCCAGGCGCAGGGCGGCGCGGTCGACGGCCGCCATCCGCTCCAGGGACCAGCCCTGGGAGTAGGTGGTCAGCGTCTCGTTGATCTGCGACCAGTGCTCGAGCACACCCCGCACCAGCTGCACGGCATACTCCGGCAGCGGGTGCTGGGTCGTCGGCGCGGCCAGCCGCTCCTCGAGCAGGGTGCCGACATTGACGCCGCGCTGCTCGGACTCGAAGAGCAGCTCCAGGGCCCGCTTGCGCGCCTTGGTGCGGGCCGCCACGTCAGTTCACGCGGCCGAGGTAGGACCCGTCGCGGGTGTCCACCTTCACCTTGGTCCCGGACTCCAGGAACAGGGGCACCTGGATCTCGGCGCCCGTCTCGACCGTCGCCGGCTTGGTGCCACCGGTGGAGCGGTCGCCCTGCAGACCCGGCTCGGTGTGCGTGATCTCCAGCACGACGGAGGCGGGCAGCTCGACGTAGAGCACCTGGCCGTCGTGCTGGGCGATCATCGCCCGACCGTTCTCCAGCAGGAACTTGGCGGTGTCGCCCATGACCTCCGGGGAGACGTGGACCTGCTCGTAGGTCTTCTCGTCCATGAAGATGTAGTCGGTGCCGTCGTTGTACAGGTACTGGAAGTCGGAGCGGTCGACCGTGGCGGTCTCGACCTTGGTGCCGGCGTTGAAGGTCTTGTCGATGATCTTGCCGGAGGTGACGTTCTTGAGCTTGGTGCGGACGAACGCCGGGCCCTTGCCGGGCTTGACGTGCTGGAACTCCAGCACCTGCCACAGGCCGTTGTCCATGTCGAGGACCATGCCGTTCTTCAGGTCGTTCGTCGAAGCCACTGCGTGTCGCTCTCTCTCGGGGGGACGGTGTGTGTCGGGGACGCGGCGGCGCCCAAACCTGGTCAAGTCTAACGGCGACCGGCGGGGGCCCCCGCCGCGTGCGCGGCAGCGGCGCCGGCCGGCCCCGCTCAGCGGACCGCGTCGTAGGCGGCGCGCAGCAGGCTCTCGTCGGGCGCGACGAGCCGCGTGGGCCGGGCCAGCCCCTCGAGGACGACGAGGCGCAGGGTGGACCCGCGTGACTTCTTGTCCCGCGCCATCGCGGCGCGCAGCCGGTGCCACCGGTCCGGTCCGGGGTATGCCGTGGGCAGACCCACGGCCGCCAGCACCGTCCGGTGCCGCCCCAGGAGGGCCGCGTCGAGCAGCCCGGCCCGGTGGGCGAGCTCGGCCACGTAGACCATGCCGACCGCCACGGCGTCGCCGTGGCGCCAGCGGTAGTCCTCCACCAGCTCGACGGCGTGGGCGAAGGTGTGCCCGTAGTTGAGGATCTCCCGCAGCGAGGCCTCGCGCAGGTCCGCGGCCACGACGTCGGCCTTGACCCGGACGGCCCGCGTGACGAGCTCGACGGCGAGGGCGGGGTCGGCCGTGGGGTCCGCCGCGGCCACGGGGTCAGCCTCGACGAGGTCGAGGATGACGGGGTCGGCGATGAAGCCGGCCTTGAGCACCTCGGCCAGGCCGGAGACGTAGTCGGCCCGCGGCATCCCCGCCAGCCACGCCGGGTCGCACAGCACCGCCCGCGGCGGGTGGAAGGCACCCACGAGGTTCTTGCCCTCGGCGGTGTTGATGCCGGTCTTGCCCCCGACCGCCGCGTCGACGACCCCGAGCAGGGACGTGGGCAGCAGGACCGAGTCCACGCCGCGCAGCCACGTCGCGGCCGCGAAGCCCGCCAGGTCGGTCACCGCTCCCCCGCCGACCCCGACGACGAGGTCGTCCCGGGTGAACCCCTCCTGGCCGAGGCGGGCCCACAGCGAGACGAGCACCTGCGCCGTCTTGGCCGCCTCGGCGTCGGGCACCTCGGCCACCACCGGCACCGCGCCCGCGTCCGCGAGCACGGTGACGGTCGCGGTCACCAGCGCGTCCCGACCGGGCTGGGCGACGACCAGCACGCGGCGGCCCGGGCGGGCGTGCTCGCCCAGGCGCTCGAGCGCACCCGGGCCCACGTGCACGGCATACCCCGGCTCACCGCCGACCTCGATCGTGCGGGTGGCGACCTCGGTCATCGCGCCTGCCCCAGCGCCTGCAGGACCTCGTCGGCGATCTGCTCGGGAGTGCGGTCTCCCGTCTGGACGCGCACCGTCGCGAGAGCCTCGTAGACGGGGCGCCGGGCGTTCATCAGCCGGGTCCAGGCAGCCCGCGGGTTGACCACGAGCAGGGGCCGCGAGGCGTCGAACCCGACCCTCCCGGCGGCGTCGGCGATGGTCACGTCCAGGAAGACCACCCGGTGGTCCCCCTCCCGCAGCGCCGTGGCGATGGCCTCCTGCATGACGGCGCCGCCACCGAGGGCGACGACCCCGTGCTCCTCGGCCAACGCCCGGACCACCTCGACGCGCTCGAGCTCGCGGAAGCGCGCCTCTCCCTCCCCGACGAAGATGTCGCTGACCGAGCGGCCCGCGGCCTCCTCGATGGCGGTGTCCGTGTCGTGCAGGCCCACGCCGAGACGCTCGGCCAGGACCCGTCCCACCGTCGTCTTGCCGGCGCCGGGCGGGCCCACGAGGACCACGACGGGGCTCATGCGCCGGTCTCCTTCGCCTCGGCGGCCGCGTCGACCGTCGCCGGGGAGCGGAGGTGCTCGGGGACGGCGGCGAGGTATGCCGCACGGTTGCGGGCGACCTCGGCGACCGAGTCGCCCCCGAACTTCTCCAGCACGGCGTCGGCGAGCACGAGCGCGACCATCGCCTCCGCGACCACCCCGGCCGCGGGGACCGCGCAGACGTCGGAGCGCTGGTGGATCGCCGTCGCGGCCTCACCGGTCGTGGTGTCGACCGTGCGCAGGGCGCGCGGCACGGTGGAGATGGGCTTCATCGCCGCGCGCACCCGCAGCACCTCACCGGTGCTCATGCCGCCCTCCGTGCCCCCGCTGCGCAGGGAGAGCCGGTGGACCAGCCCCTCGTCGTCGGCCTCGATCTCGTCGTGGGCCTGGCTGCCGCGGCGGGCCGCGGTGCGGAACCCCTCGCCCACCTCGACGCCTTTGATCGCCTGGATGCCCATGAGCGCGGCCGCGAGCCGGGCGTCGAGGCGCCGGTCCCAGTGCACGTGCGAGCCCAGGCCCGGCGGCAGCCCGTAGGCCAGGACCTCGACCACGCCGCCGAGCGTGTCCCCGTCGCCCCGGGCGGCGTCGACCTCGGCCACCATGGCCGCGGACAGCCGGGGGTCGAGCGTGCGGACCGGGTCGGCGTCGACGGCCGCGACGTCGTCGGGGCCGGGGAGCTGCTCGAGGGTCGGCGCGTCGGCGTCGAGGTCGGGGACGCCGGCCCGGCCGATGCTCACGGTGTGCGAGACGAGGCGGATGCCGGCCGCCTGCTCCAGGAAGGCGGCGGCGACGGCGCCGAGGGCCACACGGGCGGCCGTCTCGCGGGCGGAGGCCCTCTCCAGGACGGGGCGCGCCTCGTCGAAGCCGTACTTGGTCATCCCGACGAGGTCGGCGTGGCCCGGGCGCGGGCGGGTCAGCGGCCGGTTGCGGGCCAGCTCCTGGGGCGCCCCGACGTCGTCGGCCCTGGTGATGGCTTCCTGGGGCACCGGCTCGGGGCTCATCACCGCCTCCCACCTCGCCCACTCGGTGTTGGCGATCTGCAGGGCCAGCGGCGAGCCGATCGTGACCCCGTGCCGCATGCCTCCGAGGAAGCTGAGGCGGTCGGCCTCGAACTTCATCCGGGCGCCCCGTCCGTAGCCCAGCCGGCGGCGCGCCAGCGCGCCCTCCACGGCGGAGCGGTCCACCCGCACGCCCGCGGGCAGACCCTCGAGGACGGCGGTCAGGGCGGGGCCGTGGGACTCTCCGGCGGTCAACCAACGCAGCATGGGCACAGATTCTCCCACGGTGCCTACAGCAGCCCGCCCACCGCCTGGGGTGCCAGGAGCAGCCCGAGGAGCGCCCCGACCATCATCGGCGGCCCGTAGGCGAAGTCACCCTTCCAGCTCACCCGACGGGCGAGCAGCAGCAGGACGGCGAGCAGGCCGCCGACGAGGAAGCCGGCGTAGATGCCGGCCACGGTCTCGGCCCACCCGAACCACCCGAGCACCCCGCCCAGGACGACCGCGAGCTTGACGTCGCCCAGCCCGAGCGCCAGGGAGCCCCGGGCGAGCGAGAGGAGCGCGAGCAGCAGGTAGAAGCCGCCGCTGCCGAGGGCGGCCAGGACGGAGCGCAGCCAGGGGTCGAGGCCGCCGCCGACGAGCGCGGCCAGGGTGATTCCGCCCACGAGCACGCCCATCGTGGGCCACATGATGCGGTCCGGCAGCCGGTGGACGTCCAGGTCCATGGCCGCCAGGCACACGCAGGACAGCGTCACCAGCAGCAGCGTGCCGGTCAGCACGACCGCGACCGGCCAGCCGGGCACGGCCGGGTCCTCGACGAACCAGACCCGGTGGAGCACCAGGCCGGAGACGACGCCCAGGACGATCGGCACCCACCAGCGACGGCCGGGATGGGGCACGTCGTCCTCGTCGGGCTTGCGGTAGGTGGTGGCCTCGAGCCAGCGGCCGACCGGGATGCCCAGGACCGCGACCAGGACACCGAGGAGCACCGGCACCCACACCTGCGTCACGCGGTCTCCGCCCCCTCCGTCTCCAGCGCCGCGCGCATCGCGCGCACCGGGCCATTGTGCCCCGTGAGCAGCTCGACCTGACGCACGGCCTGGTGGAGCAGCATGTCCGTGCCGCGGACCACCGGGACCCGGCCGGCGGACGCGGCGCCGACGGCCGCGGCGAAGCGGCTGGGCCAGGGCCGGTAGACCACGTCCATGACCACGGGGGCGCTCGCCCCGTCGGGGACCACCAGCGCGCAGGGGTCGGCCCCCGGGGGGAGCGTGCTGACCACGACGTCCGCGACCGCGGCGTCCAGCACCAGCCGGGTGCCGTGCAGGGGCAGCACCCGCACGTCCGTCCCGAGCCGGGCGGCGAGCTCTGCGGTCCGCCCGCGCAACCCCTCGCGGACGACGAACGTCACCTCGCGGGCCCCCATCTCGTGCAGGGCGACGAGCGTGGACCTCGCCGTGGCCCCGCCCCCGAGGACCACCGCCCGCCGCGGCTGCTGCAGCCCGGCCTCCACCAGTGCCTGGACGACCCCGTGGACGTCGGTGTTGTCCGCGAGCCAGCCCGAGCCGGCGCGCACCAGGGTGTTCGCGGCGCCGGAGAGGGCGGCGGCCGCGCCGACCCGGGTCCCCACGGCCAGCGCCTCCTCCTTCAGCGGCATGGTCACCGCCAGCCCCGCCCAGTCGTCGGGCAGCTGCTCGACATGGCCCCGCAGCCCGCCGGGCGCGACCTGCGTGGCCTCGAAGGACCACCAGGTCAGCCCGAGGGCGTCGTAGGCGGCGCGGTGCAGGACCGGCGACAGCGAGTGCGCGACCGGGGACCCGACGACGCCGGCACGGCGTGCCCGGTGCGGGGCCGCGCTCAGCACTGGTCGGGGTTGTCCGCGCACCACTGCTGGAAGAGGGCCACGTTCTCCTGGTGACCGGCGAAGTCGTCGGCGAACCGGGTCTCGCCGGTCGAGGGGTCGACCGTGACGAAGTAGAGCCACTCCCCCGGCTCGGGGTTGAGCGCCGCCCGGATGGCTTCCTCGCCGGGACTGTTGATCGGCCCGGCCGGCAGGCCCGGGTGGACGTAGGTGTTGTGCGGGTCGTCGTTCTGCCGCTGCTCGGTGGTGGTCCCCGCCAGCCCGCGCTCCTGGTAGATGAAGTGGACCGTGGAGTCCATCTGGAGGTAGCCGTTGGTCTCCGGGTTGGGTTGGAGACGGTTCTCCACGACCCGGGCGATCTTGGGCAGGTCCTCGGAGAACATGCCCTCGCCCTGGATGATGCTCGCCTTGATGATGACCTCGCGCAGCTGGTCCTCCGGCACCCCGATCTCGGAGTAGGTGCGCTTGCCGAGGTCGACCATGGCCCGCAGCTGCTCCTCGGGGGTGGCGTCCTCGGCGAACTCGTAGGTGCTGGGGTAGAGGAAGCCCTCCAGGTCGCCCTCGGCCGCCTCCGGCAGCCCGAGGGTGGCAGGGTCGACGGCCTCGTAGTCGGCCACCTCGTGGCCGGTGGCCTCGGCGAGGACGGCGAAGGTCTCGGCGACCCACAGCCCCTCGCGGACCGTCACCCCGTTGATCTCGCGGTAGTTGCCGTCGAGCAGGCGGGCCAGGGCGGCCTGCGAGCTCATCTGGTTGGCCATGCGGTAGGTGCCGGGCTGGATCGAGCTGGACCGCGGGTCGGCCTGCAGCGCCGCGGTGAACGCGCCCGAGGAGGCGACGACGTCCTCGGTGGCCAGGATCTGGGCGATCTGCCCACCGCCGGCACCGGGCGGGATCTCCACGAGGACCTCACCGCTGCCGGCGCCCTCGTAGTCCTCCGCCTCGGGCTCGCCGAGGGAGACCTCCGGCAGCATGTCGCCCACCCAGCCGAAGGTGTACACCGACGCCGTGATCACGAGGACCGCGGCCGTGAGCAGCGCGAGAACGGTACCGAGCGGGTTGCGGCGCCGACGGCGGCGGGGACGGAACATCGGGGTCTCCGGATCGACCGGGTCCAGCACGTCGGCCGCGAGCGACTCGTCGTGCTCCGGAGCGCCGCGCAGGCCGAGCAGGTCGCGGTCGAAGGAGCGCGACCGGTCGCGCACGTCGTGCTCGTCCCAGTCCTCGTGCGGAGGCTGACTCATGCGTGTCCTTTACGTCGGTCCGGACCGCCGGGTCCGGGGCTTGCGCGCCCGCAGGGGGACGCCGGCTGGGCGGCCGGCACGTCGGGCGTCGAGCACCGCCTGAAGAATGAGGACGGCTGCGGCCTGGTCGACCACCACTCGCTGGTCGCGGCTCCGGACACCGCTGCGGTGCAGGTTCCGGTGCGCGTCGACCGTCGTGAGGCGCTCGTCATACAGCCGCACCGGCACCTCCAGACGCCGCTGCAGTGAGTCAGCGTAGTCGCGCGCGCGCCGCGCGGCCAATCCCTCCTGCCCCGAGAGTGTCCGGGGCAGCCCGACGACGACGCCCACGGCGCCCCTGGTCGAGACCTCCTCGGCGATCTCGTCCAGGTCGCTGCCCCGCGCGTGGTCGCGGGCCAGGGTGGCCACCGGGTGGGCCAGCAGCCCGACGGCGTCGCTGGCGGCCAGCCCGACCCGCGCCTCACCGACGTCGACCCCGAGCAGGACGCCGGTGGCGGTTTCGCCGCCACGGGCGGGGGCTGCCCGGGCGGCGGTGTCCTCACCGCCCGGGCCTGCAGGACGGTCGCTCACGCCCTGAGCTCGTCCTCGATGCGCCGCAGCGCGTCCTGGGTGCGCGCGGGGTCCTGCCCGCCGCCCTGGGCGAGGTCGTCCTTGCCGCCACCACCGCCACCGAGCGTCTGCGCGGCGACCTTGACCAGGGCACCGGCGCGCACGCCCCGGCTCCGGGCCGCCTCGTTGGTGGCGACGACGACGTTGGGCCGCCCGGAGGCGGTCCCGGTGAGGGCGACGACGACGGGACGGTCGGTCCCGAGGCGCCCGCGCAGGTCCGTGACGAGCCGTCGCAGGTCGTCACCCCCGACACCGTCCCCCAGGTCGTGACCGAGGAAGGTGACGCCGGCGACGTCGCGGGCACGCTCGGCCAGGCCACCGGCGGCGGCCAGCACCTGCGCAGCCTTGGCCCGCGCGATCTCCCGCTCGGCGTCCTTGAGCCGCGCCATGAGCTGGGCGACCCGCTCGGGCACCTCGTCCGGCCGGACCTTGAGCGTGTCGGTGAGCTGGTTGAGGATGACGTTCTCCCGCGCCAGGTGCCCGTAGGCGTCGGCGCCGACGAGGGCCTCGACCCGGCGCACGCCGGAGCCGATCGACGCCTCGCCCATGATCTTGACCAACGACAGCTGCGCGGAGTTGAGCACGTGGGTGCCGCCGCAGAGCTCCAGCGACCACGGGCCGCCGACGGAGACGACCCGCACCACGTCGGGGTAGCGCTCGCCGAACAGGGCCATCGCCCCCATCTCACGGGCCTCGGTCAGCGACATCTCGGCCGCGCTCACCTGCAGGTCGTCCATCAGCCGCTCGTTGATCCGGGCCTCGACCGCGGCCAGCTCGTCGGCGGAGAGCCCGCGCGTGGAGCGGAAGTCGAACCGCAGCCGGCCGGGCGCGTTCTCCGAGCCCGCCTGGGTCGCCGTGTCCCCGAGCGTCTCGCGCAGGACCTTGTGCACGATGTGCGTGGCCGTGTGCGCGCGCGAGACCGAGGCGCGCCGCAGCGTGTCGATCTCGGCGCTGGCGGCCTGCCCGACGGCGAGCTCGCCCTCGACCAGGCGGCCGCGGTGGACGATCAGGCCCGGGAGCGGCCGCTGCACGTCGGTGACCCGGACCACGGCCCCGGAGTCGAGCCGGATCAGGCCGTGGTCGGCCAGCTGGCCACCGGCCTCGGCGTAGAACGGGGTCGCCCGCAGGACGAGCTCGACGTCCATGCCGTCCTCAGCGTGCTCGGGCGCGAGCGCGAGGCGGTCGACCTCCTGCCCGTCGGCAAGGAGCCCGACGAGCGGTGCCTGCCCCGCCATCTGCTCGTAGCCGGTGAACTCGACCTCGCCGCCCAGCCGGTCGGCGAGGGCGCGGTAGGCACCGGAGCCGCCGTGCCCGGACCTCTTGGCCCTGGCGTCGGCCTTGGCGCGCTGGCGCTGCTCGGTCATGAGCGAGCGGAAGCCCTCCTCGTCCACGGTCAGGCCCTGCTCGGAGGCCATCTCGAGGGTCAGGTCGATCGGGAAGCCGTAGGTGTCGTGCAGCTGGAAGGCCTCGTCCCCGCCCAGGCTGGAGGAGCCGGCCTTCTTGGCGCGGGCGACCGCGGTGTCCAGGATCGTGGTGCCGCTGGCCAGGGTGCGCCGGAAGGCCTCCTCCTCGGCGTAGGCCGTCTCGCTGATCCGTCCCCAGTCGCGCTCGAGCTCGGGGTAGGAGGTCCTCATCACGTCCTTGCTGACCGGGAGCAGCTCGGGCAGCGCCGCGTCGTGCACCCCCAGCAGGCGCATGGAGCGCACCGCCCGGCGCAGCAGCCGGCGCAGCACGTAACCGCGCCCCTCGTTGCCCGGCGTGACCCCGTCGCCCATGAGCATCAGGCCCGAGCGCACGTGGTCGGCGACGACACGGAACCGGACGTCGTCCTCGTGGCCGGCCCCGTAGGAGCGTCCGGAGAGCTCCTCGGCGCGCTCGATGACGGGATAGACCTCGTCGATCTCGTAGAGGTTGTCGACCCCCTGCAGCAGGTAGGCGACCCGCTCCAGCCCCATGCCGGTGTCGATGTTCTTGCGGGGCAGCTCGCCGGTGATGTCGAAGTCCACCTTCGAGCGCACCTCGGAGAGCTCCTCCTGCATGAAGACGAGGTTCCAGATCTCCAGGAAACGGTCCTCGTCCACCACCGGGCCGCCGTCCGGGCCGTGCTCGGGGCCGCGGTCGACGTAGATCTCGCTGCAGGGGCCACCGGGGCCGGGGACCCCCATGTGCCAGTAGTTGTCCGCCAGCCCGCGGCGCTGGATCCGCTCCTGCGGCAGGCCGGCGACGCGGTGCCACAGGTCGGCCGCCTCGTCGTCACCGTCGAGGACGGTGACCCAGATCGAGCCGGGGTCGAAGCCCAGGAAGCCGTCGTCCTGGGAGCCCGTGATCAGCTCCCAGGCGTGGGAGATCGCCCCCTCCTTGAAGTAGTCGCCGAAGGAGAAGTTGCCGTTCATCTGGAAGAAGGTGCCGTGTCGGGTGGTCTTGCCGACCTCCTCGATGTCCAGCGTGCGCACGCACTTCTGCACACTGGTGGCCCGCGGCCAGGGTGCGGTCTGCTGCCCCAGGAAGTAGGGCTTGAACGGCACCATCCCGGCGTTGACGAACAGCAGGTTGGGGTCGTCGTAGACCAGCGGTGCGCTGGGCACCACCGTGTGGCCCTTGCTCTCGAAGAACCTCAGCCAACGACGGCGGATCTCGGCGGTTTCCATGGTCTCCTCAGGGTGGGGACGGACTGAGCCACTCTAGCCGCCGCCGCTGCGCCCTTCCTGACCCCAGGCCGGTAGCCGTGACCCTGCGCAGGGGCGGGCGCGGGCGGCCGGGCGTCAGCGACCGCGCACGATCCGCCGGAGCTCGGCCCACCGCGCACCGAGCCGCTCCTCCCACCCGCGGCCCGTCGGGCGGTAGTAGTCGACGTCGGCCTCGGCCAGGTCGTCGGGCAGGAACTGCTGCGGCCCGACGCCCGCCGGCTCGTCGTGGCTGTAGCGGTAGCCGTCCCCGTGCCCGAGCCGGGCGGCCCCGGCATACCCGCTGCCGCGCAGGTGCGCCGGGACGGGGCCGCCCCGGCCGGCGCGCACGTCGGCGACGGCGGCGTTGACCGCCGCGTAGGCCGCGTTGGACTTGGGCGCCAGGGCGTTGTGGATGACCGCCTGGGCCAGCACGATGCGGGCCTCGGGCATCCCGATCTGGGCGACCGCGTGCATGGCGGCCACGGCGGTCTGCAGGGCGGTGGGGTCACCCAGACCGACGTCCTCGCTCGCGGCGATCACGATGCGCCGGGCGATGAAGCGCGGGTCCTCGCCGGCCTCGAGCTGACGGGCGAGGTAGTGCAGCGCCGCATCCACGTCGGAGCCGCGCATGGACTTGATGAAGGCGCTGGCGACGTCGTAGTGCTGGTCGCCGGCCCGGTCGTAGCGCACGGCGGCGTGGGCCATCGCCGCCTCCACGGTCCCCAGGGCGATCGCCGCCGGCTCGTCCTCGGCTCCCGCAGGGCGCGCGTCCGCCGCCACCCCGGCGGCCGCCTCGAGCGTGGTGAGGGCCCGCCGGGCGTCGCCGCCGGCCATCCGCACGAGATGCTCGAGGGCCTCGTCGGCGAGGGTGAACTCCCCGGCCAGGCCGCGCTCGTCGGCCAGGGCCCGGCCGACCACCCCGCGGACCTGCTCGTCGGTCAGCGGCCCGAGACGCACGAGGACCGAGCGGGACAGCAGCGGGGCGATGACCGAGAACGACGGGTTCTCCGTGGTGGCCGCGACCAGGATGACCAGGCGGTTCTCCACGCCGGGCAGGAGCGCGTCCTGCTGGGCCTTGGTGAAGCGGTGGATCTCGTCGAGGAACAGGACGGTCTGGCGCCCGTGCAGCGAGCGGTCGTGGACCGCCTGGTCCATCACGGCACGCACGTCCTTGACGCCGGCGGTCACCGCGGACAGCTCGACGAAGCGCCGGTCAGCGGCGGTGGCGACGAGGTGGGCGAGGGTGGTCTTGCCGGTCCCGGGAGGGCCCCACAGGATGGCCGAGAGCGGCCCGGCGAGCCCCCCGGCACCCTCGATGAGCCGGCGCATGGGCGAGCCGGGGCGCAGGACGTCCTCCTGCCCGGCCACCTCCTCCAGCGTGCGGGGGCGCATCCGCACCGCCAGGGGCGGGCGCAGGTCACCGCGGTCGCCGCTGTCACCCGCCGCCGCGCTGAAGAGGTCTGAACCGCTGCTCGCCGACACCATCGCAGGGTACCCAGGCGGTCCCCGGGTCGGGCAGCCAGGAGCCGGGCGGACGAGTGACCTCTGGCCGCCCATCCCGGGACCTTCGTCCCTACTACACGCAGTCGTACTACGTGCAGTATGAGTACCGGAAGCCCAGACCCGGACTTCCGGACCGGTCCGGTCGGACCGGCCCTCTTCTCGATCCGGGCATGACCCGGAGGAGGTTTGACATGGCACAGCGTCTTCGCCTTGTCGGGATCATGCTCATGGTCTTCGGCCTGGTGTTCTTCATCGGCTCCGGCGTGGCCTTCAGCATGTACCAGGACGGCAAGCACTCGCTGCAGAGCTTCAGCGAGGTGCAGGGCGTCGAGCTGAGCTACAACGAGGACGGCCAGCTCACCGACCGTGGCGAGACCGCGGCGGCCGAGGGCATCATGACGATGCTCGAGGACGAGTGGGGCTACCCGGTCTCCGACCGCGAGATGGACCCCGACGACCCGCTGGTCAACACCGCGAGCGAGTACATGTACCAGATGGCCACCATCACCCACCACGTCATCGACGGCACCTACCCGGTCACCCTGACCGAGGACCAGCTGGTCGACGGCGACGGCAACGCGCTGACCGAGGTCACCGTCAACGGCGAGACCGTGGCGGTCCCCGACCCGTTCCCGGCCGAGGGCTGGACGGTCGAGGTCAACGGCGACGGCCGCTACTGGAACGACTTCGACCGCACCAGCCCGGTCGACGCCGCCGCCCGTCCCCTCATCTGGACCGGCACCGTCCACGGCCTGACCGGCGAGCTGGGTGTCGGCACCGTCACCGCCTCCGCCCTCAAGCTGGCCCTGGGCCTGGTGGCCCTCCTCGCCGGCCTCGGCGCCATCAACCTGCTCACCGGCGCCGGTCTCTTCTGGGCCGCCGGCCGTCGCGAGGCCCCGGTCACCCCGGCGCCCGTCGAGCAGCCGGAGCTGGAGCGCATCGCCTGAGCCTGGTCACTCTCGGGCACGCTCCTGAGCCGGGTGCGGAGAAGCTCCGCACCCGGCTCGTCCGTGCGTCCCCCGGCGTGGCCCGGCCGCCCCTGACCTAGCCTTGGGCCGACCCGCGCCCCTCCCCCCAAGGCAGGACCTCGATGGCCCCACCCCTGCCCGCCCGCAGCACGCGGGTGGACCGCGCCACCCTCCTCGAGCACGCCGGCGACGACCCCTGGGTGCGCTGGGCCCTGGCCGACCCCCTGCCGGGCGAGGCGTTCGTCCACGAGGGCGTGGCGGTGGTGCAGCGGACGGGCCACCGGCCCGGTCTGTGGGTCGCCCCGCTGCGACCGGACCACCCGGTCGACCTGGTGCCCTCCGGCGAGGCGCTGTCGGAGGAGGCCGGGCGGGTGGCCTCCGCGCTGCGGTCGGTCGTGGCCACCGGTGTCCTTCAGGTATGGAGTGCTCGCTCGGCCTCGGTGCCGGCCGAGCACGCGGCCCTGGGTCGGGCGCTCCTGCCCCTCACGGACCAGGGCGGGGACTGGGAGTGGATGTGGACCACGACAGCGCCGGACGTGGACCCGCGCGAGCAGCGGCTGCACGTGCTCGACGACCTCGCGGACGCCCACGAGCTGCGGGCCTTCGCGCACCAGCACAACCCGCGCGTGTGGACCCGCATCGGCGAGGGTGCGGTGGCGCGCTGGCTGGGCGTGCGCGACGACGACGGGTCGCTGCTGGCGGTGGGCGGGGCGGAGCGCGAGGACTCCGGCGTGCCGCACCTGGCGGGGATCCTCACGGCCAGGCACGCCCGGGGCCGCGGCTGGGGCCACGTGGTCTCGGCCGCGCTGACCCGCTGGGCGGTCGAGCAGCACGGGGTGGCGACGCTGGGGATGTTCAGCGACAACGACGTGGCCCGTCGGCTGTACCGACGGCTCGGCTACCGCACGGCACGGCGGTGGTGCTCGCGGCACCTCAGCGACGGCTGACCGACCACCCCCACGAGCGGGGCGGCCGGTCGTCGCGCGTCAGCTGTGCCGGGGGCTGACCTCCTCGGCACCCTGCGGCGCCGGCGCAGAGGGCTCGGGCCGGGCGTCGACACCCGCCTCCTTGCGCTGCTCCGGCGTGATCGGGGCCGGCGCCTCCGTGAGCGGGTCGAACCCGCCGCCGGACTTCGGGAAGGCGATGACGTCACGGATGGAGTCCGTGCCCGCGAGCAGGGCCACGATGCGGTCCCAGCCGAAGGCGATGCCGCCGTGCGGCGGCGCGCCGTACTTGAACGCCTCGAGCAGGAAACCGAACTTCTCCTCCGCCTGCTGCTCGTCGAGGCCCATGATGGCGAAGACCCGCTCCTGCACGTCCCGCCGGTGGATACGGATGGAGCCGCCGCCGATCTCGTTGCCGTTGCACACCAGGTCGTAGGCGTAGGCCAGGACGGCGCCGGGGTCGGACTCCATCGTGTCCAGGAACTGCGCCTGGGGTGAGGTGAAGGCGTGGTGCACGGCCGTCCAGGCCCCGGCACCGACCGCGACGTCACCGGCCTCCACGGCCTCCGACGCCGGCTCGAACAGCGGGGCGTCGACCACCCAGACAAAGCTCCACGCGTCCTCGTCGATGAGCTCGCAGCGCCGGCCGATCTCCAGGCGGGCCGCCCCGAGCAGCGCCCGGGAGGCCTTGGTGGCCCCGGCCGCGAAGAAGACGGCGTCACCCGGCCGGGCGCCGACGTGCTCGGCCAGCCCCGCCCGCTCCCCCTCGGAGAGGTTCTTGGCCACCGGGCCGGCCAGCTCGCCGTCCTCGCCCACGGTCACGTAGGCCAGGCCCTTGGCGCCGCGCTGCCGGGCCCACTCCTGCCAGGCGTCGAACTGCCGCCGCGGCTGCGAGCCGCCGCCGGGCATCACGACCGCGCCGACGTACTCGGCCTGGAACACCCGGAAGGGGGTGTCGGCGAAGTAGCCGGTGCACTCGACGATCTCGAGGTCGAAGCGCAGGTCGGGTTTGTCCGTGCCGTAGCGTCGCATGGCCTCGGCGTAGGAGATGCGCGGGAAGGGGGTGCTCAGCTCGATCCCCCGGACACCCCAGACCGCCTGGGCGATCTGCTCCCCCAGCTCGATCACGTCGTCCTGCTCGACGAAGCTCATCTCGATGTCGAGCTGGGTGAACTCCGGCTGCCGGTCGGCGCGGAAGTCCTCGTCGCGGTAGCAGCGCGCGATCTGGTAGTAGCGCTCCATGCCCGAGACCATGAGCAGCTGCTTGAACAGCTGCGGGCTCTGGGGCAGCGCGTACCAGCTGCCCGGCTGCAGGCGTGCGGGCACGAGGAAGTCACGCGCGCCCTCGGGCGTGGACCGGGTCAGCGTCGGGGTCTCGATCTCGACGAAGTCGCGGGAATTGAGCAGGTCGCGCGCGGCCGCGTTGACCCGCGAGCGCAGACGGAGGTTCTGCCCCACGGCGCTGGCACCGGGGCGGCGCAGGTCGAGGTAACGGTGCTTCAGCCGCGCCTCCTCACCCACGTTGACGCGCTCGTCGATCTGGAAGGGCAGGGGCGCGGACTCGCTGAGCACCTCGATCTGCGCGGCGACCACGTCGACCGCGCCGGTGGGCAGCTCGGGGTTGACGTCCTTGTCCGCGCGCGGGGTGACCTCGCCGACGACCTGCACGCAGTACTCGCTGCGCAGGTCGTGCGCGGTGCCGGTGAGGACCTCGTCACGGGCGACGACCTGGACGACGCCGCTGGCGTCACGCAGGTCGATGAAGGCGACCCCGCCGTGGTCGCGGCGGCGGGCCACCCAGCCGGTGAGGGTCACGGTGGTGCCGGCGTGCTCGGGGCGCAGGGTGCCGGCGTCGTGGGTGCGAAGCATGGTGTCTCCTCTCGGGTCGCGACCGCTGAGGAGATGCCCCCAGCGGTGACGACAGGGCAAGCCCTGTCAGGTGTGGGCGGGGGCCAGGTCGCGGTGCCACCACACCTTCGCCAGGAGACGATGTCCTGGCCTCTCGTCGGTCCGCCGCACGCGCGGTGCACGGGTGGGCCGCTCCCGACCCGGCGGGGCGTCACACCCGCCCCCGCGCACGAGGACCCAGTCTACGGGCCGCCCGGAGCGACGCGCACACGGTTTCCCCACGGGACCGGCGGCGAGGTGCACACTGCGGGGTATGACGCTCGCGCAGGAGGCCCGCTCCCCCACCCGCCGACGGACCGCCGGGCCGGTGCTGCGGCTCGTGGCCGCGGCACTGCTCATGGGCGGCTGGGCGGTCCACCTCGTCACCTCCTTCGTCGGGGGCTACGAGACCGTGCCATGGCTGACGCTCGAGCACGAGAAGCACCAGGTCACCTCCATGACGGTGGTCAGCTCCGACCCCGCGCCGGGAGGTCCGTGGTGGACGGCGACGGATCCCGGGACCCTTTCCGACCCCGCCACGGAGGGTCAGCCGTGGAAGGTGGTCTACACCGTGGCCGACGGGCAGCGCGTGCGTGTGGCCGACCCTCACCACGGCGCGTTCGGGCCGCCCAGCTCCACCAGCGGGTGGAGCTCGGAGCCGACCGGGGAGGAGCTGCGCGACACGCTCCTGGCGCGCGACCTGCCCGCCGTGGGGACCGCTCGCATGCCCCCCGCCTGGCACGTCAGCCAGGTGAGCGGGCTCGCCCTCGCGCTCGGCACCCTGGCTCTCGTGGTGGCCGGCCCCCGCCCGGTGCACGGCAACCGCTGGTTCTGGTTCTGGCTGGTCCAGATGCCCGCCGGGCTGGGCGTGCTGGCCTACGCCGTCTACGAGCTCGGGGGGCATCGGCACGCTCGGGCCGCGGGCGGCCTACGCGTGGGCGGCGGGTGGGGCGTGCTGTACCTGCTGAGCGGCTACGTCGTGGTCAGCGTGGTCGGCGGCCTGCTCGCCCTGCTGCTCGGGACCACCGTCGTCCCGCTCTGACTCTCCTCGCCACGCCTCAGCTGCGGCGAGCGTGCAGCGCCAGCACGGAGAGCATGAGCGGGCCGTTGTGCACCTGCCCGCCGAGCACGGCGCGGACGGCGTCCTGCAGGGGGACCCAGCCCACGGGCATACCGACCTCCTCGTGCTCACGCTCGTGCCGCTCGTCCTCGGCGACGTCCGAGAGACCCGTCGCCAGGAACAGCGTGATGCGCTCCCCCAGGCTTCCGGGCGAGGGGGTGAAGGTGAGCAGCTCCTCCCACCTCTGGGCGCGCAGGTCGGCCTCCTCGGCCAGCTCGCGGCGGGCCGCCTCCAGCGGCGGTTCGCCCTCGACGTCCAGGAGCCCGGCCGGCAGCTCCCAGTCCTCCGCGCCGACGGGGTGCCGGTACTGCCGGATCACCAGGATCTCCGGCTGCCCACGGTCCTCGCGGACGGCGAGGACGACCACGGCTCCGGGGTGCTCGACGTAGTCGCGGACCGCGACTCCGCCCTCACCCAGGTCCACGCGGTCGGTACGCACGTCCCAGACCCGCCCGCGGTGGGACACCTCGGTGCCCAGCACCGGCCTGCTTCCCGGCAGGTCGTGCAGGTCGGCAACCCCGAGGCGCGGCGCGTCGAGCGTCATCGCCGGCTCAGACCGGCAGCTCGTGCTGGTGCTGGCGCCCCTCCACCTCGACCAGCCGCTGGCTGCGCTGCTGGTCCAGCGCCGCCGCGACCAGGCCCGCGAACAGCGGGTGTGCGTGGTCGGGCCGGGACTTGAACTCGGGGTGGGCCTGGGTCGAGACGTAGTAGGGGTGCACCTCGCGGGGCAGCTCGACGAACTCCACCAGGGTGCCCTCCGGGGAGGTGCCGGAGAAGACCAGGCCGGCCTCGGTGAGCTGGTCGCGGTAGGCGTTGTTGACCTCGTAGCGGTGCCGGTGGCGCTCGGTCACCTCCGTGCCGCCGTAGGCCTGGGCCACCACCGAGCCCGGCCGCAGCGCCGCGGTGTAGGACCCCAGGCGCATGGTGCCGCCCAGGTCTCCGGCGCCGTCGACGATGGCCTTCTGCTCGGCCATGGTGGCGATGACCGGCTCCGGGGTCTGCGGGTCGAACTCGGTGGAGCTCGCGCCCTCGATACCGGCGACGTTGCGGGCGTGCTCGATGACCATCGCCTGCAGGCCCAGGCAGATGCCGAGCGTCGGCACCTGCCGCTCGCGGGTCCAGCGCAGCGCGCCGATCTTGCCCTCGATGCCCCGGACGCCGAAGCCTCCCGGCACCAGCACCGCGTCGACCCCCTGCAGCGCGCGGCTCGCGCCCGCCTCGGTCTGGCACTCGTCCGAGGCGACCCAGCGGATGTCCACGCGGGCGTCGTGCCGGAAGCCCCCGGCGCGCAGCGCCTCGGTCACCGACAGGTAGGCGTCGGGCAGGTCGACGTACTTGCCCACGAGCGCGATCTCCACGCGGTGCTCCGGCTCGTGCACGCGCTCGAGCAGCGCGTCCCAGGCCGTCCAGTCCACGTCGCGGAACGGCATACCCAGGTGGCGCACGACGTAGGCGTCGAGCATCTCCCGGTGCAGCACCTTGGGGATGTCGTAGATGCTGGGGGCGTCGATGCAGGCGGCGACCCCGTCGGCGTCGACGTCGCACATCAGCGAGATCTTGCGCTTGATGCCGTCGGGGATCTCCCGGTCGGCCCGCAGCACCAGCGCGTCGGGGGTGATGCCGACCTGGCGCAGGGCTGCCACCGAGTGCTGGGTGGGCTTGGTCTTCAGCTCCCCGCTGGGCGCCAGGTAGGGCACCAGGGAGACGTGCAGGAAGAAGCAGTTGGCGCGGCCGATGTCGTGGCGCACCTGCCGGGCAGCCTCGAGGAAGGGCAGGGACTCGATGTCGCCGACGGTGCCGCCGATCTCGGTGATGATGATGTCGGGGGCTTGGCCGTCGGCGGGGGCCGCCGCGGCGCGCATCCGGGCCTTGATCTCGTTGGTGATGTGCGGGATCACCTGGACCGTGTCCCCGAGGTACTCACCCCGCCGCTCGCGGGCGATGACGTCGTTGTAGACCTGGCCGGTCGTGACGTTGGACCGGCCGGAGAGGTTGGTGTTGAGGAACCGCTCGTAGTGGCCGATGTCCAGGTCGCACTCGGCACCGTCCTCGGTGACGAAGACCTCGCCGTGCTGGAAGGGGTTCATGGTCCCCGGGTCCACGTTGATGTAGGGGTCGAGCTTCTGCATCGTCACGCGCAGGCCGCGCGATCGGAGCAGGAACCCCAGGCTGGAGGCCGTCAGGCCCTTGCCCAGCGAGGAAGCGACGCCCCCGGTCACGAAAATGTGCTTTGTCGTCTCCACCACGGGCTACCAGTCTACGTGACGCCCGGGGCGCACCGGACGAGGGACACCCGGGTGTCGCGCGCCCGCGCTCATCCGGGCTCCGGCGGTCGGTATGCCGTCAGCGCCGCCCGCACCGCGTCGGCCTGCGTGGGCAGCTGGGCGGCACGTTCGAGCGACCGCCGTCGCAGGTCCTCGCGCAGCGCCGGCTCGTCGAGCACCCGGGCGAGGGCGTCGGCGAGCGCGCGTGCCCGGTCACCGCCCGTCCCCCCGTCCACCAGCAGCCCCGCGTCGCCGAGCACGGTGGAGGTGCCGCCGACGTCGGTCGCCACCACCGGCGCCCCGGCGTGCAGCGCCTCCTGCAGCCAGACCGGCTGACCCTCCCACCGCGCGGAGGACACCACGACGTCGGCCGCGACCAGCAGGTCGGGCAGGTCGGCGCGGTGCCCCACCAGGCGCACGTCCGTGCGCTCGTGGGTGGCGCTCACCCGCGCCTCGAGGGCCGGGCGCGCCGGTCCCTCCCCGGCGACGACGAGCACCGGCAGGGCACGCTGCCCACCCCTGGCGAGGATGCCGTCCGTGAGCAGGTCGACGGCCTCGACGAGGGTGGCCTGGTCCTTCTGCTGGCTCAGCCGGCCGGCGTTGACGACCAGCGCGACGTCACCGTCCGCGGCCAGCCCCAGACCCCGGCGGACCCTCGCGCGGACGACGCGACGCTCCTCCTCCGGCACCGGGTCGGCGGAGGGGGCGGGCACGACGGCCAGGGCCGGGTGCGCGGCACCGGCGCGGTGGGCCCGGTCGACGAGGTCCGGGGAGACGCACAGGACCTGGTCGGCCCCGTGGGCCACGACCTGCTCCAGCACGGCGTAGACGGCCCGTGCGGCGCGCCCCTCGGGCGGGGCGTTGTGCGTGGTCACCACCAGGCGTGGGCGTGGTGCCCGGCCGACCCGACGGGCGGTGACCGTGAGGGCCCCCGCGCGCAGCCCGTGCGCGTGCACCACGTCGGCCCCGTGCATCAGACCGCGCAGCAGCCGCACGGCGCGGCGGTCGCGGACCGGGTGGGGCCGCGAACCGACCGGCACGTCGACGTAGGTCACACCGGCCGCAGGTGGGCCGAGCCGGTCGGCGACGGAGGGCGGGCAGGCCACCACGACGCGGTGCCCGTCAGCGGCGAGTCCCCCGGCGAGGGCGCGGACGTGGGAGCCCACACCACCGGCGACCAGGGCGGTGACCAGCATGATCTTCATGACCTCAACCTCTCGACGACGTCCTTCCAGGCCCGTGGGGCGAGGAGGCGCACCCCGGCCGTGGACAGGGCCAGCACGAGCGTGCCGGCCCCGGCGGCCCGGCCCAGCACCTCCAGCCAGCCGCTCCCGGTGCCCGGCAGCAGCAGCTCCGCGGCGAGAGCACCGACCGCCGCACCCCCGAGCGCCCCCGCTCCCCCGCGCAGCACACCCCGCACGGCCGGCCCGCCCCAGGCCCGCACGACCTCGACGACGAGCAGCATCCCGGCGACGGACATGCCCACGCTCGAGCCCACGGCCAGCAGCAGCAGGGTGTCGCGGGCGTCGGCCCCGACGGGCACGAGGAGCAGGGGCAGCAGCGCGGCGACCGCCCAGCCCGCGGAGGCGGCGGCAGCGGCCCGCCGCGGTGAGCCCACCGCGTAGAGAGCCCGCGTCCCGACGGCGACGAGCGCGTAGCCGACGAGGCCGGGGGCCAGCGCCGCGAGCGTCAGCGGCAACGCGTCCAGGGCGTCGCGCCCGGGTCCGTCGGCTCCGGCGTCGAGCAGGAGGAAGGCGGCGCCGACGTGGTCGCGGACAGCGACCAGCACGGCGGCGGCGACGACCGCGGCCGTGACGGAGAGCACGAGGGCCCGGCGCAGCACCCCGGTGGCCTCCTCGCGGTGACCGGTCAGCCGGGGGAAGGCGACGGTGGCCAGCGGCACCACGAGGACGGCGTAGGGCAGCAGGTATGCCGTCTGGGCATAGGTCCAGACCGTGATGGTCGCGACACCGTCGGCGGCGTTGGCCAGGAGCAGGATGACGACCGCGGCCAGCTGCTGGGCCCCGACCACGGCGACGCCGGCGAGCGCCAGCGCACCGGCGCGCCGGCCCGTCCCCTCGGGGAAGCGCCACGTCGGGCGCCAGCGCACGCCCAGGCGCGCGGCCGGCAGCAGCAGGGGCAGGGTGAGCGCCGCGACGCCGACCGTGGTGCCCCCGGCGAGCAGCCAGACGGCCTCGGCGGGCAGCGTGCCCAGCGGCACGTCCGGCTCGTGCAGGGCGGCGAAGACGACATAGACCCCGATGACGACGACGCTGGACAGCAGCGGCGCCACCGCCGCGGCCAGGAACCGGCGGTGCGCCTGCAGGACGCCGGTGAGCACGATGCCGACCCCGTAGAGCACCACCTGGGGGGCGAAGAGCACGAGCATGAGCCGGGCAGCCGCCAGGGCGTCCTGCGGGTCGCACCCCGCCGGGGTCCCGAGCAGCCAGAGCGTCACCGGGCCGGCCGCCAGCGCGACCAGCGCCGCGAGCGGCAGCAGGACCGTCAGCGACCAGGTCAGCAGCGCCGAGGCGGTGCGGTCGGCCCGCTGCTCGTCGCCGCGCTGCAGGTGCGCCGACACCAGCGGGACCGCGACGGCCGCCAGCGCGCCCCCGGCGGCGACCTCGAACAGGACGTTGGGCACCTGGTTGGCCGTCATATAGACCTGGCCGACGCAGGTGGCACCGACGGCCTTGGAGAAGACGAACCACCGCACGAGCCCCACGGCCCGGGCGACGAGGGTGACGGCCGCCACCACCCCCGCGGCCGCGAGGAGCCCCTGGCGCGACAGGCGCGGGCTGGGCGCGACGGGCGCGGGGCCCGCCGTCACGTCGGTCTGCCCCACCGGTCGAGCTCGCGCAGGACGGGGGTCGACTCGATCACGCGCGTGAAGCTGACCCGCTCGCTGGCCAGGGTCAGCGCCACCACCGCGGCCAGCGCCGTCGCCCGTCCCCGACCGCCCAGAGCCTGCGCGGCGGCCAGGCCGACGGCGGCGCCGAGCGGGTTGGCCCCGGTGTCACCCAGCATCGAGGCGCCCCGCAGGTCGTCGCGCAGGACCACGAGGCCGCCTCCCAGCACGGCACCGGCCGCCGGCCGGCCTTCGACGGCCAGGGGCGCACCCAGCGCCAGGAACACCTTCAGCGCCCGCCCGGGGCGCAGGTCGAACAGGTTGGCCAGGTTGGCCGCGCCCGCGACGAGCGCTGCCCCCGCGAGGGTGGAGGACGTCATGCCCCTGCCGTCCCGGTGGTCCGACCAGGCGCAGGCGAGCAGCCCGGAGCCTGCCAGGGCGGCGACCTTCAGCACGCCCGTCGTCGGCTCCCCGGCGGCCAGGGCGCGCAGGTGGCCGCGCAGGCCCTTGGCGGCGGTGGCGGACCCGGTGAGGTCGTCGACCGCCCCGGCGAGCGCCGCCCCGGCGGTGGCCAGAGCCGCAGGCGGGTCGACAAGCACCAGCGGCACCGTGGCGCCGGCGGCCAGGGCGACCCCGTCGGTCAGCGTGACCGTGGCCCCGGTGTGGTTGGTCCGCTCCCAGCGGGCGCTGCCCCCGGGCAGCCGGCCCGTGCGGTGCAGGCCCCGGACCGCGGCGGTCGTCACCGCCGCAGCACCGGCCGTGGCGAGAGCGCCCGTCGCCGTCACGGTGCCGCGGTGCTCTGAGCGGGGTCCCCGGGGTCGGAGCCCTCGCCGGAGCCCGTGTCGTCCTGCTCGCCGGCGCCCGGCGTCCCGTTCTGCGGCAGGGGCACGCTCACGGTCCCCTCCCGCGCCGGCGGAACCGTCGGCACGGGTGCCTCGGCCAGGCGGCCCAGTCCGTAGTGGCCGACCTCGTCCTCCAGCTGCCACGCGAGCGCCAGCGCGGCGGCCAGCTGGCCGGAGAGGTGCTCGATGTTGTCCACGGTCGAGACCTGGTCCGCGAGCCCCCGGTCGGACCGGACGGCCGCCACGAGGGGGTCGAGGTTGTCCTCCCCCTCCGCCGCACGCTCCTCCGTCCCGGCGCCGGTGACGACCAGCGGCACGTCGAGGTCCGCGAGCGCGTCGACCAGGTCGAGCCGGGTCACGAGGTCCTGCTCCCCGTCCGGCTCCTGCGCCTGGGCCGCGTCGAGGTCGCCGTCCACGACCAGCAGGGCGTCGGGAGGACGACGGTCGGTGAACTCGTCGGCGGTGCCACCCCGCCAGGTGAACTCGACCAACCCGGCGTCCTCGAGCTCGGCGCCGGCGCCGAGCCAGGCCCCGAGCTGCCCCGGCTGGTCCGCCCCCGCCAGGACGGCCGCCATGACCGTCGCGGTGGTCGGCAGCTCACCGTTGCGCGGCTCGGGGACCTCGAGGGTGAGCGCCAGGTCGCCGAGCAACCCGTCGTCCGGGGTGGGGCTCGCCCACGCCTCCGTCACCTCGGCGGTCAGTGTCACGCGCCCACCGGCCCGGCCGACCTGCCGCTCGAGCTGCTCGAGGGTGTTGCGGTCGGCGCCGGGGAAGATGACGACGCCGACGCGGACGCCCTCCAGGGTCCGCTCGAGCGCCGGCCCCGCGAGCCGACCGAGCGCGGCCTCGCGGGCCTCGGCGCGCTGGTTGGCCACGTCGACCTCCCCGCGCAGGTCGGTGCGCTCCTGACGGAGCTGGCCCACCTCGCTCTCCAGCGTGGAGGACAGCCCCTCGCGCAACGGTCCTGCCCCCAGGACGATCCCCACGGCCAGGGCGATGAAGACGGCCACCAGCGAGACGACGTGATAACGGAAGTCGATCAACTAGAACAGTCCCTCTATCCAGGCCAAGACATCGTCCCATCGTACGGCGAGGACGCCGAAGAACGCCCGGCCCCCGGGTGTGACCGCCAGGGCCGCGACCAGCGCCAGCAGACCCGCGAGGGCCAGCCACACCAGGGACAGGCTGGAGATGCGGGAGCGGTAGAGCAGGCTGACGCCCTTGGCGTCGACGAGCTTGCTGCCGACGCGCAGGCGGGTCAGGAACGTGCTCGCCATACCCTGGCGCCCCTTGTCGAGGAACTCGACCAGGGTGGCGTGCGTGCCCACCGCCACGATGAGCTCGGCCCCCTTGTCGTCGGCGAGAAGCATCGCGATGTCCTCGCTGGTGCCGGGCGCCGGCAGCACGACAGCGTCGGTGATGCCCAGCGCCTCGACCCGCTCCAGGCCCGGCGCCCGGCCGTCCCGGTAGGCGTGGACGACCAGCTCCGCACCGGAGGTCAGCCCTGCGTCGGAGACGGAGTCCATGTCGCCGACGATGAGGTCGGGCCGCAACCCCTGCTCGAGCAGCGCGTCAGCCCCGCCGTCGACCCCGATCAGCACCGGCCTGGCCTCACGGATGAAGGGCCGCAGGGTCTGCAGGTCCTCCTTGTAGTGGTAGCCCCGCACCACGACGAGGGCGTAGCGCCCGGTGAGGTCGGTACGCAGCTCGGGCAGCCCGATCCCGTCGATGAGCAGCTCACGCTCGGCCCGCACGTAGTCCATGGTGTTGTGCGAGAACGCCTCGATCTGGTCCGAGAGGTTGGCGCGGGCGTCCTGCAGCTGCGCCTCCACCAGACCGGGGGTGAGGCGCACACCGCGGGCGACCACGTCACCCCCGACGACGACCTGGTGCCCCTCGACCGTGCCGGGCACCCCCTCGGCGAGCCGCATGACCTCGGGACCGCACATGTCCACGACCGGGATGCCCGCCTCGAGCAGGATCTCCGGGCCACGGTTGGGGTAGATGCCGGTCGTGCTGGGGGCGGCGTTGACCACGGCCGCCGGCCGGCAGGCCAC
Organism: Ornithinimicrobium pekingense DSM 21552; assembly: GCF_000421185.1. Classification (GTDB taxonomy): domain Bacteria; phylum Actinomycetota; class Actinomycetes; order Actinomycetales; family Dermatophilaceae; genus Ornithinicoccus; species Ornithinicoccus pekingensis. The sequence continues at coordinate 337,735 of NZ_ATWJ01000010.1, forward strand.
GAGCGCGTGGGCGCTGACCTGGTCGAGGTCGTCGTGGTCGATCACGGCGATGTCCCCGGGCTGGAGGCGCTTGGTGAGGTCCTTGGTGCGGGCGTCGACGCGCAGCGGCCCCCTGACGGGCCCTGAGGGCTCGCGGTGCCCCCTCCGGGCGCGTCGCAACGTCGTCATCCGGCCATCGTCGCACGTCGGGACAGCAGTTCCCGGGCGTGCTCGAGCGCGGCGTCCGAATCGGCGACGCCGCCCAGCATGCGCGCCAGCTCGGCCTCGCGCTCCTCCCCCTCGACGGCCACCACGCCGCTGCTGGTGACCTGTCCGTCGGTGCTCTTGCGGACCACGAGGTGCCGGTCGGCGTACGCGGCCACCTGGCCCAGGTGGGTGACGACGATGACCTGGGCGCCGCCGCGGGCCAGCCGGGCCAGCCGGGCGCCCAGGTCGAGGGCGGCGCTGCCGCCGACGCCGGCGTCGACCTCGTCGAAGACGTAGGTCGGCACGCCGCCGTCACCGCAGACGAGCTCGAGGGCCAGCATCACCCGGGACAGCTCACCGCCGGAGGCGGCGCGGGTCACCGACCGGGCAGGGGCCCCGGGGTTGGCCGCGAGCCGGATCTCGACCTCGTCCAGCCCGTGCCGCCGCGGCGCGACCAGACGCCCGTCGGCCAGCGGGACGACGGTCGTCGCGGCCCCGTCCGCCGCCGACGCGTCCCCGGCCGTGCGCGGCTCCACGTGCACCGACACCTGCGCGCTGCCCATCGCCAGGTGACCCAGCTCGCGGGTCACCTCCTCCCCGACCCGTGCCGCCGTCGTGCGCCGGGCCGCGGTCAACGCCTGCCCGGTCGCCCCCACCTGGTGCCGCAGCCGCTCGGTGGCCCGCTCCAGCTCGGCGAGGTCGTCCTCGGAGACGTCGATCTCGGCCAGCTCGGCCGAGAAGGAGCGCGCGAGGTCGAGCATGGCACCGGTGGTGCCGCCGTACTTGCGCAGCAGGGTGCCCAGGTCGGCACGCCGCTGGTGCACCTCGGCGAGCCGCTGCTCGTCGACCTCGACCCCGGACCCGTAGGAGGCCAGGTCGGCGGCCAGGTCCGAGCTGAGGTAGGCGACCTCGTCCAGTCGTGCGCGCAGCGAGGCCAGCTCCTCGTCGTGGGAGGAGGCGGGTCCGAGCGCCGCCCCCGCGGCACCCAGCAACCCGGTGACGCTGGGCTGGTCCTCACCCGGGTCGTCGGCACCCACGAGCGCGTCGTGCGCGGTCAGCGCGGCGGAGCGCAGCTCCTCGGCGTGGGTCAGCCGCTCGGACTCGGCCCGCAGCAGGTCCTCCTCCCCTTCCTCGGCCTCCACCGCCGAGATCTCCTCCAGGGCACCGCGCAGCATCGCCACCCGCAGCCCGCGCTCCGCCGAGGTGCGGGTCAGCTCCTCGAGCCGCGCGCGGGAGGTGCGCCACGCCCGGTATGCCTCGTCGTAGGCGGCCAGAGCCGTCGCCACGTCCTCGCCCCCGGCCGCGTCGAGCAGCACGCGGTGCTGGTCGGCGTCGCGCAGGCGCCACTGGTCGGCCTGCCCGTGGACCGCGACCAGATGCTCGCCCACCTCGGAGAGCACGGCCACCGGGGCGCTGCGGCCGCCCACGTGGGCGCGGGACCGCCCGCCGGCGGCCACCGAGCGGACCAGGAGGAGCCCGTCGCTGGCGTCGCCGCCGGCCTCCTCGACCCGCTGCGCGGCGGGGTGACCGGCCGGCACGTCGACCTCGCCCTCGACGACCGCCTGGCGGGTCCCCGCACGCACCATGCCGGCGTCGGCCCGTGCGCCCAGGAGCAGTCCGAGGCCGCTGACGACCATCGTCTTGCCCGCTCCGGTCTCACCGGTGATGACGTTGAGACCCTCGGCCAGCTCCAGCTCGGCGTCCTCGATGACGCCGAGACCTTGGATGCGGATGCGGCGCAGCGTCATCCGGCCTCCTCGGCGGCACGGCGCGGGGCGAGCCGCGCACCGTCCGCCGGGTGGTGGGCGGGACCCCGCCAGCCGGTGACCGGGAGCGCGAACTTGGCCACGAGCCGGTCGGTGAAGGGCTCGACGGTGAAGCGCACCAGCCGCACCGGCGTCGCGGACCGTCGCACCTCGATGCGGGCGCCCGGCGGCAGCTCGACCGTGCGCCTGCCGTCGCACCACATCACCCCGTGGACGTGCGAGTGCGGCACCACCTCGACCGCCAGCCGGGTGTCGGGGCCGAGCACGAGAGGACGGGCGAAGAGGGCGTGGGCGGAGATCGGCACCAGCAGGAGCGCCTCGACCTGGGGCCACACGACAGGCCCTCCCCCGGAGAAGGCGTAGGCGGTCGACCCGGTGGGCGTGGACATGACGACGCCGTCGCAGCCCCAGGTGGACAGCGGCCGGCCGTCCACCTCGACGGCGACCTCGAGCATGCGCTCGCGCGCGGACTTCTCCACCGAGGCCTCGTTGAGCGCCCAGTTGGAGGCGACCACGACGTCCTCGTGCCAGACGTCGACCTCGAGCGTCATCCGCTCCTCCACGTGGTAGCGACCCTCCACGATGCGCTCGACGACCGTCTCGATGTCGTCCCGCTCGGCCTCGGCCAGGAACCCGACCCGCCCCATGTTCACGCCGAGCAGCGGCGTGCCCGCCGGCCGTGCGATCTCCGCACCGCGCAGGATGGTGCCGTCGCCGCCGAAGACCACCACGAGCTCGCAGCCCGAGGCGTCGACGCTGGACGGGACGGGCGACTTGGGGCTGGCGACCTGGTGCGGACCGACCACCTCGTGCGTCGGCGGGACCTCGGGGACGACCTCGACCTCGATGTCGTGCGCACCGAGGCGCTCGGCGAACTCCTCGGCCAGGTCCGGGACCTCCGGGCGCGTCGGATGGGTCACGAGCATGATGCGACGGGTCACCGGTCCTCCTCCTGGCTCAGGTCGTGGCACCGCAGCGCCAGCTCCTCGGGTGCGAGGCCCCAGCCAATCATGCCGGGCCGAACGGGCCGCAGCCACAGCAGGTACTCCACGTTGCCGGTCTCCCCCGTCACCGGTGAGCGCTCGAGCCCGAGGACCGCCAGGCCGTGGTCCCGGGCCGTTGCGACGACGACGCCGAGGGCCTGCTCGCGCGAGGCGGCAGAGCGCACGACGCCGTCAGCGGCCAGGCCGGCCCGCCCGACCTCGAACTGCGGCTTGACCAGCAGGACGACCTCGGCGTCCTCCTCGAGGAGCGCCGGCAGGACCGGGACGACGTGCCGCAGGGAGATGAAGGAGACGTCGCAGACGACGACGCCGACCCGTCCACCGACGGAGGCTGTGTCCACCTCCCGCACGTTGGTCCCGGAGAGCTCGGTGACGCGGGCGTCGGTCGAGATGCTGGGGTCCAGCTGACCGTGGCCGACGTCGAGGGCGACCGCGTGGACGGCCCCGTGCTCGAGGAGGACCTGCGTGAACCCGCCGGTGGAGGCGCCGACGTCCAGGCACCGTCGACCCTCGACCTGCAGGCCCATCGGCCGCCACGTGACCAGGGCGTGGTGCAGCTTGACCGCGCCGCGCCCCACCCATCCCCGGGTGATCCACGCGGACGCGGAGCCCTCGTCCGCGGGGGTGACGACGATGTCCTGGCCCTCGCCGACGCGGGAGGAGGACCTGGTGGTCATCGTGCCGTCGAGCAGCACCCGGCCGTCGCGGACGAGGGCCTGCGCCTGCGTGCGCGACCTGGCGAGCCCGCGGGCCACCATCGCCGCGTCCAGGCGCGCCGTCACTGTCGCGGACCGGGACGGGCCTCTCCCGGCGGCACGGGTGGCGTCGGTGGCCCGGTCAGGCGGGCCTGCAGGGCGCGGTGGGCCGCGGCCGCGGCCTCCGCCTCGGCCTGCGGGCCCTCACCGAGCGCGCGGTCGAAGGCCGCCAGGGCGTCGTCGACGGCACGGTCCCCTGTCACCGGGCGCGCGAGGTCGAGGTCAGGGTCGAGGTCGTCCATCAGTCGCTCCACAGGAACCGCAGGTCGGGGATGGTCGCGGCGACGTGGTCAGGGCGCAGCTCACGCGGCGCGTCCTCGGCCTCGGCGCGGGAGGACACCCCGGTCAGGACCAGCGCGCTGCGCAGGCCGACGGCCGCCGCCCCGGCGATGTCGGTGTCCAGCCGGTCGCCCAGCATGAGGCACTCCTCGAGGTCCAGACCCAGACGCTCCACCGCGATCCGGTATGCCGGCGCGTGCGGCTTGCCCACCACCTCGGGCAGCGTTCCGGTCGCATGGGCCACCGCGGCCACGAGGGACCCGTTGCCCATGGCGAGCCCGCGCTCGGTCGGCAGCGTGGCGTCGTCGTTGGTGGCCACCCACGCCGCCCCGGAGCGTATGGCGTAGACGGCCTCGGTGAGATCGGTGACACCCACCTGCGGTCCGTAGCCCTGCACCACGGCGGTCACCGCCAGCGGGTCGCCCGACCTCGCTCGTTCGCGGACGTCGGCCGGCGATGCCCACGGCAGACCCACCTGGTCGAGCGCGGCCCCCACGCCGACGCCACCCACCGCGAGCACGGTCGCACCACCGTCCAGGCTCAGCTCCCCGCGGTCTCGCCGGCCCGACAGCACCTCCGCCGCGACCTGCGAGGCGTTGAGCACCTCGCCCGCCTCGACCGGCACGCCGAGCCGGGAGATGTGCGCGGCCACGTCCTCGGGAGGGCGGGAGGCGTTGTTGGTCATGAACAGCAGGCGCACCCCCGCCGCCCGCGCGTCCAGCAGTCCCTCGACGGCGCCCTCGCAGGCCTGGTCGCCGCGGTAGACGACGCCGTCGAGATCGCAGAGGATGCCCCGCAGCGTCACCGCCCGGGGGTCCCGTCCACGGAGGAGGACTCACCGGCGTCCTCGTCGTCCGGCCCCTCACCCAGGTCGATGAGCTCAGGCTCCTCGTCGGCCCCCAGGAGCTCGGCCGCGTCCGTCTCCCCGAGGGAGTCCGCCTCGGCGGCGAGGCGGTACCACTCCTGCGCCTCTGCCGTCCTCCCGTCCGCCTCGAGCGCCGCGGCGTAGGCGTAGCGAAGACGGGCCGCCCACGGCGCCTGCGGGCTGCCCGCCCGGGCCAGGTCACGCAGGTGCTGCACCGCCGCAGCGGTCTGGCCCAGGTCTACGCGCGCGCCAGAGACCACGATCGCCATCTCCACGCGTTCGGCAGGCGCCAGCCGGGTGGCCTCCGGGCTCGAGGCGAGGTCGAGCGCCCGCTCGGGCCGTCCCAGTCCCCGCTCGGCGTCAGCCATGAGTGGCAGGAGGTGATCGAGGCCGGACAGCCGGCGCGCCGTGCGGAACTCGGCCAGCGCCTTCGTCCACTCACCTCGCCGGTAGTGCACGACGCCCAGCGTCTCCCGCACCCCCGCGACCCGCCCGGCACGCTTGGCCGCAGCCTGGGCGTGCGCCAGCGCGGTGTCGAAGTCCTCCTCGTCCAGCGCCCGACCGACAGCGACCAGGTGCCGGGCCGTCCCCTCGGCGTTGTCCTTGCTGAGCGTCAGCAGCTCCGCACGGAGCACCTTGTCGAGCTGGCGCGCCTCGATGTCCTCGGGGATCTCCGGCTCGCGGGTCCGGGCCGGGCGGTCCTCGCGTCCTCGGTAACCCCCGGCGGTCCGGTCGTCTCGTCCCCGGTACCCGCCCTCACGATCGTCCCGTCCTCGGTACCCGCCCTGACGGTCGTCCCGTCCTCGGTACCCCCCCTGACGGTCGTCCCGGCCCCGAGAGCCACCCGCCCCACGGTCCTCCCGTGGCCGGTCGTCGCGGCGGGCCCGGTCGTCGCGGCCGCGGCCGGGTCCACGACCGGTGCGGTCGTCGCGCCCACCCCCACGGGGACGCTCGCCGTCACGACGCTCACGACGGTCATCGCTCACGAGACACAACCTTCCTCGACACTGCTCGGGGTCCAGACATGCGAATGGGCCCCGACCGACACCGTGGTGTCGATCAGGGCCCACTCTAGAAGTTGAGTCCGGCGGTGTCCTACTCTCCCACACCGTCTCCAGTGCAGTACCATCGGCGCTGTCAGGCTTAGCTTCCGGGTTCGGAATGTGACCGGGCGTTTCCCTGACGCTATGACCGCCGTAACACTATCGAGTTCTTCGAACCATCCCGGGCCCACGCCTGGTGGGGGGTGTTCGTATCTCGAGAGACCGTACAGTGGACGCGTAACATCTTTGTTGTTTAAGTTATCGGCTTATTAGTACCGGTCAGCTCCACACATTACTGTGCTTCCACATCCGGCCTATCAACCCAGTAGTCTAGCTGGGAGCCTCTCACCCCTAAGGGGCATGGAAACCTCATCTTGAAGTGTGCTTCCCGCTTAGATGCTTTCAGCGGTTATCACGTCCGAACGTAGCTAATCAGCGGTGCTCTTGGCAGAACAACTGACACACCAGTGGTTCGTCCATCCCGGTCCTCTCGTACTAGGGACAGCTCTCCTCAAGTTTCCTACGCGCGCAGCGGATAGGGACCGAACTGTCTCACGACGTTCTAAACCCAGCTCGCGTACCGCTTTAATGGGCGAACAGCCCAACCCTTGGGACCGACTCCAGCCCCAGGATGCGACGAGCCGACATCGAGGTGCCAAACCATGCCGTCGATATGAGCTCTTGGGCAGGATCAGCCTGTTATCCCCGGGGTACCTTTTATCCGTTGAGCGACGGCGCTTCCACAAGCCACCGTCGGGTCACTAGTCCCGACTTTCGTCTCTGCTCGACATGTCTGTCTCACAGTCAAGCTCCCTTGTGCACTTACACTCGACACCTGATTGCCAACCAGGCTGAGGGAACCTTTGGGCGCCTCCGTTACCTTTTAGGAGGCAACCGCCCCAGTTAAACTACCCACCAGGCACTGTCCCTGATCCGGATCACGGACCGAGGTTAGACATCCAGAACGACCAGAGTGGTATTTCAACGATGACTCCACGAACACTGGCGTGCCCGCTTCACAGTCTCCCACCTATCCTACACAAGCCGTACCGAACACCAATACCAAGCTATAGTAAAGGTCCCGGGGTCTTTCCGTCCTGCTGCGCGTAACGAGCATCTTTACTCGTAGTGCAATTTCGCCGAGTTCGTGGTTGAGACAGTGGAGAAGTCGTTACGCCATTCGTGCAGGTCGGAACTTACCCGACAAGGAATTTCGCTACCTTAGGATGGTTATAGTTACCACCGCCGTTTACTGGCGCTTAAGTTCAGAGCTTCGCCTTACGGCTAACCCGTCCCCTTAACGTTCCAGCACCGGGCAGGCGTCAGTCCGTATACATCGTCTTGCGACTTCGCACGGACCTGTGTTTTTAGTAAACAGTCGCTTCTCCCTGGTCTCTGCGGCCGTCGACGCTAACCCGTGAAGGGTTTCACGCCTCGGGCCCCCCTTCTCCCGAAGTTACGGGGGCATTTTGCCGAATTCCTTAACCACGATTCACTCGATCGCCTTGGTATTCTCTACCTAACCACCTGAGTCGGTTTGGGGTACGGGCGGCTCGAACCTCGCTAGGAACTTTTCTAGGCAGCATAGGATCACCCTACTTCCCGCATACACGGTCACCATCAAGCCTCGGACACTGCTGGGGCGGACTTACCACTCCCCGGTCCTGCGCTCTTGGACGTGGACTACCATCGCCACGCGGAGGCTACCTTCCTGCGTCCTTCCATCGCTTACCTACTACACGCTCGGGTCACGCGTTCCACCCCCCAGCACCTCACCCGAAGGTGAGATACAGCGGGAGGCTTCAGGCGCTTAGCATCACGTGATTCGGTACTGGGCGGTTCTTCGCCGGTTCCGGAATATCAACCGGATGTCCATCGACTACGCCTGTCGGCCTCGCCTTAGGTCCCGACTTACCCAGGGCAGATTAGCTTGACCCTGGAACCCTTGGTTATTCGGCGGAGGAGTTTCTCACTCCTCATTCGCTACTCATGCCTGCATTCTCACTCGTGTCGCGTCCACACCTCGATCACTCGGATGCTTCACTCGCGACACGACGCTCCCCTACCCAGCAACACGCCTGGACCCACCCCACGAAGGGACAGGCCGAGCACTGTGTCACTGCCACAGCTTCGGTGGTGTGCTTGAGCCCCGCTACATTGTCGGCGCGGAATCACTTGACCAGTGAGCTATTACGCACTCTTTCAAGGGTGGCTGCTTCTAAGCCAACCTCCTGGTTGTCTTCGCAACTCCACATCCTTTCCCACTTAGCACACGCTTAGGGACCTTAGCTGGTGATCTGGGCTGTTTCCCTCTCGACTACGAAGCTTATCCCCCGCAGTCTCACTGCCATGCTCTCACTTACCGGCATTCGGAGTTTGGCTGACGTCAGTAACCCGGTGGGGCCCATCAGCCATCCAGTAGCTCTACCTCCGGCAAGAAACACATGACGCTGCACCTAAATGCATTTCGGGGAGAACCAGCTATCACGGAGTTTGATTGGCCTTTCACCCCTACCCACAGCTCATCCCCTCAGTTTTCAACCTAAGTGGGTTCGGGCCTCCACGCGGTCTTACCCGCGCTTCACCCTGGCCATGGGTAGATCACTCCGCTTCGGGTCTAGACCCAGCGACTCACACGCCCTGTTCGGACTCGCTTTCGCTACGGCTACCCCACACGGGTTAACCTCGCCACTGAGCACTAACTCGCAGGCTCATTCTTCAAAAGGCACGCCGTCACCAGTCCGCAGACCAGCTCCGACGGATTGTAGGCACACGGTTTCAGGAACTATTTCACTCCCCTCCCGGGGTACTTTTCACCTTTCCCTCACGGTACTTGTCCGCTATCGGTCACCAGGGAATATTTAGGCTTAGCAGGTGGTCCTGCCAGATTCGTACGGGATTTCTCGGGCCCCGTACTACTTGGGAGATGCGATACGGAGTCGAGGACATTTCGACTACCGGGGTGTCACCGACTCTGCCGGGCCTTTCCAGACCCTTCGTCTATACCCTCGATTTCTTACTCCGCACCAGCGTGGTAGCACTGGTACACGCAATCCCACAACCCCCGATCTGCAACCCCTACCAGGTATCACACAGACCAGGTTTAGCCTCTTCCGCTTTCGCTCGCCACTACTCACGGAATCACATGTTGTTTTCTCTTCCTGTGGGTACTGAGATGTTTCACTTCCCCACGTTCCCTCCACGCACCCTATATATTCAGGTGCGGGTGACAGGCGATGAAGCCTGCCGGGTTTCCCCATTCGGAAATCCTCGGATCAATGTCTGGTTATCGACTCCCCGAGGCTTATCGCAGATTCCTACGTCCTTCTTCGGTTCCTGGTGCCAAGGCATCCACCGTGCGCCCTTAAAAACTTAAAGCCACAAAGATGCTCGCGTCCACTGTACAGTTCTCAACATACGACCAGGCCCACCCCGGAAACACTCGCCCACCAGCACACACCCACCACCTCCCCCTCACAGAGAAGACAGCAGCTGCGGGTCTGGACGAACCCGGGGCCCCGGACAACCAAGGAAACCCAGCACCTCCCACACACCATGCCTCAACGGCACAGCCCGTGACAGGGCCCGATCCCTCAGGACCCAACAACGTGTCAGCACCACACCCACCACGCACCACCCAGCTTTCCCCACCCCGAAGGGCCGTACTCA
>NZ_ATWJ01000011.1 GCF_000421185.1 Ornithinimicrobium pekingense DSM 21552
TCTGCCGCACCTCGGGAGTCTCACCTTGTCGCGAAATACTCATCGGCCGGGGGTGGGCAGCCTGCTGACCGTCTCCCACTCGCCATCAACGAAGGAGGCCAGGAGCGGCGTGATCGCCGAGGGCGCACGTCATCCCAGGCCGGTCACCGGGTTTGGAGATTCTTGCGCTGGCGTCCTTGCGTGTCGAAGTTGGCAGGGTTGAGCCACGTCTCGAAAGCAGCGCGAACGGCAGGCCACTCCTTCTCAGTAAGGGCGAACCACGCCGTGTCGCGATTGCGGCCCTTGTACACAAGCGCCTGGCGAAAGGTCCCTTCGTATGTGAACCCTAATCGTTCGGCAGCCTTCCGTGACGGTTCGTTGAGGCTGTCGCATTTCCACTCGTAGCGCCGGTATCCCAGGTCCTCGAAGACGTAGCGCATGAGGAGAAACTGCGCCTCGGTCGCCGCCGCTGTGCGTTGCAGGACATGAGACAAGACAATAGAGCCGACTTCGATGACTCCATTAGCCGGGTCATGGCGCATGAGCGCGAGGGTGCCGAGTGCCCTACCAGTTGCTGCGTCGGTGAGGGCGTAGTGCCGAGGATCGGGGCTATCGGCGGCAGCGACCGACCACTGGTAGTAGCTTTCAAACGATAGAAACGGTCCGAAAGCCATGTAGGTCCAAGCACGGTCATCGCTAGCCGACGCGTATGCGGCATACAAATCCACCGCGTGTCGGTCTGGGTCGAGACGTTCGAGTGCGCAGAACCTCCCGCTCAGTACATCCGCCGATGGGAGGGGGGCCGATGCCCAGCCAGGCACAGGGTCGCCGACGGGCTGATCGAACTCGTTCATCCTGGGCAAGGAAGATCCTTCCGATGCGAGGGTATGCTAGGAGCGCCTGGCTGCCGATTCTAGGCTCGAGGGTGCACGCTCCTGCCGCTGTCGTCGCGTAGCGTCCGACCATGCCGCAGGTCGGACGCCTGCTTCGTGCTGAAATCCGTCGCGGGTCACTCGTCGGCTGTGGTCCAGACAGCAGCTCTCGACACCGAGGGCGCCCACCCGTCATACCTTGAGGTATGCCTGTGACTATTCGCCTGGCCCGCCTTGACGACCTCTCCGCCATCGAGCGATTCGCGCTCGACGTCGTGCCTGCTCACTACGCTCCGATCCTCGGCGATGAAGGCGCACGAGCACAACTGCATTGGTGGACGACGGAGCGGATGAAGCCGGCCGTCGAAGCCAGTCGCGTCCATGTCGCAGTCGAGGGCGAGAAGATCATAGGAGTGGTGCAGATCGGTGTTCTGGGCGAAGACCACGTCGTATGGAAGCTGTATCTGGCGCCTGAGTTTCGCGGGCAGTCCATAGGGGCAGATCTACTGCAGCAAGCCATCGAACCCCTCCGAAGGGTGACCGACCACGTCCTTGTCGAGCACTTCGCCAGGAACACCGAGGCCGCCAAGTTCTACGAACGAGAGGGCTGGACCGTCGTGAGCGTTGAACCGTCTCGGAGCGGCGACCCCAACGCCGCGGTCGTCTGGCGCCGGACCACGTGGGCCACCTGAGGGGACTGCCGGCCCCGGACTTCGAGCGTTCGCGAGCGCACTACTCTGCCGCTGGGCGCCTGCCAGGGCAGTTACCAGCTGTCGGCGTGCCAGGTGATGCGTTCGTATAGGTCGCGCAGAGTGCTGGGTGCGTTCCGATCGAAGTGTCCTTCGATCTGGCGCCTGATGAGCACCCTCACCAAGCGTCTGGGCTCGATCCAGCCTTTGGCGGTGCCAGCCACCGGCATATTTCGATCGATGTTGTTCGCGGGTCGCCGGGGGCCGGTCCTCCAGTCCAGGGCTGGGGAATTGGACACGACCACTTGTCCTAGATGTCTCGCAAGCAGGTCGATCACCCACAGCGTCGACGGAGCGAACACGCTGTAGTGGATTCGGTCGTGACTGAACCACGAAGGGAGCTCTTCAAGAGGCCCCAATGCGTCGAGAGTTGGGTCGTTACGCGACCAGGGATCCTTCGCGTAGTCGTATCCCTCTTGCCAGCCCAAGGGCCAGTGGGCGACGGTGACCTCCCAGAGGGGGTGCAGGGTGTCGGGCGTTGCTGCGTGCGCCAGGGCAGGGTCTGTGCCGGTTCTCGTGAGCATGCTGGCCAAGCGTGTCTGGCTTCCCGGCAACTCGGCGAGAAACTTCTGCAGATAGGCCTCGGCCTGTGGCTTAGACAGATCGTGGAAGTGCGGGGGCAACGTCGCATTGACCACAGGGCAGACCCTAGGGGACCTGGCGCCAGACGCACTACTCTGCCGCTGGTCGTTGGTTTCGGACTGGCTTCCCCGTACGCTGCGGACTCGTCAACGAGCAGCAGTGACCCTCGCTCCTAGGGGCTGACGTGCGAGGGGAAGTTGCTCTGTTAGGAGCCCGGTCAGCCACATCGACAGCAGGGCCGCGCCCACCGCCTGTGCCAGTGCTGTAACGCTCACCACGGCCAGCATCATGCGGATCCGATCAACGTTCACGAAGTACGAGACCAGGCCTGCCTCAGCGAGCATCGCCGCGAGCACAAGAGCCAAGCCCGCCACGAGCAGCAGTCTCGAACGTACCGTGACAGGTGACCGCCCGGTGACCTTGATCAGGACGGCGAACGCGATCGTCACGGCCCCAACAAGTGCAAGGAGTCTGCCGACCATTGGCAATAAAGCCAGTACGAAGTTGATGAGATAGTCGACCGGGACCATGGGGGCGACCCGCAACGGGGGTTGCCCCCACACCATCAAAAGGCTGCCGAGAACGGCCAGCGCCAACCCCACGACTGCGACCCTGCGTGCCATACACGGACACTAGCGGCCGAGGCGCCACGCGCGCTTGCACGGCAGCCGGTCCAGCAGTAGGAGCAGGCGCAGGACGCCGGGGGGTGAGCCTCGCCCTCCCACCCCCTCATGGGCAGTCACCCAGTCGAGCTCGGCAACCATCCGGAAATGCCGCCAGTCGCGCTCAGCGCTCCCCAGCGACCGCAGTGCTTGGTGAAGGCAGCGGCCTAGCTGGCATTACCCTCGATCAAGCTCACGAGCTCAGCACCAGACTCGACGTCGACGGCCTCCTCGCCCAGACCCTCAGGCAATTGCTCTCGCTGCCCCGGCGCGGTGAGGAAGACGGGGGCATCCATGGGCATGATGACCCAGTTGGCCGCCTGAGCGCCCAGCACCAGCAGATCCCAGGGCTCCCGGCCGGTGATGTGGTTAGCCAACATTCCGTCGTCCTCAAGGTAGACGTCGGCCTCCCCGTCGCCGTAGCGGACGTGAAGGAATGACTGTTCCTGGCGGTCCGCGTGAGGCGCTAGGACCGCCCTCATCTCAGCCGCCCCGCTACCTGATGACTCGCCAGCGTTGAAGCCCTGAAAGAGGACGACGTAGGACATGGCTGGAGTGTTCCAGAGAGCGAACTAACGCGCACTCACTTGCCGCACTGAGGACGCTAGCCTGCGGCGCGTCCGACTTTGCCGCGACGAGCTGAGGTATCCACCGGGGCTTTGCCCGTTCTCCCGCAAGGTCGATCTGCCAAGCCCGCTTGCCCCGGGCCGCCGGCAAAGTCGCGGGACGGTACTGAGCGAACCCACCCGCTCAGGACGCCATGCGATCAGCCCGCATCACCGATGTCCTGGTGCGGGTGCTCGCCCTGGTCTAGGTAGTCGCCCTCGGCGGCGTCGACCACCCCTCGGATGAGCCGGTGCACCTCCCATCCCGTCAGCGTCTCGGAACCGCACCATGCCAGCGCCTCTTGCGTCTTCATTCCCCCTTCCGCCATCAACGACCGCAGAGCTCGCCCTGCTCGCTGCTCGCACTCGGCTACCGCTGCGTCACGCTCAGCCAGTGCCACGACCACTGCCTCGCCCCACCGGGCCAGCCGCCGCTCCTTCTCGGCCTGCTCCTCGCGCACCTTCGCTCGAGCCTGCCGCGCTCGGAGCCGCGCCTGCTGCCTGTGCGCCTGCTTCTGCACCACGGACCCCCTCATCGACTCACTCGGCACCTTCTGAACACCTGAAGCGGACGGCCCTGCCCCAGGGACCCACCGCCCCATCGACTAGCCCCTCCCCGACCCGCCCGTGCCCAGCACGCCTCGCGCAGACTCACTCGTCCTGAGCCGCGTCCGTTCCACGCAGGCTCAGCAATCTTGACGCTGACCAAATCCGCCCGGCTCATGTCCCACACACCTCTTGCACTCCCGGCCCAAGCGAGCATTATCGCGTCAGAAGTCACACCCGTTGGGTGGTCTGCGGATTAGTAGGGACTTCGACGGCCCCCCGCGGGCCCGTTGACCAGGGACGCCTAACTAGGTGTAACGTCAGGAGCAACAATATGGCTTCTGAGGCAACGACGGATCGGCGGTCCTGATGGTCGGCATACCGGGCTCGGCGGGGCTGGTCCTGGTCGCCGGGGTGGCTCATCTGAACGAGGAGAGCGCCGTCTTCGAGGCGATGCTGACCGGCTGGGGTCGTCAGCAGCGGTCCCGGCTGCTGGGCGAGAAGACCATCAGCGACCGGGTCCGGTTGGTCCGTCGGTTCACCGAGTTCGCCGAGTCCTACCCGTGGTCCTGGGGTCCTGGGGACGTGGAGGACTTCACCGTCTCCCTGGCCAGCGGGGACGGTCGGCGGTCACCCTCGACGATCCGCGGGTACCACCTGGGACTGCGGATGTTCTGCGATTACCTCACCGACGCGCGGTACGAGTGGCCCCGGCAGTGTCGCGACCGGTTCGGCTCGGTGCCCTCACAGGTGTGCCACGAGTGGAACACGGTGGCACATCTGAACGAGTACGAGGGCCGTCCGGCACGGCGACCGTTGACGTACGCCGAGCTGCAGGATCTCTTCGACCACCTGGACGCCCAGGTCGAACGCGCCGCGTCCTCGGGCCGCAAGGGAGCGTTGAGCGCGCTGCGTGACGCGCAGGTCTTCAAGACCGCCTACGCGTTCGGCCTGCGCCGCAACGAGCTGTGCCGACTGGACGTGGCCGACCTGCGACCCAACCCGCACGTGCCCCGGTGGGGCACCTACGGCTCGGTCCACGTCCGCTACGGCAAGGCTGTCCGCGGTGGAACCCCGCGCCGCCGCACGGTCCTGGCGGTGCCGGAGTTCGACTGGGCCATCGAGGGGATGCGCCAGTGGGTCGAGCAGGCAAGGCCGCTGTTCGGCGTGCCTGGCCACCCGGCCCTGTGGGTGACCGAGCGGCTCTCGCGGGTCTCGCTGCGCCACTTCGACGCCCGCTTCGCGGCGGTCCGCAACCAGGCGGGCCTGGACCCGGTGCTGTCGCTGCACTGCCTGCGCCACTCCTACGTGACCCACCTGGTCGAGTTCGGCTATCCCGAACGGTTCGTCCAGGAGCAGGTCGGGCACGCCTACGCCTCGACCACCGCGATCTACGCCTCGGTCAGCAACGACTTCAAGGACAAGACCCTCAAGGCCGCGCTGGCCCGCGTCTACGCACCCACCGATGAGGAGGACCAGGGATGACCGTCCGCACCGTGATGGGGTGGAACCTGCGCCAGGTGATGGCCACCCACGGCATGTACCAGACCTCCGAGCTCGTCCCGCTGCTGGCCGAGCGCGGGGTCCACCTGTCCCGAGAGCACGTCTACCGGCTGGTGGCCCGCACCCCGCAACGGCTGAACATGGACGTCCTGGCGGCCCTGTGCGACATCCTGGACTGCGAACCCAACGACCTGCTGGTCCCCACCGTCGTCGAGGACCAACCCGCCAAGACCGGCACCGGGGACCGCGGTCCGGGCATCGGTGACCTGCGCCCGATCCGGGCCCGGGTCCGCCGCCCGCCCGAGGGCCGGTGAGCCCACGTCCGCGGCTGCCGCGCCAGGACTGCGCGCACTGCGGGCGACACGACCGGTGCACCCGGATCGTCCTGGAGGAGGCGGTCTGCCAGCGCTGCACCCTGCGCTTCGCCCGGACCGCCCAACCCTGCCCCGGTTGCGCCAACATCAGGGTGCTGGCCTTCTACGACGCCGACCGCCGGCCGGCGTGCGCGCCCTGCACCGGCAACGAGGCCGTCTACGCCTGCACCGCCTGCGGGAGGGAGGACTCCCCGTGGGGCCGGCTGTGCGGGCACTGCGCCCTGAAGGAGAAGACCACCGCGCTGCTGTCCGGCCCCGACGGCGGCATCAACCCGCGACTGCGGCCGGTGTACGAAGCCCTGATCTCGGGGCCACGACCGCAGACCACCCTGTACTGGTTCACCCGCTCCACCGGCCCGGCCACCCTGGGCGCGATGGCCCGCGACGAGCTCGAAATCTCCCACGCGACCTTCGACACGCTCCCGGCCGACAGGACCAACACCTACCTGCGCGACCTGCTCACCGCCCTGGGGGTCCTGCCGCCCTTCCACGCCGAGCTCGAGCGGGTCAGCCCGTGGCTGGAGGAGCTGCTGGGCACCCTGCCGGCCGGGCAGTCCGAGGTACTGGCCCGGTTCGCCCGCTGGCAGGTGCTGAGCAGGCTGCGCCGCCAGGAGCAGCACGGGACCCTCACCCACGGCGCGATCTCCGCAGCCCGAGCGACCATCGTCGTCACCGCCCGCTTCATGAACTGGCTCACCGAGCACGGCACGGACCTCGCCGACATCGAACAGGGTGACCTGGACCGGTTCGCCGAGGAGCACCGCGCCCGCGCCCTCGCGCTGCGACCGTTCCTGGCCTGGTGTGCCCGCACCGGCCTCGGAGGGGATCTGTCCGCGGCCACCCGCCCCACCACGCAGCCCGCCGTCACCCTCTCCGACGAGGACAGGTGGTCGCACGTCCAGCTGCTCCTGCACGACGACACGATCCGCCTCTACGCCCGCGTCGCCGGTCTCTTCGTCCTGCTCTACGCCCAACCCCTGGCCCGGGTTTGTCGCATGCGCGCCGACCAGATCACCGTTGACGCCGTCGGCGTCACCACGGCCACGTTCGACACCTTCCCCGTCGAGCTGCCGGGCCCGCTCGACCGCCTCGTCCGCACCCACCTGACCCGTCGCGGGCAGGCCTCCTACGTCAGCCGTCCCGACACCTGGCTCTTCCCCGGCGGCATCCCGGGCAAGCACCTGGCGACGGAGAACGTCCGCGCCCAGCTCGTCGAACGCGGCATCCAGCCCATGGCCGCCCGCAACGCCGCCATGTTCCAGCTTGCTGCGAGCATGCCCACCCCGATCCTGGCAGAGGTGCTCGGCCTGGCCCCCAACACCGCCACCCGGTGGGCCGCACTGGCCTCACGAGACTGGAGCGCCTACACCGCCCAACGCGACACCCACCTCCGACGCTGAAGCTGATGACTTCCCGTTGCACCCCCGACCTCACGGACGGTTCAGCACAAACTGTATAGTTCAGCCCGTGCTGACTACTTCCTCCAGGCTGGACGCGATGCATCGGATCGGCCGGGCCCTGGCAGATCCGACGCGGGCTCGGATCCTGCTGTCGCTGCTCGAACGGCCTGCCTATCCCGCTGGACTTGCCGAGGACCTCGGCCTGACGCGGCCCAACGTGTCCAACCACCTGACCTGTCTGCGCGACTGCGGCATCGTCGTGGCCGAACCGCAGGGACGACAGACCCTCTACGCGATCGCCGACCCGCACCTCACCAACGCGCTGCTCGCGCTGGTCGAGGTGACCCTCGCCGTGAACGAGGACGCCCCGTGCCTGGATCCGCAGTGCCCCGTCGCCGGCTGCGAGGTCAGCCGGTGATCCTCACCACGGTCCTGCAGGCGATCGGGCTGTTCATGGCCACCAACATCGATGACATCATCATTCTTTCTCTGTTCTTCGCCCGAGGCGCCGGCCAACGAGGCACCACCACCCGGATCGCGCTGGGGCAGTACCTGGGGTTCGTCGGGATCCTCGGTGCTGCGCTGCTGGTCGCCTGGGGGGCCGGGCTGGTCCTGCCGTCCAGCGCCATTCCCTACTTCGGGCTCATCCCCCTGGCGCTCGGTATCTGGGCGGCGTGGCAGGCATGGCGAGGCGACGGTGACGACGACGACGAGAAGGTCGAGGGCAAGAAGGTCGGCATCCTGACTGTCGCCGCGGTCACCTTCGCCAACGGCGGAGACAACATCGGCGTCTACGTCCCGGTGTTCCTGAACGTCAGCACGGCAACCGTGGTCATCTTCTGCGTCGTGTTCCTGCTGCTCGTCGGCGTGCTGGTCCTTCTCGCCAGGTATGTCGCCACCCGCAGGCCTATCGCCGAGGTGCTCGAGCGATGGGAACACGTGCTCTTCCCGATCGTCCTGATCGGCCTCGGCATAGCCATCCTCGTCAGCGGCGGCGCATTCGGACTCTGACAAACCGGGACCCTACGAAGCGCCGAACGACGGAGCGTGACGCCTCCCATTCCGGGCGCCTGACCTGCGGGGCGTCGCCTGCTTCGGGCCAGCTATAAGGACTGGTTCCGATAGGGCTGTCCACCAGTATGGTATATCGTTGGCACGATAAAGAACCGTGTAGTAGCGACCCACCGGAGACGCAGATGGACACCACTGCCAGCAACGTCCCCAGTGTTGGGGACGCACCAACAACGCCTCGCGCATCGGGGCAGAAGGTCGTCTGCGGATGGTGCCGGACGGAAGTGACCGTTCCTCCCCGCGGGCGCGTCCCGAAGTGGTGCTCCAGCTCCTGCCGGCACCGCGCGTGGGAGCAACGGCGTGCCGCCGACGCCGGCCTCGCCGCAGTCGAAGTCGTCGACCGTGTGGTCGAGGTGGTGAGAGTCGAGAAGGTCGTCGAGGAGCGTCGCGTGCAAGTGCCCGTGCCCCGGTCCCCTCGGTCGACGCGGGACTGGGTTGACGTGCTGAACCGACTCGATTGGGCGTTGCAGACCAACCGCATGGAACTCGACGACCTGGCCGAGATAGAGCCGGCTCTGGCCCGAGTCATCGCCGCCTACCGCGCTCGGAGCGACAAGCTGCACCTGCGTCGGGGGCGTCGATGACTCCTCCAGTTACAGGGCAACCCCGACGTCGTCATTGCCGACGCTACGGTGTGCAACCACCGCGGTGCTCAACACCGGGCACAAGGCCACAAGCCTGCAATGGGATCACCGCCCGGGGTCTGTCAAACGCGGCGAAGTGACGCGGTCTCCTGATGACGTGACCCGCCGCGACGCTGGGGTGCTGCTGAGGTGCTGCCCTGCCCGACAGGAGTGCGCCAACTAGGCTCTATTGTACAAAATCGCGGTTATGAGATACCGTTGATCCATGAGTGAGATCACTGTCAGCGACGCCCGAGCTCGACTGGCGGATGTCGTCGATGCCGCCCGCATCGGGCACGACCCGATCTACCTGACCCGTCGTGGCCGGCGGGTGGCTGCCGTGATCGATGCCAACGATCTGGACGGGTTGATCGCAGCCGCGGAGGACCTTGCCGACATCGAGGCCGCCCGGGCCGCCCGAGCCGAGCTTGACGAGGGCGAGGCTGCCATCCCGTGGGATCAGGTCAAGGCTGACCTCGGCCTGGCATGACATATCGCGTCGAGGTCGCGCCTGCCGCGGTGCGCCAGCTGCGTAAGCTCAACCCAGATGCGCGGCGCCGCGTGCAGGCAGCGGTCGAGCTGCTCGCGGACCAACCCCGGCCCAATGCGGCGAAGAAACTCGTCGGTGGAGACGGTGAGTGGCGGGTTCGCACTGGCGACTACCGCATCATCTACGAGATCCGCGACGACGTCCTTCTCGTCCTGGTCGTGGCCGTCGGCCACAGACGCGACATCTACTAACGTCGCTGACGATCCACCGAGTCCCACTACGCCGGCGCAGGTCCGCTCGCGGCGGTAAGTTCCTCTTCCCGCTTTCGCAATGTGTTCCTAGTCAGGCTTCCCGAGTCCTCGAGAAGCTGGTCGAGGTCGTCGTGGTCGACGGTCCGTGAGGGCCATTCGGCGATGATTGCCCGTGCCCGCTCTGCTTGGGTGGGGTCTAGCTCGACCCCCAGCTCACGGTTGGCCACGGCGGAGCTGCCTAGGTGTACTCGGCCGTCCCGGGCTCCCCGGTGCCCAACCGGGTCGAGCCCGCCCGGGAACCCACCCCGGCAGGGCCGCGCCGTGGCGCGGGCAGTGAGCGTGACCAAGGAATCGAACGGTGACAGGGAAAGACTGATCAGGATGAGCATCCAGGACAGCGACGGTGTGGACGAGGAGATGCATGGGTCACGCAGGTGGCCATGACGGCGGCCGCGCGGCTGGGTGAGCAGTTCGCCCGGTCGCGCGAGCAGCAGGCACACCAGGCCCAGGCGCACAGCGAGCAGGCGGCCCGGGAGCACCGGGAGCGGGTCAACGCCGAGCGGGAGGCGGCGCGGGCGTCCCTGGCCCGGGTGCACCAGCCGCAGTGGTGGGACAGTGCACGGGCCGAAGACGTCACCAACGCCTACGCCACCGCGAAGGCGTGGAGCGGGTTGGACCCCGAGGCCGTCCGTGCCGAGCAGCGCATCGCTGAGCAGGTGCACGCCCGGTACGGCCTCGACATCACCCGGGCCAGTGACCCCGCCGAGGTCAGCGCTGCCATGGGACGGGCAGACGAGGCCAGGGCAGGGGCCGGTGAGCAGCGCATGGCGACCGGTGGGGACCGGGCCAAGGCGACCGGTGGGGACCGGGCAGAGGCGGCCGCGGTGATGGCCACCGCCGAGGTCACCGACCGGGCCGCCGAGACTCACGCCCAGGACCTAGGCCACGGGCCGGTCGACGTGGCCGAGCCGCTTGCCGACAGCGGCTCAGTTCTGCCGCAGGTCGCCGCCGAGCAGGACCGCGCGGAGGACCTGCGTGGTGAGGCCGGGATTGCCTACGACAGCGCCGCACGGCGCGAGGCGATGGCCCAAGGGCTCGACCACATCGAGAACCGGGGGGCCGTCGAGGCGCGGGTGCGCTCGGACGTCGCCCAAGGCCGCCCACCCACGGAGGCGGTGACCAGCGCGCCCGGGCGGGCGCCCAAGGCCCGCAAGACGAGGGGTGCCCCACAGGCGGCCCGCGCGGTGCAGCGCACCGGACGCAGCCGGTAGGTCCACGCAGCGGACAAAGCAAGGGGCCGACCCTGTCGCGGGGTCGGCCCCTTGTCTTGTCCCCCGGCGAGCTTGCCGCCGAGTACGGACCTCGCCCCGGCGCGCAAAGGTTAGTGCCCCTTCGTCATTCAGGGCGAAGTACCGACGGATCTCCAGCCGAAGAGGGCCGATGAAAGCCAATGTCGCCATTCAACATGCGATGCTCACAGTGATCTGGCACATGTCAGCACCGGTGAGGTCTACGAGGACCTCGGCAGCGACTACCACACCCGGCGTCGCCCGGAGCGCGCCATAAACCGCGCCGTCGCCCAGCTCGAAGCCCTCGGCTATGAGGTCACTCTCCAGACGCCTTGCCCGGGACCGAGCACCTGAATCTTCGCGTCAGGGTGTAGCGGGCGCTGGCGCGTCGGTCCGGGGGTAGGTGTCGAGGTCTTCGGAAGATGGAGGTTCTCACACCACCCATCTGGAAGACTTCACGTCACAGAGCGAGTGGGAGGGGCTCTACGAGCGGACGAGTCGGAGCTCGAGCCGGTCTCGGCACAGGCCCCCGTCCCGCCCTGAGTGCCCAGGGGTGCCACATTCGCGGCCTAGCCGAGCTGCGGACGGGTTGACGAACTACACGCGTGTGACTACTGTCCCTAGTGCTGGTTCGCTACACCGACCCCCACATGTTGGGTCGGTGTGGCGAGGCAAGAGGGAACCCGGTGTGACTCCGGGACTGCCCCGCAGCGGTATGAGGGAACGACCGGCGGCATTACGCACTGGCCCCACCAGGGCTGGGAAGCGTCGCCCAGTAGGACCACGCCACCTCGGCGTCCGCCCTCGAGTCCGAAGACCTGCCAGCGCCCGGGTCCGCCCGGTTTGTCCGACCCATCGGTCTCGCGGGAAGACCGGGCGCACATCGGTGCTCCCCTCGCGCGACCCTGCTTCGAGGAGAGAGCATGTCGAGCGTCCCGATCACCGTCTTCAGCAAAGAATTTTGCGTGCAGTGCACCGCGACCTACCGCGCCCTGGACAAGCTGGGCCTGGACTACACCGTCGTCCGCATCGATGAGGACGAGGAGGCGCTGACCGCCATCATGGCGATGGGCTACATGCAGGCCCCCGTCGTCATGGCCGGCGCCCAGCACTGGTCGGGCTTCCGCCCCGACCTCATCAAGGCCCTGGCCGTGCAGACCAGCGTCGCCTGACCCGCCTCGCCGCTGGCGCGCCATGCAGGTCGTCTACTTCTCCGCGGCCTCGGAGAACACGCACCGCTTCGTGCAGAAGCTGGGCGTGGAGGCCGCGCGCATCCCCCTGCACCGCGCGGACGAGCCCCTGAAGGTCACCGAGCCCTACGTCCTGGTCGTCCCCACCTACGGCGGTGGGAGCACCGGCGGGGCCGTGCCCAAGCAGGTCATCCGCTTCCTCAACGACCCGGACAACCGGGCCCTCATCCGCGGAGTGGTCTCCGCGGGTAACACCAACTTCGGCGAGGCCTACTGCCGTGCCGGCGACATCGTGGCCGCCAAGTGCTGTGTCCCCCACCTGGACCGTTTCGAACTCCTGGGCACCCCCGACGACGTCGTGCGGGTGCGCGAAAGGCTCACCACCTCATGACCACCACCCTGCTCACCGACACCGGCCCCGAGACGGTCGCCCGCGGCCAGTCCGACTACCACGCCCTCAACGCGCTGCTCAACCTCTACGACGAGGACGGGCGGATCCAGTTCGAGGCGGACCGGGCCGCCGCGCGGCAGTACTTCCTCCAGCACGTCAACCAGAACACCGTCTTCTTCCACTCGCTGCGGGAGAAGCTGGACTACCTGGTGGAGGAGGGCTACTACGAGCAGGAGGTCCTCGACCAATACGACTTCGACTTCGTCAAGTCCCTGTTCAAGCGGGCGTATGCGGTGAGGTTCCGCTTCCCCACGTTCATGGGCGCGTTCAAGTACTACACGTCATACACGCTCAAGACCTTCGATGGGCACCGCTACCTGGAACGGTTCGAGGACCGGGTGTGCATGGTGGCGCTCAGCCTCGCCGGCGGTGACCGGGCGCTGGCCGAGCATCTGACCGACGAGATCATGGCCGGCCGCTTCCAGCCGGCCACCCCGACCTTCCTCAACGCCGGTAAGGCCGCGCGCGGCGAGCTCGTCTCGTGCTTCCTGTTGCGCATCGAGGACGACATGGAGTCGATCGCGCGGGCGATCAACTCCTCGCTGCAGCTGTCCAAGCGCGGCGGGGGAGTCGCCCTGTCGCTCACCAACATCCGCGAGGCCGGCGCGCCGATCAAGAAGATCCAGAACCAGTCCTCGGGCGTGATCCCCGTGATGAAGCTGTTGGAGGACTCCTTCTCCTACGCCAACCAGCTCGGGGCCCGGCAGGGCGCCGGCGCGGTCTACCTGCACGCCCACCACCCCGACATCCTGGCCTTCCTGGACACCAAGCGCGAGAACGCGGACGAGAAGATCCGGATCAAGACCCTGTCCCTGGGCGTGGTCCTCCCGGACATCACCTTCGAGCTGGCGCGCAACAACGAGGACATGTACCTCTTCAGCCCGTATGACGTGGAGCGGGTCTACGGCGTCGCCTTCAGCGAGATCTCGGTCACCGAGAAGTACCACGAGATGGTGGACGACAAGCGGATCACCAAGAAAAAGATCAACGCCCGCAAGTTCTTCCAGACCCTGGCCGAGATCCAGTTCGAGTCCGGCTACCCCTACCTGATGTTCGAGGACACGGTGAACGCCGCGAACCCGATCGACGGGCGGGTCACCATGTCCAACCTGTGCTCGGAGATCCTGCAGGTCTCCACCCCCTCGACCTACCACGAGGACCTGTCCTTCGACACCGTCGGCAAGGACATCTCCTGCAACCTCGGCTCGCTCAACATCGCCAAGGCCATGGACTCCCCCGACTTCGGGCGCACCATCGACACCGCCGTGCGGGCCCTGACCGCCGTCTCCGACCAGTCGAACATCGCCTGCGCGCCCAGCATCGAGCGGGGCAACCAGCTCAGCCACGCGATCGGCCTGGGCCAGATGAACCTGCACGGCTACCTCGCCCGTGAGTCCATCCACTACGGCTCGGACGAGGGCCTGGACTTCACCAACATGTACTTCTACACGGTGACCTTCCACGCCATCGCCGCGTCCTGCCGGCTGGCGCGCGAGCGAGGGGTGCGGTTCGAGGGGTTCGAGCGCAGCGCCTACGCCGACGGCACGTTCTTCGAGAAGTACATCGAGGGCCGTTGGACACCCCGGACCGAGAAGGTGGCACAGATCTTCACCCAGGCCGGGATCGACCTGCCCACCCCCCAGGACTGGCAGGCACTGGCCGCCGAGGTGGCCGAGCACGGGATGTACAACCAGAACCTGCAGGCCGTCCCCCCGACCGGGTCGATCAGCTACATCAACCACTCGACGAGCTCGATCCACCCGATCGTGGCCAAGGTCGAGATCCGCAAGGAGGGCAAGATCGGGCGCGTCTACTACCCGGCGCCCTACATGACCAACGACAACCTGGAGTACTACCGGGACGCCTACGAGATCGGCCCCGAGGCGATCATCGACACCTACGCCGAGGCGACCAAGCACGTGGATCAGGGCCTGTCGCTGACCCTGTTCTTCCCGGACACGGCAACCACCCGCGACATCAACAAGGCGCAGATCTACGCCTGGCGCAAGGGCATCAAGACGCTGTACTACATCCGGCTGCGGCAGCTGGCCCTGGCCGGCACCGAGGTCGAGGGCTGCGTCAGCTGCGCGCTGTGACCGGGCCGGCACACGACATACCGAACGGACGACAACGATGACGAACAAGCTCACCCTGCTGCGCGGCGTCCAGGCGATCAACTGGAACCGTATCGAGGACGAGGTCGACTCGCAGGTCTGGGACCGGCTGACCAGCAACTTCTGGCTTCCGGAGAAGGTGCCGCTGTCCAACGACGTCCCCTCCTGGCGGACCCTGAAGCCGCACGAGCAGGTGATGACAACCCGGGTGTTCACCGGCCTGACCATGCTGGACACGATCCAGGGGACCGTCGGCGCGGTCTCGCTCATCCCGGACGCGCTCACCCCGCACGAGGAGGCGGTCTACACCAACATCGCCTTCATGGAGTCGGTGCACGCCAAGAGCTACAGCTCGATCTTCTCCACGTTGATCTCCACAGCTGAGATCGACGACGCCTTCCGGTGGAGCGAGGAGAACGAGTTCCTGCAGCGCAAGGCGCAGATCATCCTCGACTTCTACTACGGCGACGACCCGCTCAAGCGCAAGGTCGCCTCGACGATGCTGGAGTCGTTCCTGTTCTACTCCGGCTTCTACGCCCCGATGTACTGGTCCAGCCGCGCCAAGCTGACCAACACCGCCGACCTGATCCGGCTCATCATCCGGGATGAGGCGGTGCACGGCTACTACATCGGCTACAAGTTCCAGCAGGGGCTCAAGCAGGTCGACCAGGCGCGGCGCGAGGAGCTCAAGGAGTACACGTTCAGCCTGCTCTACGAGCTCTACGACAACGAGGAGTCCTACACCGAGGACCTCTACGACCCGCTCGGCCTGACCGAGGACGTCAGGGTGTTCCTGCGCTACAACGCGAACAAGGCGTTGATGAACCTGGGGTACGAGTCGCTCTTCCCCAAGGAGGCGACCGCCGTCTCACCGAACATCCTGGCCGCCCTGTCGCCCAACGCCGACGAGAACCACGACTTCTTCTCCGGCTCCGGCTCCTCCTACGTGATGGGCAAGGCGGTCAACACCGAGGACGAGGACTGGGACTTCTGATGAGCGGCACCGAGAGCCAGGGCGTCGCGACGGAGGGCAACCTGTGGGCCGAGCGGACCGTCGTGGACCCCGGGGCAGCCGGTCGCACCGCTATCGACAGCGACCGATTGGGGGACAAGGCACCCGCCGACAGCCGCATCAGGCTGGCCCACATCATGAGCGGCGCGGACACCAACCTCTACGGCTCCGTCCATGGCGGAGCGGTGCTCAAGCTGATCGACGACGCAGCTGCTGCCTCGGCCGCCCGCCACTGTGGCGGTCCCGCCGTGACCGCTTCAGTCGAACGCCTGAACTTCCTGGCTCCAGCCCAGGTGGGGGACTTGCTCACCGTCACCGCCATCGTGGCGGCAGTCGGCCGCACCTCGCTCGAGGTGCTCACCACCGTGGTCGCCGAGCGCTGGAACACTCCTGGTGAGGAACGTCAGATCGCCCGTGCCTTCCTCACCTTCGTGGCCGTCGACGCCGCGGGCACGCCCCGGGCAGTGCCCCGCCTGGTGCTCAGGACCGAGACCGACAACGCGCTCAACAAGGAAGCTGTCAGCCATCGTCAAGGGCGCGTCAGGACACCCCGGGAGTAGCCACAGAGCAACGACCCTCGGGCCCGCCACCCCGACCAGGCGACGGGAGCCGCATACTCGATCCCGGTCACCCTTGTTGAGCCCCTCCGAGGGAGAGTCATCACCGTGGGGTCGGCCAGCGTAGTAGCGTCGCCGACCTCACGTTTTCGGCGACGTCAGGTCGCCGCGCCCCCGGGGACCTGGCTGACGCTACCTTCACGCGCCCCGGCCCGACGACCTCCACTGGCTTGGACGCACCTCGGCCTGGTGGTGACGGGGCAACGACTCGAACCGCATCGTGCGGTCCTGACCTGTCGGGGCGTGGAGCCGGACGACTGGTGTCGCCGGTGCGACTGCCAGGGCGTCCCTCGCGGCACCGTGGTCCGCCGGCTGGCGCACGAGCCGTTCGGGTGGCGCCCCCCGACAGTGCTGCTCACCGCGCGCCGCTACCGGTGCACCGTTGGCGGTGTTCCAGGACACGGCCAGGCCCTCGGCGACGCGGGCCGTCGACGCCGTCCTCGCCGAAGGCCAACGCGCTGCTGATCGCTGACCTGCCCGGCTGGACGGCGTTTGATGGGCTTACCGACCCCGGACGTGCCAGCGTCCACTCGGGCGAAGTGACGTATCGGCGAGCGATCGCCCGGGGAATTTCGCTGAAGGGCCTGTTGGCGGCTGGGCGTGATGAGACGCCCCTCCGAGTCGGGACCTCCGACACCCCAATCACTCTTTCGGGGGGCGGGCGAGTTCGGAGAGCTTGGCGGCGATCTCGGCGTCCCGACCCGCGGCTGCGTGCTGGTAGCGCAGCGCGGCCGCCACAGTCGAGTGGCCGAGGCGAGCCTGCAGCTCGGCGAGGGTGGCTCCAGTCATGGCGGCCATCGTGGCGCCGGTGTGCCTGAGGTCGTGGATCCTGAGGTCCTCGCGGCCGGCAGCGGCTCGGGCTTTGCGCCACGCCGTGTGCAGCACCGTCGGCTGTAGATGACGTTGGTGATCACGCATGGAAGGGAACAGCAGGGCGTCCGCTCCGGGCCGCACGTGCTTCTCCATGTGCTGCTCCAGGACGGGGACGATGTGCGGCGGCACGCTCACTTCGCGGGTCCCAGCGGCCGACTTCGGCGTGCCGACGATCGGTTGGCCGCGGACCCATGAGACGGCCCGGGTCACCTTGACGACGCCGCGGTTCAGATCGAGGTCGCGCCGGCGCAGCTCGAGCACCTCCCCCACGCGCAGCGCGCACCAGGCGCACAGCAGGACGAGGGCACCGAGCTGGTCCGGCATCTCCTTCACGAGCACGTCCAGCTCGGCGAGCGTCGCCGGACGGATCTCCTTCTTGGTCGGCGGGTTTGAGGCGGCACGGACGCGGCACGGGTTGCTGGCGAGGAGCTCGTCGGTGACCGCGGTGGTGAGGATGGCTCGCAGCAGCGCGTAGGCGCGGGCGTTGACCGTCGGGTGCTCCGGGAACAGGCCGGCCCACCACCGGCGCACAAGCGCCGGCGTGAGGTCGGAGACGAGCAGGTCGCCGAACTCCGGCGCGAGGTAGCGCCGCAGCAGGTGCTCGTATCCCTCGCGGGTCCGCGGCTTGAGGGACCGGTCGGCGAGCCACTGGCGCGCGTACTCGCCGAACGTCGGCGGTGCCATCCGCCTGGCCAGCTCCGCCCGCCGCTTCGGGGCGACCCAGCCGTCCCCGTTCACCAGGGCCCACTCCTTCGCCAGCCAGGCCTCGGCGTCAACCTTCGCGACGAAGGTGTGGGGAGCGGTGTGCCGCGCGAGGTCGGGCCCCACGTAGGTGGCCTGCCATCGCTTGGACGGCAGCCGCCTCAGCGTTCCGAAGCCTCGTCTCGATGCCATCGCGTCCCCATTTCGTGCATCATACGTGCACTAAAGGTGCCACTTCGTGCCCACTTCTGACAACGTGTGACCACGACTGTTCAGGGCATGCCAGCGGCGTTTTTGCTGGTCAGAGGGGTGAAAACGCTGGTCAGGAGGAGAGCTGGCGAAGGGACTCGAACCCTCAACCACCTGTTTACAAGACAGGTGCGCTACCAATTGCGCCACGCCAGCGGGCGGCCGGGGACGTCCCGGCCACCCGTCGATGATAAGCCGCTGCCGGCGCCTCTCCGACGCGGGTGGCGGGGCCTTTGCCTCAGCCGATGACGTTGGCGTTCAGGTACTTCTGCAGCGCGACCACGGTGCGGTAGTTCATGTAGGTCGAGCCGTCGCGCGTCAGACCAATGCGGCTCTGTAGCGCAGCCTGCGAGGCCGGGCCCCACAGGCCGTCGGCGTTCGTGCCGACGGTGCGCTGCAACGCCTTGATCGTCCCGTTGTCCCAACGGCCGGTCTCGGACACGCCCGCCCAGCGCTGGATCGCCTTGACGGTGAGCGGCCCGCGGCTGCCGTCCAGGGCGAGCGGTGCCATGGTGCTGGTCCCGCCACCGCCGGCGGACCCGCCCGAGCCGCCGGAGGCCGGCGCCACGATCGTGCCGCTGATCCACCCCCGGCCGTCGGACAGCTTGAGCCAGCCGTTGGTGCTGATCTGTCCCGCCAGCTTGGTGCCGTGCGCCGCTCCCCCGACCACGCCGTAGGACGTCGACGGACCGGAGCGGATGTTCGCACCCGCGGCGGCCGTCACCGTGTAGGTGCCCGACTCCGCCGGCGGCTGTGGGGCAGGAGCGGGCGCGGGAGCCGGGGTCGGCGTGCCGGAGACCGGCGCCACGATCGTGCCGCTGATCCACCCCCGGCCGTCAGACAGCTTGAGCCAGCCGTTGGTGCTGATCTGCCCAGCGAGCCTGGTGCCGTGCGCCGCTCCCCCGACCACGCCGTAGGACGTCGACGGACCGGAGCGGATGTTCGCACCCGCGGCGGCCGTCACCGTGTAGGTGCCCGACTCCGCCGGCGGCTCCGGAGCCGGGACGGGGGCGGGGGCGGGCGCCGGGGTGTCGCCACCGGGGTACGGCGCCGAGCCGTTCTCCATCGTCAGGCCCGCGCGCACCGAGCAGACCGGCCAGGCGCCCGGGCCCTGGACCTTGAGCACCCGCTGCGCGACGGTGACCTGTTGGACCTTCGTGGCCTGGTGGGCGTAGTCGGCAAACTCCTTGCCGCCGAAGCCGGTCCACGTCGGGTGCCAGAACTGCAGGCCGCCGTAGTAGCCGTTGCCGGTGTTGATGTCCCAGCGCCCGCTCGACTCGCAGTCGGCCACCCGGTCCCACACGTTGTGGTCGTCGGCCTGCGCGGCAGGTGCGAGGACCGTCAGGGAGCTGACCGAGGCGACGGCGCCGGCGAGCGTGACACCGCCCGCCCGGCGGCGCAGGCGGGTCGATCGGGGGCGACGGTGGGCAGCGGTAGCCACAGGGGATCCTTCCGGCCGGACAAGTGCGCCGCACGGGACAGAAGTGGCGCAGGGGACGAAGAGCCACCGTAGGTGGGCAGCATCACTCAGGGGAAGCACATGTGACCAGCATCACGCGTGTCACACCAGAAACAACCGTCACACAACCGCTATCCGTCCGACCGCTGGATCAGGTCAGAAGCGGTCGGGGATGACGGCCCGCGGGTCGAAGTCGGGGCCGAGCGGCCACCAGGAGGCGGCCCCCTCCAGGTAGGCGTAGGAGGCGATCGCCGCACCGCCGACCAGGCAGAGGGTGACCACCACGAGCGTGACGGCGCCGCGCGGCACCGCCCCCCGCACCAGCGTCCGCGACCCGCGACGCAGCGACGTCGACCCCAGGCCCCACCAGGCGAGCCAGGCGGCCGCCAACGACCCGGCACCCAGCGCCAAGGGGTGGTCGACCGGGATTCCCGACATCGTGCCGCTGGACGTGAGGAAGCGGGAGAGCCCGACCGCAACCACCAACGCCGCGGCGGCCGGAAGCAGCAGCGCGAGGACGGTCGAGACCAGGCTGGCGACGAGGTGCCACGGGGAGCTGACGACCAGCAGCGGCACGTCGCTGCGCCGGGGGCCGGCGACGTGGCGGCGCAGCACGAGGCTGGTCAGCACGCGGTCGACGGTGCGCGCCGTCACGCCCCACACCACGAACAGCGACCACGCGACCAACGGCGCCGCCGCAGCCAGCCCGACGAAGCCGACGAGCATCGCGGTCAGCGTCCCCACGCGCGAGCTGCGGCCGATCCGCGGGTCGGGGCTGCCATGGTCGACGGGGTCGGGCAGGGCGAGGTCTCCTTGGTGCTGCGGCGACACCGGGTATGGCGCGCCACCGGGCTCCGCTCGGTGCGGCCCCGGCCACCGCTGCTCCTCCCACTGCTCCTGCTCCGCCCACTGCTGCTGCTCCCACCGCGCAGGCTCGCGCCGGGGCCGGACCGGCTCACGCTGCGGTGCCGGGCGCGGCGCAGGACGCCGCCGCGGCGTCTGCCGCGTGACCGGCGAGCGCGGCTGCAGCCGGGTCAGGTCGCCGTGGTCCAGACGGGTGGGGTCGTCGTCGTGCCAGGTGGGCAGCGCGGTCGTGACGTCCTCACCGCGCGAGTAGCGCTCCAGCCCGGTCAGCACCTGCTGCTGGGAGGGCCTGCGCGCCGGGTCGGGGTCGAGCGCCGCGGCGAGCAGCGGCCGCAGGGCGGGGTCGACGCCGTCGAGCTGGAGACGCCCGCGCACGACACGGTCGACGACGACCGTCAGGGGGCCGCGGCCGAAGGGCGGCTGGCCGCTGGCCGCGAACGCCAGGGTCGCTGCCCATCCCCACCAGTCGGTCGCCTCGCCCACGTCACCACCCTCGACGACCTCCGGCGAGAGGTAGCCGGGCGTACCCATCACCAGCCCGGTCGCGGTGAGCCGCACGTCGTCGGCCACCTGCGCGATCCCGAAGTCGATCACCACCGGCTCCAGCGTCCCGTCGTGGTCGACCAGCAGGACGTTGCCCGGCTTGAGGTCGCGGTGGACGATGCCCGCACCGTGGATCGCCCGCAGCGCCTCCCCCAGCCCGCGGCCCAGACGCAGCAGGTCATCCCCCCGCAACGGGCCGTGCTCCTCGACGACCCGGTCCAGCGGCCGGCCGGGGACGAACTCGGTGACGATGTAGGGGGCCGGCCCGTCGACGTCCGCGTCGATGACCGCGGCCACCCGCGGGGAGTGCACCCGCGCGAGCGTGCGCACCTCGCGGCGCAGCCGGGCCCGGGCCTGCTCGTCGTGGGCGATGTGCTCGCGCAGGACCTTGACGGCGACCTCGCGCCCGTCCCCGGAGCGCGCACGCCATACCACCCCCATGCCGCCCTCGCCGACGCGCTCGCCCAGCCGGTAGTCGCCGAGCACCCGCGGCACCACGACCGGCACCGGGCGCGTGGGCGCGCCGGAGGAGCCGGACGTGCGGGGCAGCTCGGACGTCACAGGGTCCACGGTATGCGGTCTCCTCGTGGGTGCGCGGTCGGACGCGGTCGGGTCGGGTCGACCGGGAGAGCCGCCCGGACCGCCGACAACTAGGGTTGGGACGGTCAACGAACGAGGAGAACGGATGGTTTCCCCAGCGCCCGCGCGCACCTACGACTTCGTCATCGCCGCCAACCGGCTGCCGGTCGACCGCACGGTCGGCCCCGACGGCGAGGAGACCTGGACCACCAGCCCGGGTGGCCTGGTCACGGCGATGGAGTCGGTGATGCGCGACCGCGAGGCGGCCTGGGTCGGGTGGGCCGGGTTCCCCGGTGACGCGCCGGAGCCGTTCGACGACGGGCCGCTGCGGCTGTGCCCCGTGCCGCTGTCGGCCGAGGACGTCGAGCACTACTACGAGGGGTTCTCCAACGGCACCCTGTGGCCGCTCTACCACGACGTGATCGTCCCCCCGACCTTCCACCGCTCCTGGTGGAACGTCTACCGGGAGGTCAACCGGCGCTTCGCCGACGCGATCGCCGAGGTTGCCGCCGAGGGCGCGACCGTCTGGGTGCACGACTACCAGCTGCAGCTGGTGCCGGCGCTGCTGCGCGACCAGCGCCCCGACCTGCGGATCGGCTGGTTCAACCACATCCCCTTCCCGCCGGTGGAGCTGTTCGCCCAGCTGCCCTGGCGCGCCACGATCCTGCGCGGGCTGCTGGGCGCCGACTTCCTGGGCTTCCAGCGACCCGACGACGCCCGCAACCTCATCCGCTCCTGCCGCGCGGTCCTCGGGGCCACGCACAAGGGCGACGTCGTGACCTGGGCAGGGGCCGACGACGGCCGGCCCGGGGCCTCGCCGCGGGCGGTCCGCGCCGCGTCGATCCCGATCTCGATCGACGCCGCCGGCTTCCGCGAGCTGGCCGACCAGCCGTCGGTCAAGGCACGCGCCAAGGAGATCCGCGAGTCGCTGGGCAATCCCGACGTCGTCCTCCTCGGGGTCGACCGGCTCGACTACACCAAGGGCATCCGCCACCGGCTGCGCGCCATCGAGGAGCTGCTCGAGGACGGGGCGATCTCCCCGCCCGAGGTGGTCTTCGTGCAGGTCGCGACGCCGAGCCGCGAGCGCGTCGAGGCCTACCGCACGCTGAAGGAGCAGATCGAGGGCACGGTCGGCCGCATCAACGGCGACTTCTCCCACCTCGGTGACACCGCGGTGCACTACCTGCACCAGTCCTACCCGCGCGAGGAGATGGCCGCGCTCTTCCAGGTGGCCGACGTCATGCTCGTCACCCCGCTACGCGACGGCATGAACCTCGTGGCCAAGGAGTACGTCACCGCCCGCCACGACGGCGGCGGCGCCCTGGTGCTCAGCGAGTTCACCGGCGCCGCCGAGGAGATGCGCGCGGCCTACCTGTGCAACCCGCACGACATCACCGGGCTCAAGGAGACGATCCTGCGCGCCATCCGCGACACCCACGAGGAGAAGCGCCGGCGTATGCGGTCGCTGCGCCGCCAGGTGCGCACCTACGACGTGCAGGCCTGGGCTGATAGTTTCCTGCGTGCCCTGGAGGTCGCTCCCGGCCGGCCGGCCCGGTCGCGCAGGAGCATCTCCCCCATGGTCTGACCGGTCCGCCCTCCTCCCGCCGCCCCGCCACCGCCCTGCCCGAAAGAAGCTGTCCGTGCCGCTGCCCCCTGAGCTCACCGACGCCGTCGCCCGCTTCGCCGCCCACCGCGAGGTCCTCGTCGCCACCGACTTCGACGGGGCCCTGGCCCCACTGGTCCTGGACCCGATGAGCGCCCGCCCGGTCGAGGGGGCCATGGAGACGCTCACCGCCCTGTCCGACCTGCCCGGCACGACCGTCGCCCTCGTCTCGGGGCGCGCCCTGGAGCCGCTGCGCGAGCTCTCCGGCGCCGACGACCCCATCGTGCTGGTCGGCTCGCACGGGGTCGAGAGCTCCGCCCGGCCCGACGGGCTGGTCCTGACCGACGAGCAGCGCGGCCTGCTGGACCACCTCGAGGAGGCGCTGGACCGGCTCTCCGAGGACTACCCGGGCGTCCGGGTCGAGCGCAAGCCGGCCGGGCGCGTGGTCCACACCCGCGGCCTGTCCCGCCCCCTGGGCGAGGAGGCGCTGGAGGCCGCCGAGGCCCTGGGCGAGCTGCATACCTCGCTGGTGGTGACCCCGGGCAAGGAGGTCGTCGAGCTCGCGGTCGCGCACGTCGGCAAGGGCGCGGCGCTCGTGGGGCTGGCCCGCGAGCTGGGCGCCGACGCGGTGCTCTACGCCGGTGACGACGTCACCGACGAGGACGGCTTCGCCGCCCTGGCCGACGACCCCGACACCGAGCGCGCCGCCCGGCACCTGTCCGTGCGCGTCGGCGACGGGCAGACGCGGGCCCGCTTCCGGGTCGCCGACGAGCACGAGCTGGTCGAGCTGTTCCGGGCGCTGCTGGAGGCTCGCGCCGGCGCGGTCACTTGATCGCGCCGCGGGTCACGCCCTCCATGATCCAGCGCTGGGCCAGCACGTAGACGACGATCGTCGGCAGCATCGCCATGAGGTAGGAGGCGAAGGCGATGTTGTAGTTGGTGGCGAAGGCCAGCTGGAAGATGTTCTGGACCACCGGCAGCGTCTGCTCGGTCGGGTCGGAGGTTATCAGCGACGGCATCATGAAGTCGTTCCACGACGCGAGGAAGGCGAAGATGCCCACGGTCGCGTTCATCGGGGCCAGCAGGGGGAAGATGATCCGCCAGAAGACCTGCCAGGTGCTGGCGCCGTCGACGCGCGCGGACTCCTCGATCTCCTCGGGGATCGAGCGCAGGAAGGCGCTGTAGAGCAGCACCGAGAACGACATCTGGAACATGACGTGCAGGACGGTGACGCCCACCGGCCCGTCGATCCCCAGCATCGCGGTGAGCTTGACCTGCGGCAGCGCCACCACGGGGAAGGGGATGAACATCGCGGCCAGCAGGTAGAAGTAGGACCAGCGGAAGAGCTTGCGGTCCCAGTTGCGGGCGATCGCGTAGGAGGCCATCGAGGACAGGATCAGCGTGCCGACGACCGTGCCGACCGCGATGAGCAAGGAGATGGTGAACGAGCGGGGGAAGTCGGTCAGCGTCCAGGCGTCGGCGAAGCTCGCCCAGTTCATCGGCCACGGCCAGGTGAAGCCGGTGCCCTGCACCGCCTGCTCGGGCGTCTTGAACGCCATCGCCAGGGTGAAGTAGAGCGGGACGAGGACCGACAGCGAGGCGAGGACGAGCAGCAGGGTGGCGGGCCAGTTGGTGGGGCCGCCGCGGTCCTTGCGCAGGCGGGGTCCGCCCCGGCGTCGTCGCGCCTCCTGCTCGCGCGTGGCCGGGACCGTGGCGGCGGTCTGGGTGGAAGCGGGCTGGGCGGTCACAGCTGGACTCCTCGCCGACGGATGAGCAGGAGCTGGAGGACGGAGACGATGACGGTGACCAGGAAGAAGATCACGGCGTTGGCCATCTGGTAGGCGTAGTCGCCGGAGTTGAAGCCGGTGAAGATCGACATGGCCACGCTCATCGTGGAGGTGCCGGGCCCGCCGTTGGTCAGGCCGACGATGATGTCGTAGGCGTTGAGGAAGTTCTTGACGCCGAGGACGGTGTTGATCACGACATACCCGGCCATGAGCGGAAGCGTGATCGCCCAGAACTGCTTGCCCGGGGTCGCGCCGTCGAGCGCCGCCGCCTCGTAGACCTCGTCGGGGATCGCCTGGAGCCCGGCGAGGTAGATGATCAGCGCCATCGGGATCGACTGCCAGGCGGTGACGATGACGATGGAGAGCCAGGCGAGGTCCTCGTTGGCCAGGATGCTCTGCGACAGCGGCCCGCCGACGCCCAGCGACTGCACGATGCTCGGCAGCGAGGTGGAGAAGAGGTAGTTGAAGACGTAGGCGATGACGATGCCGCTGATGACCATCGGCACGAAGAAGACGCCGCGCAGCGCGGTCTTGAGCCGGATCTTGGCGTTGAGCCCCAGCGCCAGCAGCATCGCCAGCACGTTGACCACGATGACCGTGACGACCGAGAAGCCGATGGTGAAGACGTAGGCCGACAGGATCTTGGGGTCGGTGAACATCACCCGGTAGTTGTTGATCCCGACGAACTCCCAGTCGCCGAACCCCACGTAGTTGGTCAGGCTGAACAGGGCACCGGCCAGCGCGGGAAGGGTGATGAAGAAGGTGAACAGCGCCAGGGCCGGGAGGAGCATCAGGTAGTAGGTGCGCGGGACGCGGGACCGGTGCCGGGGCGCCTCCGCACCCGGGTCCGTGGCACGGGTGCCGGGGCTGGTCGCGGTGTCGGTGGTCATCGTCGGCTCCTCACGCGGACCGCAGCGCCAGCCGGCGCCAGTCCTCGTCGAGCTTGCGCAGGAAGGCCTGCGGGTCGCCGGTGATGAGCAGCTCCTGCAGGTAGTTGGCGAGCGGGATCGTCGGGGGGATGAAGGTGCTCGGGCCCTGGTAGAACCGGCCGGAGTCGACGTACTCCTGCAGCCCGGCTACCCGCTCGTCCGGCTGGGCCGGGGCGTCCTCCAGCGGCGAGTAGTAGAGGTTCTCGGCGTTGTAGGTGTTGATGATGTCCGGCTGGAAGAGGTAGGTGAGCAGGTCCATCGCCGCCTCGCGGTGCGGTGTCTGCGCCGGGATCCACATGCCCAGGTCGAGGTTGACGCGGCACTTGGTGTCCTCGGGGTCGTCGGTCATCGGCAGCGGGAAGGTCGCGACCTGCAGGTCCGGGTCGACCTTCTCGATCTCGCCCAGCGCCCACGGGCCCTGGAGGTACATCGCCGCCTGCCCCTGGCCGAAGGCGAGGTTGCCGTCGGAGTAGCCGCGCGCGGCCGCGTCCTCGTTGTCGAACTCGGCCAGCTCGGTCATCCGCGCGACCGCGTCGGCCATCACCACGCTGAAGGAGTAGTCGGCGCCCGCCTCGAACTCGTCCCCCACCTCGCGCAGGCGGGCGTAGAACCCGGCGACGTCAATCATGCCGCCGACGCAGTAGTCGAAGATGCCCTGCGCCATCGTCCAGCCCTCCTGGTAGGTGCCGTAGATCGGCACCACGCCGGCGTCCTGGAAGGTCTGGCAGGCCTGGATCACCTCGCTCCACGTGGTGGGCACCTCGACCCCGTTGTCCTCGAACAGCGCCACGTTGTAGATCACGCCCGCGGCCGCGGTGGAGTAGGGCAGGACGTGGAAGCGGTGCTCCTCGTCGGCGAACTGGCTGACCAGCTCCTGCACGTGGGGGGCGATCTGCTGCGCGGGGGCGGTGTCGCGCAGGTCGGTCAGCACGTCCCGGTTGACGTAGGTCGACGCCTCGTACTGGTAGTTGTAGCAGGCCAGGTCGGGCGGGACGCCGCGGACGAACTGCGCGGAGATCGAGGTCGGCGTGCTGTCGAAGAAGACGGGCGGACGCCCGCTCTGCTCGTTGTATGCCGTGATCAGCTCACCGAAGTAGCCGACGACCTCGGGCTTGTTCATCAGGAAGCGCAGGGTGTCGTCACCGAGACCGCCTGAGCAGCCGGCGAGGCCGCCGGAGCCGACGCCCAGGGCACCGACGCCCAGGGCCTTGAAGAGGGTGCGGCGGCTCAGGCCGGAGCCCGGGGTCACCGATGACACGCTGTGGTCCACGTCCTGTCCTCCCCGTGTGGGTGGGATCACCGTGACACGTGGGGTCAGGTCCTGCAGCCCGAACGGGAGGGCACCGCCCGCTCCGGTATGGCGTGCACGGGGCCCTCACGTGAGTGGCCGGTGCACGCCATACCCGTCTGCGGCGTGCACAAGGCACCCACCTGCGTGGCGCCTGCTCAGGGGGCGGGGGCGGTGGAGCGGCGCAGGATGAGCTCGGGCTCGAAGAGGTACTCCCGGTGCTCGACCTTCTCCCCCGCGATCTCCTCCAGGACGGCGTGCACGGCCGCCTCGGCCATCCCGGTGACGTCCATCCGCACCGTGGTCAGCGGCGGGTCGATGAAGGACATGAAGGGCACGTCGTCGCCGCCGATGACCGACAGGTCCTCGGGGACGCGCAGGCCCAGCTGGCCAGCGGCACGCAGCACGCCGAGCGCCATGACGTCGGAGGCCGCGATGACCGCCGTGGCGCCGGACTCGACGAGCTGGCGGGCGGCCGTGGCCCCTCCCTCGATGGTGAACAGGGTCGTGCTGACCAGCGGCTCCCCACCGCCCGGGACGTCCGCCATCGCCTCGGTGAAGCCGGCGATGCGCCGCTGCACCGGGACGTAGCGCGCGGGGCCGGTGGCGAAGCCGATCCGGGTGTGGCCCAGGTCGCGCAGGTGCCGGACCGCCAGGCGCATCGCGGCGGCGTCGTCGTGGGAGACGAAGGTCGCGTCGATCCCCTCCCGGTAGCCGTTGATGAGGGCGATCGGCAGGCCGCGGCGCCGCAGGTCGAGGTAGCGGTCGGTGCTGGCCCGGGTGTCGGCGTGGAAGCCGCTGACGAAGACGATCCCGGAGACGCCGCGGGCGAGCAGCATCTGGACGTACTCGTCCTCGTGCACGCCGCCCGGTGTCTGGGTGCACAGCACCGGCGTGTAGCCGCCCGCGGCCAGCTGGGTCTCGATGACCTGGGCGAACATCGGGAAGACCGGGTTGGTCAGCTCGGGCACGACCAGGCCGACGAGGCCGGCGCTGCTGCGCTTGAGCTTGCTGGGCCGCTCGTAGCCGAGCACGTCCAGGGCCGTGAGCACCGCCTGCCGGGTGCCGGCCGCCACCCCCGGCTTGTCGTTGAGGACCCGGCTGACCGTGGCCTCGCTGACGCCCGCGTAGGCGGCGAGGTCGGCGAGCCGCCCGCGGGAAGAGGAGGAGAGCGTCGTCGTCACTTCACCGCGCCGCTGGTCAGGCCGCCGATGAGCTGCTTCTGCAGGCCGAGGTAGACCAGCACCGGCGGGATGGAGGCGATCAGCGCACCGGCGCAGAACATCCCGAAGTAGGCGTTGCGGTCGGCCAGGTTGAGCGAGTAGAGGCCGATGCCGAGCGTGCGCACGTCCTGGTCGAGCAGGAAGATGCTGGCCAGCAGGAACTCGCCCCACAGCATGAC
The DNA here is from genome assembly GCF_000421185.1 of Ornithinimicrobium pekingense DSM 21552. Lineage (GTDB taxonomy): Bacteria > Actinomycetota > Actinomycetes > Actinomycetales > Dermatophilaceae > Ornithinicoccus > Ornithinicoccus pekingensis. The sequence continues at coordinate 28,659 of NZ_ATWJ01000011.1, forward strand.
GAACGACAGGATGGCCACCGTGGCCAGGATCGGGGCGACCAGGCGCAGGGTCATCGTGAAGAAGATGCGGGCGTGGCTGGCGCCGTCCATCTTGGCGGCCTCGTCCATCTCCTTGGGGATGGTGTCGAAATAGCCCTTGAGCAGCCAGACGTTGGCGCCCATCGAGCCGCCCAGGTAGACCAGCAGCAGGCCCCACAGGGTGTTCAGGCCCAGGCCGGGAAGCACCTCGCCCAGGCGCAGGAACATGATGTAGAGCGCCGAGAAGGCCAGCAGCACCGGGAACATCTGCGCCAGCAGCAGCGTCATCAGGCCCGCGCGGCGCCCGGCCCAGCGCAACCGGGAGAAGGCGAAGGCGGCGGCCGCGCCGATGAAGACCTGCAGCACCGTGCCCAGCCCGGCCACGATGAGCGAGTTCTGGAACCACGTCCAGTAGGGGAAGGTGGTGGAGGAGAACAGCCGCTCGAAGTTGCGCATCGAGAACTGCTGCGGCAGCGGCGAGGAGGAGCTCAGCGTGCCGGCGGGGTTGAGCGCCGCCGAGAGGATGAACAGCACCGGGAACAGCGCCCAGACGAGGGCGACGAGCGCCAGCAGGTGCCGCCACCAGACGCCGGAGCGGGGCTTGGACACGGCGCTCGCCGCGGCCTTCTTCTCTGCGGAGACCGGTCGCGGCGCCGGCGACTTCGCGTCGGCTGCGGGGGTCTGGGCCGTGGGCTGAGACATGCTCAGTTCACCTCTTCCAGGGCGTTGGACTGGCGGAAGCCGAGGTAGCTGATGATCCCGACCAGGCCGAAGATCACGATGCTGACGGCGGACGCGAGCCCGATGTTGGGGGTGCCGGACTCCAGCGCGATCCGGTAGGCGAAGTTGATGAGCAGGTCGGTGTTGCCGACCAGGCTGTTGCCCGAGTCGAACGGCCCGCCCCGCGTCACCAGGTAGATGAGCGTGAAGTTGTTGAAGTTGAAGGCGAAGCTGGCGACCAGCAGGGGCCCCACGGCCACCAGCAGCAGCGGCATCGTCACCGACACCAGCGTGCGCACCGGCCCGGCGCCGTCGACGGCGGCCGCCTCCTTGACGTCGTTGGGGATCGACTGCAGCGCACCGGTGCAGATGAGGAACATGTAGGGGAAGCCCAGCCACAGGTTGGTGATGAGCAGCGCGGCGCGCGCACCCCAGGGGTCACCGAGCCAGTTGATGTTGAGCCCGGTCACCTCGTTGATCAGGCCGAACTGCTGGTTGAACATCGCCGCCCAGACCAGGCCGGTGACAAAGATCGGCAGCGCGTAGGGGAGCACGAGCAGGGAGCGGTAGACCGCCTTGCCCTTCAGGCGCGGGTCGTTGAAGAGGAGGGCGAGCAGCATACCGAGCAGGAAGGTGCTGACCACGCTGAGCAGGGGGAAGGCGAGGTTCCACAGGAAGATCTTGAGGAAGCCGCCGCGGAAGGCGGGGTCGAGGAAGATCGTGCGGAAGTTCTCGAAGCCGACGTTCTCGGTCCAGCCGGCGGGCAGCACCGGGCCGACCCCGTCCTCGGGGACGAAGTTGCCGTCCTGGGCGACGTAACGCCGGCCCTCCGCCGTCGTCATGACGTCGGCGTCCTCGTCGTAGGAGATCGTCGGGCGGCCCACGAACGCCTGGGAGGTGGTGGCCGCCTTGACGGCCGAGCCCTCCTCGCCGACGGGCACGGCCAGCTCCTGGACCTCCTGGGCCCGCTGGTTGGCCTCCATGAGGTTGAGCACCCGGAACCCGGGCGCGGCCGCGACGGTGCCGTTGCCGCGCAGCTCGACCCCCTCGGCCGGCAGCGGCTCGAGGCCCTCCTCGGTGCCCACGAAGAGCTGGTAGCCGTCACCGGTGACGTTCTCGCCCCCGGCGTCGGCGCCCTCGCCCAACTCCTCCTCGAGCTCGCCGGCGTCCTCGGCGGGGGCGACCGTGAGCAGGAAGGACAGCTCACCGGTCTCGATCGCCGCACCCTCGGGGATGGCGACCGACATGCCGTAGCGGGGGGCGTCGGGGTCCTGGCGCACCGACTGCGCCTGGATCGCCTGGACCGCCTCGTCCTTGCTCAGGGTGTGTCCGTCGCCGTAGTTGGTGAACGCGGTCGCGGCCGTGTAGACGATCGGCCAGATCTGGAAGAGCAGCAGCAGGACCAGACCGGGCAGCAGGTACTTCGCCGGGATCGCGCGGCGGGTGGAGTAGACCACCAGCACCGACATCGCGATGAAGGCCACGACGATGACGATGAGCCAGGAGCCGGCCTCGATCGCCTGCTGCGCGACATACCCCAGGCCGAGGAGCGTCAGGGCGATGAGCCCCCACCTCGCGGCGTGCACCCATGCGGGGGTGTGCCCGACCTCGCTGGTCGGCGGGTCGGTGACGGTCTGGGACATCGGTGTCTCCTCGGGGCAGGGCCGTGGGCGAGACGGGCGCGGGGCGGTGACGGGACCTCGTATGCCGTGCCGGCCCCGCTCTCGCGGCGGGGTGCACGGCATACGACGTCCCGCCGGGCGGGTGGGTGCCCCTGGTGTGCAGCGGCACCCACCCGCGCGCGGCGGTCGGTCAGCGCTCGGTCAGAGCGCGGCCTCGACCTCGGACTGGGCGGTCGCGAGGCGCTCGGCCGGATCGGACCCGGTGACGATGTCGGCCGTGGCCTTGCCCAGCGGGCCCCAGACGGCGTTCATCTGCGGGATGTTGGGCATCGGCGTGCCACCCTCGGCGGCGGCGCCCCAGGCCTCGATGTCGGTGTTGCCCTGGGAGACCTCGTCGTAGGCCTCGACCAGCGCCGGCGGACGGTCACCGGCCTCGTACAGGGCGACCTGCACGTCGGGACGGCTCACGTACTCCTGCACGAAGGTCTGCGCGATCTGCGGGTTCTTCGACTCGGCGGAGACGTAGAAGCCCTGGACGCCCAGGAACGGGGTGGTCTCGCCGCCGTCCTCGAAGTCCGGCATCGAGGTGATCTCGTAGTCGATGCCGGCGTCGACGATCTGCGGGATGGCCCACGGGCCGGAGATCAGGTAGGGGGTGTTGCCCTCGATGAACTGCGGGATGGTGTTCGAGCCGTCGAGGTTGACGGTCAGCGCCTCCTGCTCACCCAGCCAGGCGATCTTCTCGCCGCCCTGGATCGTCTCCTCGGAGTCGATGATGACCTCGGTGGAGTCGAAGCCGCCCTCCTCCAGCACCGGGAAGATGCCGCCGCCGTAGGCCGCGAGGTAGGGGTACATGTTGTAGGCGTCGCCCTCCTGGCCCAGCTGCTGGGCCATGACGAGCTCGGTCTCGCCGGCCTCGACCATCTCCTGGCCGGTGGCGACGAGCTCCTCCATCGTGGCGGGCTCCTCGGGCGCCATCTCCGTGTTGCGGATGAGCGCGAGGGACTCGACCGAGTACGGCACGCCGTAGGTCTGGCCCTCGTAGGTGAAGGCCTCGACCGACTCGGGGGTGAACTGGCCGGCGAGGTCGGAGGACAGCTGCACGGGGGCGACGACGTTGTTCTGGACGAGCTCGCCCAGCCAGTCGTGCGCACCGACGGCGATGTCCGGGCCGGCGCCCGCGCCGACGGAGTCCTTGAACTGCTCGCGCAGGTTCTCGTTGGCGACCACCTGGAGGGTCACCGGCACGCCGGTCTCCTCCTCGAAGATGGCGGCGACGTCCTCGAGCGCGGCGGCCCGCAGGTCATCGGCCCAGATGACGAGGCTGGTGCCGTCGCTCATCGCGGTCTCGGAGGCGGCGTCACCACCGGCGGCGGCGTCATCCTCGGTGGTCTCGGCGGCGTCGTCGCCGGCCGTGTCCTCGGCGGCGTCCTGGGTGTCCGCGGGCGTCTGTCCCGCGGGGGTCTCGCTGTCGCCGCCGCAGGCGGAGAGCAGCAGGGCCGCGGCGCTGGCGATCGCGACTGCCCCGGTGGTGCGCTTCATAGGTGCTCCTTCGAACCTCGTCCCGGCGGACGCACAGGGATGTGGCCTCGTCGCCGGGTGCCTCCCGGCCTGGTGGCGCGGTCGGCGGTGGTGTGGTGCGATCAGTATGCAGTTCCCTGGCGGTCTTTGCAAGATCTTGCAAAGCGCTTTGCATCTTCTCTGCTACGGTGATCCTCGTCACCCGGCACCGTCGCCGTGGACGCCTCTGCGGCCTCCCGTCGAGATGTCGGCACGACACCGCCCTCCGGCACCCGCCGGTGGGTTCCTTTACAACGGATCGTCCGGCACGTACCTGCCGGTGAAGGAAAGGCACGCACATGGCAACGGTGACCTACGACAAGGCCACGCGCATCTACCCGGGGGCGGACCGCCCCTCGGTCGACTCCCTCGACATCGAGATCGCCGACGGTGAGTTCCTCGTCCTCGTCGGCCCCTCGGGCTGCGGCAAGTCGACCTCGCTCCGCATGCTGGCCGGCCTGGAGGAGGTGAACGGCGGTCGCATCCTCATCGGCGACCGTGACGTCACCCACATGCCGCCCAAGGACCGGGACGTGGCGATGGTCTTCCAGAACTACGCGCTCTACCCCCACATGAGCGTGGCCGACAACATGGGCTTCGCGCTCAAGATCGCCGGCAAGTCCAAGTCCGAGATCCGCGAGCGCGTGGAGGAGGCGGCCAAGATCCTGGACCTGACCGACTACCTCGAGCGCAAGCCCAAGGCCCTCTCCGGCGGTCAGCGCCAGCGTGTCGCCATGGGCCGCGCCATCGTGCGCCAGCCGCAGGTCTTCCTCATGGACGAGCCGCTGTCCAACCTCGACGCCAAGCTGCGCGTCCAGACCCGCACCCAGATCGCCTCGCTGCAGCGGCGCCTGGGCGTCACCACGGTCTACGTCACGCACGACCAGGTCGAGGCGATGACGATGGGCGACCGCGTGGCGGTCCTCAAGGACGGCATCCTGCAGCAGGTCGACAGCCCGCGGCACATGTACGACCACCCCAACAACGTCTTCGTCGCCGGCTTCATCGGCTCCCCCGCCATGAACCTCATGACGGTGCCGGTCGCCGACGGCGGCGTGAAGCTGGGCGACTACGTGCACCCGGTCGACCGCGAGACGCTGTCCAAGGCCGGCTCTGAGGTCGTCCTGGGCATCCGCCCCGAGGACCTGGAGATCTCCGACTCCGGCCGGGGCCTGCCGATCGAGGTCGACGTCGTCGAGGAGCTCGGCGCCGACGCCTACATCTACGGCGAGACCCCCGGGTCCGGCGCGACCGACAAGCCGTTCATCGCGCGCGTCGACGGCCGCACCCCGCCGAAGAAGGGCGAGATCGTGCACTTCCAGCCCAAGGGGAGCCACCTGCACGTCTTCCACACCGAGACGGGCGAGCGCCTCTCCGACTGACCGCTGACGAGGGCCGGGTGGGCACGCCGCGAGGCGTCGCCCGCCCGGCCCTCTGACGTCCCACCCCCACCGACGACGTCGGGTGCACGCCCCCCCCCCCACCGACGACGCCGGGTGCACGCTCCCACCCCCACCGACGACGCCGGGTGCACGCTCCCAGCCCCACCGACGACGTGGCGTGCACGCCATACCTGACTTGTCCACAGGCGAGCCATGCGGCTCGGCGCGCGAGAGCCGATCCGCGGCACGGTTGCGGGATGAGTCCATCCCGCCCGACCGTCCCGTTCACCTACCAGGATGCCGTCGAGCGCTACTCGGGCCGACGCAGCCTCGACAGGCGCCTGCGCGACGGCGACGTGTGCCGCCTCGGCCGGGGGATCTACGCCGAACCGCTCACCCTCGGCAGCGCGACGGAGACGTGGGTGGCGCACCGCACCGAGCACCTGCACCGGCTGCGGGCCGCCCTGCACCGCTTTCCCGGGATGGTCGCGAGCCACACCAGCGCGGCGGTCGTGCACGGGCTGGAGCTCGTGATCGCCGCAGAGACGCCGGTCGAGCTGACCGTGGTCCGAGGAGCGCCCCAGTCCCGGTCGCTGCCGGGCGTGCGGATCCACCACACCGACTCGACCGTCACCCCGCACGTCCTCGTCGACGACATCCGGACGACCACCATCGCCCGGACGGTGGCGGACGTGCTCCGCACCCGGCGTGCCCCCCACGCGGTGGCGATGACCGATCGCGCGGTGGCCGACGGCGCCGTCGACCTCGCAGGCATCACGGCCGCCCTCGACGCCCAGGTGCGCTGGAAGGGAAGGCCACGGGCGCGGGAGTCGCTCGCCGCCGTCGACCTCCGGCGCGAGAGCTGGCTGGAGTCCTACTCCTTCGTGGCCCTGCACGAGCAGGGGCACCCGCTGCCGCTCCCGCAGGTCAGCGTCCACGACGAGCACCTGCGCTTCGTCGGGCGCGTGGACGGGCTCTGGCCGCGCGAGAAGGTCTTTGCCGAGGCCGACGGAGAAGGCAAGTACTTCCTCGGGCCCGGTGACCAGGTGCCGCTCGAGCCCGAGACGACCGTGCGCAGGCGGCTGGCCGAGGAACGCGAGCGACACGCCCGGCTCGAGGCGCTCGGACTGGTCGGGGTGCGCTGGACCGGGGAGGAGATCATGAACCGCCCGGAGGCGGTCGCCCTCAGGGTCGAGCTGGCTCGCGAGCGCGCACGAGGTATGCAGTTCCACGGCTGGGTGCGCCGGGGTGCTGATCTCGTCCGGCTGGAGTCGTTGTTCGCCGCGTAGACCGAGCACAGCACGTCGTCGGTCGCCGCTGGAGCGAGCACACCACGTCGTCGGTCGCCGCTGGAGCGAGCACACCACGTCGTCGGTGGGGACGGGAGCGCGCACACCACGTCGTCGGTCGGGCATAGGCTGATGGGATGGCGCTCGACTTCACCGCGGTCAAGCCGGACCCGGCGCTGCTGGACCTGCCCTGGCACGTGCCGCTGGAGGAGTGGCCCGAGCACCACCTGGCGGCGCTCCCCCGCGGCATCTCGCGGCACGTGGTGCGCTTCGTGCGGCTCTCCGGCCAGGTCATCGCCGTCAAGGAGATCACCGAGCCCCTCGCGCGCCGCGAGTTCCAGACCCTGCGCAACCTGCGTCGGCTGGGCCAGCCGGCGGTCGAGCCGCTGGCTGTCGTGGCCGGCCGCGTCGACGCCGAGGGCAACCCGCTGGACGCCTGCCTGGTCACCCGGCACCTGAAGTTCTCCCTGCCCTACCGCGTGGTCTTCTCCCAGCGGCTGCGTGCCGACACCGCCCGGCGCACCCTGGACGCCCTGGCCGTCCTGCTCGTCCGCCTCCACCTGGCCGGCTGCTTCTGGGGTGACGTGTCGCTGTCCAACACGCTGTTCCGGCGCGATGCCGGCGAGTACGCGGCATACCTCGTCGATGCCGAGACGGCCGAGCTGCACCCCCAGCTCTCGCCCGGCCAGCGCGAGCACGACCTGTACATCGCGCACGGCAACATCGCCGGGGAGCTCATGGACCTCGAGGCCGGCGGCCAGCTCGACGAGGGCGAGGACCCCATCGAGATCGCCAACCGGATCATGCACCGCTACGACCTGCTGTGGAACGAGCTGACCGGTGAGGAACGGTTCGAGCAGGGCGACCGGTGGCGCGTCGACGAGCGCATCCGCCGGCTCAACAACCTCGGCTTCGACGTCGACGAGCTCGAGATGAGCACCGACGTGGACGGCACCTCCATCCGGATCCAGCCCAAGGTCGTCGACGCGGGCCACCACTCCCGGCGGCTGATGCACCTCACCGGCCTCGACGTCGAGGAGAACCAGGCGCGCCGGCTGCTCAACGACCTCGACTCCTACCGGGCCGCGACCGACCGGCAGAACGACGACGAGGAGCTGGTCGCGCACGACTGGCTGGCCCGCATCTACGAGCCCGTCACCCGCTCGGTCCCCCGCGAGCTGCGCGCCAAGCTCGAGCCGGCCGAGCTCTTCCACGAGCTGCTCGAGCACCGGTGGTACCTCTCCGAGCGCGCCGGTCACGACATGTCCATCGAGGACACCGTCGCCGACTACGTGCACACCGTGCTGCCCGACCGCCCCGACGAGGTGGCCGTCGTGGGCGTGGACACCGGGGAGATCCCCATCCGGGCGCACCTGGAGGGCTGACGACACGCCCGAGTCACCGCGGGCACCGACCGGCACGTCGCACGGCCGTGCGGCGTGCGGCCGTCCGGCGTGCGGAACCCGCAGTCAGGGGCATACTCAGGCAGATGACCAGCCTGACCTCCAGGCGCCGATCGGTGTCCGCCGTGCTCGCCGCCGCCCTCCTGGGCGGCTGCGGCATCCAGATCCCGACCGATCCCGACGGCACCCTCGAGGAGATCCGCGCCTCGGGCGAGCTGCACGTCGGGGTCTCGCCCCATCCCCCGTTCACGACGCTGCCGCCGTCCGAGGGACAACCGCCCGGCGGCTCGGAAGTCGAGCTGGTCAGCGCCTTCGCCGAGACCGTCGGCGCGGAGCCGGTGTGGGTCGTCGGCGGCGAGGAGGCGCTGGTCAAGCAGCTGGAGAAGGGCGAGATCCAGCTGCTGGTCGGTGGACTGACCGAGAAGTCGCCCTGGAGCACCAAGGTCGCGCTCACGCGTCCCTACGTCACCACCCCCGAGGACGGCGAGCAGGTCAAGCACGTGATCGCGGCCGTGCCCGGGGAGAACGCCCTGCTCAGCGAGCTGGAGCGCTACCTGGACGGGGAGGGGGGACGATGAGCGAGCGCCGCCGCACCCACTTCGGCGACACCGAGCTGCCCGAGGACCTGCAGCACGTCCTGCGCAGGGCGCGCCGCCTGGAGTGGGTCACGTTGGCCTTCCTGGCCACGGCGATCGCGCTGCTCTACCTGGTGATGGGCAGCTCCCAGGCGATGAAGGCGGCCTGGCTGGAGGACATGCTCTCGCTCATCCCGCCGATCGCCTTCCTGGTCGGTGCCCGGTTCGCCCAGGTGCGGCCGGACCGGCGCTACCCCTTCGGTCGGCACCGCTCGGTCGCCGTGGGCCACCTGCTCGCGGGTGCGGCCCTGGTCACGATGGGCCTCTTCCTCGTCTACGACTCTGGGTCGGCGCTGGTCAAGGCCGAGCACCCGCCGATCGGCACCATGCGCATCCTGGGCTGGACCGTCTGGGCCGGCTGGCCGATGGTGGCGGTGCTGGCCTACACCCTCGTCGTGCCCGTCATCCTCGGCAGGCTCAAGCTGCCGCTGGCCGAGCAGCTGCACGACAAGGTGCTCTACGCCGACGCGGACATGAACAAGGCGGACTGGATGACCGCCGCGGGCGCGATCGTGGGCGTGCTCGGCATCGGCGTGGGGCTGTGGTGGCTCGACGGCGTCATGGCGCTGCTGATCTCGGCCAGCATCCTGCGCGACGGCTTCGGCAACATCACCAGCGCGGTCGCGGGTCTGATGGACCGGACCGCCCAGACCGTGGACATGACCGAGGAGCACCCGCTGGTGCGACAGGTCCAGGACTACCTCGACAGCCGTCCATGGATCGACCGGCACCACACCCGCGTCCGCGACATGGGCCACGTCTTCCACGTCGAGGTGCGCTTCGTGCCGGCCGGCGGGAGGGTGGACCTGGCCCGCATCGACCAGACGGTCGAGGACCTGCGGGCCATGGACTGGAAGCTGGACGACATCACCGTGGCGCCCGTGCGCTCGCTGCGCGAGGGCGAGACCCAGACCGCGCGGTGAGCCGCGCGGGTCAGAGGTTCTCGACGCTCACCTCGGGTATGTCGTCCGCGAGCCGGAGGCCGAGCACCTGGGCGTAGAAGGACAGCTCGGCCTCCAGCGCGCCGACCTGGTTGTCGAGCCAGCGGAAGCCGTGCCCCTCCCCCTCGAAGAGCACCAGCGCGACCGGCAGGCCCTTGCGCCGCAGCACCTCGGCCATGGCCTGGGCCTGCGACGGGGGCACGACCTTGTCCTCGAGCCCCTGCAGCAGGATCAGCGGGGTGGCCAGGCGGTCGACGTGGTGGATCGGCGACCGGGCGGTGAAGGTCGCCTCCCCCTCGGGCCAGGGCGCGACGAGCCCGTCGATGTAGCGGGACTCGAGCTTGTGCGTGTCCTGCGCGAGCGTGGCCAGGTCGGAGATGCCGAAGTGGCTGGCCCCGGCCGCGAAGGTGTCGGTGAAGGTCGCGGCCGCGAGCGTGGTGAAGCCGCCCGCGCTGCCGCCGGTGATGAGCAGCCGGCTGCCGTCGACCGCACCGCTCTCGGCCAGGTGCCGGGCCCCGCTGGCGGCGTCCTGCACGTCGACCTCGCCCCACCGCCCGTCGAGCCGCTCGCGGTAGGCGCGCCCGTAGCCGGTCGACCCGCCGTAGTTGACGTCCAGGACGGCGAAGCCGCGCGAGGTCCAGAAGGTGCGGCCGGCCGACAGGCCGGGCGTGGCGCAGGCCGTCGGCCCGCCGTGCAGCGTCACGATCAGCGGTGGCAGGTCGCCCTCAGGGGCCTGCACGTCCGGGTGGGTGGGCAGGTAGAGGAACCCGTGCGCGGTGGCCCCGTCCGGGGTGTGCCAGCTCACCGGCTGCGGCAGCGCGGCGAACCCGTCGGGCACGGTGGGCGCCCCGGTGCCGACCGAGGGACGCACCTGCCCGGTGGGCAGGTGGACGAGCAGCACGTCGGCCGTCGCGTCGGCGCGGGCGGCGTCGACGGCCACCTCGGTCGCCGAGAGCACCGCCACGTCGCGGACGTATGTGGTGCTCGTCTCGACCTCCTCCACCTCCCCGGTGGCCAGGTCGACGACCACGAGGTCGCGGAAGCCGTCCCGGGAGCGGCCGCTGACCACCCGGCCGCCGGCGAGCAGGTCGTAGGAGCGCGTGTCGGGCACCCAGCGGGGGTGGCCGAGCTCGAACGGCTCGTCGGTGACCGCCTCGAGGCCCGCGTCGGCCCGGCTGACGTCGAGCCGGTGCAGGTTGCTCCAGCCGGAAGCATCACCGAGCACCAGCAGCGTCTCGTCGTCGAGCCAGAGCGGCTGCTCCAGCGACTGCTCACCGGTGCCGACAGCCCGTTCGTCGACGAGGTCCCCCGCGGCGTCCAGCACCCCCAGCCACAGTGTGGTGCGGTGCCACGGCATGGCCGGGTGGTCCCAGGTGAGCCAGGCCAGCCGGGTCCCGTCCGGCGAGAGCACCGGGTCGGCGACGAAGTCCGGGCCGGGCAGGTCGTCCCCTGCTCCGTCGGCCCGTGCGGCGACCGGTCGTTCCTTGCCCGCGACCAGGACGCTGCCCAGGTCGGCGTTGTCGCCGTCGAGGTCGAGCCGGACCAGCGAGACCACCGGCTCGAGCGTCTCGTCGCGCAGGTCCTCACGCAGGCAGAAGACCACCCGGCGGCGCGGGTCGACCCGGAAGCAGGACCACCGGACGGCGCCGTTCGTGCCGGGGGTGAGCGGGCGCGCCTCCTCCCCCGGGGCGGCACGCCATACCCGCTGGGTGGCGCCCTCGACCCACAGCACGGTGCCGTCGCGGACGCCATAGTCACCTCCTCCGTACTCGAGGTAGCGCGTGCGCACATCGTGCCCGGCAGGACTGACATCCTCGACGACACCGTCCCGGCGGCGCACCAGCGTCGTGCTCCCCGCGTCCTCGGGCCGCGCCTCGAGCCAGTAGAGGTCGGCACCGTCGGCCCGCGGGGCGTCGCGGCGGGTCACGCCGGACAGCGTGCGCCGGGCGTCCACCGGTGAGGGCCAGGACCCGTAGGGCAACGTCTGCATGGCACCACCCTCACACAGTCACGCCGGTCGAGGCGGGCACAGCACGTCCCCGGTCGGGCCGGGAGCGGGCACAGCACGTCGCCGGTCGGGCTTGGAGCGGGCAGACCACGTCCCCGGTGGGTGGGGTGGTCAGGTCAGCGGGCGCGGCGGGAGCGGTCGATCTCGTAGAGGGTCACGGCCGCGGCGATGCCGGCGTTGAGCGACTCCGTCGCCGCGGCCATCGGGATCGAGACGATCTGGTCGCAGGTCTCCCGGACAAGGCGGGACAGACCCTTGCCCTCCGAGCCGACGACGACCACGAGCGGCTGGTCGGCCAGCTCCAGGCCGGGCAGCTCCACGTCGCCGTCGGCGTCGAGGCCGATCACGAAGAAGCCCGCCTTGCGGTAGGACTCCAGCGCCCGCGTCAGGTTGGTCGCCTGCGCGACCGGGACCCGGGCGGCAGCGCCCGCCGCCGTCTTCCACGCCGAGGCGGTCATCCCGGCCGAGCGCCGCGCCGGCACGACGACCCCGTGCCCGCCGAAGGCCCCGACCGAGCGGATGATCGCCCCGAGGTTGCGCGGGTCGGTGATCCCGTCGAGGGCCACGATGAGCGGCGTGCCCGGCAGCTCGACCGACAGCAGGTCGTCGGGGTGGGCGTACTCGTAGGCCGGCACCTGCAGCGCCAACCCCTGGTGGACGGCTCCGTCGGTGATCCGGTCGAGCTCGGTGCGCGGCGTCTCCAGGACGGCGATCCCCTGCTCGGTCGCCAGCGTGATCGACTCGCGCACGCGGTCGTCGGACTCGAGCCGCGAGGCCACGTAGAGCGTCGACGCCGGGATGTGGGTGCGCAGCGCCTCGACGACGCTGTTGCGCCCGGCGACGATCTCCGAGGACGCCTTGCCGGACCGGCGCGGGCCGCGGCCTCCGCCGCCGGCGCCCGAGGCCTTGGCGTCCCGGGCGGCCCGGCGCGCGGCCGGGTGCCCGACCCGGTCCTCCGCCCGCGGGGTCGGCCCGCGGCCCTTGAGCTGCTTGCGGCGCTGCCCGCCGGAGCCGACGACCATGCCCTTCTTGTTCGACGTGCGCGCGTTGCGGCGCTGCTGGTTACCGGCCATCTGCCTCATACCCTCCTGGTCGACACGTCAGCGCAGCGCCCAGCGGGCGCCGGCCGGCGTGTCCTCGATGACGACGCCGAGCGCCGTCAGCTGGTCGCGGATGGCGTCGGCCGTCGCGAAGTCCTTGTCGGCGCGGGCCTGCGCCCGCGCGTCGAGCCGTTCCTGCACCAGCGCGGCGAGCACCTCGCCGGTCCGGTCTCCCCCGTCGCCGACGGCACCGCCGCCCCACGCGGGGTCGAGCGGGTTCACCCCCAGAACGTCGAGCATGGCCAGCAGCTGCAGCAGGGTGTGCCGCACCGCGCCCGCGTCGACCGCGTCCGGGGAGCCCTCGAGCGCCTTGTTGCCGTCGCGCACCACCCCGAAGACGACGGCCAGCGCTCCCGGCACGTTGACGTCGTCGTCCAGCGCCTCGCGGAAGGCGGCTGGGAAGGCGTCCTCGACCGCCAGTGCGTGGGACGCGTCGAGCAGCATGTCGGCCGGCTCGCCGACGACCTCCAGCGCGCGCGCCACATACCCCTCGATGCGCTCGACGGCGGCGAGGGCCTCGGCCAGCGAGCCCTCGCCGTACTCGATCGTCGACCGGTAGTGGGCGGCGCCGAGGTAGTAGCGCAGGACGAGGGGGCGCACGGTCTTCGTCAGCTCGGTGACCGCGAGCGCGTTGCCCAGCGACTTGCCCATCTTGGAGCCCTTGACCGTCACCCAGGCGTTGTGCAGCCAGAAGCTGGCGAAGTCCAGACCCGCCGCGCGCGACTGCGCCTGCTCGTTCTCGTGGTGCGGGAAGCGCAGGTCGACCCCGCCGCCGTGGATGTCGAAGGCGTCGCCGAGGTATTTGCGCGCCATCGCCGAGCACTCCAGGTGCCACCCCGGGCGGCCGCGGCCGTAGGGGGTCGGCCACGAGGCGGTGTCCGGCTCGCCGGTCTTGTGCCCCTTCCACAGCGCGAAGTCACGCGGGTCGCGCTTGCCGCGCGGGTCGGCGTCCCCGGCCGGCTCCATGTCGTCGAGCCGCTGCCGGGTCAGCTCCCCGTAGGCCGGCCAGGAGCGCACGTCGAAGTAGACGTCCCCCGAGCCGTCCTCGGCGGCGTAGGCGTGGCCCTTCTCGACCAGGGTGTCGATCATCTCCACCTGCTCGGTGATGTGACCGGTGGCCCGCGGCTCGTAGGTCGGCGGCAGCACACCCAGCAGCTCCAGCGCGCGCGCGGTCTCCCGCTCGTGCTGGTAGGACCACGCCCACCACGGCTCCCCCGCCTCGGCCGACTTCGCCAGGATCTTGTCGTCGATGTCGGTGACGTTGCGGACCAGGGTCACGTCATACCCGTGCCCGCGCTCGAGCCAGCGCCGCACGATGTCGAAGGCCACCGCGAAGCGCACGTGCCCGATGTGCGGGCTGCCCTGGGTCGTGAGGCCGCAGATGTACATGCCCACCCGTCCGGGCTCGAGCGGCGCGAACGGCCGCAGGGTCCGGGAGGCGGTGTCGAACAGGTGCAGGCTCACCCGGTCAAGGCTACCGGGGGTATGGAGTGCCGCCCGACGCGCGCGGAAGGCGGCGTGGGCCGGGCGCTGACCGGGGAGGTCTGCGTGCGGCCCACCACCTCGTCGGCCCCTGACGGCTGGGCAAGGTTGTGCACCGCAGGCGACGACACGGACGGTGCATCTGGTGCACAAGGTGGTCCGTCCGGGTCCGATCCGCAGAGCACCCGTCGCCATCCCGGCCGAGGCTGTGGACGACGACCGACCGTCCAGCGCCGACGGCGGCACACTCAGGCACATGTCAGAAGGGATCACGCGCCTGCTCGAGGCGCAGGGTGGGGTGGCGAGCGCACGGGAGGTGCTGGTGGCCGGCTTCTCCCGCCGCACCGTGGAGAGGATGGTCCGGCGCGGCGAGCTGGTCCGGGTGCGCCGCGACGCGCTGGTCCTCGCGAGCGTGCTGACCGGCGCCACCCCCTGGGAGAAGCGTGCCCTGGCCGCCCGCGCCGTCGGACGGAGCCTCGCCCAGTCGCCGGGCGCGGCGACGCACGCGCTGAGCCACGAGAGCGCCCTCATGGTGCACGGCCTGCCCTGGTTCGGCGAGGACGGGCTCGTCCACCTGGTGCGGACGGACGGGCGCCGAGGCCGCCGGGACGACACCGTGTGGGTGCATCGGCCGGTGGACGCGCGCTGGGTCGGTGTGGTCGACGGCCTCCGCGTGGTGTCACCGGGCCTGGCCGCCCTCCAGGTCGCTGCCACCCACGGCGTCGAAGCCGGGCTGGTGGCGGTCGACGGCGTCCTGCACCAGGCCGGGACTGCCGACCTGGCGGACCACACTCGATGGGACGCGGCGGCGGCCGCGAGGATGCGGCACGAGGTGGCCCGGGCGCTCGGGACCGTGCGCGGAGCCGGGGCGTCCGCGGCCGCCCTGGTCCTCGAGCATGCGGACGGCCGGAGCGAGTCCGCGGGTGAGAGCCGCAGTCGCTGGCTCGTGCACTCCCTGGGCCTGGGGCCGTGCACGCCGCAGTTCGAGGTGCGTGACGGCCCGTTGCTGGTGGGGATCGCCGACCTCAAGCTCGACCGGTGGCCCGTCCTGGTCGAGTTCGACGGCGCCGGGAAGTACACGAGCCACGAGTCGCTCCTCGCGGAGAAGGACCGGGAGGACCGCATGCGCACGCTCGGGTACGAGCTGGTCCGGATCCGGTGGAACGACCTCGCCCGGCCGCAGGTGGTCCGTCGACGGCTCCTCGAGGCGGTCGCCCGGGCCGAGTCCCGGGCGACGGCTGCCGGGTGAGACCCAGGCAGGGGCACGCCCTCCGGGCACGGCCCGGCACGGCCAGGCACGGCCTGGAGGCCTCCTCGGCGCGCGGCCTCCTCGGTGACAAGGTTGTGCACCACGGACGCGGCGGACCACCGTGCCAACGGTGCACATCCTTGCCCACGAGGGTGGATGACCGTGGACAACCGCGCCAACGGTGCACATCCTTGCCCGCGAGGGTGGATCGCTCCTCGGTGGCCGTACGGCCGCCGGGTCACCGACGTCCGTGCCTGATCCGCCGCAGGCTCGCGCGCTCCAGCAGCCCCCACATCGTGCTCGTCACCAGGTAGAGCCCGGCCGCCAGCGGCAGCGAGGCGACCGCCGCGACGGTGAGGAAGGACAGCAGCGGCATCACCTTGGTCACCTGCTCCATGCTGTCGGCCATCGCCTGCTGCTGCGCCGACAGCTGCGTGGCCGTGGACGGCCGACCGGCCGCCGCCTGTGCCGCCACCGCCCTGTCCTCCGCCATGTGCCGCCGCAGCTGCCAGGCGGAGAACGCGGCGACCGTCAGGGTGAGACCGATCAGGACCAGGAAGATCCACCGGTCGCCGGCTCCCGCACCGACGAGGTGCTGCGACAGGGGCGTGCCCAGCACCGTGTGGTCCAGCAGCCGGTTGTGCGCACCGGCGATCTCGGGCGCGGTGAAGAGCCGGTAGACCATCCCGAAGACCGGCACCTGGAGGAGCGCCGTCAGGCAGCCGGGCGCCAGCGGGACGCCCTCCTCGCGGTGCAGCTCGAGCACGGCACGCTGCATCGCCTGCGGATCCTTGGCGTGCTGGGAGCGCAGCTGCGCCAGCCGCGGCTCCAGCTCCCGGCGGCGGACCGCCTGGTGCTGGGTGCGGCGGTTGAGCGGGTGCAGGACCAGGCGGAGCGCGAGGGTGAGCAGCACGACGGCGAGGCCGGCGGGGACGACCGGTGACAGGGCGTCGAGGAGGTCGTGGACGGGGAGGAGGACAGGGTCGAGGAAGGAGAACACGCGGGGTCCTTGTGGTGCGTGCGCACGCGACGGTGCGCGGCGGGCAGGGTCGTCAGGACGACCCGACCGGGCAGCACGCAGAGCGTCTCGCGGGTATGCCGAAGGAGGCGGACCTGCGGAGGACGCCGCGGCCGGGGCGGCGGGTCGGCTCAGCCCAGCCCGGGAGCCCGCGGGCGCACGTGGCCCGGGCGGTCGGGGTCGCTCGCGCGCACGCCGGCGGCGCGGCATACCTCGCTGCGGTGCCGCACCGAGACCACCCGCGCGCCGACCGGCACCGCGTGCGAGCGGGCGGCGAGGGCCGCCATCCCCGCCAGGGCCAGCGCGAGGAGGGCGTGGTCCCCGGTGCTGACGGTGGCCGACAGCAGCGCCACGGTGGTGAGCAGGGGCAGCAGCAGCCCCACGAGGGGCACGCGCTCGGCTCCGAAGCTCACGACGCCGAGCATACCGACGGTTACGCCGCGCGGCCTCCGACCCAGGTCGGAGATGCGGCGCACCGCGGATCCGACCGCTGACGGATGTCCCCGCGAGGCGCTGGCCCCTAGCGTGGCGGTCATGATCGTCGCCGAAGAACTGCTCCTCGTCGGCACCGACCCCGAGGGCCGCAACCTGCTCGGGTCCCATCGCCAGATCGCCCTCGGCGGCGCCCTGCTGACCGACCTGGTCGTCCGCGAGCGCCTCGACGTCGACGACCGCGGCCGGCTGCGGGTCGTGGACGGGAGCACGGTCGGGGAGCCACTGCTGGACGAGGCCCTCGTGCGCTTCGCGGAGCGCGAGGGCAAGAAGCCCAAGGACGTCCTGGGCACGGTCGGCAAGAAGATCGAGCAGCCGCTGCTCGACAGCCTGGTGCGCCGCGAGCTCGTGCGGCCCGACCCGGTGAGGGTCCTCGGCCTGACGCTGACGACGCGCTGGCCGGCGCTGACGACCGCTGCGCGCGACGCCACGCTCGGCGACCTCGTCCACGTGCTGACCGGCGCACGGGGGGCCGACACGCGCACCGGCGCCCTCGTCGCCCTGCTCCAGGCGGTCGACGCCCTGCACAAGGCGGTGCCCCAGCAGCTGCGCCCGGGCATGACCAACGGCGAGGTCAAGCGCCGCGGCAAGGAGGTCGGCCAGGGCCGGTGGGCGAGCGAGGCCGTGGTGAAGGCGGTGCAGGACGCGACCGCCGCCGTCATGGCCGCCGTCGTCGCCGGCGGGGCGGCTTCGAGCAGCTGACGGCCACCCGGCGCCGGCAGCGCCGATGTGGTTGGGTCGCTGCCATGCGCATCGTCCACGAGAGCGACCGTGCCCGGGTCACCGTGCTCAGCCCGCACCTGGTGCGCTACGAGTGGTCGCCGACCGGCACCTTCACCGACGCCGCGACGCAGGTGGTGGTCGACCGCTCCTTCGGCGACCGTCCGGACGTCGAGTTGACTGCCGAGCCCTGGCGCGACGGCGTGCACGTCGTCACCGACGGGTTCGAGCTGCACTACGACGGGCACGAGCCCACCCCCTCCGGGCTGTTCCTGCAGGTCCGCGGCGGCGTCACGACCTACCACTCCACCTGGAGGTATGGCGTGCCCGCCCGCGCGCACCGCCTCCTGGACGGGACCGCCCGGACCCTCGACAACGTCGACGGCCGCGCGCCGCTCGAGCCCGGCGTGGTCTCCCGCGACGGGTATGCCGTGCTCGACGACTCGGCCAGCCTGGTCCGCACCGGTCCCGGCGTGACGCAGGTCGCCCCGCGCGAGCCGGGTGCCGTCGACCTCTACGTCTTCGCCCACGGCCTGGACTTCCGGGCGGCCCTGCGCGACCTCCACGGCCTGACCGGGCCGGTCCCCCTCGTGCCGCGCTACGTCCTGGGCAACTGGTGGAGCCGCTACCACCCCTACTCCGAGGAGGAGTACCTCGCGCTGCTGGACCGCTTCGCCGCCGACCGCCTGCCGTTCTCGGTGGCGGTGCTGGACATGGACTGGCACCTGACCGACGTCGACCCGGTGCACGGCTCGGGCTGGACCGGCTACACCTGGGACCCCGCCCTGTTCCCAGACCCGCAGCGCTTCCTCGACGAGCTGCACTCGCGTGGCCTGCGCGTGACCCTCAACGACCACCCGGCGGACGGGGTGCGGGCGTTCGAGACGGCATACCCGGCGATGGCGGAGGCCATGGGGATCGACCCGGCGACCGGGGCCGCGGTCGCCTTCGACGCGACCTCCGAGGAGTTCCTGTCGGCGTTCTTCGAGCACGTGGCGCACCCGTTGGAGCGCGACGGCGTGGACTTCTGGTGGATCGACTGGCAGCAGGGCCGGCACACCGCGGTGCCGGGGCTCGACCCGCTGTGGGTCCTCAACGAACGGCACTTCGCCGAGCTGGCCTCGACCGGGCGGCGGCCGGTGGTCTTCTCCCGCTACGCCGGGCCCGGGTCGCACCGCACCCCTGTCGGTTTCTCCGGCGACACGGTGATCAGCTGGGCCTCGCTGCGCTTCCAGCCGGAATTCACCGCCAGCGCGGCCAACATCGGCTACGGCTGGTGGAGCCACGACATCGGCGGCCACTGGGACGGGCGCAAGGACGTGGAGCTGGCGGTCCGCTGGGTGCAGCTGGGGGTGTGGTCGCCGGTCAACCGCCTGCACGCGACGGCCAGCCCGTTCCAGGGTAAGGAGCCGTGGCGCTTCGGGACCGAGGCCGAGCAGCTCATGGGCGACGCGCTGCGGCTGCGGCACCGGCTCGTGCCCTACCTGGCGACCATGAACGAGCGGTCGGCCGTCGAGGGCATCTCGCTCGTCGAGCCGGTCTACCACCGGCACCCGCAGCGCGACGAGGCCTACGAGCACCGGGCCACGTACTTCTTCGGCGCCGACCTGCTCTGCGCACCGGTGGTCGAGCCGCGTGACGCCCGGGTGGGGCTGGCCCGCGTCGACCTGTGGCTGCCGCCGGGGACCTGGTACGACCTGCAGACCGGGCGCCGCTACCGGGCGGGCGAGCACGGGCGGCAGGTCGCGGCCTACCGCGACCTGGCGCACACCGTCGTGCTGGCGCCCGCGGGGACGGTGCTGCCGCTGGTGGCCGAGGACGAGGTGGCCAACGGCGTCGAGCTGCCCCGCTCGCTGGAGGTGCGGGTCTTCGACGGCTCCGACGGAGAGCACGTGATGGTTGAGGACGACGACGGCCCGGTGGGGACGAGGCGGGTCGCTCGCACCCCGCTGCGGCTGGACCGGGCGGCGGGCACGCTGACGATCGGGCCCGCCGAGGGTGACGTCGACGTGCTGCCCGGGACGCGGACCTGGACGGTGGTGCCCGTCGGGGTCGCCGTCGAGCCGGTCAGGCTGGCTGACGTGCCGGTCGGCGAGCCGGTGGTGGTGCAGCTCCACGGCGAGGAGACGGTGCCGCCCGTGCTGGACGACTGCTTCACGGTCCTCGACGCCGCGGAGGTGGAGCACCGCACCAAGGACGAGGTATGGCGCGTGCTGTCCCGGGGCGCGGGGCGCGGACCGGGCAGCACGTCAGCCGCGCTGGTCGGCCAGCTGTCGACGATGCGCCTCGACGACGCCCTGCTCGGCGCGCTGGTGGAGGTGCTCACCGTCGACGAGGCGTGAGCCACCCACGCACCACGACCGACGACGTCGTGCGCACGCCCCCAGCCGCACCGACGACGGCGTGTGCACGCACCCATCCCCACCGACGACGTCGTACGCACGTCGAGTGGGTCACCGAGGACGTCGTGCGCACCGCGGGCCCTGCCAGCGTTGACAGCACCCATCACTGCGGAGATGGACGTGACCGTCCTCGTCGCGTCGTTCGGCATGCTCGTGCCGATGTTCGGGTGCTTCCTCCAGCGGCTCACCGCCGAACGGGCCCGGTCAGAGGCGCTCATCCTCAACATCCTGCCCGTGACGGTCGCGCGTCGGCTCAAGAGCGGCCCGGCCATGATCGCGGACCGTCACGAGCACAGCAGCATCGTCTTCGCCGATCGTGTGGAGTTCACCAGCCATTCGAGGGCAAGGACCCGGCGCGGATCGTCCTGGAGCTCAACACGATCTTCTCGCGGTTCGACGAGCTGGCTGTCGAGCGGGAGGCCGAGAAGATCAAGACCATCGGTGACGGTTACATGGCGGCCTGCGGGCTTCCCGACGCGGATCCGGACCACCTGGTTCACGCCTGCGACCTTGCGCTCGACATGGTCGCGGCGATGCCTGCTCTGAACGCCGCGCTGGGCACTCACCTCGAGCTTCGCGTCGGGCTCAACTCGGGAGGCGCGGTGGCCGGAGTCGTCGGCACCAGCACGTTCTCCTACGACGTCTGGGGCGAGATGGTGAACGTCGCCTCCCGGCTGGAGTCCAACGGCGTGCCCGGGTCCGTGGTCACCAGTTCTACCGTCGCCGCCGCCCTCCGTGACCGCTACGAGGTCCGCCCGCTCGGTGTGAGGGACCTCAAGGGCGAGGGCAGGACCGAGCTGTTCACCGTGGTCGGCCGACAGGGCGGTGCGCGCGCCTCCTCTCCCGGTCCGAGCACCTGACTCCGTGATCGACCCACCCAGCACCACCGTCGGCGACGTGCGTGTACCGAGGGGCCGTGCCAGGGCGCGCGGGACCTACGGGTCAGGGTGCACATGCCGTCCCAGGTCAGGCGTGGAGCGCGCACACCGCGTCGTCGGTCAGGTGTATGGCGTGCAGCCGCCGTCCCCGGTCACGCGTGGAGCGGGCACACGGCGTCCCCGGTCGGGTGTATGGCGTGCACACCGCGTCGTCGGTCGGGGGTGGAAGCTCAGTGGCCCCGGTCGACCCACTCCTGCAGGTGCGGCTTCTCGGCACCGATCGTGGTGTCACCGCCGTGGCCGGTGTGCACCACGGTGTCCTCCGGCAGCGTCAGCAGCCGCTCGCCGATCGAGCGGATGATCGTCGGGAAGTCGCTGAACGAGCGCCCCGTCGCACCCGGCCCGCCCTCGAAGAGCGTGTCGCCGCTGAAGACCACACCCAGCTCCGGCACGTGCAGGCAGCAGGCACCTGGGCTGTGGCCGGGCGTGTGCAGCACCCGGAGCGTGACCCCGGCGACCGTGAGCTCCATACCGTCCGCGAGCTCGGCGTCCGGCGCCTCGTGGTGCACCCGGTCCCACAGCATGCGGTCCTCGGGGTGCAGGTAGGTCGTGGCGCCGGTGCGGCGGGCGACCTCCGGGGCGGCGTCGATGTGGTCGTCGTGGCCGTGGGTCAGGACGAGCGCCCTGACGGTCCGCCCGCCCACGACCCCGAGGATCGTCTCGGCGTCGTGCGGGGCGTCGATGACGATGCACTCGGTGTCGTCGCCGATCACCCAGACGTTGTTGTCGACCTCCCACGTCCCGCCGTCGAGGCTGAACGTGCCGGTCGTCACGGCGTGGTCGATGCGGGCGGTCATGCCGGCACCTCCGTCCCGGCACCGGCGCTGCCGGCGGCGGCAGCGCCCTCGTCCAGGACGACGACCGAGCGCAGCACCTCCCCGGCGTGCATCTTGTCGAACGCCCCCTCGACGTCGCCCAGGCCGATCGTCTCGGTGACGAAGCCGTCGAGGTCGAAGCGACCCTGCCGGTAGAGGTCGATGAGCATCGGGAAGTCGCGGCTGGGCAGGCAGTCGCCGTACCAGCTGGACTTCAGCGCCCCGCCACGGCCGAAGACATCGAGCAGGGGCAGCGTGATCTCCATCTCCGGCGTGGGCACGCCGACGAGGACGACGGTGCCGGCCAGGTCGCGGGCGTAGAAGGCCTGCTTGTAGGTCTCCGGCCGGCCGACCGCGTCGATGACGACGTCGGCGCCGTTGCCACCCGTCAGCTCTTGGATGGCCAGGACCGGGTCGGTGCCGGAGCTGTTGACGGTGTGGGTGGCGCCGAAGTCCCGGGCGCGCTCCAGCTTCCGGTCGTCGAGGTCGACGGCGATGATCTTCGTCGCCCCGGCGATGGCGGCACCCGCGATCGCCGCGTCGCCGACCCCGCCGCAGCCGATGACGGCCACGGAGTCGCCGCGGGTGACGTTGCCGGTGTTGACCGCCGCGCCGAAGCCGGCCATCACACCGCAGCCGAGCAGGCCGGCCGCCACGGCCGAGGCCTCCCGGTCGACCTTGGTGCACTGACCGGCGTGGACGAGGGTCTTCTCGACGAACGCGCCGATCCCCAGCGCCGGGCTCAGCTCGGTGCCGGCCATCGGGTCACCCTCGGCGAGCGTCATCTTCTGGGCGGCGTTGTGGGTGTTGAAGCAGTACCACGGCTCGCCCTTGGCGCACGCCCGGCAGTGCCCGCAGACGGCCCGCCAGTTGAGGATGACGAAGTCCCCCGGGGCCACGTCGGTGACGCCCTCGCCGACGGCCTCCACCGTCCCCGCGGCCTCGTGGCCGAGCAGGAAGGGGAACTCGTCGTTGATGCCGCCCTCGCGGTAGTGCAGGTCGGTGTGGCACACGCCGCACGCCTCGACCCGCACGACCGCCTCCCCCGGCCCCGGGTCGGGCACGACGATGTCGACCACCTCGACGTCGGCTCCCTTGCTGCGCGCGATGACGCCCTTGACGACCTGCGACATACGTGACCCTCCTCGGTCCTGGGGTTGGGCTGCTGGCCCCACCGTATGCCGTGCGCCCCGCCGGTGCGCAGGGGGCCGCGACGGGTGGGGCGGGCGGCCGGCAAGGAGGTGACGGGCCGGGGCGCGGACGCAACCTACGCGAGCGTAGGTTAGGGGCGTGCCACCGGAGAACGACCTGCCCGTGCCGACGCCCCTGACGGTCACGCCGGCCCCGACGACCACCGCCCTGCTGACCGAGGCCGCCCGCCGCTGGCCGGAGCGGGTAGCGATCGACTTCCTCGGCGCGACCACGACGTATGCCGAGCTCGCCGACCAGGTGCGCGCGGCCGCCTCCGTCCTGCACGGGCTCGGGGTGCGGCGCGGTGACCGGGTGGCGCTGGTCCTGCCGAACTGCCCGCAGCACGTCGTCGCCTTCTACGCCGTGCAGTCGCTCGGGGCCACCGCCGCCGAGCACAACCCGCTGGCCGCCCCCGAGGAGGTGCGCGACCAGCTGCGGCTGCACGGCGCCCGGGTCGTCGTCGCCTGGGAGCACGCCGTCGCCACCGTGGCGCCGGAGGGCCGCACGGAGGGCCGCACCGTGCTGGCCGTCGACCTCACGGCGGCGATGCCGCTGCGCAGCCGCCTCCTGCTCCGGCTGCCGGTCAGGGCGGCCCGCGCCCAGCGCGCCCGGCTGCGTGCCCCGGTGCCGTCGGGCGTCGGCTCCTGGGACCGGAGCGTGGCGCAGGCCCGCGGGCCGCATGCGACCGTCGCCGCGCCCGGGCCCGAGCCGCACGACGTCGCCGTGCTGCTGCCCACCGGCGGCACGACCGGCAGCCCCAAGCTGGTGCCGCTGACCCACGCCAACCTTCTGGCCAACGTGGCGCAGGGCCGGCAGTGGGTCCCCGGCCTGCGCGAGGGCGAGGAGACCTTCGGGGCGGTGCTGCCGTTCTTCCACGCCTTCGGTATGACGCTCTGCCTCACCTTCGCGGTGTCGATGGGGGCGACCCAGGTGGTGCTGCCCAGCTTCGACGTCGACCTGGTGCTGGCCGCGCTGCGGCGCCGCCCGCTGACGTTCCTGGCCGGCGTCCCGCCGATGTTCGACCGGCTCGAGGCCGCGGCCGGCGCGAAGGACCCGCGTCTGCTGCGCTCGTTGCGCTACGCGATCTCCGGGGCGATGGCCCTCGACCCGGCGGTCGCCTCGCGCTGGGAGGCCGCCACCGGCGGGCTCATCATCGAGGGCTACGGGATGACGGAGGCCTCCCCGGTGCTGCTGGGCAACCCCTTCGGCCCCGACCGTCGCCCCGGCACGCTCGGCCTGCCCTTCCCGGACACCCAGGTGCGCATCGTCGACCCCGAGGCGGTCGAGGACGACCCCGACGCCCCGGACGTGCCGGACGGTGAGACCGGAGAGCTGCTCGCGCGGGGGCCCCAGGTCTTCGCCGGCTACCTCGACGCGCCGGAGGAGACGGCCGCGGTGCTGCTGCCCGGCGGCTGGCTGCGCACCGGCGACCTCGTGCGCCGCGACCCCGAGGACGGGTTCGTCACCCTGGCTGACCGGCGCAAGGAGCTCATCGTCTCCGGCGGCTTCAACGTCTACCCCACGCAGGTCGAGGAGGCCGTCCGCGGCATGCCCGGGGTGGTGGACGTGGCGGTGGTGGGGGTGCCGGACGCCTCGCTCGGCGAGCACGTCGTCGCCGCCCTCGTGCTGGAGCCGGGTGTCACGGTCGACCTCGCCTCGTTGCGCGAGTGGCTGCAGGGCCGGGTGTCCCGCTACGCCCTCCCGCGGGCGGTGCACGTGCTCGAGGAGCTGCCACGCAGCCAGCTGGGCAAGGTGCTGCGCCGCCGGGTGCGCGACCTGCTCCCCGGACGGCAGTCCGACTAGGCCCCTGTCAGCCGAGGTCGGCCGGCACGACCAGGGCGGTCGCCAGCCCGACGAGCCCCTCCCGCCGACCGACGAGCCCGAGCCCGTCCGTGGTGGCGGCGCTGACCGAGACGGGGGCACCCCCGAGCGCCTGGGACATCGCGGCCTCCATCTCGGGGCGACGCGGTCCGAGGCGGGGGCGCGCGGCGACCACCTGCACCGCGACGTTGCCGATCGTCCAGCCCTCGTCCTCCAGCAGGCCGCGGACGTGTGCAAGCATGTGCGCGCCGGAGGCGCCGGCCATCTCGGGCCGGTCGGTGCCGAAGACCGAGCCGAGGTCGCCCAGGCCGGCCGCGGACAGGAGGGCGTTGCAGGCGGCGTGGGCCGCGACGTCCCCGTCGCTGTGACCCTCGATCCCGCGCTCGCCAGGCCACTCGAGGCAGCCGAGCCACAGCGGGCGGTCGGCCTCCTCGGAGGCCCAGGCGTGGACGTCGACGCCGATGCCGGTGCGCGGCCAGGTCGTCATGGCCGGTCCTCCTCGGTGGTGGCCTCCTCGCGGAGGCGGGCGACGACGGCCAGGACGCGGTCGGCCGCGTCCTCGACGTCGAGGTCGGCGGTGTCCAGACGCAGGTGCGCCTCGGGCCACGGCGCGAGCCCCCGGGTGGCGGTCTGCTCCCAGTCCGGCAGCCGGTGACCGGGGATGTCGGCCGTGCGGCCCTCGACCCGGCGACGGTGCTCCTGCGGGTCCGAGCACTCGACCAGCACCCTGACGACGGCCGCGCGCCCCGCGGCGGCGGCGCTCTCCCACCCGGCCCGGGCCTCGTCCACGCCGTTGACCATGTCGGCCACCACGGACAGCCCGACGTCGAGCTGGTCGGCGGCGACGGCATATGCCGCGCCGTAGCCCTGCGCGCCCAGGTCCCCCGCCGGCAGCCCGCCGCGCAGCAGGCCCTGCTCGACGGTGTCGACGCGCAGGTGCGCCGCCCCGAGCCGGGGGCACACCGCCCGGGCGAGCGAGGTCTTGCCGACCCCGGGCAGCCCGCTCAGCACGACGAGGACGGGCGCAGCCGGAGCCACCACCGCACGGGCCTGCTCCACCCACGCCGCGGCGATCGCCAGGTCGGACGCGGTGGTGATCTTCATCGCCCTCGGCGAGCCCGGGACCACGGTGACGGGGACCCCGAGCGCCTCGACCAGGCCGCAGTCGTCGGTCGCCGCGCTCGTGCCCGCCCCGGTGTGCGCCCGCTCCAACGTGCTGCGGTCGAAGCCTTGCGGCGTCTGCACCGCCCGCAGGACGGAGCGGTCGAGCGTGGCGACCACGCGCTCCATGCCCTCCGTGCCGGCCTGGGGCGAGACCTGCTTGACGGTGTCGGTCACCGGCACCGCCGGGGTGACGGCCGGGTGGCCTGCACGCAGCGCGTCGACGACCCGGTCGAACACCTCGACCGGCGCCAGCGCGCGAGCGGCGTCGTGCACGAGGACGGTGCCCACCTCTGACGGCAGGGCGCGCAGACCCAGGGCGACGGAGTCCGAGCGCTCGGCACCTCCGGGGACGACCTGCACCTGGACGTGGCCGGCGGCGTCGACCACCTCGACCAGGGCGTCGCGGACCTCGGCGAACGGCTCGGGGTCTGCCGGCGCGACCACGACGACGTGGGTGAGCGCCGAGCAGCGCAGGGCGCCGCGCAGGGCGTGGACGACCACCGGCTCCTGGTGCGGGGCGCGGCCGAGGGGCACGAGGCCCTTGGGTCGGCCGGCACCCAGGCGGGTGCCCTGCCCGGCGGCCACGAGGACGAGCCCGAGGCCGGCCCCGGCAGCGGTGCCGGGCCGACCTGGTGCCGTGCTCAGGAGGCGAGGACCTCGTCGAGAGTGGCCTCGGCGGTGTCCTCGTTGGTCTTCTCGGCGAGCGCCAGCTCGCTGACGAGGATCTGGCGGGCCTTGCTCAGCAGGCGCTTCTCACCGGTGGACAGCCCGCGGTCCTTGTCGCGCCGCCACAGGTCACGCACGACCTCGGCCACCTTGATGACGTCGCCGGAGGCGAGCTTCTCGAGGTTGGCCTTGTAGCGCCGGGACCAGTTGGTCGGCTCCTCGGTGTGCTCGGCGCGGAGCACGGCGAAGACCTTGTCCAGGCCCTCCTTGCCGACGACGTCGCGCACGCCGACGAGGTCGCAGTTCTCGGCGGGCACCTCGATGGTCAGGTCGCCCTGGGCTACCTTGAGCTTCAGGTAGAGCTTCTCCTCGCCCTTGATGGTGCGTGTCTTCATCTCTTCGATGAGAGCGGCTCCGTGGTGCGGGTACACGACCGTCTCGCCGACCTTGAACGTCATTGTGAGTAAGCCCCTTTCGCGGACTCCCAGAATACCACGCGGGTCCACCGCCCCGGAATGGCACGCGTGACATTTGTGCTGGTCAGGGACTTGCATATCGCTGTCGGATGTGCATCGGGAGGCCCGGCGCCACGACCCCTGCGCGCCTGACGCGCAGGTCAACCCGGGTCCTACGCATCGTCGGACGGCGCCGCGCCCGACTCCGCGTGGCCGCCGAGTCGACCCGCCCCGCTAGGCTGTGCCCCGTGATCACCGCACGCTCCTCCCGCACGCGCCGCCGCGCGACGACCCTGACCGCCGCCGTCGTGGGCGCCCTGGCCCTGTCGGGCTGCCAGGTCACCAACCCGACCACGACGATGCTGCGCTACGCCCCCGCCGACGGCGTCGAGCTGGACGGCGACGCGCTCGACGTGCGCGACCTCTTCCTCGTCAGCCAGGGTGGCGGCGCCCCGGCCGTCGTCTCCGGGTCGCTGGTCAACTCGGGCACGGAGCCGCTGACCGTCACCGTGAGCGTCGCCGGCGAGGAGCTCTCCCCGCAGGTCACGGTCGAGCCCGGCAGCTACGTGCGCCTGGACGGAGTGCAGCCCGACGGCACCGAGGGCGAGCGGATGGTCGTCCCGGCGCTGGACTCCCCCGCCGGGCAGAGCGTCGAGGTGCGCATCTCCGCCTCGGGCGAGGACACGCTGGCCACCAACGCCCCGGTCCTGCTTCCGCGAGGCCCCTACGAGCAGTTCGCCGACGACGCCGGCGGCACCGTCGAGCCCCGGGAGACCGAGGACACCGACCACTGACGCCCCTCCCCCCGATCACGCACAGAGCGCCGGTGCCCGTCCGGGCACCGGCGCTCTTGCGCGTGCGGGTCGCGGTGATCAGGTATGCAGCCGCTCAGGGCTCGGCGCGGTGCACGCGGCCGGCGTCCGAGAGCGGGACCTGCTCGTCGTGCCAGCTGCCGGTGACGAGGAAGACGACCCGGATCGCGACCGACACCGCGTGGTCGGCGTAGCGCTCGTAGTAGCGGCCCAGCAGCGTCATGTCGACGACCTCCTGACG
The DNA here is from genome assembly GCF_000421185.1 of Ornithinimicrobium pekingense DSM 21552. Taxonomy (GTDB): domain Bacteria; phylum Actinomycetota; class Actinomycetes; order Actinomycetales; family Dermatophilaceae; genus Ornithinicoccus; species Ornithinicoccus pekingensis. Next base: position 56,803 of record NZ_ATWJ01000011.1, read on the forward strand.
ACCGCGCTCGGTGTCGTGGTCGAGCAGCAGGCGGAACACCTCCCGGTGCAGCCGGTCCATGCCGTCGTCACGGGACTGCAGCTCGGCGGCGCCGCTGGGGTCGTGGGCGGCGACGACCTCGCCGGCGCGCACGATCATCTCCTCGGCCAGCACCGACATCTCCTTGACGATCGGGCGCAGGTCGTCGGGGACCGCGACCAGCGGGTAGCGCATGCGGGCCAGCTTGGCGACGTGGCGCGCGAGGTCGCCGCTGCGCTCCAGGTCGGCGCACATCCGCAGGGCCGTCACCAGCTGGCGCAGGTCGGTGGCCACCGGCTGCTGGCGGGCGAGCACGTCGATCGCCCGGTTCTCCAGGTCGCGCCGGACGGCGTCGATCTCCTCGTCGTCGGTGATGACCTGCTCGGCCAGCTCGAGGTCGGCCTCCAGCAGCGACCTCGTGGCGCGCTCGAGCGCCTCGGCCGCCATCCGGCTCATCCGCACCAGCTGGTCGGAGATGAAGTCCAGCTCCTCGTGGAAGAGACTGCGCACGTGCTCACCTTTCGTTCGTTCGCTCACGCCGGTCGGTCCTGACCCGGTCCCCCGGTCCGCGCAGAGCCTCGCACCGTCGGGTGAACAGCCTACGACCCCCCGGTGAACCCCGGACGCCCCGGCGGTGGCGGCCCGTGGACGCCGGCGGCAGCGACCTTGCGCCCGGGTGAGGGCGGCGGTGTGGCCCGGTTCCCGGCCCGTGCCGGTGCGCCTTCTAGTCTTGCCCCGTGGACCCCGTCACCGCAGCCCTGCTCGGCGCCCTCGTGGGTGCGGCGCTGACGGCCGTCGTCCTCGGCCTGCGCGACGGCCCCGCGCGGCGTGGGCCGTCCTCGCCCGGCGCACCCCATACCCCGGCGGAGGACGAGGTCCCCGGTGGCGTCGGCGAGGTGCTGGCGGTGCTGCGGGCCGGGGGGATCGTGGTCGACAACGCCATGCGGGTGCGCCTGGCCAGCACCTCGGTCGTGCCCTTCGGCCTGGTGCGCGGCGAGGACCTGGTGCGTCCGGAGCTGCGTGACCTGGCCGAGGCGGTCCAGCGGGACGGGATGATCCGGGAGCGGGAGTTCGACATCGCCCGGGGCCCGCTCGGCGAGGGCCGCATCGTGCTGGGCGCCCGCGTGGCCCCGATCGGCTCCGGCCTCGTGCTCATCCTGGTCGACGACCGCACCCAGGCCCGCCGCGTGGAGGAGGTCCGCCGCGACTTCGTCGTCAACGTCAGCCACGAGCTGAAGACCCCGGTGGGCGGCCTGGCGCTGCTCGCCGAGGCCGTGCAGGACGCCGCGGACGACCCCGCGGCGATCGCCCGCTTCGCCGGCCGGATGAAGACCGAGACCGAGCGCCTCACCCGGCTGGTCAGCGAGATCGTCGACCTGTCCCGGCTGCAGACCAGCGACCTGCTCGCCGACATGGTCGTCGTCGACGTCGCCGCCTGCGCCGAGCAGGCCGTCGACCACACCCACCTGCTGGCCGGGCACCGCGACGTGCTCGCGCTGACCACGCAGGACCCCCGGCTGCTGCGGGTCTACGGCGACCACGAGCTGATCACCACGGCGATCCGCAACCTGGTGAGCAACGCGATCTCCTACTCCGAGGACAGCACGCGTGTCAGCGTGGTCACCCGGCGGGTCGGCAACCTGGTCGAGGTGGCCGTGACCGACCAGGGGCGCGGCATCTCCCTCAGCGACCAGGAGCGCATCTTCGAGCGCTTCTACCGCGTCGACGCCGCGCGGTCGCGCAGCACGGGCGGCACCGGTCTGGGGCTGTCCATCGTCAAGCACATCTGCGACAACCACGGCGGCGAGGTGACGGTCTGGAGCCAGGAGGGCGAGGGCTCGACCTTCACCATGCGGCTGCCGGCGGCGCTCGACGACCTGCCGGTGGGCGCCCTCGCCCCGCACCGGCCCGGACAACCCTCCCGGGTCGCCGACCCGGCCCACGGCGACGCCATACCATCGGAGGCGTCCACCCCCTCACGCCCAGGGAAAGGCGAGCACAGATGACGCGGATCCTCGTTGTCGAGGACGAGGAGTCCTTCTCCGACCCCCTCTCCTACCTGCTCGAGCGGGAGGGGTATGACGTGGCCGTCGCCGCGACGGGCCCGGACGCGCTGACGGAGTTCGACCGCAACGGTGCCGACCTGGTGCTGCTGGACCTGATGCTCCCGGGCCTGCCGGGCGTCGACGTGCTGCGCACGCTGCGCCAGCGCTCCAGCGTCCCGGTGATCATGCTGACCGCCAAGGACTCCGAGATCGACAAGGTCGTGGGGCTGGAGGTCGGGGCCGACGACTACGTCACCAAGCCCTACTCCGGGCGTGAGCTGCTGGCCCGCATCAAGGCCGTGCTGCGCCGCCTGTCCGAGCCCGAGGAGCTGGTGCCCTCGACGGTGGAGTCCGGCCCCGTGCGGATGGACGTCGAGCGGCACATCGTCCAGGTCGGCGGCGAGACGGTGTCGATGCCGCTCAAGGAGTTCGAGCTGCTGGAGATGCTGCTGCGCAACGCCGGGCGGGTGCTGACCCGCGGTCAGCTCATCGACCGCGTCTGGGGCAGCGACTACGTCGGCGACACCAAGACCCTCGACGTGCACATCAAGCGCCTGCGCGCCAAGGTCGAGCCCGACCCGGCCAAGCCGGTGCACATCGTCACCGTGCGCGGGCTGGGGTACAAGTTCGACGCGGAGTGACCCGGGCGAGCGGGGTCGCAGCAAGCCCGTGGGAGCTCCGCGCGGAGCTAGGAGCGCGGAAAGCGTTTTCGTGCCGAGGAAGCTTCCCCGGCACGAGGAGGGGTGTGCCGGCACAAGGCGGTTTCCCCCGCACGGGGAGGTGCCACGCGCACAACCGGGGGCGAACCCCCGGGGCTGCCTACCTCCTGCCCTGGTTGGCGACCTGCTCGATCGCGGCGGCGGCGGCCTCGGGGTCGAGGTAGCGGCCACCGCGGGTGACCGGCTGCAGGCCGGCGTCGAGCTCGTAGAGCAGCGGGATGCCGGTGGGGATGTTGAGGCCGACGATGTCGTCGTCGGAGACACCGTCGAGGTGCTTGACCAGCGCGCGCAGGCTGTTGCCGTGCGCCGCGACCAGGACGGTGCGGCCCTCGCGCAGGTCCGGCACCACGTCGGAGTCCCAGTAGGGCAGCATCCGGGCGATGACGTCCTTGAGGCACTCGGTGCGCGGCATCTCCTCCCCGAGGCCGGCGTAGCGGGGGTCCCCGGCCTGGGAGAACTCGTTGTCGTCCTCGATCACCGGCGGCGGGGTGTCGAAGCTGCGGCGCCACAGCATGAACTGCTCCTCGCCGTACTTCTCGCGCGTGGCGGCCTTGTCCAGGCCCTGCAGCGCCCCGTAGTGCCGCTCGTTGAGGCGCCACGACCGCCGCACCGGGATCCAGTGCCGGTCGGCGACGTCGAGGGCGGAGTTGGCGGTGGTGATCGCCCGGCGCAGCAGCGAGGTGTGCACGACGTCGGGCAGCAGCTGCTCGGCTGCCATCAGCTCGCCGGCGCGCACGGCCTCCGCGCGGCCGCGCTCGGTCAGGTCGACGTCGACCCAGCCGGTGAACAGGTTCTTGGCGTTCCAGTCGCTCTCGCCGTGGCGGAGCAGGATCAGGGTGTGCGCGGCATCCGTCATGGCGCCCACCCTACTGGGGGCCGGGGGCGCTCTCCCGCGGGCCGGGTATGCCGTCGCCGGCGGCGTCGAGGGCCTCGAGCTCGGCGCGGAACGCCTCGAGGTTGCGGGTGGGCTCCCCGCGGGCCCTGCGCCAGGCCCACTCGCGCCGGATCGAGGTCCAGAACCCCAGCCGCAGCAGCTCGTCGAAGGGCTCGTCGCAGGCCGTCAGCACCGCACCCATCAGCTCGTCGACCGCCTGGTCGTCCAGCCCGGCGAGCAGCACCCGGCCGGTGACGAAGACGTCCCCGGTGCTGTCGACGGCGTAGGCGAGCCCGGGCATGCGCAGGCCGCGGCGCAGCAGGTAGCGGTAGACCTGCTCGTGGTTCTCGTCCGGGTTGCGCACCACGAAGGCGCGCACCTCCAGCGCACGGTCCCCGACGACCAGCGAGGCGACGGTGCGCAGCTTGCGCTCACCGGGCAGGGTCACCACGAGCTCGCGGGCGTGGGCCCCGTCCTCGACCTCCAGCCCCAGGGCGAGGAGCTGGTCGCGCAGCCGCCCCAGCGCGTCGGGGCCGCTCACGCGCTCTCCCTCGCGGGCAGGTCGCCCGCCCGCGGCAGCCCACCTTGCGGCAGCCCACCCGGCACCGGCTGCGCGCCCTCCAGGGCCGCGAGCGCCTCACGGCGGGCGGCCACCGCCTCGGCGTAGACCGCCACGAGCTCGTCGACCGTGTGCTCCCAGGAGAACTGCTCGGCGTGCTCCACGGCGCGCGCGCTCCATACCTCCCGGTCGCGAGGGTCGGCGAGCGCCTCGAGCGTGGAGCCGAGGGCGTCGGCCCAGTCGCGGGGCTCGTGGCCGTCCACGAGCACCCCGGCCTGCCCCACCGCGACCGGCAGGCCGCCGACGCGCGCGGCGACGACCGGGGTGCCGCTGGCCAGCGCCTCGACGGCGACCAGGCCGAAGGACTCGTTGTAGGAGGGCACGGCGACGAGGTCGGCGGCGCGGTACCAGTCGGCCAGCTCCTCGCGGGAGACCGGCGGGCCGTAGCGGACCACGCCCTCCAGGCCCTCCTGCTCGACGACCCGCCGCAGCGCCTGGGGACGGGACAGGCCGGAGCCGGACAGCCCGCCGAGGATGACCACCTGCAGCCGGTCCCGCAGCGCGGGGTCACGGCGCACCAGCTCCCCCGCCGCGCGCACGAGCACGTCGGGGGCCTTGAGCGGCTGGATACGGCCGACGAAGAGCAGCACGACCGCGTCAGGGTCCACCTCCACCCGGGCGCGGGCCTGCGCGCGCGGGCCGGGCCGGAAGGTCTCCAGGGCGACACCGGGCTGCACGACGTGCACGGTCGCGGGGTCGGCACCGTAGAGGTCGACCAGCTGGCGCGCCTCGTCGCGGGTGTTGGCCACCAGCGCGTCCGCCGCGGCGACCACCTGCTCCTCGCCGATCTCGCGGCCGCGGGGCTCGGGGTCGTCCCCCGCGGCGAGCGCGCGGTTCTTGACCTTGGCCATGGTGTGCATGGTCTGCACGAGCGGGACGTCGAACCGGTCGGAGGCGAGCCAGCCGACCTGCCCGGAGAGCCAGTAGTGGGCGTGGATGAGGTCGAAGTGCCCCTCGGGGCGGCCCGCCAGGTGCGAGGAGAAGTCGGCGGCGAAGGCGCACAGCTGGCCGGGCAGGTCGTGCTTGCCCAGGCCCTCCAGCGGACCGGCGGTGACGTGGTGGACCGTGACCCCGGGCGCCAGGCGCACCGAGTCGCCCTGCGAGCCCGAGGTGGCTCTCGTGAAGATGTCGACGAGCACGCCCCGCCGCGCGAGCCGGGTGGCGGTCTCGACGACGTAGACGTTCAGGCCCCCGGCGTCGCCGGTGCCCGGCCGCTCCAGGGGCGAGGTGTGCACCGACACCATGGCCACGTGGCGCAGGCCGCCGTCGGGCCGGCCGCCGCCGTTCCTGCTCGTCGTCACCGTTCCAGTCTGGCACGCGTGCTGCGGGCCGGCCGCCGCACCGGGCCCCCCTACCCTGGTCGGGTGACTCCTCGACCCGGGCGCGCGCACGGCCGTCCGGTCGGCACGATCACGCGTGGCACCACCAACCCCAACCGGCTGCGCCGGGTCGACCGGTGGATGGCGTGGGCGCTGCGCGACGTGCTGCGCGCCCCGTCGGAGCCGCCGGTCGTGGTCGACCTCGGCTACGGCGCGTCGCCCGTCACCGTGCTCGAGCTCGCGGGCCGCCTGCGCGCGGTCCGGCCGGACGTGCGGCTGGTCGGGGTGGAGATCGACCCCGAGCGCGTCGCCCGGGGGCGGGCCGTGGCCGACCCGCCGCGCGTCGACTTCGTCCTGGGCGGCTTCGAGGTGCCGGTGCCGCCGGGCGCGGGAGCGGCGCCGCACGTGGTGCGGGCCTTCAACGTGCTGCGCCAGTATGCCGAGGAGGAGGTCACGGGCGCCTGGGCGCAGGTGGTCGACCGGCTGGTGCCCGGCGGGGTGCTCGTCGAGGGCACCTGCGACGAGGTGGGCCGGCTGGCGGCGTGGGTCGACGTGCGGCGCGACGCCGCCGGGCGCCCCGAGCCGCGCACCCTGACGCTGGCGTGGCGCCTCGCGGGCCTGGAGCGGCCGTCGGTGGTGGCCGAGCGCCTGCCCAAGGCCCTCATCCACCGCAACGTCCCCGGCGAGGGGGTGCACGCACTCCTGGCCGAGCTCGACTCGGCCTGGGCGCGGCACGCCCCGCTGGCGGGGTACGGCGCACGCCAGCGCCTGGTGGCGTGCGCCGAGGACCTGCGGGCCCGGGGCTGGCCGGTGCACCACGGCCCGGGCCGGTGGCGGCTGGGCGAGCTCACCGTCGGCTGGGCGGCGGTCGCCCCGCGCTGAGGTGCGTGGTGGCCCCGGGCGCGGTCAGGCGTCGCCGGGAGTGTCCTCGTCGCCCTCGACGCAGCGCGCGTAGTCGTCCTGCAGCCGGATGATGTCGGCCTCGTCGAAGCGCCCGAAGGCCAGCTCGAGGACACGGGTCGGCTCCGACGTGGAGTTGCCCAGACGGTGGACCGCACCGGGCGGCACCCACACCATGTCACCGGGACGGGCGCTCCAGGCTCGGTCGTCGACCTGCACGTCCGCCACGCCGTCGAGCACCTGCCACATCTCGGCACGGTGGCCGTGGGTCTGCAGCGAGAGCCGGCAGCCGGGCTCGATCGTGATCGTCTTGACCGTCACCGGCTCGTTGGTCGAGAACTGCTGGAAGCGGCCCCACGGACGCTCCACGACGAAGACGTCCTCGGTGCGGTCGCGCTCGGGCCGCTCCGCCACCGCGGGCTCCTGCGGAGAGGGGTCCCGCCGCGTCCCCACGCGCGGGTCCTGGATGGACTGCGTCATTGCTTCCTCCTCGCCGGTGCGCCCTGCACGCCCCGGCCGTCGACGACCTCTCACCGCTCGGAGAGGAAGGCACCCACGATCTCACGGGTCTGCTGACGGTGCTCCCACATGATGCCACCCGGGGGCGCGACGTGCACCGATCCGGCCGGCAGCGCCTCGGCCAGCTCGCAGGCGACGGACGCGGGATGCGTGTCGTCCTCCTCCTGCCCCAGCACCAGGACCGGGCAGGTGACCCGGGCCAGCACGGACCGGTCGGCCAGCGGGACCCGTCCGGGCAGCACGCGCAGCGCCGCGGCCACCCCGCTGCTCACGAGCTGCTCGGCCTGCTCCCGGCACCAGGCGACGACGTGGGGGTCGTCGCGCACCTGTTCCGGCTGCTCCAGCAGCAGGTGGCGCGCGACCGGGCCGGCGTCGCCCGCCTCGACCCGGGCGGCCAGCCGCCCCAGCCGACGCATCGCCTCGTCCCCGCGGGGCCGGTCGACGGCCGCCGGCAGGACCAGGACCAGGCGCTCGAACCGCCCCGGGTCCTGCGCCAGCCCGGCCAGCAGCGCACCGGCGCCCATGCTGACCCCGAGCGCGCGGTCGGCCCCGAGCCGGTCGGCGACGGAGCGCACCTCGGCCGCGAGCTCGGCATACCCCCACTCCGGCGAGGCCGGCACGTGCGAGCGGCCGTGGCCGCGCAGGTGCACGAAGCTGCGCGTGCCCGCCACGGCGGAGGCGTAGGGACGGGTGGTGCTGATCGAGCCGGCGAGGCCGTGGACGAAGAGCGTGTGCGGCTCGCCCCGACCGGTGGTCAGGACCTCCAGGTCGCCGTCGGGGCCGGGGACGAGCGTGGTGCGCGGACGGTGGAGCAGGCTCACCACGGGCCGTAGGGGCCCATGTGGGTGCCCTGGCCCCCGCGGCCCTGGACCGCCTTCAGGGCGGGCTTGACGTCGGCGTGGTAGACGCCGGCGGCGACGACCGCGACGAGGTTGAAGATGTTGAACGGCGAGAAGACGAAGATGAAGCCGATCACGGTGGCGACGCCGGTGAGGACGAGCCAGAACGTCTTGGTCCGCTTGCCCGCGGCGACGAAGGCGTCGGGGCGGGTGCGGGCGCAGTCGAGCAGCGCCCAGAGCATCATCGCCAGGACAGCCACCCCGATCGCCACCTGGAGCAGGTCCTGTGCACCGAAGATCGCCGACATGGGTCCAAGGGTATGCGGTGCGGCTGGGGGCCGCTCTCAGGCGGCGGGCAGCAGGTGGGTGAAGCGCCCCGTCCGCAGCCAGTGCGCCAGCCGCTCCACCGACACGCGCAGGTAGTCCGAGGCCCGGCCCCGCCACCGGGCGGTGGTGCTGCCCAGCAGGTCGTTGGCCAGCAGGAGCTGGCGCGAGGCGACCATGGCCTCGAAGGTGTCGGGTCCGACCTGCGGCAGCGGCGCGACGTCGGCGTAGCCGGCGAGCATCGCCTCCTCGGCCGTCCCGTCCCCCTTGCGCAGGTAGAAGGCGCTGATCGCCAGGTCGAGCACCGGGACGGCCAGGCCGCTGTCGTCGAAGTCGAAGACGGCCAGGCGCTCGTCGTGCCACTTGAGGTTGAAGCCGTGCAGGTCGGCGTGCAGCGGGATGGGCGCCGTGCCGGCGAACGCCTCGTCGAAGGCCTCCTCGGTCCGTCGGCGCGCCTCCTGCAGCACCTCCACCTGGTCGGGGGCCAGGCCGGGCACCGCGGCGAGCCGGTCCTCGTCGCCGAACAGCGGCGTGTCGAGGGTGCGCAGCTGACCGCCGGCCGGCATCCGCCAGGTGCGGGCGTGGTCGTGCAGGAGCGCCATGGTGCGCCCGAGCTCGCGGGCCACCGACGGGTCGGGCTGCTCGACGTCGGCCCCGTCGAGCCAGGACGCGCAGGTCACCAGGACCTCGCGGCCGAGCGCGTCGGAGGGCACCACGGCATACCAGCCGCCGTCGGTCGTCCGCAGGGGCCGCGGGACCAGGACCTCGGTCTCCTCGGCGATCGCCACCTGCCACTCCTGCTGGGCCACGACCGCGGCGGGCGCGGTGGTGGAGTTGGTGCCGATCCGCAGCGCCACGCGCCGCCCCTCGTCGGTGCGCACGCAGAAGGTCGTGTTGTAGGAGTGGGTGAGGACCTCCAGGGCGGACACGTCGAGGCCGAACCGGGCGGCGGCCTCCAGCGCGACGGGGCGCAGCGCCTCGGCCTGGTCCTCGTCGGTGAGGTCGACGTAGGCCGTCACGTGTCGACCAGCACGGTGAACGGTCCGTCGTTGACCAGCTCGACCTGCATCATCGCCCCGAAGCGTCCGGTGGCGACCTCGATGCCGCGGCCGCGCAGCGCGTCGGCGACCGCGTCGACCAGCGGCTCGGCGACCTCGCCGGGCGCGGCGCGGACCCAGGAGGGACGCCGGCCCTTCTTCGTGTCTCCGTAGAGGGTGAACTGGCTGACGACGAGCACCGCGGCCCCGGTCTCGGCCACGGAGGTCTCCTCGGGCAGGATCCGCAGCTCGGCGATCTTGCGAGCGACGGTCTCGACGTCCTTCGGGCCGTCGTCGTGGGTGGCCGCCACCAGCGCCACCAGGCCGGCGCCGATGGCGCCGACGACCTCGCCGTCGACGGTGACACTGGCCCGGCTGACCCGCTGCAGCACCGCCCTCATGGGGTCGGGCCGGGCAGCGGCAGGGCCCGCACGTGGCCCACGGGCTCGCCGTGGCCGCGGACGACGGCGCGAGAGTCCAGGGCGTCCAGCACGCCGGCCACCTCGGCCCCGAGGTCGGTGGCGCCCAGCCGGCGCAGCGCTGCGGTGGTCAGGGCCACCCGGGCACGGTCGGAGCCGTCGGTGACCTTCACCGCGACGCCGCTGCCGTCGGCCAGCGCCACCGCGTAGACCGACTCCGCGCCGTCCTTGGCGATCGCCCCGGGGACCCCGCGCATGAGATCGGTGACGTCGCGGCCGGTGCCGCCCACCCACTCGGGGTGGGCGCGCAGGGCGTCGGCGACGCGCCCCTCGGGGGTCGCGGGGTCCGCCGCGGCGAGCCGCCCGAACGCCCGGGCCAGGCCCAGTGCGGAGACGGCCAGGGCAGGTGCCCCGCAGCCGTCCACCGTCACGGCGGAGACCTGCTCGCCGGTCAGCTCCTCGACGACCTCGACGGTGAGGCGCTGCAGCGGGTGGTCGCGCTCGCGGTAGGAGGCGGTGTCCCAGCCTGCCGCGACGCAGGCGGCGAGCATCCCGGAGTGCTTGCCCGAGCAGTTCTGCGCCAGGGAGGTGGGAGCCCGGCCCTCGGCGACCCAGCGCGTGCGCTCGATCTCGTCGAGCGGCCGGTCGGGGGTGTTCTGCAGGGCCGACTCCTCCAGGCCGGCGGCGGCCAGGATGCGCCGGCTGCCCTCCAGGTGGAAGGGCTCGCCGGAGTGGCTGGCGCAGGCGAGCGCCAGCAGCTCCCCGGACAGGTCCGCACCGGCGCGCAGCATCGCGACGGCCTGCAGCGGCTTGAGCGAGGAGCGGGGAAGGATCGGGGCCTCGACCGGTCCGACGGAGACGACGCGCTCCCCCGTGGGTCCGGTCGCCGCCACGATCCCGTGGTGCACCGACTCGACGAAGCCGCTGCGCACGACGTGCGCCACGACGGGCGCGTCCGCGAGGGGGCTGTGCTGCATACCTGCGTCCTTGTCTGTGCCTGTGAACATGCCCGTGCTCATCGGACCCTGCGGTCCTTGACCGCCAGCAGCTCGCGGGCCTCCGCGGTCGTCATCGGCGGCCGCTGCATCGTCGTGGCCAGCCCGGCGGCACGTTCGACCAGCTCGGCGTTGTGCTGCACCTGCCGCCCGCGGGCCAGCATGAGGTTGTCCTCCATGCCGACGCGCAGGTGGCCGCCCATCGCGAGCGCGGCGGCGGCGATGGGCAGGTGGGCGCGGCCGATGCCGGTGGCCGACCAGCTCGTGACCTCCGGCGGGAGCATCTGCACGCCCGCCACCAGCGCCTCCACGGACCCGGGCATGGCGCCGGGCACGTTGGTGACGAAGTCGACGTGGACCTTCCCGCCGAAGGGGAGGCCGTGCGCGTCGATGAGCCGGCTCAGCGCGGCGAGGTGGCCCAGCTCGAAGATCTCGAACTCCGGCACCACCTGCTTCTCCTGCGCCTGGACGTAGAGGTCGCTCATGAAGCCGTGCGGGTTGAGGAAGACGTCGTCGCCGAAGTTGACGGTGCCGCAGGTCAGCGAGCACGAGTCGGGCTCGGCGTCGAGCACCGTCAGCCGCGCCTCGAGCGGGTCCCTGACCGAGCCACCGGTCGACAGCTGCACGACGAGGTCGGTGGCCTCGCGCAGCGCCTGCACCGTGTCGCGCAGTCGCGCCGGGTCGAGCGTGGGGACGTGCCCGTTGTCGGCGTCGCGCACGTGCACGTGGATGAGCGCGGCACCGGCCTGCTCGCAGCGGACCGCGGTCTCGACGAGCTCCTCCAAGGTCGTGGGCAGCTGGGGGACGTCCGCCTTCGCGGTCTCGGCGCCGGTGGGCGCGACGGTGATGAGGGTCGAAGCCATGGGCCGATCCTGCCAGCCCCGCTCAGGCGCTCACGCGGCGACCTCGGTCACGGGTATGCCGTGCGCGCGACGTCGTCGGCCGGGCGTGGGGCGTGCGCGCGACGTCGTCGGTCGGGCGTGGGGCGTGCGCGCGACGTCCTCGGTCGGTGAAGGGTCAGGCGCGGGGGATGCGGGGGCGGGCGGTCGGGCGCTCGGTGCTCACCGGCACGATCGGGGTCTGCGCGGCGGAGACGTCCCCGGCCAGCAGCACGGCCGCGGGGTCGGTCGTGTACTTGACCAGGGCCAGGGCGATCGGGCCGTCCTCGTGGTGGCGGGCCACGCTCGTCAGGTGGCCCACGGCGCGACCTCCGTCGGCGGGCACGAGCTCGGCGCCCGGCTCCGGGGAGACGTGGCCGGAGCCGTCGAGGTGGAGGAAGACCACGCGGCGGGGCGGGCGGCCGAGGTTCTTGACCCGGGCCACCGTCTCCTGGCCCCGGTAGCAGCCCTTGTGCAGGTGCACGGCGGTCCGGAGCCAGTCCAGCTCGTGGGGGATGGAGCGGTGGTCGGTGTCGACCCCGGCCCTCGGGCGCCAGGCGGCGACGCGCAGCGCCTCGGCGGCCCACGTGCCCGCCAGCGGGCGGTCGCCCACGGCGTCCTCGAGCCCGGCCCGCGGCACGATGAGCTCGCGCCAGGCACGGCCGTGCGCCGGGTGCTCCTGCCCCACCGGGCCGTAGGCGTGGCTGTCCCCCACGAGCCGTGGCCACGGGTCGACCCAGGCCAGCGGCTCCCCCTCGGCGGACTCGGCGCCGACCGGCTCGCCGAGCACGGCATACCCCTCGGTGACGTCGTCGACCTCGACCCGCAGCATGAACCGCATGGAGTCGAGCCAGCCGGCGACGGCCGGGGCCGCCCCCGGCTCGGTCGTCAGCCAGGTGGTGGTGCCGTCGTCGACGACGTGCAGCGCGTGCTCGACGTGGCCCTTGGGTGAGAGCACCAGCGTCTCGACCGAGGTGCGCGGGGGCAGGTCGCTGAGCTGCTGCGTGGTCAGCGAGTGCAGCCAGGTCAGGCGGTCGGGACCGCTCACCGTGACGACGCCGCGGTGGGACAGGTCGACGACCGCCAGGCCCTCGGCGAGCAGCACCTGCTCCTTGTGCGGCGCCCCGTAGTGCGCCGCGACGCCGGTGTCGGGGCCGGTGCCGTCGACGGCTCCGGGCCGCTCCAGCAGGACACTCATGCGGGGGCTCCTTCTCACGGGGGACGACGGACCTTCACGGTACGTCACCGTCCGGGCGGCCCGGACGGGGTGCGCGAGACGCAGGGGCCCGCCAGCGGACGTGACTACACTCCGCACCCATGGCGTATGACGACGACACCTCGCTCGGGCACGCCCGCGGTCGCCCGGGCCGCGGGCGCCGTCGGCGACGCGGTGGACCGGTGCGGTTCGTGGCGTGGGCGGTGGGTGGCCTCGCGCTCCTGGCCGTGCTCGTGGTGGCGGGTTACGCCTTCTACCTGCAGGACACCGTCTCGGACAACATCACCCACGAGGACCTCAAGGCCGACCGCGACGGCGTCATCACCATCGCCCCCGACGGGGCGCGCCAGCCCGCCGGCGACGAGGAGGGCGACGACGGCACGGACGCCACGGGCGGGGACGCCGGCACCGGTGACCCCGCGGACGGCGGTGAGGCCGAGGCTGCCGAGGACGAGCAGGACGCACCGATCGTCGGTGAGGACGGCCAGCCGATCGACGTCACGGGGATCGAGGTGCCGGTGAGCGTCCCGGAGCGCGACCCCTCCTCCGGCGACGCACTCAACTTCCTGGTCATCGGCACCGACAGCCGTGACCTGTCCGTCGAGCGCGGCCGCTCGGACGTCATCGTGCTCATGCACGTCAACGACGAGCGGGACCGGGTCGACCTGGTCCACTTCCCGCGCGACCTCTTCGTGCCGATCGCCGGGACGGGAGGCAGCTCCAAGATCAACGCCGCCTACGCCTACGGCGGCGCGCCCCTGCTCATGCAGACGCTGCAGCCGCTGGTCGACGTCCCGATCGACCACGTCGTCATGGTCAACTTCGAGAGCTTCAAGGCGATGACCGACGCGATCGGCGGCGTCGACGTGCAGGTCACCGAGGCCGGTGGCGGCTTCAGCGCCGGGGTGCAGCACATGAACGGCGAGGAGGGCCTGCGCTTCGTCCGCGAGCGCTACTCGCTGTCCCAGGGCGACATCTCCCGGGGCGAGCGGCAGATGCAGTTCGTCAAGGCGGTGATGCTCAAGGCGTTGTCGCGCGAGACCCTGACCAACCCCGTGCGACTGGCCAACTTCGTCGACGCCGCCACCACCAACCTCACGGTGGACGAGGACCTGCGGGTCGGCGACATGCGCAACCTCGGCTTCGCCATGCGCGACGTGCGCGGGGGCGACGTCCACTTCTGGAGCGGCCCGTGGTGCGGCATCGACTCCCACCCCGTGGCCGGCTCGATCGTGGTGATGGCCGAGTCGCAGATGGCCGAGCTGGGCCAGCACCTGCGCACCGACACGATGGAGGACTACCGCGACGACGTGTCCCCCACGAGCGGGTTCAGCGGCGGCTGCTGAGCCGGCGCCCGCGGCCGACCGGGCGGTCAGTGCCGGGCGGTCAGGTCAGACCCTCTTGAGCTCGGCGGAGACGTGCGACTGCAGGCTGTGGCCCGTCGCGGCCATGTCCATGACCCACATCATGTTGCCGCCCACGTAGCCGTAGAGCCGGTGCGCCGCGGTGTACTCCTTGGCGTGCGGGCTGCGGATGACCCCGTCGGTCTGCACCTCGACCTTGGCCGGCTCGGTCCGCCCGAAGTACATCTCCACGATCCCGGTGGGGTGGGCCAGGACCAGCTCCACCTCGCCGTCGGGCTGCGGGCGCCAGAAACCGGTCTCGACCGCGGCGGGCCGCTCCTGGTTGCCGTCGGCGTCGAGCAGCCACGCCCGCGAGGTCCACTGCAGGAACGGCCGGCCGTCGTGGGTGACCTCGATCTCCTGGCCGAAGTGCCGGGACTCGATGGAGGGGTAGCCCACCACACCGGCGCCGGCCCAGGAGCCGATCATCCAGGCCAGCGGCGCGCAGTCGGGGTGCATGGTGGGGTCGATCTCGATAGGCACGCGTCCCATCGTAGGGGCCGCGGCGAGCACCGCACCCGCGGCGGGGACGCGCTCAGCCGGCGAGGGCGCCGGGGACGAAGGCCTGGGCGACCAGGTAGGGCACGACGCCGACGACCAGCACCGAGGCCAGCGCCGCGACCAGACGGGGCCGGGCCAGCGCCAGCGTGGGCAGCGGCGCCATCACCGCACGCATCGCGTGGCTCAGCGCACCGGAGGCGACGCCGACGAGCAGCCAGGTCGTCCACTCCATACCCGCGAGGAGGGCGACCACGACGGCGGCCAGGCCTCCCGAGGTCATCGCCAGGGCGGTGAGCCAGCTGCGCAGGGCCGGGTAGCGGCCGAGCAGGTCGGTGGCGGAGGAGGCCGCCGCCGCGACCAGGGCGCCGACCACGAGCCACTCCCCCTCGGGGGTGCGGGCCGGTGGCACGAGCAGGACGCCGCAGGCGACCAGCGCCAGCGCGAGCACCACCGAGCTGACCGACTGCACAAGCCGCGGCCGGCCGTCGACGCGGAAGAGCTGGTGGGCGAACGCGGCGATCATCGCGATGGTCAGGGCCGCGGGGACCCACACCAGCCACGGCGCCCCGTCGCGGGTCGCGACGCTGAGGACCAGGGCGAGCCCGCCGACGACGATGACGGACAGGGTGCCCCGGGGGCTCGGCAGGTCCAGGGTGCCCGCCCAGCCCCACGCCAGCACCGCCCCGCCGGCCGCCAGGGCGAAGGCGAGGACCTCCGGCGCGGCGACCGCGGCGAGGGCCAGGACCGCCACCACCACCCCCACCGACGCGGTCACCCAGGCCGACGGAGCCAGGCGTGGACGCAGGCGGGAGGTCGGGGACATGCACCCAGTATCCCAGGGCCGCTCTATCCTGTGGCGGTGGCCGACCTGGTCCTGCTCACCTCACGCGCCCCGGTCGACGCCGCGGTGCCCGAGGTCGCGCCCGGGCTGGCCCTGCTCCCCCACCACGTCAGCGTCCGCCCGATGGACGTCGGACCGCTGGCGACCGGCGCCGAGCCCGACCTCCTCGTCGTCGACGCCGTCTCCGACCTCGTGGCCGCGCGCGGGACCCTGCGCTCGCTCGCCGCGGTGCGCGTGTCGTGCCCGGTGCTGCTGGTCGTCGACGTGGACGGGCTCTCCGTGGTCGACCGGCAGTGGCCGATGGATGACCTGGTGCTGTGCTCGGCCGGCCCGGCGGAGATGTCGGCCCGGGTGCGCCTGCTGCTCGCCCGCGGCCCCGGCGCCGCCACGACCGCCGGCGGGCGCGCCGCCCGCCCGGCCACCGAGGCGGCCCCGGAGGTGATCCGGGTGGCCGACGTGGTCGTGGACGAGGCCAGCTGGTCGGTCCGCGCCGGCGGGGTGCCGCTGGACCTGACCTTCAAGGAGTTCGAGCTGCTGCGCTACCTCGTGCAGCGTCCCGGACGGGTCGTCACCCGCGACACGCTGCTCCAGGAGGTGTGGGGGATGGACTACTACGGGGGCACGCGGACCGTCGACGTCCACGTCCGGCGGCTGCGGGCCAAGCTCGGGCCGGAGCGGGAGTCGCTGATCGGGACGATCCGCGGGGTGGGTTACCGCTTCAGCGGGCCGCGCACCGGTGACGCCTGACCGTCGTGCCACACTGACCCCCATGCCTGGCCAGAGCCCCACCGTCGAGGAGCTGCCCACCCTTCCGCCACGACTGTCCGGCGACATCCTCGCGCTCGCCGTCCGCGCGGCGCAGCACGACGGCGTCCGCCCGCTGTCCGAGCAGACCGTGCTGCAGGCTCGGCGCCTGCCCGGGGAGGACAGCGTCCCCACCTCCACCCACCTCGTCGTGCTCGACCGGCCCGGCGAGCCCGACGCCCGGGTCCTGGCGTACGGCCACGTGGACGAGGCCGACCCCGACGCCCCCTCCGGGGAGCTCGTGGTCGACCCCGAGCACCGCCGCCGGGGCATCGGGGGGATGCTGCTGGACCACGTGCTGCAGCGGTGGCCGGGCGTGCGGCTCTGGTCGCACGGCGACCTGCAGGACGCACGCCGCCTCTACACCTCGCGCCGGCTCACGGTCGTGCGCGAGCTGTGGCAGATGAGCCGCCCGCTCGTGGGCGAGTGGGCCGAGCTGCCCGACCACGTCGAGGTCCCTGACGGCTTCGGCGTGCGCACCTTCCGCGTCGGCCAGGACGAGGAGGCGTGGCTGGCGGTCAACGCACGCGCCTTCGCCGCCCACGCCGAGCAGGGCCGGATGACGATGACCGACCTGCGCGAGCGGCAGCAGGAGCCGTGGTTCGACCCGCACGGGTTCATCGTCATCGAGGACCGCGAGGACGTGGACCCCGACGGCTTCGCCCGCCTGGCCGCCTTCCACTGGACCAAGGTCGAGGGGGCCCAGCCCGGCGGGACGGTCACGGGTGAGGTCTACGTCGTCGGTGTGGACCCCGACTACCAGGGCCGCGGCCTCGGGCGCGCGATCACGCTCCTGGGCCTGCAGCACCTGCGCAACGTGGGGGTCGAGACGGCCACGCTCTACGTCGACGGGGACAACGCCGCCGCGATCGCCACCTACGGCCGGATCGGTTTCGAGCGCTCCGCGGTCGACGTCATGTATGCCGCCGGGGCCGCCGGGTCGTGAGCCCGCCCCCGCGCGTCGTGAGGGCCTCCGGCGTCCTGCCCTACCGGGTCCGGGACGGGGTGCTCCAGGTCGCGCTCGTGCACCGGCCCAAGTACGACGACTGGTCCTGGCCCAAGGGCAAGCTCGACCGGGGCGAGGACTGGGCGGCCGCCGCGGCCCGCGAGACGCTGGAGGAGACGGGCCTGCGGGTCCGCCTCGGCCGCCCGCTGCCCGAGTCGTGCTACCCGCTGGTCAACGGCCAGACCAAGCACGTGCGCTACTGGGCCGGTGAGGTCGTCGGTGGTGACGGGGCCCTGGAGCACGAGGTCGACGAGGTCGCCTGGCTCTCCCCCACCCTGGCTGCGCGGCGCCTCACCTACGACCGCGACCGCGAGCAGCTGGAGGCCGTGCTCGCCCACCATGACGGGGGCCTGCTGGCGACCTGGCCGTTGCTGGTCGTGCGGCACGCCCACGCGGTGCCGCGCGGCGCCTGGGGCCGCACCGACCCCGCCCGGCCGCTGAGCGACGCCGGCCGGCGCCGCGTCCGGCACCTGGTGCCGATCCTGCAGGCCTACGCCCCGCGCCGCGTCCTGACCAGTCCGGCCGTGCGCTGCGTCGACACCGTCGAGCCCTACACGCGCGCCCAGCAGCTGGAGCTGGTGACCAAGAAGGGGCTGTCCGAGGAGGGCTTCGAGGCGTCCCCGGGCAAGGCCGGAAAGCACCTCGCCGCGGTGCTGGAGGCCGCCGAGCCCGCCGCGCTGTGCACGCACGGCCCGGTCCTGCCCCCGATGGTCGCGGCCCTGCACGGCCGGGCAGGCCGGGACCTCCCGGCGGGGTCGCGCCGGCTGCTCAGGCGCCTGGCCGACGTCCCGCTGGACAAGGGCGAGGTCCTGGCGTGCACGATGACCGGAGCCGGTGACGAGGCCCGGGTGGTCGCGGTCGAGCGGCACCGTCCCGCCGCCTCCTGACCACGACGTGGCGGGCGCCCGGCCGCGACAGCGACGCGCCCCAGAAAGGAGCGACCCCCGCACGGACGTGTCCGTGACGGGGGAAGTTGCGTGCCGGGCCGGGAGCGCCTCTCGGCGCGAGGCCGCTCGTAGCGGCGAATGTTGGAGCCCGGGGCTGCCGCGGCCCGGCACGCGATGAGGTCCAACGAGGACCTCGGGACCATTGTTCCCCACGACCTGTCGATGTGAAGCGGTTCACACGCACCTGTGCACGACCCACTCACGTGCGTGGCGCAGGCACGCGGTCCGCGGCCGCACCTGTGCACGACCCACTCACGTGCGTGGGTCGTGCACCGCGGGGCCGCTAGTGCAGGTCGCCCTTGCGCCACAGCCGGGCGCAGGCCGTGAGGTCGTCGGCGGTGTCGCGCATCCGGGCGCCGCGCTGCGCCTGCTCGGCGGGGATGTCCTGCGCCCCGGGCTCGGCCAGCCCGACCGCCATGACGTGGCAGAAGGCCGAGGCACGCTCGAGCGCCACCGCCAGGTCCCCGGTGAACACCCCGGTGAGGATCTCCTGGGTGAGGCGTCCCAAGCCCTCGGGGTCGGGGGGCTCGGCCACGCCGGCGATCGCGCGGTAGACCTCGGCGTGCCCGGCGGCCCCGGCGTAGAGCCGGCCGACCTCCTCGGGCCGGCGCTGCACCCACTCGTGCAGCAGGTAGAGCCGCCACAGCGCCCCGGGCAGGGTGCGGGCGGGCCGGTCGGACCACATCTCGGCCACGGTCGCCAGGCCGACCTCCTGCACGAGCCCGACGAGGCGGGCGGTCAGCTGGGGGTCGTCGGTGTCGCGACCGCGGCCCACGACGAGCTCGGCGGTCCGGTGGGCCGCCTCCACCGCCTCGAGCGGGTCGACGCCGCCCGCGGCGTTCTCCAGGGCCTCCGAGGGCCGGTAGGCCGGGCGGTGGAAGGGGCGCCGCTCCTCCGCACCGGTCACGACGGCTCCCCGACGACGGCGACCGAGTCGCCGCCCAGGACCAGGCGTCCCGCGTGCTCCTCGACGTCGCCGAAGGCGGCCAGCACCTGCCCCGGAACCTCCCGCTCGGCACGCCCCTCACCCAGCACGGCCAGGACGGTGACCTCGCCGCGCCGCACGGTGAGCAGCTCGGCGGACCCGTCGCCCGCGGGCTCACGGCATACCTCGCCCTGCCCGAGCGGGGTCTCGCGCAGGCCGGGCAGCTCACGGCGCAGGCGCAGCAGGGTGCGGTACCAGTCGAGCATCCGCGCGTGCGGCTCGCGTCCGAGCTCCTCCCAGTCGAGCGTCGAGGCGGTGACCGTGCCGCGGTCCTGCGGGTCGGGCACGTCGCCGGCCCAGCCGTGCTCGGAGAACTCGCGCTCGCGCCCCTCGCGGATCGCCTGGGCCAGCCAGTCCTCGGCGTGGTCGGTGAAGTACTGCCACGGGGTGGAGGCGGCGTACTCCTCGCCCATGAAGAGCATCGGCGTGTAGGGGGAGGTGAGCAGCAGCGCGGCGCCGATCGCGTGCCGCCCCGGGGGTATGGCGTGCCCGATCCGGTCGCCGGCGGCACGGTTGCCGATCTGGTCGTGCGTCTGCAGCGAGGCCACGAACCTCCACCCCGGCGTGACCTGCGGCTCGACGGGCCGGCCGTGGGTCCGGCCGCGGAAGGTGGAGAAGGTGCCGTCGTGGAAGAACGGGCTGCGCGAGAGCACCTTGGGCAGCGAGTCGGGGTCGCGGGCGAAGTCGCCGTAGTAGGCCTGCGACTCCCCGGTCAGCGCGGCGTGCAGGGCGTGGTGGACATCGTCGGCCCACTGCCCGTGCAGGCCGGTGCCACCGGCTCCCCCGGGCGAGCGCGGCGCCACGGTGGCCGGGTCGTTGCGGTCGGACTCGGCGACGAGCGTGCGGGGTATGCCGGTGCGCTCGCTGATCTCGTCGGCGAGGACCGCCAGCTCCTCGAGCAGGTGGGTCGCGCGCTCGTCGTGCAGCGCGTGGACGGCGTCCAGGCGCAGCCCGTCCAGGTGGTAGTCCTCCAGCCACAGGCGCACGTTGTCGAGGACGAAGGCGCGGACCCCGTCGCTGCCCGGTCCGTCGAGGTTGACCGCCTCGCCCCAGGGCGTGTGGTGGCGGTCGGTGAAGTAGGGGCCTGACTGCGACAGGTAGTTGCCGACCGGCCCGAGGTGGTTGTAGACGACGTCGAGCCAGACCGCCAGGCCCCGCGCGTGGGCGGCGTCCACGAGCCGGGCCAGGCCCTTTGGGCCGCCGTAGGGCTCGTGCACGGCATACAGGCAGACGCCGTCGTAGCCCCAGCCGTGCCGCCCCGGGAAGGCGGCGACCGGCATGAGCTCGATCACCGAGACCCCCAGGTCGACGAGGTGGTCGAGGTGCTCGACGACACCGTCGAAGGTGCCCTCGGGGGTGAAGGTGCCGACGTGCAGCTCGTAGACCGAGGCGCCCTGGAGCGGCACGCCCTGCCACCCCTGGTCGGTCCAGGGGAAGGCGGCGGTGTCGACGAGCGCGCTGGGCCCGTGGACACCGTCGGGCTGGCGCAGCGAGCGCGGGTCGGGGATCGCCGAGCCACCGTCGACGCAGAAGGAGTAGCGCCCGTCACCGGGCTGCGCCGAGACCTGCCACCAGCCGTCCTCGGCCGGCTCCATCGGCACCCGGCTGGCCCCGTCCGCGCCGAGGCGCAGCTCGGCGGAGGAGGCGTCCGGTGCCCAGAGGCGGTAGGTGCGGCTGCCTTCGGGGGCGGTGGTGTCGGCGTCGGTCAACGGGGTCCCTCCTCGAGGTCGCGGGCGCGGACGAGCACGGCGGCGGGCGCCGTCGCGAAGACGTCGACGGCGAGCACGCCCTCCTCGCCCACGTGGTGGTCGGCACCGGTCAGCGCGTCGCGCCAGTGGTCCGGCGGCAGCAGGACGCGCGTGCCGCCCAGGCCGCCGGCCGCGCCGAGGGCACGGGGCGCGCGGATGGTCAGGGTGGCGGCGACGCCCCCGCGCAGGAAGCCCAGGACGTGCGGCGACGGCTCCGCGGCGATCGGCTCGTAGGCGGCCCCGGGACCGTAGGCCTGCGGCAGCCAGCTGCGCAGCCGCAGCACGCGCGAGGTCGTCCACAGCACCTCGTCGGACAGGTCCCGCGGCCGGCCGGTGGCGTCGAGCCGCTGCAGCCGCGCGAGCCGTTGGTCGTAGTCGACGGGCCGCCGGTTGTCGGGGTCGACCAGGCTGAGGTCGACCAGACCCGAGCCCTGGTAGGTGTCGGGCACGCCGGGCAGCGTGAGCTGGATGACCTTCTGCGCCAGGGTCAGGGTGCGGATCGTCAGCTCGTTGTCGCGGACGGCCGCGCCTATCGCGTCGCTGACCTCGCCCTCGCTGACCATCTCGTCGGCCAGCGCCAGCACGCGCGCCTCGTAGGCCGCGTCGGGCTCGACCCACGTGCTGTGCAGCTTGGCCTCGCGCACGGCCTTGACGAGGTAGTCGTGCAGCCGGTCGGTCGCGACCCGTCCGGCTCCCACGAGCGTCTGCCACACCAGGTGGGCGGTGGGGGCGTCGACCCCGTGGCGCTGGGCGGCGGCCGCGCCCGCGGCCGACAGCTCGCGCCACGCGTCGGCGTCGCCCGCGACGGCCAGGATGCGGGCCCGCACGTCCTCGCTGCGCTTGGTGTCGTGGGTCGACAGCGTGGTCATGCCGCGCGGCCAGTGCTCGGCCTGGTGCCGGGCCCAGGTGTGCAGCGCCGCGACCGCCTCCTCGGGCCGCTCGCCGACCGAGGGGTCGGCGCCGACCTCGTTGAGCGCGACGAGCCGGTGCCACCGGTAGAAGGCGGTGTCCTCGATGCCCTTGGCCATCACCGGACCGGTGGTCTGCTGGAACCGGACGCACAGGTCGGAGGCCGCGCCGGGGTCAGCCGCCGCGGAGTCGGGGCGCAGCAGCACCTCCCCGAGGGCGACCAGCTCGGCGTCGAGGTCGGGACGGGTGGCCCGGGCCCGCTCCAGCGCCTCGAGCAGCGGGCGCTCCAGCGAGTCGTCGCGGGCCGCGCCGCCGACGTCGCCGGGGCGCACGTAGGCGCGGTAGACGTGCACGTCGACCAGCAGCTCGGACAGGGCGGCCCGCAGCCGGTGCTCGTCGAGCTGCGGGAGGGCCTCCCGCGCGCGGCGGACCAGCCGGCCCACCTCCGGCTGCAGCAGGGCCTCGACCGCCTGCCGCTTGCACCGCTCCACCTCCACCTCCAGGTCCGGCTCACCGCCGGTGGCGAACCAGGCGGTGGTGACCGCCTCCGCCGTGGTGGGGTCGACGAGGGCTCCGGTGACCGCCGCGGCCGCGTCATACCCGGTGGTCCCCTCGCACCGCCAGGACGACGGCAGGCGCTCGGGCCCCTCGAGGATCTTCTCCACCCAGACGGGGGCGTCGGGCCGGAGCCGGTCGTGGAGCATGGCCAGGTAGCCGGCCGGGTCGGCCAGGCCGTCGGGGTGGTCGATGCGGAAACCGTCGACGACGCCCTGGTGGTGCAGGTCGAGCAGCTCGGCGTGGGTGGCCTCGAAGACG
Source organism: Ornithinimicrobium pekingense DSM 21552 (assembly GCF_000421185.1). Classification (GTDB taxonomy): domain Bacteria; phylum Actinomycetota; class Actinomycetes; order Actinomycetales; family Dermatophilaceae; genus Ornithinicoccus; species Ornithinicoccus pekingensis. The sequence goes on from NZ_ATWJ01000011.1 coordinate 79,484, forward strand.
TCGGGCTCCTCGACGCGGACGCCGATCAGCTGGTCGACCTCGAAGAAGCGCCGGTAGTTGAGCACCTCGGCGGAGTCGAGCCAGTGCGCGAGCTGCCAGTGCTGGGCCTCCAGCAGGGCGGGCAGGGTGTCGGCGAGCCGCTCGGTGCCGGGGGCCAGCGGCAGCACGTGCTCGAAGTAGCGGGCGACCGGCCGGCCCGCGGCCGGTCCCTCGTCGTCGCGGCCGGTGCCGACGGTGATCTCGCCGGCGGCGAGGACCTCCTCCAGCGGCCGGCCGAGGACCGGCAGCCCGAAACGTCCGCCGAGGTGGTCCCAGTCGACGTCGAACCAGTGCGCCCGGGCCGCGTGCCGGCCCTGGGCGAGCACCTCCCACAGCGGGGCGTTGCGCCAGGTCTGCGCCGTCAGCGCCATGTGGTTGGGGACGATGTCGACGACCACACCCATGCCACGCGCGTGCGCCGCGGAGGCGAGGCGCTCCAGGGCCTCGCGCCCGCCGAGCTCGGGGTTGACCCGGGTGTGGTCCAGGACGTCGTAGCCGTGCTCGGAGCCGGGGGCGGCGGCCAGCACCGGGGAGAGGTAGACGTGGCTGACGCCGAGCGCCTCGACGTAGGGCAGCACCGCCAGGGCGTCGTCGCAGGTGAAGCCGGCGTGCAGCTGCATCCGGTAGGTGGCGGTCAGGGGGCGGCGCTCGGTCGCGTCAGGGTTCGTCATGGCCGGACCAGTGTCTCAGGGTTCCCTCGTGCCGCCACCCGGTTCGCACCGTCCTGACGTGCGCGGGCCCGTCGTCCGGACGTCGCGGCCCGGACGCGCGAGTGCCCCGGTTCCCGCGGCCTGGACAGTCCAGGGTCGCGGGAACCGGGGCACTCGCAGCGTTGAGGGAGCTCCGCTCAGGCGCTGGGCCCGGCGGGCTGCTGCGGCTGCAGCGTGAAGCCGATGCCCTCGGGGGTCTGCGCGGCGTCCAGCGTCTGGTCCTGCAGGGTCGGGACGGTGTCCTCGGCGAGGTAGACCGGCGCCTCGGTGTCGCCGACGGCCTGGTCGGTCGGCTCCGGCTGCGGCACGATGGCCACCTGCAGCTGGGACTGGTCGGGGGCGAGCGAGAGGCGCAGCCCCGCGGTCTCGGGCATGCCCTGCTCGGAGGTCAGGCCCTTGACGACGGCCTGGGCGTTCTCGGTGACGGTCAGCATGCGTGGTCTCCTACTCTTCTCGAGTGGACCGGCAGCGGGTGCCGGCCTCGACGCCGCCCCGTCGCAGGGGCACGGGCGTCTCGGTCACCTCCACCCTGACCCATCGACCCGGGGGTCTGGCAAATGCAGCACCGACCGGACGCGACGCCCACCGGCGGGCGTCCAGACAAGGAGCGGCCATGGACGACTCGACGGGTCGGCGACAGACCGACGACGTGGTGGCCCAGGACCAGGAGGGACAGGTCGACCCGGCCGCGGCCCGCGCCGAGGAGGAGGTGGTCGAGTCCTTCCAGGGCACGGTCGACAAGGGCGCCGAGCGGCTGCACCGCGGGTGGCGGGCGCTGCTGACCACCGGCTTCTTCGGCGGGCTCGAGGTCGGCCTCGGCATCATGGCCTACCTCGCGGTCCTGCACCAGACGGGTGACCACCTGCTGGCCGGCCTAGCCTTCGGCATCGGGCTGGCCGCGCTCTACCTGGCGCACAGCGAGCTGTTCACGGAGGGCTTCCTCCTGCCGATCATGGCGCTCTTCGCCGGACGCGGCACGCTGCTGCAGCTGCTGCGGCTGTGGGGGGTCACGCTGCTGACGAACCTGGCCGGCGGGTGGGTGTTCATGTGGCTGGTGGCCAAGGCCTTCCCCGAGTTCGGCGAGGTGCTGACCGAGAGTGCGCGGCACTTCGTCGACTCCCCGCTGGACCTGCGGGCGGTGACGCTCTCGCTGCTCGGCGGCATCGTCATCACGGTCCTGACCCGGATGCAGCAGGGCACCGACTCCGACGGCGTCAAGGTGGTGGCGGCCTTCGCGGCGGGCTTCCTCCTGGCCGGCCTGAGCCTGTTCCACTCCGTCCTGGACTCGATCATCATCTTCGGCGCGATCCACGCCGAGGGGTCGGTGACCTACGGGGAGTGGCTCGCCTGGTTCTGGTACGTCACCCCGCTCAACCTGCTCGGCGGGCTCGTCTTCGTCACCGCGCTGCGGCTGGTCCGGGCCAGCGAGCTGCCCGAGGCGCCGGGACCGGACAACCGGGTCGAGGAGGGTGCGGGCAGCTGAGCCCTGCCCCCCGGGGATTCGGCCCCTGACGTCACGGCACCTACAGTGTGGGAGTGCAGCCCCACCACCCCTCGACCGAAGCATCCGCCACCCGGCACCCCCTCCGTGCCGTGGCTGACGAAAGAATCCTCGTCCTGGACGGCGGATACGGGTCGATGCTTCAGCAGGTGGAGCTCGTCGAGGAGGACTTCCACGGGGAGGGGCCTGCGTGGGCGGCCCACGCGGACACCGCGCTGCGGGGCAACTTCGACCTGCTGGGGCTGACGCGGCCCGACGTGCTGGCGTCGGTGCACCGCGCCTACCTCGAGGCGGGCGCCGACATCCTGACCACCAACACCTTCAGCGCCACCGCGATCGCGCAGGCCGACTACGGCACGCAGGGGCTCGTGCACGACATCAACGTCGCCGCCGCCCGCGTCGCCCGGCAGGTGGCCGACGAGGTCGCGGCCGCCACCGGTCGCCCCCGCTGGGTCGCCGGGTCGGTCGGACCGACCAACCGCACCGCCTCCCTCTCCCCCGACGTCGAGCGCCCCGAGCACCGCAGCGTCACCTACGAGCAGCTGCGCGAGGCGTATGCGGAACAGGTCGCGGCGCTGCTCGAGGGCGGGGTCGACCTGCTGCTGGTCGAGACGGTCTTCGACACCCTCAACGCCAAGGCCGCGCTGCACGCGATCGGCGACGTGCAGGCCGCCCGGGCGGGCTCCGGTGCCTCCGGTGCCGACGGCTCCGACCGGCCGGCCCCCGTGCCGGTCATGCTCTCGGGCACCATCACCGACGCCTCCGGCCGGACGCTGTCGGGACAGACCCCTGAGGCCTTCGCCGTCTCCACCGAGCACGTCGACCTCTTCTCCGTCGGGCTCAACTGCGCCCTCGGCGCCGAGGCGATGCGCCCCCACCTGCGCGAGCTCGGCGCGGCGTCGACCGCGCTGACGTCGGTGCACCCCAACGCCGGCCTGCCCAACGCCTTCGGCGGCTACGACGACACCCCCGAGGAGATGGCCGAGGTCCTCGGCTCGATGGCCGCCGAGGGGCTGCTCAACGTCGTCGGCGGCTGCTGCGGCACCACGCCCGACCACATCCGCGCCATCGCGGACGCAGTGGCCGGCGCCGCGCCCCGCACCCCGGCGCAGCTCACGCCATACCTGCGCACGAGCGGCCTGGAGGCCTTCACGCTCTCCCCGGACGTCAACTTCGTCAACGTCGGCGAGCGCACCAACATCACCGGCTCGCCGAAGTTCGCCCGGGCCGTGCGCGAGGGCGACTGGGACGCGGCGGTGGCCATCGCCCGGCAGCAGGTCGAGGCCGGGGCGCAGCTGGTGGACGTCAACGTCGACGAGGGGATGCTGGACGGCCCGGCGACGATGACCCACTTCCTCAACCTGCTCGCCGGCGAGCCCGACGTGGCGCGGGTGCCGGTGATGATCGACTCCTCGCGCTGGGAGGTGCTGGAGGCGGGGCTGCGGTGCGTGCAGGGCAAGGGCGTGGTCAACAGCATCTCGCTCAAGGACGGCGAGGCCGAGTTCCTGCGCCGTGCGGCCGTGGTGCGGCGCTACGGCGCCGCGGTGGTGGTCATGGCCTTCGACGAGCAGGGCCAGGCCGACACCTACGAGCGCCGGGTCGCGGTGTGCGAGCGCGCCTACCGGCTGCTGACGACCGCGTCGGAGGCGCTGCCGGACCCCTTTCCGGCGCACGACATCATCTTCGACCCCAACATCCTGACCGTGGCGACCGGCATGTCCGAGCACGACCGCTACGCGCTGGACTTCATCGAGGCCACCCGCTGGATCAAGGAGAACCTGCCCGGGGCCCTCGTCTCCGGCGGGGTCTCCAACGTCTCCTTCAGCTTCCGCGGCAACAACGTCGTGCGTGAGGCCATGCACACGGTCTTCCTCCTGCACGCCATCCGTGCGGGCCTCGACATGGGCATCGTCAACGCCGGGATGCTCGGCGTCTACGAGGACATCGAGCCCGAGCTGCGCGAGGCCGTCGAGGACGTGGTCCTGGCGCGCCGCGAGGACGCCACCGAGCGGCTCATCACGCTGGCCGAGCGGATCAAGGCCGAGCAGTCCGACGAGTCCTCGGGCGCGGCGGGCGAGCGGGCCGCCAGGGCGCTGGCGTGGCGCGAGGCACCCGTCGCCGAGCGGCTGCGGCACGCGCTGGTGCAGGGCATCGACAGCCACGTCGTCGAGGACGCCGAGGAGGCCTACCACGAGCTGGGCTCGGCGCTGCAGGTCATCGAGGGCCCGCTCATGGCCGGCATGGACGTGGTCGGCGACCTCTTCGGCGCGGGCAAGATGTTCCTGCCCCAGGTGGTCAAGTCGGCCCGGGTGATGAAGAAGGCGGTCGCCCACCTCACCCCCTACCTGGAGGCGGCCAAGGCGGCCGACGGCAGCGGCTCGCGCAAGGGCCGGATCGTCATGGCCACGGTCAAGGGCGACGTGCACGACATCGGCAAGAACATCGTCGGCGTGGTCCTCGGCTGCAACGGGTACGAGGTGCACGACCTGGGCGTGATGGTGCCGGCGGAGAAGATCCTCGCCACGGCCGAGGAGCTGGGCGCCGACCTCATCGGTGTCTCGGGCCTGATCACCCCGAGCCTGGACGAGATGGTCTCGCTGGCCACGGAGATGCAGCGCCGCGGCCTGACGACGCCGCTGCTCGTCGGCGGCGCCACCACCTCGGCGGCGCACACCGCGGTCAAGATCGACCCGGCCTACGAGGGCACCGTCGTGCACGTCACCGACGCCTCCCGCGCGGTGGGCGTGGCCGCGGACGCGATCGGCTACGAGGACAAGCTGCGCGACCGGCTCGCGGGCGAGTACGGCGAGCTGCGCGAGCGCCACGCGAGCAAGGACGTGAAGCTCGTGCCCCTCGAGGAGGCCCGCTCACGCTCCCGTGCGGTCCAGGCCCCGGTGCCGGTGACGCCCTCGCTGCTCGGCACGCAGGTCCTCGAGCCCCCGGTCGAGGAGCTGGTCGGGATCATCGACTGGACCCCGTTCTTCACCGCCTGGGAGCTGCGCGGCTCCTACCCCCGGATCCTCGAGGACCCCAAGGTCGGGGAGCAGGCCCGGGCCACCTTCGAGGACGGGCAGCGCTGGCTGCGCCGGCTGCTGGCCGACGGCACGCTGCGGCCGCGGGGCGTGGTGGGGCTCTGGCCGGCGCACCGCCACCCCAACGGCGACGACATCGTCCTGGAGGGCCCGGTGGGCGAGGACGGCGAGCCGGTCGTGCTGCACGGGCTGCGGCAGCAGCGGCTGCGGCCCCAGGGTGGCTACGCCTCGATCGCCGACTTCGTCGCACCGGAGGGCGACCACGTCGGCGCCTTCGCGGTCTCCGTCCACGGGGCCGAGGAGCTCGCGGCCCGGCTGCGCGACGAGGAGCACGACGACTACGGCGCGATCATGGTCCAGGTCCTCGCCGACCGGCTCGCCGAGGCCTTCGCCGAGTGGACCCACCGCGAGGTCCGGCGCCGGCTGTGGGGCTACGCGCCGGAGGAGGACCTGCCGGTGGCGGACCTGGTCCGCGAGCGCTACGACGGGATCCGCCCCGCCCCCGGCTACCCGGCGCAGCCGGACCACACCGAGAAGCAGACCCTGTGGCGGCTGCTCGACACCGGGCGGACGGCCGGCATGACGCTGACCGAGCACGGGGCGATGCGGCCCAACTCCTCGGTCTCCGGGCTCATCCTGGGCCATCCCGACTCCACCTACTTCGCGGTCGGGCGGATCGACGCCGACCAGGTGGCGGACTACGCCGCCCGGAAGGGCTGGACGGTGGCGGAGGCGGAGCGCTGGCTCGGCCCCCTGCTGCGCTGAATTCCACGAATGCATCACGATCGCACAACAAAGCGATCACGGCGGAATAACGATCTATGCCTGGATTGGATTCCTGCGGCGATTCTGGCCTAGCGTTGATAAACGGTTCCTCCGCCTCTCAACGCCTCTGCGGCGGGCTCCGGCCTGCCCTTCTTGGCGGCACGCCCGTCTCCGTGCGCCTGCGGTGCGACCGCGCAAGACCCGTGACCGACGACCGAGGGATATCCCTGTGCCCGTACTTGCTGCTGAGCATCTGTACAAGATCTTCGGCCGCCGACCCCAGCGCGGGGTCGAGGCCCTCCACCGCGGCGCCGGCCGCGACGAGCTGCGCGCCCAGGGCCTGACCCCGGCCGTCATCGACGCCTCCTTCGAGGTGCGGGCCGGCGAGATCTTCGTCGTCATGGGGCTCTCCGGCTCCGGCAAGTCGACGCTGATCCGGATGATCAACGGCCTGCACCCGGCCACGGCCGGCGACGTCGTCATCGACGGCGAGAACCTCGCCCACCTCAAGGGCGAGGCGCTGCGGCGGGTGCGGCGCGAGAAGGTCTCCATGGTCTTCCAGCACTTCGCCCTCCTGCCCCACCGCACCGTCGGCGAGAACGCGGCCTACGCGCTGAAGGTCCAGGGCCTGAACAAGGCGGACCGCGAGGCCCGGGCGGCACGCGCGCTGGGCATGGTCGGCCTCGACGGGTGGGGCGGCTCGATGCCCTCGGAGCTCTCCGGAGGGATGCAGCAGCGCGTCGGCCTCGCCCGGGCGCTCGCCGCCGAGACCGACATCATGCTCATGGACGAGGCGTTCAGCGCGCTCGACCCGCTCATCCGCCGCGAGATGCAGGACCAGCTGGTCGAGCTGCAGCAGCGGCTCGACAAGACCATCGTCTTCATCACCCACGACCTCAACGAGGCGATGCGGATGGGTGACCGGGTGGCGATGATGCGCGACGGCCGGATCGAGCAGATCGGCACCGCCGAGCAGATCCTCAACGACCCCAAGAACGACTACGTGGCCCAGTTCGTCCAGGACGTCGACCGGGCCAAGGTGCTCACGGCCGGCGCCGTGATGGAGCCGCCGGCGATGGTGATCGGTGCCGAGCAGGGCCCGCGCCAGGCCCACCGCCTCATCCGCGAGCACCAGCTGGACGCCCTCGCGGTGGTCCGGCGCGACCGCACCCCCGTCGGGGTCGTGCTGCCCGGGGAGATCGCCGCCGCCGTGCGCGAGGGCAGCGACCGCCTTCCCCTCACCGAGCGCAGCGCCAGCACGGTCGGGCTGGACACGCCGCTGGCGGACCTGCTCGCCGACGCCGCCCGTCGCGAGAGCCCGCTGCTCGTGGTCGACGACGCCGGACGGCTCGCCGGTCTCATCCCGCAGGTCACCCTGCTGGCCGCCCTGTCCCACGAGCCGGTCGAGACCGTCCTGGCGGACGGCATACCCGACTCCCCCGAACCCCTGACCGACGACGCCGAGGTGGTGGCCCCGTGAGCACGACCGACGACAGCCTGCTGCCCCGTGTCCCGATCGGCACCTGGGTCGACGGCGCCTTCGACTGGATCGACGACAACCTCAGCATCCTGCTGCAGCTCTTCCGCGACGTGATGACGGCCGTCGTCGAGGGCCTCATCGACGCGCTGATGTGGCCCCCGGCGCTGGTAATGGTGGCCGTCTTCGCACTCGTCGCCTGGCTGGTGGCCTCGTGGCGCCTGGCCGTCGGCACGGCCCTGGGCTTCGCCCTGATCATCTCCATGGACATCTGGCTGCCTGCGATGCAGACGCTGGCGCTGGTCATCGTCGCGACGGTCGTGGCCGTGGCCGTGGCGATCCCGCTGGGCGTGCTGGCCGCGCGCAACGACACGGTCAGCGCCGTCGTCCGGCCGGTGCTCGACTTCATGCAGACGATGCCCGGCTTCGTCTACCTGATCCCGGCCGTGACCTTCTTCTCCATCGGCCTGGTCCCCGGCATCTTCGCCACGATCATCTTCGCCCTGCCCCCCGGCGTGCGGCTGACCGAGCTCGGCATCCGCCAGGTCGACCGCGAGACGGTCGAGGCCGGGCAGGCCTTCGGAGCCTCCTCGTGGCAGATCCTGCGCGGGATCCAGCTGCCGCTGGCCGTGCCGACGATCCTGGCCGGCGTCAACCAGGTCATCATGCTGGCCCTGTCGATGGCGGTCATCGCCGGCTTCACCGGCGCCGACGGCCTGGGCAAGCTCGTCGTGGAGTCCATCGCCCGCCTCAACACGCCGATGGGCGTCGAGGCCGGCATCGGCGTGGTCATCCTGGCGATCTTCCTCGACCGCGTCACGGCCGCGCTGGGCGACCCCGGCCGGCACCGCGGCTCGCTGCTGTCCCTGGCCCGGGCCCGACGCGGCACCGCCCCCGGGCCCCAGCCGGGCGGCACCACCACCGCCGACGCCGGCGGCACGGACCGTTCCGAGGCGCCCCAGGACGCCCGCGCCGGCGTCTGAGCCGGACCACCCCATACCCCCTGACCCATCCGTGAAACCGACCGAGAGGACCCCTTCGATGAGGACCACCCTGCACCGCCCCGGCCGCTCCCGCACCACCGCCCTCGCCGCCAGCCTGGCCACCGCCGGGCTCGTGCTCGCCGCGTGCGGCGACGGAGGCGGCGAGGAGACCCCGTCCGAGGAGGGCGAGGGCTCGGAGGCCGGCGCCTCCGGCACCATCACCATGGGCTTCCTGCCCTCGTGGACCGACGGGCTGTCGATGGCCTACCTGCTGGAGAACCAGCTGGAGCAGATCGGCTACGAGGTCGAGATGGAGACGCTGACCGAGGCGGCGCCGCTGTACACCGGCCTGGCCAACGGCGACGTCGACGTCTACCCCTCCGCCTGGCCCGAGGTGACCCACGCCGACTACATGGAGGAGTACGGCGACCGGATCGAGGACCTGGGCGCCTACTACGACAACGCGGTGCTGACCATCGCGGTGCCGGAGTACGTCGACATCGACTCGATGGCCGAGCTGGCCGACAACGCCGACCGCTTCGGCGACCGCATCGTCGGCATCGAGCCCGGCGCCGGCCTGACCGGTGTGACCCAGGACAGCATGATGCCGGCCTACGGCCTGGAGGACTGGGAGCTGGTCACCTCCTCCACCGCCGCCATGCTCAGCGAGCTGCAGAGCGCGGTGGAGGACGAGGAGGACATCGTGGTGACCCTGTGGCGCCCGTTCTGGGCCTACAGCGAGTTCCCGATGAAGGACCTGGAGGACCCCGAGGGCGCCATGGGCGACCCGGAGGCCCTGCACTTCCTGGGCACCGAGGGCTTCGCCGAGGAGTTCCCCGAGGCCGCCGAGTGGATCGGCCAGGTCAAGCTGACCGACGAGCAGTACGGCTCGCTGGAGGACATGGTCGTCAACGAGTACGGCGAGGGCAACGAGGCCGAGGCCGTCGAGGCCTGGCTCGAGGCCAACCCCGACGTGCTGCCCGAGCTGCCCGCCGCCCGCTGACCCGGGCCGGGTCCTGCAGCACCCGGAGCACCAGCGCACGCCCCCGCCGACCCCGCGTCGGCGGGGGCGTCCTGCGTCCGGGACCGCACGTGTATGGCGTGACGCCGCAGGTCGGACACTCGCTCACGCGTGTCGGCCGCAGAACCGTCGGCTCCGGCGGCGATTTCCCGACATGTGCCGAAGATTGACAGACTGGCCCTCGATGACCTCCTCCCAGACCCGCATCTCCGTCGAGCTCGTGCCGCGCAGCGCCGAGTCCCTCACCGGCGAGATCAACGACATCGCGGCCAAGCTGCCGTGGGTGACGACGATCAACGTGCCCGACCTGCTCAAGTTCGACCTGCGCAGCTGGGACGCGTGCGGCGTCGTGCGCTCGGCGAGCGCGCAGGTCCGGCCCGGCGGCACCGCATACCCGGCGATCCCGCACGTGCGCGCCGCCGACGTGGACCCGGACGCCCCGCTGCCCATGGTCGACGCCGTGCGCGAGCACGGGGTGCAGGAGGTGCTGGTCGTCTCCGGCGACGACGCCGACTACTTCACCCACCACACCTACCCCGTCGACGCGGTCGACGTCATCCGCCGCTTCCGTGCCGAGCTGCCCGAGGTCCGCGTCTACGCCGGGCTCGACCCCTACCGCAACGGCATCGCGGCCGAGATGCGCTACCTCGAGCGCAAGCTGTCGGCAGGTGCGGTCGGCGTCTTCACCCAGCCGTTCTTCGACACCGCCTACATGTCGACGTGGGCCCGGCTGCTGCCCACCGACATCGAGGTGTGGTGGGGCGCGACGACGGTGACCACGCCCGCCTCGGTCGGCTACTGGCGCCGGCGCAACCTCGTCGCCTTCCCGCGCGACTTCGACCTGTCGCTGGCCTGGCAGCGCGACTACGCCCGGCGGGCGATCGACACGGCCGGGGAGCAGGGCCAGCACGTCTACCTCATGCCGGTGCGCACCTCGGTGCTGGACTACCTCGACGGGGTGCTCTGAGCCGTGCGGGTATGAGGTCGTGCCGCGGCGTCACATCATGACGGCGGCGGCGACCGCGAAGTAGATCACCAGGGAGAGCAGGTCCTGCAGGACGGTCGCCAGCGGTCCGGAGCCGAACGCCGGGTCGCGCCCGGCCGCCGACATCGCCCACGGCAGGGTCATCGCCACGACCGAGGCCACGGTGCAGGCCGCCAGCAGCGACAGCGCCACCGTCAGGGCCAGCGGCCAGGAGCCCATGACCAGCCCGACCACCGGCAGCGCGACGGCGGCCAGCGACAGCCCGACGACGACGCCCGTCAGCGCCTCCAGCCGGACCACGCGGCGGACGGGCACGCCCACCGACAGCCCGCGGATGACCAGCGCCTCGGTCTGCGTCCCCACCGCGTCGGCCATGTAGACGATCCCGGGGATGAAGGAGGCCAGCCGCACGTCGGCCTCGAGGTCGGCCTCGAAGCCCCGGACCAGGACGGCCGCGACCGCCGACCCCAGCAGGCCCACCAGCAGCCAGGGCAGGCGGTGCCAGAGCCGGGCCAGGAGCGGCTCGTCCATGGCGTGGCGGGCCGACGCGGTGGAGCTGAGGAAGCCGCCGAGGCGGGCCAGGTCCTCGTCGTGCTCGGCGAGCAGGACCGTCAGCAGACGGGAGGGCGGCACCAGTCCCCGGAACCGGCCGTCGGCGTCGACGACCGCCAGGCTGGACTCCCCGTGCCGCGCCGCCTTCCAGGCTCCCCGCTCCTGGCTCAGGCCCGGCGCGACGACCGGCGGGTCGGGGTCCATGACCTCCGCGACCCGCGCGCCGGGCGCGGCCGCCAGCACCGTGGCGAGCGGCACCAGCCCGACCAGACGCCGGTCACCGCCGGGCGTCACCTCGCACACCGCGACGTCGGCGGCGGAGGCGAACGACCCGCCCACGAGGGAGCGGGTGAGGTCGGCGACGGTGGTGTCCGGTGTGCAGACCGGCACGTCCGTGACCAGGTGGTTCTCGATCGATCCGGGCAGCAGCGCGTCGGTCTGCCCCGGCAGCGGTGCCAGTGGCGTGCTCACACCGACAGTGTCCTCCAGCGCGCCGTGCCCGCGTAGGGTGAGCGCCGTGAACGATCCTCTCGTCGTGTCCGTGCAGGTGCCCGCCCCGCCGGAGCGGGTGTGGCGGGCCTGGACCTCCGCCGGTGCCTGGTCCCGGTGGTGGTGGCCGCACTGCCTGGACACCGGGTATGTCGTGGACGCACGGCCGGGCGGGTTCTACCGCGCGTGGAGCGCGGGGCCGGGCGTCGGCGTGCACGGCACCTTCACCGAGGTGGAGGAGCCCCGGCGCCTGGGGATGACGTGGTTCTGGGAGGGCGAGGTCGTCGACCCGCCCCGGGAGCACGTCGTCGTCGAGCTGGCGCCCGAGGGCGCGAGCACACTGGTCACCGTCACCCACGAGGTGGCGACGCAGGAGGCGGCGGACGACTACCGCGAGGGGTGGACGTTCGTGCTCGGCAACCTGGCCGCATACCTGGGCGGGGACGGCGGCGGCGGGGAGGTGACCGAGGAGGACCTCGTCCACCTGCGCCGGTGCGTCGCGCTCGCGGCCCAGGCGGTCGAGGCCGGTGACGAGCCCTTCGGCTCGGTGCTCGTCGGCGGCGGCGGCGAGGTGCTGCACGAGGACCACAACCACGTGGCCGGCGGCGACCGGACGCAGCACCCCGAGCTGGCGATCGCGCGCTGGGCGGCGGAGCACCTGTCGCCGGACGAGCGGGCGGCGGCCACCGTCTACACCTCGGGCGAGCACTGCCCGATGTGCGCGGCGGCCCACGGCTGGGTCGGGCTCGGCAGGATCGTCTACGCCACGTCCTCGGCACAGCTGGGCGACTGGCTGCGCGAGCTCGGTGCGCCGGCCGGGCCGGTCGCGCCGCTGCCGATCACCGCGGTGGTGCCGGGCGTCGTCGCCGACGGGCCCGTGCCGGAGCTGGCCGACGAGGTACGGGCGCTGCACGCGCGCCTTCACCGCAAGGGCTGAGGCGGACGCACCACGTCGTCGGTCGCGGTCAGGGCGTACGCACGACGTCGTCGGTCGCGGTGAGGGCGTGCACGCCGCGTCGTCGGTCGGGAAGGGTCAGAGGCGGCGCATCGCCGTCGCGAGCAGCACCGGCTCCCCCACCTGGTCGGAGGCGTCGAGGTCGCACTCCGCCTCGATGACCCAGTCGAGGTTGCCCTCGGGGTCGGTGATGGTCTGCACGACGCGCCACACCCGGCCCGGGCGGCCGTCGGTGATCGCCGAGCGCTCTCCGGGCAGCGGCTCGACGAGCAGCCGCTGCGGTCCGCGGGCGTCGGCGTCGAGCACGACCGAGCCGTGCTCGTCGTAGTAGGACTCCAGCGCGTCGTCCCAGTCCGCACGGGTCATCAACGGCTCCAGGGCGGGCTCGGGCAGGGCGGCGACCTGGGCCTCCAGCTCCCCCAGCGCCTCCCAGGCGTCGGCCTCGACCAGCTCGACCCGGCGCCACGCGCTGTTGCGGACCATGACGCGGAAGGCCCGCTCGTTGCTGGTGATCGGGCGTGCCGGCAGCACCGGCGCTCCGGCGGCCGCGCGCTCGGCGGCCGCGGCGACCAGGTCGGGGTCGGTGAGGGCCTCCCACTCCTCCAGCAGCGAGGAGTCGGTCTGGCGGATCGTCTCCCCCAGCCAGTGGACGAGGTCGTCGAGGTCCTCGGTCATGGCGCCCGAGGGCAGCGTCTGGCGCATCGTGCGGTAGGCGTCGGTGAGGTAGCGCAGCAGCACGCCCTCGGAGCGGGACAGCTGGTAGTAGCCGACGAGCTCGGTGAAGCTCATCGCGCGCTCCCACATGTCCCGCACGACCGACTTCGGCGACAGCGCGTCCACCGGCACCCACGGGTGGGTCTGCCGGTAGATCGCCAGCGTCCCCTCGAGCAGCTCGGCCAGCGGCTGCGGCCAGGTGACGTCCTCCAGCCGGGCCATGCGCTCCTCGTACTCCAGCCCGTCGGCCTTCATCTGCGCCACCGCCTCGCCCCGGGCCCGGTACCGCTGGGCCAGCAGCACCGGCATCGGGTCGTCCAGCACCGCCTCGACGACCGAGAGGATGTCGAGGGCGTAGGTGGGGCTCTCCTTGTCGAAGAGCTCCACGGCGGCGAGGGCGAAGGGGGCCAGCGGCTGGTTGAGCGCGAAGTTGTCCTGCACCCCGGCCGCCAGGTCGATCCTGCGGCCGCCCTCCCCCGGGGTCTCCCGTCGGACCAGGATGCCGCTGTCGAGCATCGAGCGTCCCAGGGCGATCGCCTTGCGGGCGAGCCGGGCCTGCGCCCTGGGCTGCTCGTGGTTGTCCCGCAGCAGGTGCGAGAGGTTGGTCACCGGGTCGCCCGCCCGCGCGACCGTGTTGATGATCACGGAGTGGTCGACCTTCATCCGCGACACGAGCGTCTCGGGCGGTGAGGCGACGAGCTTGTCGTAGGTCTCCTCGGTCCAGGAGACAAAACCCTCGGGGGGCTTCCTCTTCTGCACCTTCTTCTGCTTCTTGGGGTCGTCCCCGGCCTTGGCCACGGCGCGCGCGTTGTCGATGACGTGCTCCGGGGCCTGCACCACGACATACCCGACCGTGTCGTAGCCCGCGCGCCCGGCGCGCCCGGCGATCTGGTGGAACTCCCGGGCCCGCAGGATGCGCGAGCGCGAGCCGTCGTACTTGGCCAGCCCGGTGAACAGCACGGTGCGGATGGGCACGTTGATGCCGACCCCCAGCGTGTCCGTGCCGCAGATGACCTTGAGCAGCCCGTCCTGGGCCAGCTGCTCGACGAGCCGCCGGTAGCGGGGCAGCATCCCGGCGTGGTGGACCCCGACCCCGTGGCGCACCAGCTTGGACAGGGTGCGGCCGAAGCCCGCCGTGAACCGGAAAGCACCGATCTTGTCCCGGACCGCCTCCTTCTCCTCCTTGGTCAGCAGCTGCACCGACATCAGCGACTGCGCACGCTCCAGGGCGTCCTTCTGGGTGAAGTGCACGACGTAGACGGGGGCCTGCCGCTCCTGCAGCAGCTCGGTGACGGTCTCGGGGACCGGGGTCATGGCCCAGCTGAAGTGCAGCGGTACGGGCCGCTCCACCCCGGTGACCTGCGCCGTCTCCCGGCCCGTGCGCCGGGTCAGGTCCTCCACGACCGGGGAGATGTCGCCGAGCGTGGCCGACATCAGCACGAACTGCGCCTGCGGCAGCGTCAGCAGCGGCACCTGCCAGGCCCAGCCCCGGTCGGGCTCGGCGTAGTAGTGGAACTCGTCCATGACGACCATGCCGACGTCGGCGCCCTCGCCCTCGCGCAGCGCGATGTTGGCCAGCACCTCGGCGGTGCACACGATGATCGGGGCGTCGGCGTTGACCGAGGCGTCCCCGGTGAGCATGCCCACGTTGTCGGCGCCGAAGACCCGGCACAGGTCGAAGAACTTCTCGCTGACCAGGGCCTTGATGGGCGCGGTGTAGAAGGTCACGCGCGGCTCGTCGCCCCCCGTGGACGCCGCGTCGTACCCGGCCATCGCGATGAAGGCCGCCGCCGTGGCCACCAGCGACTTCCCGCTGCCCGTCGGGGTGGACAGCACCAGGTTGGAGCCCTCCAGCAGGTGCAGCACCGACTCGTCCTGGTGCGCGTAGAGCGGCGTGCCTCGCTCCTGCGCCCAGTCCGCGAAGACCTCGTAGAGCGCGTCGGGGTCGCCCGCGGCGGCACCCGCCGGGATGCGGTCGGTCAGGACCGCGGGCGGGGCGGGGGCGGTCAGCTCGGCGGAGGCGGTCAGGTCGGCGGGGGCGGGGTCGGCAGGCATCCCGCCCATTGTCGGGTATGCGGTGCCGGCGCCGCGCACACGCCGCACGCCCGCGTCATACCCGGCCCACGGCGAGGTGGTGTCCCCTCCTCACCACCTCGCCGCGGGCCGGAGCTCAGCCGGCGCGCGGCACCTGCTGCTCGTCGCCGGCGTGGGACAGCGCGCTCGTCTCTGGTCAGAGCATCCAGGGACTGTCCAGATACATGCGCCTGCGCCTAGGGTGGGTGGCGGGGCAACCAGGAAAGGCAGGCATCATGCGCACCAGCCGCACCATGGGCACTCTTCTCATCGTTCTCGGGCTGATCTTCGTCGTCGCCGGCGGCGTGACCTACTTCATGGTCAGCCAGGAGCTCAGCAACGCCAGGGTCACCGTCGCCGACGACGCCGACTTCCTCGCCGGCGACGAGGTCGACGGTCCCTTCTCCGCCTACGCGCAGGCGCAGATCATCGACAAGCACGCGCTGGAGTCGACCGACGGCAAGACCTACGCCGAGCTCGGCCGGGAGGACCCGCTGCGCCAGACCGCGATGTCGGCCTCCTTCCTGCGCGCCTCGCTGTTCACCTCCGTGGTGGCCTTCGGCGTCGCCACTATGGCGGTCGGCGTCGGCCTGGCGATGATCCTGGCCGGGGTCGGGCTGCGGGCGAGGCCCGCCTACGCCGAGGAGCTGACGACCGCACGACGCGCCTGACACGCGCATACTGCGAGGGTGCTCTCCGTCGACCTCGCCCGCCGTCTGCTCGACACCGGCCTCGTCTGGTCACCGATGCCCGGTGACCGGTTCGTCGTGGACCGGCCCGGCGTCGGCGACGACGTCTTCCACCTGGCCGACATGACGGTCGAGGTCCACGAGTTCGTCGGCGGGAGCGTCATCGGCTTCAACGGCGTCACCGAGTGGGCGCTGGACTCCGTCGCGCTCGAGGAGACGCTGTGGCTGCCCCGGGAGGACCAGCTGCGCGCGGTCCTCGGCCACGACTTCGTCGGGCTCGGGATCACCGAGGAGGGGTATGCCGTGGTCGCCCTCGTCGGCGGGGTCTCGACCACCTTCACCCACCGGGACGCCGAGGAGGCCTACGGCCAGGCGGCCCTGGCCGTGCTGCGCTCGCGCGGCTGAGGAGCGGTCAGGTCCCCTCGTCGGGCTCGAGGGTGTCCTCCTCGTCGACCGGGTAGCCGGTGGCGGCGAGCAGGTCGCTGACGCGCTCGACGTCGGCCTCGTAGGGCTCCTGCAGCGAGTACTCGCGGATGAGCTCGCGGATCCGGTCGGGGCTCAGGTCCAGTGACCGCTGCGCCGCCAGCCGCTCGACGATCTCCTGGATCTCCTCCTCGCGCAGCCGGCGCCGCAGGACGCCCAGCAGTGCGACGTAGTCACCCGTGGGGACCCCCTCCGGGTAGCCCGCGCGCAGCCACGCCACGACGCGGCTGATGGCCCCGGGACGACGCCCGTGCTCCGCCTCCACGCTCACTCCTCCCTCCGGATCGTCGGTACGACCCCGTCCAGACCCAGCTCGTAGCCGATCCCGCCGCTGACGATCACTGCCAGCCCGAGCAGCACCCCCGCAGCGACCAGCCCGAAGCACACGGCGGCCAGCAGCCTGCCCACCGGCTGCGGCCGGCCGTGGGTCACCTCGGCGTCCCCGCCGTCGGCCCACGCCAGCGCGCGGATGCCGAGCGCGAACACCGCGGGCAGGCCGGCGCCGAGCACCAGCCCGACGAGCAGGACCTGCGCCGCGCCCTGCAGCGCGTTGCCGAGCAGCGCACTCATCGCTCCACCTCCGACCGAGCGGTGACGTCGGCCCCGGCTGACCCGGTGCCCTCCCAGTCCTCGTTGACGTTGTGGCGGTTGACCGGCCTGCGCGTCGAGTGGCGCCACATCCACCAGCACGCCGCGAGCAGGAGCGCCGTCATGACGCCGGCCGCGAACGACCCGCCCCCGACCAGCCGTCCGAGCCACCACGTCAGTGCCCCGGCAAGACCGGCCATCGGCAGGGTGATGAGCCAGGCGACCAGCATCCGGCCCGCGACACCCCAGCGGACGTCGGCGCGGCGGCCGACGCCCGAGCCGAGGATGGAGCCGGTGGCCACGTGAGTGGTCGAGATCGCGAAGCCCAGGTGGCTGGCGGTGAGGATGACCGCCGCGGACGAGGCCTCGGCCGCCATGCCCTGGGGCGAGGAGATCTCGACCAGGCCCTTGCCGAGGGTCCGGATGATGCGCCACCCGCCCAGGTAGGTGCCGACCGCGATCGCCAGGGCGCAGGACGCCTTCACCCAGAAGGGCACGCTCCCGGTGTCGGTCCACTCCCCCGTCGCGATGAGCGCCAGGGTGATGATGCCCATGGTCTTCTGCGCGTCGTTGGTGCCGTGGGCCAGCGAGACCAGCGAGGCCGACCCGATCTGCCCCCAGCGGAAGCCGCGCTCGCGGTAGCGCTCGGCCACCCCCCGGGTGATGCGGAAGACGAGCCAGGTGCCGGCGGCCGCCACGGCGACGGCGATCGCCGGCGACATCACCGCCGGCAGCACGACCTTGCCGATCACGCCGTCGAGCGTGCTGCCGTCGCCGACCCACTTCACCCCGCCCCAGCCGAGGGAGGCCACGGTAGCCCCGATCATGCCGCCGAAGAGGGCGTGCGAGGACGAGGACGGCAGGCCCAGCAGCCACGTCAGGACGTTCCACAGGATGGCGCCGACGAGGCCGGCGAGCAGGACCACCAGCAGCGCCAGGCCGCCGTCGCCGACCAGCTCGGGCCGTGGGGCCCCGTCGGCGTCCTGGATGTTGATGACCGAGTTGGTCACGGTGAGGGCGACCTCGATCGAGAGGAAGGCCCCGACGAGGTTGAGCACGGCCGACAGGGCGACCGCCGTCCGGGGTCGCAGGGCCCCGGTGGCGATGGACGTGGCCATGGCGTTGGCGGTGTCGTGGAAGCCGTTGGTGAAGTCGAAGGCCAGGGCCACGACGATCACCAGCACCAGGACGATCAGCTCGGCGCTCACGGGTGACCATTGTGCACCGCCGACCGGAGGTCCGGGGCATCGTCACCCCGCCGGCGCCCTGCCCGCCCGTCAGTCGCGGACGACGATCTGCGGCGCGTAGAGGCGCATCGCCTCCAGGGCTCTCTCGTGCGCCTCGTCGCTGGAGCCGGCGCAGGCCGGGGCCACCACCTCCACGAAGCACCCGGCGTCGGCCGCGGCGAGCGCGGTCGACAGCACGCAGCAGTCGGTCGCGACCCCGGCGAGCACGAGGTGCGCGTGCTCACCCGTCAGGGCCGCCAGCCCCGGCCCCCACTTGCCGAACGTCGGCTCGGACACCACGTGCGGCACCTCGAGCGCCGCCACGTCCGGGACCAGGTCGAACAACGGGTGGTCGGGCGCCTGGTCGGCGAAGGGGAAGGTCTCGAAGTAGGGGCCCCAGGACCCCTCCTTGCGCAGGGGCGGCACCCACCGCGTGGTGACGCTGCGCCGCCCGTGCTCGGCGACGAGCTCGCGGATCGGTCCGACCGTCTCGGCGAAGCGGGGCGCGACCCACTCCGAGGACGGGTCGGCGAAGATCACCTGGGCGTCGATGACGACCAGCCACGGCGCCGGGGCGGTCACGGGGAGACCACGCGGTCGGGCCGGTCCTCGGCGGCCGGGGCGATGCCCTCCTCCTGACGCCGGACGGTGCCGCGGCGTGCGGCATACGTCACGACGAAGCCCAGCGCGAGGGCGACGAGGACACCCACGTTGGCGAAGGCCCAGGTGCCCTCCTTGCCCCCGAGGCCGAGCGGGCCGAGCAGGTAGCCCTGCCAGTTGTTCCAGGCGGCGTCCTCGGCGAAGAGGTTGATGACCAGCCCCCAGCCGATGACGGATGCCACCACCATCGTCCCGACGGCGGTCCAGTCCCAGGCCCCGTAGCGCCCGCGGGCGTCGAACAGCGCGTGCTCGTCGTAGTCGCGGCGCCGCAGGGCGATGTCTGCCATGAGGATGCCGGCCCAGGCGGCCAGCGGGACGCCCAGGGTGATCAGGAAGCTCTGGAACGGGCCGAGGAAGTCCTGGGCGAAGAAGACCACCCAGATCGTGCCGGCCGTGAGGATGAGGCCGTCGATGCCGGCGGCGGCCGGGCGCGGGATGTCGATGCCGAGCGAGAGCAGGGTCAGGCCGGAGGAGTAGATGCCCAGGACCGCGCCGCTGACCAGCGCCAGCACCGCCGCGACGAGGAAGGGCACGAGGAACCAGTCGGGCAGGATCGTCGCGAGGGTGCCGATCGGGTCGCCGGCGATCCCCTCCTCCAGGTCCGGGCGCGACCCGACGAGCAGCAGTCCGTAGCCGACGAGCAGCACCACCGGCAGCGCCCCGCCGAAGGTGTTCCAGAAGACGATCGAGGCCCCGGAGGCGCTGCGCCGCTGGTAGCGCGACCAGTCGGCGGCGATGTTGATCCAGCCCAGCCCGAAGCCGGTCATGACCATGACGAGGGCGCCGATGACGGACTCGGTCGACCCGCCCTCGCGCAGCGTGACCGTGGACAGGTCCACGAGGTGGAAGGTCATCGCGATGTAGACGAGGGTGATGGCCCCGGTGACCCAGGTCAGGACCGACTGCAGGCGCATGATCGTGTGGTAGCCGGCGACGGAGGCGAGCACGATCAGGGCGGTGACGACCAGCGTGGCGATGACCTTGGTCGCGGTGCCGCTGGCCCAGCCCAGCTCGCGGAAGACGGTCGCGGTCGCCAGCACCGCCATGATCGCCAGGAACGTCTCCCAGCCGATCGAGACCAGCCACGAGACCACGCCCGGCACCTTCTGGCCGGTCACGCCGAACGCGGCGCGGGAGAGCACCATCGTCGGTGCCGAGCCGCGCTTGCCGGCGATGGCGATGACGCCGCAGAAGAAGAACGACAGCACGACACCCACGACCGCGACGACGACCGCCTGGGCGAAGGAGATGCCGAAGCCGTAGACGAACGCCGCGTAGCTCATGCCGAAGACCGACACGTTGGCGGCGAACCACGGCCAGAACAGGTCGGCCGGCCTGGCCGTGCGCTCGGCCTCGTCGATGACCTCGATGCCGTTGGTCTCGACCAGCGCGCGCTCGGCGCTGGTGAGGGTGGTGCCGGCAGATTGCTCGCTCATGAGCATAACTGTGCCACACCGGGCATTCATCCAGCCTTCTCCTCGCGCTCGCCGCGCGAGGTGGCGGCGCACCGCATACCGGGCCATGGTGGAGGGTATGGAGCACAACGCCCGTCGCGCGGCCGTGGCCGCGCTGGCCCTGTCCCTCGTCGCCGCCCTCGGCGCGGCGCCCGCGCAGGCGTCCCGCGAGCGGCCCGGCCCACCGGGGCGTCCCGACCACGACGTGCGGTTCGCCACCTTCAACGCCTCGCTCAACCGCAACGTCGAGGGGCAGCTGGCCGCGGACCTGTCGACGGGCGACGACGAGCAGGCGCAGAACGTCGCCGAGACGATCCAGCGCACCCGGCCCGACGTGGTGCTCATCAACGAGTTCGACTACGACCCTGCCAACGTGGAGCTGTTCCGCGACAACTACCTCGAGGTCCCGCAGAACGGCGCCGACCCGGTGGACTACCCCTACGCCTTCGTCGCCCCGTCCAACACGGGCGTGCCGAGCGGCCTGGATCTCAACAACGACGGCACGGTGGGCGGCGGGGACGACGCGTGGGGCTTCGGCCTCTTCCCGGGGCAGTACGGCATGGTCGTCTACAGCCGCTACCCGATCGACGCCGACGCCGTGCGCACCTTCCAGACGTTCCGGTGGTCGGACATGCCCGGCAACGTGCTGCCGAAGGACTTCTACTCACCCGAGGCGCAGGAGCAGCTGCGGCTGTCGAGCAAGTCGCACTGGGACGTGCCGGTGCGGATCGGTGGCAAGACCGTGCACGTGCTCGCGGCCCACCCGACGCCGCCGACCTTCGACGGTCCGGAGGACCGCAACGGCCGGCGCAACCACGACGAGATCCGGTTCTGGGCCGACTACGTCTCCTCGCCGCGGCAGAGCTCCTACATCTACGACGACGAGGGCGTGCGCGGCGGGCTGAAGCCGGGCGAGCGGTTCGTCATCGTCGGGGACTACAACGCCGACCCCCACGACGGCGACTCCCTGGACGGCGCGATCAACCAGCTGCTCGACCACCCGAGGGTCAGCACGAGCGTGACGCCCTCGAGCGAGGGCGGCGCCGAGCAGGCGGTGCTGCAGGGTGGCGTCAACCTGGAGCACCAGGGCGACCCGTCCTTCGACACGGCCGACTTCGCCGAGCCGCCCGGCAACCTGCGCGTCGACTACGTCCTGCCGAGCCGGTCGCTGAGGATCGAGGACGCCCAGGTGTTCTGGCCGCCGGAGAGCGACCCGTTGTTCCGCCGCCTCGTCGGCACCTTCCCCTTCCCCACGAGCGACCACCGCCTGGTGTGGGTCGACGTCCGGTTGCCCCACCGCGGCTGACGGCGAGGACGTGCCCACGGGCGTCCTCGGTTCGGCGGTAGGTTGGGGCCATGACGGGGACGCCTGACCAGGGCCAGCAGCGACCGGACCAGCCGTGGGCCGGCGGGCCGGTGGAGGACACGGGGCGGATGCAGCCGATCCTGCGCGACGCCGGGCTGCGGGGCCCGGTGGAGGACACGCCCGGCTGGACGCCGGCGCCGGTCGAGCCGACATCCGTGCAGCCGACGCCCTCTGCCTACCCCGCTCCCCCGTCCGCGCCCGCGGCCGGGGGCACGACGCCGTCGATCACCGGCTTCTTCAGCTCGGTGCGGCGGTCGGGCCGGTGGGAGCTCCCGCCGGCCCTCACGGTCGTGCAGGGCTTCTCCGACGCGGTGCTGGACCTGCGCGAGGCCGTCGTGCGCTCCAGCACGGTCGACCTGAAGATCTACGGCGGCTTCGCGGAGACCAGGATCATCGTCCCCCCGGGTGTCGCCGTCGACCTCAGCGGCGGCGTGGCGATCTTCAGCGACGAGAAGGCGACGCTCGGCGAGGTCGACCCGGCGGCCTACCGGCTGCGCATCAGCCACTACGGCGCCTTCACCTCGGTCCGCGTGATCACCATGGCGGTCGGCGAGGAGCCTCGGAAGTGGTGGCAGAAGCTCACCTGAGCAAGGTCGGCTGCGCACGGTCCCGCCGCGAGCGGCGGGTAACGTGTGGGGTCGGCGCGGGGACCCGCGCCCGGGCCTCTAGCTCAATGGTTAGAGCTGCGGACTTTTAATCCGTAGGTTGTGGGTTCGAGTCCCACGGGGCCCACCGTGTTTGTGCTGGTCAGAGCCCCGGCAGCTGCACCGCCGACGGCCTGTCGGTCAGTGCTTGGCTCTGCCGTCGTACGTGCCGACGAAGACGCCGGGCCTTTCGGGGTCCAGTCCGGCATCGGCGTGCAGCGTCGCCCATGCACCGTCGCGCAGCTTCATGAGCGCGTTGTCGATGTCCCCGCCCGGTCGGGTGACACCCGAGTAGCTGAGGGTCCCCGTCGCGGCGGCACCGTGGACCGTCCCGCTGAACGTGCCTTCGAAGCTGAAGAGGTCGAAGTAGGTCCCGGGCGGGTTGACGGTGGCCTCAGAGCAGGGCGCGAAGATGAGCACGGTCGACGTGCCGTGGGCGGAACCTGCGAGGGCGCCGGAGAACGTGAGGGTCGAGGCCCCCGTCAGTTCACACTTGCCACCCTGGACCGGCTCGACCAGCACGCCCGTCGGGTCGTCCAAGGCAATGGCGAACGTTCCCCGGGCCGGTGCCGCGGCCACTGTAGGGGCGGACCTGGCCGGTGCTGCAGAGGGGGCATGGGCGACGCCGCCGGCCACGGCCCCGACCGCGACGCCGAGAGACAGGAAGGTGAGCGCAACCGAGGTGAACATGTCGGCCTCCAGATAGCTCGTCTCCGTGCGGGCCACGTCCGATCCGAGTCTGGCGAGGACGTGGCCGCCCTGTCAACGGTGCGTGGACCGGGTTGGGTTCAAGGCTCGAGCCCGACGAGTGCACGAGAGATCGTCGGCCGCGGGCGGATCCCCACGGGACCTCGTACCTTCGCCGCCGGTGCCACGCACACGTTATGACAAGTGTCCTTGACACGGCGCCGAGGTGACAAGCACCCTTGACACATGCAGACGTCGCACATCTGGATGGTCGCCCTGCTCCTGGCCGCGGGCGGGCTGGTCGTGCAGGGCATGGGGGACGCCGAAGCCGCCAGCCCATGGGAGGACCCTCTGGGCCTGCTGGGCACCTTTCTCGTCATCCTCCCTCTCACCCTGGCCCTGAACGTCACGATGCGGCGACGCCGGGACGCCTCAGGCGCGAGCTCGCCCGACAGCGTCGAGTCCCGCGCGGCCCAACGGGCCCGGAGCCAGGCCTACGGCGACGCGGTCATGCTCGGGGCCCTGCTCTTCCTCACCCTGGCCGTCGTCGCCGACACGGTCGCGGCGCTGACGGCGATGGCGTTCATCACACTCGCGGTGGCGGCCTTCTGGATCCGCTACCGCCTCGCCCTGCGAGCACTCGGTGGCTGAGACGGCCAACGACCTGCGCACCCTCCGTCAGTCGCGGGAGTGGAGCCAGGGCCGGCTGGCGCAGGAGATGGGCGTCTCTCGTCAGACCATCAACGCGATCGAGACCGGACGGTTCGACCCCAGCCTCCCGCTCGCGCTGCGGCTGGCCCGCGTCTTCGGGCGCACCGTCGAGGAGATCTTTGCGCTCAAGGAGTAGCGGCCACCCTGACGTCCGCCCGCGGCAGCTGTCCTGACCACAGGTGGATCCCCTTCCGGCGACCTCAGCCAGCCTGCTCCTCGGGGAGGATGTCTCCACTCGGCTGCGGGCTGACGTGGACGCCGACCCGCTCCAGGTGCGGGACGGTGCTCATCAGGTGCTGCTGCACCCGCGTCCGCAGGGTGTGCGCCTCGGGAAGGGTGAGGGCCGCGTCGGCGCCCAGACCGACCTCGGCCTCCATGCGGTGGCCGGACCAGCGCGCCCGGGCCTCGTGGACCGCCAGGACGCCCGGGACCTCGGCGGCGGCCTGCTCCAGCCGCTCCAGGGTGCCGTCGTCCACACCGTCCATCAGGCGGCGGACCACCGTGCGCATGGAGGACACCAGGACGGCGAGGATGACCGCCGCGATCACCAGGCCGATGACCGGGTCCAGCTGCGGCATACCCGCCCACACGCCGACCACGCCGAGCGCGACGGCGACCGAGGTGAGAGCGTCGGTGCGGGCGTGCTGGCCCTCGGCGACGAGGGCGGCCGAGCCGATGCGGCGGCCCGCGCGGATCCGGTAGATCGCCACCGCCTCGTTGCCGGCGGCACCCACCAGCGCCGCCGCCATGACCCACCCGAGGTTGGTCAGCTCGCGAGGCTCGAGCAGCGCTCGCACGGACTCCCAGACGATGAGTCCGGCCGACAGTGCGATGACCAGGCCGATGAGCAGGCCGACGAGGTCCTCCGCCCGGCGGTAGCCGTAGGAGTAGCGACGGTCAGGCGCCCGCCGGCCGATGCGGAAGGCGAGGACCAGCGGGATGGTCGTGGCGAGGTGACCGAGGTTGTGCACCGTGTCGGCCAGCAGCGCGATCGAGCCGCTGAGGGCCACGATGACGATCTGCAGGACTGCGGTGACGCCCATGCCCACGAGGCTGATCCAGGCCGCCCGGATGCCGACCCGGCTGGACTCCTCGGCCGTCTGGATCGCCTCGGTGTGGTCGTGGCTGTGCGGGGTCACCGCGTGCTTGATGCGCCCCCACAGACCGTGGTCGTGGTCGTGGTCGTGGTCGTGGTCGTGGTCGTGGTCGTGATGATCGTGCGCCTGCTCGTCGGCGTCGGGGGACGCCGACGGCGCGGCACGGTCCTGGGTCTGCTCGGGTGTCACGGCGGCATCATATTTGCGTATCCGCGCAACCAGCAAAACGTAGGATGGTGCCATGCCCGACGTCCGCGCCCCCTCCGTGCCCACCGACGAGCACGCCCGGCTGGCGGTCGACACCTTCCGGATGCTGGCCGACCCCACCCGCCTGAAGGTCCTGTGGATCCTGCTCCAGGGCGAGGCCCACGTCTCGGCCCTGTGCCAGCACACGGGGGCCTCCGCGCCGGCGGTCAGCCAGCACCTGGCCAAGCTGCGACTCGCCGGTCTGGTCAGCAGCAGGCGCGAGGGCACGTTCGTCTACTACAGCGCCGCCAGCGCTCACGTCCGTCGCCTGCTCACCGAGGCGCTCTCGCACGCCGAGCACGTCGGCGGAGAGGTCACGGGCGCCGACCCGCACACCTACGACGCCTGAGCCTTCCTCCTCCGCACACGACCGCCGCGTCGGACGTCGGTGACGGCATACTCACGACGCGTTGCTGCACGAGACGTCAGATGCATCAGGTGAATCGTGACCCTGGGCGTCGCGAGTCCGCGAGGAGGCGGCCCGCGCGCCCGCCCGACAGGCGAGGAGCGGGCCGACGCGGCGCCGGTGTGGTGACGCGCCGTTCGAGGTCGGCAGGATGTCGGGTCAGTTGCGGCTTGGCTCACCCCAGGAGCACAATGGCCGGTCGTGCGTGCTCTCTGGGCCCATCCGGCCCGCGCTGTCGCCGGTGCCTTCCTGGCCGTGGTGCTCGTGGGCACCCTCCTGCTCCTGCTCCCGACGTCGCGGGCTGCAGGCGCTCCGCCCGACGTGCTGGTCGCGGCGTTCACCACCGTGTCGGCAGTCTGCGTGACCGGCCTGATCACCGTGGACACGGCGACGCACTGGACGCCCTTCGGGCACGTGGTCATCCTGCTGCTGATCCAGCTGGGCGGCATCGGCGTGATGACGTTCGCGACCCTCCTCGCGCTCGCCGTCCGGGGCCGGCTGGGGCTGCGCACCTCCCTCGCCGCCCAGACCGAGTCCCACAGCGCCGACCTCGGGCAGGTCCGGCTCGTCGTGACCCGCGTCCTCCAGCTGGCGCTCGTGGTCGAGGCGGTCATCGCGACCGCCCTGACGCTGCGGCTGGCGCTCGGCCACGGGCTGGGGTGGGGCACCGCCGTGTGGCACGGCGTCTTCCATGCCGTCTCGGCCTTCAACAACGCCGGCTTCGCCCTCTACAGCGACAACCTGGTCGGCTACGTCGGCGACCTGTGGGTGATCGGCCCCATCTGCGTCGCGGTCGTGCTCGGCGGGCTGGGCTTCCCGGTCCTGCGCGAGCTGCTGCGGGGGCGCCCGCCCGCGCGGTGGAGCGTGCACACCCGGCTGACGCTGGGCGGGACGGCCGTGCTGCTCGCCCTCGGGGTGGCGCTCTTCGGCGTCTTCGAGGCGGGCCCCCGGGGGACCCTGCACGGTATGCCGATCGGCGACCAGCTCGTGGGGGCGCTGGGCGGCGGCGTCTTCCCGCGCACGGCGGGATTCAACGCCGTGGACTACGGCGCCGTGACGGAGGAGACCGAGGCCATCACGATGGTGCTGATGTTCATCGGTGGGGGCAGCGCCGGGACGGCCGGCGGCATCAAGATCACCACCTTCCTGCTGCTCGCCGCCGTCATCTGGGCCGAGGTCCGCGGCGAGCCGGACGTCGTCGTCGGGCACCGCCGCATCGGCAGCGCGCTCCAGCGCCAGGCGCTGACCGTCGCCCTGCTCGCGGTGGGTCTGGTCATCGTCTCCACGATCCTGCTGATGATCCTGACCGACCTGCCCTCGCTCGACCTGGCCTTCGAGGCCGTCTCCGCCTTCGCCACCGTGGGCCTGTCCACCGGGATCACCGCCGACCTGCCCGCGTCCGGGCAGGTCGTGCTCATGGTGCTGATGTTCCTGGGCCGCGTCGGCCCGATCACCGTGGCCAGCGCCCTGGCCGTCAACACCCGCCACCGCCACTACCACCTGCCTGAGGAGAGACCCATTGTTGGCTAGGAAGACCCGGCCTCCGCGCGGCCGCACCACCGACCCCGTGCTCGTCGTCGGGCTCGGCCGCTTCGGCAGCGCGGTGTGCGAGTCCCTCGTCCGCCAGGGTGTCGAGGTGCTCGCCGTCGACATGGACGAGCGCCGCGTGCAGAGGTATGCCGACGAGTTCACCCACACGGTGCGGGCCGACGCCACGGACGGCGAGGCGATGCGTCAGCTCGGCGTCCGCGACCTGACGCGCGCCGTGGTCGCGATCGGCTCCGACATCGAGTCCAGCGTGCTGACCGTCATCACCCTCAGCGAGGCGGGGGTCCGCACGATCTACGCCAAGGCCATCACCCGCAAGCACGGCAAGATCCTGCGGACCATCGGGGCCACCCACGTCATCTACCCCGAGTACGTCATGGGCCAGCGCGTCGCGCACATGGTCACCGGCGGCCTGTCCGACTACCTCGAGTTCGAGGACGAGTTCGCGATCGCGCGTTGCTACGCACCCGCCGAGACGTGGGACCGGCCCCTGTCGGAGTCGGCCATCCGCACCCGGCACACGATCACCGTCGTGGGGGTCAAGCGCCCCGGCGAGCCCTTCACGTATGCCGTGCCCGAGACGGTCGTCCACCGCGGCGACGAGCTCGTCCTGTCCGGCCGGATCCACGACGTCGAGCGCTTCACCGCCCTGGCCGACCAGCCCTGAACGGCGGGGAGGCCTCGCGGTCGTGACCCAGGGACGCAGGCATACCTCGACCGGCGCGCACCCACCGGCCTAGGGAAGGTCACCGACGAGCTCCGCCGTGCCCGGGGCCGCCGCGGTCCGGACGGCGCGGCCGACCCCCACCAGCACCAGCCCCAGCGCCGCGGTGAGCAGCATGTGGCCCAGGCCCGAGACCCCGGCGAGCGCCGCGGAGCCGGCGTGGGCGGCACCCGCGACCTGCAGCACTCCCTTGTACGCCAGCATGCCGACGGTCAGCACGAGGCCGGCGTTGAGCACGTGGACCCCCCGCCGCAGCCACCGGTCGGTGCCGAGGCCGGGCAGCGCGGCCACGAGCGCGAGCAGCAACAGCGGCAGCAGGACGCCCAGGACGAGGGCGTGGGTGTGGACGAGGGCCAGCTGGGTGCGGCCGGTGAACTCGAAGGCCTTGGTCACCTCGCGGTAGGCCAGGCCTCCGACGAGGCCGACGACCGTCCAGGCGACCGCGGTGCGGAACAGAGAGATCAGCATGCCGACGACGCTACGGACGTCCGGCGCACAGCTCCCGCGCCTCACCTCCACCTTTCGGTTGATCCACCGACCCGCCCGTGGCCCCGCTCAGTCCAGCAGGCCCGAGCCGCGCGCGGCGGCGACGGCAGCCGTCCGGCTCTCGACGCCGAGCTTGGCGTAGGCGTGGACCAGGTGGGTCTTGACCGTCGCCTCGCTGACGACCAGACGTCCCGCCACCTCCCGGTTGGACAGCCCCTGGGCGACCAGCCGGAGCACCTCCAGCTCACGGCGCGACAGCTCGGCACGGCGCACCCGCATCGCCTCCACGACGCGGCGGGCCTGGGCGGCACCGAGCACCCGCTCGCCCCGCGCCGCCGCCTCGATCGCGGCGACGATGCGGTCGGGCGCGGCGTCCTTGAGCAGGTAGCCCGCCGCACCCGCCTCGACCGCCCGGACCAGGTCGGCGTCGTGGTCGTAGGTCGTCAGGATCAGCACGGCCGCGTCGACGGCGCGGACGACCTCGACCCCGTCCGGACCTGTCCCCAGGCGCAGGTCGCACAGCACCACGTCGGGGGCCAGGTCCGCGGCGAGCCGGACCGCCCCCGCGGCGTCGGCGGCCTCGCCCACCACCCGCAGCCCGAGCTGCACGGAGAGCAGCGCCGTCAGGCCGGCGCGCACGACCGGGTGGTCGTCGACGACGAGCACCGCCAGGGGGGTATGCGGTGTCGCGCCGCGCCCGACCTCCGCCCCCTGCCCAGGGGGCACCCTGCGCCCGTCCTCGGTCACCGGACCGCCCCGGACGTGCTGCGTGGCAGATGGGCACTGACGGCGGTGCCTCGGCCCGGTGCCGACTCCACCTCGAGACCGCCGCCCAGCTCGACCAGCCGCTCGCGTGAGGCGCGCAGCCCGTATCCCCCGCCGGCAGCGTCGAGCGGCCTCCCCCGGACGGCCGCGAGGTCGAAGCCGACGCCGTCGTCGACGACGTCCAGCCGCACCGAGTCCCCCGCCTCGGTGAGCGTCACCGTGACCGCCCCCGCGCCCGAGTGCCGACGGACGTTGGCGAGCGCGGACTGCGCGGTGCGCAGCAGGGCCACCTCGACCGGCACGGGCAGCGCGGCGACATCGCCCTCGACCCGCACCTCCCCCCGCACCCCCGTCTGCTCCTGCAGCTCGGCGGCCAGCCGCCGCAGCGCGTCCGTGAGCCCGGACTCCAGGGGGGCGGGCGCCAGCGCTCCCACGACCCGGCGCGCCTCCTCCAGGTGGTCCGCGGCGCTCGTCTCGATCTGGCCCAGCAGCCGCAGACGGGCGGCCGGGTCGCCGGTGGCGCCCCCCGCCCGCGCCAGCAGGAGAATGGAGGAGAACCCCTGGGCCAGGGTGTCGTGGATGTCGCGCGAGAGCCGGGTCCGCTCCCCCTGCGCACCGGCGGCCCGCTGCGCCTCGACCAGCTGGGCCTGAAGCGTCTCGGTCTCCTCCTGGGCCGCGACCAGCGAGGTCACCAGGCGCTGGCGCTCCAGGCTGTCCTGCACGACCTGGTGGAGGCCGCGGGAGAGGGCGAGCGCGAAGACGGCCCCGATCGCCGGGCCCACGACCGCGGCGGTCGTCCAGCCGTCGGCGTGCCCCGCGCGGCCAACGACGACAGCCAGGACCGCCGCGCTCAGCGCGACGGCCGGGACGGTCGGCAGCAGGTGGCCGGCGAGCAGCCAGAGGGAGAAGGCGACCCACACCAGCTCCGGGGAGACGGCCACGGTGAGCAGCCACAGGGCGACCAGGCCGAGCAGCCACCACCCACCTGCCCCGAGCCACCTCCCCGCCGGTCCGGCAGGTCGTCGAGCGGCGCCCGAGGGCCGTGCCACGGTCTCGGGCGGCCACTCGGTGCCGGCGCGCAGGCCCGCACGCCACGCACCCACGGCATACCAGAGCACGAGGGCGCCGGTTCCGGTCACCAGGGGGCCGGCCGGCGCCCCGGCGGCGAGCCCGCGCGCCAGGCCCACCACCACCAGCACCGCCAGCAGCAGGTGCTGCAGCAGCACGAGGCGACGGAGCATGACAGCGGTGCGGGTCACCCCGGCATCGTCTCAGGCCTGTGAGGTCAGGCCAGCGTCAGGAAGAGCTTCTCCATCGTCGCCTGGTCCTCGGCGTTGATGCCCTCCGGGGAGGAGAGGCACTCGCGCAGCCCGGAGGAGACGATCGCGAACCCGGCGCGGTCCAGCGCCCGGTTGACGGCCGCCAGCTGGGTGACGACGTCCTTGCAGTCGCGCCCTTCCTCGATGAGGCGGATGACGCCTCCGATCTGGCCCTGGGCGCGGCGCAGGCGGTTGATGACGGGCGACATGTCGTCGTTGTTGAGCGTGACCACGGGTGTTCTTCCTTCGGTAGGGCTAGGCGGAGAGGGCGCCGAGGGCGGCGTCGAGACGCGCGCGGGCGTCGGTGGCGACGGCGGACAGGTCCTGGTTGCCGGTCAGCGTGACCATCACCTCGGGGTCCATCGCCTCCACGGCCGTGCTGCCGTCGTCGAGCGCGCGCACGACCACGTTGCAGGGCAGGAGCAGGCCGACGGACGGCTCGGCCTGGACCGCGGCATGGGCGAGCACGGGCCGGCAGGCGCCGAGGATGACCTGGGCGGGGATGTCGGCGTCGATCTTGGTCTTGAGGGTCCCGGCGAGATCGATCTCGGTCAGGACCCCGAAGCCCTGGTCGGACAGGGCGTTCCTGGTCGCGTCGAGGACCTCGGCGAACGGCCGGTCGACGGTGGTGCTGAGTGCGTATGCCACGACGTGCTCCTTCGGATCGCGTACGAGTCAGGTCAACTATACCTCAGGGGGTATCAAGGCTCATGCGCGCGGACACCGTCCCCCGGCGCGGGCGGGACCCCCGATGCCACCCGCCCAACTTGACGGCTATACCCCCGGGGGTACTAGTCTAGGGACGTTCACCAGACCAGCGGGGGCACTGCGGGTATGGCGCTGCACCTCGCTCTCGTCCGAACCCACCACCCTTCGAGGAGATCCATCATGTGCCGTCCCGCCACCTGCAAGACCTGCGGCAAGACCACCTGGGCCGGATGCGGCCAGCACGTCGACCAGGTCATGGCCGGCGTCCCCCGCTCCGAGCGCTGCCCCGGCCACGTGGGCACCCAGGAGACCGTCGCTGCCGGCAGCAGCTTCTTCAGCCGCCTGCTCGGACGCGGCTGACCCGGACCGCCACCCTGACGCGCGACCGACATGGACGCCCGTCGATGCGTGCGCGTAGCCTGAGGGGATGACCGAGCTCGCGACCACGCACGCGCACCCGCTCGAGGACGACTGCTGCCCCGGAGCACAGGGCCGGCTCATGCCGCGCGAGCGGGCCGAGGACCTGGCCGACGTGTTCAAGGCGCTGGCCGACCCGGCACGGGTGCGTCTGCTGGAGTACCTCGCGGCGTCGCGGGGCGGGACCGCCTGCGCCTGCCACCTCCCGGCGGCCCTCGGCATCACCCAGCCGACACTCTCCCACCACCTGCGCAGGCTGCGCGCCGCCGGCCTGGTCGAGGGGGACCGCCGCGGCCGCTGGGTCCACTACACCGTGCGACCCGAGGCGCTGGACCGGGTCCGGGCCTACCTCGACCTGCCGACCGACGGCGCAGAGGACCGCTGCTGCTGACGCCTCGTCGGACCGTCGGTCTGCAGGTCGGTCGGGGTCAGCCGCCCTCGATGGTGCTGATGAGCGCGTCGGCCCGCTCGCGCAGCTGCTCGGAGATCGGCGACGAGCCGGCTGCCTCGGCGGCGGCCTGCTGGCCGTCCTCGGAGACGACGTAGTGCAGGAAGTCTCGGACGAGCTCGGCCCTGGACTCCCGCTCGTAGTGGGTGCAGGCCACGTGGTAGGAGACCAGCACGATGGGGTAGGCACCGGAGGCCGTCGTGTCGCGGGCGAGCTCGAGCGCCAGGTCTCCCTCGAGGCCGGTGTCGACCGGCTCGGAGGCGTCCACCACCCGGGCGGCTGCCTCCGGGGAGTACTCCACGAACTCCTCCCCGACCCCGATGGCCACGGAGTCGCCGGTGACCACGGAGGCGTCGGCATACCCGATGGCTCCCTCGGTCGACTCCACGACCTGGATGACACCGGTGTTCTGGGTGGCGGCCTCGGCCGGCACGGGCCAGGCCTTGTCGACGGGATGCGGCCACGCCTCGGGAGCGGCCACCGCCAGGTACTCGAGGAAGTTCTCGGTGGTGCCCGAGTCGTCGGAGCGGTGGACGACGGTGATGTCGGTGGCGGGCAGCTCGGCGCCGGGGTTGTCCTCGGCGATCGCCGGGTCGTCCCACCGGGTGATCTGCAGGTCGAGGATCCGCGCCAGGGTGTCGGGGCGCAGCTGCAGGTCGTCGACCCCGGGCAGGTTGTAGGGCAGGGCGATCGGCGAGATGTAGACCGGCACGTGGAGGGCGCCGCGCGGGCCGCAGACCTCCTTGACGGCCTCGCGCTCCTCCTCGTCGAGGTAGGCGTCCGTGCCGGCGAGGTCGACCGCGCCGGCGATGAGGTTCTCCCGGCCCCCGCCGGAGCCGATCGCGTCGTACTGGACCGTCACCCCGGGCTGCTCGGCCTGGTAGCCGGCGAGCCAGGCAGCAGCCGCCGCCTCCTGCGCGGAGGAGCCGGACGCCTTGATGTCGCCGGTGAGGCTGCCGCCGCCCGACTGCGCCAGCATGCCGGTGGGGTCGTCGTTCCCGCAGGCGGCCAGCGCCGGCAGGGCGAGGGCGAGGACGACGGCGAGGGTATGGCGTGAGGACAGGAGCCCGGAGCCTCTCTGTGCGGTGGGCGCGCGCGGGGCGCAGCGGGTCAGGACTCAGCGTACCGGGGCGCTGACCACGGCGGCCGCCACGCCGGCCAGCGCCCGGCAGTCCGCGGTGCCGAGGAACCCCGCCCGCGCGACGGGGTCGGAGACCAGTGCTGCCCGTCGCTCGAGGAACCGCCCGGCGGCCCCCGCCACGTCCCCCGCCCACGGGTCGCCCAGGGCGTCGAGGACGCGGTGGCAGGCCAGCAGGCCGCGCCCCGGGTGCAGCTCCCCCGACGGGGGCGGACCGTCGGGGCCCAGCGCGACGGCCACCCGGCGCGCGACCGACCTCGCCTCCTCCACCCGACCGGCGACGAGGAGCGCCTCGGCCTGGGCGGCCCAGGTCTCGACGACCTCCACACGCAGCCCCAGACCGTGCGTGCGCGACCGGGTCTCCTCCAGGGCGTCCACCGCAGCCTGGCCGTCACCGAGCGTGAGCCGGGCCAGGCCCAGGGCCCAGGACGCCTGGGCCAGCGCGATCGGCACCTCGCTGAGGGCGGCGGCGTCGCGGGCCCGCCGGGCCAGGGCGAGCGCCTCCTCGGGTGCCTGCTCGTCCAGGGCGAGCGCGCTCCAGCAGGTCAGGGCGTGCGCCACGAAGTAGTGCAGGCCGTGCTCCTGTCCCAGCTCGACGGTCCGGGAGCATGCGTCCCGCGCCTCCTCGGTCATCCCGAGGTGCCGGGCTGCGGCGCCGATCCGTTGCAGGGAGGAGACCACCCCCTCGATGTCCTCGACCGACTCCGTGAGCTCCAGGGAGCGTCGGGCGGCCACCAGCCCCTCGTCGACCCGTCCCGTGTCGAGGGCGATGCTGGACAGGTTGCCCAGCACGATCCCCTGGCGCAGGAGGTGGCCGCTGGCGGTGAAGACCGCCAGCGCCCGCTCGGAGTAGACCTTGGCCTCCTCCATCCGGCCCGACAGCATGAGCACCGCCGACAGCTGCCCGTTGACCATCCCCATGCCCTCGTCGTCACCCGCGTGCTGGTAGCGGGCGGCCGACTCCTCGAGCAGCCTGACCGCCTCCTGCTCCTCGTGCAGGTTGGTCGCCACGACACCGAGCAGCCGCAACCCCTCCGCGACCTGCCGGTGGGTCCCGTGCTCCCGGGCCATGACCAGCGCTGACTCGAGGCGCTCCCGGGCGGCCGCGTGCTCGCCGGCGAACGCCAGGGCACGACCGACCATGATCCGTGCCTCGACCTCCTCCTCGGGCCGCCCCGCCCGCCGGGCCAGCTCGGCCGCCTGCCCCGCCACCTCGACCGCGTCGGGGTACTCGGCGTGGAAGAACAGCCACCGTCCACGCTCCACCAGGACCCTCGCCCGCCGCCCGGGGTCGTCCCCGGCCGCCGTCTCCAGCCGGTCGAGCACGTCACGCTGCTCCTCGCGCCGCCCCGTCCGGTCGAGCACGAGCTGCTGCTCGAGCAGGACGGCGAAGCGCAGGTCGTCGTCGCGGGTCGCTCCCGCGGCGCGGGCCAGCAGGTCCAGCGCCTCGTCGTTGGCGAAGGTCGCCGCGGCGTGGCAGCCCGCGCGCAGCAGCCAGGGGGCGGCGCTGTCGGCCAGGTCCGCCTCCAGGAGGTGGTGGGCGATCGTGCCGGCGTGCTCGTCGAGGCGGCCGCTGGTCCGTGCCCGGTCGAGCACCCAGTCGGCGGCCCGCGCGTGGTAGCGGCGCCGGGCCGGGCTGAGCAGACCGTCGTAGGCGACGTCGCGCAGCAGCGCGTGCCGGAAGGCGAACTCGCGCGCCTGCGCGAAGGAGGACGCCGGTCGCTGGTGGACCACCTCCCGCCGGCGCAGGCCCTCGTAGGCGTCGGCGCCCGGGGTCGGGGCGTCGGGGTCCAGGTGCTCCACGGCGGCGTCCCAGAAGACGCGGCCGATCACGCTGGCCCGGTCCACCAGGGTCCGCTCGGTCGCGGGCAGCGAGTCCAGGCGCGCCTCCAGCAGGGCCCGCAGGGTGCTCGGGACGGCTCCCGTCGTGAGCGGCTCCGGGGAGACCGACCAGCCGTCCGGGCCGGTGCTGATGGTGCCGTTGTCGACCAGCCAGGCGATGACCTCCTCGACGAAGAAGGGGTTGCCCTCGGCCGCGTCGGCGACCAGCGAGCCGACCCATGCGGGCAGGTCCTCGACCCGCTGCAGCACCTCGCGCACGAGGTCGGCGGTCTCCCGTCGCGACAGGGGCTGCAGCCGCACCTCGCGGTGACCGGGCAGCCCCTCCCCCCAGTGCGGGTGCTGGTCGAAGAGCACCGGCCGCGTCGTGGCCACCACGACCAGCGGGAACGGCCGCGGACGGGCCTGCAGGTCCTGCAGGAGGTCGAGCACCGACCGGTCGGCCCAGTGCAGGTCCTCCAGGAGCAGCACGACCGGCCCGCGGACGCACATGGCCGCGAGGGTGGCGTCGAGGCTGGCCCACGCCCGACGGCGCACGGCCCCCGGGTCGCCCGGCGCCGGCAGGGGCCCGTCGGCGCCCGCGGTGAAGCCCAGCCAGGTCATGAGGTCGTCGCCTCCGCCGCCGAGGTCACCGGCCATGACGGCCATCCCCTCGCGCCACTTGGACAGGACCTGCTCGGGAGGGTCGTTGTCCTGGATGGAGAACCGCTCGGCGAAGGCGGACCTCAGCATGGCGTGCGGGACGCCCTCGTCGGCGGGGTCCGCGCGACCACGCAGCACCCATGCGCCGTCGGGCAGGCCGGCGACCCACGACTCGAGGTCGGCGAGCAGGCGCGACTTGCCGATCCCGGCGTGCCCGACGACGGTGACGACCGTGGAGCTGCGCTCGACCACGGTGTCCTCGAAGAGCCGGGTGAGCTGGCGCAGCTCGACGTCCCGGCCGACCGTGCGGGTGGAGACGCCCTCCAGGCCGCGGGCCGTGCTCCAGAAGCCGGACCCGGCCGCGGAGTGCACGACGAACGTGCGCACCGGACCCTCCACCCCCTTGAGCTCCAGCTCCCCGTGCTCCTGCAGCCCGAAGGAGCCGCGGACGTGGCGGGCCGTCGCGGCCGAGAGCAGGATGCCGTCCGGCGGCGCTGCCGTCTGCAGCCGCGCCGCCCGGTTGACGGTGGCGCCCACGACGACCAGGTCACCGTCGCCGCGCTCGTCGAACCGCCCGAGCACGACCTCTCCGGTATCGATCCCGACCCGGGTCGCCAGGGCCTGCCCGTGGCGGGCCCGCACCTCCTCGGCGAGGCGGGCCAGGGCCGGCCGCACCGAGACGGCCGCCCGCACCGCCCGGTGCGGGTCGTCCTCCCGCGCACGCTCCATACCGAAGACCCCGACCACCGCGTCGCCGATGAACTTCTGCACGTGACCGCCCTGGGCCTCGACCGCGTCACGCCACAGGCGGAAGTAGCGGGCCATGACCTCGCGCATGACCTCGTCGCCCAGCGCGGTGGTCAGGGGGGTGGAGTCCGCCAGGTCGCTGAAGAGGACCGTGACGAGCTTGCGGCGCTCCCCCGGCTGACCGGCCAGCCGACGTCGGCGCTCGAGCAGCGGGCGCAGCGCGGTGTCCACGACGGCGTCACCCAACGCCTCGCGCTGCTGCTCCAGGGCAGCGATGCCACGGTCGAGGGCCTCGAGCTCCCCTGCAGAGCCGTCCACGGACACCGTCGCATCATGCTCCCCGCAGCACCGCGGTGTCGAGGGGCCGGGACGGCAGCGCTCCGGCGCCCCGTCAGCGCTCGCGCGTGCCGCGCCGCTCAGGAAGGTCGTTCCACCCGCAGACCGGGCAGATCTGGAACTGCGCGGGCTCCCGCGACAGCTCCCCGCCCAGGACCCCACGGACCTCGTCGACCACCGCGCGCAGCAGGGTGCGCCGCTGGCACTGCGGGCACACCCCCCGCTCGTCACTCTCGTGCTCACCCATGCCGGTCAGCATCCCACCGGCCCGGTGCCGGGGGAAGAGGGCGAGGGCAGGCAGGTGGCCTCAGACCGAGGCGCGCTGAAGCACCCGCTCGAGGAAGCCGCCCAGCAGCGCCAGCTCGTCCTCGCTCATCCCGTCGAGGAAGAGCCCGCGGACGGCCCGCACGTGACCGGGGGCGGCCGACTCCAGCGCCGCCCGGCCCTGCTCGGTCAGCGCGACGAACGAGCCGCGGCCGTCCTCCTTGCAGTCCTCCTTGGACACCAGGCCGCGGGCCGACATGCGCCGCAGGTGGTGGGAGAGCCGGCTGCGCTCCCAGTGCATCTGGTCGGCGAGGGCAGAGATGCGCAGGCGCTCGTCGGGCGCCTCGGAGAGCACGACGAGCGTCTCGAAGTCCTGCAGCGACAGCCCGCTGTGGCGAGCGATGTCGCGCCCCAGCGCCGCGGGCAGCTCGGTCTGGACGCGCAGCCAGCGCCGCCACACCTGCATCTCGCGCTCGTTCAGCCAGGGCACCTCGGTCTCGGACATGACCCCATCCTAGCATTTGCTTGACACGTCATCCAGATGTCGCTAACGTTGTTGACACATCAACAACCACCACGGACGAAGGACACCCACATGACCCTCCGCGAGCTCGACGGCACCTACACCATCGACCCCACCCACACCCGCGTCGGCTTCTCCGCCCGCCACGCCATGGTCACCAAGGTCCGCGGCGCCTTCAACGAGGTCGAGGGCTCGGCCACCACCGGCCCCGACCTGCAGGGCGCGCAGGTCGAGGTCACCATGCAGGCCGCCAGCGTCGACACCCGCCAGGCCGACCGCGACGGCCACCTGAGGTCGGCCGACTTCTTCGACGTCGAGACCTACCCGACGCTGACCTTCCGCTCCACCGAGGTCACCGCCGTCGACGCCGACACCCTCCGCGTCACCGGCGACCTGACCGTCAAGGACGTCACCCGCCCCGTCACCGTCGACCTCGAGTACGCCGGCTCCGCCCAGGACCCGTTCGGCAACACCCGCGTCGGCTTCGAGGGCTCCACCGACATCAGCCGCAAGGACTTCGGCCTGACCTGGAACGCCGCGCTCGAGACCGGTGGCTTCCTCGTCTCCGACAAGGTCAACCTGGAGTTCGAGATCTCCGCGATCAAGGCCGCCTGAGCCTGACCTCCCCTCCGGGACACCCCTGCCCGGACGAGCCGCACCCCCACCGCCTGCACGGCGGTGGGGGTGCGCTGCTGTCCGGGAGGTATGCCGTGCGCCGCACGGCCCGGTCAGGAGCGGTACTGGCTGAACTCCGCCGTCCGCGGGTCGGGGAACTGGCGCTCGTCGGTGTCGAGCGCGCTCACGGCCGCCACCTGCTCGTCGCTGAGCTCGAAGCCGAACAGGTCGATGTTGCTCGCGATCCGCTCCGGCGTCGCCGACTTCGGCAGCAGCACCCGGCCCTGCTGCAGGTGCCAGCGCAGGACCACCTGCGCCGGCGTCACCCCGAGCTCCTCGGCGAGGGCCACGACGGCCGGCAGCTCGAGGTCCTGGGCCTGGCCGATCGGGGCGTAGGCCTCGACGACCATCCCGGCGTCCCGGGAGGCCTGCTGGGCGTCCGGCTGCTGGAAGGAGGGGTGGACCTCGATCTGGTTGACCGCGGGCGTGACCTCGGCCGTCGCCAACAGGTCACGGACGTGCTCGGGCAGGAAGTTGGAGATGCCGATCGCGCGCACCGCACCGTCGGCGTAGAGCTTCTCGAGCGCGCGCCAGGTCTGGGGCGCCAGGCCCTTGCCCGGGACCGGCCAGTGGATGAGGTAGAGGTCGACGACGTCCACGCCCAGGGCCGAGCGGCTGTCCTCGAAGGCCCGCAGCGCGCTGTCGTGACCCTGGTCACCGTTGCGCAGCTTGGTGGTCAGGAAGACCTCCTCGCGGGGCAGTCCGCTGGCGCGCACGGCCGCACCGACGCCGGCCTCGTTGTAGTAGCCGGCGGCCGTGTCGATGTGCCGGTAGCCGCTCTCCAGCGCCGCCTCGACGACACGCTGGGTCTCCTTCTCGTCGACCCGGAAGGTGCCGAACCCCACCTGGGGGATGCGGACGCCGTTGTTGAGCTCGAGCATCGGTTGGTTGGTCATCGGTCCACCCTACGGTCGACACTGGGGGCATGCCGTCCTGGGACGGAGACCCCGCGCGCGACTGGGCGGAGGTCGAGCGCGCACTCGCCGACCGCCTCCAGGTGCTGCTGCCCGGGCTGGTCTCCCGGCGCGTCCCCGTCCGGGCGCTCGAGGCCGGTCCCGTCCGGGGCGTGGGCCGGCTGCGGCTGGCGGACGGCACGACGCTGCTGGTCAGCTCCTTCCCGCCGGGCGGCCTGGCCAGGCTCATGCGGGCGCTCGTCGACCAGCGCGCCGTCCTCGTCAGCTCGTGGGTCCGCGACCGGGAGGGGCTCCTGCTCACCCTCGGCGGGGTGCCCGGCCGGCAGCCGGTGCGGCTGCGCGTCGTCGGCCCGGATCAGCCGGACTGACCGGCTGCCCGGCCCGAGGCACGTGCCAGCGCGGCCCGCAGCGCGGCCGCCTTGGCCAGGGTCTCGGCGTGCTCCTCGGCAGGGTCGGAGAGCGCGGTCACCGCTCCACCGACGCCGAAGGTCACCCGCCCCGGCTCCCACGTCGCCGTCCGGATGACGATCGAGGTGTCCATCGACCCGTCGAGCCCGATCCAGCCGACCGCCCCGGAGTAGACCCCCCTGGGCGCACCCTCGAGCCGGTCCAGGATCTGCATGGTGCGCACCTTCGGCGCCCCGGTCATCGACCCGCCGGGGAAGCAGGCCCGCAGCACGTCCGTGGGCCCCATGCCGTCCACGAGCCGCCCCCGCACGGTCGAGACCAGCTGGTGCACGGTGGCATAGGTCTCCACCGCGAAGAGCTCGGGCACGTGCACGCTGCCGGTGCGGCACACGCGGTGCAGGTCGTTGCGGAGCAGGTCGACGATCATCAGGTTCTCCGCGCGGTCCTTCTCGGCCGTCGCCAGGTCACCGGCCAGCGCCGCGTCGTCCTGCGGTGTCGCGCCGCGCGGCCGGGTGCCCTTGATCGGGCGCGTCTCGACCCTGCCCTCCCCGTCGACCGAGACGAAACGCTCCGGCGAGCAGCCCAGCACGCTCAGCGAGGGGGTGCGCAGCCAGGCCCCGTGCGGCACGGGGCTGACCTGCCGCATCGCGCGGTAGAGCTCGGCCTCGTCGACGGCCACCTCTGCCGACCACGTCGTCGTGAGGCAGATCTCGTAGGACTCCCCGCGCGCGATCTCCTCCTGGCAGGCCCGGACCTTCTGCAGGTATGCCGTCCCGTCGTCGCGGGGGCGCGGTGCGGTGGGGCTCCCGGAGTCCCCGCGAGCCTCCACCCCCGCTCCGTCCGGCAGACGCTCGTGCGCTGCTGTCGTGTCACGGTGGTCGTCCGGGCGACCACCGTGAGACGACAGGACGGCACGAGGGTCCGTGACGCCATCCGCCGCAGCCGCCACCGGTCGCGCCGGGGCGGCGACGGCGTCCGCCACCCTGTCCGCCCACGCCCGCTGGACGCGCCCGACCGAGGGGTCGGTGACGTCCTCCAGCCAGACCACCCACACGTCGCCGGTGGCGTGGTCGAGCACGACGCCCCGGTCGGCGAAGGTCAGCCAGGCGTCCGGCCAGGGTGAGCGGGAGGTCCCACCGGGGGTCGCGCCCGTCTCCGCCCTGAGCTCGTAGCCCCAGTAGCCGACGTAGCCGGGCCGCCAGGTGAACGG
The DNA here is from genome assembly GCF_000421185.1 of Ornithinimicrobium pekingense DSM 21552. Taxonomy (GTDB): domain Bacteria; phylum Actinomycetota; class Actinomycetes; order Actinomycetales; family Dermatophilaceae; genus Ornithinicoccus; species Ornithinicoccus pekingensis. The sequence continues at coordinate 120,148 of NZ_ATWJ01000011.1, forward strand.
CACCTCGGGCGCGGGCCCGACGAGGTCCCACCCCGCCAGCGCGGTGTCGAGCCGGTCGAGCAGGGGGGCGTCCTCGCCGACCCGGTGCGTCAGCTCGGAGGCCAGCGGTCCGGTCGAGTCGACGAGGAGCGACCAGCCCGTGCCGTCCGAGGCGTCGAGCCACACGGAGGTGGGCGAGCCGCCCACCAGCCGCTCGCGCAGCGCCCACGGGTCGACGGCGGCGCCCCCGGGGCGGGGCGCGCGGCATACCTCGACCCGCACCGGCCGACCCCCGCGTCGCGGAGGATGCGGCGCGAGGGCGTCCCCGACCCCGACCACGTCGGGACCCGCCGAAGGACCACGCGCCACCGCCACCCCGGCCAGCCGCAGGAAGTTGGCGACGATGCGCTCGCCGTGCTCGGACAGGACCGACTCGGGGTGGAACTGCACCCCCCACCGGCGGGCGGTGCGGTCCTCCAGCGCCATGAGGGAGCCGTCGTCGGTGGCGCGGGCTGTGGCCGCGAGCGCCTCGGGGAGGGGGGCGAGCACCTCGAGGGAGTGGTAGCGGACCACCCGGAAGCGCTGCGGGACGCCCTCGAAGAGGCCGGTGCCGTCGTGCTCGACCTCGCTGACGATCCCGTGCCGGGGCACCGCCATCTGCGCGACCGTGCCGCCGTGCAGGTGCGCCAGCCCCTGGTGCCCGAGGCAGACGCCGAGCACCGGCACCGCGGTCTGGCGCAGGGCCAGGTCGGACAGGCCCATGTCGCCGACCACCTGCGGGCGTCCCGGCCCGGGCCCGACGACGACCGCGTCGAAGGCGGCCAGGTCGGCGGCGGTCGCCGGGTGGTCGTGGCGCCACACGACCGGGGCCGCGCCCAGGACACGGTGCAGCAGGTCGGCGACGTTGTAGGTGAAGCTGTCGACGTTGTCGACGAGCAGGACCCGTGGTGGCACCCGGGGGCGCCTCAGGTGCGGGGGCGGAGCCGCACGTGGGGCAGCGCCGGCGCCGGCAGCGACTCGCCACCGGGGTAGTCGAACGCGCCGAACCGGCCCTCGGGGTCGTGCCCGAGCTCGGCCTGCCACTGCTCGCGCGCGGCCACGACGTCCTCGTGGGAGCGGCCCACGAAGTTCCACCACATGACGATCTGCTCCCCGAACGGAGGTCCGCCGAGCAGGATCACGTCGGCGCCGTCAGCCCCGGCCCGCAGGCGCATCGTGGTGGGGCCGGGCGCCTCGTGCAGGAGATGGGCGCGACCCAGGGCGCAGCCGTCGTTGACGCTGAGGTCACCCCGGTCCAGCAGCACGCCGTGCTCGAAGCCGGGGTCGAGGTCCAGCACGATCTCGGCACCGGGGTCCAGCCGGACCTCGGCCCCCAGCAGGGGGGTGAACGTGGGGACCGGCGACGCGGCGACGTGCCCGCCGGGCAGCCGCAGCTGCCCCAGGAAGACGCTGACGGCCGCGCCGTCGACCCGGACCGGCTCCGGCTCGAAGTGGTCGAAGCGTGGCGCGACGTCGGTGTCACCCGACGGCAGCGCCGTCCACAGCTGCACCCCGTGCAGGACCTGCGGGGCGTCGGGGGTGCGGACCGAGACCTCGCTGTGGCACACGCCGTGGCCGGCGGTCATCAGGTTGAGCTGGCCGGGCACCACGCGGGCGACGACGCCGGTGCTGTCGCGGTGCTCGACCTCGCCGCTGAAGAGCCAGGTGACGGTCTGCAGCGCGGTGTGCGGGTGCGGCGGGACGACCATCCCCCCGGTCTGCCCGATGTCGTCGGGCCCGTAGTGGTCGACGAAGCAGTAGGCCCCGATCATCGTCCGGCCCCGGGCCGGCAGGGTGCGCCGCACGGTCATCGCCCGCGGACCGCCGAGGGGGACCTCCCGGGGCTCGATGATGCTGGTGCCCGGGTGGGTGACGTCCTGCCCGCCGACCTGCTCCGCCGGGGCCGTCTCGAGGTTGGTCATGCCCCCCAGTGTGCGGTGTCGCCCCGCCCGGCGCAGCACACGTGATGCACGTAACGTCGTCGTACCAGGAACGTCCCCCTCACGGAATGCGCTAGCACAGACATGAGCACCGCACCGAGCCCGCCCCCCGCCGTGACCGAGCAGCAACCGCACCGCGTCCTGGTGGTCGGGTCCGGCTTCGGCGCGCTCTTCGCCACCCAGAAGCTGGACGCCCCCGAGGTGCAGGTCACCATGGTGGCCCGGACGACGCACCACCTGTTCCAGCCGCTGCTCTACCAGGTGGCCACCGGCATCCTGTCCGAGGGCGTCATCGCACCCGCGACCCGCGACGTGCTGGCCCGGCAGACCAACGCCCGGGTGCTGCTGGGCGAGGTCCGGGAGATCGACCTCGCCGCCCGCACCGTGACGGCCGACTCGGTCGGGCAGGTCAACACCTTCACCTACGACAGCCTGATCGTGGCCGCGGGGGCCAACCAGTCCTGGTTCGGCAACGACCACTTCGCCGAGTTCGCTCCCGGCATGAAGACGATCGACGACGCGCTGGAGCTGCGCGGCCGGATCTACGGCGCCTTCGAGATGGCCGAGATGGCCGCGGCCGGCGGCCACACCGACCGCATCCCCCGGTTGATGACCTTCGTCGTCGTGGGCGCCGGCCCCACCGGTGTCGAGATGGCCGGTCAGCTCATCGAGATGTCGCGGCGCACCCTGGCCAAGGAGTTCCGCCACATCGACCCCTCGGAGGCCAGGATCATCCTGCTCGACGCCGCCGACGAGGTGCTCGGCAGCTTCGGGGAGGACCTCGCCACGCGCACCCGCCGCGACCTGGAGCGGCTCGGCATCGAGGTGCGCCTGGGGGCCATGGTCGTCGACGTGGACGCCGACGGCCTGGTCGTGCGGACCCGCGGTGGCGAGAGCGAGCGCATCGAGGCGGCCACCAAGGTGTGGGCGGCCGGCGTGCAGGCCAACCCGCTGACCAAGACCCTGTCGGCGCAGACGGGCGCGCCCCTGGACCGCGCCGGGCGGATCCGCCCCAACCCGGACATGACGCTGCCCGGCCACCCCGAGGTCTTCGTCGTCGGCGACATGGTCGGCATGGAGGACCTCCCCGGAGTGGCGCAGGGCGCCATCCAGACCGGGCGCCACGCCGCCGACCAGATCCTGCGGCGGCTGCGCGGGCAGGAGACGGGCCAGCCGTTCGAGTACCACGACAAGGGGTCGATGGCCACGATCTCCCGGTTCCGCGCCGTCATGAAGCGCGGGCGGATCGAGCTCACCGGCGTGCCCGCCTGGCTGGCCTGGCTCGCGGTCCACATCTTCTACATCATCGGCTTCAAGACCCAGGTCACCACGCTGATGCACTGGGCGGTCAGCTTCGTCGGCCGCGACCGCGCCGAGCGCACCGTCACCGAGCAGCAGGTGCTCGCCCGGCTCGCGCTGGAGTACCTCGGGGAGGACTTCCTGCGCGGCTCCCTGCGCACCCCGGCCGAGATCAGGGCGCAGACGGAGCAGCCCGAGAAGGACGCCTGATCACGCCTCCCGGCGCATCGGCAGGTGCGGGATGCCGTCCTCGAGGAAGTCCGGCCCGCTGCGCCGGAAGCCGAAGCGTGCGTACCACCCCTCCAGGTAGGTCTGCGCGTCGATCTCGACGGGAGTGCCCCCGGCGCGACGCAGCGCCTCGGTGACCAGCGCGGCGGCATACCCGTGCCCGCGGTGCTCCCGGTGGGTGGCCACCCGCCCGATCCGGTATGCCGCTCCCTCGCCGCCCCGCAGCAGCCGCAGCGTCGCGACCGGCGCACCGTCGACCTCCACCCACAGGTGCTCGGTGTCCGGCTCGGCGTCCCGGCCGTCGAGCTCGGGGTAGGGGCACTCCTGCTCCACCACGAACACGTCTGTGCGCAGCCGCAGGAGCGCGTAGAGCGTGAGCGGGTCGAGGTCGCGCATCCGGGCGGCACGCACGTCGGGAGGCATGCCCGCAAGGGTATGCCGCGGCCGGGCGCCCTCGCGCTCTGCCCACGGACGGCGGGCGTGCGGGCCGGCGACGGCATACCGTCGGGGCATGACGATCGAGCCCGTCGACGCCCTGCGTCGCATCGCCTTCCTCCTCGAGCGCAGCCGTGAGGAGACGCGGCGGGTCGAGGCCTACCGCAACGCGGCCAAGGTGCTGCTCCCGCTCGGGGAGGACGAGGTGCGCCGCCGCGTGGGCGACGGCAGCCTGCAGGAGCTGCCCGGCATCGGGCCTTCTACCTCGAAGGTGATCGCGCAGGCCGTCGCCGGGCAGGTCCCGGACAAGCTCGCCGACCTCGAGGCCGCGGCGGGGGTCCCCCTCGCCGAGGGCGGGGAGGCGCTGCGCGCGGTCCTGCGCGGCGACCTGCACACCCACTCGGACTGGTCCGACGGCGGCTCCCCGGTCGAGGAGATGGTCGCCACCGCGATGGAGCTCGGCCACGACTACCTCGCGCTGACCGACCACTCCCCCCGGCTCACCGTGGCCAACGGGCTCACCGCCGCCCGGCTGCGCCGCCAGCTGACGGTCGTCGACGCCGTCAACGCCCACGTGGGCGACTCCTTCCGGCTGCTCAGGGGGATCGAGGTCGACATCCTCGACGACGGGGAGCTGGACCAGGAGCCGGGCCTGCTCGCCGAGCTCGACGTCCGGGTGGCCTCGGTCCACTCCAAGCTGCGGATGGAGAAGGGGGCGATGACGCGGCGGATGGTCACGGCCGTCCGCAACCCGCTGACCTCGGTCCTCGGTCACTGCACCGGCCGGCGGGTGATGCCCCGGCGCGGCGACAAGGGGGCGGGCAACGGGGGCCGGGTCCGGCCGCAGAGCGAGTTCGACGCGCGGGCGGTCTTCGAGGCCTGCGCACAGACCGGCACGGCCGTGGAGATCAACTCCCGGCCCGAGCGGCAGGACCCTCCGGGGGACCTGCTCGAGCTCGCCGTCGAGACCGGCTGCCTCTTCGCGCTCAGCACCGACGCCCATGCGCCCGGGCAGCTGGACTTCCTCGACCACGGCTGTGCGCGGGCGGTCCGCCACGGGGTGCCGCCGGAGCGGATCGTCAACACCTGGCCACTGGCCGAGCTGCTCGCGTGGGCGGCGGACCCGACCGCGGCGCGCACCCTCTGACCTGCGGCGATGCCGCGCAGCTACCGCCGTTTTGGTGTCCTCGCCATCCGTCCCGTATGCTCTCTCACTGTCCTCAGCGGATCCGAGCAGGTCGTCTGACGAGGGGCCGAAAGCAGGACAAGGCCCCCATCGTCTAGCGGCCTAGGACCCCGCCCTTTCACGGCGGTAGCACGGGTTCGAATCCCGTTGGGGGTGCACAGGTCTCGTCCTGTTGTTGTGAACGAGGCCCCGTGGCGCAGTTGGTTAGCGCGCCGCCCTGTCACGGCGGAGGTCGCGGGTTCGAGTCCCGTCGGGGTCGCAGAGCGTGCGGCGTGGTCAGCACCGAGAGGTGCTGGCCACGCCTCAGCACTACTCATGGCCAGGTAGCTCAGTTGGTACGAGCGTCCGACTGAAAATCGGAAGGTCGGCGGTTCGACCCCGCCCCTGGCCACGGCGAGAAGCCCCGGGGCTGCCCCTGACGCCCCCGGGGCTTTCGCGTGCCCGGCCCGCACCTCTCCGCGACGCAGCCCCGAAAAACTACCTGAAGTAGTAGCATGGGGACAGGCAGAGGGCTGAGGAGACGACATGCGCACCGCCGACCCGCACATCCCGGCCCCCGAGGTCGACCAGGACTTCTTCGGGTGGGAGGAGCAGGCCGGCGGCGGCAGCGGCTCCTTCGCCGCGGGGGGCCGCATGGTCGCGCACCGGGTCGAGGCCTTCCACACCGTCCACACCGCCTCGATGCAGGCGGTCCGGGAGCTGCTGCCGAGCGAGCAGCTGCGCCCGGCCCGCTGGTCGCAGGACAGGGGCCTGGTCTTCGTGGCGGCCCTGCACCTGCGCGACGTGACCACGCGCGACGGCAGCGGCACCACGCTGGCGCTGCCGCCCTTCGCCGCGGTGGCCGTCGGGGTCCTGCCCACCGCCCCGTCCGACGTCCCGCGCCTGGCTCCCTACCGGCACCCGCTGCGCGGCTTCGTCCTGCACCTGGCGGTGACCGACGTCGTCGCCGCGCGGACCGGCCGCGCCGCCGGCCTGCCTGCCTTCGTGGCCGACCTCGCCGTCCACGACAGCCCGCACCGCCGCCACGTCGCGGTCACCGAGGCGGGCCACGGGATCCTGGAGCTGCGTGCGCACGTGCACGGCCACGCCCGCCCCGAGCATTCCCCCGTGGTCCTCTGCTCCGCGCTGGACGGCCAGCTCGTGCAGATGCCAGGACGTTTCTTCGGCCACCGGCAGCTGATGCTCGGCGGGGACGACGGCGCCTTCCTCCTGCCCGGTCTCCACCCGGTCGCAGAGCACCTGCGCGCGCTGCGGGCCGACTCGGCCGCGCTCGTCACCGTCAACCACGTGGGCGCCCGCATGGTCCTCGACGGACCACGGTCGGTCGGCGAGGCCTCCGTCTACGCCGGCCACCTGCCCGACCCCGAGCAGAGCCGTGGCCGGTGGACTGTCGCCTACCCCGACACCCCGCCGCTGGACCAGTACGCCGCCCCCGCGGACGAGGCCGTGGAGGTTCCCCCGGCCCGCCGGCTCAAGGCCCTCGGCTGACCGCCGGTATCTTCGGCTGGGTGATGCACCCGACACGCCGCCTCCGACCGCCCGTGACCCCCGACGACCTCCTCGAGGTGGACGGTCTGCTGGACGACGAGGAGCGTGCCGTGCGCGCCACCGTCCGTCAGGTGGTGGACGAGCAGGTCCGCCCGCACGTCGCCGGCTGGTACGAGGCCGGTGAGCTGCCCGCCCGCGAGCTCGCCCGGGAGCTCGGTCGGGTGGGCCTGCTGGGGATGCACCTGGAGGGCTACGGGTGCGCCGGGACGAGCGCGACGGCATACGGGCTCGCGTGCCTGGAGCTGGAGGCCGGCGACTCGGGCATCCGCTCCCTCGTCAGCGTCCAGGGGTCCCTGGCGATGTACGCCATCCGGGCCTACGGCAGCGAGGAGCACCGGACCACCTGGCTGCCGCGGATGGCGACCGGCGAGGCGATCGGCTGCTTCGGCCTCACCGAGCCCGACGTCGGCTCCGACCCGGCGGGGATGCGCACGCGCGCACGCCGGGAGGGCGGCGGGGACTGGGTGCTCGACGGCACCAAGATGTGGATCACCAACGGCTCGGTCGCCGACGTCGCGGTGGTCTGGGCGCAGACCGACGACGGCGTGCGCGGCTTCGTGGTGCCCACGGACACCCCGGGCTTCACCGCCAACCCGGTCCACCACAAGATGTCGCTGCGCGCCTCGGTGACCAGCGAGCTGGTGCTGGAGGGCGTCCGGCTGCCGGTCTCCGCCGAGCTGCCCGGCGTGCAGGGGCTCAAGGGCCCGCTCGGCTGCCTCAACGAGGCCCGGTTCGGGATCGTCTTCGGGGCCGTCGGCGCGGCGCGGGACTGCCTGCTCACCGCGATCGACTACGCCGGCAGCCGCGTGCAGTTCGACCGCCCGATCGGCGGCTTCCAGCTGACCCAGGCCAAGCTGGCCGACATGACGGTGGAGTACGCCAAGGCGCTGCTCCTGGCCCTGCACCTGGGGCGGGTGAAGGACCGGCAGGGCCTCGCCCCGGCGCAGATCAGCCTGGGCAAGCTCAACAACGTGCGCGAGGCCCTGGAGATCGCCCGCACCACCCGGACCATCCTGGGCGCCAACGGCATCACGCTGGAGTATCCCGTCATGCGGCACGCCAACAACCTCGAGTCGGTCCTCACCTACGAGGGCACCAGCGAGATGCACGCCCTGACGATCGGGCAGGCGCTGACCGGCCGGCAGGCGTTCCGCTGAGCCGCCCGGCGAGGACGGGCCCGTGACCGAGCAGGTCGACTCCTTCTTCACCGCGCGGGCGGCCGCCCTGGCCCGGCGGCCGGGGACGGCGCTGCCAGCCGACCTGCCCGAGGAGCAGGCGCTAGCGCTGCTGGAGGCGATGACGACCAGCCGCCACCTCGACCTCGCGGCACGGGTGCTCCGCGCGCGGGGTCGGGGCTACTACACGATCGGCTCCGCGGGCCACGAGTCGAACGCGGCGGTGGCCGCCGCCCTCCGGCCCACCGACCCCGCCCTGCTGCACTACCGCTCCGGCGGGTTCTACCAGCGGCGGGCCGCCCAGGTGCCCGGGCACGACGGGGTCCGCGACGTGCTGCTCGGCCTGGTGGCCGCCCGCGAGGAGCCCGGCTCCGGCGGCAGGCACAAGGTCTTCGGCTCCCCCGGCCTGCACGTCATACCGCAGACCTCGACGATCGCCTCGCACCTGCCCCGTGCGCTCGGGCTGGCCTTCGCCCTGGGCCGCACGCAGCGCCTGGGGGTAGAGCCGCCCTGGCCCGCCGACGCGGTCGTGGTCGCCAGCTTCGGTGACGCCTCGGCCAGCCACTCGACCGCGGTCGGTGCCCTCCACGCGGCGATGCAGGCGAGCTACCGGGGTATGCCGCTGCCGCTCCTGCTGGTCTGCGAGGACAACGGCCTGGGCATCAGCGTGCGCACGCCCGCGGGGTGGGTCGAGCGCGCCTTCGGCGGCCGGCCCGACCTGCGGTGGTTCGTCGCGGACGGGGCCGACCCGGTGGCGACCGTGCACGCCGCCCGGGACGCGGCCCGGTTCGTGCGCACGCACCGCCGGCCGGCGTTCCTGCACCTGCGCACCGTCCGGCTCATGGGCCACGCGGGCACCGACGTCGAGACGGCCTACCGCTCCCCCGCCGAGATCGCCGCCGACCTGGAGCGTGACCCCCTGCTGGCCACGGCCGACCTGCTCGTCTCGACCGGGGTGCTGACCGCCCAGGAGGTGCTCGACCGCTACGAGCGCACGCGCGAGCACGTGCTGAAGGTCGCCGACGAGGTCGCCGGTCTCCCGCAGCACACCTCGGCCGCCACCCTGGCCGCGCCCGTCGCCTGGCCGGCCACCACCGGCCCCGCCGCGGCCCGGGCCGGCTACGCGGACGCGGCCGCGCGCCGCCGGGTCTTCGGCGACCGGCTGCCCGAGGACGAGGGGCCGCTGACGCTCGCGCGGTCGCTCAACCGGGCGCTGCTGGAGGGTGCCGCGCTCCACCCCGGCCTGGTCGTGCTCGGCGAGGACGTGGGCCGCAAGGGCGGCGTCTACGGCGTGACCCGGGGCCTGCAGAAGAAGCTTGGCCAGACCCGGGTCTTCGACACCCTCCTCGACGAGCAGACGATCCTCGGGCTCGGCCTGGGCGCCGGCCTCGCGGGACTGCTGCCGGTCCCGGAGATCCAGTACCTCGCCTACCTGCACAACGCCGAGGACCAGCTGCGGGGCGAGGCGGCGACGCTGCCGTTCTTCTCCGACGGGCGCTACCGCAACCCCATGGTGGTGCGGGTGCCCGGCTACGGCTACCAGAAGGGCTTCGGCGGGCACTTCCACAACGACAACGCCGTCGGCGTGCTGCGCGACGTGCCCGGCCTCGTCGTCGCCTCGCCCTCGCGCCCTGACGACGCCGCCACGATGCTGCTCACCTGCCTCGACGCCGCGGCCCGTCTCGGCCGCGTCTGCGTGTTCCTCGAGCCCATCGCGCTCTACCACACCGAGGACCTCCACGAGCCGGGCGACGGGCTCTGGCGCACGGCATACCCCGCCCCCGGCAGCCACGACGACCCGGGCCTCGGCCGGGCGCGCACCCACGGCGACGGCACCGACCTGACTCTCGTCACCTTCGGCAACGGCCTGCCGATGTCGCTGCGGGTGGCCCGCCGCCTCGAGGCCGACGGCATCCACGCGCGGGTGGTCGACCTGCGCTGGCTCGCCCCGCTGCCCGTCGAGGACCTGCTGCGCGAGGCGGAGGCCACCGGCCGCGTGCTCGTCGTCGACGAGACCCGCCGGAGCGGCGGCGTCTCCGAGGGGGTGGTGACCGCGCTGGTCGACGCCGCCTACGGTGGGCGGGTGGCCCGGGTCGCCAGCCACGACAGCTTCATCCCCCTCGGCGACGCGGCGCTGACCGTGCTGCTCTCCGAGGAGACCATCGAAGGCGCCGCCCGCGACCTGGTCGGCGACGACCGGACCACCGGGCGACATTCGCTGCGAGACGAGGAGACCCCATGACCGCAGGCCTGAGGATCGGCTACAAGGCGTCCGCCGAGCAGTTCGCCCCGCGCGAGCTCGTCGAGCTCGGCGTCGCGGCGGAGGAGGCGGGTATGCAGTCCGCCTTCGTCTCCGACCACTTCCAGCCCTGGCGCCACGAGGGCGGCCACGCCCCGTTCGCGATCGCCTGGATGACGGCCGTCGGCGAGCGCACGCGGGAGATCACGTTGGGCACCTCGGTGCTCACGCCGACGTTCCGCTACAACCCGGCCGTGGTCGCGCAGGCGTTCGCCACGATGGGCTGCCTCTACCCCGGCCGGGTCATCCTGGGCGTCGGCTCCGGCGAGGCGCTCAACGAGCTGGCGACCGGCGGGGTGACCGGCGACTGGCCCGACTTCAAGGAGCGCTTCGCCCGGCTGCGCGAGTCCGTGCGGCTCATGCGCGAGCTCTGGGGAGGCGGGCGGACCACCTTCGAGGGCGACTTCTACCGCACCGACGAGGCGACCCTCTACGACGTGCCGGACGGTGGCGTCCCGGTCTACGTCGCGGCGGGTGGCCCGACGATGGCGAAGTACGCCGGACGGGCCGGGGACGGCTTCATCTGCACGAGCGGCAAGGGGATGGAGCTCTACACCGACCAGCTGCTCCCGGCGGTCGCCGAGGGCCGGTCGCTGTCCAAGGACCCGGGCCGACCGATCGAGAAGATGATCGAGATCAAGGTCTCCTACGAGCGTCGGCACGAGGAGGCGATGGAGAACTGCCGGTTCTGGGCGCCGCTGTCCCTCACCCCCGAGCAGAAGCACAGCATCGGTGACCCCCAGGAGATGGAGCGGGCCGCCGACGACCTGCCCATCGAGCAGGTGGCCCGGCGGTGGATCGTCGGCAGCGACCCGCAGGAGATCGTCGACCAGGTCCGTCCCTACGTGCAGGCCGGGTTCGACCACCTCGTGCTGCACGGCCCCGGGCACGACCAGCGCCGCTTCCTCGAGCTCTACGCCGAGGACCTCGCCGAGCCGCTGCACGCGCTCGCCGCCGACCTGCCCGGCTGAGGGCGCCCTGGTCAGCGACCGAGCAGCGCGTGCCGGATCAGCGAGTGCAGGGCCGCGAGCCCGTCACGGGAGAGCACCGACTCGGCGTGGCCCTGGATCGAGGCCACCCCCGGCCCGCGGAGCCCGACCACCGCGTCGTCGGGCTCGTGCACGGCCACCTCGAGGGGACGCCCCGCGACCGACACCCCGCCGGCCGGCGGCCGGGCCACGAAGGTGTTGTAGAAGCCGATGCGGCGCACCGTCCCCCACAGGTCGACCGGCAGCTGCACCCCCTGGTTGGTCGGGGAGAGGCGGGCGATGCGCAGCCCGGCGAGGTCGGCCAGCACCTGGTGGGACAGGCACACGGCCAGCACCGGCCGGCCCGCCTCCAGCCGGGCGGAGAGCAGGTCGCGCAGCCGCACGACCCGCTCGTCCGCCTGGTCGGCGGGGTCACCTGGGCCGGGCCCGTAGAGGACCAGGTCGAGGTCCTCGTCCAGCACGTCGGCCTCGTCGACCTGCTCCCAGCGGCGCACCTCGGCCACCATCCCCACGTGGCGCACCATGTGGGCCAGCATCTGCGTCCAGGTGTCCTCCGCGTCGACGAGCAGCACCCGCCGCCCCGCCAGCTCGGGGTCGGGCCGGGACTCCTGCGGCGCGAGCCAGAAGGGTGAGAGCGACTCGTTGCGGGCGGCCAGGTCCTCGGCGACGCCGGGCAGCGTGGCGAGCTGCACGTCATACCTCAGCTGCCGGCGTGGGCGCAGGCCGAGAGCGGCGAGCATGCCCCGTGCCTTGGCCGCGGTCTCGGCGACCTCCGAACGCGGGTCGGAGTGGCGGACCAGCGTCGCACCGGCGCTGACGGTGACCGTGCCGGCGTCGTCGACGTGGGCGGTGCGGATGAGGATCGGGGCGTCCAGGCGCTCGCCGCCCTCCTCGTCCAGGTCGAGCAGGGCGAGGACGCCGGAGTAGTAGCCGCGGCCGGTCGGCTCGTGCCGGCGGATCACCGTGCAGGCGTTCTCCATCGGCGAGCCGGTCACGGTGGGCGCGAACATGGTCAGACGCAGCACGTCGCGCACGTCGGCCTCGCTCGAGCCGTCGAGGAGGTACTCCGTGTGCGTCAGGTGGGCCATCTGCTTGAGGTAGGGGCCGGCGATCCGCCCGCCGTGCGAGCAGATCTGGGCCATCATCTTCATCTCCTCGTCGACGACCATGAAGAGCTCCTCGGTCTCCTTGGTGTCCTTGACGAAGGCTGAGAACGACTCCCGCAGCTCGGTTCCGTCCGGGTCGTCCGAGGGGTGACGGAAGGTGCCGGAGATGGGGTTCATCCACACGCGTCCGTCGCGCACGCTGACGTGCCGCTCCGGGGTGGCGCCCACGAGCGTGTGGCCGGGCGTGTGCACGGCGAAGGACCAGTAGGCGCCACGCTCGTCGACGAGCAGGGTCCGCAGCCAGGTCAGCGCAGCGGTCGCGGGGTCGGCGGTGGTGCGGGCGACGACGTCGCGGCGGATGACGAAGTTGGCGCCCTCCCCCTGCCCGATCTCCTCCTCGATGACTCGCTCGACCGTGGCCGCGTAGTCGTCGTCGCTCACGCTGAACCGCTCGCCGTCGACCTCGACCGTCCCCTGCGGCAGCGCCGCCACGAGCTCGTCCACGGACAGCCGCTGGTATGCCGTCGCGCTCAGCACGCGCAGGGGCGTGCCGTCGTCGTGCACGTCGAAGCCCCGCTCGGCGATCTGGCGGTAGGGCACGAGCGCGAGCACCGGCAGGTCCGGCCGCGGCCGCGGGACCTCGCGCAGCAGGTCGAGGTCGAGGACGTCCCCCACCAGCACCTCGACGAGCTCCTGCCCCTCCCGCCACAGCACGGCCCAGGACAGCCCGTCGGGGTCGGCGAGGATCCGGTCGAGCAGGTGCGCGGGCATGCGCCACAGTCTCCCATCCGGGGCGCGCACGACCGGCCGCAGGCTCCTTTACAGGGTCCTCGACCGGCCCTACCGTGGCAGGTCTGAGACGGGTCCGCCTTCGAGTCTCAGTCGGTGGGGGCACCGGGAGCAGGAGGGCCGGCACGCCACCAGGACCCACACCCGCAGGGAGACATCGATGCGTCGTTCGTCGTTCCTCGCCGGCATCTGCGCCGGCACCCTCGCGGCCACCCTGGCCGCAGCACCGTCCCTGGCTCACGGGGACCGCGATCGCGACCACCGCGACCGCGCCCCGGAGACGGTCGCCACCGGCCTCGTCGGGCCGCTCACCCTGGCCGTCGACCACGGCCGCACCGCCTACGTCACGCAGACCTTCGCCGGCCTGCTCTCCCGGGTCAGCAGGTCGGGCGAGGTCACCAACCTCGTCGCGGCCGCCGACCCGGAGAGCCAGGAGGTGGTCGGCGTGAGCCTGGGCCGCCGCGGCGCGGTCTACTACGTCGACACCGACTACGCGGCCGGCACCAGCTACGTCAACCGCGTCGACCGCCACGGCGAGGTCGACCGGGTCAGCCAGGACCTCTTCGCCTACGAGGCGAGGAAGAACCCGGACCGCCGGCAGACCTACGGCTTCGTGGGGCTGGGCCGCAGCTGCGCCCAGGAGCTGGCACAGTTCGAGACCGACAACGCCGGCAACCTGCCCCCGCTGTCCGCCTACAAGGGCATCGTGGAGTCCCACGGCTACCAGACCACGGTGGTCAAGGACGACATCTACGTCGCGGACGCCGCGGCCAACGCGATCCTCAAGGTCGACGGGCGGTCGGGGAAGATCCGCACGGTCGCCGTGCTGCCGGCCCGGAAGGTGACGTTCACGGCCGAGGTCATGGCCACGGTCGAGGGGGCGACCGGCGTGGACGTCCCGGACTGCCTCGAGGACGCCACCTTCGTGCCTGAGCCGGTGCCGACCGACGTCGAGGTCGGCAAGGACGGCACGCTCTACGTCTCGACCCTGCAGGGCTGGCTGGGCGAGGTGCAGCCGCTGAGCTCGGTCTACCGGGTCGACCCCCGCTCCGGCAGGGCCACCTGGCTGGCCGGCGGCATGCACGGCGCGACCGGGCTCGCCGTGCACGGCAGGGACGTCGTCGTCGCCGAGATGTTCGCCGGGGAGGTCTCGGTGATCCCGAAGGGCCGCAAGACGGCCTGGACGCTCTTCGAGGTGCCCAGCCCCGGTGACGTCGAGTCCGACGGCCGACACGTCTGGGCCACGACCGGCGTCTTCGACGAGACCGGCAACGGCTCGCTGGTCCGCTACCGCATGCGGTGACCCGGCGCCACGTCCAGGTCCACGACGACCGGGGCGTGGTCGGACACCGGCGGCCTCGGCGTGCTGACCGCCCGCACGGGCGGCAGCGCGCCGAGGCCGACCACGTGGTCGACCTGCACGCGGGGTCGCGCCATCGGGTAGGTCCTCGCCCGCGCCAGCAGCGACGCGCCGGTCAGCCGGGGCACCAGGGCGGCGGGCAGGTTGAGGTCGCCCAGGAGGACCTGCGGGCCCGGCAGGCCCCGCAGCCAGCGCGCCGTGCGCCGCAGCTGCGCCGCGTTGACGCCCGGCACGAAGGACAGGTGGGTGCAGGCGACCGTCATCACCCCCGCCGGGGTCTCGAGCGTGGCCGCCACCACCGCCCGCGGCTCGTCGGCCAGCCAGAGCACGCGCCGCATACCCGGCACCGGGACGGGCATCCGCACCAGCGGGGCGGGCGCCAGCCGCAGCACGTGCCACGACAGCACGGGGAACCTGGTCAGCAGGGCCACCCCGTAGCCGTCCCGGGTCAGCCCGAGGTCGTCGTCGTCGGCGGGGCGCCAGGTCGTGGCCGGGTCGCCCACCACCGTCGGCACGAAGCGTGCGTCGACCGCGCCCATGGCACCGGCCGCCACGTCGGTCACGTCGACGAACCCCGAGCGCGGCTGCCCGCGGTCGACCTCCTGCAGGGCCAGGACGTCGGCGTCCAGGTCCGCCACGGCACCGGCCAGGCGGGCCTCGTCGACCCGGAGGTCCTGGGTGTTCCTGCCGTGGAAGACGTTCCAGGTCACCAGCCGCATGCCCGGACGCTACCCGGGCCGGACCAAGGCGGCGCGGCGCAGCGCCGCACCTGCAGGAGGCCGCGGCCGACAGGACGAGCCACGCCACGCCACGCCGAAGCAGTCTTGACTCGTTCCAGTCTGTCGGTCAGGATGGCACGCCTATGGCACCCCAGGACCTCACCTCGGTGCTGCGGGGCGCCTCCCTGCGCGTGACCCGTCCCCGCCTCGCGGTGCTGGCCGCCGTGCACGACCACCCCCACGCCGACACCGACGCGCTCATCCGCCTCGTGCGGGCCGACCTGGGGGCGGTCTCGCACCAGGCCGTCTACGACGTGCTGCGCGTGCTGACCGAGGCCGGCCTGCTGCGCCGCATCCAGCCCGCGGGCGCCACCGCCCGCTACGAGGCGCGGGTCGGCGACAACCACCATCACGTCGTCTGCCGCTCGTGCGGCACGATCGCCGACGTCGAGTGCGCCGTCGGGCACGCCCCCTGCCTCACCGCCTCCGACAGCCACGGCTTCGTGGTCGACGAGGCGGAGGTCGTCTACTGGGGCACCTGCCCCGGCTGCGCGGCCGCCCTCACCCCCGAAAAGTAACGCCGGAAGGACGCCGACGCCATGAGCGACACCCAGCACGACACCCACCCCGAGAGCCCCCAGGGGGTGGACCGCAAGGCCGAGGGCGGCTGCCCGGTGATGCACGACTCCGCCACCGCCCAGGGCGGCAGCGAGAGCGAGAACCCGGCGATCGACTCCCCGGAGCCCCAGACCGGCACCCGCCCGCGCACCAACAAGGACTGGTGGCCCAACCAGCTGGACCTGACGGTGCTGCACACCAACAACCCCGCGATCAACCCGCTGGACCCCGGCTTCGACTACCGCGCGGCGGTCCAGGAGATCGACGTGGAGGCGCTCAAGGCCGACATCGTCGAGGTCATGCGCACCTCCCAGGACTGGTGGCCGGCCGACTTCGGCCACTACGGCGGCCTCTTCATCCGGATGAGCTGGCACTCGGCCGGCACCTACCGGGTGCACGACGGTCGCGGTGGCGGGGGTGACGGCGGGCAGCGCTTCGCCCCGCTCAACAGCTGGCCCGACAACGTCCAGCTCGACAAGGCCCGCCGCCTGCTGTGGCCGGTCAAGAAGAAGTACGGCCAGCAGCTGTCCTGGGCCGACCTCATCGTCTTCGCCGGCAACGTGGCCCTGGAGGACATGGGCTTGCCGACCTTCGGCTTCGGCTTCGGCCGGGAGGACATCTGGGAGCCCGAGGAGGTCTTCTGGGGCCCGGAGGACGCCTGGCTCGGCGACGAGCGCTACGCCGGCGACCGCGAGCTCGACGACGCCCTGGCCGCGGTCCAGATGGGCCTGATCTACGTCAACCCCGAGGGCCCCAACGGCAACCCCGACCCCGTCGCCTCCGCCCGCGACATCCGCGTCACCTTCGCCCGGATGGGCATGAACGACGAGGAGACCGTCGCGCTCATCGCCGGCGGTCACACCTTCGGCAAGACCCACGGCGCCGGGGACGCCGACCAGGTCGGCCCCGAGCCCGAGGCCGCACCGCTCGAGGCCCAGGGCCTGGGCTGGAAGAGCTCGCACGGCACCGGCAAGGGCGACGACACCATCACCTCCGGCCTGGAGGTCACCTGGACCTACCACCCCACCCGGTGGGACAACGAGTTCTTCCACATCCTCTTCGCCTACGAGTGGGAGCAGTTCCAGTCGCCGGCAGGCGCCTGGCAGTGGCGCCCGCGGAACGGTGCCGGTGACGGCCTGGTGCCGATGGCGCACGACGCCTCGCAGCGGCGCGAGCCGCGCATGCTCACCTCGGACCTGGCGCTGCGCTTCGACCCGGCCTACGAGAAGATCTCGCGGCGCTTCCACGAGAACCCCGAGGAGTTCGCCGACGCCTTCGCCCGCGCCTGGTACAAGCTGCTGCACCGTGACATGGGCCCGGTGACCCGCTACGTCGGCCCGGAGGTGCCCGAGCCGCAGATCTGGCAGGACCCGGTCCCGCCGGCCGAGGGCGAGCCGCTCGGCGACGCCGACGTGGCCGCGCTCAAGGCCGCGGTCCTCGACTCCGGTCTGAGCGTCTCCGAACTGGTCTCCACCGCGTGGGCGTCGGCGTCGACCTACCGCCGCACCGACCACCGCGGCGGCGCCAACGGCGCCCGCATCCGGCTGGAGCCGCAGCGCGGCTGGGAGGTCAACCAGCCCGAGCAGCTCTCGCGGGTCCTGGAGTCGCTCGAGGGCGTCCGGCGCGAGTTCAACGAGCGCGGCGGTGCGCAGGTCTCGATGGCCGACCTCGTCGTGCTGGCGGGCTCGGCGGCCGTGGAGAAGGCCGCCCGTGACGCCGGCGTCGACGTCACCGTGCCCTTCCGCCCGGGCCGCACGGACGCGACCCAGGAGCAGACCGACGTCGACTCCTTCCGGTGGCTCGAGCCCCGCGCCGACGGCTTCCGCAACTACGTCCGGCCGGGCGTGAAGCTCTCGCCGGAGACCCTGCTGGTCGACAAGGCCTACACGCTGCGTCTGACCGCGCCGGAGATGACCGTCCTCGTTGGCGGCCTGCGGGCACTGGGCACCAACCACGGCGGCACCACCCACGGGGTGCTCACCGACCGCCCCGGCGTCCTCACCAACGACTTCTTCGTCAACCTGCTCACCCCGGGTATGGAGTGGGCCAAGGTCGGCGAGGACGGCGTCTACGAGATCCGTGACGGCGCCACGGGTGAGGCCCGCTGGACCGCCACCGCGGTCGACCTGGTCTTCGGGTCCCACTCCCAGCTGCGCGGCTTCGCCGAGGTCTACGGCGGTGACGACGCCCAGGAGAAGTTCGTCCGCGACTTCGTCGCCGCGTGGACCAAGGTGATGGAGCTGGACCGCTTCGACCTGGTCTGAGCAACCGCGTCGGCCCGGCTCAGGGCCGGCCGCCACGTCCGGGGCCGTCAGGCCGTCGGGGACCCCACGGGGTGCCCGGCGAGCCAGACGGCCCCGACGTGCAGGTCGGCGTCGAGGGCCACCACGTCCGCCCGGCACCCGGGCTCGAGCCGTCCGAGGTCGTCCCACCCCATCGCCGCGGCCGGAGCCGCCGTGGCGGCGTGCACGGCCTGGCGCAGCGGGACCCCGGCGGCCACCGCGGTCCGCACCGCCCGGTCGAGGCTCAGGGTGCTGCCCGCGATCGAGCCGCCCTCGCGGAGCCGGGCCACGCCGTCGACCACGTCGACGGCGAGCCGGCCCAGCGTGTAGCTGCCGTCCCCGGCCAGGGCCGCGGCCATCGCGTCGGAGACCAGCACCCACCGCGCCCCCGCCCGGCGGGCCGTCGCGCGCACGACGGCGAGGTGCTGGTGGACCCCGTCGGCGATGGTCTCGACCCACACCCGGTCGTCCTCCAGCAGCGCCAGCGTCGGGCCGGGCTCGCGGTGGTGGTGCGGGCGGGAGCCGTTGTAGAGGTGGGTCGCCACGCTCGCCCCCGACTCGATCGCGACCCGCGTCTGCTCGTAGGAGGCGTCGGTGTGCCCGACGGCCACGCGCACGCCGCGGCCCACCAGCTGCCGCACGGCCTCGAGCGCACCGGGGCGCTCGGGGGCCAGGGTGACCATCACCAGCGCGTCACCGGCAGCGTCGGCGAGCGCCGCGACCTCGGCCGGGTCGGGGTCGCGGAGCAGGCCGGGCGGGTGGGCCCCGCACCACCGCTCGGCCAGCCAGGGACCCTCGAGGTGGATGCCACCGAGGTCGCCGGCCTCCACGAGGGGCCGCAGGGCCCGCACCTGCTGGGCCAGCACGTCGGCCGACTCGGTCACCAGGCTCGCGACCATCGTCGTCGTCCCGTGCCGCAGGTGCGCCTCCCGCGCCCGGAGCGCGGCGTGGGCGCCGTCGCCGAACGCCGATCCCCCACCGCCGTGGTTGTGGATGTCGACGAACCCGGGGCAGAGCACCGCATACCTCGGGCCGGGTGGTCCCCAGGGCCCGTCGGGACCCTCTCCCTGCCCGACCTCGACGATCCGGTCGTCCTCGACGAGGACCCAGCCGTCGACGACCTCCCGGTCGGGCGTGAGCACCCGGTCGGCACGCAGCACCTGGGTCGTCATCTCACAGATCCTGCCAGTCCGGCTTGGCCGACCAGGTCTCGCGGTAGTAGTCGGCCAGCTGCAGCCGGGACGCCGCAGCGTCGTCGAGCAGGACGGTGACGTGCGGGTGCAGCTGCAGCGCCGACGCGGGCCAGAGCGCGCTGACGGGGCCCTCGACCATCTGGTGCACGGCCTCGGCCTTCGCGGCGCCCAGGGCGACCAGGACCAGGTGGCGTGCGTCGAGGATGGTGGCGACGCCCTGCGTGAGGCAGTGCGTCGGCACGGCGTCGACGTCGCCGCCGAAGAACCGGGCGTTGTCGAGGCGGGTCCGCCGGGTCAGCGTCTTGACCCGGGTGCGGGAGGCCAGCGAGGACCCCGGCTCGTTGAAGGCGATGTGCCCGGTGGCCCCGATGCCGAGCAGCTGGACGTCGACCCCTCCCGCGTCGGCGATGGCCTGCTCGTAGGAGGCGCACTCGCCGGGCAGGTCGGCGGCGCAGCCGTCGGGGCCGCGGACGGCCGCGGGGTCGAGGTCCACGTGCTCGACCAGGTCGCGGTGGATGACGTTGCGGTAGGTCTCGGGGTGGTCGGCGGGCAGCCCGACGTACTCGTCGAGCAGGAAGGCCCGGCACCCCGCCAGGCTCAGCTCGTCCCGGGCCACGCGCGCGCCGAGCTCACGGTAGACGTGCAGCGGGCTGGAGCCGGTCGCCAGGCCCAGCACGGCCCGCGGGTCCCGCGCGACGTGCTGGGCCACCGCGTCGGCACCGACCCTGCCGACCTGCTCGGCGCCCTCGAGGATGACGACCTCCATCAGCCTGCTCCCATCGCGTCCACGAACCACCGCGTGAGCGAGGTGGGGTGGGTGATCGCGGTGCCGACGCAGACGGCGTGGGCACCGGCCGCGAGCGCCGCGGCCGCGTGGGCGTGGGTGTGGATCCGCCCCTCCGCGACCACCGGGTGGCCCGGCAGCGCGGCGGTCACCTCGCGCAGCAGCTCCAGGTCGGGCCCCTCCGTCCGGGGACGGGCCGCGGTGTAACCCGCCAGCGTGGTGCCCACGAGGTCGGCACCCGCCTCCGCGGCGGCGACCGCCGAGGCCAGGTCGTCGCAGTCGGCCATGACCAGCACCCCGTGCTCCTCGTGCAGCATGCGCACCGTGTCGGCGAACGTGCTGCCGTCCTGCCGCGTGCGCAGCGTGGCGTCGACGGCGACGACGTGCGCGCCGGCCTCCGCGACCGCCCGGGCGTGCCGGAGGGTCGGGGTGATGTACACGCCCGCGTCGCCGTCCTTCCACAGTCCGACGACGGGCACGTCGACCCGCTCCACGGCCGCGCGCACGTCCTCCACGCCCTGCACGCGCACCGCCGCGGCGCCGCCCTCGACCACGGCTGCGGCCACCGCCGCCATCACCTCCGGCGACCGGAGAGGCTCGCCGGGGTAGGCCTGGCACGACACCACGAGCCGGCCCCGCAGGGCCGTCACGATGTCGTCGGGGTGGGTGGTCATGGGCGCTCCTGCGGGGGTGGTGGGACGGGTGTGATCAGGGTATGCAGTGCTCGGTCGCCCAGTGCGCCGCACCGCGCAGCGCAGCCTGGACGCCGAGGTCGGAGAACCGGACCGGGACGTCGGCGACGACGTCCATCGCCTGCTCCCGCACGCCCTCGAGCAGGGCCTGGCGCCACGGCCCGCCGGCCTGGCTCAGCCCCCCGCCGACGACGAGCACCTGGGGGTCGAGCACGTTGAGCAGCCCGCCGAGGGCGCGGCCGGTCGCACGCCCCGCGAGGGCGAGCACCTCCCGCGCCACGGGCGCGTCCGGGTCGTCGCGCTGGACGGCGTCGGCGCGGACGGCGTCGGCAGAGGCACCGGCGAGCGCCGCGACCTCCCGGCCGCTGAGCCGCCGGCCGGTGCGACGCTGCATCTCGGCCGCCACGCCGGTTCCCGAGGCCAGGGCCTCCAGGTGACCGTCGTGGCCGCAGCTGCACCGCAGGCCCGACGCCTCGGCGACGGGCACGTGCCCCACGTGGCCGGCGACCCCGCGCGCGCCCAGGACCGGTGCCCCGTCCACGACGTGACAGCCGCCGATGCCGGTGCCGATTGCCACGACGAGGGCCGACCGGGTCCCGGTGGCGGCACCGCCCAGCACCTCCCCCAGCCCGTGCGCGTGGACGTCGTTGAGCACGGCCGTGGGCATCCCGAGCGCCTCCGTGAACCGCTCGCCCAGGGGGGTGCCCGCCCACCCGAGGATGAGGTTCGTGGCGTGGGTGACCCGCCCGGTGCCCGGCTCCACCGTCCCCGCCGAGGAGATGCCGACCCGGGCCGGGGGTTCGGCGGCCGCGTCGAGGACGGTGCGTGCCGCCCCCAGGGCGGCCTGCACCACCGCCTCACCACCCTCTGCGGCGGGCGTGGGGACGGTCGTGAGGTGCTCCACCGCCGTGCCGCCGCCGTGTCCCGGGACGAGACCGGCGGCGATCTTCGTGCCGCCGATGTCGACGGCCAGGGTGGGGTTCACCTCACTCCAGGCCGGCGGCGGCGCACAGCTCGGCGATGCGCCCGGCGTGGTCGGCCCCGAGCGGGACCAGCGGCGGTGCCATGACGTTGGTGTCGAGGACGCCGAGGTGGTGCAGAGCCGTCTTGAAGGCCCCGATGCCGGCTGCGGGACCGACCCGGTCGGAGGGGACGAAGACGATCTCGAAGAGCGCAGCGAGGCGGTCCTGCTCGGCGCGCACGGTCTCCCAGTCGCCGGCCCGGGCCGCGCGGTCCATCCGCACGTAGCCGGCCGGGTCGACGTTGCCGAGCCCGGGCACGGAGCCGTGGGCGCCGGCCAGGTAGGCGCCGTCGACGACGACCTCGTGGCCGGTCAGCAGGGTCAGCGGCTCTCCGGCGGC
Source organism: Ornithinimicrobium pekingense DSM 21552 (assembly GCF_000421185.1). Taxonomy (GTDB): domain Bacteria; phylum Actinomycetota; class Actinomycetes; order Actinomycetales; family Dermatophilaceae; genus Ornithinicoccus; species Ornithinicoccus pekingensis. The sequence continues at coordinate 142,169 of NZ_ATWJ01000011.1, forward strand.
GCGGTTCATCATCGCCAGCCGGCGGAAGCTCACGTCGTCGCCGGAGGAGTCCTTGACACCGGTGAGCACGCCCTCGACGCCCAGGCGGACGAGCAGGTCCGGCGGCAGCTTGTAGTGGGTGCAGACCGGGATGTCGTAGGCCCACACCGGCAGGCTGGTGCCCTCGGCGAGCGCGCGGAAGGAGGCCTCGACCTCGGCCGGGCCGGTGACGGCGTAGAAGGGCGCGGTGGCCACGATCCCGGCGGCACCGACGCGCTCGGCCACGCGGGCGTGCGCGAGCACCCGCTCGACCTGGGTGTCGATGACACCGGCGAGCACCGGCACCCGCCCGTCGACGAAGCTGGTGACGGCCTCGAGGGCTGCGGCGCGACGGGTGTCGTCGAGGAAGGCGGTCTCGCTGCTGGAGCCGAGGGCGAAGATGCCGTCGACGCCTCCGTCGACCAGCCGGGCGACGAGCCGCTCGAGGGAGGGCAGGTCGATCTGGCCGTCCGCGGTGAAGGGGGTGAGGACGGGCGGGACGACGCCTCGGAGCCGGTCGGTCATGGGAGTCCTTTCGGGGGTGGTCACAGCAGCGAGGGCGTCGCGGCCAGCAGCGTGCGGGTGTAGGGGTCGGCGGGGTTGCCCAGCACGACGTCGGCGGGGCCGGTCTCCACGACCCGCCCGGCGTTCATCACCGCGACCCGGTCGGAGACGTAGCGCACCGTGCTGATGTCGTGGCTGATGAAGACCAGGCCGAGCCCGAGCTCGTCCTTGAGGTCGGTGAGCAGGTTGAGCACCTGGGCCCGCACCGAGACGTCGAGCGCCGAGGTGGGCTCGTCGGCCACGACCACGTCGGGCTCGAGGGTCAGCGCGCGGGCGATGGCCACCCGCTGGCGCTGCCCGCCGGAGATCTGCCGCGGCAGCACCTCCAGCGCGGACTGCGGCAGGCCGACGAGGCTGACCAGCTCGCGCACGCGCTCCAGCCGGGAGCGCTCGCTGCCGATCCCGTGCACGCGCAGGGGGTCGACGAGCTGCTCGCGCACGACCATGCGCGGGTTGAGCGCCGTGGCCGGGTCCTGGAAGACCACGGAGACGGCCCGGCCGAGCGTGCGGCGGTCCCGGCCACGGTGGCGCAGCCGCTCGCCGCGGAAGAGCACCTCCCCGCTCGTGGGGCGCTGCAGGCCGACCATGACGCGGGCCAGGGTGGACTTGCCGCAGCCGGACTCCCCCACGATCCCCACGGTCTCGCCGCGGCCGACGGTGAAGTCGACGCCGGCGACGGCGTGGACCTTGTCGGGGCGGAACAGGCTGCCGGTGCGTGCGCGGTGCACCACGTGCACGTCGCGCAGCTCGATGACGGGGGGCGGGGCGGCGGCTGCGGCCGGTGCGGGGGTGCGGGTGGTCGGGGCGCTCATCGGCGGGCCTCCTGAGCCTTCGCGGCCTCCAGGGCGTCGGTGGTGGCGTAGCGGTGCGTGGTGCCGGGCACGAGGCGCAGGTCGGGGCGGGTCCCGAGCCCGACGCCCCGGTGCACCGAGCGCGGCGCGAAGCGGTCGCCGTGGACGAAGTCCTGCGGGGAGGGCACGGTGCCGGGCACCTGGTGCAGCCGTTCGGCGCCGGACTCGATCGAGAGCACCGAGCCCAGCAGCCCTCGGGTGTACTCGTGCCGCGGGTCGAGCAGCAGCTCGGAGGTGGCCCCCTGCTCGACCACCTGCCCGGCGTACATCACCGTGATGCGGTGGGCCAGCTGGGCCACGAGCGCCAGGTCGTGGCTGACGAAGACCATCGCGAAGCCCAGCTCACGGCGCAGCTCGTTGAGCAGGTCCACGACCTGCTGCTGCACGGTTACGTCGAGCGCCGTGGTCGGCTCGTCGGCGATGAGCAGGCGGGGGTTGCGGGTGAGCGCCATCGCGATGAGCACCCGCTGGCGCTGGCCGCCGGAGAGCTCGTGCGGGTAGGACTTCAGCGTGCGCCGGGGGTCGAGCCCGACCAGCTCCATCAGCTCGGTGGCCGACCGCTTGCCGCCGCGGCGCAGGAGCTGCTGCAGCTGGGAGCTGACGAGCATGGAGGGGTTGAGGCTGGACAGCGCGTCCTGGTAGACCATCGCCATGTCGTGGCCGCGCAGCGCGTTGCGGCGCCGGGGGTCGAGGGTCAGCACGTCCTGGCCGGCGAAGCGGATCTCGCCGGTGATGCGTGCGGTGGGCGGCAGCAGGCCCATGATCGACATAGCGGTGATCGACTTGCCGCAGCCCGACTCCCCCACCAGACCCATGGTCTCCCCGGGGCGGACGCCGAAGGACACGTCGTCGACGATGTCGACGTCCCCGTGCGCCTGCGGGAAGGCGATGGACAGGTGGCGCACCTCCAGCAGCGGCTCGGCGGCGGTGTCCTCGTAGACGAGCCGGTCGGTGCGACGCTCCTCCGAGACGCGCAGGGTATGGAGGTTGTCGGCCAGGAGCGCACGTGCCCGCTCGGCGTCGGTGCGGCCCAGGACGCGGGCACCGCCGTCGACGTCGGCCTGCCCGGTCAGCTCCTGCTCGTCCTGCTCGCCGTCGACCGGCAGCGGGACGGTGCTGCCGGTCGCGCCGACGGTGGCCACCTCCTCGGCGGCGGGGGCCGTCCCGGCCGTCACCTCGTCGACGTCCACGGGCCGGCGCACCCGGGGGCTGGCGAGCGCGTCGGTGAGGCCCTCGGCGAGGACGTTGAGGGACAGCACCGTCAGCAGGATCATCAGGCCGGGGAAGAAGGTGGGCCACCAGTAGCCCGACAGCAGCAGCTGCTTGCCCTCGGCCAGGATGTTGCCCCACGACGGGTCCGGCGGGCGGACACCGGCGTTGATGAACGACAGCGAGGCCTCGAGCACGATGGCGTCGGCGACGAGCACGGTGGCGAAGACCATGATCGGCGCCAGGGTGTTGCGGGCGACGTGCTTGACCAGGATGCGGGGCGTCCCGGCCCCCATGACGCGGGACGCGGCGACGTAGTCCTCGCCGAACTGCGCCAGCACGTTGGCCCGGATGACCCGGGACAGCTGCGGCATGTAGAGGAAGCCGATGGCGAAGATGATCACCGGCAGGCTCGTGCCCCAGACCGCGACGAAGACGGCGGCCAGGGCGATGCCCGGAAAGCTCATGATGATGTCGAGGACCCGCATGAGGACCTCGGAGACGACCTTGCCGCTGGTGGCGGCCACGGAGCCGAGCACGGCCGCCGCCAGCAGCGCGCCGCCGGTGGCGAGGACACCGATGAGCAGCGAGGACCGCGCACCGTAGACCACGCGGGCGAAGATGTCGCGGCCGCTGCCGTCGGTGCCGAACCAGTGCTCGGGGCCGGGCGGCTGCACGGGGGTGCCGATGGCGTAGGGGCCGGCCGGCACGAGCACCGGGGCCAGCAGCGCCGCCAGCCCGAGCAGCACGAGGAAGCCGAGGGCGACCTTCGACGTGAGGGGCAGGTCCCGCAGGGCGCCCAGGCGCGCGCCGGAGACGGAGGTGAGTCGGTCGGAGAGACGGCGTCGCATCAGATGTTCCGGATCCTCGGGTTGACCAGCACGTAGAGCAGGTCGACCACGATGTTGACGACGATGAAGGCGATGGCGACGACGAGCGTGACGCCCTGCACGAGGAAGACGTCGTTGCGGGTGACCCCGTCGAGGATGAGCTGGCCCATCGCGCGGATGTTGAAGATGATCTCGATGATCACGGCGCCACCCATGAGGTAGCCGACCCGCAGCCCGAGCACGGTCAGCGGCGTGATGAGCGCGTTGCGCAGCACGTTGCGGGCCACGACCTCGCGCCGAGGGATGCCCGAGCCGATCGCGGTGCGGACGTAGTCACGGTCCAGCTCCTCCACCATCGCCGTGCGCACGACCCGCGTGAGCGAGCCGGCGACCGGCACGGCCAGCGCCAGCGCCGGCAGCACGATGTTGGAGGTGTACTGCCCCGGGTCCTGGGCGAAGGGCACCCACTGCAGGATCAGCGCGGGGAAGACCCCCCACCCGCCCGGCACCGTGCCGAGCCACTGGATGAGCAGGATCGCCAGCCAGAACGACGGCGTGGCCAGCGCGGCGATCGAGGCCACCCGGATCGCCTGGTCGACGAACCGGTCGCGGTAGAGCGCGGCCAGCACGCCCAGCACCAGCGACAGGACGATCGCGATCGCCAGCCCGATGAACGTCAGCTGGAGCGTGATCGGGAAGGCCGCCGCGACCACCTCCGTGACGGGGGCGTTGCCGCTGGTCGTGCCGAGGTCGCCGCGCAGCATACCCACGAGGAAGCTCAGGTAGCGGGTCAGGAGCGGCTGGTCCAGGCCGTTGCGCTCGCGGTAGGCCTCCAGGGCCTCGGGCGAGGCCGACTCCCCCAGCGCCAGCCGGGCGGGGTCGGCCGGCGAGAGCGACATCACCAGGAACACCAGCAGGGTGACTCCCAGGATCATCACCGGCAGCGCCATGAGGCGCCGGCCGATCAGTCTGAGCAGGTTGGACACGGGCATCTCCTCGGGTGCGAGCGCGGGGCGGCCGGGCCGCCGGGTCGGGGCAGGGTATGCGGTGCGCTCGGGGCAGGACGGGCCCGCGGGCGGCGCGGGTGCAGGGGGTGCGCCGCCCGCGGGAGCGGGGTCAGGCCGTGGTCCCTACGTCCACGAAGGACAGGCCGGTCAGCGAGATGGGCTCGAAGTCCACCAGGGACTCCTCGTCCCAGGCGGTCGGCGCCTTGCGGTGGAAGAGCGGGTAGAGCGGGACCTCCTCGGAGACCAGGTCGAAGATCTGGTGCCAGGCGTCCAGCTGACCCTGCTCGTCGGTGGCCTGCAGGCCCTGGTCCAGCAGCGCCTGGACCTGGTCGTAGCTCTCGCTGCCCTTCCAGTGCATGCGGGAGTCGGTCCACAGGTCCGAGCCGTACCACCAGCGCAGCAGCAGGTCCGCGTCGTTGCCGAAGACCGAGGGGTCACCGGGGGCGATGAAGGCGTCGAACGCCTCGGGGTTGCCGTCGATGGTGGTGTAGGCGTCGGCCGACTGCTTCTCCTCGAACTGCACGTCCACGCCGACCTCCTTGAGGTTCTCGACGATGATCGGCGTGCACTGCTTGACCCAGTCGTGGTTGGTCGCCAGCAGGCGGAAGGAGGAGACGCCGGCCTCCTCGAAGAGGGCCTTGCTCTTGTCCACGTCGCGGGTGTAGACGACGGAGGCCTCCTGGAAGGCGGGGTGGTCGGGCTGGACGAACGCCCGGGCCGCCTCGGCCTGGCCGGTCAGGCCGGTGCCGATGATCGTGTCCATGTCCAGGGCGTAGAGGAAGGCCTGGCGGGCCTTGACGTCGGCGAAGGGGTTGCCCTCGGTGCCGTTGAACATCGCGAAGAGCAGCCCGAAGCCCTGCACCGACTCGACCGTCGAGGAGGCCTTGAGCTGGTCGATGGACAGGTAGGGGACCGAGTCGACCGCCTGCACGCTCTGCGACTGCAGCGCGTTGGTGCGGGTGGCCGGGTCGGGGATGATCTGCCAGTTCATGGTCGCGGCGCGGGCCGGACGCGGGCCGGTGTAGTCGTCGTTGCGCTCGAAGGTGATGACCTTGCTGACGCCGCCGTTGTCGGTCATCTGCCACGGGCCGGTGCCGACCGGGTTGGCGTCGAAGGCCTCGGCGTCGCCGCTGGCGGCCGCCTGGGGCACGATCTTGACGACCGAGAGCCGCTCAGCCAGGACCCCGACGGGGTACTCCAGGTCGATGGTGACCGTCTTCTCGTCCTTGGCGGTGACGCCGGAGATGAACGGGATGAAGCCGGCGTAGAGGGAGGCGTTCTCCGGGTCGAGGACGCGCTCGAAGGAGAAGACGACGTCCTCGGCGGTGACCGGCGTGCCGTCGTGGAAGACCGCGCCGTCACGCAGCGTGACGTCGACCGACGTGCCGCCGTCGGAGACCGCCGGCAGCTCGGACGCCAGGGCCGGGTAGACCTCGCGGGAGGCGGGGTCGAGCTCGGTCAGGCCCTCCATGGTGTGCCAGTTGGCGGCCACGGTCAGGGCGGCGGTGGTGGTCATCGGGTCGTAGCCGTTGGTCCCCAGCTCGTAGGAGATGGCGGCGGTGATGGTGCCGTTCTCGGCGGCGTCGTCACCGCCGGTGGAGGTGGCGGTGTCCGCAGCGGCGCCGTCCTCGTCCGGAGCGCAGGCTGCGAGACTGGCGGCCAGCCCGGCGGCCAGGCCCATGGTGCCGGTCAGCCGGAGGAAGCCGCGCCGGCTGGCCTGGTGGTTCAGTGCGTTCGTCATTGGTACGCATACCTCTCGTCGTGCGCTGCAACGCGCTCACATGACATCGGACATCTGACGTCGGGCAGAGACTATAGTGAGCACCGGCTCCCGTCAACGACCGGGGCGTCGCACCGGCGCTCCTACCCCCCAGGAGGACGCACGCGTGAACACCGCCGCCGGCAGCTCGGTCGCCCGACGCAAGGCCCAGTGGTCCACCGTCGAGGAGATCAAGCAGTACATCCTCGAGCTGCGCCTCCACCCGGGCGACCCCCTGCCCACCGAGACCGAGCTGTGCGAGGCGCTCGGCGTCTCGCGCTCCTCGGTGCGAGAGGCGATGCGGACGCTGAGCTCCCTGGACATCGTGGAGGTGCGGCACGGGCACGGCAGCTTCGTCGGCGGCCTGTCCATGTCGCCGCTGGTCTCAGGGCTGATCTTCCGCAGCGTGCTCGACTCCGAGGGCGACCTGCGCACGCTGCGCGAGGTGGTCGACCTGCGGATCGCGCTCGACCTGGGCACCGCCGAGGAGCTGGTCGAGCTGCACCGCGGCGGACCGCCGCGCGACGACCTGCGCGGGCTGGTCGAGCGGATGCGCCAGCACACCGCCCGCGGGGAGGGCTTCGCCGAGGAGGACGGCGCGTTCCACCGCGAGCTGCTGGCCGGCCTGGACAACACGATCGTGCGCCAGCTCGTCAGCGCGCTGTGGGAGGTGCACACCGAGGTCGTGCCCAAGCTGGGGCTGCCGCCGGCCCGCGACATCGACAAGACCGTCGAGGCGCACGAGGCGATGCTCGACGCGCTGGAGGCCGGTGACGTCGAGGCCTACCGCACCGCCGTCGCCGACCACTACCAGCCGCTCCTGACCGCGATCGAGGCCGCCGTGGCCAGCAACTCGGCCACGCCCGCCGCACCGCGCGAGGCCCGCATCTCCTGACCGGTCGGCGCGTCCACGACGGCGAACGGCCCTCGTGCCGAGGAAGCTACCCCGGCACGAAGGCACGTTCGCCGGCACGTCCGCGACGTCAGTGGGTGACGGCCCCCTCGGAGGCCGACCCCACGAGCCGGACGTACTTGTTCAGCACCCCGCGCCGCGCCCGCTCCGGCGGCTCCGGCGGCGACCACAGGCCCCGGCGGCGCTCCAGCTCGGCCGGCTCGACCTCCAGGTCGAGACGTCCGCCGGCCACGTCGAGGACGATCGGGTCGCCGTCCTGCACCAGGGCGATCGGCCCGCCCTCGGTGGCCTCGGGCGCGATGTGGCCCACGCACAGCCCCGTCGTGCCGCCGGAGAAGCGTCCGTCGGTGACGAGCAGCACGTCCTTGCCGAGCCCGGCACCCTTGATCGCCCCGGTGATCGCCAGCATCTCGCGCATCCCCGGGCCGCCCTTGGGCCCCTCGTAGCGGATCACCACCACGTCGCCGGCGGCGATCGTGCCGTCCTCCAGCGCGTCCATCGCGGCCCGCTCGCCGTCGAAGACCCGGGCGGTCCCGCGGAACACGTCGGAGTCGAAGCCCGCCGACTTCACGACCGCACCGCCCGGCGCCAGCGTCCCCTCGAGGATCGTCAGGCCGCCGGTGGCGTGGATCGGGTTGTCCAGCGCACGCAGCACCGTGCCGTCCAGCGGCGGCACGTCCAGGTCGTCCAGGTTCTGCGCCAGCGTGCGCCCCGTGACGGTCATCACGTCGCCGTGCAGCAGGCCGGCGTCCAGCAGGGCCTTCATGACGACCGGGATGCCGCCGACCCGGTCGATGTCGACCATCACGTGCCGACCGAACGGCTTGACGTCGGCCAGGTGCGGCACCCGGCGCCCGATCCGGCGGAAGTCCTCCAGCGTCAGGTCGACGTCGGCCTCCCGGGCGATCGCCAGCAGGTGCAGCACGGCGTTGGTCGAGCCGCCGAAGGCCATCGTCACCGCGATCGCGTTCTCGAAGGCCTCCTTGGTGAGGATCTGCCGTGCGGTCAGCCCGGTCCGCAGCATCTGCACCACGGCCTCCCCGGAGCGCCGGGCGAAGCCGTCGCGCCGACGGTCGGTGGCCGGTGGCGCCGCCGACCCGGGCAACGACATACCCAGCGCCTCGGCGGCGGCCGCCATCGTGTTGGCGGTGTAGAACCCGCCGCACGCGCCCTCGCCGGGGCAGATCGCCCGCTCGATGGCGTCGACGTCGTCGCGCGACATCAGCCCGCGGGCGCACGCCCCGACCGCCTCGAAGGCGTCGATGATCGTGACCTCCTTCTCCGAGCCGTCCGACAGGCGGGCCCGACCGGGCAGGATCGAGCCGGCGTAGACGAACACCGACGCCAGGTCCAGGCGCGCCGCCGCCATGAGCATCGCCGGCAGCGACTTGTCGCAGCCGGCCAGCAGCACCGAGCCGTCGAGCCGCTCGGCCGACATCACGGTCTCGACCGAGTCGGCGATGACCTCGCGCGACACCAGCGAGTAGTGCATGCCCTCGTGCCCCATCGAGATGCCGTCGGAGACCGAGATCGTCCCGAACTCCAGGGGGTAGCCCCCGGCCGCGTGCACCCCGTCCTTGACCGCCTTGGCGAGCCGGTCCAGGGACAGGTTGCACGGGGTGATCTCGTTCCAGCTGCTGGCCACGCCGACCTGGGGCTTGTCCCAGTCGGCGTCGCCCATCCCGACGGCGCGCAGCATGCCGCGGGCCGCCGTCTTCTCCAGGCCGTCGGTGACGTCCCGCGAGCGGGGCTTGGGGTCGACGGGGGTGTGCGGTGCGCTGCCGGCCTGCGTGGTCGCCACGTCAGCCACGGGCCGCCGAGCCCTCGACGTAGTCGCTGTCGTGCGACTTGACCCAGGCCATCATCCCGCGCAGCTCCTTGCCGACCGCCTCGATCGGGTGCGCCGCGCCCCTGGCCCGCAGCTCCGTGAACTCCGGCGCACCGGCGTCCTGGTCGTCGATGAACCGCTGGGCGAAGGCGCCGTTGCGCACGTCCTCCAGCACGGCCTGCATGTTCTCCTTGACGCGGTCGTCGACCACGCGCGGGCCCGAGACGTAGTCGCCGTACTCCGCGGTGTCCGAGACCGACCAGCGCTGCTTGGCGATGCCCCCCTCGTACATGAGGTCGACGATGAGCTTGAGCTCGTGGAGCACCTCGAAGTAGGCGATCTCGGGCTGGTAGCCCGCCTCCGTCATCACCTCGAAGCCCTTCATCACCAGCTCGGACACGCCGCCGCACAGCACGGCCTGCTCGCCGAAGAGGTCGGTCTCGGTCTCCTCGGTGAAGGTCGTCTCGATGCCGCCGGCCCGCAGCCCGCCGATGGCCGAGGCGTAGGACAGCGCCAGCGCCTTGGCGTCGCCGGTCGCGTCCTGCTCCACGGCGATCAGCACGGGGACGCCCCGGCCGTCGACGTACTCCCGGCGCACCAGGTGCCCCGGCCCCTTCGGCGCGACCATGCACACGTCGACGTCGGCCGGGGGCGTGATGTAGCCGAACCGGATGTTGAAGCCGTGGCTGAAGAACAGCGCCTTGCCGGCGGTCAGGTGCGGCTCGACGGCCTCGGCGTAGAGGTGGCGCTGCACGTGGTCGGGGACGAGCACCATGATGACGTCGGCCTCGGCGCACGCCTCGGCGGGCGTGACGACGCGCAGGCCCTCGGCCTCGGCCTTGGGGCGGCTGCTGCTGCCCTCGGCGAGCCCGACGCGCACGTCGACCCCCGAGTCGCGCAGCGACAGCGCGTGGGCGTGCCCCTGGCTGCCGTAGCCGAGGACGGCGACCTTGCGCCTCTGGATGATCGAGAGGTCGGCGTCGTCGTCGTAGTACATGGTGGCCATCTGCGGTTTCTCTCCTTGGTGAGGGGGGTATGGGGTCGTGCTGGGTCGTGCGGTCGTGCGGCGGGGCTCTCCTAGAAGGCGGCGGCCGCCATGGCGCCGACCGGCCGGGGGCCGTTGTCGTTGATCGCCCACAGCTGGGTGCGGATGGCGTCGGCGTCGGCCAGCTCCTCGATGTGGATGACCTCGACCAGCTTGTCGAGCTGGCTGGTGACCTTGTGCAGCTGCTCGGAGCTGACGTTGACGACGATGGTCATGCGCGAGACCTTGCTGTCCTCGGTGGGGCCGACGACGAGGTGGTCGATGTTGAAGTTGCGGCGCGCGAAGAGGACCGAGACGCGGGCGAGGACGCCCGGGTTGTTCTCGACCAGGACGGACAGCGCGTGGCGGTTGGGGCTGGGGTTGGCGTTCATCGGGGTGCCTTTCGGTGCGGGGCTGTGCGGTGGCTGGGTGGGGGGTGCGGGTCGGTATGCCGTGGGGGCCGTGGGTACCGGCGGCCCCGGGGGCGGGTAGTCGTGCAGCAGGGTCATTCGTCCTCCCCGAAGTCGGGTGTGAGGTCGCGGGCGTGCTGGATGTCGTCGTTGCTGGTGCCGGCCGGGACCATCGGCCAGACCATCGCGTCCTTGCAGACCCGGAAGTCGACGACGACCGGCTGGTCGTCGACCTCCATGGCCGCCTCGATCGTGCGGTCGACGTCCTCGGGGGTGTCGCAGCGCAACCCGACGCAGCCCAGCGCCTGGGCCAGGCCGACGAAGTCGGGGACCTGCTTGGAGGGCAGCTGGGAGGCGCTGAAGCGCTCGGAGTAGAACAGCGCCTGCCACTGCTTGACCATCCCCAGGGCGGCGTTGTTGATGACCGCCACCTTGATCGGGATCCCCTCGACCGCGCAGGTGGCCAGCTCCTGGTTGGTCATCTGGAAGCAGCCGTCGCCGTCGATCGCCCAGACGGTCGTGTCCGGCAGGGCGACCTTGGCGCCCATCGCCGCCGGCACGGCATACCCCATGGTCCCGAGGCCGCCGGAGTTGATCCAGTGGCGGGGGCGTTCGTAGCCGACGTACTGGCTGGCCCACATCTGGTGCTGACCGACGCCGGAGGCGTAGACCGCGTCGGGGCCGACGAGCCGGCCGAGCCGCTCGATGACGTACTGCGGGGCGAGGGCGCCGCTCGGCGGGGCCTCGTAGCCCAGCGGGTAGCGACGCTTCCACTCCTGGCAGCGCGCGACCCACGCGTCGTAGTCGGGCGCCGCCCCGGCGCTGGTGCGGCGGATCCACTCGCTGCTCAGCTCGGCGATGGTGGCGCGCGCGTCACCGACGAGGCCGACGGCCGTCGGGAAGTTCTTGCCGATCTCGGCCGGGTCGATGTCGGCGTGGATGATCGTCGCGCCCGGGGCGAAGGTCGACTTGGCGCCGGTGACGCGGTCGTCGAAGCGGGCGCCCAGGCTGATGATCAGGTCCGACTTCTGCAGGGTGGCGACCCCGGAGACGCTGCCGTGCATGCCGGGCATCCCCATGTGCTGGGGGTGGCTGTCGGGGAAGGCACCCCGGGCCATCAGCGTGGTGACGACCGGGATCCCGGTCAGCTCTGCGAGGGTGCGCAGCTCCTCGGAGGCGCCGGCGTGGACGGTGCCGCCGCCGACGTAGAGCACCGGGCGGCTGGCGCCCAGCATCAGCTCGACGGCGTCGCGCACCTCCTCCGGGGCCGGCTGCGCCGGCGCGCGGTAGCCCGGCATCGGCAGCTGCAGCAGCGACTCGTCGGCGATCGCGGTCAGGGCGTCCTTCGTGACGTCGACGAGCACCGGCCCCGGACGGCCGCTGCGGGCCAGGTGGAAGGCCGAGGCGACCGTCGCGGCGATCTCCTCGGGGCGGGTGACCAGGAAGGAGTGCTTGGTCACCGGCATCGAGATGGACCGGATGTCGGCCTCCTGGAAGGCGTCCGAGCCGATCGCGCTGCTGGCCACGTTGCCGGTGATGGCCACCATCGGCGTGGAGTCCATGTAGGCGTTGGCCAGCGGCGTGACCAGGTTGGTCGCCCCCGGGCCGCTGGTCGCCATGCAGACGCCGACCCTGCCGGTGGCCATCGCGTAGCCCTCGGCGGCGTGGCCCGCCCCCTGCTCGTGGCGCACCAGGATGTGCCGGATGCCCTCGGCCCCGTAGAGCGCGTCGTAGAGCGGCAGCACCGCACCCCCCGGCAGCCCGAAGATGTGCTCCACCCCGACCCGCTCGAGGGTCGCCACGAGCGCCTCGGCGCCGGTGCGGCGGGTGCCTGGGGCGGAGGTGCCGCCGGTGGTGCCGGGGGCCGTGGGGGTCGCGCCGTCGACGATCGGTTCGCTGTGCGTGGCGGTCATGATCTGGTCCTAGTCGCGTGGGGTGCGGGTGTGTGCGGGTGCTGAGGAGGAGCGGGGCAGGAGGCTCGGGCAACAAAAAACCCCTCGGCCCGGAGGGCAAACGAGGGGAGGACGCGTCTCGGCTGGAGTCAGGCCGTGGCGCGTCCCGGGCTAATAAGTACGAGGGCGAAAAGGTGCATGTCGCCACCTTCCCCCATCGCTGCCGCGACGTCAACCCCCTTGGATGGATATGTGAGGGAGGGCACACTCATGCACTTATCGATATGTCGTTGACATATCTCGACGCATCATGTCATTCTCGACAGCAGAGCGCGGCCGCGTCGAACCGGGTGGTCGCCCTGACATCAGGAGGCAGACATGACCTACCGCGGACGCGGGTCGGGCTTCGACCCCGAGCAGTTCTTCGGCCCCGAGGGGCCCTTCGGCCCCCGCGGCCCGCTGGGGCCCGGTGGCATCTTCGGACCCGCCGGCCCGTTCGGCACCGGCGGCGGCTGGGGCCACTGGTCCGGCGAGCCGGGGCCGGGCCGTCACGGCCACGGCCCGCGCGGCGGTGGCCGGGGTCGCCCCCGCGCCCGCCGCGGTGACGTGCGCAACGCGATCCTGAAGCTGCTGGTGGAGGAGCCGCTCAACGGCTACCAGCTCATGCAGCGCATCGCCGAGGGCACCGAGGGCAGCTGGCGCCCCAGCTCCGGGGCGATCTACCCCGCCCTCGCCCAGCTGGAGGACGAGGGCCTGGTCCGGCAGACCGAGGTCGACGGACGCAAGGCCTACGAGCTCACCGACAGCGGCCGCGAGGCGGCCGAGGCCGGGCCCGACCTGGGCTGGTCGGCCGGCGAGGAGCCCGACGACCCGTGGGCCGGCGGTCAGGGTCGTCGCGGCCAGGGGCGTGGCGGCGCGGGCCCCTTCGGCGGCTCCGGCCCGTTCGGCGGCTCCGGCCCGTTCGGCGGCGGACGCGCCGGTGGTGGCGGCCGGCGGACCGGCGGGCAGCTGTGGAAGGCCCTGGGCAGCGTCGCGATGGCGACCCAGGCCGTGGGTCAGGCCGGCGACGCGGCCCTGACCACCGCCGCCTCCGACCTGCTCGAGAGGACGCGCCGCGACCTCTACCGCCTGCTCGCCGAGGCCGAGGTCGCCCGCGACGACTGGGCCGAGGCCACCGACGACGTCGACGAGGTCGCCGAGGGCGAGATCATCGAGGACTGAGGCGACCGCATACCCGCAGGACCCCCCACCCGACAGACCCGCCCAGTGCCCCACGTGCGTCGCTGCTCCGGCCCCGCCGGGCGACGGAAGTGGGGCACTCGGCGCGTCCGGCACCTCACGACATACCAGAAGGTGGGGTGCCCGGCGGCGCGTTCACGACCTGTCCGCAATACTTGCCCCCATGGCCGATCACTTTGACGTTGTTGTCCTGGGCGCCGGCCCCGGTGGGTATGTCGCGGCGATCCGCGCGGCCCAGCTGGGCAAGAAGGTGGCCGTCGTCGAGAAGAAGTACTGGGGCGGTGTCTGCCTCAACGTCGGGTGCATCCCGTCCAAGGCGCTGCTGAAGAACGCCGAGCTCGCGCACACGCTGACGCACGAGAAGAAGAAGTACGGCATCGAGGGCGACGCCACGATGTCCTACGGCCCGACGCACGCACGCAGCCGCCAGGTCTCGGCCGGCATCGTCAAGGGCGTCCACTTCCTGATGAAGAAGAACAAGATCACCGAGATCGACGGCTGGGGCACGCTGACGGGCCCGAAGAGCATGGACGTCGAGCTCAACGACGGTGAGAAGCAGCAGCTGGAGTTCGACAACCTCATCCTGGCGACCGGGTCGGTGACGCGGATGCTGCCCGGCGTCGAGGTCAGCAAGAACGTCGTCACCTACGAGGAGCAGATCCTCGACGACGAGCTGCCCGGCTCGATCATCATCGCCGGCTCCGGCGCGATCGGCGTGGAGTTCGCCTACGTCATGAAGAACTTCGGGGTCGACGTCACGATCGTGGAGTTCATGGACCGCATGGTCCCCGCCGAGGACGCCGACATCTCCAAGGAGCTGGCCAAGCACTACAAGAAGCTCGGCGTGAAGGTCCTCACCGGCACCAAGGTCGAGGCGGTCGAGGACACCGGCTCGGGCGTCAAGGTGAAGGTTTCGAAGGACGGCACGGAGGAGACGCTCGAGGCCGACCGGCTGCTGTCGGCCATCGGCTTCGCCCCTCGGGTCGAGGGCTTCGGCCTGGAGTCGACCGGTGTCGAGCTGACCGACCGCGGCGCCATCGCGATCGACGACTACATGCGCACCAACGTCGACGGCGTCTACGCCATCGGTGACGTCACCGCCAAGCTCATGCTGGCGCACGTGGCCGAGGCGATGGGCATCGTCGCCGCCGAGGTCATCGCCGGTGCCGAGACCATGCCGCTGGACTACCGGATGATCCCCCGCGCCACCTACTGCCACCCGCAGGTCGCCTCGATGGGCCTGACCGAGCAGCAGGCCAAGGACGCCGGGCACGAGGTGCGGACCGCGAGCTTCCCCTTCACCGCCAACGGCAAGGCGATGGGCCTGGGCGACGCGGTCGGCTTCGTCAAGGTCGTCGCCGACGCCGAGCACAACGAGATCCTCGGCACGCACATGATCGGCCCGGACGTCACCGAGCTGCTCCCGGCCGTCAACGTCGCGCAGACGTGGGACCTGACCGCCGACGAGGTCTCCCGCGTGGTCTTCGCCCACCCGACCCTCGGCGAGGCGGTCAAGGAGGCCATGCACGGCATCGCCGGCCACATGATCAACTTCTGAGGCGGCCGGTGGCCGCGCGCTCCGGCGTCGGGCGCGCGGCCCTGCTGGTCTCCGCCCTCACCGCGCTGTCCACGGTCCTGGGGCTCGTCCGGGACGCCGTCATCGCGGCGGTCTACGGCGCGGGCGCCCAGCTGGACGCCTGGTTCGTCGCCCTGGGGCTGTCCAGCATCCTGCTCGGGGTGCTCGGCACCTCCCTCAACCGGGCCGTCACCCCGCAGGTCGCCCGCGAGGCGGACGCCGAGAGCACGGGCGAGGGTATGCCGTGCGCCGGGCACCCGGGGTGGTGGACCGCGACGGTCGTGGGCACGGTGGCCCTGGGGGTCGTCGGCGTCCTGCTCGGGGTCGCGGCCGGACCGGTCTCGGCCGTGCTGGCCCCGGGGCTGGCGGCCACCGACGACGGCACGCTCGTGCTGCTCGTGCGCGTGGTGCTGCTCGCGACGGTGCTCATCGCCGCGACCGACCTGCTCGCCGGGTTGGCCCAGGGGCACGGCGTCTTCCGGTGGGCGGCGCTGCAGGGGGTGCCCTTCAACGTCGTGATGATCGCGGCCGCCGCGCTGCTCGGCCCGCGGCTGGGCGTCGTCGCCCTGGCCTGGGGCTTCGTCGTCGGCTCCCTGCTGCGGATGCTGCTGCAGCTGTGGCCGGCGTGGCGGCACCGCTGGCGCCTGCGGGCCCGCTGGGACCTCGGGGGTCCGGCGTGGCGAGAGGTCCGGGCCATGGTGCCGGCGCTCATGGTCGGCCAGGCGGTCGTCAACGTCAACACGCTCGTCGACCGCGCCGTCGCCTCCACGGTCGAGGAGGGCGCGGTCACCGCGATCTTCCTGGGCTGGCGACTGGTCAACCTGCCGCAGGTCCTGGTCGTGGCCGCCCTGATGGCGCCGCTCTACCCCGCGATGGGGTCGGCCGCCGCGAGGGGAGCCCGGGAGCTGCGCGGCCTCGTGCACCGCGGGACCGGCGTCACGCTGACCGTCCTGGTCCCGGTGGTCGCGCTGCTGGCGGCCGTCCCGCACGAGGTCGTCTCCCTGGCCTTCGGCCGGGGCGGTTTCGACGACGAGGCGGTGGCGGCGACCGCGACGGCGGTGCTCTGGTTCCTCCCCGCCCTGCTCGCGGTGGGCTGGCGCCAGGTCGTGGTGAGCGCCTCCTACGCGGTGGGCGACACCCGCGGCCCGGTCGCCGTCAGCATCCTGGCGATGGTCGTCAACGTCGTCGGGGACCTGACGCTGGCCCCGGTCATGGGTGTGCCCGGCATCGTGCTCGCCACCTCGGTCTCGCTGGTGCTCGCCGCGGTCCTCACCAGCCTGCTGGTGGCCCGCCGCCACCGGCTGCTGGCCGGGCGCGTCGCCCGTGGCCAGCTGTCCCGGGCGACGGTCGGCGGAGCGGCGGCAGGGCTGGCCGGCTGGCTGGCCTCGCGTCTGCTGGGTGACCTGCACGACCTCGTCGTCGTGGCGGCGGTGGGCGCCGTGGTGCTCGCCGTGCAGCAGGGGGTGCTGCACCTCCTGCGCGCTCCCGAGCGGCACGTCGCCCGGGACGTCCTCGCGCGCCTGCGCTGAGGCCGGTCAGGACGCGAGCGGCTCCCGGCCCTCGGCCTCGTCACCGCTGCTCCCGGCCCTGTCCCCACGGCCACCGAGGCCGTCGTCCGCACCGTCGAGTCCGTCCGCATGACCGTCGGGCTCGGCGTCGTCCGCGCGCAGCCGCGCGGTGAGCAGGTGTGTCACGGGGCCGGGGTCAGCCACCCGCGCGAGACTGTGCCGGGCACCGACGGCCCAGCGCAGGCTGGACCCCAGGTCGCGCGCCAGCCCGCCGCGGCGCTCGACCCGTGCCCGGCGCAGGTCCCCGGAGAGCCAGTGGTAGCGCACCTCCGTGCGTCCGTCGGACAGCTCCGGGACCGGCCGGCCCAGCACGCCGCGGACCCAGGCGTCGAGCAGGCCCGGGCGGGCGGCCTCGCTGAGCGCCAGCGACCCGAACGGCCGGCCGTTGAGGTCGATCAACCAGGCGGTGCCCGCTGCGTCGGTGAGGAACTGCAGCTCGACAAGACCGGTCCAGCCCATCTCCCGCAGCATGGCCTCGGCGCGCTCGGCCAGGACGGGGTCGACGGGCACGGTGACGGCACGGGCGGAGGCCCCGCTCGGGGTCGGCCAGACGTGGGTGGCCTCCTGCTGCACGCGTCCGAGCAGGCGCCCCTCGTGCAGCACGCCGATCAGGGCACCGAGCCGGCCCTCGACGACCTGCTGCAGGACCGGCTCCTCGCCCTGCGCCCGCAGCCGCGCGAGCTGCCCGACCACCTCGTCGGCCTCGCGGCACAGGCGCGCCTCGACCCGGTGGCGGCGGGTGACGCCCGGCCGCCAGTGCGTGCGCGACTTGACCACGACGGGCAGGGGGACGGCGCTGAGGTCGGCGTCGGGCGGCGGGACCCACGTCTCAGGGGCCGCCAGGCCGGCCTGCCGACCGACCTGCACCAGGGCCAGCTTGTCCAGCGCACGGTCGACGACCGCCGCCGGGGGCGTCGCCGCCGGGACGGGAAGGTCGTCGGCGACGTGGGCCAGGGCGGCCATCCAGTCGTCACCCGCCCCCACGACGAGGTCGTAGCCGCCCTCCTCCACCGCTGCGGTGACCGCGCGGACGAAAGGCTGCAGCGCGCCGCGGGGTCGCCGCACGACGTGGGTGGCGCTCACGGCCCGGGAGGCGCCGACCAGGCCGGCCGAGGCGCGCGGGGTCCCCGCCCCCACCCGCCAGCCGTGCGCCCGCAGCGCCCGGGCCACGGTCACGGAGCCGCGGTCACGCACGTGCGCCAGGACCAGGACGGCTCCAGGCGCGGGGGGCATACCCACCAACCTAACAATCGCGCCGGACCGCGGCCGTGGTGACGGGCCCTCGGCCTGTCGCCCTCGCCAGGTGCACGACCCCGGGACGAGACCGCCCGAGGCCGGCCGGACGCCTCCTCGACCGGGGGTTGTCCCCCGGTCAGGTCCGGGAGCGCACCGGCTGCCCCTCTCCACCCGTCCGCGGAAGGCTGGGAGGCATGAACGAGACCATCCCTCCCACGCCTGCCACGGCCACCGGTGCTACGAGCGCCGTCGACGACGTCTGGGGCGTCCACCGCCCGCCCGCGCTGCAGGGTCAGCCCGCCGCCGGCCCGAGCCCGTCCGGCCCCGGGCCCGCCTCTCCGGGTGCGGCACCGCTGAGCCGCGACACGACCTCCGGCGTGGTCGGTGGCGTCTGTGCCGGCATCGCCCGCCGGACGGGCCTGTCCCCCGCCGCGGTGCGGCTCGCCGCCGTCGCGCTGGTCCTCTTCCTCGGCACCGGCATCGGTGCCTACCTCATCCTCTGGGCCCTGCTGCCCGACGACTCCGGCCGCGTCCCGGCCGAGCGCGCCGCCCGGGCGCTGAGCAGCTCTGGAGACCGTCGACCGCTGACCCACCACTGACCGGACCCTGGCGGGCCGACCGCCCGGAACCCGGGGGGTTGTCCCCCCGTCAGATCCGGGAGCGCACCTGCTGACGAAACACCCCCGACTGCGAGACGCTGGAGACATGAACGACACCCACCGCAACGACCACGACGACCACCTTCCCCCGGCACCGCCCCACCACCCGCCGGTCCCGCCCCAGGAGCCGCAGGGCGTCCCGCACCCGCCGCCGCCCACCTTCGGCCAGCCGGCGCCGACCGCCCCGGGCGGCACGCACGACGACGTCTGGGGTGTCCGTCCCCCGGTCCTCGGCCAGCCGCCTGCCGGCTACGACGCCGCCCAGGGTCACGGCCAGCCCGGCTACGGCCAGCCCGGCTACGGCCAGCAGGGCCCGACGGGCGCGTCCGGCACCTCCCAGCTCGACCGCGGCCTGTCCGCGCTGCAGAAGTCACCGCTGCGCCGCGACACCAACGACGGCATCATCGGTGGCGTCGCCGCCGGTGTGGCCAAGCGGCTCAACATCTCGACCGCCGCGGCCCGCCTCGGCTTCATCGCCCTGGCCCTCTTCTTCGGCAGCGGCATCGCCGCCTACCTCATCGCCTGGGCGCTGCTGCCCGACGAGTCCGGACGCACGCACGTCGAGCAGGGCGTGCGGGGCGGCAACACCCAGTCGCTGGTCATCACCGTGCTCGGCGGCATCGCCGCGCTCGGCATGATCTCCTCGGTGCTGGACGGCCTGGGCTGGCTGGTGCCGATCGCGGTCACGGCCGGCATCGTCTGGTACGTCGTCAGCGCGGGCCGCAAGAAGGGCGACGGCACCACCGGCTGACCGCCGGTCCGACCGCGGACCGTCGTTCAGCTCCACCCGCGGGTGTGCCGCGTGGTCAGCCGACCACGCGGCATACCTGTGCCCGGACCCGGGCCGGCCCCCGAGGGGTATGGCGTGCGCCCCCGTCACCCGGGCAGGCCGGCGCGCAGCTCGCGCAGGCGGTGCATGGCCGCGCCGACCGCCTCCAGCGCCGCGTCCACCTGGCCCCTGGCCCGGCGGATGCGGTCTCCGACCAGGTAGTCGGTGACGAAGTTGTCGAACCAGATGTCCAGTCCGCGGGAGAGCTGGTCGACGACCGGGGCGTCGACGCCCGGCAGCTCGACGTCGGCCAGCTCGCGGGAGAAGCGCCCCAGCGCCTCGGCGGCGTCGTCCAGGTGCTGGGTGGCGCGGTCCAGCTCGTCGTGCTTGAGCATGGAGGAGAGCATCCCGCCGCCGGCGAAGGTGTCCCACGTGGACCAGCCGTCGGCACTGCCCAACCTCTCCCGTGCCTGGCGCAGCGCGTCCGCGGCCCGCGCACCCGCGGCCAGCGCCTCGTCCAGCTCGCGCCGCCAGCGCAGGTCCTCCAGCCGCCGACCGGCCTCCGCCGCGCGGTCCCGCAGGACGACGGCGCCGGGCTCCCCCGCCCGTCGGTGCACCTCCGTCAGCATCTCCTCGTAGCCGACCTCGACGTCGCCGAGCGCCGCCTGCTGGGCCCGCAGACCCTCCGCCTCCCGGCGGAGGGTGTCCTGGTGGCTCGCGGCGCGGGCGGAGGCGTACTCCGCCGCCTGCGCCTCCGACCGCTCGGTGGTGAGCCGCTCGGCCAGGTCGCCGCGGACGGAGGCCCACAGCCGAGACGGGGACAACCCGCCCGCCTCGAGCCGCCGGACGTCGGCGCGCTCCTTGCCCAGCGCCGCGCTCAGCCGCTCGACCTCCTGGGCGGCCTCGCGCAGCCGGGGCTCCATCCCCGCCAGCCGGCTCGCCAGCCGCTGGTGCTCGGCGCGTGCCGCGGTGAGCTCGTCGAACCGTCGTGCCAGTGCTGCATACCTGTCCTCCGTCATGCTTCCTCCGATGTCGGTGACCGGTCGACGGTTCCGCGGAACCTGACCCGGCCGCCTCGCGTCCGACCGGGGACACCGTCGTCAGCCGATCCCACCACGAGGAGGCCACGATGCCTCGCACGACCGTGATCACCGCCCTCTGCCTCGCCGCCGCGACCGCCGTCGCCGGGTGCGCGCAGGCGCCGCCGCAGCCGCCGGGCGCCGACCCAGGGGGGTCGACGAGCCCGCCCGCGGGCCCGTGGGACGAGGCGGCCGCCCGCGCGGCGGTCACCGCGCTGCCCGCGAGCTTCCTCGCCGACTTCGACGACTGCGCCGACCTCCTGACCTACTACCAGGCCAACGCCCTGGAGGTCGTGGGCCCCTACGGCCTGGGCGGTCACGGCGGCTGGTACGCCGCCGAGGGAGACGAGGCGTTCGCCGCCGCCGACAGCGCCGGTGGCGACGCCGGGGCGGCGCAGCAGGAGGCCGGGTCGGGCGGGGCCGTCGAGCACTCGACGACCAACGTGCAGGAGGAGGGTGTCGACGAGTCGGACATCGTCAAGACCGACGGCCGGATCATCGTGACGGTCGTCAACGGCCGCGTCCGCATCGTCGACGTGGCGAGCGCCGAGGTCGTCTCGACCGTCCGCCTGCCGGGCCGTGCCGACCGGACGCACCCCTCCGAGGTGCTCCTGCACGAGGACACCCTGGTCGTCCTCGCCCAGGAGTGGTCCGACGGCGTCCACCCGGTCGACGGCACCTTCGTCGCCTTCCCGGCGACCCGGACCGTGGTGGTCACCGTGGACGTGTCCGACCCGGCCGCACCGCGCACCCTCGGCTCGGTCCGGCTGGAGGGCGGCTACCGCTCGGCCCGCCTCGTCGACGGGACCCTGCGCCTGGTCATGGTCACCGACCCTCCGGGCGTGGAGCAGACCCGCCCCGCCAAGGGCACGCTGGCCGCCGAGGAGGAGGCCGAGGAGCGCAACCGCGAGCTCATCCGGGCCACGACCATCGACGACTGGGTGCCGCACCTGCAGGTGCTCGACCCGGAGGGGCGGGTGCAGACCACCGACGCCCTCCTCGGCTGCGACCAGGTCTCGCGGCCGCGCGACCCCGCCGGCCTGTCCACGATGTCGGTCCTGACCTTCGACCTCGGCACGGCGGCCCCCTCCCCGACCTCGGGCGCCGGCCTGGTGGCCACCGGCAGCACGGTCTACGCCTCGACCGACCGGCTGGTCGTCAGCACCAGTCTCTGGGACCTGTGGACGTGGGCGGGCAGCCCGTCCGCCGACGCGCTCTGGCCCGGCGGGGCCCCCGCCAACCGCACCGACCTGCACGTCTTCGACATCAGCGACCCCGGCGCCACCCGCTGGAGCGCCTCCGGCAGCGTCGAGGGCCACCTGCTGAGCCAGTGGGCCGTGGACGAGCAGGACGGGGTCCTGCGGGTCGCCACCACCGTCGACCCGCCCGGGGCGTCGCAGACCTCGGCCTCCTCGCTCGTCGTCCTGCGCGAGGACGACGGCGAGCTGGTGGAGACCGGGCGGGTGGACGGTCTCGGCGTGACCGAGACGATCCACGCCGTCCGCTACCTCAGCGCCGACCTCGCGGCGGTGGTCACCTTCCGGCAGACCGACCCCCTCTACCTCGTCGACACCAGCGACCCGACGGCACCGCGGGTGGCGGGCGAGCTGAAGATCCCGGGCTACTCCGCCTACCTGCACCCGGTCGGGCAGGACCGGCTGATGGGGGTCGGGCAGGACGCCGACGAGCAGACGGGCCGGACCAGGGGTCTGCAGGTGTCGATGTTCGACATCAGCGACGTCACCGCCCCGCGGCAGACCCAGGTGCTCACCTGGCCCGACTCCTGGTCCCCGGTCGAGCACGACCACCGCGCCTTCACCTGGTGGCCGGCCACCGGGCAGGTGGTGCTGCCGATGACGCGGTGGGGCTCCGGCGACGGCGAGGGCATGGACGTGCGCCCGCAGGACCACTTCGGCGGCGTCACCGTGATCGGCGTCGACGGGCAGACCCTGACCGAGGGGCCCTCGGTGAGCACGGGGCCCAAGCAGCAGGCCTGGGGCGAGGGGCCGATGCGCACCCTCGTCATCGGCGACCAGCTGTGGACCCTGGACTGGCAGGGGATGGCCCGCTTCGACCTGGCGACCATGGAGGGCGGGTGGGTGCTCGACCTCCCGTGAGCGGGGCCGGCCTCAGGCCTCGTCCGCGGTCAGCAGCGGGTAGACGCCGTCCTCGTCGTGCACCTCGCGGCCGGTCACCGGCGGGTTGAACACGCAGGCGGTGCGGATGTCGGTCTCGGCGCGCACGGTGTGCTTCTCGTGGCCGTCGAGCAGGTAGACGGTGCCCGGCCGCAGCTCGTGCTCCTGCCCGGTCTCACGGTCGACCAGCGTGCCGGTGCCGGAGTAGACGTAGACGCACTCGACGTGGTTGGCGTACCACATCTCGGTCTCGGTCCCGGCCTTGAGCAGGGTGTCGTGGAAGGAGAAGCCGACGCCGTCGCCGGCGAGCACGAACCGGCGGCTGCGCCAGTTGCCGTGCTCGACGTCGCGGTCGGTGCCGTCGAGCTCCTCGATGTGGATGACCTTCATGGGATTCCCTCCAGGGGTCTCGTCTCGTGGGTAGGGGTCGTGCCAGGGTGTCGGGCCGTGGGTCAGGCGGTGGCCCGGACCGCCTCGGCCAGCAGCTGCAGGCCGCGGTCGAGCTCCTCCTCGGTCACGGTCAGCGGCGGCATCAGCTTGACCACCTCGCTGTCCGGGCCCGAGGTCTCGACCAGCAGCCCGCGGTCGAAGGCGGCCGCGGCGACCCGCTCGGCGCGGCTGAGGTCCTCGAAGGCCAGGCCGGCGAGGAGCCCGCGACCACGGTATGCCGCACCGCCCGCCTCGGCGCCGATGCGCTCCAGACCCTCGCGCAGCCGGGCGCCGCGCTGCCGGACCGTCTCGGCGAAGGTGTCGTCGGACCAGAACTCGCGCAGCGCCGCCGTCGCGGTCACGAACGCGGGGTTGAAGCCGCGGAAGGTGCCGTTGTGCTCGCCCGGCTCCCACTGGTCCAGCTCGGGGCGCAGCAGGGTCACGGCGAACGGCAGGCCCAGCCCGGACAGGGACTTGGACAGGCAGATGATGTCCGGGTCGATCCCCGCCTCCTCGAAGGAGAAGAACGTCCCGGTGCGGCCGCAGCCGGCCTGCACGTCGTCGACGATGAGCAGGACCTCGAAGCGACGGCACAGGTCGGCCAGCGCGCGCAGCCACTCGGCCCGGGCGGCGTTGAGCCCGCCCTCGCCCTGCACGGTCTCGACGATCACCGCGGCGGGCAGGGCCACGCCGGAGCCGCTGTCGGCCCAGACGCGCTCCAGCCAGTGGAGGTCGGGCGTGCGGCCGTCGAGGTAGTCGTCGTAGGGGGCCGTCATCGAGTGGTAGAGCGGGGTGCCGGCGCCCTCGCGCTTCAGGGAGTTGCCGGTGACGGCCAGCGAGCCCAGCGTCATGCCGTGGAAGGCGTTGGTGAAGGACACCACGTCGGTGCGGCCGGTCGCCTTGCGGGCGACCTTGAGCGCGGACTCCACGCTGTTGGTGCCGGTGGGACCGGGGAACTGGACCTTGTGCCCCATACCCCTGGGGCGCAGGACGAGCTCCTCGAGGGCGAGGAGGAAGTCGCGCTTGGCCGGGGTGAACATGTCCATGGCGTGGACCACGGTGTCCTGCGCGAGGTAGTCCTGCAGCGCCCGCTTGAGCGCGGGATGGTTGTGGCCGTAGTTGAGGGCGCCCGCGCCCGAGAAGAAGTCGAGGTAGGTCGTGCCGTCCTCGGTGGTCTGCTCGGCGCCGAGCGCGCGCTCGAAGACCACGGGCCAGCTGCGGCAGTAGCTGCGGACGTCGGACTCGCGGCGCTCGAACACCGCGGTGGACGTGCTGTCGGTCGTGCCGGCGGTGGTGCCGGTGGGGGTCGTCGTTGCGGTCATCGGTTCCTTCCCCGGGCTGGTGCCCGGTGCGGTCGGTGTCGGGTGGTCCTGCTGCACGGGTATGGCGTGCACCGGGGTGCGCGCGTCCTCAGCCGGTCCCGCGCAGCGGGGTGATGCGGTGCAGCAGCTCGGGCTGCCAGTCGCCCTCGCCCGGGAAGTGCTCGGCCCCGAACAGGTCGGTGACGTGGTGGCCTGCGCCCTGCCGCCGGGCGAAGGACTCGAACAGCCGGATCGAGGCGGGGTTGCCCTCGGTGATGGTCGTCTCGAGGGTGTGGGCACCGGTGCGCCGGGCGAGCTCGTCGAGGAGCTGGCCGGCCAGGCCCCGGCCGCGGCACGACTCGTCGACCGCGATCTGCCAGACCATGAGGGTGCCTGGCGCCTCGGGCCGCCGGAAGCCGCTGACGAAGCCGCCGACCTCGCCGTCGACCTCGGCCACGAGCGAGGTGGCCGCGAAGTCGCGCGCCCACAGCAGGTAGGCGTAGGGCGGGTTGAGGTCG
This sequence comes from Ornithinimicrobium pekingense DSM 21552, assembly GCF_000421185.1. Classification (GTDB taxonomy): domain Bacteria; phylum Actinomycetota; class Actinomycetes; order Actinomycetales; family Dermatophilaceae; genus Ornithinicoccus; species Ornithinicoccus pekingensis. The sequence goes on from NZ_ATWJ01000011.1 coordinate 166,983, forward strand.
AGCCGTCGGGAGTCGCGGGCCACGCGCCACATCGCCGCGCCGTCGCCGACGTCCGGGTGGCGGATGACCTCGGGGCGGGGCAGGGTCGCCGTGCCGCCGCGGGCGCTGTCCGGCGTGCTGCTCATCGGCCGCTCCCGGCGTGGACGCGCGCCTCACCCTCGGTGGAGGGCAGGTCGAAGGCCTCGTGCAGCACGCGCGCGGCCTCCTCGACCTGGTCGCCGTCGACGACGACCGACAGGCGGATCTCGGAGGTGGAGATGAGGTGCACGGTGATGCCGGCCGCGCTGAGCGCGTCGAAGAGCCGGGCGGGGACCTCCGGTGAGGACCGCATCCCGGCGCCGACGATCGAGACCTTGCCGACGTCCTCGGTCACGGTCACGTGGCGGAAGCCGAGCCGGGGCTGCGCCGCCCGCAGCGCGTCGGCCGCCCGCTGCCCGTCCGCGACGGGCAGGGCGAAGGAGAAGTCGATCAACCCGGTGTCCTCGGCGGTGTGGGTCTGGCCGACCATGTCGACCGCGGACACCGTGTCGGAGATGACCGCGAAGATCGCGGCGGCCGAGCCCGGGGCGTCGGGCACCCCCACGACGGTGAGCTTGCACTGGTCGTGGCTGTGCGCCAGACCACGGACGAGGGCTTCTTCCACGGTGTCCTTCCTGGTTGCGGTGATGGGGTGGTCGGCCGGCACCACGTCGAGGTCGTCGGTGACCCAGGTGCCGGGCCGGTCGCTGAAGCTCGAGCGCACGTGCAGCGGCACGTCGTAGCGGCGTGCCAGCTCCACCGAGCGCAGGTGCAGGATCTTCGCGCCGTGCGCGGCCAGCTCCAGCGCCTCCTCGGTGGAGAGGACCGGCAGCTGGTGCGCGTCGTGCACGACGCGGGGGTCGGCCGAGAACAGGCCGTCGACGTCGGTGTAGATCTCGCACACGTCGGCGCCCACGGACGCGGCCAGCGCGACCGCCGTGGTGTCGGACCCGCCCCGGCCGAGGGTGGTGATGTCGTCGCCCGCGCCGCCCTGGAAGCCGGCGACGATCGCGACCGCACCGGACTCGACGGTGCGGACGATCCGGTCGGGGCGCATGCCGACGATGCGGGCGGAGCCGAACTCGTCGGTGGTGGCCAGGCCGGCCTGCTGACCGGTGAACGAGACGGCCTCGTGGCCCATCTCGTGCAGGGTCATGGCGAGGAGGGCCATCGAGATGCGCTCCCCCGCGGTCAGCAGCATGTCGAGCTCCCGGGCGGGTGGGTCCGGGCTGACGTCGTCGGCCAGGTCGGCGAGCTCGTCGGTGGTGTCACCCATCGCCGAGACCACGACCGCGACGTCGTGGCCGGCCTCTCGGGTCGCGACGATGCGCCGGGCGACCCGGCGCATGCTCTCGGTGTCGGACAGGGACGAGCCGCCGTACTTCTGGACGACCAGGGTCATGCGATCTCCGTAGGGATAGCTGGCGTCTGGACGCTGCTCCACGTTAAGGACCTGTGGCCGATGTGTCGAAGTTGACTGCCGCACCCCCGATCCCGACGTGCGCGCGGCTACCAGCCCCTGCTCCCCACGTCCACCGCGCCGCACCCCCTGCGGGACAGCCGGCAGAGGGCCGTGGAATAACCCGTGGCGGGCCGCCGGAGCGGTCGCTCCTGCCGCGAGGTCCGCCGTCCACCGATGATTCGACACCCCAGAGAGCACTATGCGAAGAATCATCGTTGCTGCATCCATCAGCGCCCGCCACGCCGAATTGACTTCGTTCTCCGACGCCTGGTAGACATCGGACCCATGAGCACCCCGCGACGCCGAATGCGCAGCTGCTGAGCCCTTCCTCCGCAGCTGCTCTCGCGACGTCGCGACGCGCCCGGTGCACCGACCGCACCGGACACGCCATACCTGCGCTGTGCGAGCCGGGCCCAGCAGAGTGACCTCCCCCACCTGCCCCCCGCACGAACCCTCGATCCTCAAGGACAGCGCACCATGAGCACCTACTCCGACTTCACCACCCGCCAGGTCCACGCCGGCCAGACCCCCGACCCCGCGACCGGCGCCCGTGCCCTGCCGATCCACCAGACGACCTCGTTCGTCTTCGCCGACGCCGAGCAGGCCGCCAACCGCTTCGCCCTGGCCGAGCTCGGCCCGATCTACACCCGCATCAACAACCCCACCCAGGAGGTCGTGGAGAACCGGCTCGCCGACCTCGAGGGCGGGGTCGGCGCCCTGCTCGTGGCCTCGGGCATGAGCGCGATCACCCTGTCGATCCTCAACGTGGCCGGCGCCGGCGACCACGTCGTGGCCAGCCCGAGCCTCTACGGCGGCACGCAGAACCTCTTCGCGCACACGCTGCCCAGGCTGGGGATCGAGGTGTCCTTCGTCGAGGACCCCACCGACCCCGCGTCGTGGCGCTCCGCCGCGACGGAGCGCACCAAGGCGTTCTTCGGGGAGAGCATCGCCAACCCCAGCGGCGAGGTGCTGGACGTGGAGAACGTGGCGCGCGTCGCCCACGAGGTCGGCGTGCCGCTCATCGTGGACAACACCATCCCGACGCCCTTCCTCACGCGCCCGATCGAGCACGGCGCGGACGTCGTCGTGCACTCGGCGACCAAGTACCTCGGCGGACACGGCACCGCCATCGGCGGCGTCATCGTCGACAGCGGCAACTTCGACTACGGCACCGACCGCTTCCCCGGCTTCACCGAGCCCGACGCCAGCTACAACGGCCTGGTCTACGCCGAGGCGCTGGGCAAGGACGGCATCTTCGGGGTCAACCTGTCCTACATCCTCAAGGCCCGGGTCCAGCTGCTGCGCGACCTCGGCCCGGCGATCTCGCCCTTCAACGCCTTCCTGCTCGCCCAGGGCATCGAGACGCTCTCCCTGCGGGTGGAGCGGCACGTCAGCAACGCCGCCCAGGTCGTCGAGCACCTCTCGGGCCACGACCAGGTCGAGAAGGTCATCTACGCCGGGCTGCCCGAGCACCCCTCCTACGAGCTGGCGCAGAAGTACCTGCCCGGCGGCCCCGGCGCCGTCCTCGCCTTCGAGATCAAGGGTGGCGTGGAGGCCGGCAAGGCCTTCGTCTCCGCGCTGGAGCTGCACAGCCTCGTGGCCAACATCGGCGACGTCCGCTCGCTGGTCATCCACCCCGCGTCCACGACCCACAGCCAGCTGAGCGAGGAGGCCCGGCGCGCCGCCGGCGTCACCCCGGGCCTGGTCCGCCTCGCCGTCGGCATCGAGGGCATCGCCGACATCCTCGCCGACCTGGACACCGGCTTCGAGGCCGCCGCCCGGGTCGCCGGCGGGGCGTCGGGGCAGGCGGCCTGAACCATGACCGCCTCCCGACGTCGCACCCACGTCGTCGGTGACCTGCCGCTGGAGTCCGGCGAGGTCCTCGAGGACGTGCGCGTCAGCTTCCAGAGCTGGGGCCGGCTCAACGAGGCCCGGGACAACGCCGTGCTGGTCCTGCACGCGCTGACCGGCGACAGCCACGTCGTCGGCGACCGGGGCCCGGACCAGCCGACCCCCGGCTGGTGGCCGGGGCTCATCGGCCCCGGTGCCCCGCTCGACACCGACGAGTACTTCGTGCTCGCGCCGGCCGTCCTCGGCGGCTGCCGGGGCACCACGGGACCCTCCTCGATCGCTCCCGACGGCCGCCCCTACGGCTCCTCCTTCCCGCGGATCACCGTGCGCGACCAGGTGCGCGCCGAGGCGCTGCTGGCGGACGCCCTGGGCATCCGGTCCTTCGCGCTCGTCGTCGGCGGCTCCGTCGGGGGTATGCGGTCGCTCGAGTGGGCGGTCACCCTCCCCGGGCGCGTGCGCCGGTGCGTGGTCCTGGCCGCCGGCGCGGCCGCCACCGCCGACCAGATCGCCTGGTCGGTCCCGCAGACGCACGCGATCCGGCTGGACCCGCAGTTCCACGGCGGCGACTACTACCCCGGCCCCGGCCCCCGCCACGGCCTGGAGATCGCCCGCCAGGTCGCCCACGCCACCTACCGCTCCGCCGACGAGCTGGCGCTGCGCTTCGGCCGGGACGGCCAGGAGGGCGAGGACCCGCTGCGCGGCGGCCGGTACGCGGTGGAGTCCTACCTCGAGCACCACGGCCGCAAGCTGGCCCGCCGGTTCGACCCCAACTCCTACCTGGTGCTCACCGAGGCGATGAGCTCCCACGACGTGGGGCGCGGCCGGGGCGGGGTCGCTGCCGCGCTGCGGCGGATCACCGCCGAGCTCACCGTGGGCGTCGTGAGCAGCGACCGGCTCTTTCCCCCGGCCGACGGTGCGGTCGTCGCGGGCTCCCCCGCCTGCCGCGAGCTGGCCGTCATCGACTCCCCCTACGGGCACGACGCCTTCCTCATCGAGACCGAGCAGGTCTTCTCGATCATCGAGCGCGCCCTGACGGGCGCGCCGGTGCCGGCGGCCCACCGACCGCCGCGCCAGGCCGACCGCGCCTGCCCGCCCCCGGGTGGGGACGCGCTGGTCGGCGCCGCGGGCAGAGCGGTGACCCCCACGCCCGCCGCCTACTGACCAGGCACGACTCCTTCCCCCGAGGGCTGGGTCGGCATACCCTGCCTCCATGTCGCGCCCAGCAGACTCCGCCGCCAGCCGCCCGCCCGGGGCGCCCGACGTGGGTCTGGACGACGCCCGCGTGGGCGCGGTGATCGACGTGGCCGTCCACAACGTCACGCACGCGGGCGGTCCCTTCGGGGCCCTCGTCGTGGGGCCGGACGGGACCGAGGTCGCCCGGGGCGGCAACCGGGTCACCAGCTCCCTCGACCCCACCGCGCACGCCGAGGTCACCGCCATCCGGTCCGCCTGCCAGGAGCTCGGGGACTTCTCCCTCGAGGGCCACACGCTCTACGCCTCCTGCGAGCCGTGCCCGATGTGCCTGGCCGCCTGCCTCTGGGCGCGGCTGGACCGGGTCGTCTTCGCCGCCGACCGGCACGCCGCCCACCGGGCCGGCTTCGACGACCGCGCCTTCCACGGCCTCTTCCGGATCGACCTCGGGGCCAGCTGGCCCGTGCGGGTCGTGCACCACCCGCACGCGCGCAGCGAGGAGCCCTTCGACGCCTGGCGGTCCCTGACCGCCCGCGTGGAGTACTGACCCCCCTCCGCACGGAACCGCCCGCAGCCGGGCGCCGTCCACCCCGTAGGATCGATACCGGACCGACAGGGGAAGGAGGGCACCGATGCCCGACTGGTTGGCGAACAGCCCGCAGTGGCTGTGGTGGGTCGGGGCCGCCCTGGCGTTCGGCATCGTGGAGATGACCACCCTCGACCTCATCTTCCTCATGCTCGCGCTCGGCGCCCTGGCCGCGGCCGTCGTCGCCGGGGCGGGCCTGCCCCTCGTCGGGCAGGTGCTGGTCTTCGGCGTCGCCGCCGGGCTGTTCGTCTTCGCGCTGCGCCCCGTCGCTCTGCGTCACGTGCGCATGGAGGGTCGGGGCGGCGTCATCGGCATCGAGGGCAACATCGGCCAGACCGCCACGGTCCTGGAGCCGGTCACCGACCGCTCCGGCCTGGTCAAGCTGCGCGGTGAGCAGTGGACCGCGCGCGCCGACCTGGCCGGGCAGACCTTCGGCGTCGGCGACCTGGTGACCGTGGTCAAGATCGACGGCGCCACCGCCGTCGTGGCCGCCGCGCCGCCGGAGGACAAGCCCTTCGACGCCGACCGCCCGGTCGAGCACTGACCTGACGCCGGCGGGCCCCCACCTGCCGCACGCAACCGATCCACCCCGGTGCACGTCATACCCGCACCGACCACGACCTTGTCCGACCCAACGAAGGAGACCCCTCATGGATCCCATGGGCATCATCGTCTGGGCCGTCGTAGCCCTGATCGTGCTCTTCGTGATCACCGCCATCGCCCGCGCGATCCGCATCGTGCCCCAGGCGACCGCCGTGATCGTGGAGCGCCTCGGCAAGTACGACCGCACCCTGGACGCCGGACTGCACTTCCTCGTGCCGTTCATCGACCGGCCGCGCTCGGTGGTCGACCTGCGCGAGCAGGTCGTCAGCTTCCCGCCGCAGCCGGTGATCACCAGCGACAACCTCGTCGTCTCGATCGACACCGTCATCTACTTCCAGCCGACCGACCCCAAGGCGGCGACCTACGAGATCGCCAACTACATCCAGGGCATCGAGCAGCTGACCGTCACCACGCTGCGCAACGTCATCGGCTCCCTCGACCTGGAGCAGACGCTGACCAGCCGCGACATGATCAACGGCCAGCTGCGCGGCGTCCTCGACGAGGCCACCGGCCGCTGGGGCATCCGCGTCAACCGGGTCGAGCTCAAGGCCATCGACCCGCCCGCCTCCGTGCAGGACTCGATGGAGAAGCAGATGCGCGCCGAGCGTGACCGCCGCGCCGCGATCCTGAACGCCGAGGGTGTCAAGCAGAGCCAGATCCTCACGGCCGAGGGTGAGAAGCAGGCCCAGATCCTGCGCGCGGAGGGCACCGCCCAGTCCGCGATCCTGGAGTCCCAGGGTGAGGCCCGCGCGATCCTGCAGGTCTTCGACGCGATCCACAAGGGCAACCCCGACAGCAAGCTGCTGGCCTACCAGTACCTGCAGATGCTGCCGCAGATCGCCCAGGGCGAGTCCAACAAGATGTGGGTCGTGCCCACCGAGCTCACCTCGGCGCTGGCCGGGATCGGCAACGCGCTGGGCGGCAGCGGCAGCTCCGGCGGCACCAACTACCTCGACGGCCCGTCGGCGGGGCTGCGCCCGGACGCCGGCGACACCGGCCTGGACGACCTCGACGCACCGACCCTGGAGGACCCGCGCGAGGCGCTGCGCCGGGCCCGCGAGGAAGCCGAGGGCGCCACCCGTGACGCCGAGGGCTCCACCCGCGGCCGGTCCAAGGAGGACGCCGACCGCGCGATCCACGAGGCCGCCGAGAAGGCACGCCGCGCCCAGCAGGAGGTCGAGCACCAGGGCACCGGCACCGCGCCCGGCCTGGACCCGCTGCAGCAGCAGGACCCGGCCGTGCCGGACCTGCCGCAGCAGGCCGAGGCCCAGCCGGCAGACCCGCCGCAGACCGGGCAGTCCTTCGACCCGCAGCACTCCTGGCAGCGGGCCGAGGGTGAGAGGTCGTCCTGGGAGAGCACCGGACGTGACGGCTGACCGCAGGCCGTAGCACCACCGGGGACGGGGGCCGTGACCGAGGAGGTCACGGCCCCCTCCGCGTGCCCGCTGCGGTTGTGCCGACGGCGCTGCCACGACAGGGTGAGGCTCATGCGGATCACCGACACCAGCGACCTGTGGTGGAAGAGCGCGGTCATCTACTGCCTCGACGTCGAGACCTTCCTCGACGCCGACGGTGACGGGGTGGGCGACCTCGAGGGCCTGGCCCAGCGGATCGACTACCTGGCCGACCTCGGCATCACCTGCCTGTGGCTCATGCCCTTCTACCCCAGCCCCGACCGGGACGACGGCTACGACATCAAGGACTACCTCTCCGTGGACGAGCGGCTGGGCGACCTGGGGCGGATGGTGGAGATCCTGCGCCTGGCGCACGACCGCGGCATGCGCGTCGTCGCCGACCTCGTGGTCAACCACACCAGCGACCAGCACCCCTGGTTCAAGAGGTCGCGCGCGGAGAAGGACCCGGCCAAGAACCCCTACCGCGACTACTACGTCTGGCGCGCCGACGACCCCGGGGACACCTCCGACCAGGTGGTCTTCCCCGACAAGGAGGACTCGATCTGGACCAAGGACGACAAGACCGGGGAGTGGTACCTGCACCACTTCTACCGCCACCAGCCCGACCTCAACCTCGACCATCCCGAGGTCGTCGCCGAGCTGCTGCGTGCGGTCGGCTTCTGGCTCGAGCTCGGCTTCGACGGCTTCCGCGTCGACGGGGTGCCCTTCTTCGCCCAGGAGCCCGGCAAGGAGGGTGAGGACGACGTCGTCGACCCGCACGCATTCATGAAGAAGCTGCGTGACTTCATCCAGCTGCGACGCGGCGACGCGATGACGCTGGGTGAGGTCAACCTGCCGCACGAGCAGCAGCTGGCCTTCTTCGGCGGGGAGTCGGCCGACGAGTTCCACATGCAGTTCGACTTCATCGGGATGCAGGCGACCTACCTGTCGATGGCACGGCAGGACGCCCGGCCGCTGGTCAAGGCCCTGCAGGAGCGTCCGGTGCTGCACCGGACCAACCAGTGGGCGACCTTCCTGCGCAACCACGACGAGCTCACCCTCGACAAGCTGACCGACTCCGAGCGCCAGGAGGTCTTCGACGCCTTCGGCCCGGAGAAGCGGATGCAGGTCTACGACCGCGGCCTGAAGCGGCGCCTGCCGACGATGATGGGCGGCGACCCCCGTCGGGTCCGGATGGCCTACTCCCTGATGTTCTCCCTGCCGGGCACGCCCACCCTCTACTACGGGGAGGAGATCGGCATGGGCGAGGACCTGGCCGCCGAGGGCCGGATGGCCGTGCGCACCCCGATGCAGTGGAGCGCCACGAAGAACGGCGGCTTCTCCTCGGCCCAGCCCTCCCGGCTGGTGCAGGCGGTCGTCGGGGACGGTTACGGCCCCGAGCACGTCAACGTCATGGACCAGCTGCACGACCCGGACTCGCTGCTGTCCTGGATCCGCCAGCTGATCAAGCTGCGCCACGCCTGCCCCGAGCTCGGCTGGGGCGAGCTGCAGATCCTCGAGCACGACGCCGGCCCCGCGGTGCTGGCCCACCGGCTCTCGCTGGAGAGCACCGCGATCATCGCGATGCACAACCTCGGCGCCGACCCGGTGACGGTCACCGTGCCGGCCGACGGCTTCGGCGACGAGCCGCGGGTGGTCGACCTGCTCACCCACGACGTCCTCGAGCCGGGCACCGAGGTCGAGTGCGCGCTCGAGGGGTATGGCGTGCGCTGGCTGCGCGTGCGCCCCACCGGCGACCTGGCGGTGCCGTGATGCGCATCGGTTTCCACGCCTCCCACGAGCAGATCTCGCCCCGCCAGCTGCTGGCCGACGTCCAGCACGCCGAGCGCGCGGGCTTCGAGATGGCGATGTGCTCCGACCACCTGTTCCCGTGGTCGGAGCGCCAGGGCCACTCGGGCTACACCTGGTCCTGGCTGGGCGCGGCCCTGGCCACGACCGACCTGTCCTTCGGCTGCGTCTCGGCGCCGGGGCAGCGTTACCACCCCGCCGTCCACGCGCAGAAGATCGCCACCCTGGGCCAGATGTTCCCGGGGCGCTTCTGGGTGGCCCTCGGCAGCGGCGAGAACATGAACGAGCACGTCACCGGCGACCGCTGGCCGGTCAAGGAGGTCCGCACCCGCCGGCTCGAGGAGTGCGTCGGCATCATCCGCCGCCTGCTCGACGGCGAGGAGGTGACCCACGACGGCCTCGTCACGGTCGACCGCGCCCGGATCTGGGAGCGGGCCGACCCCCGCCCCTTGCTGGTCGGGCCCGCGGCGTCGGTGGAGTCCGCGGGCCGCGTCGCCGCGTGGGCGGACGGGCTCGCCACCCTCAACCAGCCGGTCGACACCCTGCGCGAGCTGCTCGCCGCCTACCGCGACGCGGGCGGACGGGGCACCGCGGCCCTCCAGGTTCACCTGTCCTGGGCCCCGACCGAGGAGGAGGCGGAGGCGATCGCGCACGACCAGTGGCGCAGCAACGTCTTCCCCGAGCCGGTCAACTGGGACACCGCGGTGCCGGAGGCCTTCGACGTCGTCTCTCAGCACGTCTCCGCCGCGACGGTCCGCGAGCACGTCCGGGTCTCCGCCGACCTGGGGCAGCACCGCGCCTGGCTGGAGGAGTACGCCTCGCTCGGCTTCGACGACATCTACCTGCACTTCGTGGGCCAGGAGCAGGAGCGCTTCATCGACACCTTCGGCGAGCAGGTGCTGCCCGCGCTGCGCGGGTAGGGAGCGCCGCACCGGTCCCGTCCCGTGGAAGTGTCGGCATGCTCGACACTCCCACGGGACGCCGTCGCTAGACCTGCCGGCGGAGGACGACCGCCTCCCAGCCGGGGAGCACCCGGTCGTCGGCGACCGAGACGGCCGCCCGCGCCGAGGTGGGAAGCGCCGCCTCCGCGCCCTCCCAGCCCGCCAGGATCTCGGGAGGCACCGCCACGGGCTCCCGCCCGAACGCCGCCAACGTCAGCAGTCGCGTGCCCTCGTGCTCCCGCTCGAACGCCCACAGCTGCGCGTGGTCCATCGCCAGCGGGGTGACCGAGCCGTGCGAGACGGCCGGCTCCTCGTGCCGCAGGTCGACCAGCGCGCGGTAGTGCTCGAACACCGACCCCTCGACCCCGACCTGCGCCTCGGCGTTGATCTCGGCGTGGTTCGGTGCTACCGGGATCCACGGCTCACCGGTGGTGAAGCCGGCGTGCGGCGCGGCGCTCCAGTGCACGGGGGTGCGGGCGTTGTCCCGGCTCACCGCCCGCAGCCCGGGCAGCAGGTCCTCGAACGGGACGCCCGCCTCGGTCTGCTCGCGGATGTAGTTGAGCGACTCGATGTCCCGGAAGTCCGCGGGCGAGGAGAAGGGCACGTTCGTCATACCCAGCTCCTCCCCCTGGTAGACGTAGGGCGTGCCGCGCAGGGTGTGCAGCACCGTGGCCAGGGTCTTGGCCGAGCGCTCCCGCCATACCGGGTCGTCGTCGCCGAAGCGCGAGACGGCCCGCGGCTGGTCGTGGTTGTCCCAGTAGAGGGAGTTCCAGCCGACGTCGGCGAGCTCGACCTGCCAGTGCATGAGGTTCTCGCGCAGGTGCGGCATCCCCATCGGCACGCGGTCGAACTTGCCGCCCGGGCCGGACCCGAGGTCGACGTGCTCGAACTGGAAGACCATGTCGACCTCGCGCCGGTCGGGGTCGGTGAACCGGGCGGCCTGCTCGGCCGTCACTCCCGGCATCTCCCCGACCGTGAGGAAGGCGCGGGGGTGGTCGGCGAAGACCTGCTCGTACATCTCCTGCAGGTGGTCGTGCACCCCCGGGTTGGTCGCGACCAGCGGGAACATCTGCCCCCACAGGTCACCGAGCTGCTGCTCGCCGTCCGGCAGGCCCTCGGGCTTGTCGATGAGGTTGATGACGTCCATCCGGAAGCCGTCGACACCGCGGTCGAGCCACCAGCGCATCATCGCGTAGACGGCCTCGCGCACGGCCGGGTTCGTCCAGTTCAGGTCCGGCTGCTTGCGGCTGAACAGGTGCAGGTAGTACTCCCCCGTCGCCTCGTCCCACTCCCAGGCCGAGCCGGAGAAGAACGAGCCCCAGTTGTTGGGCTCGGCACCCGGCTCGCCGCCGACGCACCCCTCCCGGGGCGGGCGCCACCAGTACCAGTCGCGCCGGTCGCTGCCGCGCGAGGACCGCGAGTCGACGAACCAGGCGTGCTCATCGGAGGTGTGGTTGACCACGAGGTCCATGAGCAGGCGGATGCCGTGCTCGTGCGCTCGCGCGACGAGCTCGTCCAGGTCCTCGAGCGTCCCGAAGAGGGGGTCGACGTCCTGGTAGTCGGCGATGTCGTAGCCGTTGTCGTCCTGCGGCGAGCGGTAGACCGGGCCGAGCCACAGCACGTCCACGCCGAGGCGCTGCAGGTGGCCGAGCCGGCCGATGAGGCCGCGCAGGTCACCGACACCGTCGCCGTCGCTGTCGGCGAAGCTGCGGGGATAGACCTGGTAGACCACGGCGCGCTTCCACCAGTCACGGGGCAGGTCGTCGCTGAGCATGCTTGCGAGGGTATGGGGTGCGCGCCCGGCTCGCGCGATCAGCCGTAGGTGGCGGCTGCCCAGGCCGCCCACTCCCGCTCCAGCGCCTCCAGGGTCAGACCCGTACGCTCCACCAGCAGCGCGTCGGCGTCGGCGGCGTCGCGCCAGGTGTCCACCCGCGTCAGGCCCACTCCGACGTCCCGGGCGGTCTCGAAGCCGAACCGCTGCTCCAGGAAGCTGAACACCATGGCCGAGGAGGCGTAGGCCAGCTCGCCCGCCTCCTGGGAGTCGTAGTAGTAGTCGGAGAAGGAGTCGGGCAGCTCCAGCGGCTCCTCCCCCAGCGGGTCGAGCGCGGCACGGTAAGCCTCGTCGACGACGTAGTCGCGGCGGTAGCCGTACCACTCGGCCAGGCCCTCCCAGACCCACACCGGCGGGCGGACGTCGGGGTCGCCGTCCATGACGGCGTGCACCGCCTCGTGCCGCATCAGCCCCCAGCCGCCGGGAGGGGTGCCGAACGCCAGCTCCTCGACCAGCAGGTCGAGGTCGAGCACGACGCGGTCGACCCGCTCCTCGGAGACCCCCACGCCGAGCTCGCCCGGTGCCGGCCGCTCCCCCAGGCCCTGCATGGTGATCGAGACCCCGGCCGGGTCGACCGCGAGGCCGGTGTCGTCGGCGATCGCCCGCAGCGTGGCCTCGTCGACCAGCTGCACGACGAGCCGCTGGCGACCGCCGGTGCCGAAGTCGAGGAAGACGTTGGCGACGGCGCTCTCCAGCCCGGGCAGCAGGGCCGTGACGTCGTCGCGCCGACCTGCCGGCGCGAGGAGGACCAGCTGGTCGGTCACGGTGACGTCGACGGCGTCGAGGTCCCACAGCTGCGGGTGGCCGTCGGAGCGGTCCGCCCCCTCGACCGCGCTGACCAGCGGCTCCTGACCTGCCGCCCGGCGCACCGTCATGCGGTAGGACTCCCGCGCCGGCACCGGGTCGGCGCCGGTCACCTGGTGGGCGAGGACGAGCTGCACGACCGTCCCGTCCCCGGTGTCGCGCTCCACGACCGCGTCGGGCAGCAGCTCGCGCACGTCCATCGGCACCTCGCGGACCGCACGGAACCACCGGCGCTGCTGCTCGACGAGCTCCTCCCCCTCGAAGAAGGCCGCCCAGTCGTCCTCGGTGCCCTCGGTCAGGACGGCGTCCATGCGGGCGACCAGGTCCACGACGTCGGCGTCCTCGAGGGGCTCATGTGCACCGGCGCCGGTCCCGGAGGCCCGGTCGGCCGACGGGCCGGGGACGGCGTCGGCCGGCAGACCTACCGCCTCCGGGGGGAGGGTGGCGGAGGGCACGGTCGGCACCGCCTCGACCAGCGTGCCGCAGCCGCCGAGCGTCAGCGCGGCCGCGAGCGCCACGGCGGCGGCCGACGGTGCGCGCCGCGGGCGCGGAGGCTGGGTCACGGAGGACAAGCCTGCCACCTGCGCGGGCATGGTCCGTACCCTGAGGCGCATGTGGATCCGCGACGTCAGACCCTGGGGTGCCGAGCCGTGCGACGTGCAGGTGGAGGGCGAGACCATCGCCGAGGTGGTGCCGGCTGGCGGCGCTGCGCAGGGCGGGGGGACGCAGCACGACGTGGAGGGGCGGGGACGGCTGCTGCTGCCGGCGTTCGCCGACGTGCACGTGCACCTCGACTCGACCCGGCTGGGGCTGCCCTTCCGGCCGCACACCGGGGGCCCCGGCGTGTGGACGATGATGCTCAACGACCGGAGGCACTGGCGCGAGGCCGAGGTCGGCATCGTCGAGCGGGTCGCGCACACGCTCGGGCTCATGGTGGCGCGGGGGACGACCCGTGTGCGCTCGTTCGCCCAGGTCGACGTGGACGCCGGCCTGGAGCGCCTGGAGGCTGTGCTGGCCGCGCGCGAGACGCACCGGGACCGGGCCGAGGTGCAGGTCATCGCCTTCCCGCAGGCCGGGCTGCTGCGCGAGGAGGGGTCGGCGCAGGTGCTCGAGGACGCGCTGCGCGCCGGCGCGGACGTGGTGGGTGGCATCGACCCGTGCACCCTGGACCGTGACCCGGTGCGCCACCTCGACATCGTCTTCGGGCTCGCGGAGCGGTATGGCGTGCCCGTCGACGTCCACCTGCACGAGCCGGGCGAGCTGGGCCGCTTCTCCGCCGACCTGATCCTGGAGCGGACGGTGGCCCTGGGCATGCAGGGCCATGTGCTCATCTCCCACGGGTACGGGCTGTGGGACGGCACGGAGAGCCAGACGAGAGCGCTGGTCGAGCGGTTCGCCGAGGCCGACGTGGCGACGGCGACGGTGGCCCCCGGCGGGCGGCAGACGCTGCCCCTGGAGCTGCTCGCCGAGCACGGGGTGCGGGTCGGGCTCGGTGAGGACGGGCAGCGCGACTACTGGTCGCCCTACGGCAACGCCGACATGCTCGACCGCACCTGGCAGCTGGCCTTCACGCACGGCTTCCGGCGTGACGACCTCGTCGAGCACTGCCTGGCCGTCGCCTCGCGGGGCGGTGCCTCGATCATGGACGGCGACCTGCCGCGGCTCTCCGGGGTCGGTGACCGGCCGGGCCTGGCGGTGGGTGACCGTGCCGACCTGCTGCTGCTCGAGGGCGAGACGCCCACGGCCGCGGTGATGGACCGGTCGGCGGACCGCACGGTGCTGCACCGCGGCCACGTCGTCGCCGACGGCCTCGAGCTGCGCTGAGGCGCCGCGGGGCGGAGCCTCAGCCGGTCAGGTCGAGGTCGAGCTGGGCCATGACCATCCGGACCGCCCGCTCGACCGGGTTGGCGATGTCCACGACGATGCCCCGCTCGTCCGGGGCGAGCATCTCCAGGGTGTCCAGCTGCGACTCCAGCAGCGTGGGCGGCATGAAGTGCTCGCGCGACTCCATACGCTCCAGCAGCAGGCCCTTGTCCCCGTGCATGTGCACGAAGTAGGTGCCCGCGCCGCCCTCGCGCAGCATCTCGCGGTAGGCGCGGCGCAGCGCCGAGCAGGCCAGGATGGTGGGCTCGCCGCGGGCGTCCCGCTCGGCCGTCCAGTCGGCGAGGATCCGCAGCCAGGGCCACCGGTCCTCGTCGACGAGCGGGCGCCCGCCGGCCATCTTGTCGATGTTGGCCTGCGGGTGGTAGGAGTCGCCCTCGGCGTACTCCCAGCCCAGCCGCTCGTGCAGCGCCCGGGCGATCGTGCTCTTGCCGCACCCCGAGACCCCCATCACGACGAGGTGGACGGGCGCGCCGGGCACCGGGTCGGGCAGGGGGGTCATGACGTCACCGTATCGGCACGGTCCAGCGCCGCGGCCGGGGTTGCCGCCTGTTGCCGGTCGGGCCCGGGGGTCATGGCACGAGGTACCAGAGCACCAGCGCGATGACGAAGATCGTCACGCCCAGCGTGGTCTCCATGACCGTCCACGTGCGCAGCGTGGTCTTGACGTCCATCCCGAAGAACCGGCTGACCAGCCAGAAGCCGGAGTCGTTGACGTGGGAGAGCACGGTCGCGCCGGCTGCGATCGCCAGCACCAGGCAGACGACCTTGAGGTCGGACAGGTCGGCGGCGGCCACGCCCGCGGACATCAGGCCGGCGGTGGTCACCAGGGCGACGGTCGCCGAGCCCTGCGCGACGCGCAGCGCGGTGGAGATGACGAAGGCGGAGACGATGAGCGGCAGGCCGAGGTCGGCCAGGCTGTCCGACAGGGCCGCGCCGATGCCCGAGTAGCGCAGGACACCGCCGAACATGCCGCCGGCGCCGGTGATGAGGATGATCGCGCAGATCGGGGCGAGCGCGTCGTTGAGCAGGCTCTCGACCGTGGCCAGCGAGCGCCCGCGGGTGCCGAGCACGTAGGTGGCCACGAGCAGGGTGATGAGCAGGGCGACGGGGGTCTGCCCGACGAAGACCAGGGCGTCCAGGAAGACGCCGTCGCCCAGCGTCCCGGCCTGACGGAGCGTGGAGATCGTCGTGTTGAGCGCGATGAGGAGGAAGGGCAGCAGCAGGATCCCCAGGACCAGGCCGAAGGACGGTGGGGTGACCTCCTCCTCGCCCCGCGCGATCCGCTCGGCCCGGGCGTCGTCGTCGGCGTCGTCGAGGTCGCTGGGCTCGCCCGACATGGTCCCGCGCAGGATCGAGTCGTTGATCGGGACCATCACCTTGCCGGCATAGGCCTTGGTGAAGAGGTAGACGCCGACGTACCAGGAGGCGAACGCGACCGGCAGGCCGACCAGCAGCGTGAGGCCGACGGAGCCGCCGAGCTCGGTCGCCGCCGTCACCGGGCCGGGGTGCGGCGGGACGATCGCGTGCATCGCGGCGAAGGCGCCGGCGGCCGGGATGGCGTAGAGCAGGACCGAGCCGCCGAAGCGCCGCGCCACCGAGAAGATGATCGGCAGGAAGACGACCAGGCCGGCGTCGAAGAAGATCGGGATGCCGAAGAGCAGCGCCGCGACACCGAGCGCGAACGGTGCCCGCTGCTCGCCGAACCGGCTGATGAGCGTGTCCGCCAGGACCTGCGCCCCGCCGGTGACCTCGAGCAGCCGGCCGATCATGGCGCCGAGGCCGACGAGCAGCGCCACCGACCCCAGCGTGCTGCCGAAGAAGCTGGTCGCGACCCCGGCGAGCTCACCGAACGGGATGCCCGCCGCGAGACCGGTGAGGAAGCTGACCAGGATGAGCGCCACGAAGGCGTGCATCCGCAGGTACATGATGAGGAAGAGCAGCACGGCGACCGCCGCCGCCGCGATGGTCAGCAGCGTCCCCGCGCCGTAGACGGGTTCCATCGGTTCCATGAGCGGCCTCCCAGGTCGTCGTTGACGGTCGCCGCCACGCTATGCCCGGGCGTGGGGGCCCGCCATCCGACACGGCGAGGGCCCGCGGACGGGGGTCAGGTCAGGTCGGAGACCACCCGGGCCACGAGGGCGGCCTGGGCGTCCACGGCATACCCCGGCAGCTCGGGACCCGCCTGCTCGGCGAGCACCGACAGCTCGGTGCACGCCAGCAGCACCGTGTCGGCCTCGCCGCGCAGGCGCGCGACGAGGTCGAGGAAGTCGGGCGTGCTGACCGGCAGGCCCGCCTTGACCCCGTCGTAGATGACCGACATCACCTCGCGCTGCCCCGCCTCGTCGGGCAGCAGCGACCGGGCCCCGAGGTCGGCGAGCGCCTCCTGGTAGACGCCGCTGAGCCGGGTGCCGTCGGTGGCGAGCACCATGACCCGGGGCTGCTGGGAGCCGCTCTCCCGGGCGCGCGCCACGGCCGCCTGCGCCCCGACCCGCACCAGGGAGAGCAGCGGCAGCGGCAGCTCCTCGGGCAGGAAGGCGTGCGAGGTGTTGCAGGCGATGACGGCGCAGCTGGCGCCCAGCCGGGCGAGGACCTCGAGGTCACCCATGAGGTAGGGCGTGGGGTCGGGCTGCTCGGGGTCGAGGAGCCGCCTGGTGCGGTCCGGGACGCCGGCGTGGGAGAGCACGACGGTGTCGATGTGCTCCTGGTCGGTGGCCGCGGGCGTGGCGCGGACGAGCGCGTCGAGGAAGGCCACCGTCGCCGCCGGGCCCATCCCGCCAAGGACCCCCAGGACCGGGCGGTCCCACGTCCCGGGCAGGAGGCGGCCGTCGGTGCTCGTGCCGTCGGCAGTCATGCCGTCACCGGCCGGCGGTAGTGGGTGGCGAAGTTCGTGGTGTAGAGGACGTCGTTCTTGAGCTGGGCCAGCCGGCGCTCCCGGCCGCCGTCCACCGCGTAGCGCAGCGGGCGCAGCACCCGTCCCGAGCGCCGGATGCTCGCCAGCCGGGTCCGGGTGGCGGGGTCGGTGACGTAGCGGCGCAGCAGCGGGACCGGCACGATCGAGTAGAGCCAGTCGTCGGTCTCGGGCCCGACGTCGACGCCGTCGTAGGGGTCGCGGTCCTCCACGTGCTCGCGCACCAGCGGCGTCACGATCGGGTGACCGGCGGCGGCCAGGTAGGCGTGGGAGCGGCCCAGGCGGGGGTTGAGCTCGAAGAAGTACTCGGTGCCGTCGCGCGGGTCGACCTTGATGTCGAAGTTGGCGTAGCCGGTCCAGCCCGCGTGCCGCAGCAGCCGGGACGCCTCCTCGACCGCGGTGAAGCTGGCCCCGTGGACCACCGCGAGCGGGTTGCCGATCATCGCGGGGTCGTGGTCCTCCAGCAGCACGTGCCCCAGCCGCCCCCACCGCACGGCCCCGGTCAGGTCGGAGTATGTCGTGAGCACGCGCATCTGCTCGTCGCCGCCGGGGATACGCTCCTGGACCACGAGCGCGCCCGCGTAGCCGGCCCCGGTCATGGTGCGGCGGAGCGCGCGGAGGTCGTCGAGGTCGTCGCAGTAGGCGACCTTCTTCTTGCCCTCGTAGACCAGCGTGCTGAAGGAGGAGTCACCCGCCTTGACCACCAGCGGCCAGCGCAGGCCCTCGAGGATCGCCGGCAGGTCGGCCTCGGGGGCGCCGGCGGGCACGGCGCGGGTGACGGGGTGGGCGACCCCGACCTCCTCGCACAGCGCGGCGAAGCCCTCCTTGTCCGACAGCCGCTGGATGAGCGGCAGCGGCGGGTAGGGCACCACGAAGCGCTCGTCGAGGCGGTCGCGCAGCCCCGCGATGCGGGTCACCCACGTGTCGACCGTGCCCATGAGCAGGACGCGGTGGCCCTCGCGCCGGTCGGCGATGCCGCGCAGGCAGGCGAGCAGCTCCTCGTCGTCGTCCATGCCGGGAAGGCGGACGTTGTCGACGATCGCCGACCCGCGGACCGCCGACGGGACGGTGCGGCTGACGACGGTGGTGCGCACGCCCAGCTCGGCGTGGAAGGCGCGGGCCAGGGTGTAGGTGGCCAGCTCGCCGCCGAGCACGACGGGCACGAAGGGGACGGTGTAGTCGTGCACGGGCCGGGACATGGCCGGAAGCGTACCGGCAGCACCCTGGTCAGCCCTGCACGTCCAGCCAGCCCTCCCCCTCGCTGCCCGGCACGATCTGCGCCTCCCCGGAGGTCAGCCCGGCCAGCAGGCCGGGCAGGTCGTCGGCGGCCACGGCGTCGCTGACCACCGGGACCTGGACGCGCAGGGTGACGCGGTCGGCATACCCGATGTGCGGCACGCCGATGCCCCTGGCGCGCAGGTCGTGCTCGAGGCGGCCGGCGAGGTCGTGCCCGACGCGCACGTCGACCTCCCGGACGCGCACCCGGGTCAGGACCTCCGCCTCCTCGACGGCCGCGCGCACCGCGTCGGAGTAGGCCCGGACGAGGCCCCCGGTGCCGAGCAGGGTGCCGCCGAACCAGCGGGTCACGACGGCGATCACGTCGGTGAGCCCCGAGGAGGTCAGCACCTGCAGCATCGGCGTGCCCGCGGTGCCGGCCGGCTCGCCGTCGTCGTTGCTGCGCACGGTCGCGCCGTCGGGCCCGAGGACGAAGGCCGAGCAGTGGTGACGCGCGTCCCAGTGCGTCGTGCGCGCCTCCTCCACGACCGCCCGGGCGGCCGCCTCGTCGTCGGCGCGGCGCAGCCAGCACTCGAAGACCGACCGCTTCTCCTCGGTCCGCGCCACGACGGGGGCGGCGACCGTGCGGTAGCTCGAGGGCTGCATCGCAGCAGCGTAGGCGCCGTTCGTACAGTTGAGGGCATGACCCGTGCGCGTCGCTCGTCCGTGGCCCTGCTCCTCGCCACCCTGCTGGTGGCCCCGGCCGGGACCGCGACCGCGCACGACCAGCTCGTCGGCAGCGACCCCGAGGACGGGTCCACCGTCGAGGCCCCCGACGAGATCGAGCTCACCTTCTCCGGGGCCATCGGTGACCTCGGGGCGCAGGTGGCGGTGACCGACGGCTCCGGGCGGTCGGTCGTCGACGGCGACCCAGACGTCGACGGCACGGTGGTGGAGCAGGACCTGCTCGACGACCTCGCCGACGGTGACTACGCGGTGATCTGGCGGGTGACGAGCCAGGACGGGCACCCCATCTCCGGGGAGTTCAGCTTCACGGTCGAGGGCGAGGACGACCCCGACGACTCCCCCTCCGCCGGGAGCGCGGAGGACAGCGCGACGGCGGACGACACGGGAACCGCGGACGACACCGCGACGGCCGACGACACTGCGGCGGCGGACGACACCGCCACCGCCGGGGACACCGCCCAGGCCGAGGAGACCGGCGGGACCGACGACGCGGACGTCACCGCCGACCCCGCGGAGTCGCAGGGGATGGGCGGCCTGCCCGTCTGGGCGTGGGTGGTCGTCGCCCTCCTGGGTCTGGGGGTCGCCGGGCTCCTCGCCCGCACCTGGAGCCGGGGACGGGAGTAGCGGGGCGCCGCCCTCACGTCCGTGCACGTCATACCCGGTGCGGGTGCGCGCCGGAGGTGTGGCGCGCGTGGACCGATGCGGGATGTGAGGGTCGCCTCATGTAGCCTTGGCACCACGAACGCTCACAATCCCCGGGCCGGCTCCGCGACCTGATCCGTCAGCAAGCGATGCCGCCCCGGCAGACTCGACACAAGGGGGTCACGCCATGGGGCGCGGCCGGGCCAAGGCAAAGCAGATCAAGGTGGCCAGGAAGCTGAAGTACTCGGCTCCGTCCACCGACCTCACCGCTCTGGAGCGTGAGCTCCACAGCTCGCGCGGCGACTACAGCTACGACAGCTCGCCGGCGGACGACGAGGGTGACGACCAGGACGACGAGGACCCCTACGCCGCGTATGCGGCGTACGCGGCCGAGGGCGGCGAGGACGACTACGAGTCGTGGGCCGCCGGCGGCCGAGGCTGAGGTGCCGCAGGCACCTCCTGCCAGCACCACCCCCACCAGCCACCCGCTGACCCAGCTCTGGGTCAGGTACCGGCAGTACCGCGCACGCGTGGTGCTGGCGTTCGTGCTGTCCACGGTCCGCAAGGTCATGGACGTCATGCCCGAGCTGCTCATCGGTGCCGCGATCGACGTGGTGGTGCGGGGGTCGGACTCGTTCGTCGCCTCCCTCCTGGGCGTCGCCGACCGCCACGAGCAGATCCTGTGGCTGGCGGTCGTCAACGCCGTCGTCTGGGTGCTGGAGTCGACGTTCGACTACCTCTCGGCGCTGACCTGGCGCAACCTGGCGCAGCAGGTCGAGCACGACCTGCGGCTGGAGACCTACGGGCACGTGCAGAGCCTCGACATGGCCTGGCACGAGTCGCGCTCGACGGGCTCGACGCTCGCGGTGGTCAACGACGACGTCAACCAGCTCGAGCGCTTCCTGGACACCGGCGTCGACCGGCTCTGGACGCTCGCGCTCAACGTCGTGCTGGTCGGCGCGGTCTTCGCGGCGAGCAGCTGGACGCTGACGCTGCTGGCGTTCCTGCCGATCCCGGTGATCATCGTGGGGTCGCTGTGGTTCCAGCGCCGCCTCGAGCCCAGGTATGCCGTGGTCCGCTCCGCGGTGGCGCGGATCAGCGGGCTCGTCTCCGGCAACCTCGGCGGGATGGCGACGATCAAGTCCTTCACCGCCGAGGACCGCGAGCTGGAGCGGGTCCGCGAGGCCTCCGACGCCTACCGGCTGGCCAACGCCGACGCGATCCGCGCCTCGGCAGCGTTCGTCCCGCTGATCCGGATGGCGATCCTGGTGGGCTTCACCATGACGCTGCTGCTCGGCGGCTGGATGGCGCTCGACGGCACCCTGGAGGTCGGGCTCTACTCCGTGCTCGTCTTCATGACGCAGCGCCTGCTGTGGCCGCTGACCTCGGTCGGCGAGGTCCTCGACCTCTACCAGCGGGCGATGGCCTCGGTGCGCCGCATCCTCGTGCTGCTCGACGAGCGCCCGCTGACGCTGCCGGGCGACCGCACGATGCCGGCCGTCACGGGGCAGCTGGAGCTTCATGACGTGCGCGCCGGGTATGCCGACGGGCCGGACGTCCTGCACGACGTCTCGATGGTGGTGCCCGCCGGTGAGGTCCACGCGGTCGTCGGTCCCACGGGGGCGGGCAAGTCCTCGCTGCTGCGCCTGCTCCTGCGCTTCACCGACCCGCGCGCCGGCCGCGTGCTGCTGGACGGCGTCGACCTGCGCGAGCTGACCTGGGAGGGGCTGCGCGGCCGGATCGGGTATGTGGCCCAGGACGTCTTCCTCTTCGAGGGCTCGATCGCCGACAACATCGCCTACGGGCGCCCCGGTGCGTCCCGGGAGGAGATCGTGCGGGCCGCCGAGCAGGCCGAGGCCGCGGAGTTCGTGGCCTCGATGCCGCACGGCTACGACACCCACGTCGGGGAGCGTGGCGTCACGCTCTCGGGAGGGCAGCGGCAGCGGCTGGCCCTGGCCCGGGCGATCCTGCGCGACCCGGCCGTGCTCATCCTCGACGAGGCGACCTCGGCGGTCGACAACGAGACCGAGGCCGCGATCCAGCGCTCCCTGACCGAGGTGAGCCAGGGGCGCACGACGGTCATGGTCGCGCACCGGCTCTCGACGGTCCGGCACGCCGACCGCATCTGGGTGCTCGCGGGCGGACGCGTCGTCGACGCGGGCACGCACGACGAGCTCGTCGGCCGCCCCGGCCCCTACGCCGACCTGTGGGCGGTCCAGACCGGGGTCCTGACCGACTGAGCTCGAGGCCCCCACCCGGGTGCGCGTGCTCCATACACCTGGCGGCTAGCCTTGGAGGTCGACCAGGGGAAGGACGACATGGCTCAGCGTGCCCGCCACGAGGCGAAGTGGACCCACAGCGAGGCGATCGTCAGGGGACGGCCCGGGGGCAACCGGGGATGGTGGACGCTCGGCCTGCTCTTCGCGGTCGTCGCGGTCGTGGCCACGGTCGCCTACAACCGCTACTGGGACGTGCAGGACGTGACCTTCGAGCTGCGCCGCTGCGAGGCGCCCCTGACGGCGGACTCCACGTGGCAGGAGGTGCAGGCCGCGGCCTGCGACCCGGCGACCATCGAGGGGGACGAGGTGACGATGTGGCACGAGGGCACCCAGACGCAGGCGGACTCCACCACCGGGTCGTCCTGGACCTTCGAGGACATCCGCATCAACACCGTGATCAACGCGATGGAGATGAGGACCGGCACCCCGGCCGAGAGCGTCGTCCTCGCCGAGCCGGAGAACGAGACGATCCGGCGTGCGCTCACCACGGACTCCGAGCGGGTCCGCTGGTCGGCCAACGTCGGCTCCCAGGGCCCGACGACCTACTGGGTGCTGGTGACGCCTCAGGACTGAGCACCGCAGGGGGCGCCCCCGTCGGGCCACCGCCTGTCCCGCGACGCGCCTGTGGATATCGAACCTTGGTTCGCACAGATGTACTCGCCTAGGTCTACGACATCGGCACCGGTTGAGGTGTCGGGGAGACAACCCTGGGGGGTGAGGACGTGGCGGAGCAGTCGGCTGACGACGTGGCCCGGGCAGCGGTGCTCTCGGATGTCCTCGCACCGGACGGCATGCTGGACCTGCGTCGGCTGCGCTCCTTCGTCCCTCATGAGTGGGCATCGCGGGCCACGGTCGGGCTGGACGGGGTGCTGCGCCTGTCCCACCCGGACGCGGACCGGGGCGACCTGCCGCAGCCGGTGCGTGAGCAGCTGGTGGCGCTGGCACCGGCGCTGTCGGGTCAGCAGCTGGCAGGGCCGCAGGCCCTCGACGCGGTCGAGGCCGCGCACCGGCTGACGGCGCGCCTGGCCGCTGCCCGGGTGCACGCCACCCGGGAGCTGACCGCCCGCACCGGCGAGGAGACGCTCCGGCGCAAGGGCGTGACGACCCCTAAGGAGCTGTCCGCGACCGCGTTCACCCGCTGGCGGGCGCGGGCCAAGGCGCTGACCGCGGCCGAGGTCAGGACCGCGACCGGGTTGGGCGCCAGCACCGCCCGCGAGGTGGTCGCCGTCGCCAACGCGCCCCAGGCCTCCAGCGCCCCTGCCGAGCAGGGCCTGGCGGCGGGGATCGCCGGGTGGGACCTCGTGCTGGCGTGGTGGCGGCGGTGCACCCGTCTGCCGCACGAGTCCGCCGCCGCGATCGCGCGAGCCCTGTTCGCCACCGGCGTGTCCGCCGACCAGGTCGCCCACGAACGCCTCACCCCGGACGGGCAGGTCAGCGACGCCCCCTGGCCCAAGAAGGTGTTCTACACCGCCCTCGAGCGCCTCGCCAGCCAGCACGAGGACCCCGCCGCCCAGGAGAAGAAGCGGGCGGCCCAGCACGCCGCCCGTGACGCCTACGCCGTCCTCGACGACGACGGCACCGCCCAGCTGGTCATCACCGGTGACGCCGCCTCGGTCACCGCCTGCCTCGAGCGCCTGCAGACGATCGCGACCAGGGCCCGCCGCGCCGGCGACCCCCGCACGCTGAGCGCGCTGCGCTCCGACACGGCCCGGGCCCTGCTGCTGCACGGCACCCTGTTCCTGCCCGACCTCGGTGACGAGCCGAACCTCCTCACCCCCGAGGACATCACCGGCCTGGCCGACGTCATCTCCGGCACCCCCGCCCACGAGCTGCAGGTCATCGTCCCCTGGGACGTCCTCACCGGCCAGGCGGTCACGACCAACCCCTTTCCGACGACGGCCCAGCCGACGCCACCGTCCGACGCCCCGCCCCCGGACGCCCAGCCAGCCACCGGGCTGACGTCCGAGGGCGCAGCCGACGCCGCCGTCCCGGCCGGGGTCGGGCGCACCCTGGGCCGCTTCTCCCGCTTCCTGTCCCGGGCCGAGATCGCCAGGATCGCCGGGCGCCCCGGCACCACCCTGTACCGGTTGCTCACCGATCCCGCCGACGGGCGATGTCTGGAACGCTCCGTGGCCCGCTACGCCCCAGACGCGGCGATGCGCGCCCAGCTGTACGCGGCCGACGTCACCTCGCGGGCGCCCGGTTCCACCGTCCCGGCCGAGCGCTGCGACCTCGACCACGTGCAGGAGTACCTCCTGGGCGGTCCCACCAGCGAGACCAACCTGCAGGCCGCCGACCGTCCCTGGCACGCCCTGAAGACCGAGAAGTTCTGGCACGCCGTCATGGACCGCTCCCGCAACGTCACCTGGACCTCTTTCTGGGGCCGCCTCTACCCGACACGCCCCCACGACTACCGCCAGTACCTCAGCCGCCTTGGCCCCCACCCCGCGCCGCCACCCTCAGGAGCAACCTCAGGCCCCGCTGAGAGGCCCGAGGCCGGGGCCGACCTCGCCCGCGAGGAGCAACGCCACCTCGCCTCCCTGCTCGTCTACGCCGCCCTCACCCACCGCGACCCCGCGCCCGGCTGGAGGCCAACGACGACGACCCCGACAGCGACGAGGCCCTCCTCGGTCTGCGGGACGCCATCTGGATCCGCCACACCGCCCCCGACGGACGACGGCGCACCGGCTCCGCGCCAGGCACCCCCACCCCCGAGCAGCTCATCGCCCACGACCCCGCTGAGGTGCTCGATCACCCCGACTGGACCACCCTGGGCCAGGAGGACGGACCATCCCCGGACGGCGACGAGTCGGCGGGACCGAGCCCGGACGACACGCCCCCACCGCCGTTCTAGGCCCAAGGTCGGAGGCCGTGCGGCCCTCCCAGGTGAGCCTGCGCGGTCGACGCCGTCCAGCAGCACGTGCCCAGCGCACGAGTCGGTGAAGCTGCTCGCGACCGACCTCAGGCCGGGTAGGTCCCGACCATCTGCACCGCTCCCCCGTCGACGCCCTTGGCGCCCTGGACCACCGGCTCGGCGTGGCGCTCGGCGACGGAGGGGTCCCCGACCGCACCGACCACACGTGCCGTGATCCCGTGCTGGGCCAGGATGCCCGAGGCCCGCCCGACGTGCTCCGGCGCGAGGACCGCGACAAAGCCCACGCCCATGTTGAGCGTCTGCTCCAGGTCGGCGAGCGGCACCCGGCCCAGCTCCTGCACCAGGCGGAAGATGGGCGGGGGCGTCCACGACCGCTCCACGGTCGCCAGCGAGCCGGCCGGCAGGACCCGCGCCAGGTTGGCCGCGAGCCCACCCCCGGTGACGTGGGACAGCGCGTGCAGTCCTACGCCTGCGCGCACGAGCTCCAGCAGCGGGCGGGTGTAGATCCGCGTCGGCTCCAGGCACTCCTCCCCGATGGTGCGGCCCAGCTCGTCCACGTGCCGGTCCCACTCCCACCCCGCGGCGGCCAGCACCCGACGCACGAGCGAGTAGCCGTTGGAGTGCAGGCCCGACGACGGCAGCGCCAGGATCACGTCGCCCCGCTCGACCCGGTGGGGGCCGAGGATCTCGTCGTGCTCCACCACGCCCGTGGCGGCGCCGGCGACGTCATACTCCTCGGGCCCGAGCAGGCCCGGGTGCTCCGCGGTCTCGCCCCCGACCAGGGCGACGCCGGCGAGCTCGCAGCCGCGGGCGATGCCGGACACGATCGCGGCGATGCGCTCCGGGACGACCCTGCCGCACGCGATGTAGTCGGTCATGAACAACGGCTCGGCCCCGCTGACGACGATGTCGTCGACGACCATGCCCACCAGGTCCTGCCCGATCGTGTCGTGCACGTCCATGGCCTGCGCGATCGCCACCTTGGTCCCGACACCGTCGGTGGAGGTCGCCAGCACCGGCCGGCGCATCCCCTTCAGCGCGCTCGCGTCGAACATGCCGGCAAAGCCTCCCAGCCCGCCCAGCACCTCGGGGCGGGTCGCCCGCCGCACCGACTCCTTCATCAGCTCCACCGCACGGTCGCCGGCATGGACGTCGACCCCTGCGGTGGCGTAGGTGATCGGCTGGCTGTCAGACGAGCTCATGGACGTCCCCTCGGTCAGGTGCGGGCGTGCCCGACAAGGGTATGCCGTGCCGGGCGCGGCCCTGAGGGTGACGCAGGGAACATCACCGCGCACCGCCACCCCTGGTGGGCCCATGCGCCCCAGGAGTACCGTCGAAGCATGAGCAGGCGGGCAGGCTGGATGACAGGGGCGGTGGTCACGGCGCTGCTGCTGACCGGGTGCCAGGGCGAGGACGAGCCGGAGCCGGGCGGTTCCCCGACGCCCACCAGCACGACCACTCCCACGACGGACGAGCCGACGACCGAGGCGCCGACGACCGACGAGCCCACCGAGAGCGAGACCGCGACCGGGACGGAGACCTCCACCGGTGGCGCGACGGAGACGGAGACCTCGGGGGAGCCTACCGGTGACGCCACGGAGACCGGGCTCCCGCCGTCGAGCCTGCCGCCGTGGACCAGCGAGATGTCGGAGCAGGCGCCCGGGCAGGCGGCCGAGCCGCAGGAGATCACCGGCGTCCGCACCGGCCTGCACGAGGGCTACGACCGCGTGGTGCTCGACCTCACCGGCGACGAGGTGGCCCTGGGCTGGTTCGCGCGTCTCGTCGACGAGACCTTCGAGGACGGCTCGGGCCGGCCCGTCGAGGTCGAGGGAGAGCGGTTCCTCGAGCTGGGGGTCAACGGCATCGACTGGACCACGGACCGGCCGGAGCGCTACGACGGCGGGACCGTCCAGGGCCAGGGCACCGAGGTGGTCACCGAGGTCGTCTTCGGCGTGCTCTTCGAGGGGCAGCAGCAGATCTTCGTGGGGCTGACGGAGGACACCGAGTACCGCATCTTCCCGCTCAGCGACCCCGCGCGGATCGTCATCGACGTCCGGCACCCCTGAGCCGGGCCGTCAGGGGCGACGGACCGCCGCGGCGCCTCCGGCGGAGGCGCTGCTGCGCACCCGGTCGACGTCCAGCGTCCCGACCTCGTCGGCGCTGGCCGGGCTCTGGGGGTCGGCCACGGGGAACTGCAGCTCGAGCACGTCCTTGCCCAGCCGCCCCTCCTCCGGCAGCTCGATCGGGTAGTGGCCCGAGAAGCAGGCGGTGCACAGCGAGGACCGGTCCTGCGCGGTGGCCTCGACCATGGACTCCTCGCTGATGTAGCCCAGCGAGTCGGCACCGATGGAGGCGCACACCGAGTCGATGTCGAGCCCGGTGGCGATGAGCTCGGCACGGGTGGCGAAGTCGATGCCGTAGAAGCAGGGCCAGCGCACGGGCGGCGAGGAGATGCGCACGTGCACCTCCGCGGCCCCGGCCTCGCGCAGCATCCGCACCAGCGCACGCTGGGTGTTGCCGCGCACGATCGAGTCGTCGACGACCACGAGGCGCTTGCCCTTGATGACGTCGCGCAGCGGGTTGAGCTTGAGCCGGATGCCCAGCTGCCGGATGGTCTGGCTCGGGGCGATGAAGGTGCGGCCGACGTAGGCGTTCTTGACCAGCCCGTGGCCGAACGGGATGCCCGACGCCTCGGCGTAGCCGATCGCCGCCGGCGTCCCGGACTCCGGCGTGGGCATCACGAGGTCGGCCTCGACCGGGTGCTCCCGTGCCAGCCGCCTGCCCATCTCGACGCGGGCGTCATAGACCTGACGCCCCGCGATCGTGGTGTCCGGGCGGGCGAGGTAGACCCACTCGAAGACGCAGCGCTTGGGCGCCGGCTCGGCGAAGCGCTGGGTGCGCAGGCCGTTCTCGTCGATGGCGATGAGCTCGCCCGGCTCGACCTCGCGCACGACCGAGGCGCCGACGATGTCCAGCGCCGCGGTCTCGGAGGCCACGACCCAGCCGCGCTCGAGGCGACCGAGGACCAGGGGCCGCACCCCCTGCGGGTCGCGCGCGGCATACAGCGTCGACTCGTCGCAGAAGACGAGGCTGAAGGCCCCGCGCAGCTGCGGGAGCACCCGCAGGGCGGCCTGCTCCAGCGGCACGTCCTCGTCGGCGGTCAGCAGCCCGGTGACGATCGCGGTGTCGGTGGTGTTGCCCCGACCGACCTCGCCGCGGGACGTCGACAGGTCGCCCCCGTGGGACTGGGCAAGCAGGTCGCGCAGCTCCGCGGTGTTGATCAGGTTGCCGTTGTGGGTGAGCGCCACGGTGTGGTCGCCGGTCCCGCCGAGGGTGGGCTGGGCGTTCTCCCACGAGTTGCGGCCGGTCGTGGAGTAGCGGCAGTGACCGACCGCGAGGTGGCCCTGGAGGGAGGCGAGCGCCGACTCGTCGAAGACCTGGCTGACCAGGCCGATGTCCTTGTAGACCACCAGCCGCCGGCCGTCGCTGGTGGCGATGCCCGCCGCCTCCTGGCCGCGGTGCTGCAGGGCGTAGAGGCCGAAGTAGGTGAGCTTGGCGACCTCCTCGCCCGGCGCCCACACCCCGAAGACGCCGCAGGCGTCCTGGGGCAGCCGCTCCCCGGGCAGGAGGTCGTGCGAGAGCCGTCCGTCAGCGCGTGCCACCCCTGGATCATCCCACAGGGGCCGACCCCCGCCGCCGGTGCGCACCCTGGCCCCGGCGGAATGCTGACACGTCACGTAACGTTGCCGCCACTATGCGTATCGACGTCTGGTCCGACATCGCCTGCCCGTGGTGCTACATCGGCAAGCGCCGCCTCGAGTCCGCCCTGGAGGGCTTCGAGCACGCCGACGAGGTCGAGGTGGTGTGGCGCTCCTTCGAGCTCGACCCCTCCGCCCCGGTCCCGCCGGTGGAGACCTCGACCGTCGCGCTGGCCAGGAAGTACGGCGGCGGCCCCGAGCAGATCGCCCAGATGCAGGAGCGCGTCAGCGAGCTCGCGGCGGCCGAGGGCCTGGACTACCGGCTGGACCGCACCCTGCACCTCAACACCCGGGACGCCCACCGGCTGCTGCACCTCGCGCTGCAGGTCGGCGGCCCGCAGCTGCAGGGCAGCCTCAAGGAGGCTCTGCTGGAGGCCTACTTCGTCCAGGCCAAGGACGTGACCGACCAGGTGCTGCTCGAGGAGATCGCCGTCTCCGCCGGTCTGGACACCGGAGCCGTGCGGCGGGTGCTGTCCGGGGACGACTTCGACGCCGAGGTCGGCGCCGACGTCGACCAGGCGCGGGCCTACGGAGCGTCCGGGGTGCCGTTCTTCGTCGTCGACGGTCGCTACGGCATCTCCGGGGCCCAGCCCACGGAGGTCTTCGCCGGCGCCGTCGAGCGGGCCTGGGCCGAGCGCCAGCCCGCCCTGCAGACGATCCCCGGCACGGTCAGCGGCGACGACGCGGGCGCCTGCGGACCGGACGGCTGCGAGGTGCCGCAGCGCTGACGGGCGCCGGGTTGGCCGCGGGGAGAGTCCGCTCGTGCCGACGGAGCGTGCTCGTGCGGGGGAAGCTTCCCCCGCACGGGACGTCGTCGCCCGCACCGGACGGTTTCACCGGCGCGGGTGGCGATCACCGCCAGCCCGCTACCGGGAGGACCGCCGGTCCGCCACCAGGTAGACGACCGCCGCCAGCAGCACCCCGAAGATCAGGCCCACAGATCCCAGGAGGATGATCTCCTGCAGCGTGCTGCTGCCCGGGGCGTCGGGCCCGAGCCAGCCCAGGAGGCTGCCGAGCGCGTAGCCGACCACCCCGCCGAGGACGAGGAAGCGCACCAGGTCCGGTCGCCGCCGCACCGGAACGTGCTCCGGGCCCGGCTCGCTGATGATCTCCATGTCGTCGTCTCGTGCCACCGCCCCAGTGTCCCCCACGCCGCCCCTGGTTAGGGTCGGCAGGGCAAGCAGCATCCCTCCCGCACCCCCTCAGAGGAGTCCAGCGTGCCCAAGCCCCCGCTGCCCCACGCCGTCGCCGAGTTCCTCGCCCGGCCCAACCACGCCACGATCAGCACCGTGCGCTCCGACGGGCACCCGGTGTCGGTGCCGACCTGGTACGTCCTCGACGGCGACCGCGTCCTCGTCAACATGGACGAGGGCCGCAAGCGCCTGGACCACCTGCGCGCCGACCCCCGGGTCAGCCTCAGCGCGATGGACCCCCAGGACTGGATCACGCACGTGAGCCTCCTGGGCCGGGTCGTGCAGATCGCCGACGACACCGACCTGGCCGACATCGACCGCATCGCCCGCCACTACACCGGCCGGCCCTACGCGGTCCGCGACCGCAGCCGCGTCAGCGCCTGGGTGGAGATCGACCGCTGGCACGCCTGGGGGCGGCTCAAGGACGCCTGAGGCCTGCTCAGGCCAGGGGCAGGTATGCCGTGAGGTCGGCCCGCGTGCCCGAGGCCCGCACCGCGCCGCTCGCCACGGCCTCGGCCCAGCCGGTGCGCCCGGTCACCAGGCCCAGCCAGGTTTGCGGGTCGGTCTCGACCACGTTGGTCGGCGTGCCGCGGGTGTGCCGCGGTCCCTCGACGCACTGCACCGCCGCGAAGGGTGGCACCCGCACCTCCACCGACCGGCCCGGGGCGCGCGCCGCGAGCTCCTCGGTGGTGTAGCGCACGGCGGTGGCCAGCGTCGCCCGCGGGACGCCGGAGGCCTCCGGCGCGGCACGCCATACCGCCAGGGCCTCCTCCCCCGCCGCGGGGTCGATCCGTCGACGCGGGGGCACGTCAGCGCAGCGGGTCGCGCTCGACCGGGCAGGACATGCAGCGGGGCCCGCCGCGCCCGCGCCCGAGCTCGGAGCCGGAGATCTCCAGCACCTCGACGCCCTCGGAGCGCAGGTAGTCGTTGGTCACCGTGTTGCGCTCGTAGCCCACGACCACGCCCGGCTCGAGGGCGAGCACGTTGCAGCCGTCGTCCCACTGCTCCCGGGCGGCGGCGCGCGGGTCCTGGTCGGCCGCCAGGACGCGCAGCTTGGGCACCCCCAGCGCGTGCCCGATCACCTTCATCATGTCCTCGGGCGCGTGCCGCTCGACGACGACGTCGAGCTCGCCGCCGGCCTCGTCGCCGGCCGTCATGGACCAGGTCGGCAGGTCCGGCAGCCCGAGGTACCGGGTGAACGTCTCCTCGTCGATCATCGTCATCACGGTGTCGAGGTGCATGACCGCACGCGCCTTGGGCATGTCCAGCGCGATGACGGTCTGCACCTCGCCGCTGCTCAGCAGCGAGCGCGCCAGCCGCTCGACGCCCGAGGCGGTGGTGCGCTCGGAGAGGCCGACGAGGACCACGCCGCCGCCGAGCACGAGGATGTCGCCGCCCTCGGCCGTCGCCGGCCCGTCGTCGATGCCCTCGGTCCACCACTGCATCCCGGCGTCGGCGAAGAGCGGGTGGTAGCGGTAGATCGCCGCGTAGTGCACGGTCTCGCGCCGCCGCGCCTTCTTGTGCATCGCGTTGACGGCCACCCCGCCGTGCACCCAGGCGGAGGTGTCGCGGGTGAACAGGTGGTTGGGCAGCGGGGCGAGGATCGCGTCGTGGGCGTCGAGCTGCTCGATGGTCAGGGACTGCGGGTGCGGTATGCGGTCGAGCACCTCGGTCTTGGTGATGCCGCCGATGAGGTGCTGGGTGAGCTCGCCGTCGTCCATCCCCTCGAACATCACGCGCAGCTCCTCGGCGCCGAACGGGCCGACGTGCCGCTCGTCCAGGGAGTGGTCGAGGATGTGCTCCCGGGCCTGCGGGATCGCGAGCGTCTCGCGCAGGAGCCGGTCGAAGTGGTGCACGGTCACGCCCCGGTCGCGCATGACCTGCACGAAGTGGTCGTGCTCCTGCTGGGCCTTCTCGACCCAGAGAATCTCGTCGAAGAGGTACTGCTCCTTGTTGTCCGGCGTCAGCCGGTGCATCTCCAGGCCCGGCCGGTGGACGATCACCTGACGCAGCCGGCCCACCTCGGAGCCCACGTGGAACGACATACCCTCACTCCTCCACCAGTGACCAGGACCGCGCGGCCGACCCGGACGCGGCAGCATCTCATGGTCGCACGTGCTGACAGGATGGGTCGCATGCGCGCCACCATCATCCACGCCACCCGCGACGTCCGCCTCGAGACCGTGCCCGACCCCACCATCCTGCGCCCGACCGACGCGGTCGTGCGCGTCACCGCCAGCTGCGTGTGCGGCTCCGACCTGTGGCCCTACCGGGGCGTCAACGAGGTCACCGAGGCGCGGCCGATCGGCCACGAGTTCGTCGGCATCGTCGAGGAGGTCGGCGCGGACGTGCGGACCGTGCGTCCCGGGCAGTTCGTCATCGCCCCCTTCCGCTACTCCTGCGGCGAGTGCGCCCACTGCCGGTATGGCGTGCACACCTCCTGCGTGCGCGGCGGCCAGGGCTGGGGCGGGCTGGACGGGGACGGGGAGCCGACCCCGGCCTGCCAGGGCGAGGTCGTGCGGGTGCCCTACGCCGACGGCACCCTCGTCGCGACCCCGGAGGTCCCGGACGTCGACCAGCTGCCCTCGATGCTGGCCCTGTCCGACGTCATGGGCACCGGCTGGCACTGCGCCGTCTCGGCCGGGGTGCGGGAGGGCGAGACCGTGGTGGTCGTCGGTGACGGCGCCGTGGGCCTCTCCGCGGTGCTGGCCGCCTCCCGGCTCGGTGCGGGGCGGGTGGTCGCGATGTCGCGCCACGAGCCCCGGCAGGCGGTGGCCCGTGAGTTCGGCGCGACCGACGTCGTGGCCGAACGCGGTGACGAGGGCGCCGAGCGCATCCTGGAGCTGACCGACGGGGTCGGCGCCGACCGGGTGCTGGAGTGCGTCGGGACGGGCGACTCGATGTCGCAGGCGTTCGCGTCCGCGCGGCCGGGCGGCACCGTCGGCTTCGTCGGGGTGCCGCACGGCGTCGAGGTGCCGATCGGGACGATGTTCCGTCACAACGTGCGGCTGACCGGTGGCGTCGCGCCGGTGCGCGCCTACATCCCGCAGCTGCGCGACGAGGTGCTCGCCGGGACGATCGACCCCGGGAAGGTCTTCGACCTGACCCTGCCCCTGGACGAGGTGGCCGAGGCCTACGCCGCGATGGACGAGCGGCGCGCGATCAAGGTCATGCTGCGCCCCTGAGGGGCCTCGCCCTGGGCACGCCGACGCCGGCGACCGCTGCTGCGGTCGCCGGCGTCGGCGTCCTGGGAGGTACCG
Source organism: Ornithinimicrobium pekingense DSM 21552 (assembly GCF_000421185.1). GTDB lineage: Bacteria > Actinomycetota > Actinomycetes > Actinomycetales > Dermatophilaceae > Ornithinicoccus > Ornithinicoccus pekingensis. Next base: position 200,234 of record NZ_ATWJ01000011.1, read on the forward strand.
CTACGTGGCGCTGACGGCGTCGAGCACGTCGAGCCGCGCAGCGCGTCGGGCCGGGAGGGTGGCCGCGACGACCGCGGCGACGACCGCCACCCCGACGTAGAGCGCGAGCCGGCCGGCCGGCACGGACACCGGCAGGTCGATGCCGTCCATCAGCACCGCCGAGACCGTGCGACCCAGCACCAGGCCGAGCGCGCCGCCCAGGAGGGCGCCGTAGGTCGCCATGAGCACGGCCTCGACCCGCACCATGGAGCGGACCTGCCGCCGGCTCATCCCGATCGAGCGCAGCATGCCGATCTCGCGGGTCCGCTCGATCACCGACAGGCCGAGGGTGTTGGCCACCCCGAGCAGCGCGACGAGCAGCGAGAGGCCGAGCAGCGCGCTGATCATCGTGACCGCCTGGTCGACGACGCTGCGGTTGGCCTCGACGAAGCCGTCCATCGTCATGGCCTGCAGCAGCGGGAAGGCGTCGACCAGGTAGGCGTCCAGCGTCGCCTGCAGCTCCTCGCCGGTGGTGCCCTCCTCGGCGGTCGCGAGCAGGTAGACGTCGGCCGCCTGCGGGGCGATGCCGGCCAGGTCGGCCGCGGTCACCAGGTAGGTGCCCAGGGCCGGGGTGCCCTCGTAGAGGCCGCTGACCGTCAGCTCCAGGGGCGCCGCACCGGGCACGGTCACCGAGACGCTGTCACCGAGGCCGGCCTCGCCCTCGACGGCGAGCACGCGCCCGTCGGCGAGGTCGGCCGTCGAACCCTCCACCATCCGCAGGTGCAGCATGTCGTGGGCGAGGGCGGGGTCCATCGCGCTGACCATCTCGGTGGCGGGGGCGGAGGCGCCCACCGCGACGTCGGCCTCGGCGATCTTGACCGCCCCGACCTCCTCGACGCCGTCCTGCCCGGCCACGGCGCCGGCGGCCTCGCCGCCGAACGGCATACCGCCCATCGACCAGACCACGACGTCGGCGTCCAGGCTGCCCTTGATCTCGCTCTCGGCCATGCCGCTCATCGAGGAGCCGATGACCGCGGTCGCCGAGACGAGCGCCACCCCGACCACCAGCGCGGCCGACGTGGCGGCGGAGCGGTGGGGCGTGCGGATGACGTTGCCCTCGGCCAGGCGGGTGGGGCGGCCGGCCAGCCGGACGAACGGCCGGGCGAGCACGCGGGTGGCCGGTCCGACCAGCAGCGGGCCCCAGACGACGGCCGCCAGGACCATGCTCACGGCACCGGCACCGACCAGCGGGGTGGAGACCTCGCGCACCCCGAGCACGGAGGCGGTGACCGCGAGGAGCGTCAGGACGGTCGCGACCGTGGCCCTCACCCGGCGGCGGGTCCGCGGGACCGCGGCCTCGCGCATGGCCTGCACCGGCTGCACGGCCGAGGCTCTGCGTGCCGGCAGCAGCGAGGCGATGACCGTGACCACCGGGCCGAGCACGAGCGCGACGAGCACCGTGCGCAGCTCCAGCGAGACCGTCGTCTCGGGAAGGCCCAGGCCGAGCCGGCTCAGCAGGGCGACCAGGCCGGTGGCCACGCCCGTACCGGCGGCGAGGCCGACGAGCGAGCCGACCACGCCGATCGTCGCCGCCTCCGCCACCACACCGCGGACCAGCTGGCCGCGGGAGGCGCCGAGGGCGCGCAGGACGGCCAGCTCGCGGCTGCGCTGCGCGGTGAGCATCGAGATGGTGTTGAGGATGAGGAAGCCGGCGACGAAGAGGGTGATGCCGGCGAAGACCAGCAGGAAGGTCGTGATCACCCCGGTCTGCTCCTCGAGCGCGGCCACGTTGGCCTCGGTGACCTCCGTGCCGGTGTAGACGGAGGGGGTGACGGCCGCCGCAGCCGCAGCGTCGGTGGCTCCGTCGCCGGCACCGGTGGTGCCGGGGGCGGCAGCGAGCGCGGCCTCGACCGCGTCGGCGACCTGGGCCTCGGTCAGCCCCTCCTCGCCGCGCACGCGGATCTCGGAGAAGCCGTCGCCGTAGCCCCAGACCTCGCCCGCGGTGGCCGCCTCGATGCCCAGGACCGAGATGCCCCCGTCACCGAGCTCGGCGAGCCCGACGACGGTGACGTCACGCGCCGGGGCGTGGGTGATCAGGCGGGTGCTGTCCCCGATCTGCAGCCCGAGCGACTCGGCACTGGCCCGGTCGATCACGACCTCGTCGCGGTGCAGCGGCGCCGACCCCTCGACGAGGGTCAGCGGGTTGAGGACGTCGTCCTCGATCCATCCGATGGCGGCGCCGCTGGCGTCGGCGGGGCTGGCGCCCGTGCCGGGGTCGCGCAGCTGGGCGAAGCCGGTGGTCGTCCCGGCGACGGCGGTGACCCCGTCGACCTCGGCGAGGGCCCCGACGAGGGACGGCGTGAGCGCCCCCGGTGAGGAGCCGTCGGCGGCCCCGGCCATGACGACCGCGTCGACACCGGCGTTGGCGTTGGCGATGTGGTCGTCGAAGGCGCCGCTGATGCTGTCGCCGAGGGAGAAGCTGGCGGTGACGAAGGCGACGCCGAGGACCACCGAGACGGCGGACAGCAGCAGGCGCAGCTTGCGGGCGAGCATGCCCTTGAGGGTGACGGTCAGCATGTCAGGCTCCGGCGGGAAGGTCGTGGGTGGTGGAGATCGAGCGCATGACGGCCAGGACGCCGTCGGCGGTGGGACGGGCCATGGTCGAGACGATCTGGCCGTCGTCGAGGAAGATGACGCTGTCGGCGTGGGCGGCGCTCATCGGGTCGTGGGTGACCATGACGATCGTCTGCCCGAAGTCGTCGACGCACGCGCGCAGCAGGCCGAGCACCTCCGCGCCGGTGCGCGAGTCGAGGTTGCCGGTCGGCTCGTCGGCGAAGATCACCTGCGGCCGGGACACCAGCGCCCGGGCCACGGCGACGCGCTGCTGCTGGCCGCCGGAGAGCTCGCTGGGCCGGTGGCTCAGGCGGTGGCCCAGCCCGACCGCGTCGACGACCACGTCGAACCACGCGGGGTCGGCCTTGCGGCCGGCGAGCTGCAGCGGGAGCAGCAGGTTCTCGCGGGCCGTGAGGGTCGGGACGAGGTTGAACTGCTGGAAGATGAAGCCGACGTAGTCGCGGCGCAGCCGGGTCAGCTCCTTGTCCTTCATCCCGGTCAGCCGGGCCGGGCCGACCGTGACCTCGCCGGAGTCGGCGGTGTCGAGCCCGGCGAGGACGTGCATGAGGGTCGACTTGCCCGAGCCCGACGGGCCCATCACGGCGGTGAACCGTGCCTCGGCGATGTCGACGCTCACGTCGCGCAGGGCGTGGACGGCGGCGTCCCCGCTGCCGTAGGTCTTGGTCAGGCCGCGGGCGACGACGGCCGCCCGCGCCGCCGGCGCGGACGCTGTCGTCAGGTCCGGCTCCGCGGAGGAGAGGGTGGTGGTGCCGGAGGCGGCGAGAGGTGCGTTCATGAGGAGTCTCCTGGTCGGTCAGCGGTGGATGGTGGTGACGGCGGAGCCGCCGACGTGCCAGACCGGCAGGAGCGCGGTCAGGCCGGCGGCGCTGGCGCGCTCGGCGCGGCTGCGGCGGAGGGCGGTCAGGAAGGCGGCGAGACGGTGCATGTCGGTCGGTCCTGTCGGAGGCGGGGCACCGCGGTGAGCGGATGACAGGAACGCTAGGGACGCACACGGGTGCCCAGCCTCGGCCGACCGGGCGAAACTGCAGGTCAGCCGCACGGAGGGCGCTGGCGGCCTGCTCCTCCGGGAGGAGGAGGCGGTGGCCCTCCGGGCGGCGGAGGTATGCGGTGCGCCACGGCGCGCGGCACCCACTCACGACGCCGAGGTGTCAGGACCACACGATGTGTCATGGGATCCCTGCAGCTGGGCGTCGCGAGTCGGGGCAGGCGGGGGGGCCGGGGGACGTCGCGACTCGGGCGGGCGGGGGGCCGGGGGGACGTCGCGAGTCGGCAGGCGGGGCGGCCGGGCCGCTCAGGCTGGCAGCGGCACGCGGGCGACCACGGTGGTGCCCTCCCCGGGCCGGCTGACGACGCTGAGCGAACCGCCGACCAGCTCGGCCCGCTCGCGCATCGTGCGCTGCCCCTGCCCGACCGACCCGGTCAGGGCCGTGTCGAAGCCGCGGCCGTCGTCGGTGACGGACACGACCAGGTCGGTCCCCTCGACCGTGACCGAGAGGGTGGCCGTGCGTGCCGCGGCGTGCTTGACGGTGTTGTGCAGCGCCTCCCCCGCGATGCGGACCACGTGCTCGACGGTCGCCGCCGGCAGCTCTGCCAGGTCAGCCTCGGGCAGCGCGAGGGCGATGAGCAGGCCGTCGCGGCGCGACACGGTGTCGGCCAGGTCGCGGACCGCCGCGTCGAGGCGGGTCACCCGGGCGCCGGCCCGCTGCCGCGCCTCGGTGAGCAGCTCGCGCATCTCCCGGGTGGCCTGGCGGGCCAGGTCGGCCAGGCCGGCGGCGGCGTCCCGGGCCACGTCCGGCTGGTCGCGCGAGAGCGCCAGCTCGACGGCCTGCGCGCGCAGCTGGACCGCGAAGAGCGCGTGGTTGACCGAGTCGTGCAGCTCGCGGGCGATCCGCTCCCGCTCGAGGGTGGCCGAGGCGTAGGAGACCTCGCTGCGCAGCTGGTCGGTGCTCAGCGCCAGCTCGCCCTGCTCGACGAGCGACTCCCACAGGGCCGTCTCGGACTCGCTCGGGGCGGTGATCCGGTCCGGCAGGACGACGACGAGCACACCGACGGCCCGGTCGCCGCGCCGCAGCGGGATCTTCGTGGCGCCCTGCCACGGCATACCGGCGGTGGCCTCGACCCAGGGGCGGGTGGCCTCGTTGGCAGACAGGCGCGAGCGGTCGTCGTGCAGGAAGCCCCCGCGCCCGTGCAGGAGCAGGGCGCCCGCGGGCAGCTGCTCCAGCCGCACGGCGGAGCGGCGGATGACCTCGGGCAGCTCGGGCGGGAAGCCGGTCGAGGCGCCGACGCGCAGGTGCCCGTCGGCGTCGGCCAGCAGGATCTGCGCCGCCAGGGCGCGCGTGGCGGCGACCGCCTCCTCGACGAGGGCCTGCAGGACGTCGTGCGTGCTGCCGCCGCGCGCGAGGCGGACCGCGGGGGCGCCGAGCTCGGCCACCTCCCGCTGCGCACGCCGCAGGTCGGTCACCTCGTGGAAGATCGCCGGGGCGAGCTCCTGCCCGTCGACCTCGACGACGGTCCCGGACCAGGTCATCAGGGCCTGCGTGCCGTCGTCGCGCACGACGGTGTTGGTGTAGAAGCCGGTGTCGCCCTCGCGCTGCTTGTGCTCCAGGGCGAGCAGGGCGACACGCTCGTGCTCGGCGAAGGAGAGCAGGTAGTCGCGGCCCTCGAGCTCCTCGAGGGAGGCCCCGATGATCCGCTCGCCGGCGGGGTTGAGGTAGGTCCAGGTGTGCTCGTCGCCGGTGACGCAGACCCCGTAGCCGATCGTCTCGATGATCTCCACCAGCGCGTCCATGCCGAGGTCGCGCAGGACCCGGGCGCCGCGCGACCCGGGATCGTAGGGCTGCGGTGCCCGTTCGTCCGTCACGGCGGCAGTGTTCCAGACCCGGCCGCGCCGGTGGAAGCCCTTTTCTCCTCCTCGAGGAGGAGATCGTGGCCACGGTCGGCACCTGCGGAGGAGGGTGCGTCGGCCCGAGCCTGCCTACCGTCGAGGCATGCTCCGCCGCCTCCTGCCCGCCGGTGCCCCGGGACGGCGGCGCGACGACGACGCCCTCGTGGACGTCCTGCTCGCCGCGCTGCTCGGTGCCCTGGGTCTCGTCTCGCTCCTGGGCGACGGACCCGGCGACCGTCCTCCGGACCTCCTGGGGGCGGCGCTGGTCGTCGCCGGGGCGGGCAGCCTGCTGCTGGCCCACCGCCGTCCGCTGCCCGTGCTCGGCGCCGCGCTGGGGACCAGCCTGGCGCTGGACCAGCTCGGCTACGCCCAGAGCGGGCTGGGGCTGACGGTGCTCTGGGCGCTGTATGTCGTGGCGCTGCGGCTGCCGCGTCGCACCAGCGTGCCGGCGACCCTGGTCACGCTGCTGCTGGTCAACGCCAGCCTGCTGACGGCCGGCGTCGGGCAGGGGGCGGAGGCTGGGGCTCGTGCCGTGACCACGCCGGCCGACCAGGTCACCACCACCGTCGTCCTGGGGGCGGGCTGGGTGCTGGGCCGGGCGGTCCACGCGCGCCGGTCCCGGCGCACCGCGGAGGAGCGTGCGGCGCTGGCCGAGGAACGGACCCTGGTCGCGCGGGAGATGCAGGACCTGGTCGCCCACGAGCTCGCCGGGCTGAGCGTGCAGGTGACGGCGGCGCGACGGATGGCCGGCCGGGACTGCGCAGCGACCGAGGAGCTGCTGGCCGGGGCCGAGGCGAGCGCCCGGGCCGCGGTCGCGGAGGCGCGGCGCATCCTGCTGCTGCTGACCCCGGACGACGCGGGGACGTGCGGCACGCCAGGGGCTCCCGGTGCACCCTGCACGGACCGGCGCCCGCTGCCCGGGATCGACGACCTGGCCGAGCTGGCCCAGGAGCACTGCACCCGCGGCCTGCCGGTGACGCTGCACGCCCAGCGCTCGGAGGCTGTCGCCCCCGGACCCGGACTGCTCGCCTACCGCGTCGCCGAGCTGGCGCTCGAGGACGCGTGGCGGTCGGGCGCCGGCCGGGCCGAGGTCGCGGTCCAGGCCGGTGCACAGGGCCTCCGTGTCGCCGTGCGGCACGAGCGGATGGCCGGCAGCACCCTCGGCACCGTCGCGCCCGACACCTCCTCGGGAGTGTCCGGCCTGGTGCGTCGCGCCCGGCTCTACGGTGGGACAGTGGACCGCACGGTCGACACGTCCGGAGGGTCGGTCGTGCTGGAGATCCCCGGGGCGGGGACGAGGAGGACGTCATGAGCATCCGCGTGCTGCTGGTCGACGACCAGCCGATGCTGCGCACCGGGTTCCGGTACATCATCGACGCCGAGCCCGACCTCGAGGTGGTCGGCGAGGCCGCCGACGGCGAGGTCGCCCTGACGCAGGCCCGGGCCCTGTCCCCGGACGTCGTCCTCATGGACATCCGCATGCCCCGGCTCGACGGTGTGGCCGCCACGCGCGCGCTGACCGCGACGCCGGAGGCGCCCAGGGTCATCATCCTGACCACCTACGACACCGACGAGTATGTCGTCGAGGCGCTCCGGGCCGGCGCCTCCGGCTTCCTGCTCAAGGACGCGCCGGCCGAGGAGCTGGTCTCGGCCGTGCGGGTCGTGCACCGGGGCGACGCCGTCGTCGCCCCCAACGTCACGCGACGGCTGCTCGGGCGCTTCGCCCGGCTGCCGGTCGACGACGGCCCGCGCCCGGCACAGGTCGACGTGCTCACCGACCGGGAGCACGAGGTCTTCCTGCTCATGGCGCGCGGCCTCTCCAACGCCGAGATCGCCGCCGACCTGGTGGTCAGCGAGACCACGGTCAAGACCCACGTGAGCAACGTGCTCGCCAAGCTGCAGCTGCGCGACCGGGTCCAGGCCGTCGTCTTCGCCTACCAGTCCGGGCTGGTGTCCGGCGAGCCGACGGCCTGACCCGCCCTCAGCTCCCGTCCGCGACCGTGGCGCCGGTCTGCGTCGTGCGCAGCACCCACCCGGCCACCCGGTCGAGCACCTCGGGGTCGACGGGTCGGCGCACCAGCTTCTTGTAGCGGGCGAGCGAGGCCGGCTGCTCGTCCCGGCGCAGGATGTGCGTCAGGTCGGGCACCAGCACCGTCTCGACCTCGCCGGGCACCAGCTCGGCGATGCGCTGGAGGTCGGCCGGGTCGACCTGGAGGTCCTTGGCGCCGGTGATGGCCAGGACGGGGACGGTCGTCGCGCCGAGCTGCACCCGCGGGTCGGAGGCGAGCAGCTCGCGGTGCCAGCGGGCGTTGAGGCGCGCACCGTCCATCCGCAGCACGTCCGCGGTGCTGGCCTCGATCTTCTCGACGTTGCGGGCCTGCCGCTCGACCACGTCGATGCGCAGCAGCCGCAGCAGCGCCCGGACCGGCCGGGGTAGCGAGCCCGCGACCTGCCGGGTCTGCCAGGCCAGCATCTCCTTGCCGGGGGTCCCGGTGGCCGACAGCAGCACCAGCCCGGCCACACCGGGGTCGGCACCGAGGTGGCCGGCCAGGATCGCGCCCTCGCTGTGACCCACCACCACGATCCGAGCGGGGTCGACGCCCGGTTGCCCGGCCAGGAACCGCAGGGCAGCCCTCGCGTCCTCGACGTTGTCCAGCAGGCCGGTCGGCAGCCACTCCCCCTCCGAGGAGCCGGTGCCGCGCTTGTCGTAGCGCAGCGAGGCGACGCCGTGGTCGGCCAACGACTCGGCCAGGGCACGGCTGATGCCCAGCGGCATCCTCCGGTGGTCCCCGTCGCGGTCGATCGGGCCCGACCCCGGCAGGATCAGCGCCGCGGGACCGGCACCCCCGGCGGCGTCAACGCTGTCGCCTGCGGTCGGGTCGGCGGGCCTCAGCACGGTGCCGGCGAGGGTGAGGCCGGCGGAGGGGAAGGTGACGTCGGCTGCGAGACGGCCAGCACCTGGCATGGGAGCTCCTCGTGGTCCAAAGACACCGGGCGGGCGCCCGATCGTTCTCATGTATGAGAATGTTATCAGCGATGATAACGTCCTGTCGATGGCCAGGCCCACCTCTCCCGCCGACCTGCTGCTGCACCCCGTGCGGCTGCGGGTGCTGCACGCCCTGCTCGGCGGCGAGGAGCTGACGACCGCCGACCTCGCCACCCGGCTGCCTGACGTGCCAACCGCCTCGCTCTACCGCCACGTCGCCCGGCTCGTCGACGCCGGGGTGCTGACGGTCGTGAGCGAGCGAGCCGTGCGCGGGACCACGGAGCGCACCTATGCCGTGGACCTCGCCGCCACCCACCTCGGCCCGGACGCCCTGGCCACCATGTCGCGCGAGGACCACCGGCGCGCGTTCACGGCCTTCACGGCCGGGCTGCTGGGGCAGTTCGAGCGCTACCTGGAGCGCGAGGAGGTCGACCTGGCACGGGACCGGGTGGGCTACCGGGAGGCCGCGCTCTGGCTCACCGACGAGGAGCTCGACGAGCTGCTCGGCGAGCTGCGCGACACCGTGGCCGAGCGCACCGCGCACCGGCCCGGCCCCGGCCGCGTCCGCCGCACCCTCGCCACGGTCGTGCTCCCCGACGACGTCCCGGGGACGTGAAGAACCCCTCGCGCACCTGGAAGAGCTCACCTGCCCTTGCTGCATTCCTGCCCTGGGGGAGTTCAGTGAGGTACCACCGCACGAGGGGTCCGCTGACAGTGTAGGTGGTCCTCCTGGCGGCGCCAAAGCCGCCGTCCACCCCGGCACGACGAAGGCCCCCGCTGCAGCAGCGGGGGCCTTCGTGGTGGCGGAGGATGGGGGATTTGAACCCCCGAGGGTTTTATCCCAACACGATTTCCAATCGTGCGCACTAGGCCACTATGCGAATCCTCCGCCGGGAAGGATACCCGAGGGCGGCACCGGAGCCGAAATCCGCGGCCGCCGCGACCGTGCTCAGCGACGGCGCCGGCGTCCGGTGCCGAACAGGGACCGGGTGATCTCACGGCCGATGACGGTGCCGGCCGAGCGCAGCATCGACCGGAACGCCGTCGAGCCCACGACCCGCTCGACCAGGCTGTCGTCCTCGCGGGAGGAGCGCGACGAGCGGGAGGAACGCGAGGAGCCCGACGACCGACCCCTGTCGTCGTCCGTCGTCGCGGTCTCCTCGGCCGCACGATCCTCCTCGACCGCCTGCAGCCGGGCCGCGAGCAGCTCGTAGGCGGACTCGCGGTCCACGGCGGCGGAGTACTTCCCGGCCAGCGACGAGCCGGCCTGCAGCTCCTCGAGGACCGCCTGCTCGGACGGGCCGATCTGCCCCTGCGGCGCGCGCAGCATCGTGCGGGCCACCGGCGTCGGCGCACCCTTCTCCGAGAGCACGGTCACGATCGCCTCGCCGGTGCGCAGCGAGGTCAGCACCTCGGCCAGGTCGTAGCCGCTCGTCGGGTAGGTCGACACCGTGGCCCGCAGCGCCTTGGCGTCGTTGGGCGTGTGGGCGCGCAGCGCGTGCTGCACCCGGTTGCCCAGCTGGGCCAGCACGCTGTCGGGCACGTCCGTCGGGGTCTGCGTCACGAAGAAGACGCCGACGCCCTTGGAGCGGATCAGCCGGACCGCCTGCTCGACGGAGTCGAGGAAGGCCTCGGAGGCGTCGTCGAAGAGCAGGTGCGCCTCGTCGAAGAAGAAGACGAGCCCGGGCTTGTCCGGGTTGCCGACCTCGGGCAGGTCCTGGAAGAGGTCGGCCAGCAGCCACATGAGGAAGGTCGAGAACAGCACGGGCTTGTCCTGCACGCCCGGCAGCTCCAGGCAGGAGATGACGCCCTTGCCCTCGGGGGTGGTCCGCATCAGGTCGGCGGTGTCGAACTCCGGCTCGCCGAAGAAGTCGTCCCCGCCCGCCGCCGACAGCGCCACGAGCTCGCGCAGGATGACGCCGGCGGTGGACTTCGCCAGCCCGCCGAGGTTCTTCAGGTCGCCCCTGCCCTCGTCGGAGACGAGGTGCTGGATGACCGCCTGCAGGTCCTTGAGGTCCAGCAGCGCCAGGCCCTGCTGGTCGGCCCAGTGGAAGACCAGACCCAGGCTGGACTCCTGCGTCTTGTTCAGGCGCAGCACCTTGGACAGCAGCGTCGGCCCGAAGTCGGTGACGGTGGCCCGCACCGGCGCGCCCACGCCGTGCCCGCCGAGGTTGAGCAGCTCGACGGGGTATGCGGTGCCGGTCCACTCCTGGGCGAGCGACCCCATACGCTCCTCGATCCGGCCGCCCCCGGCGGCGGGCGTGGCCAGACCGGTCAGGTCGCCCTTGACGTCGGCGAGGAAGACGGGCACGCCGGCGTCGGAGAGCTGCTCGGCGAGCACCTGCAGGGTGACGGTCTTGCCGGTGCCGGTCGCGCCGGCGACGAGACCGTGGCGGTTCATCGAGCCCAGCGGCAGCCGGACGACCGCGTCGGGCACGACCGCCTCGCCGTCCTCCCCCACGGCGGCGCCCAGCACGATGCTGGGCTCGGTGAAGGCGTAGCCCTCACGGATCGACGCGACCATGTCACCGGTGCTGCTGCTCTCCACGCTGCTCACACCCGCAGACTCTAGACTGCGCCGCATGATCTTCAAGGGTGTCGAGGACGCGCGCCCCTACCCTCCGCACGGCCTGGACGAGGCGCGCGACTGGGCGCACCTGCCGCCGCGCATGCTCCGGCTCGACGAGCTGGTGACCACCCGCGCCGAGCTGGACCTGCGGGTGCTGCTCTCCCCCGACTCCACCTTCTACGGCGACATCTTCTGCCACGTCGTGAAGTGGCAGGACACCCTCTACCTCGAGGACGGCCTGCACCGGGCCCTGCGCGCGGCGCTGCAGGGCCGGCCCGTCGTCCACGGGCGTGTCCTCGACCTCGACGCCCCCGGCGCTCGTTAGCCTCGGACGCCGGAGAGGAGCTGCTCGTGGGATATGTGCGCACGGCCGGGATGTCGACGGCCGCCCGTCGGGCGCGCCGGCGTGCCGCGATGGTCATCGTCGCGGTGCTGCTGGGCCTGCTCCTCGTCTTCGGCGTCGCCCTGGCCTACATGCAGGGGTGGGTCACGCTTCCCGGGGGCGGGGGCACCTCCGACGAGGCGTCCGTGACGTCCTCGGCCCCGGTGGCGAGCGTCACCCCCAGCGAGGTCAGCGTCAACGTCTACAACGCCGGCGGGATCGCGGGGGCGGCGGGCCGGGCCGGGGAGGCGCTGCGCGAGCGCGGTTTCGCCGTCGCGACCGTGGCCAACGACCCCGAGGGCGCCGACGTCCCGGGCGTCGCCGTGGTGCGCCACGGCGCCACGGGCATCGAGGAGGCCACGCTCCTGCGCGACTCCCTGCCCGACGGGGTGGAGCTGCTGGAGGACGCACGCTCCTCCTCCAGCGTCGACCTCGTCCTGGGCGAGCAGTGGCAGGACCTGCCCGCCGCCGGCGACGCCGCCGCCACCACCGAGGAGAGCTGACAGCCATGTCGCACGAGGTCACGCTGAGCCGTCGCGTCGCCGCCCCGCCGGAGGCCGTGTGGGAGGTCCTGACCGACCTCGGCCAGGCCGCGCGCCGGCTCTCGCAGGTCACCGACCTGCACGTGATGACCGACGGGCCGTACGCCGTCGGCACCCGGTGGCGCGAGACGCGGCGGATGATGGGCTCCTCGGACACCCAGGAGATGGTGGTCGTCGAGAACGACCCGCTGCGCCGCACGGTGCTCGAGGCCGTCGACGCCAGCACGACCTACCGGACGGTCTTCCTGCTGGAGTCCCTCGACGCGTCGGCCGCCACGCTGGTCACCGTGACCTTCGGCGCCGAGGTCACCGACCCCAGCCGCCTGCAGCGGCTCGCGCTGAAGGTGATGGGCCCGCTGGGGCTCAAGCTCACCGAGAAGTCGCTGCGCACCGAGCTGGACGACATCGCCACCGCCGCGGAGCAGCTGCACCGCGGCTGACCGGGGCCCTACCCCTTCGCCCCGCCGCGCAGCCGGCGGACCTCCTCCCCCAGGCGCAGGTTGTCCTCCTGCAGCTGCAGGATCATCGCGATCCCGGTCAGGTTGACGCCCGCCTCGAGCAGCTCGGCGATCGTGCGCAGACGCTCGAGGTCGTTGACGCTGTAGCGGCGGGTCCCGCCCGGTGTGCGGTCCGGCTCGAGCAGGCCGTGCGACTCGTAGAGGCGCAGCGACGGCACCGCCATCCCGACCAGCTCGGCGGCCACGGAGATCCCGTAGACCCCCCGGTCGTCGTCGTGCACGGCCACCTCCTGCGTCGCTGCCCGCGCACCGCTCCTCCGGGTCGCGCGGGTCCTCCTCGAGGGGTTGCATCCTACCCGAGGCCGTGCTATGAAATCTGTAGCGGCTGCTACAGATTGTGGCAGTGAGACGACACAGTTCACCGACGAGATGTGGAAGGAGATCGTCATGGTCTCGATGCTCATGCGCAGCGACCCGTTCCGTGAGCTCGACCGGCTGTCCCAGCAGATGTTCGGTGCCGCCAACGGCACGCCGGCGCGCCCCACGGTCATGCCGATGGACGCCTGGCGCGAGGGCGACACGTTCGTGATCGAGTTCGACCTGCCGGGGGTGCACCCGGAGTCGATCGACCTGGACGTGGAGCGCAACGTGGTCACGGTCAGGGCCGAGCGGCCCGTGCAGGACGACCGCGAGATGCTGGCCTCCGAGCGCACCCGCGGCGTCTTCAGCCGGCAGCTGGTGCTGGGTGACAACCTCGACACCGAGCGGATCCAGGCCGCCTACGACTCGGGTGTGCTCACCCTGCGCATCCCGGTCGCCGAGCAGGCCAAGCCGCGCAAGATCACCGTCTCGCACGGCGGGTCCTCGGGCCGGCAGGAGATCTCCGGCGGCTCGGCCGAGCGGCAGGCGATCAACGCCTGAGGCGCGGGAGCAGGTGGTCCGACGTGTCGCAGATCCGCGCAGCAACCTCCGACCAGGTCACGGTCCGGCCGGACGAGCAGCTCGCCTTCGCCGAGCTCGTCTGCGCCGACGACGACTGGCTGCGTGCGGAGTTCGACGCGATCGTCGCCGCCGAGTTCCCCGACCGCGACGACGAGGGCCGGGTCGACCGGCCGGCGCCGGGGCGGCCAGGGCCCCCGCCTCAGGGGCCGGGGGCCGCCGCCACCTCCGCTCCCCCGCGGGAGCTGGACGTCCCGGCCCGGCCCCCGGCCCGGCAGCGCTCTCCCCCGCTGCCGGACGTCCGGCCGGCACGACCTGGCCGCCGTCGGCCCCGCGCGCGTCCTTTCCTACGCTGCGTGCCGGAGCGGGTCCGCGACAGGCTCACTCGCCGGACCGCGGCGCGCGTCCACCTTCCGTGCGCGCCGGGCCGACGGCCCGCCAGGCATCCCTCGCACGAGCAGCATCACACCGCAGGCCCGCACCCGCCCCGTCGCGTGCTGCGGCAGCGCCGGTCGCCCGAGCCGACCGACGTGAGCCCGACCGGACGCCGCGAGCACCGACCTGGTGGCGCACGCGGGAGCAGGAGGACCGCCCGTGCGCGAGGGAGACGACGACCCCGGCCGCCCCGGAGCGGCCGGGGTCGCTCGCGTCATACCCTGCTGGCATGCACCGCTTCGAGCCGCCGCCGCTGCCGGGCAGCGACCGCCCGGCGCCCGAGCCCACCGACCCGTGGGCCAGGCCGCCGCAGGGGTATGCCGTGGCGCCGCGGGCCCCGTGGGGCGCCCCGGCCAGCCCGGTCCACCCCCGCGGGACGACCGTGCTCGTCCTGGGCATCCTCAGCGTCGTGGTGGCCCCTGTCCTCGGGCCCTTCGCGTGGGCCATGGGCCGGACCGCGCTCCGCGAGGCCGACGCCGCGCCCGCCCCTGTCAGCAACCGCTCCTCGCTGCAGGCCGGCATGGCCCTGGGAGTCATCGGCACCGCCCTGCTGGTCATGACCGTCCTGGCGGTGGTGCTCGTCGTCCTGGTGGGGATCGCCGGCGTGGCGGCGGCCTGACCTGACGCGTCCGACGCCGGACCGCCCGCGGCAGCACAATGGGGTCATGTCAGCACTGCCGGTCCCGGCCGGCGCCCCCGAGCACCTGACGCTGGGCAGCGCCCGCGGCCGCGTCACGTTGACCGCGGTCACCCTCGGCTCCGGCATCGCGATCCTGGACGGGTCCATCGTCAACGTCGCGCTGAAGACGATCGGCGCCGACCTGGACGCCTCGCTGGCCCAGCTGCAGTGGGTCGTCAACGGCTACCTGCTCGCGCTCGCCTCCCTCGTGCTCGTCGGCGGCGCGCTGGGTGACCGCTGGGGGCGTCGCCGCGTCTACCTGGTCGGGATGGGCTGGTTCCTGGTCGGCTCGGTCGCCTGCGCCCTGGCGCAGTCCCCCGAGCAGCTGGTCACCATGCGCTTCGTGCAGGGCGTCGGGGCCGCCCTGCTGACCCCGGGCGCGCTGGCGATCATCCAGTCCTCCTTCCGGGCGCAGGACCGGGGTGCGGCGATCGGCACCTGGGCCGGGCTCTCCGGCATCGCCACCGCCGTCGGCCCGTTCGTCGGGGGGTGGATCGTCGACTACGCCAGCTGGCGGTGGATCTTCGCCATCAACGTCCCGCTGTGCCTCGTGGTGATCGCCCTGGCGTGGTGGGCCGCGCCGGAGTCGCGCACGCCCAGCCCCGGGCGCTTCGACGGGGCGGGGGCGGTGCTCGCCGTCGTCGGTCTGGGCACCCTCACCTTCGCCCTGACCGACGCGTCCACGGGCCGCCCCGCGGTCGTCGCCGGCACCGCGGCCCTCGCCGTCGCCGCGCTGACCGCCTTCCTCCTCGTCGAGCACCGCCGTCGGTCCCCGCTGCTGCCCCTCGGCCTGTTCCGTTCCCGCGTCTTCTCCGCCGCCAACGCCATGACCTTCCTCGTCTACGGCGCCCTGGCCGTGCAGTCCCTCGTGCTCGTGCTGCAGCTGCAGGTCTCGGCCGGCTGGTCCGCGCTCGCCGCGGGGCTCACCGCCTTGCCGGTGACGGCGGCGCTCATGCTGCTGTCCACCTGGGCGGGCGCCCTCTCCAGCCGCATCGGCCCCCGCCTGCCGATGACCGTCGGACCGCTCGTCTGCGCGGCGGGGCTCCTGCTGCTCCTCGGCGCCGGCCAGGGCACCCGCTGGTATGACGTGCTGCCCGGCCTGGTCGTCTTCGCCCTCGGCCTGGCCCTGCTCGTCTCCCCGCTGACCACCGCGGTCCTGGCCGCGGCGCCGGAGGAGAACGCCGGGGTGGCCAGCGGCATCAACAACGCGGTCGCGCGCGCCGGGTCCCTGCTCGCGGTCGCCGCCCTGCCCGTCCTCGCCGGGCTGTCCGGCGACTCCTACCTCGACCCGGCCGCCATGACCTCCGGCTACCGGGTCGCGATCGCCGCCTGCGCCGCGCTCATGGCCGCCGGCGGGGTGATCAGCTGGTTCGGCCTGGGCCCGCGGGTCGCACCGGTCACGAACGAAGAAGCCGGCGCGCCCTCGCCACCGCTAGCGTGAACGGCATGCACACGACGTTCGCCGGACAGGTGGAGCAGATCTTCGGACGGTTCCTCGTGCGGCTCCCGGAGGAGGCGAGCCGGTCGCTGCCCTCCCGTGGACAGGTGGCCGTCGAGGCGCGGGTGGACGGCCATCCCTGGACCACCGTCGTCGAGCCGGACGGCCGACGGGGACACTGGCTGGCTGTCGACGCGTCGCTGCAGCAGGCGCTGCGGCTGGAGGGCGGCGAGACGGTCGACGTCGAGCTGACACCGACGAAGGCGTGGCCCGAGCCGCAGCTGCCCGACGACCTCGACGCGGCGCTCGCCGACGCCCCCGACCTCGAGGAGCACTGGGCGGGCCTCACGCCGATGGCCCGGTGGGAGTGGGTGCGCTGGGTCGGCGCGACGAAGAGCCCGCAGACCCGTTCCAAGCGGGTCGGGGTGAGCATCGACAAGCTGCGCAGCGGCAGCCGCCGCCCGTGCTGCTTCGACCTCTCCTCCTGCACCGACCCCGAGCTGGCCCGGAGCGGCAGGCTGGTCGAGCCGGACCCCGCCTGAGGCGGTGGCGGAGGCCTCAGTCGACGTCGCCGTCCCGCAGTTCCTCCAGCGTCGTGGCCACCCGCCGGTCCACGGCGCGACGCAGCGACTCCATCGTCCACTCCTCCGGCTCGTCGCGGGTCGGGGAGACACGGGCGGTGACCAGCAGCAGGGTTCCGCCGTCGCGGGCCCCGGCACCCAGGAGATAGTCGTCGATGACCTCGACACCCCCGTCCGTCTCGACGCAGCCCGCGGTCCCCCGGGCCACCACCTGGAGCGCCAGCTCGCACAGGTCGCGGCCGCGCACCGGGACCAGGTAGGCCTCCGGCCAGGCAGCAGAGGAGCCTGCGTGCGGCGACAGGTTGACCCGCACGACCCCACCGACCCCCTCGCGCACCCCGCCGCGGGCGTAGGACACGGAGAAGTCGGCGAACGTCGGTGCCGTCACCGTGTCCACCCCGACCGCCTCGAGCTCGACGAGCTGGCGGTGGTCCCGCTCCACGGAGATCCAGGTCACCCCGGCGGTCACCAGTCCCAGCACCACGACGACGGGCACGACACGCCCGACCCGGCTCCGCCCCGGTTGGTGCGCCCAGTGGGCCAGGGCGCCGAACATCCCGCCGACGACCACCCAGCTCCACCACGGCGTCAGGGGCGGGTGCGGCTGACGTGGCCAGATGTCACCCAGGCCCTGGATCAGGACCACGACCGCGGACCCGCCGAGGAACGCCGAGAGCGTCGGCCCGAGGACGGGACGCAGCTGCAGCACCCGGCGGGCCACGAGCGCGACGACCAGGATGCCGAGGGTCCACATCGCGGCCGAGACCGGAGCGCCGAAGCACTCGCTGATCGTGCCGCACTCGCGGGTCGTCGGCTCCCACGCCAGCCACAGCAGGCCACCGACGACCACGCCCACGACCGCGCTGGCAGCCGCAGCCGCTCCTGCTGACGTCACGTCGTCGCCCCTCCCCCGGTCGTCCGGCCGGACCGGTCGCATGGGTGCCGGTCCGGCCGATCGTAGACCGGCTGTCCGATCGTGGACGAGGCAGACACCCCGGAGACGACCTCACCCCCGCCCAGCGGTCCGGACGGGGGTGAGGGACGAGCCTCCGGTGAGGGAGGGTCACCTGGCGGTGGCGGTGGGATTTGAACCCACGGAGGACTTGCGCCCTCACACGCTTTCGAGGCGTGCTCCTTAGGCCGCTCGGACACGCCACCGCCGGACAGGTTACCCGAGGGGGCGGGATGCCCCGAAATCCGGTCGGCCGTGCGCGGGCCACCCGGGTGAGTGGCTCCCGCACGCCTGAGCCCGCTTCCGCGTGCACCGGACACTCACGTGAGTGGCTCGTGCACGCGGACGTCGGGATCGCCGTGCACGAGGCACCCGGGTGAGTGGCTTGTGCACGCTCGCGGCCGCCGGTCAGCCGCGCCGCTCGCCGAAGAAGTCCACCAGCAACCGGCCGCACTCCTCCTCGAGGATCCCGCCGACCACCTCCGGCCGGTGCAGGGCGCGGCGGTCACGGGGCAGGTCCCACACCGACCCGCAGGCCCCGGCCTTGGGGTCCCAGGCGCCGAGCACGATCCGGTCCACGCGCGCCAGCACCGCCGCGCCCGCGCACATGGCGCACGGCTCCAGCGTCACCACCAGCGTGCAGCCGTCCAGGCGCCAGGAGCCGAGCGCCGAGCCGGCCTCGCGCAGGGCCACCACCTCGGCGTGCCCGGTGGGGTCGTGCTCCAGCTCGCGCCGGTTGCGCCCCCGGCCGAGCACCGACCCGTCCGGGCCGACGACGACGGCACCGATCGGGACGTCGCCCGAGCCGGCCACCGCCCGCGCCTGGTCCAGCGCCAGCCGCATCCACGCCGCATACCCCTCCTGCCCCCACGCCGGGGACGGCGTCCGCGCGGGCGCCGACGGGCCACCCGGGGGGTGTTCCGCGGCACCGCCCTCGGGCGGGGTGTGCTGGCCTGCTGTCACGACCTAGAGTCTGACCCATGCGCGTCCACGTTGCCGACCACCCGCTCATCGCCCACAAGCTGACCTACCTGCGGGACAGGCGGACCGACACCCCGACCTTCCGCCGGCTCACCGACGAGCTGGTGACGCTGCTGGCCTACGAGGCGACGCGTGACGTGCGCGTCACCCCCTTCGACATCGTCACCCCGGTCGCCCCGACGACCGGCATCCACCTGTCCTCCCCCAAGCCGCTGGTCGTGCCGATCCTGCGTGCGGGCCTGGGGATGCTCGACGGCATGATGCGCATGGTCCCCACCGCCGAGGTCGGCTTCCTGGGCATGGTGCGCAACGAGGAGACGCTCGAGGCGCACACCTACGCCAACCGGCTGCCCGACGACCTGGACCGGCGCCAGTGCTACGTCCTCGACCCGATGCTGGCCACCGGCGGCACGCTCGCCGCGGCGATCCGCTTCCTGGTCGAGCGCGGCGCCGACGACATCACGGCCATCACGCTGCTGTCGGCGCCGGAGGGCATCGAGCGGCTGCAGGCCGACCTGACCGACGTGGGCGCGCCCGTCACGGTCGTCACCGGCGCGATCGACGAGCGCCTCAACGAGCAGGGCTACATCGTCCCGGGCCTCGGCGACGCGGGCGACCGGCTCTACGGCATCGTCTGAGGAAGGAGCTGCCCGTGCGGGTCTCGAGGCGCTCGGCGGTCGAGCCGTTCCACGTCATGGAGGTGCTCAAGGCCGCGGCCGAGCGCCAGCGCACCCACGGTGACGTGATCATGCTGTGCGCGGGCCAGCCGTCGACCCCGGCGCCGGCGCCCGCGCTCGAGGCGGCCGTCGCCGCGACGACGACCCAGGTGCTCGGCTACACCGAGTCCAACGGGATCCTGCCGCTGCGGCACGCCATCGCCGACCACCACCGCGAGACCGCCGGCGTCGAGGTCGCCCCCGAGGACGTCGTCGTCTTCCCCGGCTCCTCGGGCGCGTTCACCGCGCTCTTCCTGGCCGCCCTCGACGCCGGTGACACGGTCGCGATGACCCGCCCCGGCTACCCGGCCTACCGCAACACCCTCCAGGCGCTGGGCTGCGAGGTGCTCGAGCTCGACTGCGGCGCGGACACCCGCTACCAGCCGACGGTCGCGATGCTCGAGGCGCTCGACGAGCCGCCGGCCGGCCTCATCGTGGCCTCCCCCGCCAACCCGACCGGCACCATCATCGACAGCGACGTGCTCGCCGACCTCGCCCGGTGGTGCGAGGAGCACGGCACCCTGCTCGTCAGCGACGAGATCTACCACGGCCTGTCCTACGGCCGCCCGACCGCCAGCGCCTGGCAGACTTCCCGCGAGGCCGTCGTGGTCGGCTCGGTCAGCAAGTACTTCTCGATGACCGGCTGGCGCATCGGCTGGCTCCTGGCCCCCGCCGACCTGCGCCGCCCGCTCGAGGTGCTCACCGGCAACCTCAACATCTGCCCGCCCACCGTCGCGCAGTACGCCGCGCTCGGGGCGCTCTCCCCGCAGGCGCGGGCCGAGCTCGAGGGGCACCGCGCGAGGTATGCCGCCACGCGCGAGCTGCTCATCCGGCGCCTTCCCGAGGTCGGGCTGCGCGACTACGCACCGCCGGACGGCGCGTTCTACGCCTGGTGCGACGTGGGCCACCTCACCGACGACTCGGTGGCCTGGTGCCGCGACCTGCTGGCCGACTGCGGGGTGGCGATCACCCCCGGCGTCGACTTCGACACCCTCGAGGGCCACCGGATGGTCCGGCTCAGCTTCGCCGGGTCGACGGCCGAGGTCGACGAGGCGCTGGACCGGATGGCGGCCAGCCCGCTGCTGCGCCGCTGAGCCGACACGCCTGCGGGGGCGACGGCATACCCCGTCCCCTCTGTCACACTGGCACCAGATCCATGACCTCGACCCACCCCGACTGGAGGACTCGATGCCGCCCACGGTCAAGAAGGTCCTGCACTGGCTCGTGTGGGGATTCGTCATCTACGCGATCATCACCAACCCCGACCGCGCCGCCGACATCGTCGGCGCCGTGTGGGACATCATCAGCCAGGGCTTCCTCAACATCGGCCGCTTCTTCAACAACCTCATGGGCGGCTGACGCAGGAGCGCCATGGCAGCCGCCCCACCGGTGGTCCGCATCAGCCGACGGATCCTCGACCGCTACCTGCTGGACGACGAGACCCCGGTCGTCGCCACGCGCCAGCACTGGGCGCGGCTGGCCGAGCCGTTCGCGACCACCCTGGTGGCGCTGCTGGCGGTCGGCGCGCTGACCGCCTCGCTCGACGCCCGCACCGAGCCGCTCGGCACGGTGCTGTGGGTGCTGTGGTTCGTCGTCGCGGCGCGGGCCGTCTGGCGCCTGCTGGAGTGGCACAACGAGTGGTTCGTGGCCACCGACCGGCGCATCCTGCTCGTCTACGGCCTGCTCACGCAGAAGGTGGCGATGATGCCGCTGCGCAAGGTCACGGACATGAACTACGGCCGCTCGGTCCTGGGCCGTCTGCTCGGCTACGGCCAGTTCGTGCTGGAGTCGGCCGGCCAGGACCAGGCGATGCGCACGATCAGCTGGGTGCCCGAGCCCGACGAGAAGTACCGCCGCATCTGCGCCACGATCTTCGGCCCCGACGGCGACGACGAGGACGACAACGCCTGGCACCGGGTCGAGGACGCCTTCGACCAGCACGTCGACCCCGACCCCTGGGACACCACCTTCGACGACGAGTCGCCCCACCCCACCGACCGTTTCGACCCCGACATCGTCCAGGTCCCGGTCGGGCAGCGGCCCGGGCCCGTCCGCCGCGAGCCGCGGCGGGAGCGCTGGGAGCAGGTGCGCCGCGAGGAGCTGCCGCGCGACTGGGAGTGGGTCGAGGACGAGGCCCGCCGGGCGCGCTCGGCGACCCGCCGCCGCGGGGTCGCCGTCGACCCCGACCCCACCCCACCCTGGGCCTGAGCCCCTCCTGTGGACCGCACGTAGCAGAACTGTGGGGAAACCGTGGACCGTCGGTGGACGTTTCCCCCGCCCGCAGCTTCTCGGCTCTGCCACACTGGCGAGATAGGCACCGTGACGTCTATCACAACCCGTGGGAGGGGACATGTCGCTGTCGGTCAAGGGGACCCTGCAGCTCCTGGTATGGGGTTTCGTCGTCTTCGTCATCATCACCGCGCCCGACCGGGCCTCGGCGTTCCTGCAGGACGCGTGGGACCTCGTCGCGCCGGCCTTCCTCAACCTGGGCCGGTTCCTGGGCAACCTGATCGCCTGAGCCGGCGCCGGTCAGTCGTTCCGACGGGTCAGTCCCGGGCGGGCTCGACGTCGAGCACCCAGCGGTCGCCCTCCGGTCGGAAGCCGATCCGGCCGTAGTAGGGGTTCTGCATGCCCGCGGGCGTGAGCACCCGCCGCACCCCGCGCCCGCTGAACAGGCCCGAGTCGCGGAAGACGAACTCGCCCGGGGAGAAGTCGCGGTAGGCCGGCGTCACCCAGTCGAGCAGCACCTCGGCGGTGCTCCCGCCTGCGTCACGGGCCAGCACCACCCCGACGGTGGCGTCCCCGTGCAGCACGAGGTATGCCGCGTCCACGTCGGCAGGCGCGAAGGTGAAGCCGGGGTTGATGCGCGCGATGTCCTCGCGGTGGCGGTCCAGGACGTAGGCCAGGTAGGCGTCGTCGGCGGGCACCTCCAGCACGGTGTAGCTGCGCTCGTCGTGCCGGGTCCGCAGCATCCGCCACAGGTAGACGACGTTGATCAGCGCGAGCACGACGTTGAGGCCGACCATCGGCCAGACCTCGACGATCGTGTTGTAGACCAGCAGCACGAGGCAGCCGACCAGGTTGATCACGCGCAGCCGCAGCAGCCGCGTCTGCAGCAGGGACAGCACGAGGACGGCCGACCCGGTCCAGCCCAGGACCTCGATCCAGTTCACCCGAGCAGGTTAGGGCCTGGGTGCACGGCATACCTAGAATCCCCCCATGGCAGTCCGTCCCATCACCGTCATCGGCCACAAGGCCCTCCACTCCCCGACCAAGAAGGTCAAGGAGGTCACCGAGGAGATCCGCACCCTCGTCGAGGACATGTTCGAGACGATGGAGGCGGCCGAGGGTGTCGGGCTGGCCGCCAACCAGGTGGGCTCGCGGGTGCGGATCTTCGTCTACGACTGTCCCGTGCCGGACGGGCCCAACGCCCGCGGCGTGGTCGTCAACCCCGTGCTGGAGCGGCTCGGCACCCCGCCGCCGCTGGAGGAGGAGGAGCACGGCGAGGGCTGCCTGTCCGTGCCGGGCGAGTGGTTCCCGCTGGCCCGCCACCCCCGCGCGCGGGTGACCGGCACCGACCTCGACGGCAACGAGGTCGTCGTCGAGGGCGAGGGCCTGCTGGCCCGGTGCCTGCAGCACGAGACCGACCACCTCGACGGCTACCTCTACATCGACCGGCTGACCGGCCCGGTCAAGGCCGAGGCCCGCGAGGCCGTCAAGGACCGCGGGTGGGCCGCCGACGGCGTCCTGCGCTGGGACCCCTCGGAGACCACCGCGGACAAGGTCTGAGGTGACCGTCGGCGTCACCGTCTGCACCGGCTGCGTGGGCAGCACCCTCGGCAGCGCCGACCCTCTGCGGGGTGGCCAGCACACCCGCTGGGAGGAGCTGGCCGAGCGCGGCGACGTGCGCGTCACCGAGGTGGACTGCCTCGACGTGTGCACCACCGACGTCGCGGTGGTCCGCCCCACCGCGCAGGGGCGCCGCCGCGGCGGGCGGGCCTTCTGGATGCAGGGCGTGGCCGGCGACCCGGTCACCGACGCGGTCGAGGAGTGGTGCCGCCTCGGCGGCCCCGGCCTGTCCCCCACGCCGCCGGTGCTGCTCGCCCACCACGCGACACCGCCGGAGGACTGAGCTACTCCATGTCCTCCAGCTCGCGGCCCTTGGTCTCCGGGACCCACCTGAGCACGAAGAAGAAGGACAGCAGCGCGCACAGGGTGTAGAAGCCGTAGGCCACGCCCAGGCCCAGGTCGGCCATGACCGGGAAGGTCGTGGAGATGGCGAAGTTGGCCAGCCACTGCGCCGCGGCGGCGATGCCCAGGGCGGTGGCGCGGATGCGGTTGTTGAACATCTCCCCGAGCAGCACCCACACGCCCGGGCCCCACGACATACCGAAGAAGACGACGAAGGCGTTGGCGGCCACGAGCGCGACGACGCCCTGGGAGTCGGAGAGCACCGGCACCATCTGCTCGCCCTGCTGGACCCGGTCGGCGGTCGCGAAGACCCACGCCATCGTGCCGAGCGAGGCGAACATGCCCGCGGAGCCGATGAGCAGGAGCACGCGGCGCCCGATCTTGTCGATGAGCGCGATGGCCACCACCGTCACCGCGATGTTGGTGACCGAGGTGATGACCGTCTGGGTGAGCGCGTCGTCCTCGGTGAACCCGACGGCCTGCCACAGGGTCGAGGAGTAGTAGAAGATGACGTTGATCCCGACGAACTGCTGGAAGACCGACAGACCGATGCCGATCCACACGATCGGCAGCACCTTGCCGGCCGACCCGCGCAGGTCCGACAGCGAGGCGCGGGCCTCCTGGCGGACGGTCCGGCGGATCTCCTTGATGCGCTCGGGGATGCCCCTGAGCATCACCCGTCCGAGCACCTCGCGGGCCTCGTCGACCCGGCCGAGGGAGACCAGGTAGCGCGGCGACTCGGGGATGGTCAGCGCCAGGACGCCGTAGGCGACCGCCGGCACGACCTCGGCCCAGAACATCCACCGCCAGGCGACGCTGCCCCACAGCGCCTCACCGGAGCCGCCGGCCACGCTGGCCAGGAAGTAGTCGGAGAGCAGCGCGACGAAGATGCCCACCACGATGGCCATCTGCTGCAGCGAGCCGAGGCGCCCGCGGATGGAGGCCGGGGAGATCTCGGCGATGTAGGCGGGGGCGATGACCGAGGCCGCCCCGACGCCCATGCCGCCGACGACCCGCCAGAAGATCATGTCCCAGGGACCGAACGCCAGGCCCGAGCCGATCGCCGAGACGGTGAAGAGGGCAGAGGCCAGGACCATCACGCGGATGCGCCCGACGCGCTCGGCGAGCCGGCCGGCCAGGTAGGCACCGACCATGCAGCCCAGCAGCGCCGAGCTCACGACGAAGCCGGTCAGGACCGACCCCATCTCGAACTCCTCGCGCATGGCGCCGACCGCGCCGTTGATCACGGCCGTGTCGAAGCCGAAGAGGAAGCCGCCCAGGGCGGCGACCGAGGCGAGCTGGACCGCCTTGCCGAGCAGGTAGTCGCGCCCGCCGTCGCCTCCGCGGGCGGTGGTGCTCGTCTCGCTCGTCGACATCGTCGTCCCCCTCGCGGAGCGGTTGCCGCACCGGCCGGTGCGGCAGTGACACACAGTGTGCGCCCGATCGCCCGAGCCCGCCAGGTGTGGCCGACCCTGGACTAACCTGCTGGTCATGGGCAGAGTCGTCGTGACGGGACAGGTGCCGCCGCAGGCCGTCGAGGCGCTCGCCGCGGCCGGGCACGAGGTCGACACCTGGGAGGACGAGGACCAGATCCCCCGCGGGACGCTGCTGGAGCGGGTGCGCGGGGCCGACGGCCTGCTCACCCTCGTCACCGAGCGTGTCGACGCCGAGCTGCTCGACGCCGCCGGCGGGCAGCTCGCGGTGGTGGCCAACGTGGCGGTGGGCTACGACAACATCGACCTCGAGGCCTGCCGCGAGCGCGGGGTCGTGGTCACCAACACCCCCGGCGTGCTCACCGACGCCACCGCCGACCTCGCGATGGCGCTCGTCCTCATGGTCACGCGCCGGCTCGGCGAGGCCGAACGGCTCGTCCGCTCGGGCCAGGACTGGCAGTGGGGTATGGGGTTTCTGCTCGGCCGGGGCCTGCAGGGACGCACGCTGGGCGTCGTCGGCCTGGGCGAGATCGGGCGTGCGACCGCCCGGCGGGCCCGGGCGTTCGGGATGGAGATCGCCTACAGCGGCCGGCGCGACGCCCCGGCCGAGGTCGTGCACGAGCTGGACGCCCGGCGGCTGCCCCTGGAGGAGCTGCTCGAGGCCAGCGACGTCCTCTCCCTGCACGTGCCGCACACGCCCGGGACCCACCACCTCCTCGGCGCCGAGCAGCTGCGCCTGCTCGGCCCCACGGCATACCTGGTGAACACCGCGCGCGGACCGGTCGTCGACGAGGACGCGCTGGTCCGGGCGCTGGAGGCGGGCGAGATCGCCGGGGCGGGCCTGGACGTCTACGAGGACGAGCCCACCGTGCACCCCGGGCTGCTCGGCCGCGACGACGTGGTGCTGCTGCCGCACGTCGGCTCGGCCACGGTCGAGACGCGCACCGCGATGGCCACCCTCGCCGCGGACAACGTCGTCGCCGTGCTCGGCGGACGGGAGGCGCCCACGCCGGTGAGGTGACGCTGACCAGCGGAAAGTGTGACGCATCCGTCTCTGGAGGGGCCTGCCGGAACAGGCACCCCTTCTGTCACTATGTCCCTGTCGGACGAGGAGGTATGACGTGAGGGTGGGGGGCTCCACGTTCGATGCCGCGACGGCCGAGGCCGACCGCGCCATCGAGCGCTACGGCCTGCTCACGGGGCCGGTGGACCAGGAGCTGCAGGCGCTGTCCGACCTGGCCGCGCGCGTCTTCAGCACCCCCCACGCCGCGATCAACATCCTGACCACCACCCAGCAGCACCAGGTCGCCACCACCGGCTTCGAGCCGGCGGTGTGCGCCCGCGACGACTCGATGTGCGCCGTCGTGGCCGCGGTGCCGGAGGCGGTCGTGGTCCCCGACGCCCGCCTCGACGACCGGTTCGCGGGCAACCCGTTCGTCACCGGCGAGCTCGGCGTCCGGTTCTACGCCTCGGCCCCGCTGGTCACCCCCGACGGCGTCGCGCTGGGGCGGTTGTGCGTCTTCGACGTCGAGCCGCGGAAGTCCACCGACGAGCAGCGCGACGCCCTCACCTTCCTGGCCGCCCGCGTCACCGACGTGCTCGAGCTGCGGCTGCGCGGCCAGCAGCTGGAGGAGTCGCTGCTGGAGCTGACCTACGCGCGCGACGAGCTGGCCCGGTCCAACGAGGCGCTGTGGCACTTCGCCACGCAGGTGAGCCACGACCTGCGCAACCCGCTCATGGCGGTGCGCGCCAACGCCGAGATGCTCGCGCAGGAGCCCGCGGTCGCGCAGGACCCTGACCTGGTCGCCGTGGTGGACCGCATCACCGAGGCGGCGCGCGGCATGGGGCGGATGATCCAGGACGTGCTCGCCCACGCCAAGGAGGGCGGCGGGCGGCCCGGCCGGGGCTGGGTGGACCTGGAGGAGGTCGTCGACCGCGCCCTGCTCGACCTCAGCCCGCTCATCAAGGACACGCGCGCCACCATCGAGGTCGCCGACCTGCCCACCGTCCCCGGCGACGCCGAGCTGCTCTACTCGGTGGTGCTCAACATCCTGGGCAACGCCCTGAAGTACACCTCCCCCGGCGTCGCCCCCGCGGTGACCATGACGGCCCGGCGGGAGGGCCGCTGCTGGCGGGTGACCGTCTCCGACAACGGCATCGGCGTGCCGCCGGGGCAGGAGCACTCGGTCTTCCTGCCCTACGTGCGGGCGCACGAGGGTCAGGGGCAGCCGCCGCGGGAGGGCTACGGCATCGGGCTGGCCACCGTGCACCGCGTCGTGACCGCGCACGCGGGACGGGTGGGTATGCAGCGCCGCCCGGGCGGGGGCAGCGACGTCTGGTTCGAGCTGCCGGCCGAGCCGTCCTACGTCGCGGAGGGCTGCGACTGACGTCTGTTACCTGCCGGTAACGATCTGTGGCGAAAGCGTGCAGAACGGCGGGGGATCGTGTGGACAAACCGTGGAACGACGCTCCGTAGTGTTTGAGACATCAACAAGGTCTCGACCACAAGCCCCAGGAGTTCCGCATGAACAGCTCGTCCCGCCGCTCCACCAAGGTCCTCGCCCCCCTCGCCGTGCTGCTCGCCGCCGGCGCGCTGGCCGTGGGCTCGGGTGCGACCTTCACCTCCGCCTCGAGCAACAGCATCAGCTCGGTGACCGCGGGCTCGCTGTCGCACATGAACGACAAGGACGAGCAGGCGATCTTCACCGCCGGCAACATCAAGCCGGGTGACACGGTCACCGGCAGCCTGACGCTGGAGAACACCGGCACCCTGGCCGGCACGCTGAGCCTGACCGAGACCGAGTCCACCAACAGCTTCGTCCCGGGTGATCTGCGGATGAAGATCGTGGACGACAAGGGCACCGTGGTCCTCGACGGTGAGTTCGGTGAGCTCGTGGACGGCACCAAGAACGGGCTGGGTACCTTCTCTCCCGGCGACGTCCGCGAGTACACCTTCACCGTGCACCTTCCTATGGGTGCCGGCAACGACAACCAGGGCATGACGGCCTCTGCCTCCTACTCCTGGGACCTGGTTCAGCTCGGCGGCTGAACCCCTCGACGTGGGGCGCCCGTGAACGCCCCATGACCCCGGCCCGGCGGTGGTAGGGACCCACCGCCGGGCCACCGGGCTTCTCCGCCCGGCCGCACGCGCACCCGGCACCACCGCACCACTGCTCACCACCTCGCGAAGGGCTGACGACATGCAGCGCATCAAGCACCAGGCCGCCCGCCTGCTGGGCCTGACCGGCAACCTGGCCCTCGTCGTGGTGGCCCTGGCGTGCGCGGCATACCTGCTCCCCCACCTGCTGGGGTACGAGCGCTACGTCATCACCGGCGGCTCGATGTCCGGCTCGATCGAGAAGGGCTCGATCGTCTTCGAGAGGCCGCGCCCCGTCGAGGAGCTGGCCGTCGGTGACGTCATCACCTACCTGCCGCCCGCCGACAGCGGCGTCGCCAACCTCGTGACCCACCGCATCGTCGAGATCGAGACCGACGAGCGCGGCGAGCTGGTGATGCGCACCAAGGGCGACGCCAACGCCGACGTCGACCCGTGGACCTTCAGCCTGGTCGACGACGTGCAGCCGGTCGTCGAGCACACCGTGCCGAAAGTCGGCTACCTGCTCATCGCGCTGGCCGACCGCGAGGTCCGCATGCTCGTCATCGGCGTCCCGGCTGCGATCATCGCCCTGCTCGCCCTGGTCGAGCTGACGCGCAACCTCGCCGGCATGTGGGTCGAGCGCGGCACGGGCCGCACCACTCCCCCTGGCCGTCCGGCGCACGCCGGCCGCACCCGCGAGCTCACCGCCCCGTAGCGTTCCACCTCGGCCCACCAGCACCAGCACCAGCACCAGCACCACGACCCGAGCAGGAGGACCCGTGCGCGACCTGCGCTCCACCAAGGTCCTCGTCCTCGGCGCCCTGGCGATGATGCTGCTGCTCACCACCAACTTCTCGACCGCTGCCTTCACCAGCAGCAGCACCGGCACGGGCACCGTCCGCGCCGCGGCCGACTGGACGCCGCCGACCGTGCGACTCCTCGACCCGGGCAGCCCGTTGAGCGGGACGCGCACGTTCGCCGCGAGCGACGTCACCGACGCCATCTCAGGCGTGGTCCGCGTGGAGATCCAGCGAGCGCCCAGGGGGGCGGACACCTGGAGCGCGGTGTGCACCGCGTCGGCACCCCCCTGGTCCTGCTCGGCCGACACGACCGTGATCGCCGACGGCAGCTACGACTTCCGGGCGGTCGCCACCGACGCGGCCGGCAACCCTGGCACCTCCGCCGTCATCGCCGACCGGGTGATCGCCAACGGCGCACCGGTGACCCCCGTGCCGCTGAACGGGGCGGACGTCCAGGCCACCAACGGAGGCACCCGCCCCGGGTGGCTGGAGACCGGCGACTCGATCACCTTCACCTTCGCCAGGTCGGTGCGTGCCACGGACGTGCTGCCCGGCTGGTCCGGCGAGCAGACCGAGGTCACGCTGCGGGTCCGCGACGGCAAGCACGTCGGACGCGGCGACGCGGAGGACGCGCTGGACGTCCTCTCGGGCGGTGCCGTCGTCAGCGGCCTGGGTTCGGTCAACCTGCGCACGGACCTCTACCAGACCAACCAGACGGCCACCTTCAACGCCATGATGCGGATGGGGACCGTGACGGTCGCCGGGGTCGCCCGGACCACCGTGACGGTGACGCTGGGCGGCGCACAGTCGGTGAACCCGAGCCACCTCTACGAGGGAGCGCCTGCGCACATGGTCTGGACGGACCCCACCGGAGGAACGGTGACCGAGTCCGGCGTCCTGGACCGGGACTTCTGATGGCCCTCCTGCGCACTTCCTCCTGCCCGGGCGCCACCCTCGTCACCGCGGTCCTGGGCGGCGTGCTGCTCGGCCAGGCCCTCGACGCCGACGTCACCGCCCACGCGGTGGCCACCGGGGCTGCGGGAGCCCTGGCGGCGCTGTCGGCCGCCCGCATGGCGACGACCGACTCCTTCGACGCGCGGCTGACGGCCGCCCTCGTCTGCGCCGTGAGCGGCGTGCTGGCGCTGCTGGCCATGGCCGTCGGCGTCCCCGGGAGCCCGGCCACGGACCTCACCGTGCCCGGGGCGACCCTGGTCGCCTGCGGCGTCCTGGTGCCTCTCCTGCTGGCCCGGCGCCACCGCCCGGTCCTCCCCAGGGACCGCGTGACCCGCCCGTATGCTCCCTGACATGACCACCGTCGTGGTCGTCGAGGACGACGACAAGATCGCAGCCCCGCTGGTCCGCACGCTGGAGCGGGACGGCTACTCCGTCGAGCGGTTCGCCGAGGGGTTGCCGGCCGTCGAGCGGGTCACCGCCGGCGACGGCACCGTCGACCTCCTCCTGCTCGACCTGGGCCTGCCGGACATCGACGGCATCGAGGTGTGCCGTGCCGTCCGCGACGGCGGCTACGCCGGCGGCATCATCATCCTCACCGCGCGTGACGGCGAGCTCGACCGGGTGGTGGGGCTGGACCAGGGCGCCGACGACTACCTGGCCAAGCCGTTCGGGCTGGCCGAGCTGCAGGCCCGCACCCGCGCCCTGCTGCGGCGCAGCTCCTACAACGTCACGCACGTGCCGGCCCCCGCAGCGGGGACGGCTTCGGCGGGCCACCCCGTCGTCCACGAGCCGGACGGCCGCTCGTTCGCCGTCGACGTGGTGGCCCGCAGGATCTGGGTCGGGGACACCGAGCTGCCCGCGACCACCAAGGAGTTCGACGTGCTCGCCCTCCTCGACTCGCGGCGGGGAGCCGTGGTCGCCCGCGACACGCTGATCAACCAGGTGTGGGACGAGAACTGGTTCGGCTCCACCAAGACCCTGGACACGACGGTGGGCCGCCTGCGCCAGAAGCTCGAGGACGTCGGCGCCCCGGTGCGCATCACGACCGTGCGGGGGGTGGGCTTCCGCCTCGAGGACGTCCGGGATGCGTAACCGCATCGTCGCCGTCCTGGTGGCGATGGTCGTCGGGGTCGTCCTGCTCTACGGCATCCCCCGGGCCTACCTGCTCGCCGACCTCGTGCAGGACACCGAGCGCCGGGAGACCCAGCGCTCCGCCGACCTGGTCGCCGTCGCGGTGGAGGAGCGCCGGTCGGGCGGCGGCGAGGTCGACGAGGACTTCCTCGGCAGCCTGCTGCACGGCGGGGAGTCCATCACCCTGGGGCAGGCGGACGGGCCCGAGGTGCGGGTGGGCCTGCCGCCGACCGGCGACTCCGCCGGCGACATCGTCGCCGTGCGCGCCCTCGCCGACGGGAGCGAGCTGACCCTCCGGCGCTCCGAGGACCTCGTCGGTCAGCGGGTGAGCGACGCGCTCCTGCCGCTCATCCTCATCGGCCTGGCCCTGGCGGTCGGGGCGGCCCTGGTCGTGCGGGTGCTGGCCGAGCGGCTCTCGCGGCCCTTCCGCGAGCTGGCCGGCGTCGCCGAGGCCATCGGGCAGGGCCGCTTCGACCAGACCATCCCGCACTACCGGGTGGCGGAGGCCGAGGCCATCGGCGACGCCATGCGGCGCGGCATCTCGCGCCTGGGCGAGCTGCGCCGCCGCGAGCGCGACATCGCCACCAACGCCTCGCACGAGCTGCGCAGCCCGATCAGCGCGCTGCGCATGGAGATCGAGGACCTGGCCTCCTGGCCGCAGACCCCGCCGGAGGTCGCCGCCGAGCTGACCAGCTACCTGCCCCAGCTCGACCGGCTCAGCACAGCGGTGCGCACCTACCTCGACACCGCCCAGCAGCAGCGCCTCACCGACGTCGACGTCGTCGACCTGCCCGCCCTGGTCCGCGACGCGCTCACCCGGTGGCGGCCCCGCGTGCGCGCCGCCTCCGGACCTGCCCTCGTCCTCGTCGACGAGCCGGCACGCCCGCTGCACGTGTGCGCCTCCGGGTCCGCCGTGGCGGAGATCCTCGACCGCCTGCTCCAGGACGCCGTCGACCGCCGGCCCACGCACGTGCTCGTCGAGGTCGACTCCCAGGACGGCTTCGGCCGGGTCCGCCTCGAGCTCGAGGGCGAGCAGGCCCCGGCCGGGTCGGAGGCGAGGGCGGCGGCCACCCTGACCGCGGTGGGGATGGGGGGCCGCGTGTCGGTCGTCGACGGGCACACCGTCGTCATGCTGCGGCGTGCCGGCGAGGACGTGCAGGGCGAGAACGACTCCTGACCGCCGGCCGGGCATGACACCTGTCACCGGCAGGTCGTGACGTCCGGGGATCGCCGGGCCCGCCCCGCCGGACCGACGCTGGGGACATGTTGACGAACACCCAGCCAGCGGTCGAGGTCCGCGACCTCACCAAGACCTTCCGGACCCCCGGCGGCGGCACCGTGCGCGCCGTCGACGGCATCGACCTGACGATCCGCACCGGCGAGGTCGTCGCCTTCCTCGGCCCCAACGGCGCCGGGAAGACCACGACCCTCGACATGGTGCTCGGCCTCACCGAGCCCACGGCCGGCATCGTCAGCGTCTTCGGGGCACCCCCGCGCCGCGCGGTCACCTCGGGCCGCGTCTCCGCCGTGCTGCAGACCGGCGGTCTGCTGCGCGACCTGTCCGTGCGCGAGACCGTGCAGCTGATCGCCTCGACCCACCGACACCCCGCCGGCGTCGAGGAGGTCATCGAGCGCGCCGGCCTGACGGCGATCGCCGGCCGCAGGGTGGCCAAGACCTCCGGCGGGGAGCAGCAGCGGCTGCGCTTCGCCCTGGCCCTGCTGCCCGACCCCGACCTGATCGTGCTCGACGAGCCGACGGCCGGCATGGACGTCTCCTCCCGCCGCGCGTTCTGGGAGAGCATGCACGCCGAGGCCGACGCGGGGCGCACCGTCGTCTTCGCCACGCACTACCTGGAGGAGGCCGACGCCTTCGCCCAGCGGATCGTCATGGTCGCCCAGGGGCGTGTCGTGGCCGACGGGGCGACCGCCCAGGTCCGGGCCCGCGCCAGCGGCCGCTCGGTCAGCGCCGACCTGCCGGCCGACCCGGCCCGCGCCACGCGCGCGCTGCAGGTGCTGCACCGCATACCCGGGGTGCTCGAGGTGAGGACGGAGGGCCGGCGCGTGCACGTGCACGCCGGCGACTCCGACGCCGTCGCCCGCGCCCTCCTCACCCAGCTCGACGCGACCGCTCTGGAGGTCACGAGCGGCTCGCTCGAGGCCGCCTTCCTCGCCATCACCGGCGACTCCCCCACATCCCTCGTCCCCACCCACGCCGACCTGGAGGTCCTCGGATGAACGTCACCTACGCGGGCATCGAGCTGCGCCGCGTCCTGCGCGACTACGTCAGCATGTTCTTCATCGCCCTGCTCCCCGCCTTCTTCTACGTCGTCTTCGGCGCCGCGCAGGACTTCTCGGCCCAGCGCGCCGGCAACGGCAACGTGGCGATGTACATCATGATCTCCATGGCTGCCTACGGCGCGGTCACCGCGACCACCGGCGTCGGCGGCATGGCCGCGGTCGAGCGGGCCCAGGGCTGGGGCCGCCAGCTGGGCCTCACCCCGCTGGCCGACCACGCCTACGTCGCGGTCAAGGCGTTCGTCGCCGTCGTCGTCGCGGCGGTCCCGATCGCGCTCATCTACCTCGTCGGCGTCCTCACCGGCGCCGAGGGCGAGGTCCTCGCCTGGGTGCTCAGCGCCCTGGTCGTGCTCCTCGGCGCCAGCGTGTTCGCGCTCTACGGCCTGGTCATGGGGCTGGCCTTCCGCACCGAGGCCGCGGTCAGCGCGGCCAGCGGGGTCCTGGTCATCATGGGCTTCCTGGGCAACATCTTCGTCCCGTTGTCGGGGACCATGCTGGCCATCGCCCGGTTCACGCCGCTGTACGGCTACGCCGCGCTGGCACGCTACCCGGTCACCGAGGGGACGGTCCCGACCACCGACGGCACCCTGCTGCAGGAGCCGCTGTGGTACGCCTTGGCTAACGTGGGCGTATGGCTGACCGTGCTGGCGCTGCTGGCGACCTGGCTGGTCCGCCGCGGACGGGACCGGCAGTGAGCGAGCCCTCGACGCCGGCGGCGCGCGACCCGTGGGAGCGGCTCGGCTGGCTGATGGGGGCGGTGTGGGTCGTGTTCCTCTACTTCCCCGTCGCCTCCGCGGCCACGGCCGACACCGCCCCGGTATGGCGTGCCGCCGGCGTCGCACTCATCCTCGCCTTCGGCGTGGTCTACCTCGCGGGCCTGGTGCGGACCTCCGGGATGGACGGGTGGGAGGAGGTGGCGCGCGCCGGCGGGACGCACCTGGTCGTCATGGTCGGCCTGCAGCTCGCCTCGGCCGCCGTCCTGGGGGTCCGTGCGGTCTACCTGCTGCCGTTCGTCATCTCGCTGGCGACGTTCACCCTGCCGCTGCGCGCCGCGGCCGCGGTCAGCGTCACCGGGGTCGCGGTCTCGGCCCTCGTGCCGCTGGCCTCCGGCGACCTGGCCGAGATGGGCTTCTTCGTCGGGATCGTGGCCATGGTCGCGGTCTTCACGATGGTGATCCGGGTGGTCAACCAGCGCCAGCTGGAGCACAACGCGATGGCCGAGGAGCTGGCCATGGTCGCCGAGCGGGAGCGGGTGGCCCGTGACGTGCACGACGTGCTGGGGCACAACCTCACCGTGGTCACGGTCAAGGCCGAGCTGGCCGAACGGCTGCTCGACGTCGACCCCGAACGGGCCCGCGCAGAGCTGGCGGAGATCCGGTCGATGACCCGTGAGGCGCTCGCCGAGATCCGCGCCACCGTCTCCGGGCTGCGCGTGGCCCGTCTCTCCGACGAGCTGGCGGCCGCCCGGACCGCGCTCACCGGCGCCGGGATCGCCGCGGACGTGCCCGACGACGCCGACGTGGTCGACCCCCGGCACCGGATCGTCCTGGCCTGGGTGCTGCGCGAGGCGGTGACCAACGTCGTGCGGCACAGCGGCGCCTCCCGGTGCACCGTCGAGCTGGGCCCGGCGCTGCTGCGCGTGACCGACGACGGCACCGGCCTGGAGGGGCTGCGCGAGGGCAACGGCCTGCGCGGAGCGCGCGAGCGCGTCGCCGGCGCGGGCGGCACGCTGACCGTCGGGCCCGGGACGGACGGGGCCGGCACCACGGTGGAGGTGCGGCTGTGACCATCAGGCTCCTCCTCGCCGACGACCAGGCCCTGGTCCGGGGCGCCCTGGCCGCCCTGCTGTCCCTCGAGGACGACCTGGAGGTGGTGGCCGAGGTCGGCCGCGGCGACGAGGTCGTCGCACGGGCGCTGGCCACGGGCGCCGAGGTCTGCCTGCTCGACATCGAGATGCCCGGCGCCGACGGCATCGAGGTCGCGGGGCGGCTGGCGCGGGAGGTGCCCGGGTGCCGCTCGCTGATCGTCACCACCTTCGGTCGGCCGGGTTACCTGCGGCGGGCGCTCGAGGCCGGCGCCGGTGGCTTCGTCGTCAAGGACACCCCGGCCGGCGAGCTCGCCGAGGCGGTCCGCCGGGTGCATGCCGGGCTGCGCGTGGTCGACCCCGCCCTGGCCGCGGAGTCCCTCGTCGGCGGGCCCAGCCCCCTCACCGACGGCGAGCGCTCCGTGCTGCGCGAGGCCCTCGAGGGCGCCACCGTGGCCACCATCTCCGCACGCGTCCACCTCTCGCCGGGCACGGTGCGCAACTACCTGTCCTCGGCGATCCACAAGACCGGGACCTCCACGCGGGTCGAGGCCGCACGAGCGGCCCAGCGGCGCGGCTGGCTCTAGGACGGGACGCGGCGACCCTGGTCCGGGCGTGCACCGCATACCCCCGAGGACGACAGAAGGCCCCCTCCACCGGAGGGGGCCTTCTCACTGTCTCAACACAGCGCGCGCCCGAAGGGATTCGAACCCCTAACCTTCTGATCCGTAGTCAGATGCTCTATCCGTTGAGCTACGGGCGCTGGCGAAGAGCAACCTTAGCCCACCCGTGGGGCTGCGGAGAAATCGGACCCGCCCTGCGGACGGCGGCGTGCGTCGAGCCGTCGCATGACGGGCGTGGCCAGCAACCCGTGCACCACCACCGACGCGGCGATGGTGAAGGCGACCACGGACCACAGCTCCAGCCCCTCGGCGACGTACTCGGTCGACAGCGCGTAGGCGAGGTAGTAGACCGAGCCGATGCCGCGCACGCCGAACCAGGCGATGGCATGCCGCTCCGGACGGTCGACCCGCGCGCACCCCAGCAGCGAGGCCCAGCCCACCAGCGGCCGGACCACGAAGACGAGCAGCAGGCCGACCGCCGCGCCACCCCGGCTGAGCCCGGCGAGCAGGCCCGCGGACATGGCGGCCCCGACCAGCAGGAGCAGGACCAGCGTCAGGATCGTCTCGACGCGCTCGATCAGGGAGTGCAGCTCACGGTGCACCCCGTGGTGACGCTCTGCGCTGCGCAACGCCACGGCGGAGGCGAAGACCGCGAGGAAGCCGTAGCCGTGGAGCAGCTCGGTGAGCCCGTAGACCGCGAAGGTCGCGGCCAGGGCCACCAGCGGCGTCCCGATCTCCGCCACCCGCTGACCCCGTAGCCGCCCCCGGAACAACAAGCGCCCCAGCAGGGCCCCGGCGGCCCAGCCGACGAGGAAGCCCACGACGATCTTGCCGACCAGCGTCCACAGCACCCACTCCAGGCCCCACTCCTGCCAGGCGCCCCGGCCCATGAGGAACAGGCCGAGGTAGACGAAGGGGAAGGCGAAGGCGTCGTTGAGCCCCGCCTCGCTGGTCAGGGTGAAGCGGACCTCGTCCTCCTCGGTCCGCACGTCGTCGTCGAAGGCTCCGTCATCGCCCTGCACCTGGGTGACCGGGCCCTCGACCGCACCTCGTCGGCCAGGACCGGGTCGGTGGGCGCCAGGACGGCACCGAGCAGGATGGCGGCGGGCACCGTCAGCCCCATCGCCCACCAGCCGAGCAGGGCGATGGCGCCGATGGTCAACGGCATCGCCAGGGCGATCATGCGCCAGGTCGGCGACCACGTCCGCCAGTGCAGGGGTCGCTCCAGCGCCAGCCCCACCCCCATCAGCGAGATGATCACCGTCACCTCGGCCATGTGGGCCGTGGCCGTCGCGTCCAGCACCGGGCTGACCGGGTCCTCGCCCGGCACCACCAGCCCGACCACCACGCCGAAGGCCAGCACGACCATCGGCACGGACAGGGCCCGTCCCTCGACGACCCACGGGAGCAGGCTGGCCAGCAGGAGGCCCAGGCCGAGGACCAGGTAGATCACCTCGGGGGTCATCGGCCAAGCGTCGGGCGCGGACGGGTTCCTGCGGGTCGCACCGGCAGTGTGACCAACGCCGCAGCCCGGGGCCGTGAACCGGTGCGAAGCACCCAGCGGCGGGCGCTACGGTGGTCTCAGAGGCACACCTTGCGACCGTCTGGCACCGCCGCCAGGAAAGGGATCCGTACATGCACCAGCAGCTGCAGACCACCGGTGGGACCACCCACGCCGAGCTCGACGCCTGGGTGAAGGAGGTGGCCGCGCACACGCAGCCCGACGACGTCGTGTGGGTCGACGGGTCCGACGAGCAGATCGCGCAGATCAACGCCCTGCTCGTCGAGGCGGGCACCTTCACGCCGCTGGCCGACGACAAGAAGCCGGGCAGCTTCCACGCGCTGTCCGACCCCCAGGACGTCGCACGCGTCGAGGACCGCACCTACATCTGCTCCGCGCAGGAGAAGGACGCCGGTCCGACCAACAACTGGATGGACCCCCAGGAGATGAAGGACCTCCTCCGGCCGCTCTTCGAGGGCTCGATGCGCGGCCGCACGATGTACGTCATCCCCTTCGTCATGGGCCACCTGGAGGCCGACGCGCCGAAGTACGGCGTCGAGCTCACCGACTCCGCCTACGTCGTCGCCTCGATGCGGATCATGGCCCGCATCGGCAGCGACATCCTGGCCAAGATGGAGGACACCCAGGCGCCCTTCGTCAAGGGCCTGCACTCCGTCGGTGCGCCGCTGGAGCCGGGGCAGGAGGATGTGGCCTGGCCGTGCAACGAGACCAAGTACATCGTGCACTTCCCCGAGGAGCTGGCGATCTGGTCCTACGGCTCCGGCTACGGCGGCAACGCGCTGCTGGGCAAGAAGTGCTACGCCCTGCGCATCGCCTCGGTCATGGCGCGCGACGAGGGCTGGCTGGCCGAGCACATGCTCATCCTCAAGCTCACCAACCCCGAGGGTGAGGTCCACTACGTCGCCGGCGCCTTCCCGTCGGCCTGCGGCAAGACCAACCTGGCGATGATCCAGCCCACGATGCCCGGCTGGAAGGCCGAGCTCGTCGGCGACGACATCTCCTGGATGCGCTTCGGCGAGGACGGACGCCTGTATGCCGTGAACCCCGAGTTCGGGCTCTTCGGCGTCGCCCCCGGCACCAGCCGCTCGACCAACCCGGTGGCGATGGAGACCGTCGAGCGCGGCAACTCGATCTTCACCAACGTCGCCCGCACCCCCGACGGCGACATCTGGTGGGAGGGCATGACCGAGGAGAAGCCGGCCGAGCTGATCGACTGGCACGGCAACCCCTGGACCCCCGACTCCGAGGAGCTCGCGGCCCACCCCAACAGCCGCTTCTGCACCCCGATCCGTCAGGTGCCCAACATCGCGCCGGAGTACGACGACCCGCGCGGCGTGCCGATCTCGGCCATCATGTTCGGCGGCCGGCGCAAGACCACGGTGCCGCTGGTGACCGAGTCGCGCGACTGGCAGCACGGCACCTTCATCGCCTCCACGCTGTCGTCCGAGACGACGGCCGCCGCCACCGGCGCCGTCGGCGTCGTGCGCCGCGACCCGATGGCGATGCTGCCCTTCATGGGCTACAACGCCAGCCACTACTTCGACCACTGGCTGGAGATCGGCAAGCAGGCCGACGCCGACAAGCTGCCCAAGGTCTTCCTGGTCAACTGGTTCCGCAAGGGCGATGGGGGCGAGGGCGGCTTCCTGTGGCCGGGCTTCGGCGAGAACGCCCGCGTGCTCAAGTGGATGGTCGACCGCATCGAGGGTCGTGTCGACGCCCAGGACAGCCCCATCGGCTACCTGCCCCGGCCCGAGGACCTCGACGTCGACGGCCTGGACCTGTCCACCGAGGAGGTCGCGGCCGCGCTCGCGTTCGACCGCGCCGAGTGGGAGGCTGAGATCCCGCTCATCAAGGAGTGGTTCGACACATTTGGCGAGGAGCTGCCCGCGGCGCTGCAGGACGAGCTGGCCACGCTCGAGCAGCGTCTCGCCGGTCAGGAGGTCTAGATGGGCATCGTCCCTGGGCAGGACCCGGGATACACCGACGAGCCGCTGCTGGCGGACGAGCCGCTGCCGCCGGGCGTGGAGGACATCTCCGGCGACGTCGACGCGCTCGAGAAGCGCATCCGCGAGCGCGGGCCCGAGGAGGTCGAGCAGGCCGACGAGAGGGCCGACGCCGTCGAGGGTGGTAGCTCGGGCGGCGCCGGCGGCGCCGACGCCGCGCAGGACCCGACCTCGGACGAGGGCGCGGACGCCGAGGACCCGCAGGCCCAGCACGGCGACGGGCCCGGCTGAGCAGGCCCACCGCATACCCGCCGCAGACACGCACAGAACCCCCGGCCGCAGGGCCGGGGGTTCTGTCATGATCGGCGGAGGCGGAGGGATTTGAACCCTCGATGGGGCTCTAAACCCCAAACCCGCTTAGCAGGCGGGCGCCATAGACCAGACTAGGCGACGCCTCCAGATCGCTGATCAATGTACCTGCCACCCGTGGCCGTGCCCAAACCGGGCTCCCAGCCCTCCACCAGCGAAGGTTGGTAAGACATGATGGTGCTCTCCTGCCCGCGAAAGGTGCCTCCCGCCGCATGAACGACCGCGACCGCGCCGACGGTGGTGCGCACCCTCCGTACCGCTCCCGCTCGGAGTGGGTGGGGCAGCAGGACGGACGTCGTCGCGAGACGCTCGGGCGGGCGTTCGGGCTGACCGCCCTCAGCGCCCTGCTGCCGGGCTCGGGCCTGCTGGCGACCCCCCGGCGCTGGCTGGGCGCCGTCGTCGTGGTCCTGGCGCTCGCGGCCGGCGTCTTCGTCGGGCTCACGGTATGGCGTGAGGGCCTCGTCGGGACCGCCCTGGCCACCGCCGCCGACGCGGATCTGCTGCGCACCCTGATGTGGGTCCTGGTCGCCGGCACCGTCGTCTGGGTCGGGGCCGTCGCGCTCACCGCGCTGATGACCCAGCCGAGCCGGGCCGACGGCCGTCAGCGCGGCGCCCTGGCGGCCTTCACCGCGCTGCTGTGCCTGGCCGTCTCGGCGCCGGCTGCCCTGGGCGTGCGCTACATCGACAGCCACCTCGACGCGATGGACAAGGTCTTCACCTCCTCCGGCGACCGGCCCGCGAGCCCCGGCGGGGTGGAGCCGACCTCCACCCTCGGCCCGCCCGAGGACCCGTGGGCCAACCTGCCGCGCGTCAACATGCTGCTGCTCGGCTCCGACGCCGCGGAGGCGCGCGAGGGCACCCGCACCGACACGATGATCGTGGCCAGCATCGACACGCACACCGGCGAGGCCGTGCTCTTCTCGGTCCCGCGCAACCTGCAGGACGTGCCGATCCCCCGCGACAACCCGCTCTACAACCTCTACCCCGAGGGCTACGACTGCGGCGACCAGTGCCTGATGAACGCGATCTGGACCGAGGCGGAGAAGACGGCCGAGGAGCACCCGGGCTGGTACTCCGACGACCCCACCCCCGGCCTGACCGCCACGCGCGAGGTGCTGCAGGCCGTGCTGGGCCTGGAGATCCACCACACCGTCATCGTCAACCTGCAGGGTTTTGAGCAGCTCATCGACGCGATGGGCGGGGTGACCGTGACGGTCAAGGAGCGCATCCCGATCAACGGGCGCACCTTCACCGGTGCCGACGGCAAGCTCTACCTCGACCCCGACTCCCCCAACCTGGAGTGGCTGGACCCCGGGACGCACACCCTCGACGGGTTCCAGGCGCTGGGCTACTCCCGCTCCCGCGTGCTCTCCGACGACTACGACCGCATGCGCCGGCAGC
Organism: Ornithinimicrobium pekingense DSM 21552; assembly: GCF_000421185.1. Taxonomy (GTDB): domain Bacteria; phylum Actinomycetota; class Actinomycetes; order Actinomycetales; family Dermatophilaceae; genus Ornithinicoccus; species Ornithinicoccus pekingensis. The sequence goes on from NZ_ATWJ01000011.1 coordinate 240,952, forward strand.
GCTGCATGGTCGCCGCCGTCATCGACCAGGCGCGGCCGATGACGCTGCTGCAGCGCTACCCGCAGATCATCACCGCCGTCGGTGACAACGTCGTCACCGACATCCCCCAGGAGGACCTGGGCGCGTGGGCCGAGCTCGTCCTGCTGGTGCAGGAGGGGTCGATCAAGAGCCTGCCCTTCACCGCCTCCAACACCGACACGGCCGACCCCGACTTCTCCGACATCCGCGCCCGGGTGTGGGAGGCCCTCAACCCGCCCGAGGACGTGCCGGCCCCTGCTCCCGCCCCGGCCGACGACACCGTCACGGCCACGCCCGGACCGACGGAGGCGCCGCAGGACCCCGCCACCACCGAGCCCGCCGACGAGCCCGGGGAGGAGCCGGCGGAGGAGACCGAGGCGCCGGACGACGAGCTCGAGGAGATCGGCGCGGTCTGCGGCTGACCGCGCGGTCCGCGGCTGACGGTCTGGTCACCCTCGGCCGGGGGGTTCGCGGCGCTCCGTCCCACGTGGCATCATCGTGCGGACGCCGGGGCGATGCCTCGCCCCGGGGCCAGGAGGGTTCGCATAGCGGCCGAGTGCAGGCGCCTTGAAAGCGCCCGAGGTTGACGCCTCCGTGGGTTCAAATCCCACACCCTCCGCCTGTTGACCTGCAGTTGCACCCGTCGCGGACGCACGGTGCCGCTCGGCGTGCCATGTCCGTCCGCCGCTTGTAGTGTCGAGGGCGAACTCGTTGACCCACGAAAGGAGTCATCATGAACAAGATGTTGCTGCTCGTCGGTGCCGGGATCGGTTATGTGCTGGGGGCCCGCGCCGGACGCGAGCGTTACGACCAGATCGCCGACCAGGCCAACAAGCTGTGGACCGACCCCCGCGTCCAGACCAAGGTCGAGGAGGTCAAGGCCAAGGCGCCGGAGATGGCGCACCAGGTCGGGGAGCAGGCCAAGTCCAAGGTCGACGAGGCCAAGCACCGGGTCTCGGGCGGTTCCTCGGGCTCGGGCATGGGCTCCGACTCGGGCTCGGGCTCCGGCGACACCTTCCAGAACGCGACCGGGTCCTACGACCCCGAGACCGGTACCACGACCGTGGACACCACCGGCTTCGGCCCGGGCGGGGAGAAGCTGCCCTGACCCGACCGGTGCCGGCCCTGCGGGGCTGACCGGACATGACGAAGGCCCACCCCGTCCGGGGTGGGCCTTCGTCGTGCGTGGGGTAGGCCCTCGTCGTGGGTGGCAGCCCGACCTAGATCCAGAGCGCCGGCTCGTCGTAGAGGGCGTGCTGGGGGTCGACCCCGGAGTCGGGGTGGCGGATCTTGGCCGGGATGCCGGTGGCCACCGACATCGAGGGCACGTCCTTGGTCACCACCGCGTTGGCGCCGACCTGGACCCCGTGGCCCAGCACGATGTTGCCGAGCACCTTGGCACCGGCCCCGATCGTCACCCCGTCACCGAGGGTGGGGTGACGCTTGACGGCCTCCATCGAGCGGCCACCCAGGGTGACGCCGTGGTAGAGCATCACGTCGTCGCCGACCTCGGCGGTCTCGCCGATGACGACCCCCATACCGTGGTCGATGAAGAAGCGCCGGCCGATGGTCGCACCGGGGTGGATCTCCACCCCGGTGACCGCCCGGGCCGCCTGCGAGAGCAGGCGGGCGGGCAGCCGTGCCCCGGAGGTCCACATGCGGTGGGAGACCCGGTGCGTCCAGATCGCGTGCAGCCCCGGGGAGGCCAGGGCCATCTCCAGCCGGCTGTCCGTGGCGGGGTCGCGGGCGACGGCGGCGTCCAGGTCCTCCCGGATGCCCCCGGCGAGACGGCCGAGGGCTCCGGCGGCCTTCCGTGGTGAGCGCAGGAGGAACATCGGCGGTCAGTCCCTCAGGTCCTCGAAGAGCACCGTGGACAGGTAGCGCTCACCGAAGGAGGGGATGACCACGACGATGGTCCGGCCCGCCATCTCGGGGCGCCTGGCGATCTCCAGCGCCGCCCACACGTTGGCGCCGGAGGAGATCCCGGCGAGGATGCCCTCCTCGGTGGCCAGGGCGCGCGAGACGCGGATGGAGTCCTCCAGGGTCGCGTCGAGGACCTCGTCGTAGAGCTCGGTGTCGAGGATCTCGGGCACGAAGTTGGCGCCCAGGCCCTGGATCTTGTGCGGCCCCGGCTGGCCGCCGTTGAGGATCGGGCTGTCCTTGGGCTCGACGACGACGAGGCGCACGTCCGGCTTCTGCTCGCGCAGGTAGCGGCCGGCGCCGGTGATGGTGCCGCCGGTGCCGACGCCGGCGACGAAGACGTCGACCTGGCCGTCGGTGTCGGACCAGACCTCAGGACCGGTCGTCTCGTAGTGCACCTTGACGTTGGCCGGGTTGGCGAACTGGCGGGCGCGCACGGCGCCCCGCTCGGCGGCGATCTCCTCGGCCTTGGCGACGGCACCCTTCATCCCCTCGGCGCCGGGGGTCAGGACCAGCTCGGCGCCGTAGGCGCGCAGCAGCGCACGGCGCTCCAGGCTCATCGTCTCCGGCATGGCCAGGATGACCTTGTAGCCGCGGGCAGCCCCGACCATCGCCAGCGCGATGCCGGTGTTGCCCGAGGTCCCCTCCACGATGGTGCCGCCGGGCTGCAGCTCGCCGGCCTCGACCGCGGCGTCGATGATGGAGGCGCCGATGCGGTCCTTGACGGAGGCCGCAGGGTTCTGCGACTCGAGCTTGACCAGCACCCGGGTCCCCTCCTGGATGCCGTCGGTCAGGCGGTTGAGGCGGACGAGCGGGGTACGGCCGATGACCTGGGTGATGTCGTCGTAGACGGGCACAGGGGAACCTTTCCTCGGGGGGCAGCTGCTTCAAGGTTATACAACTGGCAACGGGGCGTTATTCCATACCCGTCGGTCGCCTGGCGCAGCCGTTCCGTACCCGCCGGTCACCTGTTGCGGCCGGTGCCCGGTGCGGGCACTACCCTGCCCCTATGGACGTGGGAGCACTGCAGGTCGTCGCCATCGTCGTCGCGGCACTCGTCACCCTGGCCGCGGTCGCGCTGTTCGTGCGCACGGTCGCGGGCTTCGTGGCCAGGTTCCGGCTCGGGCAGCCCGAGGCCGGGCGCACCGACGAGCCCGGCACACGGGCGGTGACCCTGCTGCGGGAGTTCCTCGGGCACACCCGGATGGCGCGCAAACCGGTGGTCGCCGTGGCGCACTGGTTCGTCATGGTCAGCTTCGGCCTGCTCGTCCTGACCCTGGTCACCGCCTACGGCCAGCTCTTCGCGCCCACCTTCGCCCTGCCGCTCATCGGCCACTTCGCGCCCTACGAGTGGCTCACCGAGCTGTTCGGCTGGGCCGCGGTCCTGGGCATCCTCGTGCTCATCGTCGTCCGCCAGGTGCGCCACCCCCGCGGGGAGGGCCGCCGCTCGCGCTTCTGGGGCTCCAGCTTCTGGCAGGCCTACTTCGTCGAGGCGGTCATCCTCGGCGTGGGCGTCTGCATCGTGCTCCTGCGGGGTATGGAGTACGCGCTCGGCCGGCAGACCGGCGAGAGCTGGGCGACGCTGACGCACTTCCCGCTCACCGCCTGGGTCGGCGGCCTCTTCTCCGGGATGTCCGTCGGGGCGCTGGAGACCGCGATCGTGCTCGTCGCCCTGCTCAAGATCCTCATCTCGATGGCCTGGATGATCACGATCGCCCTGGTGCCGACGATGGGCGTGGCCTGGCACCGCTTCCTGGCCTTCTTCAACATCTACCTCAAGCGCCACCCCGAGGGTCGCACCAGCCTGGGTGAGCTGCAGCCGATCGCCGTGGACGGCACGCCGGTCGACTTCGAGGACATCGAGGAGCTCGACGAGGACGCCGCCCTGGGCGCCGGCAAGGTCGAGGACTTCACCTGGAAGGGCCTGCTCGACTTCTCCACCTGCACCGAGTGCGGCCGCTGCCAGGAGCAGTGCCCCGCGTGGAACACCGACAAGCCCCTCTCGCCCAAGATGGTCGTGCTCAACCTGCGCAACCACCACCACGCGAAGGCACCGTGGCTGCTGGCCGACAGCGAGCACCGCCAGGCCGCTGCCGAGGCGTTCGCCGCGCTCGGCGACGGGCCCCGCCCCGACCAGCTGCACGGCATACCCACCTCTGCGGTGGCCGAGGCCCAGCGCGAGCTGGTCGGCGCCACCGAGGGTGACCCGACGGTCCCCAGCGGCGGCGCGGTCATCGACCCCGACGTCATCTGGTCGTGCACGACCTGCGGCGCCTGCGTGGAGCAGTGCCCGGTCGACATCGAGCACGTCGACGAGATCGTCGACATGCGCCGCTACCAGACGCTCATCGAGTCGGCCTTCCCCACCGAGCTGGGCGGGCTGTTCAAGAACCTCGAGAACAAGGGCAACCCCTGGGGGATGAACGCCCGGCTGCGGATGGACTGGGCCAAGGACCTGCCGTTCGAGATCCCGATGGCCGGTGCCGACGTCGAGGACCTGGGCGAGGTCGACTACCTGTTCTGGGTCGGGTGCGCGGGCGCCTTCGAGGACCGCGCCAAGAAGACCACGCGCGCGGTGGCCGAGCTGCTGCACACCGCGGGGGTCTCCTTCGCGGTGCTCGGCGACGGCGAGACGTGCACCGGCGACCCCGCCCGGCGCGCCGGCAACGAGTTCCTCTTCCAGATGCTGGCGATGCAGAACGTCGAGGTCCTCAAGGAGGTCAACGCGACCAAGATCGTCGTGACCTGCGCCCACTGCTTCAACACGATCAAGAACGAGTACCCGCAGGTCGGTGGCCAGTTCGAGGTCGTGCACCACACCCAGCTGCTCAACCGGCTGGTGCGCGAGAAGCGGCTCACCCCGGTGCACCGTCCCGCCGACGCCGACACCACCGGTGTGGCCTCCACCGCCGAGAGCGTGACCTACCACGACCCGTGCTACCTGGGCCGGCACAACCAGGTCTACGCCCCGCCGCGCGAGCTGCTCGGCGCCCTGCCCGGGGTGGAGATGAAGGAGATGCCGCGCCACGGCGAGAAGTCCTTCTGCTGCGGCGCCGGCGGCGCGCGCATGTGGATGGAGGAGAAGCTCGGCACCCGCATCAACCTCAACCGCACCGAGGAGGCGATCGCCACCGGCGCCGACCGGATCGCGATCGGCTGCCCGTTCTGCCGCGTCATGCTCTCCGACGGCCTGACCCAGAAGCAGTCCGAGGGCGCGCGCGAGGAGATCGAGGTCGTCGACGTCGCGCAGATGCTGCTGGCCGCGGTGCGTCGCGGCCAGGAGGGCGAGGAGGCGCAGGCCACCGAGCCGGCCCCCGACCCGCAGCCCGAGCCCGACCCGCAGCCCGCCGGCTGAGACGCGGCGGCGCGGCCGGGGACGGTCGCGGCCGTCTCCGCCCCACTCACGTACTCATCCTGCAGAGATCACATGATGCATCATGCGTTCTCTGCAGGATGAGTACGTGAGTCGGCTGCCGGGTCAGGGCTCGGCGGTCGCGGCCTCGAGCGCGACCGGGGCGAAGTCCTCCCAGTAGGCCTCGCCGCGCAGGTGCATCGCCCACGCGGCGCGCGGGCCGACGTAGCGCAGGTGCCACGGCTCGTAGGCGTAGCCGGTGACCTCCTCGCCGTCCTCGGGGTAGCGCACGATGAACCCGAAGCGGTGGGCGTGGGCGGCGACCCACCGACCGTCGTCGCTGTCGCCGAAGCAGTCGAAGCCGCCGCACTCCCCCGTGACGTCGACGGCGAGGCCGAGCTGGTGCTCGCTGTGCCCGGGCTGCGCCGAGACCTGGTCGGCCCGCTCGGCCCCCAGGCGACGGACCCAGTCCTCGTGCGTGCCCGCCTGCGTGTCGTGGTCGCGGAAGCCGGAGGTCACGGCCAGGTAGTCGTGGCCCGCGTCACGGGCCTCGTCCAGGAGCGCGGCGACCTGGGCGACGACCTCCTCGCGCGCCTCGTAGAGGCCGCCGGGCAGGGGTGCGAGGTCGTCCGGGGCGTAGCGCAGCGGACGGACCGCCTGCTCGCGGGTGACGAGCGCGTAGAGCCGCTCCGGCTCCTGCGCCTCCAGCGTGGTCGGCGGCAGCCCGCCGGCCGGGCCGAGCGGGCCGCACAGCAGACCGGCGACGGACAGGACCAGACCGCCGAGGGAGCCGTCGGAGACAGGGGACGAGGCGGCCGCGCCGCAGTCGACGGGCCTCGACGGCCCCGACGGGCCGGGGGTCTCGCTCGCCTCGGTCGCCTCACGGTTGCGCCGGTCGTCCTCCTCGGAGGGGGTGACTGCCACCGGGTCCTCCCCCGCCACCAGACCGGCACCCGCCGCGACCAACCCGCCGCCCGACGCCACTGGCGCGGGCACGGCATACCCCTGGGGCGTGCCGGAGGCGACGCCGAGGGCGAGCAGGAGCGCGGTGCCCGCCCCGGCCGCGACCGCCCCGGCCGCGCCGCGGGGGACGCGCTGCTCGGGCGGGGCGGGACCGGGGCGCATCGTCAGCCCGAGACCGGGGCGCGGTAGAAGTTCTGGAAGGAGCGGCTCGCGGTCGGCCCACGCTGGCCCTGGTAGTGGCTGCCCTTGTCGGAGGAGCCGTAGGGGTGCTCGGCGGGCGAGCTGAGCTGGAAGAAGCACAGCTGGCCGATCTTCATGCCGGGATGCAGCACGATCGGCAGCGTCGCGACGTTGGACAGCTCGAGGGTCACGTGCCCGGTGAAGCCGGGGTCGACGAAGCCGGCCGTCGCGTGGGTGAGCAGCCCCAGGCGGCCCAGCGAGCTCTTGCCCTCGACCCGCGCGGCGACGTCGTCGGGCAGCGTCACCTGCTCGTAGGTGGACCCCAGGACGAACTCCCCCGGGTGCAGCACGAACGACTCGTCCTTCTCCACCTCGACGAGCCGCGTCAGGTCGGGCTGGTCCTGCGCGGGGTCGATCACGGGGTACTTGTGGTTGTCGAAGAGCCGGAAGTAGCGGTCGAGGCGCACGTCGACGCTGGACGGCTGGACCATCGCCGGCTCCCACGGGTCGAGCACGACCCTGCCGGCGTCGATCTGAGCACGGATATCGCGGTCGGAGAGGAGCACGCAGACACCCTAACGGTGGGGCGGCTTGGAGGCGGTCGACAGGCCGCGTTAGTATGGCGCTTCGGCCCCGCCGCGGGCCTCGCGGGCGTAGTTCAATGGTAGAACATCAGCTTCCCAAGCTGAATACGCGAGTTCGATTCTCGTCGCCCGCTCGCAGACGACGAAGCCCCCGCCGGGTCCGCCCGGCGGGGGCTTCTCGCGTCCGGTCCCGGCGCGCGGCTCAGGCGCCGGCGCGCGGCTCGTCGGGTATGCCGTCCGATCCCCTGCGCACCCACGAGGCGTAGGAGGACAGCGCCTGGGTGACCGGCACCGCGATGACCTCGGGCACGTCGTAGCGGTGCTGCGAGACGACCGCCTCGGCCAGCTCGGGGAAGGACTGCGCGGTGGTCTTGGCCAGCAGCAGCCACTCCTCGTGGTGCTGCACCTCGTCCTCCCAGGTGTAGAACGACATCATCGGCCCGAGGACCTGCACGCAGGCGGCCAGCTGGCGCCCGACGAGGTCGTCGGCGAGCCGGCGGGCCGACTCGGCGTCGGGCACGGCGACGCGGGCCTCGACCAGCGGCGGCTCGCTCGGTGGCAGGGGCGCGGGCGTGACGGGCAGGGCGGTCACCGCCCGGCCTCGGCGAGGGCTTCGTCGAGCAGCGCGACGGCCTGCGCGGCCTCCTCGTGGGTGATGACGCACGGCGGGACGACGTGGACCCGGTTGCCCATGACCAGCGGCCAGACCCCGCGGGCCACGCACGCCTGCTGCACCGCCTTCATGCGGTCGGCCGGCAGCGGCTCGCGGGTGGTGCGGTCGGCCACGAGCTCGAGCGCCCAGAAGACGCCGAGGCCGCGGACGTCCCCGACGACCTCGTGCCGCTCGGCCAGGGCCCGCAGCTGCGGCCCGAGCGTCTGCTCGCCGAGGGCGGCGGCGTGCTCGATCGTGCCCTCGTCCTGCATGATCCCGATGGCGGCGACGGCCGAGGCCGTGGCGAGCGCGTGGCCGGAGTAGGTCAGTCCGCCGGGGTAGGGCGTGTGGTCGAAGGTCGCGGCGACCTCCGCGGAGATGACCACCCCGCCCAGCGGCACGTAGCCGGAGTTGACGCCCTTGGCGAAGCTGATGAGGTCGGGCCGCACGCCCCAGTGCTCGGCGGCGAACCACGCGCCGGTGCGGCCGAAGCCCGACATGACCTCGTCGAGGATGAGCAGGATGCCGTGCTCGTCGCACAGGGCGCGCACGCCCTCCAGGTAGCCGGGCGGTGGCACGAGGATGCCGTTGCTGCCGACCACCGGCTCGAGGATGATCGCGGCGACGTGCTGCGGGCCCTCGGCGGCCAGGGTGTGGCGCAGGTGGGTCAGCGCGCGCTCGGACTCCTCCTCGGGGGTGGTCGCCCAGAACTCGCTGCGGTAGAGGTAGGGGCCCCAGAAGTGGACGACACCGGGGACCGAGGGCTCCGAGCCCCACCGGCGCGGCTCCCCCGTCAGCGCGATCGCGCCGGCGGTGGCGCCGTGGTAGCTGCGGTAGGAGGCGAGCACCTTGGAGCGGCCGGTGTGCAGGCGCGCCATGCGCACGGCGTTCTCGTTGGCCTCGGCGCCGCCGTTGGTGAAGAAGACCTTGTCCAGGCCCTCGGGCGCCAGCCCGGCGACCGCGGCCGCGGCCTCGGCGCGCGACTGCTCCGCGAAGCTCGGCGCGACGGTGGTGATGCGCCCGGCGGCCTCCTGGACGGCCGCGGTCAGGCGGGGGTGCTGGTAGCCGAGGTTGACGTTGACCAGCTGGCTGGTGAGGTCGAGGAAGCGGCGCCCGTCGTGGTCCCAGAACCACGCGCCCTTCCCCCCGGCGATCGGCACCGGGTCGATCTCCTGCTGGGCGGACCAGGAGGTGAAGACGTGTGCCCTGGACAGCTCGCGGATCCGCGTGCCCAGGGCGCTGTCGGCCGAGGCAGGTGCAACCATGATGCCCCAGTATGCCCTCCGCGCCGGGCGGTCCGGCCCCGGGGCCGGTGCGGCGCGCCGGGGACTCAGCCGGTCGGCGGGGTGAAGCGCCCGTCGATCGCGGTCCACCCGCCGTCGACCATGACCTGGGAGCCGGTGACGAAGCTGGCGGCGTCGGAGGCCAGCCAGCAGACCGCCCCGACCATCTCCTCCGGCCGGGCCCACCGGCCCAGCGCCGACTTCTCGGCGTAGGCCCGGCCCCAGGCCTCGTCGTCGCGGATCTGGCGGGTCAGCGGCGTCTCCACGACCCCGGGCGCGACGGCGTTGACCCGCACGCCCTGCGGCCCGAGCTCGGCCGCCAGGGTGCGCACGAGCTGCATGACCCCGGCCTTGGTCGCGGCGTAGACACCCTGCCCGGGCTCGACGACGAGCGCCCGGATCGAGGTCAGGGTGATGATCGAGCCGCTCCCCCGCCGCGCCATGCCGCTGCCGAACGCGCGGACGGCGTTGAACGTCCCGCGCAGGTTGAGCCCCACCACCCGGTCGAACTCCTCGCCGCTGTAGTCGAGCAGCTGCTTGCGCACGTTGACCGCCGCGGTCAGCACGAGCACGTCGACGTCGCCCAGCTGGTCGGCGAGGACGTCCAGGGCGCTCTCGTCGAGCACGTCGACGGGGTATGCCGTGTGCCCGCGGGCCTGCCCGTCCGGCAGCCGTCCGCGGGCCGCCTCCGCGGTCGCCGGGTCCTTGTCCAGGCAGGTCACCCGGGCGCCCTGGGCGGCCAGGCCGGCGGCGATCTCGGCGCCGATCCCCCCGCACCCCACCACGACCGCGTGGCGGTCGTCGAGCCGGAACATCTGCGCGTAGTCGAGAGACGTCATACCCGCAGAGTCTGCCAGCGCGGTGGACAGACGCGACGCTCCCCCTCACCCGGCCTCAGCGCAGGGCGCTGGGGAACGCCTCGCGGTAGGACCGCCAGGTCCCCTCCGGCGTCGTCACGGACTCCGCGGCCAGCGTCGCGCGGACGATGGCTCGGGTCACGACGTCCGCCGCGCCCTGCAGCATCCGGTGGAAGCCGAGCGCGTCGGGAGCGGCACGGCCGCAGGTCGACAGCCCGAAGATCGTGTCGCCGTCGAACATCGAGTGCGCCGGCAGCACCGCCCGCGCCAGCCCGTCCTGGCCCGACATCGCCAGCCGCTGCGCCTGCCCCTCGGTCAGCGTCGCGTCGGTGGCGACCACGCCGATGGTGGTGGCCAGGGTGCGCGGCAGCGCCTCGGAGCCCAGCTCGACGGCCCGCGCCCGGGCCGCGTCGACCTCGGCGGCCTCGGGGGTATGGAGCCGCGCACCGGACGGCGCCCCCGGCAGGCCTTCCAGGTCCCCGGGCAGCAGGCGCGAGGCGCCGTAGAGCTCACCGGTGCGGGGGTCGACGGTGGAGCCCACCGCGTTGAGGACGACGAGGGCGGCGACCGTGGAGCCGTCGGGCAGCAGCTGGCTGGCCGACCCGGTCCCGCCCCTGAGCCCTCCGGAGACCTGGCCGCCCGTGCCGGCACCGACCGCGCCCAGCGCGGGCGCCCCGGCACGGCCGTCGGTGCCCTGCTCCCGCGCCCGCAGCGCGTCGTCGCAGGCTGCGGCGCCGAAGCCGGCGTCGGGGGTGGCGTCCCAGCGCCCGCCCCGGCCGAGGTCGAAGATGACCGCGCCCGGGACGATCGGGACGAGCCGGTCCGGGGCGCCCATCGCGAAGCCGCACCCCTGCCCGAGCAGCCACCGCATGACGCCGTCGGCGGCGGCCAAACCGAAGGCCGAGCCCCCGGACAGGCTCACGGCGTGGACGCGCTCGACGAGGTTGCACGGGTCGAGCAGGTCGGTCTCGCGCGTGCCGGGTCCGCCGCCGCGCACGTCACCCCCGGCGACGGCGCCCTCCGGAGGGGCGAGGACCACGGTCGACCCCGTGAGCCAGCCGTCGCCGACACGCTGGTGGTGGCCGACCGCCAGCCCGGCGACGTCGACGAGGGTGTTGGTCGGGCCGGGGACCGGCAGGGGCTCAGGCGTCACGGTGCTTCTCCTCGGGGGTGGGCAGCGAGTCGTCGGCGAGGATGTTGACGATGCGCCACAGGCCGCGCGGCTCGTCGGAGGTCTCGCGGCTGCGGCGGATCGCCCGGTCCATCAGCGCCCCGAGCTCCTCGGAGAGCCACTGCACGTCCTCCTGGGTCAGCTCGAGCAGACCGGTCTGGATGGTCGCGCGCGGGGTGGCGTCGCGGCCGCTGCTCCAGTCGGGCGCCCACGCGGTGACCCGGGCGACGACGTCGTGCAGGTCGAGCGCCTCCTGGTCCATGAACGAGCGCAGCACCAGCTCGTCCTCCGGACCGACGGGGGTCGACGGCGCCGGGATGGAGTAGCCGCTGCCGGCCGCCGTCCACACCCGGTCGCGCCGGTCGCGGGCGTGCTCCGGGGCCTCGACGATGAGGCCGGCCTTGGCGAGCTGGCGCAGGTGGAAGCTGACGGAGTTGGCCGGGGCGCCGACGAGGTCGGCCAGGTCCGCCGCGCGGCGCGGCACGTTCTCGTGCATCAGCTCCAGGATCTTGCGGCGCAGGGGGTGCGACACCGCCTTGAGCATCGGCGAGGTCAGCTGCACCGTGCGCGAGCGCTGGTCGCCGTCATCGGGGGAGTCGGCGCCGCGCGCGACGTCCGAGGCGGTGCCGCCCGGGGTCGGGTCGTCGGGGGTGGTGCCGTCGGGCTCAGGAGAGGCCATGGCGTCACCCTAGCCGTCACCCGCACGCGAAGTTGCGCAAAAACTATTGCGCAACTTCGCTTGCGGGTCTATCGTCGGCTCCATGACCACGACGCACCCGGCCCCCCTCCCGACCGACGACGCCGGGCGCACGCCCCCCGCCCCACCGACGACGCCGGATGTGCGCCCCCAGGACGACCGAGGACGCGGGGTGCACGCCTCTGCGGCCACCGAGGACGTCAGCCCCTCCACGGCCCCGTCGCTGCGGCGCTCCCGGAGCTACTGGGTCTGGCTGGTCAGCGACACCGGTCAGGCGCTCGGGTCGTCGCTGCAGTTCTTCCTCGTCCCCCTCCTGGTCGTGATCGTCAGCGGCAGCGCGGCCGCCGCCGGCACGGTCGCAGCCGTCGGCCTGACCGGGCGGATCGCCACGACGCTGCTCGGCGGGGTGCTCGCCGACCGCCACGACCTGCGCCGCCTGATGGTCCTCAGCGGGCTGACCGCCGCGCTGGTCGTCGGCGCGATGACGGCGGTCCTCGGCCTCGACCTGGGCCTGGTCGCCCTGGGCGCGCTCAACCTGCTCGCCGGCGTGCGGGCCGGGTTGCTGGGCGGCGCCTCCAACACCGCGCTCAAGCAGGTCGTGCGCCCCGACCTCCTCCCGACGGCGTCGGCGGCCAACCAGGCGCGCGACGCCGCGGTGTCGATGGGCGGGCCGCCGCTCGGGGGACTGCTGCTCGGCCTGGGCGCCCTGCCGGCGCTCGCGGCGACGGCTGCGGCATACCTCCTGAGCGCCGCGGCGGCCCTCGTGCTGCGCGGCGACTTCCGCCCGGTGCGCGCCGCGGAGCCGGCCTCCGTCCGGGTCGAGATCCTGGCGGGGCTGCGCTGGCTGTGGGCCCGCCCCGAGCTGCGCCGGGTCATGGCCGTCGCCCTGCTGCTCAACCTGGGTCTCAACGCGGCCATCTCGACGCTGCTCTACCACCTGGCGACGACCGGCGAGGCGCCGGCGCGCATCGGCCTGGTCTCCACCGCCCTCGGCCTGGGCATGCTGCTCGGGGCCGTGGCCGCCGGGCCGGTCGTGCAGCGCTTCGCCTCCGGCTGGGTCGCGACCGTGGGACTGTCGCTGGCCGGGCTGTCCATGCTGGTGCTGCCGTTCGTGCCCGGCTTCTGGCCGATCCTGGCCGTGCTGACGGTCGGCATCCTGGGGGCGCCCGCGGCGAACGCGGCGGTGCTCAGCTACCTGATGCACCAGACGCCCCGCAGCGTCGTGGGCCGGGTCATGGGAGCGGTCGAGCTGGTCGGGGCGGGCGCCACGCCGCTGGCGCCGGTGCTGGCCGGTTTCGGGCTGGCGCTGCTCGGGCTGCGTCCCACGCTCCTCGTGTGCGCGGCGGTCTGCCTGCTCGCGGTCGGGGCGGTCGTGAGCAGCCGGGCGCTGCGCACCCTCCCCCGTCCCGACGCGTGGGGGCCGGCCGCGCAGTGACCCCGCCCATCAGACGGTGGGCGCTACAGCCAGCGGGGCACCCGGGCGACGTAGTCGGCATACCCCTCGAAGCGCGCCGCGAGCGCCCGCTCCTCGGCCGGGACCTGCCAGCGGTCGATCGCCGCGACGAAGCCGGCGACCGGCAGCAGCGCCACCGGGGAGCGGCGCGCGACGGCGTGCCCGAGCAGGAGGCTGGCCATCCCGAGGTACATCGGGTTGCGGGTCAGCGCGTTGGGGCCGGTCGTCACCAGCGTGGTGGCCCGGTCGGGATGCTCGGGGTGGAAGGTCGTGCGCGCCAGGGCGAACTCGCGCAGGGCCCCGGCCCCCAGCCAGCCCGCGGCGGCCACGAAAGGTGCCGAGGCCGCCAGCGTGACCGGCGTCGGGGGCCGGCCGACGCGACGCTGGGCCCAGGCCGCCCCGGCCAGCCAGACCACGGGCGGGACCCTCACGCCGTCCCTCCCGGCTCGGGGCCGCGACGCGCGACGCCGGCGGCGAGGTCCTGGGCGGTGCGGCCGGCGAGCGCCTGGTGCAGGTCGGGCACGGCCGCGAGCAGGGACCGGGTGTAGGGGTGCTCCGGCGCGGCGAAGAGCTGCTCGGTCGGGGCCACCTCGACGAGCTCGCCCCGCTGCATCACCGCGACCCGGTCGCACACGTGGCGCACCACCGACAGGTCGTGGCTGACGAAGACGAGGGTCAGCCCGAAGGCCTCCACCACCTCGTCGATGAGGTTGAGCACCTGGGCCCGGACCGAGACGTCGAGGGCCGACACCGGCTCGTCGGCGACGAGGATGTCGGGGCCGGGGGCGAGGGCCCGGGCCACGGAGATCCGCTGGCGCTGGCCGCCGGAGAACTGGTGCGGGTAGCGGTCGGCCACGTCCGCCGACAGCCCGACCCGCTCGAGCAGCTCGACGACCCGTTCGCGGTTGCCCTCGTGCCGGCCCTGGGCGACGAGGGGCTCGGCGACGATGTCACGCACCCGCATCCGGGGGTCCAGGCTGCTCATCGGGTCCTGGAAGACCAGCTGCAGCCGCTGCCGCAGCCAGCCCAGCCGCCGGGCGGGCTGGTCGTGGATCGGGCGGCCCTCGACGAGCAGCTCGCCGGAGGTCGGCTGGTCGAGCCCGCACAGCAGGCGCAGCAGCGTCGACTTGCCCGAGCCCGACTCGCCCACGATCCCGAACCGCTCGCCCCGCCCGATGGTGGCCGTCACGTCCTTGACGGCGCGCACGACCGGCGCGGGCTGGGTCAGCGAGGTGCGGCGGCGCCGGAAGTCACGGCATACCTCGCGCAGCTCGATGGCCACACCCGGGGGCTCCGCCCCCGTGCTCCCCCGCCGGGGCTCCGCCCCGGACCCCGTCCGCACACCCGGGGGCTCCGCCCCCGTGCTCCCCCGCCGGGGCTCCGCCCCGGACCCCGTCTCCGCCGTCACGTCGTCCCACCTCCTGCCGGGTGCACGCAGGCATGCCCGTATGCGGTCTCGCCGGCCGGGTGCGGCCCGCGCGGCACCCACGGCGGCAGGGTCTCGCACCGCTGCGTGGCGTGGGCGCACCGCGTGCGGAAGACGCAGCCCTCGGGGAACCGTCCGGCGGGCGGCACCGAGCCGGGGATCGTCGGCAGCGCCGCCCGGCCGCGGCGGCCCTCGGCACCGGTCAGGTCGCTCGCGCCGATCAGCCCCTGGGTGTAGCGGTGGCGCGGGTCGGCGAAGACCTCCTGGACGGGGCCGGCCTCGACGATGCGCCCGCCGTACATGACGAGCACCCGCTCGCAGACGGTCGCGACGACGCCGAGGTCGTGGGTGATGAAGAGCATCGCCGCGTGCCGCGCCTCGACGCCGCGCACGACGAGGTCGAGCACCGTCGCCTGCACCGTGACGTCGAGCGCGGTCGTCGGCTCGTCGCAGATGAGCAGGGCGGGGTCGTTGGCCAGGGCGATGGCCAGCACCACCCGCTGCCGCTGCCCGCCGGACAGCTCGTGCGGGTAGGACCGGGCCAGGTGGGCGGGGTCGGGCAGGTCGACCTTCTCGAGCAGCTCGACGACCCGGCGGCGGGCGGCGGCGCGCGAGGGCTGGGTGCGGTGCAGGAGCATGACCTCGGCCACCTGGTCACCGACCCGCATCGTGGGGTTGAGCGCGGTCATCGGCTCCTGGAAGACCATCGACATGCCGTCGCCGCGCACCCGGGCCATCTCCCGCTCGCCGACGCCCAGCAGGTTGCGCCGCGCGGGCGTGCGGGCCGAGAGACGCACGTCGCCGGAGGCCTGCAGACCCTCGGGCAGCAGGCCCATGACGGCCAGCGCGGTCAGCGACTTGCCCGACCCGGACTCCCCGATCAGGCCGACCCGCTCGCCGCGGCCGATCGTGAAGCTCACGTCGTGCAGGAGGGGGGTGTGCCGCGCGCCGACGGAGAGGTTGTCGACGCTCAGGACAGCGTGCTCGTCAGCGACCGCCTCGGTCTCCACAGGTCGTGCTGTCATGGCAGCGTCCTCCGGGCGACACGCGCGCCGGCAGCGGTCCCGCACCGGCCGGACAAGGTTGTGCACCGTATGCGGCGGGGCGGACGGTGCATCACGTGCACAACCTTGCCCGCGCCCCCGGCGGGGACGCCGGGGACGCCGGGGACCCCGGGGACGTCAGGGACGCCGGGCAGGGCTGCATGGTGCGTCATCGGTTCTCCAGCCTGGGGTCGAGCCAGTCGCGCAGGCCGTCGCCGAAGAGGTTGAAACCCAGGACCGACAGGGCGATCGCGGCGCCGGGGATGAGCGCCAGGTGGGGCGCCGAGCGCAGGGTCGTCTGCGCCTCGAAGAGCATCCGCCCCCACGACGCCTGGCCCGTGGGGGTGCCCAGCCCGAGGTAGGCCAGCGCCGCCTCGGCCAGGATCGCGATGGCGAAGGACACCGACGCCTGGACGATGACCAGCCCGGCGACGTTGGGCAGCACGTGGCGCCAGGCGATGCCCAGCGGCGAGCGGCCCGCGGCGCGGGCGGCGACGACATACTCCGTCTTCATCACCCCGAGCGCGCCGGAGCGGGTGATGCGGGCGAAGGCGGGGATGGTGGCGATGCCGATCGCGATCATCGCCACCCGGGTCGACCCGCCGTAGAGCGCGGCGAACATGATCGCCAGCAGCAGCGCGGGGAAGGCCAGCAGCACGTCGTTGGCGCGCATGACCAGCTGGCCCAGCCATCCCGGCGACATGGCGGCGAGGATGCCGAGCGGGACGCCGACCACCGCGGCGACGCCGACGGCGACGAGACCGACATACAGGGTGGTGCGGGCGCCGACGAGGATCTGGGTGAGGACGTCGCGGCGCAGCCGGTCGGTGCCGAGCCAGTGCTCGGCGTTGGGCGTCTGGTAGGGCTCGACCGGCAGCACGCGCATGGGTGGCCAGGGCGTCCAGACGTAGGACAGGAGCGCCAGCAGCACGATGGCCGCGACGATCGCGCCGCCGATGAGCAGGCTGGGGTTGAGCGCGCGCCCGCGGGGGCGGGGGGTGGTGTCGTCGGGGGTCACGACCTGGGCGGCCGGTGCGCCCTGCATCTCGCTCATCGCGGCGCCGTCCGCAGGCGCGGGTCGATGACGAGGTAGAGCACGTCGACGACGAAGTTGATGAACAGCACCGCCACGACGAGCACCATCACGACGGCCTGCACGGTGAGCAGCTCGCGCTTGGCCACCGAGTCCAGCAGCAGCGAGCCCAGGCCGGGGATGACGAAGACCCGCTCGATGACGACCGCGCCGATGAGCAGGGTCGCCAGCTGCAGGCCGAGCACCGTGACGACCGGCACCGCGGCGTTGCGCAGCCCGTGGCGCACCAGCGCCTGGACCGGGCGCAACCCCTTGGCGCGGGCGGTGCGCAGGAAGTCCTCGCGCAGCACGTCGAGCACCGCCGAGCGCACGTAGCGGGCCAGGACCGCGGCCTGCACCAGCGACAGCGACACGACCGGCAGCGCCAGGCGCTGCAGGAAGCCGACCGGGTCCTCGGCCGGCACCACCCAGCCCCCGGAGGGGACCCAGCCCAGCCGGACCGCGAAGACCGAGATGAGCACGATGCCGGCCAGGAACGCCGGGACCGCCACGCCCACCTGCGACAACGCCGAGAGCACCACGCCGTCCCAGTGCCGGTGCCGCACGGCCATCCAGATCCCGACCGGCAGCGCCAGCACCAGGGCCAGCACCATCGCGCAGACCACCAGCCACAGCGTCACCTGCAGCCGGTCGGCGATCTGCGGGCCGATCGCGGCCTTGGAGACGAACTCGATGCCGGGGTCGAGGGTCAGCAGCCCGCCGACCCAGTCGAGGTACTGCACCAGCACCGGCCGGTCGAGGCCGAACTGCTCGCGCAGCTGGGCCACCGCCTGCTCCGAGGCGTTGATCCCCAGCGCCACGCGGGCGGGGTCGCCGGGCAGCACGCGCATGAACGCGAACACCACGACGGACGCCGCGGCCACGCTGGCCACCAGCACCATCAGCCGGTGCAGGAATCTCAGGAGCATCAGGTATGCCGTGACCTCGAGGTCGGCGGGTCAGCCGCGGGCGAGGTCGGCCAGCGGGAAGGACTCCTTGATGGCGTTCTCCGGCAGGCCGGTGATGTCGGGGTCGGCGACCATGAGGTTGGGCAGCAGGAAGAGGAAGTCGGCGGCGGCGTCCTCGCTGATGAGCGCGGCGGCCTCCTGCATCTTGGCCACCTGCTCCTCCTCGGTGCCGGCGTCGGCCTCGTCGAGCAGGGTCCGCAGCTCGTCGGTGCCGTAGGTCGTGTAGTAGTCGGGGTTGCCGAAGACGTTGCCCAGGTCGCGCGGCTCCACGTGGGCGACGATCGACATGTCGAAGTCCTTGTTGGTGAAGACCGTCTCCAGCCAGGCGGAGGGGAACTCCAGCTCGTCGATCGTGACCTGCAGCCCGACCTCCTCGAGCATCGACTCGACCACGGTGCCGCAGGAGACGGCATACGGCAGCGTGGGGATGCGCAGCCGCAGCTCGGTGCCCTCGGCGCCAGCCTCCTCGATGAGGGTCCTCGCCTGGTCGGGGTCGTAGGGGTAGTCACCGGTGCGGTCCTCGTACCACGGGTCGGTCGGCGGCACCATCGAGCCGATGAGGGTGCCGCGCCCGGCCCAGCAGGTGTCCATCAGGGCCTGGTGGTCGATCGCGTGGCGCACCGCCTGGCGCAGCGCGAGGTCGGCCAGCGGCATACCCTCCTGCTGGTTCATCGACAGCACGATCTCGCCGTTGGTGGTGCCCTCGACGATCGAGTAGTCGCCGCCCTCGAACTCGGCCAGCGACTCGGGGGCCTGCACCGTGCCGACGACGTCGATCGCGTCGGTGAGCATGGCGTTGTTGAGCGCGTTGGCGTCGCGGAAGTAGTGCATCTCCACGGTGCCGAAGTAGGGCGCCTCGCCGTGGTAGTCCTCGTTGCGGGCCAGCTCGATCATCGAGCCGCGGTCCCAGCTGACGAAGGTGTAGGGCCCGGTGCCGACCGGCGTGTTCGCCAGGTCGTCGGTGCCCTCGGTGTCGAACATCGCCCCGACGCGGGTGGTCAGGGCGTAGAGGAAGCTGTTGCTCGGCTCGGACAGGGTGACCACGACGGTGCTGTCGTCGGGCGCCTCGACGGACTCGACGATGTCGAGCTGGGCCGCCAGGCTGATCGTCCAGGCGTCCGAGGAGACCTGCTCGAGGGAGAACTTCGCGTCCTCGGCGGTGAACTCGGAGCCGTCGGAGAAGGTGACGCCGTCCTCGAGGGTGAAGGTGTAGGTCAGGCGGTCCTCGCTGACCTCCCAGTCCTGGGCCAGCGCGCCGACGATCTCGCCGGAGGCGGCGTCGACGGTGACGAGCGTCTCGTAGACGTTGTCGAGGAGCAGCTGGGGGATCGCGGCGCCGTCGGTGGTGGTGAAGTCCAGGCTGGCCGGCTCGGCGACCAGGCCCACGCGCACGGTCTCGTCGCTGGGCCCGCCGGCCGTGCCACCCGTGCCGGTCGCGCCGTCGGTGTCGGTGCCGCCGGTGGTCGGGTCCTCCGAGCTCGTGCCCGAGCCCGCGCTGCAGCCCGCGAGCAGGACGGCCGTGGCCATCGCGGCGACCAGTGCGCGGGAGCGTGTCTTCGTCGACGTCGTCATGGCGTGCATCATAGTCCATCGACCCGCACCGCGCCAGCCGCCACCCCGAGGCAGACTGGCCCGATGGACCTACGGATCTTCACCGAGCCCCAGCAGGGAGCCACCTACGAGGACCAGCTGCGCCTGGCGCGGACCGCCGAGGACTGCGGCTACAGCGCCTTCTTCCGCTCCGACCACTTCCTGGCCATGGGCCGCGACGGCCGGCCCGGCCCCACCGACTCCTGGGTGACCCTCGGCGCCCTGGCCCGCGAGACCAGCACGATCCGGCTGGGCACCCTGGTCACCTCGGTCACCTTCCGCCACCCCGGCCTGCTCGCGGTCAGCGTGGCCCAGGTCGACCAGATGAGCGGGGGGCGGGTCGAGCTCGGGCTGGGCGCCGGCTGGTTCGCCGAGGAGCACGCGGCCTACGGCATCCCCTTCCCGGACGCGCCACGGCGCTTCGACCAGCTCGAGGACGCGCTCGGCGTCGTCACGGGTATGTGGCGCACGCCGGCCGGGCAGCGCTTCGAGTACCGGGGCCGCACGCTGTCGGTCACCGACTCCCCCGCACTGCCCAAGCCGGTGCAGGACCCCTACCCGCCGATCATCATCGGCGGTGGCGGCAGGCGGCGCACACCGCAGCTGGCCGCCCGCTTCGCCGACGAGTTCAACATGGCGTTCCCGACGGTGGAGGACACCGTGCGCCAGTACGCCCGGGTCGACGAGGCCTGCCGCGAGGTGGGCCGCGACCCCGGCGCGATCCTGCGCTCGGTCGCCCTCGTCGCGTGCGTCGGGCGCGACGAGGCCGAGGTGCGCCGACGCGCCGACGCCATCGGCCGCGACGTCGAGGAGCTGCGCGACAACGGCCTGGCCGGCACCCCGGCCGAGGTGGTCGAGCGGATCGGGCACTGGCGCGAGCAGACCGGCGCCGAGCGGCTCTACCTGCAGATGCTCGACCTGTCCGACCTGGCGCACACCGAGCTGGTGGCGGCCGAGGTCGTGCCGCAGCTCTAGCCCGACGCACCCTCCTCCGCCGCCGGCGTGCGGACCACGTGCACCGAGCAGTGCGCGTGACGCACGACGCTGGAGGCGGTCGACCCGAGGAAGAAGTGCGCCCAGCCCGGCTGCGCCGAGGCGATGACGACGCAGTCGTAGCCGCCGTCCTCGATCTCGTCGAGGATCGCGCGCGTGGGGTAGCCGTGGCGGACGACGACCTCGACGTCCGGCGCGGTGAACTCCGCGACGACCGCCTCGCCGACGGCCCGCTGGGACTCCATGATCTGCGGGTCGACCGCGAAGGTCTCCACCGTCAGGTAGCGCGGCAGGTCCTCGATGACCGTGACCACGGTGATGGAGCCGCCCTCGTCGACCAGGGTGCGGGCCACCTCGACCGCGCGCCGGGCCTCGTCCCCGTGCCCCGGGGCCACCGGGACCAGGACTGTGGAGTACGACATCGTCTCTCCTCTCCCCGGCTCCCGGACCTGCCGTGGTGGAGGACGACCCGGGGCGTGCCGGATGGTGTACGCACCAGTGTAGTACTCCATACCTCGACCTCCCGGCGTCTTGCCTTCCCCCACCCCGCGGTGCACACTTGTTACCAAGAAGTAGATACCGCGAGTACCGGATACCTGGAGGGCGTCGTGAGCCACTACAAGAGCAACGTGCGTGACATCGAGTTCATGCTGTTCGACGTGCTGGAGAGGGGGAAGGTCCTGGGCCGGGGCGCCTTCGAGGACATCGACGCCGAGACCGCCCGCGACGTGCTCCACCAGGTCGCCGAGCTGGCCGAGGGCCCCGTCGGGGAGTCGCTGCTGGAGTCCGACCGCACGCCCCCCGTCTTCGACCCGGCCACCGGCACCGTGACCATGCCCCAGTCCTTCCAGAACTCCTACAAGACGTGGATCGACAACGAGTGGTGGCGCCTGGAGGTCCCCGAGGCGCTCGGCGGCACCAGCGCCCCGCCCACCCTCGCCTGGTCGGTCGCCGAGATGGTCCTCGGCGCCAACCCGGCCGTGAAGATGTACTCCGCCGGCTTCAGCTTCGCCACCGTGCTCTACCACCTGGGCACCCCCGAGCAGCAGAAGCTGGCCCAGCTCATCGTCGACCAGCGCTGGGGCGCGACGATGGTGCTCACCGAGCCCGACGCCGGCTCCGACGTCGGCGCCGGCCGGACGAAGGCGGTCCGGCAGCCCGACGGCACCTGGCACGTCACCGGGGTCAAGCGCTTCATCACCAGCGGCACCGCGCCGTTCTACGACAACGTCGTCCACTTCGTCCTCGCCCGCCCCGAGGGCGCCGGCCCCGGCACCAAGGGCCTGTCGCTGTTCATCGTCCCCGACCGCCACGTGGACCTGGAGACCGGCGAGATGGGCGAGCGCAACGGCGTCCAGGTCGCCAACATCGAGCACAAGATGGGCCTGAAGGTCTCCACGACCTGCGAGCTGCGCTTCGGCGAGGACGCCGACCGCCCGGCCGTCGGCTGGCTGCTCGGCGAGGTCCACGACGGCATCGCCCAGATGTTCCGCGTCATCGAGTACGCCCGCATGCTCGTCGGCACCAAGGCCATCGCCACGCTGTCGACCGGCTACCTCAACGCCCTCGACTACGCCAAGCAGCGCGTGCAGGGCGCCGACATGACGCAGATGACCGACAAGTCGGCCCCGCGCGTGACGATCACCTCGCACCCGGACGTGCGCCGCTCGCTCATGCTGCAGAAGTCCTACGCCGAGGGCCTGCGCGCGCTCATGCTGTGGACCGCCAGCTTCCAGGACACCGTGCAGGCCGCCCAGCTCGCCTCCGGCCAGGAGGCCGTCGAGCCCGACACCGAGGCCGCGATGGCCGCACGCGTCAACGACCTGCTGCTGCCGCTGGTCAAGGGCTGCGGCTCCGAGCGCGCCTGGGTGCTGCTCGGCACCGAGTCGCTGCAGACCTTCGGCGGCTCGGGCTTCCTGCAGGACTACCCCGTCGAGCAGTACGTCCGCGACGCCAAGATCGACTCCCTCTACGAGGGCACCACCGCCATCCAGGGCATGGACTTCTTCTTCCGCAAGATCCTGCGGGACAAGGGCGTCGCGCTGGGGTATGTGGCGCGCCAGGTCATGGACACCGCCTCCGCCTCGGTGGAGGACGGGCTGGGCGAGGTCCGCGGCGCGGTGCTGCGCGCGCTCGGCGAGGTCCAGGCCATGGTCGAGTTCATGACCGGCAAGGCGATCGCCTCCCAGCAGGACCCCGAGCAGGTGTATGCCGTGGGCCTGCACACCACCCGGCTGCTGCTGGCCGCCGGTGACCTCGTCGTCGGCTGGCTGCTGCTGCGGCAGGCGGAGGTGGCCCAGCGCCTGCTGGACTCCGGCGAGCGCCCCGGCGACACGGCATACCTGCAGGGCAAGGTGGCCGCGGCGAGGTTCTTCGCCGCGGAGGTGCTCCCTCGCCTCGGCGCCGACCGCCGCGTGGTGACCGCCGCCGACACCTCGCTGATGGAGCTGCCCGAAGCGGCGTTCTGACGGAGGCGGGCCGCGTGCGGCCACCGGGGACCCTGCCCCGGTTGGCGACCTCGCCCTGAGTCGGTCGACATCGTCCAGCTGGGCGATGTCGACCGACCGACGGCGAGGTCGACGAGACCGACGGGGGCGGTGGGGCGCCTCGGACGGCCTGCCCTCAGGCGCTGCGGGCCGGGCGGAAGACGACGAAGCGCATCATGAGGTACATGAACACCGCCTCGCACGCGCCGGCGATCAGCCGTGCGGCGAGGAAGTGCACGCCCACCGCCTCCAGCGTCGTCGACAGCAGCAGGATGAACAGCACGTAGTTGGCCACGACCGTCGCCACGTAGCGGCCGGTCTGGCGCGTCACGGAGCCGTGCGAGCGGAAGTTCAGCCACCGGTTGAGCACGAACGCCAGCCCGAAGGCGGTCACGTAGCCGACCGTCACCGCCACCGGGTAGGGCGCGCCGACCACGTCGAAGAGCACGGCCAGCAGGACCAGGTCGACCGCGTAGGTGAAGGAGCTGATCGCCGCGAAGCCGACGGCCGTGGCCGGCACCAGACGGCGCACCCGGCCCGGCAGGAGCCCGTGGACCCGGTCGCGCAGGGCCTCGAAGCGGTCCGCCGCAGCGCTCTCGTCCTGCCCGGTGGGGGCCGGGGGCACCCTCGTCGAGGGGACGTCAGTCATGGTGGGCGCTACCTCGCGAGGCGGGACGGTGACCTCCGCACGGTAGGGAGGAAGGCTGGGAACGCGCTGCGCCTCAGCCCTCGATGTCGCGGCGGCGGACGTCGCGGTCCTCGTGCCGGTCGATGACCTCGCGGTGCGTGGTGTTGGTGCGCTGCTGGTTGATGACCAGGCCCAGGATGAGGGACAGCACGCCGGCGGCCATGAGGATGTAGCCGATCGTGGTCAGCTCGATGCCGGCCACCTGGTAGTTGACGGCGAACGCGAGGATCGCGCCGAGGACGAACAGGACGATGCCGAGGCCGATGCCCATGGTGGAGCCTTTCCGTTGTGGTCAACCCCAACCGTATCCGAGCAGGCCCCCCGCGGCGCGGCAAGGCGCAGGTCAGCCGCGTCAGAGCCGGCGGTCCCCCAGCACCGGGAAGTCGCGGCGGGCCGTGGCCACCTGCCCGGTGTCCAGCTCGACCGACAGCACCTCCTCCTCGGTGCCGGCCTCGGCGAGCACGGTGCCCCAGGGGTCGACGACCGCGCTGCGCCCGCCCATGGCGACGCCGGCGTGCTCCCCGGCGGTGTTGCAGGCGACCACGAAGCACTGGTTCTCGATCGCGCGCGCGCGCAGCAGCAGCCGCCACGCCTCGACCCGCGGAGCCGGCCAGGCCGCGGGCACCACGAGCAGCTCGGCGCCCAGGTCGACCTGCAGCCGGTAGAGCTCGGGGAAGCGCAGGTCGTAGCAGGTCGACAGCCCGGTCGTCAGCGCGTCGGCGGGCGCGGGCAGGTCGGTGACGACGACGTCGGCGCCGGCCTCCATGAGCACCGGCTCCCCGCCGCCGAAGCCGAAGCGGTGGATCTTGCGGTAGGTCGCGGCGACCTCGCCGTCGGGGCCGAGGACCACCGAGGTGTTCCACAGGTGCCGGCCCTCGGGGCCGGCCTCCTCGCTGCGCTCGACCACCGATCCGGTATGCAGCACCGCGCCGACGTCGCGGACCGCGGCGGCGAGCGGGACGAGGGCCTGCGGGAGCTCACCGGGCACGAGCGGCTGGCTGCGCTCCTGCCACTCCTTGGCGGCGAACCCGCCGGCGCTCCACAGCTCGGGCAGCACCACGAGGTCGTGGCCCGGCCCGTGCTCGCGCACGAGGCCGGCGGCCCGCTCGGCCCGGTCGGCGACGGGCTCGTCGGCCCCCTCGCCGTAGGCCATCTGGATCACGGCGACCTTCACTGACGTCCTCCTGTCCGCTGCGCGAGGGCGCGCAGGCGTGCGTTGTAGGCCTCGAGCTCGGCGTCGTCGTCGCGGTCGGCCTGGCGGTCGGCGCGGACGGCGTCGCGGGTGTCGCGGCGGTACCAGTCCCAGACGACCATCATCATGAGCACGACGGTGGGCAGCTCGCCGACGCCCCAGGCGATCGTGCCGCCCAGCTGCTGGTCGGCGAGCAGGTCGGGCACCCAGGGCACCGCGACGGTCTTGTAGAACTCCGGCGCGAGCAGGAAGACCCCCTGCATGAGCGCCAGGGCGAAGAAGGCGTGCGCGGCCAGCGTGCCGAGCAGCACGATGACCCGCAGCGGGGCGGGCCACTTGCGCGGGCCGGGGTCGGTGCCCACGAGCGACCACACGAAGGCGTAGCCGGCGAGCGTGAAGTGCACGACCATGAACAGGTGGCCGACGTGGGTGGTCAGCGCCCACTGCAGCATGCCGGTCCAGTAGAAGACGACCAGGCTGCCGAAGAAGACCACCCCCGCCACGACCGGGTTGACCACGAACGAGGCCCACCGCGAGTGCACGACCGCCAGCAGCACCTCGCGCGGGCCCAGCGTCCGGTCGCGCCGCGACGGCAGGGTCCGCAGCGCGAGCGTGATCGCGTTGGCGGGCACGAGCAGGATCGGCACGGCCATCATCAGCGCCATGTGAGACACCATGTGGACCGAGAACATCACCCGGCCGTAGACGCCGGGGCCGCCGCTGGTCACCCAGGCGAAGACGGCCCAGCCAAGCACCCACAGCACCAGCCGCAGCACCGGCCAGCGGTCGCCCCGGCGCCGCAGCCGGACGAACGCGGCGACGTACAGCCCGACCGCGACCAGCGCGCCCAGCGCGAAGAGCCAGTCGGTGCGCCAGGTCAGGAACAGGGCGCCCCAGGTGAACGGCTCGGGCAGCGGCCAGCCGGTCAGGTCGACGGCCGGGGTGACGTCGACCGGCTCCGGCACGGGGGTGGCGGTGCGTCCCAGGACGACGCCGAGGGCCACCGCGGCCGCCATGAGCACCACCTCGCCGAGCGCCAGCCGGCCGAACCGGGCGGGTGAGTCGACCCCGCGCGCGACGACCGTGCGCCGCTGCAGCCACCCGGCGACGCCGAGCAGCGCCAGCAGCACCACCTTCAGCAGCAGCACCGCGCCGTAGGGGGTGGCCAGGTTCGCGAACGAGCCGACCGTCACCGTGGCGAAGAGCACCCCGGAGACCGCGACCGCGACGTAGCACCAGGTGGCGACGGTCGAGAAGCGCCGCACGACGTCGGGCAGGGCGCTGCCCAGCACCGGCAGCAGCGCACCGATCGCCAGCAGGCCGCCGACCCACACGGTCAGCCCGACCAGGTGCAGGTTGAGGGCGGTCACCGTGGTCTCGTGGCCGACGGCGCCCGCGGAGTGCCCGGTGAACGCCAGCGGCACCAGCGCCAGCAGCGCCAGCGCGAAGGTCCAGGCCAGCGCGGCCCGGGTCCGGGCGTAGGCGGTCATCGCCACGACCGGCACGACGAGCAGCACCACGCCCAGGTAGAGCCGGAGCAGCTCCAGGCTCCAGGCGTTGCGCACCAGCTCGCCCAGGTAGCCCGGCGACGACGGCGGGATGCCGGCGAGCTCACCGAGCGTCAGGTAGAGGACGACCATCGCGCTGAGCAGCCACACCACCGAGGACAGGAAGGCCGTCTGCGCGGCCGTCTCGCGCCGGCGGCTCGTGCGGCCCTCGCGGGTGAGGAACGCCCCGACCAGCAGCAGCCCGACGGTGAACGAGGCGGCCAGGTCGTGCACCACCCCGGCCAGCGGCAGCCCCCAGCGCACGAGAGGTCCGGCGTCGCCGAGCGCCAGGGGCGCGGCCGCCCCCGACCGGGCGAGGGCCGGGACCGCGACGAGCAGCGCGACCACGAGCGCGGTGACCGGCAGGGCCCACCCCGGCAGCGGTGCGCGCCGACCCTCGACCGGCCCCTCGGGGGCGGGTGGGGAGGACGCGACGGGCGCCGGGTGCGACATACCGTCCATGCTAGGCCGCGCCCCGCCCTCCCCCGTCCGCCCCTGCGAGGTATGCGGCCGCGCGGGGCGCGCGGGCCCCTCACCTGCGTGAACCTGCGTTCACCCCTGCAGGTGAGGAGACGGACCCGGTTTCGTGATCGCGGGTCCTCCTTGTCACACTAGGAAGCTGCAAGCGACAAGGACGCCGGCTCGCACGAGGGTCCTCTGTCGCCCTTCCGCGCGCCGTGCTGCCCTCGCTCCTTGCAGCTACAGACCAAGACCGTGACGTGGAAGTGAGAGAACAATGCGACGCACCACCCTGACCGCCGCCCTGGGCCTGGCCCTGGTCCTGACCGGCTGCTCGTCCGACAGCGGCTCGGAGGAGAACGCGACCGCGGCCTCCGAGGTCGGCGCGACCGAGGAGTCCTCGGCCACCGGCGACGCGGCGGGCGAGACCGCCGAGATGAGCGACCCGGTCTGCGCGGAGTTCTTCCAGACCGGCCCGGTCACCCTGGCCGAGCGCGCCGAGGCCGACCGCGGCGTGCTCGAGTCCGGCGAGGTCCTCGACCCCGCCTCCTGGGGCGAGATCAACCTGCTCAGCCAGCGTCTGACCAGCCTGACCGAGGACGCCTCCGGCGACCAGGGCGGGCTGATCGAGCGCATCAACGCCCCGTTCGTCGAGGCCTCCGACGCGGTCCTGGACGACGAGGACAAGAGCCCGACCGACGCCGAGATCGAGGTCCCCGAGATCGACGTGACCGACTCGGCCGCCGCCCAGGAGGAGCTCCAGGCCTCCTGCGCCGGCTGACCCGGCCCTCCGGAGCCGGCTGAGCCAGCCGTCCCCCGGCTGTCCCGGCCACCTGCCGACGCCGCCCGCGACTGCCGTCCGGGCGGCGTCGGCATACCCTGGGGCCATGCCCGTCCACCCCGCCGCGCCCGCCGACGTGACCGAGATCGTCGCCGCGTACCGCCAGACGCTCACCTCCTTCGCCGACGTCGCCGACGGCCTGCGTGACGAGGACTGGGACCGCCCGACCGCCCTGCCGGGCTGGACCGCCCGCGACGTGCTCGCCCACGTCGTGCACATCGAGGACTACCTCTCCGGCTCCGAGCACCCGGTCAGCGGCTGGTCCGAGCCCGCCGAGGCCGTCGAGGTGGGCACCCCCGAGCACGTCCGCAACGCCTTCGCCGTCTGGAACGAGGAGGGCGTGCGCGCCCGTGACGACCGTGCGCCGGCCGAGCTGGTCGCCGAGCTGCGGGGGCTGATGGAGGTGCGCTCGGCGATCATGTACGACGCCGACCTGGAGCTCGACACCACGGTGCGCACCGTGCGCGGCCAGGAGGGCCCGTTCGGGGAGGTCACCCGGATGCGGATCGTCGACGTCTGGATGCACGAGCAGGACCTGCGCGACGTCGTCGACCGGCCCGGCTCGCTCGACTCCCCCGGCGCCAGCCAGTTCATGGAGCTGGTCATGGACACGCTGTGCCACATCGTGCTGCACCGCGTGCAGCCTGAGCCCGGCACCGTCGTCATCCTCGAGAGCACCGGCCCGGTGACGGCCCGCGGCGGCGTGCGCATCGGGCTGGACGCCGACGGCGAGCCGGTCGCCCACGAGCTGTTCACCGGGCACACCACCGCCGAGGACGACGAGCCCAGCGTCGACGACGAGTCCGACGACCGCGCGACGACGATCTCCATGTCGACCTACTACCTCGCCCGCCGCGCCGCCGGTCGCGTGGCGACCGAGGACACCCGCTACCAGGTCGTCGGCGACGAGGACCTGGCCCGCCGCGTGCTCGACGCGCTCGAGATCACCCCATGAGGCACCGGCCGGCGCGATGAGCCCGCAGATCCGGCCCCGGTCGGGCGTGGCGCGGACCTCGGCGCGGGAGACGCGGGAGGCGCGCGAGGCGCCGGCAGCGAACGCGCAGATCGGCCTGGTCCTCGGTGGCGGCGGCGCCCGGGGGCTGTGCCACGTCGGCGTGCTGCGCGTGCTGGAGCAGCTGGGCGTGCGCGCCGACGTCATCTCCGGCACCAGCATGGGCGGGCTGGTGGGGGCCTTCGTGGCGGCCGGCTACAGCGCGGCCGAGCTCGAGGACATCGCCACCGACATGCGCTGGCGCCGGCTCATCGACTGGAACCCGCTGTCCGGCCGCCTGCTCAACACCCGGGGCTTCGAGGAGTGGCTGGCCGGGGTGCTGCCGGCCACCTTCGAGGAGCTGGAGCTGCCGCTGGTCCTCACCGCGACCAACATCAACGACGGCCGCATCTACTACGCCCGCTCCGGCGACCTCATCCGCGCGCTGCGGGCGACCACGGCATACCCGGGGGTGATCGAGCCGGTCCGCATCGGCGGCGACACGCTGGTCGACGGCGGGCTGCTCAACCAGATCCCGGTCGACGGCGCGCTGCTGCACGGGGTCCGGCGGGTGCTCGCGGTCAACGCCACCCCGCTGTCGCAGATTGACCACCCCGGGGAGGACGCCGGCGCGCTGCGGCGGTTCCGCGGCGGGTGGACCTCGCTCAAGGAGCTCATGCGCGCCGCCGACGTGATGCAGGCCCAGCTGACGATGTCGCGTCTGTCGTTCTACAAGCCCGACCTCGTCATCGACCCCGCGATCGACGGCGTGGAGATCGGCGACTTCCACAAGGTCCGCCAGGCGATCGAGGCCGGCGCCGAGGCCGCGCAGCAGCGGGCGGAGGAGCTGACCGAGCTCTTCGGCCCGGGCACGCGCGCGCTCGGGGGCCGCGCCCTCGAGGAGAGCTGAACCTCAGCCCCGGCCGGCGTGGGCCCGCCGGCCGAAGAACCACAGCGCCGCGACGAAGACCGCCACCACCAGCAGCGCCGTCCCCGACACCCACAGCGCCGGCGGCCACTGCACCGCCAGCTCCAGGGCCAGGCCCACGGCGGCGAGGCCCAGCGCCACCTGCCCGGCCGTCCGCGTGGCCCGGAACTGCGCCAGCCGCTCGGCGTGGTCGGCCTCCGACCCGCTGAGCATCCGGGCCGCCGGGGTCAGCCGCCGCGTCACCGCGTGCAGCACGCCGTAGCCGAGGAAGAACACCGCACCCAGCACCGCCACCCGGGTGTTCCCCCGGGACATGCCCGCGACGAAGATCGCGGCCGCCCCGAGCGTCGTCAGGATCGTGAAGAGGCGGTCCTGCAGCCGCGGGCGCGAGGGCATGCGCCGATGGTATGCGGTGCGCCGCGGCGCCCCGCACCCCTCCGCCGCCCATTCGCGACGCCGAGCTGTCAGGACCACATGATGCGTCCTGGGATCCCTGCAGCTCGGCGTCGTGAGTGGGTCTGCCGGGAGCCTCAGCCCCAGACGAGCGCCCGGCTGGGGTCCTCCAGCAGCGCGGCCAGGTCGGCCAGGAACATCGAGCCCAGCTCACCGTCGATGAGGCGGTGGTCGAAGGAGACGGCCAGCTGGGTCACCCAGCGGGGCACGATCTGCTCGACCCCGTCGGTCTGCACGACCCACGGCATGCGCCGGACCGCGCCGAAGGCGACGATCGCCGACTCCCCCGGGTTGATGATCGGGGTGCCGGTGTCGACGCCGAAGACGCCCACGTTGGTGATGGTGATCGTGCCGCCGGACATGTCGGCCGGCTGCGTGCGCCCGGCCCGGGCGGTCGACACCAGGTCGCCGAGGGCCTCGGCCAGCTGGCGCAGGTCCATCAGGTCGGCGTCCTTGATGTTGGGCACGACCAGGCCCCGCGGGGTGGCCGCGGCGATGCCGAGGTTGACGTAGTTGCGCTGCACGATCTGCTGCGCGGCCTCGTCCCACACGGCGTTCATGCCCGGGTTGCGCCGCACCGCCAGGCACATCGCCTTGGCCAGCACGAGCAGCGGGCTGACCTTGACGTCGGTCATGCCGTAGGAGCGGTCGGTCTTGAGCCGCTCGACCAGCTCCATCGTGCGCGTGACGTCGACGGTGACGAACTCGGTGACGTGCGGGGCGCTGAACTTCGAGGACACCATGGCCTGGGCCATCATCTTGGTGACGCCCTTGACGTCGGTGCGCTCCTCCCGCTCGCCGGAGCGGGACAGGGTCGGACGCTGGTACGGGGTCGCGCTCGCCTGGGGCGCGCCGGCGGGGGCCGCGGCCTGACCGGTCGCCGCACCCTGCTCGGCCGGCACCGCGACCTCGGCGGCGGCGTGCTGGGCCGACGCGCTGGCGGCACCGCCGGCCAGGAAGCGGTCGACGTCGGCGCGGGTGACGACGCCGTCCTCGCGGGAGGGGGTGACCTGGGTCAGGTCGACGCCCTTGTCCTTGGCGTACTTGCGCACCGGAGGGGCGGCCTTGGCCCGGCGCGGGGCCGCGGCATCCTGGGCCTCCTCGGCGGCCGACGCCGCACCGCGGCGACGACGCCGGGTGGTCGAGCTCTCGATCGCGCCGTAGCCGACGAGCACCGCCTCGCGGGCGGGCTTGCCGTCGCCCGCACCGCCGTCCGCCGGCGGCGTCGGCACAAGGTCGTCCGAGGCTGCGGTCGCCGCGTCGGTGACGTCCTCGGGGGTCGTGCCGGCATCGGCACCGCCGCCGTCACCGGTGTCGATGACGATGATCGGGGTGCCGACCTCGACCTCCTGGCCCTCCTGGGCCAGGATCTGCGTCACGGTGCCGTCCCACGGGATCGGCAGCTCGACGAGCGACTTGGCCGTCTCGACCTCGACGACGATGTCGTTGGTCCGCACGGTGTCGCCGACGCCGACCTTCCACTGGATGATGGTGGCCTCGACGAGCCCCTCGCCGGGGTCCGGGAGCTTGAACTCGGGCACGAAGGTCTCCTCGCGGGGATTCAGGTGGGGGTGCAGGGTGGCCGGCCGGGGCCGGTCAGTAGCCGAGGACGGTGTCGACGGCGTGCAGGACGCGGTCGAGGTCGGGGAGGAAGACCTCCTCGTGCCGGCTCGGCGGGTAGGGGATGTTGTAGCCGCCCACGCGCAGCACCGGCGCCTCCAGGGAGTAGAAGCAGTGCTGCTGCACGTGCGCGGCCAGCTCGGCGTGGACCGAGGTGAAGGTCTGGGCCTCCGACAGCGTGATGCACCGGCCGGTCTTGGTCACCGACGCCTCGATGACCTCGGCGTCCAGCGGCGAGAGCGAGCGCAGGTCGACGACCTCGATCGAGGGGCCGTCCTCCAGCTCGGCGGCCTGCGCGGCGGCCAGGGCCACCTTGACCATCGGGCCGTAGGTCAGCACGGTCACGTCGCTGCCCTCGGCGCGCACGACGGCCTCGTCGAGGGCGTGCGGGGCGTCGGCCAGGTCGGGGTTGGCGCCGCCGAGGTCGAGCACGCCGCGCTCGTGGTAGCGGCGCTTGGGCTCGAAGAGCACGACCGGGTCGTCGGAGGCGATGGCCTGCTGCATCATCCAGTAGGCGTCGTCGGTGGTCGAGACGGTGACCACGCGCAGCCCCGCGGTGTGCGCGAAGTAGGACTCGTTGGACTCGCTGTGGTGCTCGACCGCGCCGATGCCGCCGCCGTAGGGGATGCGGATGACCATCGGCAGCTTGAGCTTGCCCAGGGAGCGGTAGTGCATCTTGGCGACCTGCGACACGATCTGGTCGAAGGCCGGGTAGACGAACCCGTCGAACTGGATCTCCACCACGGGCCGGTAGCCGCGCAGCGCCATCCCGACCGCGGTGCCCAGAATGCCGGCCTCGGCGAGCGGGGCGTCGATGACCCGGTCCTCGCCGAAGTCCTTCTGCAGGCCCTCGGTGATGCGGAAGACACCGCCGAGCTTGCCGATGTCCTCACCCATGAGCACGACCTTGGGGTCGCGCTCCATGGCCGCCCGCATGCCGGAGTTGAGCGCCTTGGCGATCGTGGTCCGCTGGGCGGTCGAGGTCGAAGTCGTCGTCATCGTGGTCTCCTCAGTCCTCGAACCCGGCCTGGTATGCCGCGAACTCCGCCGCCTCGCGCGCCACCAGCGGGTGGGCGTCGGCGTAGACGTGCTCGAACATCTCCTCGTGCGGCGGGTTCGGCATGGTCTGGCAGGCCTGCCGGATCCGCCTCGCCAGCTCGTCGGCCTCGGCCTCCACCCCGTCGAGCCAGGCCTGGTCGACGATCCCCTCGGCCAGCAGGTAGGTGCGCATCCGGTCGATCGGGTCCTTCTTCTTCCAGATGTCGACCTCGGCGGAGATGCGGTACTTCGTCGGGTCGTCGGAGGTGGTGTGCGCCCCCATGCGGTAGGTGAACGCCTCGATGAGGGTCGGGCCCTCCCCGCCCCGGGCGCGCTCGAGCGCGGCGCGGGAGACGGCATACGAGGCGAGGACGTCGTTGCCGTCGACCCGCACGCCGGGGAAGCCGAAGCCGTCGGCGCGGCGGTAGGGCGGCACGCGGAACTGGCGGTCGTTGGGCTCGGAGATCGCCCAGTGGTTGTTCTGCACGTAGAACACCACCGGGGCGTTGGCGACGGCGGCGAAGACCAGCGCCTCGTTGTAGTCGCCCTGGGAGGTGCCGCCGTCACCGGTGAACGCCATCACCGCGGTGTCGCGCTCGGGGTCGCCGGTGGCGACGTCGCCGTCGCGCTGCACACCCATCGCGTAGCCGACCGCGTGCAGCATCTGGTTGCCGATGACGATCGTGTAGAGGTGGAAGTTGTTCTCGTTGGAGTCCCAGCCGCCGTGGTTGACGCCGCGGAACATGCCGAGCAGGTTCTCCGGCGGCACGCCCTTGCACCAGGCGACGCCGTGCTCGCGGTAGCCGGGGAAGGCGTAGTCCTGCGGGCGCATCGCGCGCCCCGGGCCGACCTGGGCGGCCTCCTGCCCGAGCAGGCTGGGCCACAGGCCGAGCTCGCCCTGGCGCTGCAGCGCGAAGCCCTCGGAGTCGACGCGGCGCACGAGGATCAGGTCGCGCAGCATGCCGCGCATCGCCTCCTCGTCGAGCTCGTCGAGGTAGGCCGCGTAGGGGCTGTTGACGTCGGTCAGCGGCACGCGCGTGCCGTCGGCGGCGAGGAACTGGACCATGTCCGGGCCGCCGTCGGTCATGTCCCTCTCGGGCGGCTCGTGCAGACCCCGGGCGGGGCTCCCGCCGGTGGCGGTGGGCGCGGCGGACCGCGCGACTTCCTCGTCGCTCAACGCTGGCTCCTTCATCTCACGGCGGGGCGCCGTGTGCGTGACGGGACGGCTTAGGGCGTCAGGTTAACGCAGCCGTCAACGCAGTCCGAACCGCGCCGGTGGGGGCGGGCGCGGGCCTGCGGGTATGCCGCGTCAGCGGGTGGGCAGCACCTGCTGCAGGAACTCCTCGGCCTGGGCCCAGGCCTCCTCGCTGGCCTCCTCGTGGTGGAAGACGGGGTTGGGGTTGTCGAAGGCGTGGCCGGCACCCTCGTGCAGCTCGAACCGCACCTGCTCGCGTGCCCCGCCGGCCGTCACCGCCTCCCGGATCTGCTCGACCTGCTCCATCGGGATGTAGGCGTCGTCGGTGCCGAAGACGTGCAGGCTAGGGCAGTCGACGTCCTCGGCCAGGTGCAGCAGCTGGGGCAGCGCCGAGCCGTAGAAGCTGACCAGCGCCGCCGGCGGGACCTCGGCCTGGCAGGCCTGGGCGGCGACGTTGAAGGCCAGGCCGCCGCCGAAGCAGAACCCGACCAGCCCGACGCCGAGCTCGTCGACCTCGGGCATCGAGGCCAGCGCGTCGCGGGCGGCCAGCCCGTCACGCACCGCCTGGTCCCAGTCGACCTGGCCCAGCAGGCCCATGGCCCGACCGAGCAGGTCCTCCTCGTCGTCCTCGAGGGCCAGCACGGGCGGGTCGAGCCGCGCGTAGACCTGCGGCGCGAGCACGGCATACCCGAGGTCGGCGAGGTCCTGGCAGCGCGAGCGGATGTAGTCGGTGAGGCCGAAGATCTCCTGCATGACGACCAGCCCGGGCACCGGCCCGGCGTGGGTGGTCTCCCGCGGCAGCCAGAGCAGGCCGGGCAGGGGACCGTCGGCCGTGGGGATCTCGTAGGGCGTGCCCGAGGCCATCTCAGCGCTCCTTGCCGTCCGGCAGCAGCATGTCGACCACAAGCGAGACCGCCGAGACGATGATCGCGCCGAGCACCGCGTCCCAGAAGAAGCTCTCGACGGTGAAGTCGAGGCCCAGCACGCCGGCCAGCCACGAGGTCAGCGAGAGCATGATCGCGTTGAGGACGAAGAGGAACAGCCCCAGCGTGAGCACGATGAGCGGCAGCGAGAGCAGCTTGAGGATCGGCTTGACGACGGCGTTGAGCACGCCGAAGATCACGGCCACCGCCAGCAGCGTCAGCCAGAAGCTCGTCCCCTCCCCGCCGATCTCGATGCCGCTGATGAGGTAGGCCGCGACCCAGATGGCCACGGCGTCCGCGATGATGGTCAGGATCATCTTCATGCGCCCATCGTGGCAGAGGGAGGTGTCACTACGCTTACGCAGCATGACCGACATGACCTCGCCGCAGCCCGCCGCCGGCCCCGTCCGGATGCGCCCCGTCCTGTCGACGGTGCCCGCCTACACGCCGGGACGGCCGCCGGAGCCGGTCGAGGGCGTGACGGCCTACAAGATCTCCTCCAACGAGAACCCCTTCCCGCCGCTGCCCTCGGTCCTCGAGGCGGTCGCGCGGGCGGCCACGACGGTCAACCGCTACCCCGACATGGGCGTCACCGAGCTGACCGCCGCCCTGGCCGAGCGTCTCGGCGTGCCGACCACCCACCTGGCCACCGGCACCGGCAGCGTCGCCGTGCTCGGCCACCTCATCGGGGTCACCTGCGACGCAGGTGACGAGGTCGTCTACGCGTGGCGCTCCTTCGAGGCCTACCCGATCGTCGTCGCGCTGGCGGGCGCCACGTCGGTGCAGGTGCCGCTGGACGCCGACGCCCGGCACGACCTCGACGCGATGGCCGCGGCGATCACCGACCGCACCCGCCTGGTGCTGGTCTGCACGCCCAACAACCCGACCGGCCCCGCCGTGCGCGAGGACGAGCTGCGGGCGTTCCTGGCCAAGGTCCCCTCCGACGTGCTCGTCGTCATCGACGAGGCCTACCTGGAGTTCACCACCGAGGAGACCGTGCCCGACGCCCTCGCGCTCTACCGGGAGTTCCCCAACGTCGCCGTCCTGCGCACCTTCTCCAAGGCCTACGGGCTGGCGGGGCTGCGGGTCGGGTATGCCGTCGCCCGCGAGGAGGTCGCCACCGCCCTGCGCAAGGCAGCCACCCCCTTCGGCGTCAGCGACCTGGCCCAGCAGGCGGCCGTCGCGAGCCTGGCGGCCTACGACGAGCTGGAGGTGCGGGTCAAGGAGCTCGTGGCCGAGCGCGAGCGGGTCGTCGCGGCGCTGCGTGACCAGGGGTGGGCCATCCCCGACGCGCAGGGCAACTTCGTGTGGTTCCCGCTGGGCGACGACGCGGTGCCCTTCGCCCAGGCGTGCCAGGCGCGCGCGCTGACCGTGCGCCCCTTCGCCGGCGAGGGCGTGCGCGCCTCCGTCGGCGAGACAGAGGCCAACGACCGGCTGATCGAGATCGCCGGGGAGTGGCTGGTCAGCCGCGAGGGCTGAGCGGCGCCGGGCCACCGGCGACACCGCCCGCACACCCCACGGGCCACCGACGACACCGCCCGCACACCCCACGGGCCACCGACAACACCGCCCGCACGCCGCGTAGGACCCTTCGCGCCGCACATGGCGCCGCGTGCCGGGGATACCGCCTCGTGCCGTGGAAGCTTCCCCCGCGCGGGGCGGTATCTACTGCACGGCACGGTTTCCGCAGCACAGGACAGCGCCGCGCACCGCCGTGCGGTTCTGTCGTGTCACATGCGTCGCTGTGACGACCGTTGTGACACGACAGCGGTGCACGAGCGTTCGCACCGCGCCGCCACCGCCACCGCCACCGCCACCGCCACGGTCCCGTGCCCGGGACTACAGGTGGTGCTGGTCGGCGTAGCGGGCCACCCAGCGGGTGCCCCACGACACGACGAACGTCACCGTCCAGCTCGTCACGAGGATGACCAGCGAGGTCAGCCAGATCCCCTCGCCGCCGAACTCCACGGCCAGGTCGAAGAACCACGGGATGGTCATGCCCATCAAGCCGGCCAGGCCGATGAGCCACGGCTTGGAGGAGCGGCCGGCGACCAGCGTGGCGGGCACGGCCAGCGCCGCGAGCGTGCCGTAGGCCATGAGCAGGGAGAACACCTCGCCGAACCCACGGCCCGTGCTCCAGGACTGTCCCGAGATCCAGGCCATGACCCCGCCGACCAGCATGATCATCCACCCCTTGCCGGGGCTGCCGTGCACGACGGCGCTGGCGCCGCGGGGGGAGAGCGTCACCTCTCCTCGCCCTGCCAGACCACGTCGAAGGGCGCACCGCTGGACAGGCGGCGCTCGATGCCGCGGGTGACGAACTCCTTGGCGGCCTGCGCGGCCTCCCACGGCGAGTCGCCCAGGGCGAGCCGGGCCGCGACGGCGGCGGCCAGCGTGCAGCCCGCCCCGGCAACCTGGGCACCGTCGCCGAGCTTGGGCGCGCTGAGCACCTCGGTGCGCTCGGCGTCGACGTAGACGTCCACCGCGTCGTCACCGGCGAGGTGCACACCACCCTTGGCCAGCACCACCGCGCCGGAGCGCTCGTGGATCCGCTGGGCCGCGAGAGTGAGCTCCTCGACGGTCTCGATCGACTCCATCCCCGACAGCGACATCGTCTCGAAGTGGTTGGGCGTGACGAACGTCGCGTGCGGCAGCACCCGGGCCTTGAGCGCCTCGTCGGTGTCGAGGGCCGCGCCAGGCTCCTGGCCCTTGCAGATGAGGACCGGGTCGAGGACGACGTGGCCGAAGCTGCGCTCCCCCAGCGCCGTGGCGACCGTCTCGATCGTGGCCGGGGTGCCGAGCATCCCGATCTTGACGACGTCGAGCTGCTCGGCCGGGTAGGAGGTGGTGATGACCTCCAGCTGGTCGGCGATCACCTGCGGGTCGACGGGGACGAACCGGTGGTTCCAGTCGTTCTTCGGGTCGAAGGAGACGATGCAGGTCAGCGCGACGCAGCCGAAGACGCCGTGCTCCTGGAAGGTCTTGAGGTCGACCTGGGCGCCGGCACCGCCGGTCGCCTCGGAGCCTGCGATCGTCAGGGCGACGGGTGTCGTGGTCATCCCACGATGGTGCCACGAGCCATCCGGCCCCGCGGCGCGAGGCGGGGTCCCGCGGCGCCGCTCAGGCCTGGGTGGTCGGCGTGAACCGGTGGCCGTCGTACTCCACGACCTGCCCCGGCCGGACCTGGGTGCCCCGGCGCACGACGGTCTCACCGTCCACGGTGACCTCCCCGTGCTCGATGACCATGCGCGCCATGGCACCGTCCTGCACGACGTTGGCCAGCTTGAGCAGCTGGCCCAGGCGGATCGACTCGTCCCGGATGGGGACCTGCTCGGGCTCGGGTCCGGCGGAGCTCACGGCATACCTCGAGGGTGTATGGGGTCGCGGCGCCTCAGGCGTCGCGGTCCTCGGAGGTGAGCGAGGGCGCGAGCAGGCTCTCGTGCTCGGGGTGCTGCTCGATGTAGCTGGCGACGTAGGGGCAGCTGGGGCGCACGTGCAGCTTCTGCGCGCGCATCTCCCGCAGGGCCTCCTCCACGAGCAGCCCGGCGATGCCGCGGTGGCGCATCGGCACGTCGACCTCGGTGTGGTGCATGTCGACGGTGCCGCCGTTGAGGCGGTAGGCGAGGTGGCCGACGACGTCCTCGCCGCTCATCGCCTCGAAGCGGGACTCGGCCGGACGGTGCACGATCGCGACGTTGGTCATGGCGCCCACACTAACCGCGGTCGGCCCGGCGCTCGCGTCGTGCGGTCACAGCCACCCCACGCGGTCGGCGAGCACGGCATACCCGACGAAGGCGACGACGTCGAGCAGCGTGTGGGCGACCACCAGCGGCATGACCCGGCGGGTGCGGGTGTAGACCCAGCCGAGCAGCAGCCCCATCGCCACGTTGCCGATGAACGCGCCGAACCCCTGGTAGAGGTGGTAGCCGCCGCGGATGAGCGCCGAGGTGACGATGATCGTCCACGTGCCCCACCCGGCCTGGGCCCACCGCCGGAAGAGGTAGCCGACCATGATGACCTCCTCCAGCACCGCGTTCTGGGCGGCGGCCAGGAGCAGGACGGGCACGGCCCACCACACGTCGGCGAGGTTGGCCGGCGCGACGGTCGTGTTGGCGCCCAGCTCGCGCGCGACGAGGTAGAGGGCCAGCCCGGGCAGCCCGATGACCGCCGCGAGGACGGCGCCGCCGGCCAGGTCGCGGCCCGGACGGCGCAGGTCGAAGCCCATGAGGTGGTGCGGCGGGAGCGCGGAGCGGTCGCGGGCGAGCAGGTGCAGCGCCAGCACGACGGGCACCAGGGCGATCGCGATGCCGGCCAGCTGGTGCGCCAGGTCCAGCCACGGGCGGTCGGGGGTGACGCTGGAGTTCATCGCGGTGGTCTGTGCCGACAGCGGCGTCTCGGCGGTGACCTTGCGCAGGATCGACAGCACCGACCAGATGACGGAGGCGCCCAGGCTGACGCCGAGCACCAGGACCGTCTCGGTCAGCAGCGTGCGCCAGGGCAGCGGGGTATGGGGTGGGCGCGCCGCGGGATCGGGCGTCGCGGTCACTGGTTCACCCTCCGGCTGGGGAGTCGGTCGCACGGCTCAACGCTAGCCACCCTGGCGTCGCAGGACCGGCTTTGGCGGCGGTGCGGCGCGGGGAAAAGCTGCCCGTGCCGGAGAAGACGTCTCGTGCGGGGGAAGCTTCCCGGGCACGAGGCCGCTTCACCGGCGCCGGACAGCGTTGCCGGCGCGGGACTCAGCGGTCGTCGTCGTCATCGTCGTCGCAGTCCCACTCGGCGTCGTCCTCGTCCCACTCGCAGCCGCCGCCGGGGGCGACCGGCGCGGGCTGGACCGGGATGGGCTCGGCCCTGCGCTGCTCCTCGGCGGCCTTCTCCGCGGCCTTGCGCTGCTCCTCGGCGGCCTTCTCCGCGGCCCTGCGCTGCTCCTCGGCGGCCTTCTCCGCGGCCTTGCGCTCCTCCTCGGCGGCCTTCGCGTCCTCCTCGGCCTCGCGGGCCTCGGCGGCCCGGGTGAGCAGCGCCTCGGAGGTGGAGCCCAGCAGGGTGACGACCTGGTCGAGCGAGGCAGAGCGGCCGGGCCCCTCCGTCGCCGTGGCGGACCCGGTCGAGTCGCCGGTCGGGGCGGAGTCCTCGGTGGTGTCCTGCCCGCCGATGACGGCGGTCACGGCGTCGGGGTCGACGGGGCCGGTGATGACGACGCCCGCAGGCTCCTGACGGGCCTGCGCGGTGGCGTCCATCCAGAGCCAGGCGCCCGTGAGGCCGACGAGCACCAGGGCCACGACCGAGGCGAGGATCTTCATGCCACCCAGGATGGCGCACAGCCAGGAGAGCGGCATGAGACGTGCATGAGAGTTCTCTCATGCACCTCGCACAGCCTGCCTCCGGCAGGCGCACAGGCGCTAGACGGGGATCCCCTCGCCGGGCGCGTGCCCGCTGGAGCGGGCGATGCGCGGGTCGTGGCTGCCGGCCTTCATCCCGATCGCCAGGTGGCCGCCCAGGAAGGCCCCGAACCCGCCCACGGTCATCGCGCCGGCCGTCAGCACCCGCCCGAGCCCGTGCCGGTCGCTGCGCCGGGCGAACCACGACGCCACGTTGAGGCCGAGCGCGATGTTGTTGGCCACGGCGTGCACGCTGGCGACCCGCTTGCTGCGCGCGTCCAGCCCGGCGAACTCCGCCAGACCGGTGATCGCGGTCGGCAGGTAGGCCGCGTTGCCGAGCCCGACGAGCCGCTGGGTCGCCGGACGCATGGCCGGCCCGCCGGTCCAGTCCAGCACGGCTGCGCTCATCCACGCCCCGAGCGGGATGTCGGTCATGACGGGGTGGAGCGCGTGGCCGAGCGGCCCGGAGCGCAGCAGGCTCGCCCGGTCCGGGTCGGAGACGAGGGCGTCCGCGGCGTGCCCGATCCGGCCGGCCAGGCCGTCGAGGGCCTCGGCCGACTCGATGCGCTCGGTCACGCCGGTGAGGGGGGAGCTGTCGGAGTTCGGGGGCTGCGTCGACATACCTGCAATGTAGGGCGGTCCCCGCTCCCCCGCGCCCCGGAGCGACCCCCGCCCGTCGGCCGTCACGAAGGGCCGCGAGGGCGCCCAGGCCCTAGGGTCGAGCCATGGCTGGCGACGTGGTGCTGATCAGCGGCGGGGCGCGCG
Organism: Ornithinimicrobium pekingense DSM 21552; assembly: GCF_000421185.1. GTDB lineage: Bacteria > Actinomycetota > Actinomycetes > Actinomycetales > Dermatophilaceae > Ornithinicoccus > Ornithinicoccus pekingensis. The sequence goes on from NZ_ATWJ01000011.1 coordinate 281,675, forward strand.
GGATCGGGGAGGCGCTGGCGCGGGCGCACCGGGAGCGGGGCGACACGGTCGTGGTCGCCGACCTGCACCCGACGGCCGACGACCAGCTGCAGCTCGACGTGCGCGACCCCGACGCCTTCCGGGCGGTCGCCGAGCGCGTCGTCGCCGAGCACGGGCGCATCGACGTCTTCCACGACAACGCCGGCATCGCCGTCGCGGGCACGATGCCGGAGATGACCCGCCAGCACTGGGACGACCTCATCGACATCGACCTGCGGGGCGTGGTGCACGGCGTCGACGCGGTCTACCCGCTCATGCGCGCGCAGGGCTTCGGCCACATCGTCGTCATGGGTTCGCTCGCGGGGATCCTGCCGGTGCCCTCGATGGTGCCCTACTCGGCGGTGAAGTCGGCGGTGGTCACGATGAGCCGGGCGCTGCGGGTCGAGGCCCGCCGGCACGGGGTGAAGGTCACCGTGGTCTGCCCGGCGTTCGTCGAGACGCCGCTGCTGGACCACATCAACCCGGGTATGCGGCGCACGCGCGCCAACCGCGTCGGCCTGCGCCTCGTGCGTCAGCTGCAGGGTCCGCCGATGGACCCGGACGCGCTGGCGCGCATCGTGCTCACGGCGCTGCCCCGCAACCCCGAGACCGTCCTCGCGCCGCGCCCGCTGGCCCAGCTGGCCGTGCTCGGCGAGCGGCTCGTCCCGGGTGTGGTGCGCTGGGCCAGCGGCCTGGCGGTCGAGCGCTACCTGACGATGTCCGACAAGGACCGCGCCGACGCGTGAGGGGACGTGGGCTCGGCCACCGAGATGCCCGGGGTCAGTCCGCGTGCCCCTCGGCGAGGTAGGCCAGGCGCCGCAGCGTCTCGACGTTGCGCATCCGGATCGACAGGTCCACCGCGGGCCGCGGCGCCATCGCGAAGGGTCCGCTGGTCGGCGTCTCGGTCATCGTGACCGTGCTGCCGCCCGGCACCGGCTCGACGTCGAGCTCCACCGTGGCCTCGCCGATCGGCCAGAGCCGGGCGCGCATGGCGACGCGGCGCGGCGGGTCCCACTCCAGCAGCTCGGTGTAGTCGTCGATGAGGGCCGGCCACGCGCCGACCGAGTGGTGGATCCGTGCCCCGACGCCGGGCCACGACTCGTCCACGTCGCGCATCCTCGAGGCCCCGACCACCCAGACCGGGAAGAGCCAGCCGTTGCCGAGCACCCGGAAGACGGACTCGGGAGAGGCGGCGATCGCCCTGGTGTTCACTGCCATGCGTGCTCCTTCGGTCGGGGGGCGGGGGGTCGGGGGCCGGGTCAGGGATGAGGCGGCCGGGTCAGGGTGAGAGGTCGGGCTCGGCGGTGATGCCGAACTCGTGGCGGAGGGCGGACAGCGCTGCGCGCCACCCGGGTATGCCGTGCACGCCCGGGCCGGGCGGGGTCGCCGACGAGCACAGGTAGACGCCCTTGGCGGGGGTGCGCCAGGGGTCGAACGAGAGGGTGGGGCGGGCGAGGAGCTGGCGGATCCCGACCTGCCCGACGGCGATGTCGCCCCCGACGTAGTTGGGGTTGTAGGCCTCCAGGTCCGTCGCCGAGCGCGCGCTCGAGTGGAGCACGACGTCGCGGAACCCGGGGGCGAACTCCTCGATGCGCCGGGTGATCGTCTCGGTCGGGTCGAGCGTGGAGCCGGTGGGGACGTGGCTGTAGGCCCACAGCACGTGCCGGCCCTCGGGCGCCCGGGACGGGTCGAAGGTGGTGGGCTGGGACGCCAGGACGTAGGGCTTGACCGGGTGCTCGCCGCGGGCGATCGCGGCCTCGGCGGCGGCCATCTGGCTCCGCGGCCCGCCCAGGTGGACCGTGCCGGCCCGGTGCAGGTCGGGGTCGCGCCAGGGCACCGGCTCGGAGAGCGCGAAGTCGACCTTGGCCGCCGCCCCGCCGTAGCGGTAGCGGCGCAGCTGCCGGGCGTAGCGGCGCGGCAGCCGGTCACCGGCGATGTCGGCGAGCGCCCGGGGGCTGACGTCGAGGATGACCGCGGCCGCGTCGCCGAGCTCGTCGAGGCTGGAGACGTGATGACCGGTGACGAGCTCGGCCCCGTGCGCGCGGGCGTCGTCGGCCAGCGCGTCGGCCATGGCCTGGCTGCCGCCGACCGGGATCGGCCAGCCGCCGATGTGCGCGGAGGCGGCGAGCACCATACCCGCGGCGGCCCAGCCCAGCCCGGGCATCGGCTGGATCGGGTGGGCCATCGCCCCGGTGAGCAGGGCCGGGGCCTCCTCGGTCTCCCAGCGGCGGTTCCACAGCGGGGAGGCCTGCTCGAGCACCGGCAGGCCGATGCGCAGCAGGCCCAGCGGGTCCAGAGGCGGGCGCAGCGGGGTGTCGGCGACCAGCCTGCTGACCAGGTCGGGCTGGTCGACGAAGGGGCGCAGAAGGGAGCGGTAGGCCCGCGCGTCCACCCCGAGGCCCTCGGCGGTGCGCTGAAGGTCACGGAAGGCCGGGACGACGCGGTCGGCGTCGAGCCCGTGGGCGAAGGGGATCTCGGGGTCGACGAACTGCACGCGCTCCCGCAGCCCGAAGCGGGCGAAGAAGGTCGAGGCGTAGGCCATCGGGTGCACGGCCGAGCAGATGTCGTGGCGGTAGCCGGGCAGCGTGACCTCGGTGGTCCGGGCCCCTCCCCCGATCTCGTCCATCCGCTCCAGGACGCGCACCGGCACCCCGGCCCGGGCGAGCGTGACGGCGGCGGCCAGGCCGTTGGGCCCGGCGCCGACGACGACTGCTCCGCGCTCGGTCACCCTCCCGAGTATGGCAACTGCCGAGGTCAGCGTCCCGGCGAACGGGAGCGCCGCCCCGTCAGATCGTCTCGACCCGCGCGGTGAGCTCCCCGCCGGCGTCACCGGTGTTGACCACGCCCTGCGGCTCGAGCAGCAGCGCCTTGACCTCGCCGTCGGCGCGCGGGCAGTGCTCGACGCCGCGCGGGACCACGAAGAGCTGGCCCGGCCCGAGCACGACGTCGCGGTCGCGCAGCTGGATCGTCAGCTGCCCGTCGAGCACGAGGAAGAGCTCGTCGGTGTCCTCGTGCCGGTGCCAGACGAAGTCGCCCTTGACCTTGACCAGCTTGACCTCGTAGTCGTTGAGCCGCGCCACCAGCTTGGGCGACCAGTGCTCGGAGAACAGCGCGAACTTCTCCTCCAGGTCGACGACCTCCTCACTCATGGTCCGAGCCTGCCACGCGCTCAGACCGTGACCCGCACCGGTGCGTCGCGCTGCACGTCGGTGCCGTCGCCGATCTGGCCGTACCAGTTGTCGCCCCAGCACCGCACCTCGCCGCCGGTCGTCAGGGCGCAGACGTGCCGGTAGCCGGCCGCGACCTGCGCCGTGGTCCCGCCGCCCAGGCCCTGGACCGGACCGGGTGTGGCGCGCGGCTCGCTCGCCGCCCCCACCCCGAGGGTCCCGAACGTGTTCGCCCCCCAGCACACGGTGGCTGCCGCCGTCGTGAGTGCGCAGTTGAAGCCGGATCCGCTGGCGTCCACGGCGGTCGCGCTGCCCGGGCCGAGCCCACCGACCTCCACCGGGACCAGCGACCAGTAGCCACCACCTCCGGGGTGGGGGTATCCCAGCCCACCCTCGGCGTTGTCGCCCCAGCACCGCACGGCGCCCTCCCGCGTGACCGCGCAGCCGTGGTGCACGCCCGCGGAGACCTGGGCGGTGGTGCCCGGGCCCAGGCCGCTGACCTGGCTGGGGGTGGTGCGCTCGACGTCGGTGCCGTCCCCGAGCCCGCCGACGACGTTGGAGCCCCAGCACAGGGCGGCGCCGTCGGTGCGCACGGCGCAGGTGCTCAGGTAGGTGGCGTCGACCTGGCGCGTGGTCCCCGGCCCCAGACCGGAGACCAGGGCGGGCCAGGCCTGCGACCCGCCCTTCTCCATACCGATCCCGAGCTGGCTGGAGGAGTTGGATCCCCAGCACCGCGTCGCGCCGGTGATGCTGAGCGCGCAGGCGTGCTTCTGGCCGGTGGTGACCTGCACGGTCGTGCCGGCGCCGAGCCGGGGAATGTCGACCACCTCCGTGCTGTGGGTGCCGTAGGGCCCGGCGAGCGTGCCGTCGTGGTTGGATCCCCAGCACCGCACCGCCCCGTCGGTCGTCAGCGCGCAGGTGAACCCTCCGCCGACCGCGACCGAGCGGGTGGTGCCGGCGCCGAGGCCCTTGACGGAGACCGGGGACGGGCTGGCGGTCGTGGTGCCGTCGCCGAGCTGCCCGGCCCCGTTGTAGCCCCAGCAGCGCACCGCCCCGGCCGCCGTGACGGCGCACGAGTGGCCGGCGTCCGCCGCGACACTCGCGGTCGGGAGCAGCTGGCCGGGTCGGGCGGCCGCCGAGGCTGCCTGCAGGGTCGCGTCGCACACGGCGCCCGGGCCGCCGAGCGCCAGCACGCGGTCGGGCGTCACCAGGGACAGGTATGCGGTGACGCTCGCCGGGAGCGCGCCGCAGCGCTGCGTGACCAGCAGCACCGGACCGTCGGCCAGGACGCCGGCGGCGACCGCGTCCGCGAGCGTGTCACCGCGGGCGAGATAGACCGTCGAGGGGGCCTCGGGGAAGGCCCGTCCCGCGAGCGAGGCCGCGGTGTCGTAGCGGTTGCTGCCGTGGACCCGGTCGGGCCGGTGGTAGGAGTAGGGAAGCTCCTGCAGCGTGGAGTCGGCGACGACGGTGGGGCCGCCGATGCCGACCGCCTGCGGGGACGCGAGCCGGGCGAGCTCCCACAGGACCGCCGTGGGGTAGGACCCGTCGGGCCGGACCAGCAGCACCGGGCCGTCGGTCAGCGACCCCGCGGCGACCGCGTCGGCGTAGGCCGTGCCGTTGGCGACGTAGACGGGCCCCTCGGTCTGCCCCCGGTAGACGCGCTCGCTGATGAGGGCCGCGGTGTCGTAGCGGTTGTCGCCGGCGATCCGGTCGGTGGCTCGCCCGGCGGCCGCGGCGCGCAGGGTGTCCTCGCACACGGCCCCCGGTCCGCCGAGCGCGACGACCTGCCGGGGCGCGAGGCGGGTGATCTCGGCCTGCACCGCGGCCGGGACGGTCCCGCACGGGCGCACGAGCAGGATGGGCCCGTCGGTCAGCATGCCGCCCGCGACCGCGTCGGCGAACTCGTCGCCGCGGGCCAGGTAGACCGCCTCGGACCCACCGGGGAACGCCCGGCGCGAGATGGCCGCCGACGTGGCGTAGCGGTCGGAACCGCCGACGCGGCCGGTGGTGGCGGCCGGGCCGAGGTCGGTCGTTGCGGCCGGGCCGAGGTCGGTCGTCGCGGCGGTGCCCGCGGTCGGGGCCGGCGTCGCCGACGTTCGGGTCGGTTCTGCGGCCGCGGCCTGCGCCGAGGGACTGCCCATCGCGGCTGCGACCAGGAGTGCGACGACGATCACCACCCACCTGGTCATGGTCTGCTCCATCGCACCCACCATGACGTGCTCCCCTGCGTCGGCCCTGCGGTGCCCCGAAGATAGTGCACATGAGGGTGGCAGGCGCGTTCAGGCACCGGGTGGCGGTCGTGGCCGGGCTGCTCGTCCTCGCCCTGCCCGTGGCGTGCTCGGGGTCGGCGCAGCCCCCGACGACCCCGGCACCGACGTCACCGGACGCGAGCGTCGCCCCGACGCTGAGCGCCGTGCTGTGGCAGTCGCGGATGGACCTGGACGACCGGCAGGTGCAGGTCAAGCTCCGCAACGACGGCTCCGGCGAGGTGGTGGTGGAGCGTATGGCGTTGCGCTCCTCCGCGTTCGACGAGCCGATGGTCTACCGCAGGCGGGGCAGCGTCCTGGGTGCCGGGCGGGCGGTCGACATGCCGGTCGTGCTGAGCGGGCCGGTCTGCGGTGCGGCGGCGGGCCGGCACGTCGCCGAGGTCGACTACCGGCTGGCGGACGGGACCAGGGGGACGGTCGAGGTGGTGGCCTCCGACGAGCACGATCAGGTCGCCGAGCTGCATACGGCCGAGTGCTTCGCCCTCGAGGTGGCCGAGGTCGCCAGTCTCTCGGTGCAGGGCCTGCCCCGCGTGGTCTCGCGGGACGGGCTGGTCGCCGCTGAGCTGACGGTCGACGTGCAGGCGAGGGGTCAGGGTGCCGGTGGGCGTGAGCTGCACCTCCGGCACATGAGCGGCACGACGCTGCTGCAGCACGTCGACCCGCTCACCCTCGAGCGGCTGCCCGACGGCCTCCCGCTCGACCTCATGGCCCCCGCCACCGGGACGCGCTCCTTCGCCGTCACTCTCGTCCCGGGCCGGTGCGACGCCCACGCGATCGCCGAGGACAAGCAGGGCACCCGCTTCCGTGTCACGGTCGACCTCGACGGCCGCCAGGGCCAGGTCGCGCTCGTGGCACCGGACGACGTCAAGGTGGCGCTCTACGACTACGTCCGCGAGGCCTGTGCGTCCGTCGACACGGGCGGCGGCTGATCGGGTGCCCTGCCGCCAGGAAACGGCTACCGAGGAGTAGTCTCCGAGGTGCGACCCGGTGCCGTGGATGAACCGCCGTGTCGTGCTCAGCACCTGTTCGATCCCTGTTCTCGAACAACCCGCTGAGAGGCGCCTCCTTCCGGCGCTGCCGGAGGGAGGCGTTTCCATGCCGGCGAAGCACGCTCGTGCGGGGGAAGTTTCCCCCGCACGAGAAGACTGCCCAGGCGCAGGACACCCTGCCCGGCAGAGGACACGGCGCGCGCCACGACCTGACACGCCCGCCGATGGCAAAGGTTTGACCAAGTCCCTTCCGGTGCCGCGTGCGCTTCGTTAGGTTCCGGACCAGGTGACGGCCGCACGACCCGAGGCGGCCGCCGCCTTTCCCTGCAACCTGCAGCGACGCACGGTGCTCCGACGGGACGCTCGTGCGCCGCCGAGAACGGAGCACGAGCATGAGATCCCTGCGCACGACCCTGCTGGCCGCGGCCCTGACCCTTCCCCTCGCCTCCTTCGCCGCGCTCCCCGCCGCCGCCGACGAGGTCGGCCTACCCGGTGAGCACAACGCGATCACCGACGTCCCCGGCATCCACGTCGGGCAGGTGCAGTCCGACGTCGCGCCCTTCCTGACCGGCACGACCGTCGTCTACACCCCGGAGATGGCCGTGGCCAGCGTGGACCAGCGCGGCGGTGCTCCCGCGACCAAGGAGACCGACCTGCTCAGCCCGCTCAACTCCAACCCGGGGGTCAACGCGATCCAGCTGGGCGGGTCGAGCATGTACGGGCTGTCCGCCACCAACGGGATCATCCGTTGGCTGGAGGACAGGGGCGAGGGCGTCCCCCTGGGCTCCGCCGGCGTCGCCCCGATCGTCCCGGCCGCCGACATCTACGACCTCAACCGGGGCGGCGACCCGAAGGCACGGACCTCCGCCGAGTGGGGCTACCTGGCCGCCGAGGCCACGGCGGACGGCCCCGTCCGGCAGGGTTCGGTGGGCGGTGGCACCGGCGCCCGCGCCGGCGGCATGAGCAGCGGTGTCGGCACCGCCAGCGTCTACCTCGGCGACGGCATCTGGGTCGGCGCCCTGGTCGTGGTCAACCCGGCCGGCTCCCCCGTCGACCCGGCCGACTGCAGCCTCTACGGCGTGCGCTACGGCCTCGGCGGCGAGTTCGACGGCTACCGGGCGCCGAGCGGTGCGGAGTGCGGGGGTGAGTCGTCGGCGGCGGCGCAGACCTCCTCCGAGGAGTCGCTCAACACCACGATCGCGGTCGTCGCGACCAACGCCCCGCTGGAGAAGGCGGCCGCGCAGCGCATGTCGGGCAACGCCCACGACGGCATGGCCCGCGCCATCAGCCCGATCCACACCCTTTCGGACGGCGACACCGTCTTCGCCGTGTCCACCGGTGACGGTGACCCGCTGCAGGTCAACGACCCGGCCGACTCGCGCCAGCTCAACGGCATCTTCAACGCCGGCGCCACCACGCTGTCCCGCGCCATCGCCAAGGCCGTGCTGTCGGCGGAGTCGAAGGGCTCTCGACAGAGCTACTGCGACACCTACCCCTCGGCCTGCTCCGGTATGCCGCAGCTCGAGCAGTGGCGCACCGCCGGCGAGGCACCCCAGGTGACCCGACCCGAGTTCAACCGGGCGAGCCGAGCCCTGCAGCAGACCCCGGTCCCGGCCCCGGGTGCGGACCGGCGCCCGTCCGCGGACGAGGGTGACGCTCTCACCGTGCCGGTTCCTGCCGACGGCGGCGGGACGGGCGCCTCGGCGGGCTGGTCGTCCACGGAGGGCCTCTCCATCTCCGCGTCCCTGCTGGGTGGGGGCGCGCTGGCGATGGCCGCGGCGACCGGCCTCGTGCTGCTGCGGCGTCGCCCCCAGCCGGTGCCGGTGCACTGACCTGACCTGCCGCCGCGCGGTGACCCACCCGGCCAGCCGGAATGTCACCGCGCGGCGGGTGGTTGACCAGCGCACCATGACTCCGAGCAGGCCCGACGCAGACCCCGGTGACGGCCCTGGCCCCAGCGACGGCGCCGAGCCCACCGCCGGCGACGCGGCGGCACGCCTGCGCGAGGAACGCGTGTCGCTGCACGCCCGCATGGCCGCCCTGGCCGAGGACATGGGCACCTTCTTCGAGGCGTCGCGCGACTCCAACGCCGACGACGAGCACGACCCCGAGGGGCAGACCATCGCCTACGAGCGTGCGCAGCTCTCGGCGGTCACCGAGCAGACGCGGCGCCACCTGGCGGAGGTCGAGGCCGCCCTGGGCCGCATCGACGACGGGAGCTACGGGTCGTGCGAGGTCTGCGGAGACCCGATCGCCCCGGCCCGCCTGGAGGTGCGACCCACGGCACGCACGTGCGTCGCCCACGCCCCCGGGCAGCGCCGCCGCTGACCGACGCGGTCACGGCCGGCCGCGGCAACCTGCGGCAGGTGGCGGACCTCGGCCGGCGGCCCGGTGCGACCACGGCATCGCGGGGTCGACATCGCCCTACCGGGCGATGTCGACCGGCATTCGACGAGCTCGCCCGGCTCACGCAGGCCTCAGGCGGCGAGGCCCTCCCACCTCTGCTCGGCCCACGCCAGCACCACGTCGCGCCAGGCCGGCCGGAACGCGTACACGCACGCCAGCCGCACCACGGTCGCCAGCTGCGCGGTCCCCCACCGCTCCTCGTCGACCTGGGCCACCCGGGCCACGACCTCGGCCGAGACCTCGACGGCCGACGCGGCCGAGGTCGACCAGATGCCCTGCGCGCGCCGCAGGTCGGCGTGCACGGCCAGGTTGGCCGGGTCCAGGGCGGGGTCGGCGACGCACGCGGTGTCGAGGTCGAGCACGCCCAGCGTGTCCCCGTCCCACAGCAGCTGCTTGTCGTGCAGGTCGCGGTGCGTCGGCACCATCCGCTCGGGGTCGCCGGCGTCCCGCAGCCGGGCCGCCACCGCCCCCGCCCGCTCGCCCCAGACGGCCGGGAGCAGGCCGGCGGTGAGCGCCTGGTCGGCCCACCGGCCGACCACCCCGGCCTCGTCCTCTGCGGTATGCCGTGCCAGCCCGGCGGCGCCGTCTCGCGCCGGCTCGGTCAGGGGCGCCCCGGCGCTGCCGTTCACGCCGACCGCGCCCTCATCGAGCCCCTGCAGCCGCACCCAGGCCGAGGCCCACGTGGTCCAGATCCGTTCCCAGTCCCGTCCGGCGGCGAGCTCGTGCACGGGCCGGCCGGGCAGCACGGACAGGGTCACGGCCGCCTGCTCCGGGTCGTGGTGCACGACCTGCGGGGCGGCCAGGCCGGCGGCGGCCGCCAGCGTCCCGCCCGTGGAGGCTGCGGCCACGACCGCGGCGGACCGCCCCGGGCGCACCACCTTGGTGTACCCACCGGTGTGCCGCAGCACCGCCCGGCGTCCGGCGCGGTGGACGAGCAGCTCTCCCTCGGGGGCGAGACGCTCGAGCGCGGGCAGCGCGGGGTCGACCCCGGCCGGCAGCAGGCGGACCCGCCCGTCCTGTCGCAGCGAACCGGCGCGCAGCCGCCCGTGCAGGTCGCGGCCCTCCACCGTGACGCGGGCGACACCGTCCTTCTCCTTGCCGGGCCACGCGCGGGCCACGACCACGACCTCGCCGTCGACCTCGACCCGCTGCGGGACCGACCACCCGGTCGAGCCACCCGCGGGGGCACCCGCCGGGCCACCCACCGTCCCGTCCACACGCTCACCCACCGTCCCGGTCACGGAGCCACCGCCAGCTCGCGCACCGGCAGCGCCCACACGTCCTCCATCGCCAGCACCCGTCCGGCCAGCAGCGCCCGCCGCACGGTCTCCCCGGTCCACCCCGGCACCTGACGACGCCACGGCTCGGCGACCCGGGCCAGCAGCACGGCCGCGACCCAGGGCCCGGGGGCGGCGGGTCGCGAGCCGGTGGCGACCGCATACCCGTCGCCGGCTGCGCCGAGGGACTCGCGGCCCTCGATGAGGTCGACGGCGGCGAAGGTGGCGTGGTCGAGCACCGCCGGGGCGGCGACGGCGCGGTCGAGGTCGGTGAGCACCGGGGCCCCGCCGGTCGGCAGGAGCACCTGGTCGAGCGACAGGTCGCCGTGGCACACCACGAGCGGGGCACGCCCCGCGGACGCCCGTCCCGGCGGCGCGTGCTCGGGCAGCTGCTCGAGCACCCGACGCGCGCCCGCGGCGGCCCCGGGCGCGACCGCCTCGAGCAGCTCGACCGAGGCGGTCGCGGCGGCCCGGACGTCGGCCCAGCCGCGGGTGCGCAGGTGCGGCACCTCCGAGGGGTCGACCAGGTGCAGCGCCCCGACCACCTGGCCGACGGCGTGCAGCACCTCGTCGGCACCGGGGCCCCCGTCCAGCGTGGAGCCGTCGCGGCCCTCGACCCACGGCCACCACGTCACGCCGCGGCCGCGGTGCAGCTCCTCGGGCACCCTCCGGGCCGGCGCGACGACCGGCACGTCGTGCTCGGCGAGGGCGGTGACCACCGACGTCAGCCGGTCGCGGTGCGGGTGCGCGGTGACGCGCACGACCAGACCGGCGCCCTCGAGCCGCCCGACCAGCCGCCGCAACGGGTTGTGCCGCAGCACCTCCAGCTGCGACAGGTCGAGCCGGGCCATCGAGGTCGCCAGCCGCGGGTCGGTCGCCAGCGGCCCCCACTGCACCAGCGTGTCGCGGCCGCCGAGCTCGGCCTCACCCAGTTCGGCGGCCAGCCCGACCTCCTCCGCACGGTGCCGGGCCTTGGCGGCCTTGGAAACCGCCTCGCCGGTGAGCGTGCGGACCCAGCCCCACGGCATACCGTCGGCGTCCAGCAGCGAGGCCGCGGTGGACACGCCGGGCTTGGGCCGCAGGTGCGTCGCGCTCACCTCGCGGCCGACGCACGCGCTGAGCCGCTCGGGGTCGAGGACGAGCGCGAGGCCGGGGTCGGAGAGGCTCACGACACGCTCCTCAGCGGCTGGGTAGAGGCCTCGTCGTCCTCGTCGAGCACCCGCTCCAGCGGGGCCTCGGCGGCAGGGCCCTGCCAGGTGACCCGCCCGGCCTCGACGACAACGACGCGCTCGGCCTGCCGCGCGGTGTCGACGTCGTGGGTGATGACCACGGTGGTCCGGCCGCGGGCCAGGTCACGGATGGCGTCGGTGACGAGCACGACGTTGTCGGGGTCCAGCCCGGTCGTCGGCTCGTCCAGGACGAGCACCGGCGCGTTGCGCAGGAACGCCCGGGCCAGCGAGATCCGCTGCCGCTGCCCGCCGGAGAGGTTGGCGCCGCCCTCGCTCACGCGCGTGCGCAGCCCCTCGGGCAGGTATGCCGTGAACGCGCTCACGCGCGCCAGCCGCGCCGCCTCCTCCACCTCGGCGTCGGTGGCGTCGGGGCGGCCCTGGCGGATGTTGTCCTCGATGGTGCCGGTGAACAGCACGGCGTCCTGATGCACGAGCGCGACCTGCGAGCGCAGCCAGGTCAGGTCGACGTCGCGCAGGTCGACCCCGTCCAGGGCCACCTGCCCCTCGTCGGGGTCGAGCAGGCGCAGCAGCAGCGAGGCCACGGTCGACTTGCCCGACCCGGAGGGGCCGACGACCGCGACGTGCTCGCCGGGGCGCACCATCAGGCTGAGGCCCCGGAGCACCGGCACGCCCGGCTCGTAGGCCAGGGCGACCCCCGACAGCGACACCCCGCCGCGGACCGGCCACGGCGCGACCGGGTCGGCCGGGGTGACGATCTCGGGCTCGACGTCGAGCAGGTCGGCGACCCGCTCGCCGGAGGCGGTGGCGCGGGCGATGCGGCCGGTGTACTTCGCCAGGTCGCGCAGCGGCTTCATCGCGGTCTTGAGGTAGGTCAGCACGATGACCAGGTCGCCCGGGGTCATCGCGCCGCTGAGCACGCGCGAGCCGCCGAGGAAGAGCACGGCCGCGGTCGAGACGCCGACGAGCACGTCGGTGCGCCGCTCGAGCCCGGCCGCGAGCCGCTTGGCCTTCACCCCGTCCTTGAGCGACTTGAGGTTGGAGCCGCCGAAGTGGCGCGCCCGCTCCTGCTCCAGGGTGTAGGCCTGCACCAGCGTCATCCCGGCCAGGGTCTCCTGGGCGATGCTGGCCAGGTCGCCCTCGCTGCGCCGGGTCCGCCGCGACGCCTGGGTGATCCGGCCCGTCGAGGTCCGCGAGAAGAGCAGGAACGCCACCACCGCCACCAGCGCGACGAGCGCCATCACGGAATCGATCCACAGCAGCACGCCGAGCATCGCCACCAGCGTGACGACGTTGACGAGCAGCGGCATACCGGCGGTGATCGCGACCTCCTGCAGCCGCCCGACGTCGGAGACGAGGCGCTGGACGACGTCGCCGGAGCGCGAGCCGCCGTGGTAGGCCCGCGACAGCGTCTGCACGTGGTCGAAGACCCGCGCCCGCAGCTGGGTGGCCACCCGCGAGCCGCCGAGCGCGAACATCACCGTCGCCCCGAAGTTGCACACCGCCCGCAGCCCGATGATCGAGACCGTCGCCAGCGCGCACGCCAGCAGCAGCTGCAGGGTGGCGGGCGGGCCGCCGTCGCCCAGGTCGGCGCCCAGGCTGCGGGTGACCGCGTCGACGACCAGCTTGGTCGGCCACGGCTCGAGCACGCGCCAGAGCACCTCGAGCAGCAGCAGCCCGCCGCCGCCGGCCAGCAGCAGCCGCTGCCCGGGCAGGTGCGGGCGGAGCAGGCCCAGGGTGCGCCGCAGGGCGGAGGCGCGGAGTCGGTCGGGCGAGGCCACGGCGGGCACCTTCCTTCGGGTATGGGGTGGGCTGAGGGGGGAGGGCCGGCCTGCCGGGGGTGCAGGGGGTGGGGGAGTGACGACAGGCCGGCCCCGTCTGGGGTGTGCCTAGGGCACGGGTGCCGGCTCCGCGGTGAGGCGGTCGGCGTCGGGTCTCCCGGCGACGTCGCCGGCGGGGACGCGCGTCAGGTGGTGGGCGACGGGCGCCAGCGTGGCGTCGAGCACGTGCGCCCAGGAGTGGCGCGACTCCATCCGCACCCGGGCCGCGGCACCCATGCGCCGGGCGGTGGCCGGGTCGGCGGCGAGCGTGTCGATCGCGGCGGCCAGCGCGCGGGGGTCGGACGGCGGCACGAGCAGGCCGGTGTGGCCGTCGGCGACGACCGTGGGGATCTCGCCGATGCGGGAGGCGACGACGGGCAGGGCGGCCGCGCCGTACTCGTAGACCTTCAGCGGCGAGAAGTAGTGGCCGCCGGAGTCGGGGTAGGGCGCCACGGCGACCGACGCGCCCTCGAGCGCGGCGGGGACCTGCTCGGGGGCGACGGCCCCGACCATCTCCAGCTCGACGCCGTGCTCGGCGGCCAGCTGCTCGAGCGCGGCGCGCTGCGGCCCGTCGCCGACGAGGCGCAGCCGCCACGGCACCCGGGCCAGGGCGGCGGCGCGGACCAGGTCCTCGACGCCGTGCCAGGGCTTGAGCGTGCCGACGAAGACGACGACGGGGTCGCCGGACAGGTCGGGGGTGACGGCTCGGACGCGGTCGGTGTTGACGCCGTTGGGGGTGACGACGACGGCGGGGCCGCCTGTGGCTGGGCTGCTGGTGATGGCCGCGCCGCCGCTGACTGCCGCCTCCGCACGCTCGTGCGGCTCTGTCGTGACACGGGCGTCGTCAGGACGACCGTTGTGACACGACAGAACGGCACGACGGTCCGGCAGGGCCTCGGCGCGCTGCCGCACCCAGGCGGCCACCGGCTCGGAGACGCACGCGACGACGTCGGCGGCGGCCAGCTGGTCGGCCAGCGCGAGCTCCGCGGCGGCCTCGTCGACGAGCACGCGGTGGGTGCGCTGCTCGTCGATGAGCGGGGCGTTGACCTCGAGCACCGTGGTGCAGCTGTGGGCGGCCCGCACGGTCGGCAGGACGGTCGAGAAGAGGGAGTAGCGCTCGTGGACGACGTCGGGCGCGGCCTCGAGCACCATCGCGGCCAGCTCGGCCGCGGCCCGGCGCTGGGCGACCTCACGGGCGGCCGGGTCCTCCCCCTTGGCCACCGGCACGACGTGCACGGGCAGACCGGCCAGGTCGGCGGGCACGTCGTCGCCGCGGCGCACGGCATACACCTCGACGTCGGCGCCGCGGGCGCGCCAGGCGCGCACGAGCTCCTGGATGTGGACGCTGGCGCCCTTGGTGCCGAACACCGGGATACCGGGGTCGGCGCAGACGTAGGCCACGCGAGTCATCGGGACACCTCCGCCAGGTCGTGGCTGGGCAGGACGAGGTCGGCGGGCGGGGCGCCGGTGGGCGCAGCACCAGCCGCCGCGCCGGCCCCGCCACCTACCCCCTGCAGCTCCGCCAGCAGCCGGCTCTGACGCACCGTGTCGAAGTCGCGCTCCACCGCCGCACGGGCCGCTCGGGCCACCTCGACCCGCGGCCACGACGGGTCGGCGACCTCGCGCAGCGCCCCGGCCAGCCGGTCGGCGAGACCGTCGACGTCGTGCGGGAGCAGGATGCCGGTCTGCGCGACGGGCTCGCCGTCGGCGTCGACACCGGCGGGGTGGACGGCCTCCGGGATGCCGGTCACGTCGGTGGCGATGCACGGCAGCCCGCTGGCCATCGCCTCGAGGATCACGGTCGGCAGCCCGTCGGCGTTGCCGTCGGCGCCGACCACGCAGGGCGCGGCCAGCACGTCGGCCCACCCCAGCTCCTGCACGAGCTCGGCCTGGCTCCGGGGCCCCACGAGCTCCACGCTGCCGGTCAGTCCCAGCTCCTCGACCAGCGCAGCGAGCGGCTCACCGAACTCGCCGTCGCCGACGACCCGCACCGAGCACGCCATCCCCGCCTCACGGAGCTGGGCCGCGGCGCGCACGAGGTGCTCGAAGCCCTTCTTCTCCACCAGCCGCCCGACCGCGAGCACCCGCAGCGGCGTGCGCGGGGCGACCGGGTCGGCGAAGGTGAAGCGCGGCAGGGCCAGGCCGTTGCGCACCAGCCGGACGGAGCCGGCGAGCGTGGGGTCGAGGTCGAGCAGGAAGCGCCGGTTGTAGTCGCTGATCGCCACCACGTGCGCCGCCCGCCGCAGCACCGCGCGCAGCAGCACCGGGTCGACGTCCTCGTGGAAGAGGTCCTTGGCGTGGGTGGTGACCGAGTAGGGGATGCCGGACAGCGCGGAGGCCACCATCGCGGCGCGTGCCGCCAGCGTGGCGAAGTGCGCGTGCAGGTGGGTGATGCCGTCGCGGCGCACCCGCACCGCCAGGTCGACGGCCTGCGCCACGTCGGAGGGGTCCATCCGCACCAGCAGCGGCATCAGCTCGCCCAGCACCGGGCCGAAGCCGGGCAGCTCCTCCTGCGCCCGCGCGAACACCTCCCACTCGGTCGGCAGCCGGTGCGCCCGCGGCAGGTGCGTGACCGGCGCCTGCACCTGGGCGATCTGGGGGTGGAAGCGCGCGTCCGTCGTCGGCCGCAGCGCGTAGACCGCCAGCTGCTCCCCCGCCGCCTCGCGGGCGAGGATCTCGGTGACCACGAAGGTCTCGGAGAAGCGGGGGTAGACCTTCAGGACGTAGCCGACCTTGGCGGTCGGGTCAGACGGCGACAGCATGGCGCAGCTCCTCAGCGGGCACGGACGAGGTCGGGTATGCGGTGAGCGCTGCGGCCGCGCGTGCGACCGAGCCGAGCCCGGCCAGGTCGAGGTGGCGGCGGTCGACCCTCCGACCCACGGCATCGGCGCACCAGGCGCCGACGGCGGCCGGGGTCAGGTCGCCGGCGCGCAGCAGGTCGGCGGCACCGGCACGGGCCAGGCCGCGGGCCCGGATGAGCTGCTCGCGGCGCGGCCACTCGCGCGGGACGAGGAGGGCCGGCACGTCGGTGGCCATCGTCTCGGTGACGGTGTTGTAGCCGGCCATCGAGATCGTCGCGGCGGCGCGGCGGATGAGGCCGGCGGCGTCGGGCACGGAGCGCACGACCTGGGTGGCGCGGACGGCGGCGCGCTCGACGGCGCGGTGGTCGGCCTCGCTCATCTGCGGGCCGGTGACGATCACGTGGCGGTATCCGGCGGGCACCGGCGCGGCGGCCGCGGCCAGGCACAGCTGCGCGCCGTCGGACCCGCCGCCGGCGGTGGTCAGCAGGTAGGGACGCTCGGGGTCCAGCCCGTCGGGGTCCTCGGCGCGGCCGTGCGCCAGGTAGCCCTGGTAGCGGACCATGTCGTGCAGCGCCGCGGGCAGCTCGCCGGTGGTGCGCAGGTCGTGCACGGCCGGGTCGCCGTAGACCCAGATCTCGTCGAAGAGGGCGCGGACGACGTCGGCCGGGGTGCGGTCCCACTCGGCGGCGACCGCGGCCGGCTCGTCGAGCACCTCGCGCAGGCCCAGGACGACGCGGGCCTCGGGGCGGGTGGCGCGCAGGTCGGCCAGCGCGCCGGCGAGCTCGCCCTGCACCCCGAGGGCGTGCCGGTCGACGACGACCAGGTCGGGGGCGAAGGTCGCCAGGGTGGCCCGCACGATCTCCCCGCGCAGCGAGGTGACGGCGTTGAGTCCGATGTCGAGACGCCGCGGGCCGTAGCTCCGCCCGCTCTTGCCCACCGACGGCAGCGTGACGACGTCGAAGCCGTGCGGCACCGACGCGGTCGGGATGCCGGCGACGCCGTTGACGAGCAGGCCGGTGACGGGGCGACCGGTCAGCCGCGGGAGCCGCTGGGCCAGCGCGTGGGCCAGCGCGCGGTTGCGCCGGAAGTGCCCCAGGCCCTGGGAGTCGTGCGAGTAGAAGACCACCCGCAGCGCCTCGGCCACCGTCTGCTCCGTCATCGCCTACCTTCCCGTCCCGACCGTCCCGGCCGCCGGTGCGGTGGCCGTGAGAAGAAGTGAACAACCCCGGGATGAGCCCCGGATGACATGACGATGAGAGTGCTCTCATGCACGGGCTAGAGTCGCCAGGGACAGGAAGGGAGCGCCATGAGCCAGCCCTGCGACCACGTCGCCGAGGCCCGCGAGGTCACCCCCTCGGCCAACGGCTGCGAGGACTGCCTGCGCACCGGTGACCGGTGGGTCCACCTGCGCCTGTGCATGACGTGCGGGCACGTCGGGTGCTGCGACAGCTCGCCCAACAAGCACGCGCGGGCGCACTTCCACGAGGTCGGCCACCCGCTGGTCCGCTCCTTCGAGCCGGGCGAGGACTGGTGGTGGTGCTACGCCGACGAGGTGGTCTTCCAGGTGCCCGGCGCGCCACCGGCACCGTCGTGGGTCAAGGGCGACCCGGCCGCCGGACGCTGAGGCGGCTCAGCTCCCGATGGCTCAGCTCTCGAAGCGGTAGCCGATCCCCCGGACCGTGGTGATCCGCTCGGCGCCCAGCTTGGTGCGCAGGTAGCGGATGTAGACGTCGACGACGTTGGAGGCGCCGGTCACCTCATACCCCCAGACCCGGTCGAGCAGCTGCTCGCGGGAGAGCGCCTGCCCGGCGTGCTCCATGAGCTCCCTGGCCAGGGTGAACTCGCGGGCCGAGAGCTCGACGGGGCGGCCGTCGACCGCCGCGGTGTGCGCGACGAGGTCGAGGGTGACGCCGCCGGCGGAGATCTGCTGGGTCTCGGTGACGGCGCTGGCGGGCTTGCGCAGCCGGGCGCGGACGCGGGCGAGCAGCTCCTCGACCCGGAACGGCTTGGCCAGGTAGTCGTCGGCCCCGCTCTCCAGCCCGGAGACGGTGTCCTCGACGGAGTCGCGGGCGGTGCACATGATCACCGGCACCGGGTCCTCCATCGTGCGCAGCATCCGCAGCACGGTGAAGCCGTCCATCCGCGGCAGGCCGACGTCGAGCACCACCAGGTCGACGTCGGCGTTGGCCACCGCCTCGAGGGCGGCGATCCCGTCACCGACCACGCTGGTGCGGTAGCCCGCGGCCCGGAGCCCACGGTCGATGACGCGCGCGATCCCCGCTTCGTCCTCGACGACCAGGATGTGGTGCATGGCGTCAGGCTAACCCGGCCCACCCTTGCTGCTGCCAGACGTGACACTGGTGCACCACGTGCGCCAATGTCACGTGCGGCGCACCTGTGAGGCAGGCCACACCCCATATTCGCCACCCCCAGATTGCGTAATCAGGTAAGGCTGTCCTAAGGTCGTCGGGTCCTGCCGGGAATATCCGGCGCGTCCCACCGAGGAGACCCCTGCCCGTGACCGACATCGTCCGTCGCACCGCGCCCCTGACGGCGCTCGCGCTCACCGCCACCCTCGCCCTGACGGCCTGCTCCACCGGCCCGACCGGCTCCAGCACCACCGACGGCTCGACCCAGGGCGGGAGCAGCTCGCAGGAGGCCGGCGACGGCGACACCGGCTCCTTCCCGACCACCGTCGAGCACGCCTTCGGCGAGACCACGATCGAGACCGACCCCCAGCGCGTCGTCACCGTCGGCTGGACCGACCACGAGGTCATGGCCGCACTGGGCGAGGTCCCCGTCGGGGCCGTCAAGATCAACTGGGGCGGCAACGAGGCCGGCTCGACCGACTGGTTCGACGAGGCCGTCACCGAGCTGGGCCAGGACCCCGCCGACATCACCCGCTACGACGACTCTGACGGCATCCCCGTCGACGAGATCGCCGCGATGGAGCCCGACCTCATCATCGGCAGCAACTCCGGCATGAGCCAGGAGGACTACGACCGTCTCTCCAAGATCGCGCCGACCGTCGCCTACCCCGAGACGGCGTGGGCCACCCCGTGGCGCGAGTCGGTCGAGCTCGTCGGCCAGGCCATCGGCCGCCCGGAGCAGGCGCAGGAGGCCATCGCCGAGACCGAGGCCGAGTTCGAGGCGGCCAAGGAGGAGTACCCCCAGCTGGAGGGCACCTCCTTCGCGTGGGGCTGGTTCAGCCCGACCGACACCTCCACGATCGGCCTCTACAACACCATCGACCTGCGCCCGCAGTTCCTCACCGAGCTGGGCATGGTCAACGCCCCGCTGGTGGAGGAGATGAGCGGCAGCGAGAACTTCTCGGCCAACCTCTCCGCCGAGCAGGCCGACACCCTCGACGCCGACGTCTTCATCTTCTACACCGACGGCGGCTTCACCGCCGACATGCTGCTCGAGGACCCGCTGCTCTCGCAGATCCCGGCCATGGCCTCCGGCGCCTACGTCGAGTCCGGCACGCCGCAGGACGTCGTGGGCATGAGCTCGCCGACCCCGCTGTCCATCCCGGTCGCCATCGACCGCTTCATCCCCCAGGTCGCCGAGGCCGCCGCCGTCGCGGCGGAGGCCGGCGCCCGCTGAGCAGGGAGCAGCGATCGTCCCGCCCGTGAGCACCACCACGACCAGCACGCCGCCGACGCGCGGCGTGCTGGTCGGTCGGCGCCGGACCTGGTGGCCCCTGGCCGTCGGGCTCGGCGCCGTCGTGCTGGCCGCCGCCGTCTCGGTGGCGGTCGGCTCGCGGACCCTCAGCCCCGGTGAGGTGGTCGGCGGGGTCGAGGCCGTGCTGCGCGGCGTCAGCACCGACCCGGCCGGCGCGGTCGTCGCCGCGCGCGTCGACCGGACGATCATCGGCATGGTCGTCGGGCTCGCGGTCGCGATGTCCGGCGCGGCCATGCAGGGCCTGACCCGCAACCCGCTGGCCGACCCCGGCATCCTCGGCGTCAACGCCGGCGCCGCCCTCGCCGTCGTCCTGGGGATCCAGCTGCTCGGGATCGGCTCGGCGGGGGCGTTCGTGTGGTTCGCCCTGCTGGGCGGCATCGTCGCCGCTGTCGTCGTGTATGCCGTCTCCGCCGCCGCCCCGGGCGGTCCGGCACCGCTCACGATGGCCCTGGCCGGCGCCGCCCTGACCGCGGGCGGCGTCAGCGTCACCGCCGGGCTGCTGGTCAGCGACCGCAGCGCACTCGACACCTTCCGCTTCTGGCAGGTCGGCAGCGTCGCCGGACGGCCGGTCGACCTCGTCCTCGACGTGCTGCCGCTGCTGGTCGTCTCTCTGCTCGTCGTCGCCCTGTCCGGTCCGGTGCTCAACGCCACCGCCCTGGGCGACGACCTCGAGCGCGCCCTCGGCCAGCGCGTCCACCTCTCCCGCGCGATCGTCGCGCTGGGCGCCGTCGGCCTGGCCGCCTGCGCGGTCGCGCTCGCCGGGCCGGTCGGCTTCGTCGGGCTGGTCGTGCCGCACCTGGTCCGGCTCGTCACCGGCCCCGACTACCGCCGCATCCTGCTGGGCAGCGCGATCGTCGGGCCGGTGCTCGTGCTGCTCACCGACACCCTCGGCCGCATCGTCATGCCGCCCTCGGAGATCCAGGTCGGCATCATGACCGCGGTGCTCGGCGCCCCCGGCCTCATCTGGCTCGTGCGCAGGACGGCGGTGCGATGACCGTCAACGCTCCCGCCGCCGACACCGGGACCGAGACACCCCACCTCGTCGAGACCGTGCCCGACCGCGTCGCCGAGGTCCGCCGCTCCCGCTCCCACGCCCGCCGTCGCGGCCACCTCGTCCTCGGCGGGCTGCTGGTCGCCTGGCTGCTGGCCATGGTCGTGCGCACGCTGCTCGGTGACTTCACGATCACCGTCCCCGACTTCTGGCGGATCGTGCTCGGCACCGGGGAGGTGCCCGGCGGAGCGGAGTTCATCCTGCTGGACTCCAAGCTGCCGCGCGCCGTCGTCGGCACCCTGGCCGGGGTGGCGCTCGGTGCGAGCGGGGCGACCTTCCAGCTCATGGCCCGCAACCCGCTGGCCAGCCCCGACGTGCTCGGCCTGACCATGGGCGCGAGCGCCGCAGCGGTCTTCACCCTCGTCATCCTGGGAGGCTCCGGGGCGGCCGTCACCCTGGCCGCCCTCGTCGGGTCCGCGCTGGTGGCCGTGGCCCTGCTGACGCTGTCTGCCTCTCGCCCCGGCTCGGCCCCGACCCGGATGATCCTCGTCGGCATCGCGCTGTCGGCCATGCTCACCTCGGTGGTGCACTGGGTGCTGCTGCGCGCCGACATCTACCGCGCGCACGAGGCGATGGTCTGGCTCACCGGCAGCCTCAACGGCGTCACCTGGCGCCAGATCGGGCTGCTCGGCGTCGTCGTGGCGCTGGCCCTGCCGCTGCTGCTGGCCACCGCCCGCGAGCTGCACCTCGTCGAGCTCGGCGACGATCTGGCCGCCGGCGTCGGCGCCCCGCCCGGCATCGTCCGCGCCCGGGCGCTGCTGCTCGTCGTGCTGCTCGTCGCGGCCACCACCTCCGTGTGCGGGCCGATCGCCTTCGTCGCCTTCCTCTCCGGCCCGATCGCCCGGCGGCTGCTCGGCGGCCGGGCCTCGATCGGCGCCGCGGCGCTGGTCGGCGCAGTCATCGTGGTCCTGGCCGACCACGCCGGCGCCTACGCCGTACCCGAGGTGAACCTGCCCGTCGGTGTCGTCACCGGCGTCGTGGGCGCCCCCTTCCTCCTGTGGCTCCTCACCCGTGAAAGGTCTTCGTCATGACCACCTCCGTGCTCCGCGCCGAACGGCTCAGCCTCGGCTACGGCGAGCAGACGATCGTGCACGACCTCGACCTGACGGTCCCCGAGGGCAAGGTCACCGCGATCGTCGGCCCCAACGGCTGCGGCAAGTCGACGCTGCTGCGCGGGCTGTCGCGGCTGCTGCGGCCCAAGGACGGCCGGGTCATGCTCGGCGACCGCGACGTGCACCGGATGCCGACCAAGCAGGTCGCCCGGTCGATGGCCCTCCTGCCCCAGCACCCGGTCGTGCCGGAGGGCATCACCGTCGGCGAGCTCGTCGCCCGGGGTCGCCACCCGCACCACGGGCTGCTGCGCCAGTGGACCCGCGAGGACGACGAGGTCGTGGCCGAGGCGCTGGAGCTGACGGCCACCACGCACCTGGTCAGCCGCGAGGTCACCGAGCTCTCCGGCGGGCAGCGCCAGCGCGTGTGGATCGCGATGGTCCTGGCCCAGCGCACCGACCTGCTGCTGCTCGACGAGCCGACGAGCTTCCTCGACATCGCCCACCAGGTCGAGGTGCTTGACCTCGTGCGCGACCTGTCCGTCGACCGCGGCACCACCGTGGTGATGGTGCTGCACGACCTGGCGATGGCGGCCCGCTACGCCGACCACCTCGTCGCCATGCGCGGCGGCCGGGTCATCGCCGAGGGCAACCCGCGCGAGGTCGTCACTGCCGAGACCGTCTGCGACGTCTTCGGCATCACCTGCCGGGTGCTGTGGCAGGAGGCCACCGGCGACCTGTCCGTCATCCCCCTCGGCCGGCACCGCCCGGTCGGGCACGTCCTGGGCACCGCGGGCACCCCGCGGATCGCACCCGAGCTGGAGGTCATCCGATGAACGCGCCCCTGACCGACACCCTGAGCCGTGGCGCCCGGCAGGTCGCCGAGCGCGTCGCCAGCGAGGTCTACGCCCGCACGATGGCCATGCCGCTGGAGCGCACCGAGCACGCCTGCGTCCCGGCGACCGTGCTGGCTGCCGAGTGGGTCGCCCCGCAGCTGCGCCGGCTCACCGTCCACGCACCCGGCCTGGCCGGTTGGTACGCCCCGCTCGGCCCCGACGAGTTCGTCGGCCTCGTCATGCCGCGCCCCGGCACCTCCCTGCCCGACCTGTCCGGGATCAGCGGCCCCAACCCACGCCCGGTCATCGGCGAGATGCCCGAGGACGTGCGCCCCGACGTGCGCTGGTACACCGTGCGCGCCTACCGCCCCGACCTCGCCGAGATCGACCTCGAGGTCGTGCTGCACCCCGAGGGGGAGGTCGACGAGGGCCCCGGCGCCCGCTGGGTCCGCCTCGCCCGCCCCGGCGACGAGCTCGCCGTGCAGACCGGCACCACCTGCTACCACCCGCCGGCCGACGCCCGGGTGCAGGTCGTCGCCGGCGACGAGACGGCATACCCCTCGATGGTGGGGATCATCGAGGGCGCACGGGGGTATGACGTGGAGCTGCACGTGCTCCTGGAGACCGAGCCGGGCGCCGTCCCCGACCTGCCCTCCCCCGAGCGCGGCAGCGTGACCGTCGTCGAGCGCGCCGGCCGCCGGGCCGGTGACGCGCTGGTCGAGGCGCTGGAGGCCGCGGACCTGCCCACGCCTGACTACGGGTGGGTCTCGGGCGAGCAGGACCTGGCCGCGCGCGTGCGCCGGCACCTGACGCGCGAGCGCGGCGTGGCCAGGACGGCCGTCTACTTCTGCGCGTACTGGATCCTGGGGCGCCCGCGCGGCTGAGCCGGTGCCGGGGCACCCGGTCTGGTCACCCACGTGACATTGGTGCACAGGGTGCGCCAGTGTCACCCGTCCCGCAGGGACGTCAGGGGGTCGGCAGCTCCGCCCGCACCGCCGCGACGTAGAACGCGACGCCGGCGCCGAGGATGTCGTCGTTGAGGTCGTAGTCGGCGCTGTGCAGCGGCGTCCCGCCACGGCCGGGCTCGGTGCCGTTGCCGAGCAGGGCGAAGCACGCGGGCACGTGACGGGCGAGGACGCCGAAGTCCTCGCTCGGCATGACCGGGTCGCAGTCGCCGACGACGCGGCCGGCGCCCAGGGCGGCGACCGCGGCGGTGACCGCGCGCGCCGTCACCTCGGGGTCGTTCACCGTCGGTGCGAACTCGTGGGTGTAGGTCACCTCCGCCCGCGCACCGTGCGCCGCGGCGACCCCGGTCGCGAGCTCGCGGATCCGCCGCTCGAGCAGCTCCTGCACCTGCGGGTCGAAGCTGCGGGTGTCACCGGTGATCCGCACGGTGGAGGGTATGGCGTTGCGCGCGCCGTCGGTCTCGAAGCCGGTGCAGGAGACGACCGCCGGGCGCACGGGGTCGACGTTGCGGGCGACGACCGTCTGCAGGGCCAGGACGATCTCGGCCCCGGCGACCAGCGGGTCGACGACCGCCTCCGGCCGCGCAGCATGACCGCCGCGGCCGTGGACCACGATCGTGAAGTTGTCCTCGCTGGCCATGATCCCGCCGGGCCGCACGTGCAGGTGCCCGGCCGGGACGCCGGGGAGGTTGTGCAGCCCGTAGAGCACGTCCAGCGGGAAGCGTTCGAGCATCCCGTCGTCCAGCATCGCCTGCGCGCCGCGGCCCGGCTCCTCGGCCGGCTGCAGCACCAGGCGGACCGTCCCGTCGAAGCCACCCTCCTCGGCCAGCACGGCGGCCGCGCCGAGCACCATGGCCATGTGCCCGTCGTGCCCGCACGCGTGCATCGCCCCGGGGTTGACCGAGCCGTGCTCGCGGCCCTCCACCTCCTGGATGGGCAGGGCGTCCATGTCCGTGCGCAGACCGGCCGCGCGCCGGGAGGTGCCGCGGGTCAGGGAGGCGACGGCGCCCGTGCCGCCGATGCCGCGCGCGACGTCATACCCGAGGCCCCCCAGCACCGCGGCCAGGTAGTCGACGGTCGCGTGCTCGCTGAACGCCGTCTCGGGGTGACGGTGCAGGTGGTGGCGCCAGGTGCGCAGGCGGGCGTCGCTCGGTCGGGCGTCGCTCATGCGGAGTCCAGGCCTTCGGTGGAGAGGAGGACGACGACGGCGTCCGGAGGCAGGTCGAGGTCCGTTCGCCGGCCGGGGTCGGCGAGCGCCGCGCCGACCCCGGCCAGGGTGGCCGCACCGCACGGTCCGGAGGAGACGCCGAGCGTCTCGAGGTCGCGGGATGCCGCGAGCGCCTCGGCGTCGGTGACGGTGACGGCCGCGTCGCAGCCGCCCTGCAGCACCGGCCAGGCCAGGCTGGAGACGGTGCCGCAGTTGAGGCCGGCCATGACGGTCGTTGCGGTCGGCACCGGAACGGGTGTGCCGGCTCGCAGGCTCGCGAGCAGGCCCGCCGCGGTGTCGGGCTCGACGGACAGGACACGGGTGGGGTGGACGTCACCACCGGTCGGGGTTGTCGCGGGGCCCGGCACGACGCCGCTGCGGTAGTGCGCGACCACGGCCTGCGCGAGCGACCCGACCCCGACCGGCACGGCGACGAGGTCCGGCTGCCGGCCGAGCGCCTCGTCGACCTCGGCGAGCAGCGTCCGGTAGCCCTCGACGATCCACTGCGGCACCTCCTCGTAGCCGTCCCAGGCGGTGTCCTGCACCAGCTCGCGCCCCGGGTCGGCGTCGGCGTGCTCGGCCGCGGCCCGCACGGCCACGTCGTAGTCACCGTCGACCCGGACCACCTGGGCCCCCTCGTCCGCGATCCGGGCCGCCGTGCTCCCGGGCATGACGTCGGGGACGAAGACCGTCGCCGACGTGCCCAGCTCGCGGGCGGTCCGGGCGACGGCCCGGCCGTGGTTGCCGTCGGTGGCGGTGACCAGGTGGGCCCCGGGGTGGCGGTCCAGCGTCTGCCGGCAGGCCCACGAGGCACCCAGGATCTTGAACGCGGGCAGCCCGAGCCGAGAGGACTCGTCCTTGACGAGCACGCGGCCCACACCGAGCTCGGCGGCGAGGGCGGGCAGGTCGACCAGCGGGGTGGGCCCGTAGCCGGGCAGGGTGCGGTGGAACTCCCGCGCCGCGCCCGACCCGTCGTCGGGCAGGGACCAGCGCCGGGCGGAGGGGTTGGTGAACCAGGACGTCATGGCCGTCAGTCTCGATGGCGCCGACTCCGGAGTCCAGCACCCGGACCGTTGGCGCAGACGGTGCGCCAACCGCACCTTTGGCGCGCATGCTGCACCAGTGTCACGTGGGTGAAGCGACACCCTCCCCCGGCGCCGGGCCCAGCCAGGGCTGGCTGACCCAGACCCGCGCCCCGCGCGGGAGGTCGACCTCCTCGCCGGCCGCGATCCGTCGGCAGGCGGCGACGAGCTCCATCGCGGGGCGTGGCGGGCCGGGGCTGCCGCCAGCCCCTGCGGTCATCCGCGACCACCGCGCCTCCCAGCGCCCGTCCTCGCCGCGCACCACCACGACCGGGCTCGTCAGCACCTCGACGAAGAGCTCGTCCACGGCCTTCAGCATGGTCTCCGACCCGCCGTCGCAGGCGTCGCACCCGCAGTCCGGCTGCCGCTCCAGCACCACCTCCGCCTCCGCCAGCGCGAAGGTCACCACCGGCATCGGCTCGTCCCGCTCCAGCACGAGCAGGGGCAGCGTTCCCGGCCGGTCGCTGGAGACGCGCCAGCCCCTGGCGACCGGCAGCTCGCCCTGGGACAGCGCCCCCACCTCGCCCACCGGCTCCACCCTGAGACCCGGCACCCGCGCCAGCTCGGTCAGCCAGGCGGCGGTGCGGCGGAAGAGGATCTCGTAGCGCTCGGGCTCGGTGCACCGGGAGTATGCCGCGTCGTCGGGGCTTGCCCCGCCCCACGGGTCGGGCCACGCCGGCAGGTGCTCTGCGGCATACCCGCTGGTCACCGCGGCGAGCAACGCATCGACGTCCACCATGCGAGACAGCCTAGGGGTGAAGATTCGACCCTCGCGGGGTGCGGGGTTATGGTCGTCCGATGCGTCCGCAGGTTCTTGCGCAGGTGGGCCTCGTGTCCCTCCTCGTCGGCATCATCGGTCTCGCCCTCAGGGCGAGTGTCCTCGGCTCCGAGCCGACCCTCCTCCACCCCGTCTGGACGGCGGCGGTCTTCATGCTCAGCGTCGTGGGTGCGGGTCTGCTCACGATCGGCATGGCCTTCCGGGAGGTCGGTTCGCCCGAGCCGGTCCGTCAGGACTGAGCTCCCCAGCGCTCAGGCGTCGGGCAGCCAGAGGAAGAACGTCGACCCCTCCTCCTCCACCGAGTCCACCCCCACCGCCCCGCCGTGCGCCTCGGCGATGGCCCGCACGATCGCCAGGCCCAGCCCTGACCCCTCCGTCGGGCCGACGTTGTCGGCGCGGGCGAAGCGCTCGAAGACCCGACCCACCTGGTCGGCCGGGATGCCGATGCCCTCGTCGCGCAGGCCCAGCACCAGGTAGCGCTCCGCCTCCCGGGCCCCGGCGGCCACCGCCCGCCGCGCCTCTGCGGACGTCGACGCTGCCCACGACGTCGACAGCTCCACGACCGACCCGCGGTCGCTGAACTTCACCGCGTTGGCGGCCAGCTGCACCACCGCCTGCAGCACCCGCTGACGGTCCAGGTCGGCGACCCCCTCGGCCTCGGCGTGCAGCCGCCAGGTGCGGTGGCCCAGGGAGGTGATGCGCTCCATCGCCTCCAGCGCCAGCTCGGTGACGTCCGTGCGGGCGGGCCGGTAGAAGTCGGGGCGCTGCGAGCGCGCCAGCATGAGCAGGTCGTCGACCAGCCGCTGCATCCGGTCGACCTCGTCGAGGATGAGCGCCCGCGAGGACTCCACGTCGGCGGGGTCGTCGGCGCGCAGCAGCTCGGCGTTGCCGCGCACGATCGTCAGCGGGGTGCGCAGCTCGTGGGCGGCGTCGTCGAGGAACTGGCGCTGCTCGCGCACGCCGGCCTCGATCCGGTCCAGCATGGAGTTGAAGCGCACGGCCAGCTCGGCGACGTCGTTGTCGGCCGACTCGACCTCGACGCGCCGCGACAGGTCGTCGGTGCTCGTCATGGCGGTCGCCTCGCGCAGCTCGGTCAGCGGCCGCAGCAGCCGCCCCAGCAGCAGGTGGGACAGCAGCGCCACCGCGCCGAGGACGAGCACGGCGAGCACGACATACGTCAGCGCCCGGTTGCGCACCTCCGCCAGCTGGCGCCCCACGTCCTGGACCACGACGAGCTGGGCCGACCGCTGCTCCTGGGGCAGCTGCACGTCGGCCACGAGCACCCGCAGCTCGGTGCCCTGGGAGCGGATGTCGGTGGTGCGCGCCTGGCCCGGCTCGACGGCGAGGTCCGCGACCGTCGCCCGGACGTCGGGGTGGTCGATGTCGAAGAGCCGCTCGCCGCCGGAGAGCGCCAGCGTCTGCCCCTCGACGACACCGGCCATCGCCTCGTCCTCCCCCGCCACCGAGGAGGCGAGGAAGGCGAGCAGGAGCCGCTCGGCGTCCTCGTAGGGCTGACCGTCCTGGGCCGGCCCCGCCTGGGCGAGCAGCCGCAGCTCGTCGACCTCCTGCTCCAGCTCCCGGTCGACCCGCTCGCTGACCGAGATGTAGCCCAGGCCGTAGCTGACCAGGCCGGTCACGGTCAGCCCGAC
Organism: Ornithinimicrobium pekingense DSM 21552; assembly: GCF_000421185.1. Taxonomy (GTDB): domain Bacteria; phylum Actinomycetota; class Actinomycetes; order Actinomycetales; family Dermatophilaceae; genus Ornithinicoccus; species Ornithinicoccus pekingensis. The sequence goes on from NZ_ATWJ01000011.1 coordinate 309,908, forward strand.
CGTCATCACCACCACGATCATCGCCAGCAGGCGCTGGCGCACCGACCAGGTCCGCGGCCCGCGCGCCTCGGCCGGCGCGGGGTCCTCACGCGTGAGGCTCACGCGCACCCCCGAGGACGCCGCGGGCCAGCAGGGCGAACGACACCAGCCAGTGCGTGGCCATGAAGTCACCGTCGGTGATCTGCTGCAGCACGGCCGCCTCCTGCGCGTCGGCCCCGGCCCGCAACCGGTCGGCCGCCGCGGGCGGCAGGTGCGGGGCCAGCTCGCGCAGCTGCCAGGCACGGCTGAGGGCCAGCCCGAGCAGGTGGGCGTACTGCCCGTCGGTCGCGTCCCCGACCACCGGCACCACGAGCAGGTGCTCGTGGCGGCCCTCGCCCAGCCCGGGCAGGAAGCGGCCCAGCCACGCCGCATACTCCCGCCCCGGCAGGACACGCGACATGAGCCCGGCCTCGGTGAGGGCGGGCGAGAGGAAGTCGGTGCCGCCCGGCTCCCAGGCCGTCGGGGCGTCGGCGTCGTCGCCGAACCAGTCGAGGGCCCGCTGCCGGCACGCCGTGACGACGTCGTCGCGGCCCAGTCGTTCGGCGGCGTCGCGCAGCAGCCAGAGGGCGAAGGCGTCGTTCTGGTGCTTGCCGTGGCGCACCGGGTAGGCCTGCCGCGGCAGCCAGCCGAGCACCAGGTCGCAGACGGCCTCGCCCAGGGGCGCGACGGCCCCGGCCCACGCGGACACCGAGGTATGCGGTGCCGCGCCGTCACGCGCGGCGTCGGTCAGCGCGGCGACGAGCTGGGCCGCCCACGCCCAGCCGTAGGGCCGCTCGAACCCCGGCCGTGCCTGCAGGTAGGCGACCTCGACCGCGACGTGCTCCGGCCGCAGCCGCTCCCCCAGCAGCGCGACCACGGCGTCGTGCTCGTCCCGACCCAGCGCGTCGCCATACCTCGTGAGGAGGGTGACGAGGGACCACTGCATGTGCACGCACGAGTGCCAGTCAAGGCTGCCGTGGAACGCCGGGTGCAGCTGCTCGGGGACGAGCTGACCGTCGTCGGGGCCGAGCACGGTGTGGCCGGGCGACCACGGGTAGGGTGTGGCGACGACCGCGCGGGCGACGCGGCTCCAGGCGGCGGCGTCGGTCGGCGCGGCGTCGGTCATGGGTCCATTGAACACGCGGACCGCCACCCCGCGTGTGACGGTGTCTGCGCAGGTCAGTTCGGCTGAGGGTCTTCGTCGAGCTCGCGCAGCAGCACCCAGACGGGCTCGGGATGGTCCGCGGCCGTGTGGATGTCGGCGAGCGCCTGCGGGCCGACCCGGTCGAGCCAGCCGGACGGCAGCGGCCCGGGCTCCAGGTCGGCGCCCAGGTCCTGCACGTGCAGCGGGAAGCCGTGCGGGCCGAGCAGGTCGGCCCGGCCGAGCGTGCCCTGGGGGTGCCCGAGGACGGCCTCGACCCAGCGCAGCTGCTCCCGGTCACCGTCGAGAGCCATCCGGTAGCGCCGGGCCAGCAGCCGCAGCCGGCGCACGTGGCCGGACGGGCGGGCGCCGGTCGGCAGGCGGCGCAGGACGGCCTCGAGAGCCAGCGGCGGCGGGCCACCGAGCACGTCGAGACGCTCCCGCTCCCCGGTGGTCAGCTCGACGCCGGCCGAGAGGCCCAGACCCTGCTCCCAGGCGTCGAGGTCGCCGTCCATGCCGGCTTCCAGCAGTACAGATGCACGTCCCCGCCCCATGGCGGCGTGCGCTTCGGCTGAGCGGTTCCCTGCAACCGCCCGTGTCGAGTCAGGCATCGTCGCCTCCTTTGTCGGGCGGGGACGTGCGCCTTGGGGGCGCCGCACCCACGCCGTCATCGTGCCAGCGCGTTTAGGTCTCTGAACACCCCCGAAGGGATGAGACGTCGGACACATAGACTCCCTGCCCATGGCGAGGGACGAGGACCACTACTACGTCGCGCGAGGCGACGGACGCTACGAGCCGACCCGGCACGCGCAGGGCGCGTGGAGCGAGCAGGAGCAGCACATGGCCGTCGTCACGGGCCTGCTCGTGCACGGCCTGGAGCGGCACGACCCCCGCCCTGACCTGCAGTGGGCCCGGATGAGCTTCGACATCCTGGGGATGATCCACTTCTCCGAGACGACGGTGCGCACCCGCACCCTGCGCCCCGGGCGCACCATCGAGCTGGTCGAGGCGGTCGCCAGCGCCCGGGGCCGCGACGTGGTGCGCGCGAGCGCCTGGCGCCTGGTGCGCGGCGACACGAGCGAGGTGGCCGGCGTGGAGGCCCCGCCGCTGCCCGAACCGGAGTCGGTGCCGGTCTGGGACGGTATGCAGCACTGGGGCGGGCACTTCCTGCGCACCCTGGAGTTCCGCGCGCAGCCGGGCGACCTGCGCCCCGGTCGCGGCCACGTCTGGGTCCGCACCGACCACCCGCTCGTCGCCGGTGAGGAGACCACCCACCTGGCCCGCTGGTGCGCGATGCTCGACGTCGCCAACGGCATCGTCGGCCGGCAGCGGCCCACCGAGTGGCTCTTCCCCAACGTCGACCTCACCCTCCACCTGCACCGCCAGCCGGAGGGCCCGTGGGTGGGCCTGGACACCCAGGTGTCGTGGGGCCCGACGGGCATCGGCCAGTCCTCCTCGGCGGTCCACGACATGCACGGTCCGGTCGGCACGGTCGAGCAGTCGCTGACGCTGCGCAAGCGCGACTGAGGCGCCGGCGGGAGCGGCATACCGGCCTCACCCCTTCGGGTGGTTTTTCGTCACGATTCGGTCAAGCCCCTCGAAATCCGGCGGGCATCCACGCAGGATGGACGCCGGTCCCTGGCGGCAACGGCGCCCCAGGGATCGTCTGCCTTCTGCGCGGTGGTCCACCCGGTGAGCCCACTTGGAGATGCCGCCCACCGCGCTGACCAGCGGCTGAGCGCCTCGCGCCGGCCGCATGACGGCCCTCCCCGGGTCCCGCGGGGAGGGCCGTCCCCTTTTGTGACACAGATCACAGGTGATGCGGGCAACATTCCTGTCTCCCAGGACGTCTGTATAGATGTCAGGACGGGACACCTGACAAACCGTCATGAGAGGGACGCTCCTCAGGGGCGAATGACGAGGGGAGCAGGTGGGCGGGGCGCACGGTCAGGGGACCAAGCGCCCCGCCCCCTGCCGAAGCTCTCAGCAGGCGCGCAGACCTCCGCCGCGGAACCTCGTACCCCTGCGGAACTCCCTACCCCTCCCAGCCGTCCGACCTAGACTTGCAGGTCGACCCCAGGAGGACCCATGCTCCCCCAGCGACAGCGCATCGTGGCGCTCGCCGCCGCCCTCACCGTTGGGCTCACCGCGTGCGGTGCGGCCACGGACGACAGCTCACCCACCCCTGCCGCGTCCGCCCCGGCGCCCACCGAGGACGAGACCGCCTCCCCCGACGACGACGGGTCGACCTCCACCGCCCCTTCCGAGGATGATTCGATGAAGCCCAGCCCCATCCCCACACCCGACCCGGGCGGCTCCGCCCTGCCGACGGGCCCGGTCCCCGACAGCGTCCTGGCCCGCGACGACGTCGTCGCCGCCACCGAGGACTACGCCGAGCGGCGGGGCGTCGACGTCGCGGACGTCACCGTCGAGGGCTTCGCCGCCGTCACCTGGTCCGACGGCAGCATCGGCTGCCCCGAGCCCGGGATGATGTACACCCAGGCCCTCGTCCCCGGCTACCAGCTCGTTCTCGGTGTCGACGGCCAGCTCGCCAGCTACCACGCCGCCGAGGGCAAGCCGTTCAGCTACTGCGCCAGCCCCGTCGCGCCCGCGCAGACGAACCCCAGCACCTGAGGACGCGCCAGAGGCGATTTAGAGGAACTCGCGATCGCAAAGATGACGCTTAAATTTCCTTCCGGGGGGGGTCTTGTCAGGGAGGAATTCGTCGGGCAGGATGAACGCCCTACGACGCCTTGGTAGGGAGGCGTCGTGACGCCTATCTGGGGAGGGCTGACGTTGCGGCGACTCGTGGTGCAGCAGGACTCGATCGGGGGGTGGGACGTCCATGACCTGGGCTCGGACGAGCAGCTCCACCGCAGCGACCGGATCAGGGCAGAGGGGTTCGCGCGGCGCCTGGTCTCCGCCGAGGGCGGCTCGGTCGTCGTCGTGGGCAACAACGGCCTCGTGCTCACCGAGTATGCCGTTCCCGCCTCGACGCGGACACCGCTCCGCGGGGTGCCGGGCGAGCCTCGACAGCGTCGTCGCAGGTGGTAAAGAGCACGTAAAGGTGACGTAAAGCGGAGCCCTCCGCATGGCATACTTGACCATCGGACGACGCAGGGTCGCGGAGTCCACATCGAATTTGAAGGAATGAACATGAAGCACCTGGTTGTGCAGCAGGACTTCGTCGGCGGCTGGAACGTGCACGAGGTGGGGGCCGAGCTCGCACTCCTCTACCGCAGCGACCGCCTGCGTGCCGAGGGCTACGCCCGTCGGCTGTGCTCGCCCGAGGGCGGGTCCGTCACGGTGATCGGCCACACGGGCGCCGTGCTCTCGGAGTACTCCGCCAAGGGCGCCGGTCGCACGCTGCTGCTGGATGCCGGCAAGAAGCGCCGCGGGCGCAGGGGCGCGACCGGTCGGTCCGGCTCCTTCGCCCGCTGACCGGGCACCTCGTGCCGGCACGGTGGGCTTCGTGACCTGGCCGCCCCAGGACCCTGGCGGCCGCTCCCCCGAGGGTGAGGACCGGTGGCAGCCGTCGATGACCGGCCCGACCGACCAGCCGCCCTGGTCAGCACCGCCGTCACCGATCCCGTCCTACGTGCCGCCCCCGCCCGGGCAGGCGCACGGGCCGCAGGACGGGGCGCCCGCCTACGCCGCACCGACCCCACCACCACGCCCCGTGCCGGGCTCCCACGTCCGCTACGCCGACTGGGCCGAGCGCGTGGGCGCCACCCTCGTCGACTGGGGAATCCTCCTCGGCACCCTCGTGGTCGTCGGCGCGGTCTTCGACCTGCCGGAGGCGCTCGAGACGCTCGGCGGCCTGGCATGGTTCGGCCTCACGGGCTACTTCGCCTGGCTCAACGGCTCCAAGGGCCAGTCGCCCGGCAAGGCGCTCATGGGCCTGCGGGTGGTCCGCAGCGCGGACGGCTCGACGCTCGGCGGTCCGGTCGGTCTGGTCCGCGCGGTCGTGCTGTTCCTGATGTTCGCCTTCACCGGCGGGCTGCTCTACGTGCTGGCGCTCCTCTGGCCGGCGGGGGACCGCCGCAAGCAGGCGCTGCACGACAAGGTCGTCGGAGCGTCGGTGCTCGCGGGCTACCCGCGGGCGAGGTTCGGCCCGGGCATCTTCCGCCCCTGACGCCCGTCCCTTTTCAGCGCCGGCGCGCGCATTGTCGGGTATGCCGTGCCCGACCGGTCGCTGGCCCGCTCAGCCAGCCTGCCACCGGAGCTGGAGCTGGAGGAGAAGCCCGGCCAGCTAGAAGGGAGGAGGCTCGTCGTCCGGGCGGTGCCGCCAGCCGGTGTCATGGGTGGCGGCCTGCGGCCGCTCACCCGCAGCCGGCCCAGCCGCACCCATCGGGTTTGTCGCATCCCCCGCGGCGGCTGCCGCCTCCTGCTGGTCGCGCTCGTCCCGGACGACGTCCGGGTTAGGACCGTGGCGACGCTCCCCCGTGGCGGTGACATGGGTCAGGCTCAGGCTGTCCCAGCCAAGGAAGGCCGGGTCGGTGTCGGTGTCCGGGTGGTCGTCGCCCGCGCGCAGGGGACGGGCAGCCCCGCGGTAGGTCAATGCGCGGTAGACGGCGCGGTCCACCGCGTCAGCGAGGGCGACCTGCCTGGTCATGGACGCGCGCTGACGGCGTTCGCCGCGCCCGTCGAGCCCGTCGTCGATCCGCCCCTCGGCACGGGCACGGGCCCGGGCGGCCGCGTCGTCGGCCAGTGCCTGCTCGACGTCCTGGTGGACACGCTCGACCGCCGCCCGGAACAGGCTGGAGTACTGCCGGTAGTCGTGGGCGCGGGTCCGGTAGATGCGTCCAAGAAGGCTGGTCCAGGTCACGTCGCGGTTCGGCGCCATGACGGCCTCCCAGCCGCCATGCGTCTTCCCGTCGTGGTGGCGACTGTGGAGGTCCTGCAGGTTGGTCTCGCTCGTCGGGCCACCGGCACCGTGCGGAGTCACGTGGTCCAGCTGGGTGTACGGCGCGTGCTGCACGCACCCCGGTGCCCGGCAGGTCACGTCCGCCGCGTGGACCTGGGCGCGCATCGCCGCGTCAGGGGCGTATGCGGCGATGGAGCGTTCGACGCACCGTCCGTCGGCAGGGTCCATCAGCAGCCGGTGCAGAGTCGTGCCAGGGGTCAGTGCAAGCTCGCGGACCGCGTCCGGCGTGAGGAAGTGTGCGAAGGCGCCGGTGACCATCCCCATGCTCAGGACCTCACCCGGGGGCCCACCATCCGCGGACGGGCTCGACGGTTCGTGACCCCGCGGCTCTCCGGGCTGCGGCGGCGCCCCCGGCTGGGCTGCCCCAGGCTCGGCTGCCCCAGGCGGGGATGATCCCGGCGGGGGCGCCCCGCGCGGGGCTGCCCCAGGCGGCGGTGCCCCAGGTGTGGGTCCCCCCGGTGTCGATGTCCCCTGCGCTCCGTGCGGTGCACCCTCCGCCGCCCCACGCTCCCCGGCGAGGAAGCCGGGACTGAAGAGCGGCCGCTGAGGCGAGTGCACGAGCGCGTCGAAGGGCACGATGACATTGAGCACCGCCGGTGGCAGCGCGGCCAGGACCGCTCGCATCTGCTCGGTCCAGGCGGTGCGCACGTGGTCGTCGGCGTCCGGCGGCAGCGGGTCGGGCAGGGCGAGCCCCGAGTGGAGGAGCAACGACATACCCATGTCTGCGCGCAGGTCCGCCAGGGTGCGGGGATCTCCGAGAGCCCTCGCCTCGCGCGCCGCGCGCTCGAGCCGGTCGACCACGGCGGTGACCTGGGACGCGGTGCCGGACACGGTCACCGCTCCGGTGCCGTCCTCGTTGACCACGGCGCGCACGTCGCGCTTCTGCCGGGCCCTCTGCCGAGCCTGGGCGGCCGCCTGCGGGTCGCGGGAGGCAAGCCGCGTCGCCTCGCCGGCCAGGGCACGGTTGAAGAGCTTGTGCTCCCAGGGGCCGTCCTTGACCTCGCCGTCCGGGTCGAGCCGGTCGGTGCACACCGTCTTCGGGTCAGTGCCGAACAACCGCTCCGCGACCTCGGCCGTGTCCTCGTGAGCCTCATGCCCCAGCTCCCGCACGAACCGGCGCGCCAGGCGCCACGGGGTCACTCCTGTCGTCATCGAGTCGACGACGGGCTGCCGCACCTCCGCGGGGGCGTTGGCCAGCGCCACCAGGTCGCTCACCTCGCCCTCGCCCCAGCCGGTCAGCGCCTCGATCTCGCTGCGGGTGACTGACTTGGACCGGGCCCTCCACCTCGTGACCTGGTTGTCGGTGAGCTCCCCGGGACGGGTCACACCCTTGCGCCTCAGCAGCACCCGACCGTTGCGCACCGTGAGCTCGCCCACCACCGACACGAGGGCGCCCTCCAGGCGGGCACCCAACCGCGTGAGCGAGCCCACCAGGCCAAGCACGCGCGAGGCGTCATCCGTCCGCGCGGCCAGGTCAGGATCACCGCTTCCCGTCTCGGCCGAGGTGGGCTCCCGCGTCCCGTCTGCCGTGTCACCACCCTGCGCGACGGCGGTCAGGCTCGTCCCCTTCGTCAGCGCCGCCACCGTCGAGGCCGCTACCCCGAAGAGCTTCGCCGCCTCGGGCTCCAGCCCCATCTCGAGCAGGCATGCACGCAACCGCTCGTCCACGTCGGCCGTCGGCGAGCACGTGGCGGCACCCGCCTCTTCGTCGCCGATCTGGATGAGCCTCGGGAAGGGGAGGAACCACGTCGACGGGCCCGAGGGCCGGACATCGACGACCATCATCCAGGCGGCCACTCGGCGGGACGACTCCGGCTGCCGGGCGTGGTCGCGCAGCTGACCCTCCAGCTGCTCCTCCACCGAACTGCCCGGCATCTCGCCCTCCCCAGGTCTCGCGAGCCTCCCACCCCCGTGGGCGACTCCTTCGATGCACCCGATCTTAGGACAGGCGTACGACATACCCGCCCTGCGACACGCGGGTGTCGAAAAGATGTTCGAGGCGCTCCCTGCTCCCTCGGTCCCCGGACCAGGACGGCGCCACCCCTCGGGTATGAGGTGTCGGGTCGCTAGGCGAGGGCGCCCGTCTCCTCGAGCGCGCACCGCACCGCCAGGACCCGCTCCCCGGTCACCTCCGAAAAGGTCGGTGCCGCGCTGACCAGCACGCCGTCGGGCATGGCGACGCTCGCCAGCTCCTCGGGTATGGCGCGCGCCGGCACCCCTCGCAGGTAGGTCAGCCAGCCGACGACCGGTCTCCCCGGCCCGGCTCCTTGCACCCCCCGCCACTCGTCGGTCGTCCACGTGACCCAGTCGGGCTCCCACGCGTTCACGAGGCCGTCGAGCACGGCCCGGGCGGCCGCGGGCTCGACGAGGGAGTCGCCGTCCCCTCCATCCGACAGCTGCAGCACCACGTTGTTGCCGATCGGCATGAAGGTCGCCCCGCAGTGGAAGGTCAGCCCGACCGAGGGTGTCCTACCGTTCCACATCCCCCCGGTGAAGCCCAGCTCGTCGATCGTCCCGTCACCGACGCCCTTGCGGGCCCTTCCGCGCTCGACCAGCGCCGTCAGCAACTCCAGGTCCACGTCGACCGGACGGCGAGCGCCCGCACGTGAGCGCCCCTTGTGGCACCACGAAGCCAGCGCAGGGTGTGCCTGGCCCAGAGTCTCGAGGCACGGCGCCAGGCGTGCGGCGCAGGCCGAGGCCGACTCGGCGCGGGCGCCCCAGTAGGCACCGACATACATCGCGCTCATCGCTCCTCCCCGTCACAGCACATGGGCACCGATCACCTGCACGCGCACGTCGTCAGCACCCCGGTCGTCGATGTCGGCCTCCAGCGAGAGGTCGCTGGGACTCTGACCGGCCGTCCAGAGCGGCAGGACCACGGCATACCGGCCGGGGCCGTGATCGGCAGGCGTGAAGTCCGACCACGGCCAGGGGTCCGCGGGCAGCTCGACAAGCCGGTCGGGGTATCCCTGCAGCCCCTCCCTGACCATCTCGTGCGAGGGGTGCCTGACCGGGGCCAGCACCCCGTCGCGCGCCAGGCCGTCGAAGTCGCCCCGGGCGAGCCGGGAGACCACCTCGCGCAGGGCGGGTCGCCAGCGCTCCGGCACCGGGGTGTCGCCAGGCACGGCGAGACTGGTTGCGGGCTCGCCCACCGACCCCTCAGCGAACCCCGACCACTCCGGGGCCGGGTCGATCTCCTCGAACCCGACGACCCGCGCGTCGAGGTAGCCCCGCCTGCCGACCGGCACGAGCCGCAGACGCAGACCGAGCTGCGCCGCCCCCTCGTCGGTCCACAACGGCACCACGGTCTCGTGCTCCACCGGTCTCGTGCCCTCGACGGGGACGAGGGCCAGGAGCTCGTCCAGCCACGACCACAGGGCGTCGGGATAGGGGCGCAGCCGATCCTCGCACCCGACCAGACCCTCCCGGAGCTGGTCGACACTCAAGCCACCCCGGCCGGCGACGAGAGACAGCTCGCCGGCCGAGAGGGCGCCGACCACCCCGCCGACCGCCGAGACCACCTCAGGTCTGGTGTATGCCACTCGTCCCCCTCTCCCGGACAGCCAAGGCACCCCGTCGACTCACAGGGTATGGATCCGCTCGATGCGCATGGTGACCGCGCTCCCGTCATCGTGGACCTGCCCCTCGAGGGTCAGGTCGCTGCGTCCTTCCTCCGCGGTCCACAGCTCGACCGACACGTCCCAGACCTCCGCCTCGTCCGTCGGCTCGTGGTCGGTGAAGGGCCAGGCCTCGTCGGGAAGGTCGACGAGGGTGGCGGGATACTCCACGAGCCAGTGCTCGAAGCCGAGGTCGTCCGGGCCCTCGCGGGCGGGCGCGACCCCGTCCCGCACCAGGCCGGCGAAGTCGCCGGCCGCCAGGCGGTGGACGACACCCGCGACGACCGGTCGCCATCGCTCGGGCACCGGAAGCAGACCCTTTTCGGGAGTGCCCGGCGGGCCGGGAAAGACGGCCACCCCCGCGCCGCGCACGTCACCCGGACGAGTCTGCGCCTCGGTCGGCTCAGCGTCGACGAAGGAGAGCACCTCGGGCCGGTAGACAGACCCGTGCTCCGTGACGCGGACGAGCAGCCCGGCCCCCGTCGGGCCGTCAGCAGTGACCAGCGGGACAACGACGTCGACCTGGTCCGGGTACCCCTCGACCGGGCGCGCGGTCAGCTCACGGACGGACTCGGGCGAGAGGGGCAGCAGCCGGCCACCGAGTGACGCCAGCCCCTCCCTCAGGTCCGCCTCGCCCACCCGCGAGAACGGCCGGACGGCGCCGAACGCCTCCTTGACCAGGAGGTTGAGGCAGAACACGGCCGCCTGCCGCATCTCACGCCCACCCCTTGCGTCGCAGCCGTGCACGCGAGCACCATACAAGGGACACCCGCAGGGGGTGCCGGCACCACTGGAGGGAGCCGGTATGAGCAGCACCCAGCCCGGATCGTCGCCGCAGGGCACGCAGGGAGAGCTCGTCGAGTTCCGTCTGCACGGCATCGGCAAGCACGCGGAGTGGTCGGCGCTCGGCAGACCCTCCCTGCTCGACCCGCCACCACCCGCCACGACGCACCGCTTCGGCGTCGAGGACCCGGCGGTGCGCGTCGCCCTCCCGCCGACCCTCTCCACGCGCCCGGTCTACCTGATGAACTGGTCGCGCACCTCCTCCCACTGGGGCAACACGGTGAGCAAGCTGTGGTACGTCGCGACGCCCTACACCCTCGTCAACGTCGCCCGGAACATGCGCTCGCGCCCCGACCCCGACCCGGTCACCGGCCGGCCGGGCGCCTCGCGCGCGCTGCGCGCCCTGGAGATGGTGGGCACCCACACCACCGGCATGCTGCTGACCGGCCTCACCCTGGTCTGGCTGGCGGCCCTCGTCGAGACGCTCGGCCGGCTGCGGCCGATGGCGCCGGTCGTGCGCAACGGGTGGTGGGGGCCGGTGGTCGTGCTCACCGTCCTCGTGCTGCTGCTCGGCACCGTCTACGCCCGCAAGCACGAGAGCCGCATCGCGACCTCGGCGCCGACCCTGCTCATGCACGTGCTCACGCTCGTGGCCACCGCCGGGCTGCTGCTCCTGCAGCCCAGCCACCTGCTCATGCGCGCCGAGGCACCGCCCTCGGTGCTCCAGCCGCTGTGGTCACCAGCGCCCACCGACGTCGTGCGCGCCTGGTGCACCACCTCCGAGGCGTCCACCGACACCTGCCTGGTCGCCACCACGACCGGCGAGCCGTTCCTGTGGTTCTTCGACCCGCTGGCCACCGCGTCGCTGGCCGCCCTCGCGGTCGTCTCGGTCATCGCCCTGGCGCACTACGTCGCGGGTATGCGGTCGCGCTCGCCGAACGTGACCGGCGCCGGCCTCGCGCTCGCGGTCGCCATGGTCACCTTCCTCGGCTTCGCCTCCGCCCTGCGCGTGGCGCTGGAGTTCCTGGTGCACTACCTCAACATCTTCCTCGCCGGCGGGCAGGCCGAGCCCTTCACCCGGCTGGTCATGCCGCCCTACTGGGGCAGCGTCACCCAGGAGACCGGCACACAGTTCACCTCCAACACCCTCCCGCTGTATGGCGTCGCCGGGCTCCTCGTGCTCGTCGCCACCTTCGCGGTCCTCTCCCAGGTCGCCAAGCGACGGATGCCCGCGTCGGACGCCCACCCCAACCGGCTCGTGGTGGCGGCCCGCGCCCGGCACCACCTGGTGCGCAACCTGCCGACCACGCTCGCCCCGGCGCTGCTGATCAGCGCGCTGGTCACCGTCGGCGCCTGGGCGCTGCTCTACAGCGCGGTGACGGCCGACAGCCCGCGCCTGCACGAGCTCATCATCTTCCTGCTGCACCTGACGTATGCCGCCGCCTTCCTCGTCTTCCTGCTGCACCGCTACATCGGGCCGCTGGACGAGATCCTGGGCAAGCTGGCCGACGTCGTGGGCTTCTGGCCGGCCGAGCACCACGTCTTCGCCGGCATCAGCTATCGCACGCGGGTCGTGCAGGAGCTGGACCGGTGGATGCAGTCGCTGACGGTCAACGGCTCGGTCCTCGTGGCCCACAGCCAGGGCAGCGTGATCGCGGCCTGGGCCCTGGCCCAGAACCGCATACCCCAACGCAAGGTGCACCTGGTCACCTGCGGCTCCCCGCTCGACACCCTCTACGCCACCTTCTTCCCCGCGGCGTTCACCACCGAGCTGCGCGGCCGGCTCGTCGCCGCCGTCGACGGGCGGTGGCGCAACCACTGGCGCCGCAGCGACGCGATCGCCTCACCGTGCGCCGGCTGCGTCGACAACGTCGAGCTGCCCGACGCACCGGCGACGGGCCGCCCGAGCGGGCACAACAACTACTGGAACGACCCCGAGCACGTGCAGGGCATCGACCGGTGGCTCGAGGGCGTGGCGCCTGCCGCACGCGCTCAGGGCTGAACGCTCGTCGCCAGGTCCCCTCCGGGCCAGTTCACGGAATGGTGACGCTGTAGACCTGCACCCGGATGTCGTCGCCTCCGTTGTCAAAGACTTCTCCTTCGAGCATGAGGAGACTCAGCCCTTGCGTTGCCGTCCACATGGATACGTTCACCGTGTAGACGCCGGGACCGTGCCAGGCAGGTGTGTGGTTGGACCAGTCCCATGCTGCCTCGGGTAGATCAACCAGTGACTCAGGCTGCTGCTCGATCCAGTGCTTGACCATGTCTTGGCCAGGCACATCAACATCGAAGATCACCCCATCCCTCTCCAGCCCGTCGTAGTCACCGATGACCAGTCGGTGCACGACCGCGCGCAGCGCGGGACGCCACCGCGGCGGCACGGGGTTTTCGCCCGGCGACGGCTGCAGGTCCGACACTGCGACGCTGGCGCGACCGTCGGCCTGCCGGACGAACGACTCCGTGAGAGGAAGCGCGTCCTCAAATCCAGTCACCCGAGCAACGTAGAGGGGATCAGCACCGGTTGGGAGGAGCCGGACTCGAGCCCTGCGGCTCGCTGGACCTTCATCAGTCCACAGCGGCACCGTCGTCTCCAGCTCGACTGGCTCCGTTCCCGCCACCGGATGCATCTCGACCCTCTTGAGGTACTCCTCCCACGTCGATCGCGGTACCCGCCTCAGGTGGGGGCCTATAGCGTCCAGTTCACGCCGCAACCCCTCAGGTGTGAGGTCACCGTGCGCACCGAGCAAGGTGAGCTCTCGATCGGCCAGCATGTCGGCCACGAACCTCAGCTCCATCTGCTGCCGCCGCCGGTTCTCAGGACTTTGTTCAGTGGGGCGCACGTGCGGGCCTCTACGGAAAGACCCGGGTCGGAGTCATGTCGGTTACCCCAAGCGTGTTTGGGAAGTAATGGTCAACATGTGTCATCGCGGCGCCCTCGCGTAGGTCCTGTAGTGGTCAGTCATCTTGATCACTATCGCGGACGCGTCCTCATAGTCCCTGCTGAGCGGCCCCGCGGTCCGGCGAGGACGACGTGCACCCATGGACAACCGCCGGTGCCACAGCGGGGTCGCACCAACCGCAGTTGTCCGCTACCGGACGGGCCGGTCTCCCCGGCGCAGCAACCGGCGGGCCAGCAGACGCCCCCACCACCACGGCTTCGGCCTGCGCCCTTCCTTCTCCGGCCGCTCCTCCTCACCGGGACGTTCGTAGCCCGTCGCGGCATGCGCGGTCACGGTCTGCTCCCGCGTGAAGAGCTCGCCGGCGAAGGTGCTCCCCGACGCCCGGACGCGGATGCGGTAGAGCCCCGTCCCTGCCTCGAGCGAGTAGGCCGCCGACCAGCCGGGCCCGACGAAGCTCAGGTCGACCTGCTCGAGGTGTCCGTCCGGGCGCAGCACGTCCGCCCACACCGTGCTGCGGTCGGCCCCGACGACGACGTCATACTCCGTCAGCGTGGCGAAGAGCCTGACCTCCGCGCCCGGCTCAAGTGTGTCCTGCCGGGCGCTGGCCCGGAAGAGCAGGCTCGACCAGCTGTGCACCACGACGTCGTAGGGCAGCCGTCCCTCGGGGTGCTTCCTCCAGAAGGCGTCGCCGAGCCGCTCGCGGTCCAGCCGCAGCACCACGTGCCAGGTGCCGCCGTGCGTGCCGCGCGGGTTGCCCGGGTCGACCGGCAGCCCGGCTCGGTAGTAGCTCACGGCGTCGCGGTCGACCCGCAGCCCGGTGCCGAGCGCACCGAGCATGGCGGGATCGATGCGGGTGCCGTCCGGCGCCTCCAGCTCGTAGGTCAGCGCGCCGGGCAGGTCGGTCAGGACGATCGCGTCCATCCCGTAGTCCGCCTCGGTGATCGAGAACGGGATGAGCTGCTCCTCCCCCACCCCGATGTCGCCCCCCGGGTCGAGCACGACCTGGGCGTTGGTGATGCCGGCCAGCACCTGGAGGAAGTACTTGGTGAGGAGCCGGCGCTGGTCGGGGGTCAGCGTCCCGGTGACCAGCAGATAGCCGTTGTTGGACTGCGTCAGGCGGTTGAGCTTGTCGACGTCGATGTTGTAGGGCAGCCCGAGCCCGATCGCGAAGGTGTGCGCGGTGATGGAGCCGGCGACGTCGTCGATGAACGGCGCCTCGTTCTCCTGGCCGTCGGTGAGCACCACCAGGGCCTCGACGTCGTATGGCGTGGCCGCCCCCGCCTGCCCGTCCGCCAGCGCGGCCGCCCCCTCCTGCAGGGCGCCGCCGATCGCCGTCCGCCCCGCGGGGTTCATCTGGCTCCCGGCGATCTTCGCGATCGCGTCCACCCGGCCGGCGCCGGAGACCGGCGCGCCGACGTCCTGCACGTCCTTGAGCCGGTGGATGTTGTTGCTGAACCTGACCAGGCCGATGCCGTCACCGGGCAACATGGCCTCGACGAAGATCGTGGCCGCCTCGCGCAGCTTGTCGATCTTCTTCGTGCCGTCGCCGGCGTCCTCGTCCATGCTCCCCGACCGGTCGAGCACCAGCACCGCCTCGGCGGTCTTGCGGGCCACCGTGTTGGCGGTGATGGGCACCGTCCACTGCTGCCCCGTCTCGTCGCACCGCACGGTGACCGACCCGCTGGCGGTGCTGCCGGCGGAGGCCGACGTGTAGGCCAGCCAGATCCGGACGGGGGCGGAGGGGAGGTAGGCACCCGGGCCGACCGTCACCGTCCCGCCCTGCGGCAGGGTGAAGGGACCCGTCGGGCCGGTCACCACACGGAACGTCAGCGACCGGCTGGTGATGACCTCCCAGCGGACGGCGCGCCAGGTCGTCACCCCGGTGCCGCCGATGCCCTCGGGGATGTCGCGGAAGTCGATGCTGGAGGTCGTCAGCGTGATCGACTCGGCCGGCAGGTACATGTTCAGCGCTGCCCGGATCACCTCGGTGCAGACCTCGCAGAACGGGGAGTAGTCGCGCATGTAGCAGGCGAACGCCGGCCGGTAGACGTCGCAGCTGGTGTACTGCCCTCCCTCCCACGCACCGGTCAGCGTCGTCGCTGCTGGCGTGGCGGGCGGGGTGCACGACGACGTCGTGCAGGCCGCGTTGCACCGCGTCGGCATGGGCGTGGTCGCCAGCACGAGGTGACGCCACTTGTTGGTCGCGCGGTTGGCGTCCAGGGTGACGTTGGGTTCGTCCGGTTCGGTGGCCGGGGCGGAGCCGCTGCCCTCGTACTCGTCGGCCAGGCCGAACGCGGAGTGCCCAATCTCGTGGATGGCGATCTCGGCGGCCTGGGCGTGCGTGGAGAAGGTGGCGATGTCGCCGCCGGAGCCGCCGTACTTCGAGGAGTTGACGACCACCACGGCCTGGTGGACCAGCGGGACCTGGGCCTTGGCCTCGGTCTGCGCCAGGGTCGAGTCGCAGGTCAGCAGCCGGTCCAGGTTGCCTCCGCCCCAGGCGCTGCAGAAGGTCGAGTCGAAGTATGTGGCGGGCGTGGCCCCTGTGCCCCCGGCGCAGGTGGTGGGGTCGTCCGCGCCGCTGTCGGTGGAGGTGACGTCGACCCGGTGCACGTTGATCGCCGACCAGAGGTTGTCGAAAGGCGGCGTCACGCGCATGACGTCGACGAACGCCTGCACGTCGGTGTGGTACTGCCCCAGCTCACCGGCCTCGTAGCCGTCACCGAGCACGACGAGGTTCCACCGGGAGGTGTCTGGCCCGTGGTCGACGATCTTGGTGACGCCGAGGACGGAGCCGTCGGAGGAGCTCATGACGTGCGCCGTGCGAGCTCGAAGCGGGCGACCTCGACGGCGCCGCCGTCGGTCCGGACGCCGGGCAGCTCGCTGGAGACCAGCGCGACCGACGTCGCGCCGGGCACCGCGGGCACCAGCACGTCGACCAGCCCCTCGGAGACCCCACTCTCGTAGTGCTCGATGCGGCCGTCCGGGGAGTGGTGCTCGACCCTGGTGCGGAAGGGGTCATGGAGCACCCGCGTGCCCACCCGCCGACCCTCGGGGTCGAGCAGCTCGAGCCACGTCCCGCTGTTCCTCCCCGCCTCCGGCGGCTCGCCGACGCTCGGCGGGGTGATCATCGGCAGGTGCTCCTGGGCGACGAGCTCGACCCCGCCCGGGCCGAACCGCAGCGTCAGCCGGAACGACTCGCGGGGGTGTCCGCGGCCACGTGCACTGTCCGTCCGAGGCTCACTCATGACTGGATCCCCTGTCGCACGCGGCCCGGCGAGATGCGAAGACCGCCTGTTTCAGAATCCACCCGGCGGACAGAAGGTGTCAACGCCTCAAGGGACCAGCGCTACGGGCCCTGCCCACATCCATTACTGCTGGGCGACCGGAGTTTGCTACACAGCCAAGCACGCGCTCCCTGCCGGCCGGGCGAACCTGACGGGGGAGGGCCAGACTGAGGCCGGTCAGTCGTCCGTGCTGGCTCTGCCCCACCGAGCCACGAGGTGAGCAGCGCAGGGTCAGGCGGCTCTTTGAGCGACGTGCCCATCTCGCGGTCAAGCTTCTTCGCGAGGTCCGGATGTTGTTTCGGTGCGATGTCGAAATGCCCGTCGGCGACGAGAAGGTCAACGATCTCGTAGCGCCACCTGCCCAGGCCATCCGGCACCGACCGGTCGAGAGCCGCCGTCCTGCGGACGACTGATGCCTGGGCCGCGGAGGTCTGCAGAAGAGCGGCTAGCTCCGCCTGCGAGAGCGCCAGTATCGCGTCGGCGCTCGTCGCGCCCAGGCGAACGAGCGCGTCCTTGTGCGGCACGAGGGTCCGGACCTCCACGATGTCGGACTTCGGCTCTCGGCCCATTCTCCGCTGATACTCACGCGTCGTGATCAGGGTGGCCATCTGCGGATCGTCCTTGATCCACTCCGAGAGCTCACGGACCGCCCGCGCTGACATGAGGTGCCGTACGGCCAGCTCGCGGTCCGCCTCTACAGCGGTGCCGGCCAGGCTGCGGCAGAGTCGTGGTGCGTCCTCAACCTCTGCCCGCGAGGCGTAGAAGCAGGCCCACGAGTAGGCCGTCCATGGATGATCCAACTTCTCGGAGTAACCGGTCTCTTTCCCCTCCATCAGGTCGCACCAGTGCCTCGCAGCAAGGAGACGGTCTGTCAGCGCCGCCTTCGTCGCAGCGCTCACCTTGTCTGCGCGCTTCCCCCCAGCCGTCGCCGTAAGAGCTTCATCGATGTCCCCGATCGCCTCCTTGACGGCGGTCAGAGATTCCTGGTCGCGATACTGCGCACCACCCTTCGCTCCTGTCCTCGGCAGGCTGTAGTACCGGTTGATGAGCGCGACGTA
This sequence comes from Ornithinimicrobium pekingense DSM 21552, assembly GCF_000421185.1. Classification (GTDB taxonomy): domain Bacteria; phylum Actinomycetota; class Actinomycetes; order Actinomycetales; family Dermatophilaceae; genus Ornithinicoccus; species Ornithinicoccus pekingensis. Next base: position 327,636 of record NZ_ATWJ01000011.1, read on the forward strand.
GCGGGCGAACAGTGCACGAGCTCGGAGATCCGCACTCATGGGTCGCAGCTCGACAAAGTTGTTCAGAAAGCCTGCGTACAGGTCGAGCTCGACGGGGTCTTGACTGGTGCGGAACCGCGCGCTCCACAGCTCGAGCAGCAGTGGACGGTTCTTGGGGTCGGCGGTAAGCCCTCGGGTCAGCACATCCACACGGTCCTGCTGCTGATGACGCAGCGACGTCCGCGCCAAGTAGTGCAATCCGACGCCTTGCCACGTGCTCGCTCCGTCCAGTCCACGCAACTGGTACCGCTTGCCGATCGCCTCGGCGACGGCGGCGGCGCACAGGGCGTACAAATCGGGGTACACGGGTTTGTCGTCAGCGCCTTGGACCGCCTCTTTCGTCGCGCTCAGTACCGGAAGACGCAGCCCCAGCAGGTCACGATCCACCACTGCGCTGGTGACCGTCCGGCCGTGCTGCCGCACCGAGACGAGCAGAGTGTCCTTACTCTCGGCCTGGATGTTGACCACCCACGGAGTACGCGGAACGAGAAGCTCGAGGAGTCTGTAAACCGCTGCGGCCACCTTGCCTTCGGGCGTCGTGGTGAGTCCTGCCTGCTGCAGGGCGGTCTCGTCGGCCGGAGCTGCCGTCTCGAGCCTGCGGAAGTCCGGCTCGCTCAAGGCCCGCACCAGCGTGGCGACGTGTGCGGAGGCGTTACGGTCCTCGTCCCCCTTGGCATCTGCCACCTTGACTCGCATTCTCAGGGACTGACTCAGCCCCCACCCGAGCAGGAGGACGCCGGCCACCCACAGGGGGCCAGCGACTCTCAAGGGCACCGATGGCGACTCGAGCAGCACCCAAGCTGCGGTTGCGATCAGAGCGGCCCATCCCACTGATTGGGCGACGCGGTGGAGCTCTACAGCTTCGCGAGGGATTCTCTTGGGCGGTTCAACATCCTCATGACGACTGACAAACCACGACGTCGTCAGCCGACCCAACGGTGCGACCAGCAGCAGGGCGAGCACAACACCGGCGGCGAGGAAAGCCAGCGCGCCGATGAGGGGATCGGTCAGCGGCGAGAGGTACTTCTCCGACAGGTTCTTCCATCCGGCCGCCAGATCCTCGCTGAAGGTCGACCCGGGTGCGGTCAAGGCGGTGCCGTCGCAAGCCAGCGCTTGGTCACCCAAAGTCCTCTTGATGACCGCAGCCCGTTGTTCGCCGGTCGCAGCTGACGAGAACGTGAGGTTCACATCGCCACCAGTGCACGTGCGCGCCGCCGGAAGACTGAGCCGGGCCTCAGTCAGGCGCAGTCCGGGCAGGGCATCCCGCACCTTCGCATCGTCACCCACGGCGCCCGCAGCCGTAGCGAGGTCGGCACCTAATTGCAGGCGGCTGAGAGCTTCTGACCGTTCCTCTGTGCAGAGCAGCTGCTCGGTCCTCGTAGCTTTGGGGATGTCGCTGTCCGCGGCTGCCTCGCGAGTGCGGTCGATCAGAGCCAGTGCTTTTCCTGGCTGGGCTCCTGCATTGTAAGTATCTGCCAGCGTGCAGACGGGAGACACCGTTTCTGCCTCCGATGAGGCAACGGCAGGCGAAGGCGCAGAAAATGTGACCGAGAGGGCACACGCCCAGCCGCCTGCGACAGCAACTGTCTTGTCCCGGGACAGACCCCCAATTCGCATGGACCCCACCCCTTCACCCAGGTGAAATCAGGGTAGACCTGCTGCGGTCCCCGTGACTAGGGCGAAATGAATGCGGGTACCTGCTAGGGCGGCCAGTGTTGCGCGTCGGGTCATAGACGACGGGCGTCATTCAGCCGGCTGGCGCCTCGCGGGTCAAGCCTCAACGTCACCGCATCTCCCGGATGGTGCACCGGGTCCTCCGCCAGCGCGGCCACTTCCCCGACGCCGTCAACCTCGACCTCCAGGTGCACCGCGTCCGAGACCGACACCGCGCGCCGGACGACACCAGACAGCGACCCATCCTCGTCCACCCGCAATGCACTCCGCCTCAACGCCAGCACGCCCCCCGCAGCCCCGTCGAACCCCACACCATCGGCACCACGCACGAGCCGCGCCGCCGCCTCCCCCTCCACAAACGTCTCGTACCCGATGAACTCCGCCACCTGCCGCGACACCGGCGCCCGCCACACGTCGACGGTCTCCCCCTCCTGGGCGATGCGCCCGTCGAGCATCACCGCCATCCGGTCGGCGACGGTGAACGCCTCGTCGTGGTCGTGCGTCACCATCAGCGCGGTCGTGCCGGTCGACACCAGGATCTCCCGCAGGTCGCCGGCGAGGCGGTCGCGCAGCGACCGGTCCAGCGCCGACAGCGGCTCGTCGAGCAGCAGCAGCGCCGGCTCCGCCGCCAGCGAGCGCGCCAGCGCCACCCGCTGCTGCTCCCCGCCCGACAGGGTCGTCGGCCGCCGGTCGCCATAGCCGGGCAGCCCCACCAGCTCGAGCAGCTCGGCCACCCGCCGCGCACGCTCGCCCCGCCCCACGCGCCGCAGCTTCAGCGGATAGGCGATGTTCTCCGCCACTGACGCGTGCGCGAAGAGCTGCCCGTCCTGGAACATCAGGGCAAACCCGCGCTCGTGCGTCGGCACCCCCGCCAGGTCGCGCCCGTCCCAGCACACGCGCCCGCCGTCGAGGTGCTCCAGCCCGGCGATCGAGCGCAGCAGCGTCGACTTGCCACACCCCGACGGGCCCAGCACCGCCAGCACCGACCCCTCGGCCACCGACAACGACACCGAGTCGACCGCCACGGTCGCACCGAACCGCACCGTCACATCGTCAAGCTCGAGCACACCCATCTCCTCAGAACGTCCCGACCGAGCCGACGCGCAACCGCTCCACGACGCCCATCACCGTCACCGTCACCAGCGCCAGCACGACGCTGGCGGCGAGCGCCATGCCCAGGTGCTCGGCCCCCGGGCGCGAGATCAGCTGGTAGATCACCACCGGCACCGTCGGCCGGTCCGGCCGCGCCAGGAACGCCGTCGCGCCGAACTCCCCCAGCGCCACGGCAAACGCAAACCCCGTCGCCGCCAGCAGCGGCCGCGCCAGCACGGGCGCCTCCGCCGTCCACGCCGCCCGCCACGGGCCCGCGCCCAGCGCCGCCGCCGCCTCCCGCTGCCGCGGGTCGACCGAGCGCAGCACCGGCGCCAGGGTCCGCACCACGAGCGGCAGCGCGACCATCGCCTGGGCGATCGGCACCAGCACCGGGGAGGTCCGCAGGTCCAGCGGCGGCCGGTCCAGCGTGATGAGGAAACCAAAGCCCACCGTCACCGCCGAGATCCCCAGCGGCAGCATGAACGCCCCGTCCAGCGTCGACACCGCCCCCGACCACAGCCGCGAGCGCGGCCGCCGCGACACCAGCAGCGCCACGATGAGCCCCAGCACCATCGCGAGCACGGTCGCGTCGACGGCGCTGCGCAGGGAGTTCATCACCGCCTCGGTCACGCTCACCCGCAGCACCGGCGTCGAGTCGGGGTCGGTCAGCGCCCGGTAGTTCTCCAGCGTCCACCCGCCCCCGCGCCGCAGCGAGCGCACCACCAGCGTCCCAACGGGCAGCAGGACAAACGCGACCGCCACCCCGGTCATCCCCAGCGCGGGTATGTCGTCCCGCCGGGGGCGGCGCGCCGCCGCCCGGGCGCCGACCCGCTTCAGGCTCTGCTCGCGCGACCGCCGCGTCCGCGCGGCCAGCGCGAGCATCGCGACCACGGCCACCAGCTGCAGCACCGACAGCACCGCCGCGCCCTGCAGGTCGAGGAACTGCGTGGTCAGCAGGTAGATCTCGGTCTCGATCGTCCCGTACCGCAGGCCGCCGAGGGTCAGCACGACGCCGAACGCCGTGGAGCAGAAGAGGAAGACCAGCGTCGCCGCCGACACCACCGCCGGCGCGAGCGCGGGCAGGGTGACGGTTCGCCACACCTGCCAGGGCGAGGCGCCCAGCGCGGCCGCCGACTCCTCGGCCCGCCGGTCCAGCCCCTCCCATAGCCCGCCGACCGTGCGCACGACGACGGCGAGGTTGAAGAAGACGAACGCCAGCAGGATCGGCACCCACGTGCCGTCCCAGCCAAGCCCGCCCAGCGGCCCGCCGCTGGACAACAACGAGCGAAACATCACCCCGACCACCACGGTCGGCAGCACGAACGGCATGACCACCAGCGCCCGAAGCAGCCCACGCCCGGGGAAGCGCAACCGGTAGAGCGCGAACGCCGCCGGCATACCCAGCACCAGCGTCAGCAAGGTCCCAGCCAGCGCGCTCCACAGCGTGAACCACAGCACCCGCAGCGTCCGCGCCCGCCCCAGCACCTCCGGCACCGCCGACAGGTTCAACGACCCCTCGGGCAGGAAGCCGCGGGCGAGCATCCCGCCGACCGGCAGGCCGAAGAAGACCGCCAGGAAGGTGAGCGGCAGGAGCGCGGCGGCGCCGAGCAAGATGCCGGGCCCGGTCAGGTATGTCGTGCGCCGGGGGCGCGAGGACGCTGGGGCCGGAGGCGACGCCACGGGCAGTGTCATGGTCGACTTCCTTCGCCGGTGCTAGCCGGAGCAGGTTCGGAGGGTCTGCGGTCGGGCCGCACTCTCAGCGCTGGGCGCTCCCCTGTCGGTACAGACAGCCAGCCTACGTCAAGCCGCCGGGCCCCAGGTCGGTCACAGCCGGTGAACCCTCTCCCCGGGCTGGGTCTTGCCACGGGTGTCGAAGAACAGGCGCGCGGCACCGGTGAGGGCGTCCAGGTCGTACTCGCGGTGGTTCTGCACCAGGACCGTCAGGTCCGCCGCGCCCGCACCGGCCGCGGCATCGTCCACGCGGACCGCGTCGGGGACCGCACGCCAGTCGGTCACGTCGGGTCGTGGTACTGCACGACCGCGCCCTTGGCCAGCAGGTTCTTGGCCAGCGGCACCGCCGGGGACTCTCATCCCTGGCGGCCTGGTCGAACCCGAGCGCCCGCGTACCCGGCGGCGAGGGAGTCCCACAAGTGCCCCATCCGCGAGGACAGGATGCGCAGCGGCCCACTTGGCCTCCGTCGGCGGCTGGATCCCCAGGTCCAGCTCGCCCTGCCCAGCCGCGAGCTTCTGCCTGGCCGCAGTCTTGAGCAGCTCGAGCTCGACGTCGGTGTGCGCCGAACCGATGTGCTCGATCTGCCTCGAACCCTTCCGGCGCGAGTACACGATCTGCACCGCCGTCGCCCCAGAGGACGTCTTCACGGTACGGATGTGAGCCACGCCGCCACACTAGAACCCCCCGGCTAGTGCCCCAATTTCCGAGCAGTCGGGCACGACTCCCCAGGTCAGCAGCCCGCGATCACCGCTGCACGCAATGAGTGAGCCAAGTCAGGTCAGGGGTCTGTCCGATGAACGGTGTTTCTGGCGTTCATCTCAGAGGTTCTCCGCGGCCGGCATGCGGTCGGCGAAGGTGACGGCGAAAGCGTTGAGCGCGGGCTTCCACCGCATGGTCCATCGTGCCTGCCCCGTGCCCTTGGGGTCCAGCCCGCGGGTCACCAGGTAGAGGCACTTCAGGGCGGCCTGCTCGGTCGGGAAGTGCCCGCGCACGGTGACCGCGCGCCGGTACCTGGCGTGCAGGGACTCGATGGCGTTGGTGGAGAACAGCACGCGGCGGATCTCCACGTCGTAGGCCAGGAAGGGGATGAACTCCTCCCACGCTGCTCTCCGCATCCTGGGGATGGCTGGGTAGGGCTTGCCCCATTTTTCCTCGAGCTCCTCGAACGCCGCCCACGCTGCCTCCACCGAGGGGGCGGTGTAGATGCGGCGCAGGTCCTTGGCCAGCTGGTCCCAGTACTTCCGGCTGGCGTAGCGCAGCGTCGCGCGGATCAGGTGGATCACGCAGGCCTGCACGATCGCCTGCGGGAAGACGGCGTTGACGCTGTCGGGCAGTCCTTTGAGGCCGTCGCAGACGATGAAGAACACGTCCCGCACGCCGCGGTTCTTCAGGTCGGCCAGCACATTCATCCAGAACTTCGCCGACTCACCATGTCCCGTGTCAAGTTCTTGGCAGGTTTTCGGGCTCGGGAAAGTTGGGTGAGCACGGGTCGGCCTGGCGCAGGTGCACCTCGCGCGGCCGGTTCCAGGACAGGGCCTCGTGCGGGCGGACGGTGTTGAACTCGGCCCGGAAGTCCTCGCCGTGGGTGACCAGGTCGTGCATGTCGTCGATCTGCTCGCGGTAGAGCCGCTCGTACTTCAGCGACTGGAACGCGCGCTCCCGGACGCCGTTCTGGCCCGGAGTGCGGACCCGGGTGCGGACGTGGTCCAGCTCCGGGGTGGCCTCGATGAAGGCCGCGAACCGTGCCGAGCGGAACGGGCCGCCGTTGTCGGTGACCAGCGTGATCGGCACGACCTCGCCGGTCTCGGGGTCGGTGAGGTACTCCAGCAGGTCCAAGCCCTCGGGCAGCAGCTCGCCCGCCTCGGCCAGGGCGAGCTCGACCGCGGCGACCGCGTCGTGCTGGTTCGCGGTCGGCGACCAGTACCAGCCGAACTCGTACTTGGACCAGTAGTCCGCGATCCCGGCCACCCGCCAGGTCCCCCCGCCGGCGGTCTCGTACTCGGAGAAGTCGAACTGCCACACCATGTTCGGCCCGGTCGGCGTCTTGGCGAACGCCGCCTTGCGCTGCTGGGCGAGCTGGCGTCGCTCTCGCTGGTAGTCGGCCTTGAGCAGCAGCCCGGCGTCGTCGAGGATCCGCGCCGTGGTCGACATCGACACCCGATGCCCCGAGTGACGAGCCATCGCCCAGATCTTGCGGTGGCCCCAGGCGGTGTGTCTGGCCGCCAGATCAGTCACGACCTGCCAGGACGCCTGGCGCGCCGGCCGCGGCCACGGGCCCTTGGCAGGGCGCCCGGCCCGGGCATGCGCCTGCCACCGGCGGTAGGTCCGCTCGGGGACGCCGATCAACTTGCAGAACCTCGCGGTCGGCATCCCCACCTCGGTGCGGATTACCTCGAGGTCCTCGAAGGGCCCAGCCGGCCCTCGGCGCTCTTCTTCCACACCCGGGCCTGCAGGTGTGCCTCGCCCAGGGCGGTGGTCAGCTCGGCGACCTCAGCCTCCAGCTGCTCCTCCCGGGTCGAAGGCCCGGTCCGCCCCGAGGCCATCGCGGTCCGTCCCGCCTCGAGGAAGTCCGCCTTCCACCGCCCGATCGACTGCTCGGAGACCTTCTCCTTACGCGCCGCCTCGGCGATCGAAACCTCGCCAGCCAGGACGCTGAGCACGATCCTGGTCTTCTTCTCCGCCGGGATCACAGGTGGTCGTCCCACGGGTCATCTCCTTCATGGTCACGCCGATCATGCCCTCATAACCGGTCTGCCAAGAAGTTTGGAACGCGACAACCACCCCCCTGCCCTGCCCACAGCCCGAGGACGTCTCGCCGGCCGTTCAGGTCCACGCCGATCGCGGCGTAGAAGGGCTGGTTGCCGACCTGCCCGTCGCGCACCTTGACGTAGATCGCATCGATGAAGATGGCCGCGTACACCGGTTGCAGCGGACGGGAGGACCAGGCGGCCATCTCCTCCAGCACCTTGTCCGTGATCCTCGAGGCCGTGTCCTTGCTGATGCTGGCGCCGTACACCTCGTGGAAGTGCGCGGAGATCTCACCGGTGGTCAGGCCCTTGGCGAACAGGCTGATCGCGACGGCATCCACGTCCGAGAGGCGGCGTTGTCGCTTCTTGACGATGACCGGTTCGAACGTGCCGGCCCGGTCCCGGGGGACGGCGATCGTCACCTCCCCGGCAGCGTCGGTGAGCACCGTCTTGGGCCTCGTGCCGTTGCGGATGTTGCCGTTCCCGGCGGTGGGTACCTGGTGCTTCCCGTGGCCGAGGTGCTCGGTCAGCTCCTCCTCCAACGCGGTCTCCACGACGGTGGCGGTGATCGACTTGAGCAGCCCGTCCGGGCCGGTCAGATCCTCACCACGTGCCCGGGCGGCCTTGACCAGCTCCCGGACCGCAGCCTGCTCGGCCTCGCTGCGCGAGGTCGTCTTCTTCACCTTCTTCGGCATCGAGCTCACGCTCGAGATCTTCTCGGTCATCACATGACCTTCCCCGCCAGCTGAGCCGGCGCGTCGGGCCAGAAACACCGTTTAGCGGACAGTCCCCAGGTCAGTGCCGGGGCCGACTCGACGGTCACGGTCAGCAGGTCAGGGGCGCGGTCGACGGCGGTCACGTGCAGGCCGTCCAGGCCCACGAGCAGATCGCAGTTGTGGCAGTACGCGCCGCCGGTGCACAGGGCACGGCAGCACGACGTAGGCTCAGACACGTCGAGGTCCTTGGCGATCGGGAGAGGTAGAAGTCCTCCGATCATCGGGGACCTCGACCCCGTCCCGGCCTCACCCAGCGCGTCGGCGCGCCGCCCTCACCCCACCTTCAAAGACGAAGAGATTCCCCTAACGGGTTGTCAAGGCCTCAGGGGGGGTGGATTCGTCGGGCAGGGGGGATCGGCGAGAGAGTTTCTGGGCCTGGCCTCTCGCTCGGCTTCTGGTGAGGTCAGCGGGTGAGCTTGGAGCGGTGCGTGGCCGCGCTGCGTGCTCGGGCTCGGGCCCGGACCTCGGGTGGGACGGCGTACGTTCGGGCGATCTCCTTGGCCCGGGCCCGGGTCAGCGGGGTGCCGTCGGTGTCACGCAGCTGGTAGGGCCGGTCGCGGTGCAGGACCGTCCAGGTGCGTTCGATGAGCTTGCGGGCCACGGCGACGGTGGCCTTGGTGTGTCCGTGGCCACGGTCGACCATCAGGTGCCGGTAGTACGCGGCCAGCTGCGGGTCGACCCGTCGGGCGCCGCCGGCGGCCTGGTAGAACGCCAGGCGCAGCACCGCGGGGCCTTCCTTGGTGATCGCCCGGGAGGGTTGGACCACGGTCCCGGAGGACCACGTGGAGGGGTTCATCCCCACGTAGGAGGCGGCTGCCTTGGCGGTGGTGAACGCGGAGCCGTCGCCGAGGAAGGCCCGCACGGTGGGTGCGGTCGCCGGTCCCATCCCGGGCACCGAGCCCAGCAGGACGTCGTCGCCGTACAGGTCGGTCCAGTACCCGGTGGCCTGGGCGGTCGCCCGGGCGATCCTCTCCTGGGCCTCGTGCATGTCGTGCAGGTGCTCGCCCACCTCCCAGGCCAGGGCGTCCAGGTCCAGGTGCCCGTCCCAGAAGTCGGCCCACGCCCGGGCAGCGGACCGGATCGCCTCGACCCGGGCGGGCACGTCCGGGACCGCGCGGGTGTGCGCGGCCACGACCCCGGTGAGGGTGGCGCGGCGGGCGCTGCCCAGGGCGCGCAGGTCGGGCCAGCGGGTCAGGACCGCGATGGCGGTCGGCTGTGACCCGGCGAACGCGGACCACACGTCGGGGAAGGCCCACCGCGCCAGCGAGATCAGCCGGCGGCGGGCCCGGTTGCCGTCCACGACCAGCTTCCCGCGGCGGGTCACCGCCCGGCGCAGCGACAGCTGCGCCGGGGACAGCGGACGTAGCGGGGTGAGGGTGAAGACCTCCCCGGCGGTGGCCAGCACGTCGGCGTCGATGACGTCGGACTTGTCCTTGCCGATGATCGCGCCCCGCAGCCGGGCCGCGTGCCGGGCCCCGAGCAGGGACAGGTCACCACCGGCCTGACGCATCGCGATCGATAGCGCGAGCCAGGTCATCGACGTCGGCTCGGCGACAGCGACCACCCCGGGGTGCCTGCCCAACCGTGCGCTGAGCGCGTTCAGGCCGGCCAAGGTCGGCGGGGTGGTGAACCGGGTCAGGCGCACCTGCCCGTCGCCCAGGATCTCCCGCACGCACACGTGATGGTTGGCCACCACCGCGGCGTCGATGCCGACCTGGACCCGCACCGGTGACGAGGGCACGGTCGTGGGGTCGGTACTGTGAATGGACACGAGGGTTCCTCGGTTCGCAACGATGAACGTGAACCCGTTCCTCGACGACCACCGGCCAGTGACCAAGAGGATCGGGCTCGCCAACAGCGGCGGGAGAACCCTCGCGTCCTGACCGGCAACACCCCGGGCAACGTCCGCGACAGGGCGAGCTCCCGAACCGCTGCCACCCAGCCACCACAGATGAACACCACGGCAGGTGCTCCCATGCTTGTGCGTGATCCGGTGCCTACCCGCGATCAGGACCCCGCGGGGCGGGGCCTGCCACGGCCACCAATTCCCTGAACCGGGCCAACCTCAGCCGGGAGAGCCGACCCCGGGCCTGTCGATCTCTTTCACGAGCCTCAACGCTCAGCCGAAAAGCGGCACGACCCAGGGCCTTCTCCCACGACCACCGTAGCGACCACCACCTGCAACCAGGAGGCCCTCCAAGTCATACAAGCCACCTAACGGCTCAGGTACCCGAGGACCCGAGAACCAGCTGTACGTACTCCTCAGCGCCGGGCAATGCATCGAACTCCGAGCGAAGGATCCCAACCTGCTGGAGATCAACGTAACCACCCCGACGCCACACGTGCTGACGCGAGATGCCCTCCACGCTCCATCCGCACTTATCCACATACGCCCGAGTCGAGGCCGCGTTGTCGACCAGAATCGAACTGTAGAGCCTGTTGAGCCCTACGTCGTAGAACGCGAAAGCCATGAGCGTCTTGATGGCATCCGTGCCGAGCCCGCGGCCTCGCACTTCTTCGAGCCCACCAAGTTTCAATGCGGTCAGCGCATGCCGGCTCTGCATGTCGACGTCCCAAAGCCCGGTGACACCAATGACACGGTCAGCCGTGTCCACCACAACCCAGCGATGGGTGCTACCCCCCTGCGACCTCTCGTGCCAGCGCTCCAGCTCCGCCAAGGAGTTTGGCCACCCCCATCCCACGACATTTCTGCGCACCTGTGGGTCCTCGTTGATCGCCTTCACGTACGGGAGGTCGTTACGTTCCATCGTGCGGAACCGGACCAGCTTCCCCTGGATCATTTGCTGCTTCCTTCGCGCTCGAACTCGTGGACGGTCTCGAGTACCCGTTGCATGTCTGTCTCGTCGTATCTGTGATCGATAGGGATCGACAGGACGTCTCCGATCCACCTCCCCAGTCGCGGATAGCCGGCAGGGGGAGCAACCCAGTGAACCGGGGGGTAGATCCCGCGCCCGATCAGGTACCTGCGAAGTTCGGCCACACGCGATCCTCTCACGACGCAATAGGCCGGGACGGGGGCCGCCGCAGTCGTCACGGTGAACTGTTCAGACGACCACCCGGCCACCAGCACCGCGTGGTTGGAGCTCCGCCGCGCCGCAATCGCCCCGTAGTCCAGGTGTTTCACGAGTTCCTCGGAGCGCAGGGCCATGCGAGTCCAGCTCGAGAGGGCATCAAGTTGAGACTCAGCCGCCGAAAAGAGGGCCCGGTAGTCCCGCGACCCGCCATCGGCCAAGTACCCTCGTTTGGCCTCCATCGCGTCCAGTCTTAGGGGTCCGGATACGCTGGGCGTACGCGTTGCGGAGGGGACGGGACCAGTCAAGAAGGCCCCGTCCGGCAAGGGCAGGAGTTTGCGCAAACTCGCCAGTCGATAGGTGGCAAAGTCGGGACCGGGCGTCCATACCCGGTGCGTTTCATCGGACACGATGTGTGCGCCCTGCACGGCCGCATCCGTTAGGACCGCCGTCCAAGACGCGCTCTCTGGCACGCCGAAGTAGGAGGTGCTGAAGATGAGCGTCTGCTGCAGCGGGAGGGAAGAGTGGACAGCGTGCGGATCCAGTGTCCAGTCATCCAGCATCCCGACTAACTGGATGTCCCACCCGTCCCGCAGGAACGGAGCGAGCATCGATTCGCAGTAATGAGCGGGGAACAAGACCGTAGAGAGTCCGTTCCCTCGTAGTTCGCGCGACAGGGCGCCGATCGCTTGGCGCCCCGACTCGAAGTACTGGACCTGCTCCCCTGCACGTTCCCAGGGTGGGCGCGCATCGGCGGAACCTCGTATCCACTTGCTGTCCACGGTCTCGAAGTCCGAGCCGATTTCTCTCATGGAGCGAGCCCACCTGGGGAAGACGCACCGAGGTCGTCGACGTCCTCTGCCGTCTGGCCGGTCTGCACGCCGGCCCCGAAGAGGACTGCGGGCACGGTCCGAAGCGTTATGGCCGCATCACGCCAAAAGGACAGCTTCGCGATGTACTCGAGGTCCGACTCGATTCGGACGCTCCATGTGGCCCCGTTGCGATACCTGACCTGCGCCAGGCCGGTCAAACCCGGACGCACAGCAAGACGGCCACGCTGCCTCTGTGAATACCTGTCGACTTGGTCTCGCAGCGCCGGCCGCGGCCCCACGATGCTCATGTCACCCTTCAGGATGTTGAAGAGTTGCGGGATCTCGTCCAAGCTCGTCTTCCGCAGGACCTTGCCCATGGGAGTTACCATGGCGGGCGTCGGATACCCACCTGAACGCTCATGAGTCCCCACCTGCATCGTCCTGAACTTCATCAGGCTGAAGGGCTGGCCGTCTCGCCCGATACGTTCCTGTACGAAGTACACGGGCGGCCCGCTGGACACTCGGACCGCGGCTGCGCATAGGGCGTGCACGGGAGCCGTAAGGATCAGAAGTCCGGACGCAGCAAGGACGTCGATCGTTCTCTTTCCCACCGTGGAGTAGAAGGTCACAGCGTGCTCCTGTACCTAGGGAACGTGCCTGCCATGGCGGAGAGATCGCGTGCGGGCACACCCAATTCAGAGGCGCGAACATCTGTCGCCCACTGATAGGCCCTTTCATCGAGGACAACGCCATAGGCTGAGAAGCGCAGTTCATCCCCGCCGAACGATGCCTTGAACTTGTGCAAGGAGTCGCCGGGCGCGAGCCCGCCGCCAAGGTGAAAGCTGCGGACGCCCGAGTCACCCGCCCACTGGATCGCGGCCCAGAGAAGCGCATTGGTCGCCCCGTTGCGCCCAGCCGCGATGTCAGAACCTGAGAGGTGGTAGTGCAACTGGTCGCCGTGCAGCATGAGCAACGACGAGGCCACTACCGCACCACCTACGCTGTCCGAGACCTCAGCGATGAGGAGGTCCGTGCCCAGGCCGCCCAGGAGTATCTCGTAGTACTCGTCAGGAAAGACGTACCGGTCGGAAGCAGACCGACGCTGCATCCCCTGCTCATACAACACGCGAAAGGGACTTCCAGACGCAAGGTCTCGCCATTCTGCATACCGTACGCGGGCCGACATGCCCATTCTCTGCGACTTCCGGATGCTCGTGCGCGAACGCCCCTGCATCCGGTCCCAGGCCACAGCGATGTCCGTTATGTCGATCTGGAACGTGGGATGGTCCCGAACCACGATCTCCCCACCCGGTCCTTCCCAGCCGCTGGCGACCAGCGGCGACTGCCGGACGAACACGCTTATGCAGCCGAGGTCCAACAATGCCGAGCGCGCCTCGTCCCACGCCGCTCGAGCTTGACTAGTAGATAACTCCGGATCTGCATAGATGCCTGCGTATCCATATGGGCTCACCGCATCGGTGGCGATGGGGGACTCCCGGATGTGCACCGGCATCAGCCAGCGACCCTCGAACGCCTCGAACATCAACCATCGGCCGGATCCCGCAGCCTCCTCTGCGGCGCCGTACTCGGCCCGGAAATACACGTCAGGAGCGGCATAACCCGACTCCCGGAACGCCTCGACGTCATGCGTATGAAGCACCACACCCCCGATATAAGTACTGACGAAGCCGTGCCAGCAACCGCGACGCCAGGTCAGCGCGCAGCAGGCTGGCGGGGCCTTGGATAGAACTCACATACTAACTAGGCGCCCGCTCCGGTTCCCCCGGTCGCGATGTCCGCCCACTCCCGCAGCCAGGTCTCCCGCTCCTCCTCGATCTGGCGGGGCGGCACCACGATCGGGTCCTCGGCCAGCGGGGCAAACTGCGCCCACAGCTCGGGCAGCGCCACCTCGTCGCTGACGGGGTACATGTACATGTTGTCCGGGATCGAGGCCTGCACCTCCGGGCTCACCAGCCAGTCGACGACCGCCTGCGCACCCTCGGGGTTGGCAGCGCCCTCGAGCACGCCGGCGTATTCCACCTGGCGGAAACACGTGTCGAGCAGCGCGCTCGTCGTGGGCTGCCAGCCACCCTCGGGGATGGTGAAGGGCGGGCTGGAGGCGTAGGACAGCACGATCGGCCGGTCGCCGTCGCCGCCGCCGGCGGTGAAGTCGACGCTGTAGGCGTCGGTCCAGCCGCTGGTGACCTTGGCGCCGTTGGCCATAAGGTCCTCCCAGTAGGGCTGCCACTCGCCGGGCCCGAACGCGCCGATCGTGGCGAGCAGGAAGGACATGCCCGGGCTCGAGGTGGTCGCCCCGGGGGTGACGAAGAGGTCCTCGTACTCCGGCTTGGTCAGGTCGAGCAGGGTCTGCGGCGGCTCGACGCCGTTGTTGGCGAACCAGACGTTGTCGATGTTGACGCACACGTCCCCGTAGTCGACGGGGGTCAGGTATGCCGCCTCGCCCTCGGCGAGGGCGTGCTCCTCGGCGGACTCCGGAAGCCCGGCGGGGGTGTATGCGGCCAGCACCTCCTCGCCGACCGCGCGGCTGGCGAACGTGGTGTCGATGCCGAAGACGGCATCGGCGACCGGACGACCGGCGGTGAGGACGAGCTGATTGGTGAGCTCGCCGGCGTCGCCGGACAGCTGGATCTCAAGGTCGTAGCCAGTCTGGGTCTCGAACTGGGCGACGAGCTCCTCCGGCACGTTGAAGGAGTCGTGCGTCACCAGGACGACGCGGCCAGGGTCGCTCGGCGGCGCGGCCACCTCGCTGGACTGCTCGCTGTCGTCCGTGCCGGTGCTCGTCTCGTCGTCGTCCGCGGCACCTCCCTGCGCCCCCTCGGCCGATGTGGGCGGCGGCGTCTCGTCGCCTCCTCCGCCGCCGAACGAGCAGGCGCCCACCGGCAGGGCGAGAGCAGTGGCCAGTGCGAGAGCACGGGTACGGGTACGGACCATGTCGTCTCCTTGTCGACTTCCTTCGCCGGTGCTAACCGGTGCAGGTTCAAGGGTCTGCGGCAGCTGCCGCACTCTCAGCGCCTCGGCGCTCCCCTGTCGTTTCCGCTCTCACGCTAACACTCGCTGTGGCAGGATCCACACCATGGCTAATCTCGTCCCGAAGCTCGTCACCGCCGCCGCGGCCATCCTGGCCAGCATCGTCGCCCGCAAGACCACGGACGGCACCTGGAAGTTCGTCACCGGCAGCGACTCCCCGGAGAACCCGGAGGACCCCGACATCGACCTCAAGGAGGCCATCGCCTTCGCGGTGCTCTCCGGCGCGGTCGTCGGGCTGGCTCGAATGTTGGCGAACCGGCAAGCCACGCGGCTGGTGGCCAAGGGGCAGGGGAAGCACCCCCAGCAGGTCGGCAACACTGCAAACGCCTGAGATTTTGCTGTACCGGACGGTTGAGCAATAATCGACCGGTCCCGCAACACCGTGCCAAGCTAAGGGGAATTTGGCATGCCCGAAACCGTTCCGTCCACGCCGCCCGCGTCCAAGAGCGTCGCCGAGCGACGATCTCCGCGGCGAGAGATGGCGGTCCGGTCGATGTGGATCCTCGCCGACGGTGCCTGCTGGGCTGTCGCTGTCCTCCTCGCGATGTGGGCCCGGCTGAGCCTCGATCCAACCGTCTTCACCGAGGCCTCGCCATACGTCAGTGCCGTCCTCGCTGCAACCCTCCACGGAGTTTTGGGTGTCCTCACGGGTCCCTACGTGGTGCGTCATATGCGGGGAAGCTTTGACGAGGTCACCGCCGTGGTCAAGACCGCTGTCGCCGCGGGCCTAGTTCTCATCGCTCTTGCCTTCGTGACCACCCAGGACTTCTTCCTGCCCCGGTCAGTCGCCCTTCTAGCGCCAGCAGTCGCCATCGTCATGATGCTCGCCTTGCGGTTCATCGTGCGGACCTACCGGTCTCACCGAGTGGCGCGGAATCCTGATGGTGAGCCGGTGGTGGTGCTGGGTGCGGGGCTGGCGGGTCGTCGGTTGGTGCACAACATGCTGCACGACGACCAGGCGAAGTTCACCCCGGTGGCGCTGCTGGATGATGACCGATCCAAGCGGCGGCTGAAGATCGAGGGCATCCGGGTGATGGGCACCCGCACCGACCTCGCCTCCGTGGCCGAGCGGTTGGAGGCCAAGCACGTCGCCGTCGCGATCCCCCGCGCCACCCCGGAGCTGTTGCGCGAGATCCAGGAGCAGGCCCGCGAGGCCGGTCTGACGGTCAAGGTGCTGCCCCCGATCGAGGAGTGGATGCGCGCCACCGACCCGGCCTCGACCGACCTGCGCGACCTTAACCTCGAAGACCTGCTCGGTCGCCAGGCCGTCCAGCTGGACCAGCAGGCCATCAGCGAGCACATCACCGGCAAGGTCGTCCTGGTCACCGGAGCCGGTGGCTCCATCGGCTCAGAGCTGTGCCGCCAGATCACCGCCTTCGGCCCCGCCCGCCTGATCATGCTCGACCGCGACGAGTCAGCCCTGCACTCGGTCCAGATGTCCCTCTCTGGCCGGGCGCTGCTGCACGGTGAGGACCTGCTGCTGGCCAACATCCGTGACGCCGACACCCTGGCCGAGCACTTCGCCGAGCTCAAGCCCGACGTCGTCTTCCACGCCGCCGCGCTCAAGCACCTGTCCTTGTTGGAGCGCTACCCCGCCGAGGCGTGGAAGACCAACGTGCTGGGCACCCTCAACGTCCTGGCCGCAGCCGCCGAGGCCGGGGTGGGCACCTTCGTCAACATCTCCACCGACAAGGCCGCCGCGCCCACCTCCGTCCTGGGCTACTCCAAGCGCGTCGCCGAACGCCTCACCGCGCACTACGCCCGCACCCAGCCCGGCCGGTACGTCTCCGTCCGCTTCGGCAACGTCCTGGGCTCGCGCGGTTCGGTCATCCCCGCGTTCACCGAGCAGATCCGCCGCGGCGGGCCTGTCACCGTCACCCACCCCGACGTCGAGCGCTACTTCATGC
>NZ_ATWJ01000012.1 GCF_000421185.1 Ornithinimicrobium pekingense DSM 21552
CGCAAGACCTCAACGATCAGATAAGTGGAGTGCTGACCCGCCGGCCGCTACCGGAACCGAGCCTGCCAGAGGATCGGTACAACCCATTAGATGAGTGCGTCCGGCGGCGGAGCCCGAAGCCCTGATCCTCAGCGTGAGGTGCTGCAATACTGCGGCATGCCGTTAAGTCCCTCCCCGACCCGTTCAGGTGCGAAGACGTTCATCGTCATCGGCGTGGTCCTCGTCCTCGGCGCTCCTCTGGTCCTCCTCACCGACGCAAGCCCGGTACTGAGTTGGATGACGGCTGGCGCGGGGATCGCGTGTCTCCTGGTGGGTTTCGCGCAGCGAAGTTCACTGCGAGACCAGGATGTCAACGGATCTTGACGAAGCATCATCGGCAGCATGCGGCGGACGTGCGCAGCCGTCCGCCGCGCGGCATGAGCGGGCGGCGCTCCGCCGGTGTTCTGTCCGTGCTAAAGGTGACACTAGGACCATGAGCAGTTCGAACTGGGTCCTGCGGCCCCCGCCGCCTAGCCCGTCGCGGGCGCCGCTGAAGGTCTCCGTGCGCACGTTCGGGGAGGCGGTGGAAGAGGCCCTCATGTACTACACCCGAGTCAAGCTAGAAACGGTCCTCGAAGACGAGCTGGCGCTTGAGTGGCCGCTCGACTACCCGCCGGCAAAGTCTCAAACGAAACGCGACTTGATCCAGGGCTACACCAGCGGCTGGAAGGTTGCGCAGTTCGCAGGTCTCGCCCGTCGCGTCGTCACCGAGCTAGACGTCGATGACAGTTATCTGGTGGACCTGAAGGAACTTCTTGCCACATTCGACGCGGGCGGCGGGGTCGAGGGACCGACCAAGAACCTCATCTTCGCCGCGAACGGCCCGAAGCCGGAGATCCGACTCCGAGACGCGATGAACAATGACATTGAGATCGTGAAGAACGCCGAGTTCTGTCTGGTCTACGACCGGCCCGTGCCGGCCGAGGGCCTGCAGTTCTCCCGGCTCGTGTCGTGGTGGCGTGGCGTGCAGGGCATTGCCGATGATGTGGGAGACCGAGACGTCGCGCTGAGCCTGCACGCCCGCCTTCGCGAAAGCCTTGGTAGCGACGTTGAGCGTGTCGTGTTCGATGCCTATCAGGGTCGATACAAGGAATCGTTCGACATCCCGGCGCTCGTCCCGCAGGTCTATCTGCACTACGACCCGTATGACCGTAGGACCCGGCAGTCTAGTGGTGTGGCACCGCTCTCGCGACAGCGCATGGACTTCCTCCTCTTGTTCACCGATCGCCGTCGCGTGGTGATCGAGGTCGACGGCAAGCAGCACTACGCCGAAGGCGACGTGGCGAGCCCGAGGCTTTACGCGGAGATGGTCTCGGAAGATCGTCGATTGCGCCTCGCAGGCTACGAGGTCTACCGGTTCGGCGGGTGGGAGTTGACCGGTTCAGGAGCCACCACTCGGGTCGAAGAGTTCTTTGATGACCTCGCGACGCGCATGAAGTAAGCCGGGTCAGTTGATTGCGAGCGCCTCGCCACGTTGTGCTGCTTCGCACTGCCGGCCACCATGATTCGCACGACGCGGCAGTTTCGGATGCTTGCCGAGATCACTCATAGGGGCCAGGTACCCTTCCGTACGCCGCGCACCCCTTCTGGACATGGAGAGTCCCCGGATGGCGCGAACAACACGTGCGCCGCGTGGCATCAAGTCCTTGTCGCGAGTCTGCTGCTGCCGGCTTGGTGCTCGCGGGTGGGCTTGGGTCGGCCCTCGCTCGCATCCGAGCTCGGAGAAGTGAGTACGTTCGCGTCCCGTCTCGGCGCTGGCTTGGCCTGTCGGGGACGGCTGCACTGGTGAAAGGCACTCTGAGTGTCCTGGGTGCCTGTCCGGTTCTGGTCCCCCGAGGAAGTAGGCGAGCGCTTTCGCTCTTCCTGCCGTGGCCGATGGGCGCCACCCACGAAGACGGGCGCTGGAGCCGTCGGTCACCGAGTCACTGGTGTGGTGAGTACGCCGTGGAGCAAGTGGCCGTCGGTGCCGCCGGCGAGTGGGATGAACCGGGAACCAGCCAACCTCTGGAGGAACCTGCGGAGGGAGCGGCGCCCAGCGTCGACTTCTATGGCTACAACTGGTCATAAAGGGGCTCTTCAATTTTGAGCCCATAAAGGTCGCGTATGGCGCCTTGATGCGACGCAGGCCGCAATTGAGATCCATCCGACGCGTGGGAGGGGGGCTCCCTAGAACATCGCAGCACCGCGCTAAGGGCGGCTGACCGGTGGCGATACAGGTCGGGTCGGGCCCTGACTCGCGCTGTATTGAGGGTAGGCACTAATTGGCTTGCGAACGCAACTTCTCAAGCCTTGCGATCGAGAACCCATTTCCAGCCTTAGCCGCGGATTCGTACAGCCTAATCGCCCCGTCGCGGTCGACGGTGGCAAGGCGGTCAGCTAAATGGTCCTGCTCCTGGTGGCTACCCTTCTGAAGGACCTCTTCCTGCCATCGTCTTGACTCGTCTGGATTAGACGCCGCCAACAGAACGGCAAGGGCGGCGGCGGCACTCACTCTCCCAGATTTTGCGGCCGACCGCAGGAGGGTGATAGCCGCGTCCAGATCGATTTCCCTCAGCAACTCTCCAAGTTCCTGCTTTGCCGCAGCATCCGGCGATTCCAGCACTCGGAGTTGCCATTGTCGAGACAGTTCAGGGTCAGACCTCGCAGTCGTCGCAGCGAGCTTCACCGTCGCTTGCATACTTCCGGCCTCCGCAGCCGCGCGATAGAATTCCACTGCCCGCAGGCTGTGAGAGACAACAAGTCGATCTGCCACCTCCTCCAGCTCTTTTGGGGATCCGTTTTCCAGGAGACGCTCCTGCCATTCCGCCGCGCTGGAGCCTCCGCCTGCTATGGTCGCGAGCAAAATGTGGGCCTCCCTGCTCCCCATTTCGGCCGCCCTTATCAGACTGTCTCGACTTCCCGATGGGTCTAGGGCGAGCAAACGCCTACCCAGATCGAGCAACTCTTCAGCAGTACCTACTTCCAGCAGTCGGCTCTGCCAAGTTCTCGAGTCCGCTCGGTTGTGGCGCGCCTGTAGCGTAGCGAGAACCACCATGGCCCAGATAGACCCGCTTTCCGCAAGTGGCTTCAACAACCCGGTGGCATAGTCGGGCAATATTTCGCTCAATAGTTCTGCAGTCATGACCTCTTCTCCCGCCAGATCAGCTGCGTGCACGAAGGCAACATCGGCGCGGGAGATTGCGAGGGGCTGCGGTGTCGCGTGAATTGGCCACCCCAAAGTAATCAAAGCCTTGGCGCCTTCCGGAAAGCGATTCAACTGAGATTCGACGTCATCGGGATAGACCTCGGACCTGACAACGACCAGCTCTCGCCGCTCAAACAAACGTGACATATCCCGCGGGCTGATACCAGTCTTCCCCGATCCCGAATCGAAGAACGCGATTTGCTGACGCGAAGCCAGGGCGGTCGTCGCTGCTCGCAGGGACGGCCCAGTAACCTCTGTCCAAATCAAGGCGCTCAAATCACCCTCGTACCAGAACTCTAGAATTTCCTCCAAGGTACCTCGAAGGGGTTCGCCTCCAGGACGAACGAGTACGTACTGTTTCTGCACAGCCGCCGCCTTGGGATCAGGCACGAAGGACTGATCCATGCGTAACCGAGCCAGACGTATTCTGTCTGCGGTGAGCTGACCCCACGACTCTGACGCCCCAGATAGGCTTGCCAGGCCTTCGTCCACTTCAACCTCTGCGGCGAACTGCACTCTCTGATCAACCGACTGCAGCTCGGTCAGTATGGAGTTTGCCACCTCTCCAACGCTTTGCACGGCCGGAACGACCTGGACGAAGGCCAACTGCGACGCCTTAGAAGCGGAGAGCATGGAGCGCAAGTCATTGGGTGAGAAGGCGCTGAACTTGCCATAGGCAAGGAGCACATCGGCAGCGTCACGACCTCGCCCCTCGATTCGGTAGAGGCTCGCATTGCGTGATCGAATAAGCGGATCCGGAATCAATTGTAGATCGTCTTGGACGTGTTTCAAATGCCCGTCATACAACTGGCTCAGAAATTGGTCCATAGTCTGTTCCGCGTTAGACGCGACCGCATCCGCGTCCTCGCGGGGCATTGCTTCTGTTGCATGCTCAATTTTTTGGACTTGCTCCTCCAGCGTGTCAGCAAAGGCATCGAGTGCGTGAACATCGGCCAGAGCGTGCCGCAGCACTGGCGAGGCAATCCAGGCGCGAGCCTTGACCGACATTCGAGACAGCAGCAGCACTAGAGCCTTCTCATGCGCGAGCAACCGGGCGGATGGCACGAAGACAAGGGTGGGGTCGGCCGCGCCCCAAGAGTAGCTTGGCTCGGCGCTAACATGCATGTCGATTGCCCCCCCTCGTCGCAGATCCTCAAGGAGGGAGTCCACGGCATCGCATATAATACGCCGCTCCGCCAGCGTCAGCTGGTCACCCTCAGGGCCTTCGGGGGGATAAAGCACAGAGACTTTTCGAACGTCATCAAATCCAAGGTTGTCAAAAACGGCGAACAATGAGCTACGCAGCGCTTCGTTGGCGTAATGGCGCCCACCTCCGAACTGAAAACTGCTGAATGTCTGTTCCAGTAGGAAATGGAAAGCCGCCAAGCCGCGATCCTGCGCAGACACGGCGAGGTCGTCGAAGTGCAGGACCGTGGCCCCTCCAGGTGTGCTTCTCACGAACCGGGCAAGCTGACTCTTCAAATCGAAGAAGTGGTCTTGCGAAACGAACAGAAGGAACCGGAGGCACTGCTCCAGGAGCGACATTTCCGAGAGCGGACGCACACGCTCGTCCTTGGTGGCCACTATCGAGCGCAGCACATCGGCTCCAGCCTCGTCCTTGATGATGTCTTGTAGATAGTTCAGACAGTCATTGAGCCCGGACCTCGTAACGAACATACGGTGCGTGAAGAAGGTGTGTTCGATGGCGTATGAACGATCCGCCCGAGCCGCTTCAATCTTCTTTGCAACCGTGTCGAAATACGTCTTATCCGTAATAAAGATGAATATCGCCGGTGCTTGAGTGAATAGGTTCTTGAAGTAGCGTATGACGGACTCAAGCTGGTGCCCTTGTCGGTCATCCACTTTGTCCAGTTCCTCAAGTATTATTACCGTTCGCAATTTCAATCGGTAAAGTTCTGCAAGGACTTCCTTGAGTTCGCTCTCCATCTGGTGCAGCGAGTTGTCATAGAGGAATTCGACCGACCCCGTCTGGCGCCCCGACCGCGTTCGCGAAACGGCGCGGGAACCGCTGAATGCGATGACGCATAGGGCGCTAAGGGCAAGCAGGACGGCGGCCGTCGATCCTATCCATGGTTGCAGCAACGCAACAGAAGCGCTTGCACCAATGACCACGGCGAGTATCCCCGCGAGAGCCTTCAGAACGTTTTCTAGACGAAATGCAATCTCGCCCTTCGTGACCTGCTCGAGCACATCCTCTGAGGTTGCTTGAAACTTCTGCGAGAAGGCTGACGCCTGGGCCTTCTTGTAGGCGGTCTCGACGGTGCGCGCTAGCACGGAGAGGTCGCTTTCGGAGCCATTCGCTTTGCGCTTTCTCCAAAACTTGTAAACGCCAGAGTGTTCGCTGGGTTCTGGCTTCTGCGTGGCTGCAGGTTCTGCCGCAGCTACCAATCTATTGCGAAGAGCGCGCAGAAGGGCAGTGAGGAGTTTTCGCGCATCGATGCTCAGGTCGTCGGACCCCGCTGCAAAAGGTTCTAGTGAGGCGGAGACCTCTGACACGTTCAGAACGATCGGAAAAAGGCTCCACGCGTTTGTCCCCAATTCTCCCTGCGCCATGCGCATGGCTTCAATGACAAGCGTGGTCTTGCCAACCCCTCGATAGCCACTGACAAGGTATGTCCCCCGTTGCCCGGGCTGAGATATAGCGTTCGCTAGAGAACCCACTACGTCTTCGCGTCCGACGAAAGGGGCACCTGCGTCAGTGTCTTGGGCCTCAAGCGAGTCATACGTAGAGGTCGCGTCCCACGAAACATCGAGTGGTAGATTCAAGTCGAAAGCTTCCCTGCGCTGCTGCATCATTGCGCCCACGTTCTCCACTCGCTTGGCATGCCCACCAGAGGTCAGAGTGGCCTCTGCTGTGAAGCAATTTACCTCGCTCTTCACTTCCCAGGGGGACGCGCGCCCCACCGGTCGTCATCAAACGACGTCCTGGCATCGCTGAGCGATGGAGTGGACTGTCGCGCGCCACACGCGCTCGTTACCAGGTGGCTGATGCCGCACACGAGGGTCGGGAACCGCAAGTCATCATGCCGTCGGCAGGGAGGGCGTTGCTCGACCATCCGCTCATCGGCGTTCCGGGCGGACCCGGTGAAGGCTCATAAGCATCCGACTCTCGGCGGAGTCGTGATGTATCGACCGGCGACCAGGCGCGAGCGCCCAGCTCGCAGGTGGCCCAGAGCGGGCGGAGCGATGCTGCCCCATAGTGGGCGGAACTGACGTCAACCGTGAACCTTGGACGGGTTCAGACGCCGGCGACGTAGGCGGTGAGGAAGTGGACGCCGTGGCGGTCGAGGTTGCCGCGGGCTCGGTCGTAGTGCTCGGTGGTTCTGGGGTCGGCATGCCGGGCGAGGATCTGGGCGTCGCGTAGGGGTACGCCGGCGTCGAGGGCGTTGGTGATGGCAGCGTGCCGAAGCGAGTGGGGGCTGATGTGCCGGGGGATCCGCGCGGTCCTCGCGATGCGCTGCACCATCCGGTAGACATCACGCCGGTCGATGGGCTTGCCGGAGAGCGGGCGCAGGATCAGCGGCCCGGTCGTGCGCTCACCGCGGCATGCCTCCAGGACCCGCAGCACGGGCACGGTCAGCGGCATTGTGGCGGGCTTGTTCCCCTTGCCGACCAGGCGCAGCACCCGGTGGCCGCGCAGCACGTCGGCGTAGTCCTCGATCCGCACGGCTGCGGCCTCGGAGGCGCGCAGGGCGTTGATCCCGAGCAGGTAGGCCAGTGCGCCGTGGTGGACGCTGATCGTCTGGGCGACCTGAAGGAAGCGGATCAGCTCCAGCCGGTCCAAGCCCTGGGTCCGGGATTCGTCCCGGTGGACCTTCGGCAGCCGGGCGTAGACGGCCGGGTCGGCTGTGATGGTCCCGTCGATGTGCGCGCACCGGAAGTACCCCCGGACGGCGTGCATCATCGTGTTGACCGAGGAGTCCATCAGGCCGGCCTCTGCGAGCTCGCGGATGTAGAGCTCGACGTGGGCTCGCTGGATCCCGATCAGCGGGTCCAGCCCGTTGGTCTCGCACCAGGTGAACCAACGGCCCAGTTGCGTCCGGTACAGGGCGTGCGTGGCTCCGGAGTACCGGGCCAGGAACGAGACCGCCGCGAGCTGTGCGGGGCTCATCGAGGACGGCTGGAACGGCAGTGCCGCGGTGGAGCTGGTCGTGGTGGACATGGTCGCCTCCTGCGGCGACCTGGACCCGGGCCAAGTCGGTGCCCGCCGCCAGCCCGACGAGGCTGTCGACTCCCATGACGCTACGCCGACCCCAAGCACGCGTCCGGTCGCGGCGAAGTGACGCGGCCTGTGGAGCAGCTGCCTCGCCGCCAGGTGTGCAAGCGTTAGTCCCGTGGGCGCGCCGAAGGGTGGTGGGCAGGGCCAGCACTCGCTGACGGGCGCCCCGGCGCGGCGCCGACGACGCCTACAACAGCATTGGCGCAGGAAGACGCCTGGGTCGGGGGGAAGAACCATATGAGATGTGTGGACCGACAGGAGCTGAAACGGACTGCATACGGACTGCCCGTTGAGCATCGCAGGCGGGTTGGCATGCTGAGCGCATGACGAATGAAGCCGACACACTCGGATCCGGTGCGATCGACTCGAGCGTCGAGTTGCTGGTCTCGTCGGCGTCCCGCTGGATGAAGCGCGCGATGATCGCATGGGCTGAAGACGATGCGGAAGGGGTTGGACTGCTCGCTCCAATCGCGGTGGAGCACCTTGGTAAGGCCGCCCTGTGGCAGCGCAATCCGGCGCTGCTCGTGCCTCTCCAATCGAACGCGGAAATCCCCCTGCACATCCTGGCTGACAGACCGCGGCTGACCGACCCCCGTCTGCGAACGATCGGTCTGGGTGGGGTTCTGGATCGGATCGAGCGGTGTCTCGATGTATTCCCCCTCAACAAGGAACAAAGGAAGAACTTGGTTGACACCCGTAACGGCGTGGTTCACGTCGGCGCGCGCGGAGCGTCGAAGGAGGTACTCCGCGATGCTCTGCGGATCTGCTCCGTGATCCTCGACGACTTAGCAGTAGAGACCGGGTCGTTTTTCGGCGACCAGCACCAGAACGTCGTCGGGCTCCTTGAGGGACAGCGCTCTGAGGTAGAAGGTCGCGTGCGCGCTAGGATGGCCAACGCCCGAAACCACCTTAACGACCTCGAAGAACGGCTGGGACGCGCGGTCTTCGAGGACACGATGGCTGCCCTGGAAGCTGATGCGCCGTACGCTCTGGACACCGGAGACGTGGCCATCGATCATCCATGTCCCGAGTGCGGCTCCAAGGGTCGTCTTGCAGGCCTTCTTGACGCGGAGCCAGAGGTTGACTGGGACGTGGAGAAGATCGGTGGCGGGTATGAGGCATTCCCGGCAGGGGCCTATTGGGAGCTCCGGTTCAGCCCCCAATCCTTTGCTTGTAACGTGTGCAAGCTCCACCTCACCAACCAGGCGGAACTCGCCGCCGCCCTGCTACCCGCGAGCAGGTACGAACTCGACGCCCGTGAACTCGACCACGATTTTGACGTCGACGCCCACGTGCGGGCGTACGAGGCCTACGACTGAGTCAGGGAGTGGCCGCCCCCGCCGAGGTCCGCTCCCGGCGAAGGGACGCGCCCGGTAGGGGCGACGTCGAATCGGCGACCTACGGCATGTCCGACGCTACCGCGTCCGCAAAGCGGCTGACTGACCCAGACACGCCCAAGTTGCGGCCTAGAGCCATGGGTGGTGATGCCCCTGGGCGTCCTTACCTGTTGGCCTAATCTCAGGCAGAGTCCGTACCTGCCCATAAGAGGCCCTGCGGAGTGGGATCGCCACGGTTGTGTGATCAGCGGGCGTTGCGCTGGTGGCATGTGGCCCCAGGACACTACACAATCAGACCATGGCCGAGGGAACGTGGACCGACGAGGCGCTGAGGTCGGGCAAGGGCGACACGCTGGGACGCTTGGCGTACGCGCGACGCGCCGCAGAGTTGATCCATTCAACCCATTCGTTTGAATCGAGCGCGGTATTCGGTTTAAGCGGACCGTGGGGTAGCGGCAAAACATCACTCGTCAACATGATCGTGGAGGAGTTGGTGACTGCTCATTCCAAATGGGAAGTTGCTCGCTTCACACCCTGGGCAACGAGCGATATTCTGGGGTTACTGAGTGAGTTCTACGCTTCGCTGGCTGAGGTCCTGCCCAAGAAGAAGGGGGAGCAATTCCGCCGCGCCCTGGCGGTTACCGCTACGGTGGCGGCACCGGCGGCCAACCTCATCCCGATCGTCGGTGGGGTTGCCGCAGAGGGCGTTAGGACAGCCGGCGACGCTCTGGGCAAGTCACCATCGTGGCAGGCTGCATTCAAAAAAGCATCAGACGAACTGAAGGATTTGGGAAAGCCCATCTTGGTCGTTGTCGATGACATCGACAGGCTTCACGGCGACGAGTTGACAGCGCTACTGAAGGTCGTCCGCCTGCTCGGAAGATTCGACGGTGTCCAATACCTTCTGGCTTACGATGATGAGACTCTGTACCGAAGCATGAATGCGTCTGGTGCCGTGAACCCCCACGACGGTTCCGCGGAGCGGTATATGGAGAAAATCGTACAGTATCCATTGTTCGTTCCCCCCTTACTGCAGCACCAACAACTGTCACGCCTCAATGCGGGGCTTCTCAGTATATCAAGAGAGATCGCTGGTGAAGGCGCTTACGAGGATCGGCTTGGCGGGTTAGTCGACTGCTTTAGTTCGCTCTTGACGACTCCGCGAGCGATCGACAGGTATGTCGCGCAATTGCGCCATCATATTCCCCTTCTGCCGCCAGACGAAGTTGACGATGGGGATGTCCATATCTTGACATTGATTCGAGTCTCTTTTCCGGCACTATTTAGCGCCATTCCCCGTTACAAGAGCGAGCTCATTTCTGGACATACTGGAGATATAAAATTCGGCGGAGACTCGCTCGAGTACGAGCCCTTCGACATCGACCCGTTGCTCGAAGTTGTCCCGCCGCAACTCCGTGGCGTCGCACGGCGCTTAATGGTTTCACTCTTCCCCAATATCCGCGCTACGGGTCAATTCTCAACATTCGCGAGCTCGAGGCGCCAGAGTGTGCACTACGGTGAATATTTCGATCGCTATTTCGCGATGGGCATCCTCGACCACGACGTCAGCGATGCGACGGTAGCGGCGGCCGTTGAGGCGGCGATCCGTGGAGACGCAACTCCGCTCACCGATCTATTCGCCACATCTACTGACGAAATCCGCGGCCTGGTCTTGAGCAAAGGAGCCAGTCCAGCCAACCAGCCGTCTACGGATGTCGGTCGAATCCACTTAGCTGAGGTTCTAGCAGGAGTTGCCAACCAGCTGCCATCAGACGACAGGGGACTGCTCACCGACCTCGACCAGGTCTTTGGTTGGACTGCTGATCTGCTTGGGGGAATCGATGAAGACACCTCGCCGTCCGTCATCGTCGACGTGCTGAGGAAGCTCGCGACCCAGCCCCTTCGAATCCGCGCATGGAGAAGGCTGGAGAATAGCGTGAGGCGCACTTTCCTCGAGAAGTTGCCACCTTGGTACATCGCGGTCACTAAGCAGCTCGTACAGGAAGCGGCGGATGATCTGCTTCAACACCTCAAGCAGGGCGACGCCGCGCCAACTTCGTCCGGTGTGGGGTATCAGATCCACTTCGTGTTGCGGCACGATGCCGAAGGCCTTCGGTCGCGGGTTCACGAGCTTCTAGATTCGACGGACGTGGACCTTGCAATCCTGGCGTCACGTCTTGTTTCTGCTCGCTCTACCACTGGCGGAAAGCCCAATTGGCAACTATCACCTGACTTCGACCAGGAGACGTTCAATCAACTCGCACCCCCGGGTGATGACCCTTGGTACCACGAGCCCGTCCAGAAGGTGGACTTGCATGATCTCAGTTGGGTCAACCGCCGTAGGTTCGCCGCGGGCAGGGTCAGCAGTCCCCCTGCACCACCTGCCGTCCCAGAGGCGGATCCCCCAGCCCATGCTCAGGGCGACTAATGACAGGAAGAAGTAGTCCCAGGTGTGCGCTTTGTGCGTCTTGGTGAGGGCGTTCCCGGCCCCGGCAAGTGTCTGTTCAGCCGCACGGTACTGTTTTCGCTTATTCCGCAATGGGCTCGACGCAGCTGGCCGACTCGCGTGGCGAGACCTATTGCTGGCCGCAGGGCCGCCGTCCTGTATTCAGCGTCACAGCGATGTCACGACTTTCGGCGCCTGCGCGAGCGGTCCCGGTAGGCCCGAGTGCCGGTAGTCCATTCTGGGCGGAATGACGCCGCGAAGCGGCCTCCGGACGGACGACCGCTCATCGGCGGAGCCGTTTTGTCACGCCCCTCATCGGTTCCAGCCCGTCACGAGCCTCGTTGAGAGAGGCGGACCTGGCTCCGCGCCTCAGCCTGCCAGTACATGCGGTCGGACTCAATATTTCAACCGGTCGGCTGGGCTCCCTAGGTGCGGAGATCCTTGGGCCACGAGCGGCGGCCGGCGTGGGGCGAGCCCCTGCGTCATGTCGAGGATCCGACCTGCCGCCTTGGTCACCATCTCTAAGCTGAGCTCCGCCAGCTTCTCTTGGGAGAAGGAGCGCCGCAGGATGCCTGGCAGTTCCAGGTCGGGCGCGAGGCTGCGGATGACGATCCGCGCGACGGCATCGGCTTCCGCTTCCTTGCAGCCCCGGTGATGGCCGGGCGCGCGCCCGCCACCACCTCTCGTCGTGGGTGCCGATGTGGCCGCAGTAGAGGTGCCCCAGCTCGTGGGCGAGCACGGACAGCCGTTCCGTGGCGCTGAGTCGTCGGCTCACCACGGTCTCGTAGCGGATGTCCACCGGCTTGGTCTCGCGCGGCCGACGACGGATGAGCGCCGGTTGCGACGGGGCCCCTTCGACCGGCCAGATGCAGCCGCCGTACCCCAGGCCGAGCGGGACTGACGAGACTCGGACGCCGTCTGACTTGGCGTTCTCGATGACCCACTCGAGCCTGTCCGCGGCCTCGGACAGGTCCCTCATGCGGAGCGGGTCGTCGAAGGCGGGGACCGGTCGGGACTCTGGCGTCTCCTCGGTCTGGGAGATGTCGAAGACGAACATTACCGGGCCGCCACGGACGAGGGCCATGAACGGCTGCGCGTTAGGCCGGATCCGGCGGCGGTAGTCCTGCTCCCAGCGGTAGGCGGGCAGCACGAACCTGACGTCCGGCAGCTGCAGGAGCAGGAGCAGGGCGTTGTAAGGGCGGTACTGCCGGTAGCCGGCCAGGTGCTCGAGCAGGTCGTCGAAACCCTTGACGCGACTAAACCTCAACGCGTGCTCGACCATGTAGCGCAGCGATTCGCTGACCTCGGTCTTCGCCACGTCTTCCGACTCCTCGTCGGCCTGCGCTGGGGCCATGGGGACCCCCTCGTCGAACGGGAGCTGGTCGGCCCACTCCAGGTCGATCGTCTCTTGCTCCTGCACCCGTCCTCCTCGTCCGCACCGACGCCGGAGACGCTACGGGCGAGGTACGACATACCCGCTGCGACGCGCCCTCGGCCCGAGCGTCCGAGGCGCGGGCCGGCGTTCTAGAGTGTGCTCGTCATACGCGGCCCGACGGGCTTCCTCTCCGGACACGCCCCCACCCGCACGAGTTTCGTGCTGCCTGGGGAGTCCTGCCGGTGTTCCTGCTCCGATCGTCCGCGCAGGGACTGACCGTCGGCGAGGCGCAGCTCGCCCAGCACATCGCGGAGCAGATGGCCATCACCACCGGCCGGTCGGCCTCCGCCTCCGAGCGCCGCTCGTGGGAGCGCAGCCTCCCCCGGCTGCGCGCCGACCTCATCGACGCCGGGCTCGGCGACGTCGAGATGCTCGTCGAGTACCAGCTGCCCCTCACCAGCAAGCGCGCTGACGTCGTCCTCGCCGGGCAGCACCCGCAGACCGGGCGAGCGTCATACCTCGTGGTCGAGCTCAAGCAATGGAGCGAGGCGGAGCGCTTCGAGGACAGCGACGTGCTCGTGCGGATCGACGGCTACGGCAACCACCCGGTGCTGCACCCGCTGGAGCAGGTGCGCGGCTACTGCGACTACCTCACCGACTTCGTCGCGGCGCTGGCCGAGGACGAGCACGAGCTCGCCGGCACGGCATACCTGCACAACGCGACCAACCTGGGCATCGCGGACTTGAGGGACATGGCCTCCCCCGACCCGGCGCGGCCGGCGCGGATGTTCAGCGGGCAGGACCGGGGTGAGTTCGTCGACTTCCTCAGGAGCCGTTTCGCACCCGGGGTGCCGGGCGCGGGGTATGCAGACCAGCTCCTGAGCAGCCGTATCGCCCCCTCCAAGCAGCTGCTGGCCCTGGCGGCGGACGAGGTGCAGCGGCGTGAGCAGTTCGTCCTGCTCGACGAGCAACGCGACGCCTACGAGCTGGTGCTCCACGCGGTCGAGAAGGCGCGGCGGGGCACCACCAAGACGGCGATCGTCGTCAGCGGCGGGCCCGGGAGCGGCAAGAGTGTCATCGCCCTGTCGGTCATGGGCGAGCTGTCCCGGCAGGGGCGTGCGGTCATGCACGCGACCGGCTCGCAGTCGTTCACCAAGACCCTGCGCAAGGTGGCCGCGGCGCGTGCGCCGCGGGTGCGCAAGATGTTCAGCTACTTCAACAGCTTCATGGCGGCCGAGCCCAACGAGCTCGAGTGCCTCATTCTCGACGAGGCGCACCGCATCCGGGAGACGTCGGAGTCGCGCTACACCCGCAAGGAGCACCGGACGGGTCGGCCGCAGCTCGACGAGCTGCTCAGCGCGGCGCGGGTGCCGGTCTTCCTGCTGGACCAGAACCAGGTCGTGCGGCCCGGCGAGATGGGGACGGTCCAGGCGATCACCGAGTATGCCGAGTCGCTGGGCATGGACGTGCACGAGATCGACCTCGACGACCAGTTCCGCTGCGGCGGGTCGGCGCTGTATGTCGAGTGGGTCGAGCGGCTGCTCGGGCTGGCGCCCGGCGGGCCGATCCGGTGGGGCGGTGACCCTGCCTTCGAGGTGGGTGTCGTGGACTCGCCCGACGAGCTCGAGCACGTGCTGGCGCTGCGGCAGGAGGACGGCTACACGGCAAGGATGGCGGCCGGCTACTGCTGGCCGTGGTCGGACCCCGAGCCGGACGGGACGCTCGTGCAGGACGTGCGGATCGGCGACTGGTCGCGGCCGTGGAACCTCAAGGGCGACCGCTCGGTGGGCGGGGCGCCGGCGGCGGCGCTGTGGGCGACCGATCCTGCGGGCTTCGGGCAGGTGGGGTGCATCTACACGGCGCAGGGCTTCGAGTACGACCACGCGGGGATCATCATCGGGCCCGACCTGGTGTGGCGTGACGGGGCGTGGCGTGCGGTGCGGGAGGGAAACCGCGACCCGGTGCTGCGCAACCGCACAAAGGTGTCGGACCGCGACTTCGACCGGCTGGTGCGCAACGTCTACAAGGTGCTGCTGACGCGAGGGATGCGCAGCGCCTGGGTCT
Source organism: Ornithinimicrobium pekingense DSM 21552 (assembly GCF_000421185.1). Classification (GTDB taxonomy): domain Bacteria; phylum Actinomycetota; class Actinomycetes; order Actinomycetales; family Dermatophilaceae; genus Ornithinicoccus; species Ornithinicoccus pekingensis. The sequence continues at coordinate 14,686 of NZ_ATWJ01000012.1, forward strand.
ACTCGACCGACCCGCAGACGAGGGACTTCCTCCGGGGACTCGTCCGGGGATAGCCGGGCGACATGCCGCCCTTGACCACAACCACACACCGACGGATCGACAGGCTTCCAGCGTTGGACACGCCTCCCCCCGTGATGAGCACGGAAGGCGCATGCCGTGGCGGCATGGCTGCTGACGATCAGCAAGGACTACCCCCAGCACTGGACATACGCGCAGGAGCACGGCGTCTGGGACCTGATCACCCCGCGCGGGATCATGGCCGGTGACTTCGTCTACTACTGGCAGAGCGGGGCGTCGCTCCTCGGCAAGGTGCGTGCGCTCCGGGATGCCTACGAGATTGATGCCGCTCAGGTCACTCCGGGGCCGTGGGACGACTGGCCCGGGGCCGAGGACAAGCCGTACGTCCAGCGCTTCCCCCTCGAGGTCCTCGCCGGCGAGGCGACCGAGCAGCCCCGTTGGCACGACGTCGCCGCGGCAACCGGGTTGCCCAAGAACCCCACCTTCGTCCGGAGGGTGAAGCCGGAGCAACAGGCGATCCTGGACGAGTACCTCGGTGGGGACCCCAACCCGCAGCAGTCGCTGAGCGACGCCCAGCGAGAGCGTGTCTTCGCCGACCTGGACGAGGACCTACGGGTCCGGCGGCTGCAAATGGTCGCCCTGCGTCAGGGCCAGCCGCGGTTTCGCGGAACACTCCTGAGTGCCTACGAGGGACGGTGTGCGATCACGGGGACCGCAGTTGAGTCGGTGCTGGAGGCCGCGCACATCTGGCCGCACAAGGGCGAGCAGACCAACGAGGTCTGGAACGGTCTGCTCCTGCGCGCCGATCTTCATACTCTCTTCGACCTTTTCCAGGTGACCGTGGAGGCGGACAGCCTGAAGGTGCGTGTCTCCCCCGCGCTGCAAGGCACCGAGTATGAGGCCCTCGAAGGCACAGTCCTCACGGTGCCGTCGATGCTGGACGAGCAGCCCGCCCGCGAAGCCCTGGCCAAGCACAACGAGGACTGCGCTGATTGGCTGGAGCGATGAACGTCGAGCACTGGCAGGAGCAGCTGCGCACGTTCGCCGAGGACCGGGACTGGGTGCAGTTCCACACGCCGAAGAACCTCGTCATGGCGCTCTCCGTCGAGTCGTCCGAGCTTCTCGAGATCTTCCAATGGCTCACCCCTGAGGAGTCGCAGCAGATCATGGAGGGGCCACGGGCGAAGGGCGTGAGCGACGAGGTTGCCGACATCATGATCTACCTCCTGCGGCTAACCGACGTGTTGGGGGTGGACCTTGACTCGGTCATCGCGGCAAAGGTGGCGAGGAATGCGAGTCGGTTCCCTCCCGTCGACGTGTGATGGCCGATCATGGCCGTCACAGTGGCGGGCATCGTTCAAGGTCGCCTCGCGCGGTATGGGCTCGACCCCGGCGAGGGAGGGTCAGGGTCCGACGAGCCCCAGCGGCACCACACCGATGCCGTCCGGCCTCCGGTACGCCTGTGGCCCGGTCGTGACGACGACTGCATCGAGAAGACGGTCACCGAGCCGGTCGGCGAGCCAGCGCAGGTGTCTCGTGTCGTGATCCGAGACGGTGCTGGACAGCTTGACCTCGACTGCGACGACCCGTCCGTCGTCGCGGACGAGCACCAGGTCCACCTCGTGGTCCCCGTTCCGCGTCCGCAGATGACCCACGGATGCCTCGGCGGCCTGTGCTGACACACGGAGGCACAGCGTGGCGAGGGACTCGAAGAGATGGCCGAGCATGCTGCCGGACTGCGGGCCCACTGGCGAACCGACGCCGTCGAGCAGCGCGTCCTTGCCCAGGCCCAGCAGCCGGGCTGCCAGTGCGGGGTCTGCGAGATGGTGCTTGGGGCTCTGCCCCAGCCTGGTCAGGACGCTTCCGGCGGGCGTCCAGGCGGGCACGGGGTCGATCAACCACAGCTGGGTCAGGACCTCACGGTAGGCGATCGAGGTGGAGCGCGCCGGTTTGTCCGCCTGGCCCGGCGTCGCTGCATCGAGGATCTGTGAGTAGCTGGCGGTGGTGGACGTGGCTGCGGCGTAGGCGCGTAACCACAGCAGCATCGACTCCGGCTTGCGGACCGCGAGGCCCTGCTCCGGCACGTCACGGTCGACCGCGTTGCGCAGGTAGGAGTCCAGCTGGAACCGACGCGCCCGGCCGGTGAGCGGGCGCAAAGCGGGGAACCCGGAGGCGACGATCTCCTCGACGTAGTCGTCCAGCCGCAGGTCGCACGACCCGCTGAGCGCCTCGCGTCGGCCCGTCAACAGCGAAGGCACGCTGACGCTCGTGCTGGCTACGCCGCGTTCGGACAGTGTCATCGGACGCATGCGCAGCCTGCCGATACGACCCGCGCCCGAGTGCGCCGTCGCACCCACCGCCGGGCTGGCACTGCCGACCAGGAGGAACTGACCGCCGGACGGATCGTCGTCGACGGCGCGCCGCACGACGTCCCATACCTCGGGGACCTTCTGCCACTCATCGATGAGCAGCGGACGGTGCCGACGGAGGAGCTGCTCAGGCTCAGCCTCGATCGCCTCCCTCGCGGAGCGAGAGTCCAGTCTCAGCAAGCCCTCGACGTGCTGCTCAGCCGTCGTCGTCTTGCCGACCCCCTTCGGGCCGTCGATCGCAACGGCGGGCACCTGAGTGAACAGGTCGTCCAGTTCGTCGTCGAGCACACGCCGTCGGTACTCCATGCTTGCATCATACAAGGAGCAGGCTTCGAATCGGACAGTTAGCATCGGCTTTGGCAGACGAATCGCAGCAACCCCTCGCCTCTGACGCCAACTTCTCGGCGGGCACCTCCACGTGCAGCCACTCCAGTGCCGGCCTACTGATGTCAGCCTCACCACATCCCGGCGTCCGGTAGCACCTGAAGGGCACCACGTCGGACAGAGACAGACGCCCCCAGCACAGGCCCGCGAGAGATGCGCCTGCGGTATGCCGGTCCGCGTCGGACTGCACCGGCGCGACTGCAGCAAGCTCGTCGACGCTAGCCACAAGCAGGCCGACCTGCTGGCGGCCACCCCGTTGCCGTTCTCCACCCTCCATACCTCCTCGGACATCGTCGACGTCGACGGCGTCCCCGTCCGTGTCGCGTCCGTCGACCACCTGGTGGCCATGAAACGCCTGTCCGGGCGAGCGCAGGACCTGGCTGACATCGAGGCGTTGTCGCAGCTGACCCGCCGACCTATGGTGGACGGGGATGAGCACGACCAAGGCTGACGACCTCTGGCGCGGCACCTCGGACACGGGGTCCGCCGTCCGAGCGCGTGCGGCAACCACCCCGGCGCAACGGCTGGAGTGGCTCGAGGAGAGCCTCCTGCTCGCACAGGCGTCCGGGGCCCTGGCTCGGGACCGGGCGCGACGGCAGCGTCAGGCTGAGGAGTGGGCTCGCTTGGCGGCGGCGTCCGCAAAGGCCGCGACATCACCCCATACGTCAGGTTCGTCCACCGAGGCCTCCCGGTAGGCCCTGAGATAGGCCGCGTCGATCCCAGCGGACGGGTGCTCGCGCAGGAGAGCCTCGAGAGCTGCCTCGAGCAACGACGCGTCGGTCCGGCCGGAGCAGACCTTGCGCGCGCGAGCAAGCAGGTCCGCGTCGACCGTCGTGCTCACTCTCACCTTCGGCATGCCACGACCATGCCAGACCTGCCACTCACGGTCCTCGGATGCGCAAGGGTCGGCGGCGCCATACCGTCCAAACATGGGCACCTACATCTCACGACGCGACGACACGGACCCTGACGAGGGCACGAAGGAGTACGGCGACGTGGAGTTCGCCGACCCCACCAACAACAAGTACCCGATCGACACCGAGGAGCACGTCCGCGCGGCGTGGTCCTACATCAACACGTCGTCGAACGCCGCCAAGTACGACGCCGAGGAGGTGGACGCGATGAAGGGTCGGATCAGGCGAGCCGCCACGAAGTTCGACATCGAGATCAACGAGGACTGAGAGGTCAGGCCTCCGACCCCCGCAGCTGCTCGCGCAACCGCGCCGCCTCGCGGGTGAGGTGGTCCCGCTCCGCGGTGCTCCTCGCCTCGCGCGCCGCCGCGGCGTAGAGCTCGGCGCCCCGCCCGGTCTCACCGGCGCGGGCATGGAGATAGGCCGCGACCGCGGTCCGTCGCGGCACCCCGTCGGGCACCTCGGCGAGGGCGGCGAGCCCCGCCGCCGGTCCGTCCGCCTCACCCACGGCGACGACGCGGTTGAGCCGGGCCACCGGGGACGGCGTGAGGCGCACGAGCTCGTCATACCACTCGAGGATCTGCACCCAGTCGGTCTCCTCGGCCCGCAGGGCGTCCGCGTGCAGGGCTGCGATCGCCGCCTGCACCTGGTACTCCCCCAGCCGGTCCTGCGCCAGCGCCGCCTGCAGCAGCTCGACCCCCTCGGCGACCATCGCGGTGTCCCACAGCGACCGGTCCTGCTCGGCGAGCGGCACCAACCGCCCGCCCGCAGTGGTGCGTGCCGCCCGCCGAGCGTGGTGCAGCAGCATGAGCGCCAGCAGCCCGGCGACCTCCGGCTCGTCGGTGCGGGCGGCGAGCTGGCGGGTCAGCCGGATCGCCTCGGCGGCGAGGTCGACCGAGCCGGAGTAGCCCTCGTTGAACACCAGGTAGAGCGTGTGCAGCACCATGCCCAGGTCGCGCTGGCCCTGCCCGAGCCCGTCGCCGGCGACCTCGACCAGCCGCGCCTTGGCGCGGCTGATCCGCTGGGCCATCGTGGCCTCCGGCACGAGGTAGGCCTCGGCGACCTGCCGGGTCGTCAGGCCGCCGACCGCGCGCAGGGTCAGGGCGACCGCCGAGGCCGGCGTCAGGGCCGGGTGGGCGCACATCAGGTAGAGCCGCAGGGTGTCGTCGACCGAGGAGACCGCGCCCGGCGGCGGCTCGGCCTCGACCCGCTCCTCCCGGGCCCGGCGGGCGTCGTCGGAGCGGACGGCGTCGACGAAGCTGCGCCACGCCACCGTCACCAGCCACCCCTTCGGGTCCCTGGGTGGGTCCTCGGGCCATACCTGGAGGGCCCTGACCAGCGCCTCCTGCACGGCGTCCTCGGCCGACGCGAAGTCTGCTCCGCGCCGGACGAGGACGCCGATCACCGCGGGCACCAGGGCCCGCAGCGCGACCGGGTCCATCACCCGGCCGTCACCTCGGGAGCCGTCAGGAGCGGGCGCACCTCGAGCCACTCGCCGAGGGGCCGCCCGTCGGCGCCCGGTGCCGCGGACAGCTCGCCGGCCAGCTCGACGGCCCGCTCCTGCGACTCGACGTCGATGATCATCCAGCCCGCGATGAGGTCCTTGGTCTCGACGAACGGCCCGTCGGTCACCGGCGGCCGGCCCTCCCCGTCGTAGCGCACCCACAGCCCCTCCGGCGCCAGCGCCTGGCCGTCGACGAACTCGCCGCTCTCGCGCAGGCGGTCGGCGAAATCGTCCATGAAGGTGATGTGCGCGTCGATCTCCTCGGGGCGCCACCGGTCCATCGGGACGTCGTTGGTGGCGGCGGGCGCGCCGCGGTAGTGCTTGAGCAGCAGGTACTTGGCCATCTCGATCTCCTTCGTCCGGCACGACCAGTGTGGCCGCGCTCACCCCTGGGACGGAACCGTCGCGCGGATCTCGACATCGTGCCCGCCGAGCCGATGAGGCCCCTTCGTCAACGTCAGGTCAAGCGCAGGTATGGGGAAGGTCAGCACAACGTCCGGCCCGGGCAAACCGGGTAAAACCTTGCCAAAGACCCGCGGTTTGCCCTTCCGCCCGGACGGCACCGCTTCCTAGGGTCCCGAGATGGACACCAACGCAAGGACGCGTCTGCGCCGCACGACCTTCATCCTGACCTGCTCCTCCGCGCTCGTGGTCAGCCCGCTGGCCGCCACGGCCGGGACCACCAGCTCGTCGCTGTCGTCGGTCATCGGCCCCGCCACCTCGGCTGTGACTGCCGCCATCGAGGACGGCATCACCCACGACCAGAACCCCCGCGTGCCCGAGGGCGCGTCGTGGACGGAGCACTACTTCCCCTCCTCCGACGGCAGTGACGTCGAGCTGCACGCCGACGTGCTGCGGCCCGCCCACCTGCCGGCCGACACCCCGACGCCGGTGATCCTGTCGGTCGGTCCCTACTTCGCGCACGCCGGCCAGACCGGTGACGACGGCTTCACCCAGACGGGCCCCTCCGAGCGGTTCAACGACCTCATCGAGGGCGCCGACCTGATGGCCCGCGGTTACACCGTGGTCTACGTCGACCTGCGGGGCTTCGGCGGCTCGACCGGGTGCCTCGACTGGGGCGGCCCCGGCGAGCAGGCCGACGTGGTCGCCGCGGTCGAGTGGTCGGCGAACCAGCCCTGGTCGACCGGCAAGGTCGGCCTCTACGGCAAGTCCTACGACGGCGTCACCGGGCTGATCGGCGCCAACGAGGAGCCGGAGGGTCTTGCCGCCGTCGTCTCCCAGGAGCCGCTGTGGGACATGTACAACTACCTCTTCTCCAACGGCGTCCGCCGGCCCAACCACCTCGGCACCCCTTACGCCTACAACTCGATCGCCAGCGTCCAGGGCATGCCGGACGACACCGACCGCTACAAGACCAACGCCGCCTACGAGCAGACCCACCCCGAGTGCCTCGCCGACAACGTGACCGACACCCAGGACCCGGACCCCGACTCCGACTACTGGCAGGCCCGCGACCTGGCCGCCATGGCCGCCGGGTCGACCGTGCCGCTCTTCGTCACCCAGGGCTTCCTCGAGCCCAACACCAAGCCCGAGGACATGCAGCAGTACCTCGACAACCACGACGGCGAGCAGCGCGGCTGGCTCGGCCCGTTCGAGCACGTGCGCGGCAACGACCGCGGCTCCGACGGGGTCCTGCGGATGGGCCGCGAGGGCTGGTTCGAGGAGGTCATGCGCTTCTACGACGAGCACCTGCAGGGCATCGAGCCGTCCGTCGACGACCCGGCCTTCGTGATCCAGGACAACTTCGGCCAGTGGCGTGCGCAGGACACCTGGCCGGTGGTCACCACGACCCAGACCGTCCGCCTGGAGCCCGGCAGCTACGTCGACGACGGCGGTGAGGAGGTCGCCGGCCAGGGTCCCGCGGACGACGGTGACCACGACATGGAGCACGGCCCGACGCTGCCGCCGCAGGCCCAGGGCCGGCCCGGCAAGCCGCCCCGCGTGACCGACGACGGCGACACCTTCTACACCTGGTCGCGCCCGGTCAACCACGAGACCCGGATCACCGGCACCCCTCGGGTGGCCTTCGAGGCCACCGGCACCGGCAACGTGCTGGTCCGGACCTGGGACGTCGCCCCCGACGGCACGGCGGTGATGTTCGACGAGCAGATGTCGCTGGTGGACGACGGCACGGTCGCGTTCGACCTCAAGGACACCGACTGGACCCTCGAGGCCGGCCACCAGCTCGTCGTGGGCATCGGCACCAACACCACGCGGTCGTGGCGCGACACCCCCTCCGCCGAGACGATCACGGTCTCCTCGCCCACCCTGTCGCTGCAGCTGCAGAACACCCGCAACGACGTCCCCACGCACGGTGACCGGGCTCCCTACCTGGACACCTACCTGCGCTTCTACACCGGCACGATGGAGGACCGGATGCAGGGCACCTTCAGCCTGTCGGTCAACCAGGGCCGCGGCTGAGCACGACCTGGATCTTCACGGGCCGAGCGGGCCGATCAGCTCGTAGACGGTGCCGTCCGGGCCGCGGTAGTGCGCCCAGGCGTGCTGCTCGTCCCGCTGGGTGTCCCAGAGGAACCGCACGCCCTCCGCCTCCATCCGCCGGCGGGTCCCCTCGACGTCGTCCACGCGCAGACCGACGCAGGGGCGCTCGCCGAAGGCCAGGTGGTCGGTGTCCTCAGGCCCGTACACGTGCAGCGCCGTCCCGTCCGCGAGACGGAACCAGGCGAGCCGGTCGGGCTCGAGCCGGACCGGCTGCAGGCCGAGGACGTCGCGGTAGAGGGCGACCGTCGACCGGAACGCGGCGCGGTCGCCGACCCGCACGCCGAGGAAACCCAGGCCCAGCACCTCACCGGTGGACCTGCGGACGTCCTCGGGTCCGCCCTGGCGTGACGTCATACCGTGGCGCCCGGCAACCTGCTGGCCTGCTCGACCCAGGACCGCAGCTGGTCGAGGTCGAGCTCGTCGTCCTCGTGGATGTCCAGATAGCGCACCTCGGCGTGCTTGGACGACTTTGGCGGCACGGGGTCGAGCGAGGCGCCCTGCCAGAACTGCACCTGCACGTACGACGTGTAGCAGCGGAACGACAGGAACCAGGTGCCCTCGTGCGCTCCGTAGAACGGCTGGTTCCACTTCACCGCCTTGCGCACGTCCGTGACCGTGCTCGTGACGAGGTCGTCCAGGCGGCGGCCGACCTCGCTCTTCCACCCGGGCATGGCCGCGATGTAGTCCTGCACCGGCCCGTCGCCCTCCCCCTTGGGGATCTGCGGGTTGCCGCCGGAGAGCAGCCTGGGGGCCGCACCGTCGTTCTTCTCACCCATCAGAGCCTCCCTCTCTCGGTCATGGGGCGGCCATCGCCGCCCACCTTCGGCCCGATCGAGCCTACCCACCCGCTGCTCCCACGGGCCCGGTTCGTCACCGTTCGGTCAAGGGCAGGTATGCAGTTGGTCAAGACTTCCGGGTAACCCCCCGATCGGCGATGCAACAGACGGCAACCGCAGGCTGCCCTCGGGCGCCCTCCCTAGCGTCACCCAGCATGGCCCTGCTCCCCGGCAGTGCCATCGACCCGAGGAGAACCCATGACACCGAAGTCACCCAGACGCTCCGCCGCCGCGGCGCTGGCCCTGACGCTGGGCGCCGGGGCCGCGGCCGCCCTGCCCCCGGCCGCAACGGCCGCGACCGACGAGCAGCCCACGCTCGAGGCCCGCGTCAAGGACGTCATCGACCACGACGGCCTGCAGTTCAAGGACCTCAACGCCAACGACGAGGTCGACCCCTACGAGGACTGGCGCCTGCCCGTCGAGGAGCGGGTCGCCGACCTCGTCGGCCAGATGACGCTGGCGGAGAAGTCCGGCCTCATGCTCATCCAGACGCTCAACGCCGGCTGCGAGGGCAGCGTCGTCGGCCAGGCCGCCAACTTCGTCGAGCAGCAGCACATGCACCGCTTCATCTTCCGCAACGTCGTCGACTCCACCTCGACCGCGTGCGGCGCGAGCGGCACCCCGGTGGTCACCCCCGCCCAGGCGGCGACCTTCACCAACTCCGTGCAGGAGATGACCGAGGCGACGCGTCTCGGCATACCGACGCTGTTCAAGTCCAACGCCCGCAACCACATCGACCACGACGCCCGCGTCGGCATCAACGAGTCCGCCGGCGCGTTCAGCGCCTTCCCCAAGGAGGCCGGCGTGGCCTCGGCCGCCCTCGGCGACGCGGCCTACATGGACGTCGTGGAGGACTTCGCCACCGTGATGGGCGACGAGTGGGCCTCGATCGGCCTGCGGGGCATGTACGGCTACATGGCCGACCTGTCCACCGACCCGCGCTGGTACCGCGTGCACGAGACCTTTACCGAGGACTCCGACCTCGGCGCCGACATCATGGGCCAGCTGGTGCGCATCCTGCAGGGCGAGGTCGACGAGGACGGCGTCTCGCTGTCCCCGGACACCGACGTCGCGCTGACGATGAAGCACTTCCCCGGCGGCGGGCCGCAGGCCCTCGGCCTGGACCCGCACTACGCGCACGGCAAGACCCAGGTCTACCCCGGCGACGGCTTCGTGGACGCGCTCAAGCCGTTCGAGACCGCCATCGACGCCGGCGTGTCCTCGATCATGCCCTACTACGGCGCCCCCATCGACGTGGTCTACGAAGGCACCCCCTTCGAGGAGATCGGCTTCGCCTTCTCCGAGGAGATCGTCGAGTGGCTGCTGCGCGACCAGCTCGGCTTCAAGGGCTACGTCAACTCCGACACCGGCATCATCAACGACCGCGCCTGGGGCCTGGAGGACGCGACCGTGCCCGAGCGGGTGGCCGCGGCCGTCAACGGCGGCACCGACACGCTCTCCGGCTTCGACGACGTGCAGACGATCCTCGACCTGGTCGAGGCCGGCCTGATCACCGAGGAGCGGGTCGACCTGGCCGCGGAGCGGCTGCTCACCCCGCTGTTCCAGCTCGGCCTCTTCGAGGACCCCTACGTCGACCCCACCGCCGCGACCACGACCGTCGGCAACGACGCGCACCGCGCCGTCGCCCAGGACGTGCAGCGCAAGTCGGTCGTGCTCCTGCAGAACGACGGCGTCCTCCCGCTCGAGGGCGACGACGAGGTCTTCGTCCTCGGCGCCTTCAACAGCGAGCAGGTCGCCGAGGTCGGCTTCGACGTCGTCGACGGCAACGAGCAGGGTGTCGAGGCGGCGGCCGGCGCCGACGTGGCGGTCATCAACGTCACGGCGGCGACCGACCGCTCGGTCACCGGCGCCTACCGCTCCAACTTCGACGACACCGGCTGGTTCAACCCGGCGACGGGCGGGTTCGCCGCCGCGGACGACCCGAGCACCGACGCCGACTTCTACGTGGTCGGCGGCCTGGACCCGGACTACGGCACCAACCCGGTCGTCATGGACGGGGTCGCCGGCCTCGACGGCAGCAGCCCGTGGGGCGCCTCGGACCGGTGCGTCGCCGAGGGTGGCGAGGCCGCGGTCAACAACCCGAGCCCGACCCCGTCGTGCACCGACAACGGACTCCGCTTCGGCGGGGCGCTGCCCTGGGAGTCCGACGTCCTGGACTTCACGGGTATGGCGCAGTCGCAGTCGTGGAAGGTCACCCCGTCGCTGGAGGACATCCAGGCGGTCATGGGCGAGGTCGGCGCGGAGAACACCGTGCTCAGCGTCTACTTCCGCCAGCCCTACGTCCTCGACGAGGCCAGCGGCCTGCAGGACGCCGGCGCGATCGTCGCGGGCTTCGGCGTGACCGACTCCGCGCTGTGGGACGTCCTGGCCGGTGACTTCGCGCCGCAGGGCAAGATGCCCTTCGCCCTGGCGAGCAACGTCGAGGCCGTCTCCACCCAGGCGCCGGACCTGCCCGGGTATGACGCGGCCGACACGCTCTTCCCCTTCGGCCACGGCCTGACCTACGCCGACCCCTTCGAGACGCTGTCCTCGAGCCTGGAGGGCCACATCGCCTCCGGCGACGTCGCCGGCCCGGTGGCCAAGCAGCTGACGAAGGCGCTCGAGCAGGCCAAGAAGCACGCCGACGTGGGCCGCAGCCAGCCAGCGGCCGTCGCGCTGGAGCGCTTCCTGGCCCTGCTGGAGAAGCCGAAGAAGCCGGACACGCTGACCCCGGAGGCGCAGGAGGACCTGCGCACCCAGGCCCAGCACCTGCTCCGCCGGCTCTGACGGTCGGCTGACAGACGGCGAGGGGCGCCACCGGGAGACCGGTGGCGCCCCTTCGTGCGTCCTGCGGCGCTGCATACCGTGTCGCGCCGTGCACTCCCACCCATCTGAGTGCCCCGTGCCCGCCGGGCCGACGCCAGGCGTGCACACCCCACTCACCTGAGTGGCCCATGCGCATCGACCGGGCGCCAAGCATGCACGGCGCACTCACCTGAGTGGCCCATGCCCGTGCCCGACGGGCTCTCACACTTCCTGTGAGGTGTGCCTTGAGGCGCCTACTCCCCCCGCGGGTCGCCGACGAAGTCGCCGCGCTCGCGGATGTTCTCGATCGGCGACAGGTCGGCCGTCTCCCACGAGCCGTCGGCGACCGCCTTGAGCAGCTCGTAGCCGGTGACGCTGGCGGTCTTGGAGATGTAGCCGGCCGACTTCTGGCCGATGCCGCCGCGCAGCTCGAAGAGCACCGAGGCAGACCCGAGCAGGCCGTAGGCGTTGCGGGCGATGCCCGGCGTCTCGGTGCTGGGGTAGCGCGTGATGTTGGCGTAGCCGTAGCCGTCGACCGCCTGCAGCATCACCGACGCCGCCCGCTGGGACTCGGTGATCGTCTGCGCGAACTCGTCGGAGATCCCGAGCTCGGCCGCGGTGTCGGTCGCGTTGGGCCACATGATCGAGCCGGTGATCATCCGCCCGTCGTCGTCGACGTAGGTGCCCTGGTGGTGGTAGTCGACCATGACGACCGGCTGCAGGTCGTCCCAGAGCAGGCGCATCGCGATGGCCTCGGGCACCTCGTTGAGGGTGTCCTCACCCTCGGCGTAGGGGTTGTCGTAGGCCGACTCGGCGTAGGAGTGGTAGCGGTTGATGTCGTAGCCGCGGCCGGACAGCCAGAAGTCGCACCCCACCACGCAGGTCGGGTCGACGTTCTGGCGCCACGGGGTCGTGGCGCCCCGGGAGTCGGTCGCCTCGCCGTCGAAGCCGTCGACGTTGACGCGGGGCACGATGGTGACCGTTAGGGCGTCGCGGATGGCCCGCGTCTCGGGGTTGTTGCTGCCGGCGACCTGCTGGATCAGGTCCATCATCCCGCGGCTGACCATGAACTCGTTGCCGTGCTGGTTGGCGATGAGCATCACCGGGGTGGGCCCGTCGCCGATCGTCACCACGGGGATCTCGCGGCCCAGGTTGGTGGGCAACGGGGCCGGCTCGAGCTGGATGGCTCCGCGGTTCTCCAGCTTCTGCAGGGTGGCCCACATGTCCTCGTAGGAGGCCACCCCGTTCAGGGCGCTCTCCTCACCCCAGGGACCTCCGGGGGTGGTCTCGGGCGGGTCGGCCTGGGCCGCGCCGACCTGGGTGCCGGCGACCACCGCCCCGGCCAGCACGAGAGAGCTCAGAGAGGCGAAAACTCGACGTCGTGATCTCATGTCCACGCTTTCGGGTCGTGCCGGCGTGACCCTGGTGGCCACGCTCGTTGTGGCCCTCGTCACGCTAGGCCGGACCCGGTCAAGACGGGGTATGGCGCAGGTCAAGACTTGCCCAACTGCTAGCGTCGGCCCCGCGCGCCAGTGCCGGCGCGCCGGCCCGACGGGCCGACGACGGGGGGCCGACGTGCCGCCGGGATGGGGACCTGTATGAAGAACCGCGCGCTCGTGGTCGCGATCGCACTCGCCCTGCCGCTGTCGCTCGCCGCCTGCGGCAACGACGACGAGGCCCAGGCCGCGGAGGCGATCTCGGCCTCGATGATGGAGCAGGAGGAGGACTCCTTCGCCGTCGACCAAGAGCAGGCGGACTGCGTCGGCGAGGGGCTGGTCGAGACAGTCGGCGTCGAGCAGCTGCAGGGCTACGGGATGCTCACCGACGACCTGCAGGTCGACGAGTCCGTGGACGAGGTGACGATGTCGGCAGAGGACGCCGACGCCTCCGCCGAGGTCTTCGTCGGGTGCGTCGACGCCCAGACGATGTTCGCCGAGGAGATCGCCGCCGACGAGGAGCTCACCGCCGAGCAGCAGGAGTGCATCGGGGAGGTCATGGACGAGGAGGCCCTCACCGAGCTGTTCTCGATGATGTTCCAGGGCAAGGAGGACGAGGCCATGGAGGACCTCATGGGTCCGCTCATGGCCTGTCTGTTCTGACGGGCCGCCCGAGTGACACCTGTCCGTCACACGGGCAGGACCACGACCCCGTCGTCGTCGCTGACCAGCTGGGCGCCGGGGGTGAAGGTCGCGCCGCCGAAGGACACGACCACGTCGCGCTCCCCCGCCCCGGTCTTGGCGCTCTTGCGCGGGTTGGACCCGAGGGCCTTGACCCCGAGGTCCAGCTCGGCCAGCGCGGCGACGTCACGCACGGCCCCGTGGATGACCACGCCGGCCCAGCCGTTGGACACCGCCGAGGCGGCGATGAGGTCGCCCATCAGCGCGGTGTGCAGCGAGCCGCCACCGTCGACCACCAGGACGCGCCCCTCGCCGGGGGTGGCGAGGGTCGCCTTGACCAGGGCGTTGTCCTCCCGGCAGCGGACGGTCGCGATCGGACCGGCGAAGACGCGCCGGCCGCCGTACTGCCGCAGCTGCAGGTCGCAGGACTCGAGGCGCTCCTCATACTCGTCGTACAGGTCCGCGGTCCCGATCGCCGCGCTCATGCGGCACCCCCGGGCTTGACCGCGAGCACCGGGCAGGTGGCCTCGAGCAGGATGCGCTGGGAGTTGGACCCCAGGATGAGCTTGCCGACCGGCGAGCGCCGCCGCAGGCCGATGACGATGAGGTCGGCGCGGTGCTCGTCGGCCGCGGCCAGCACCTCGTCGGCTGCCGAGCGACCGCGCGAGGGCTGGACAACCAGGTGCTCCACGCCGGCTCCGCTGAGCTGCTCCTCGGCGGAGCCCAGCTGCTCCTCCGACAGCAGGCGCGGGTCGCCCGCGGCCTCGCCGCGGGAGGAGTTGACGACGACGAGCAAGGCGTCGTCCTTGCGGGCCTGGGCGATGGCGTGCTGGAGGGCGGCCTGGCCCTCCGGGGTCGGGATGTAGCCGACGAGGATAGTCATGTCTGCTCCGTGTGTGAGGGCGTGCTCTGGTCGTGGTCTGCGCGGGTCCGGCCGGTCTGGCCCGGCGTGCGGGGGCCGGGGGTCTGGTCGTCCGCGTCGCGGCCGGAGCCCCGGGCGCCACGCACCGCCCTGGCGAGGAAGGGCCACAGCAGGATGACCGCGATGATCACGTAGGTGCCGATCGCGATGGGCTCGTTGAACAGCCCGGTCGGGCTGCCGGACGACAGCTGCAGCGCCTGACGCAGCTGGCGCTCGGCGAGCGGGCCGATGATCGCGCCGATGATCAGGGGCAGGACGGGCAGGCCGTACCTGCGCATCATGAAGCCCAGGAGCCCCAGCACCATCAGCAGCAGCAGGTCGAACCACTGCAGGTTGACCGAGTAGGCGCCGAGCGTCGCGAAGAAGAGGATGCCGGCGTAGAGGTAGGGGCGCGGCAGCTGCAGCAGCTTGGCCCACGCCGGCGCCAGCGGCAGGTTGATCAGCAGCAGGAGGGTGTTGCCGATGAAGAGCGAGGCGATCAGACCCCAGACCAGCTGCGGCTCGCGCTCCAGCAGGAGCGGCCCGGGCTGGATGCCGAACTGGATGAAGGCGGCCAGCATCACCGCGGCGGTGGCGTTCGTCGGCAGGCCCAGGGCCAGCATCGGCACGAGCGTGCCGGCGGCCGAGGCGTTGTTGGCCGCCTCCGGGCCCGCCACGCCCTCGATGGCGCCGTGGCCGAACTCCTCGGGCTTCTTGGTCAGGCGCTTCTCGGTCACGTAGGACAGGAAGGTCGGGATCTCCGCGCCGCCCGCGGGCAGGGCGCCGAACGGGAAGCCGTATGCCGTGCCGCGCAGCCAGGGCTTCCACGACCGGCCCCAGTCCTCGCGCGACATCCAGGGCCGACCGACGGGGATGACCGCGGCGGAGGAGCGCTTGAGGTGGGCAGCCACCCACAGCGCCTCGCCGACGGCGAAGATCGCCACCGCGATGACGACGATGTCGATGCCGTCCACGAGCTGGATCTCGCCGAACGTCAGCCGGCTCTGGCCGGTGACCGGGTCGAGCCCGATAAGACCGATCGCCAGGCCGAGCGCCAGGGCCGAGAAGCCGCGCACCCGCGAGCTGCCCAGCACCGCGGTGACCGCGATGAGCGAGAGCAGCATGATCGCCAGATAGCTGGGGGCTCCGAGCGAGATCGCGAAGCGCACGACGACGGGGGCGAAGAAGGCGAGCAGGGCGGTGCCGATCGTGCCGGCGACGAACGAGCCGATGGCCGCGGTGGCCAGGGCCTGCGCGGCGCGCCCGGCCTTGGCCATCTTGTGACCCTCGATGGCGGTGACGACCGTGGACGACTCGCCCGGGGTGTTGAGCAGGATCGAGGTGGTGGACCCGCCATACATCCCGCCGTAGTAGATGCCGGCGAACATGATGAACGCGCTCGTCGGCTCCAGCGCGAAGGTGACGGGCAGCAGCAGCGCCACCGTCATGGCCGGGCCGAGACCCGGCAGCACCCCGACAGCGGTGCCCAGCAGCACGCCGATGCAGGCGTAGAGCAGGTTGACCGGGGTGGCCGCGGTGGCGAAGCCCTGGCCCAGGGCGTCGAGGACCTCCATCTAGAGCACTCCTTCGAGCAGGCCGGCGGGCAGCGGGATGCCCAGGCCCAGGTAGAACCCGTAGAAGCTGCCCACGGCCAGCAGCACGGAGATGACCAGGTCGCGCACGTAGTGCCGGCTGCCCAGGGCCACCACGGACCCGAAGAACAGCAGGGTGCCGGAGATCACCCAGCCCAGGGTGTCCACGAGCGCGATGTTGGCGGCGAAGACCGCGAGCAGCGGCACCACGGTGCGCCAGTCGGTCGGGTGGCTCAGGTCCACGTCCTCGCCGCCCTCGGCCTCCCCGTGCCCGCCGCGGAGGACGTCGACGGCGAGGAACACCGCGCACACGACCAGCAGGCCGGCGACGATGTAGGGGACGGTCCGGGGCCCGACCGGGTCGGACTGGGAGTAGGGGGCGTTGAGGCCGACCGCGTCGACGAGGACCAGCACGCCCAGGGCGGCCAGGAGCCCGGCGACGAGCAGCTCCGAGCGGCCGGACAGCCGGCCCGGACGGGCCGGCGCCGGGGCGCCGGTCCCGCCCGTGGTGCCGTGTGCGGTGCTCATCCCAGCCCGAGCTCCGTCAGCACGTTCGCCACCCGCTCGTCCTGCTCGGTGAGGAACTCGGCGTAGTCGTCGCCGGTGACGAAGGCGTCGGTCCACCCGTTGGTCTCCAGCGCCTCCTCCCACTCCGGGGTGGAGTGCATCTGCTCCAGGGCCGCGATCCAGGCGTCGCGGTCGGCGTCCTCGATGCCGGGAGGGGCGACGATGCCGCGCCAGTTGGTGAAGACGAGGTCGATGTCGGACTCGGTCAGGGTCGGGGCGTCGATGCCCTCGACGGGCTCCTCGGAGGAGACGGCGAGGACGCGGATCTCCCCGGTCTCGATCTGGTCCTTGAACTCGCCGGCGCCGGAGGTGGCGAAGTCGAGCTTGGAACCCAGGATCGCCGGGAGCAGGTCGCCGCCGCCGTCGTAGGAGACGAAGTTGACCTCGGTGGCGTCGATGCCGACCGCCTGCGCGAGCTGCATCGGCAGGAGGTGGTCAGGACCGCCGGGGTTGGAGCCGCCGCCGACGGACAGGCCGCCCGGGTCCTTCTTCCAGGCCTCGACGAGGTCGTCGATGGTCTCGAACTCGGAGTCGGCCGGCACCATGATCGCGCCCGGCTCCTCGATGAGCTTGGCGAGCGGGGTGGTCTCGGTCAGGGTGGCCTCGGAGTCGTTGGTGTAGCTGGCGCCGACGACGCCCAGCCCCATGAGCATGGCCAGGTCGGCGTTGCCCTCCTCCGAGACGAGGCGGGCCAGGCCGACGGTGCCGCCGGCGCCCTCGAGGTTGAAGACCTCCAGGCCGGAGGAGATGCCGGTCTCCTCCATCACCTGCGCGGCGGTGCGGGCGGTCTGGTCGTAGCCGCCACCGGCTGAGTTGGGCACCATGATGCGCTTGTCGGTCAGCGGCTGCGCCTCCGCGGAGCCGGTCCTGCCACCCCCGTCGGCCGGGGTGCCGGAGTCGGAGCCGGTCACGCCGCACGCCGAGAGGGCGAGCGCGGCACCGGCGAGGGCGGCGGAGATGCGGAAGGTCGAGCGGGTCATGGCAGGGCCTCTTCGTCGAGGGGACGGGTACGCGGACGATCCTCACCCCGGCCGCGGCGCGCGTCACCGTTGCGGTCGCAGCGGTCTTTGAGTTCTTAATGGTCACGCCGCAGACGCCTCCGGCGGGGCAGCCCGGGCGGCTCCGGCTGGCAGGATGGAGGGTGGCCCAGGCCGGTCCTGAGCCGTGCTGCGAGCGAGCAGGAAGCACGGAGGTGAGTCGTGGGACGAGGGCGTATGACGCTCGCCGGCCAGTTCCTCCTCCTGCAGCTGGTCATCGTGGCGCTGGTGGTCACCACGGTCGGCGTCCTGTCCTTCGCCCAGACCGGTGAGCAGATCCAGCGGACCGAGAGCCGCCGTGCGCTCTCGGCGGCGGAGAACCTGGCCGGCAACCCGACCGTCCGCTCCCTGCTCCCGACCGCGGTGCCGGGTGGTAGCGCCTCGCTGGCCGCCGTGGGCGAGACGGTGCGCACCGTGTCCGGCTCCGACGTCGCCGCGCTCCTGCGGCCCAACCGCACGGTGGTCGGCTCTTCGCGACCCAGCGACGTCGGTGCGACCCTGGCCGACGACCGGACGGCGCTGCCCTCCTCCCGGTCCTGGTCCGGCGCCCTGGCGGACCGGCCCACGGTGGCGGCCGAGGTGCCGGTCCTCGACGACGAGGGGACCCTGGTCGGGATCGCGCGGATCGAGCGCGACCTGCCCGCCGTGGCCGAGCGGCTCTCCCTGGCCGGACGCGGCCTGCTCGTCTACGTGGGGCTGGCGACGATCATCGGGGTCATCGGCTCGACCATGCTCGCCCGCCGCGTGAAGCGGCAGACCCTCGGGCTGGAGCCGACCGAGATCGCCGGGCTGGTGGAGCACCGCGAGGCGATGCTGCACGGCATACGCGAAGGGGTCCTCGCCCTCGACCCGACCGGGCGGGTGACGCTGATGAACGACGCAGGCCGGCGCCTGCTCGGGCTCCCCCCGGACGCCGTGGGCCGTCCGCTGGAGGAGCTCACCGACGACCCGGAGCTGCGTGAGGCGCTGACCGAGGGGTCGACGCGCGACCGGCTGCTGGTGGTGGGTCCGCGACTGCTGGTGCTCAACCGGATGCCGGTGCGTTCGCACGGGGCGGTGATCGGGTCGGTGACCACGATGCGGGACCGCACCGAGATGAAGGCGCTCGAGCGCGCCCTGGACACCTCGCGGCGCACGACCGGCACGCTGCGCGCGCAGACCCACGAGTTCAGCAACCAGCTGCACACGATCTCCGGCCTGCTCCAGCTCGAGGAGTATGACGAGGCTGTGCACTTCGTCGAGGGCATCAGCCGTCACCGCGACACCCTCTACACCCACATCACCGCGCGGGTGTCGGACCCGCCGGTCGCGGCCCTGCTGATCGCCAAGGACTCCCTGGCCAGCGAGCGGGGCGCCCAGCTTGTCGTGACCGAGGACTCGCGCCTGGCCCGGGTGGACGACGAGCTGTCCCGCGACCTGGTCACCGTGGTCGGCAACCTGGTGGACAACGCGCTCGACGCGCTGGCGGACGCGCCGGAGAAGCGTGTCGAGGTCTCGCTCACCGACGACGAGCAGGCGGTGACCGTGCGGGTGCACGACTCCGGGCCGGGGGTGAGCGAGCAGACGGCCGCCGACCTCTTCCGGTCCGGGTACACCACCAAGGCCTCCGGCGCCGTCGGCGGGCACGGTTTCGGGCTGGCGATGGTGCGGCTGGTCTGCCGCCGGCGCGGCGGGGACGTGACGGTGCACAACAAGGACGGCGCCGTGTTCGTCGCCCGGCTGCTCAAGAAGGACAAGGAGGTCGTGGCGACGTGATCGGTGTCCTGATCGTCGACGACGACTACATGGTGGCCCGGATCCACGAGGGCTTCGTGCGCCGGTGCGACGGCTTCGAGGTGGTCGGCACCGCGCACGACCCGCAGGCCGCGCTGGAGGCGGCCGCGCGCCTGCAGCCGGACCTGGTGCTGCTCGACGTCTTCCTGCCCGGGGCCTCCGGGCTGGACATCATCGCCGGCCTGCGGGAGGCCGCACCGGACATGGACGTCATCGTGGTGACGGCCGCCCGGGAGGCCGACACGGTCAAGCGCGCGGTGCGCGGCGGGGCGGTGCAGTACCTCATGAAGCCGTTCAGCCAGGCCGACCTGCAGGAGCGGCTCGAGCACTACCGACGCACGCACCGTGCGCTCGCCCCGGGTGTGACGCCCGAGCAGAACGACGTCGACCGGCTCTTCGCCACGCCCCGTCACACGCAGGCGGCGCTGCCCAAGGGCCTGAGCCCGGAGACCCTGCAGCTCGTGCTCCAGGTGCTGTCGGAGGCCGGCGGTGACCTGTCCGCGGCGGAGACGGCCGAAACGGCCGGGATCTCGCGGGTCAGCGCCCGTCGCTACCTGGAGCACCTGGCCACCACCGGCCGGGCCGAGGTCCGGCTGCGTTACGGCGAGGTCGGCCGGCCCGAGCGGCGCTACAGCGCCGGCCCGCCTACGCGGTGACGACGACCTTGCCCAGGGCGTGGCCGCCCGCGACGGCAGCGGTCGCCTCACCTGCGCGCTCGAAGGGGTAGGTCGCGCTGATCACCGGGCGGAGGGCCCCTTGTCCGACGAGCTGCGCGATCTCGGCATACACCGCGCCGGTCCGGCGGCGGGTGACGCCGCTGCCACCGACCTCCTGCGCCGTGGCGGGCGCGGCGACGCTGCGCAGCCGGCCCGGGTCGCCCAGCAGCGCTGCAGCCTCCGTCAGGACCAGGCCGCCGACGGTGTCGAGCACTGCGTCGACGGGGCCGGGCGCGGCCCGCCGCACCCGCTCGACCCAGCCCTCGCCGGAGGGGACGTGGACGGCTCCCGCCTCCTTGACGTGCGGTCCTTTCTGGGCGCTCGCGACCCCCACGACCTGCGCGCCGAGGTGCCGTGCCAGCTGGACCGCGTGGATGCCGACGCCCCCGCCGGCGCCGAGCACGAGCACGGTGTCACCGGCGCCCACCCGCAGCTCGTGGAGCGCGTCCCAGGCGGTGCCGAGCGCGACCGGGATGCAGGCGGCCTGCTCGACGCTGACCCCGTCGGGCACGACGGCGGTCTGCACGAGCTCGAGCACGGTCTGTTCCCCGAGCGCGCCCACGCCTGCGGCGCATGAGCCGAAGACCGGCGTGCCGGGGGCGAAGGTGCCTGACGGGTCGTTGACGACGGTGCCCGCCGCCTCGCGGCCCATGGCCATCGGGAAGGCCACCGGGACGGTGCCCTGGCGCTGACCGCTGCGAACCTTGATGTCGGCCGGGTTGAGGCCCGCGGCCCGCACGTCGACCAGCACCGCGCCCTCCCGGGGCCCGGGCGACGGCACCTCGAGGTAGGCCTCGACGTCTGCCGCTCCGTACCGTTCGAACCCGTAGATCTGCATCGCGTCTCTCCTGTCCGCTCAAGCCTCGGGCCACAGGGCGGCCCGCGCGAGCGCGACCGCGCGGTGGTCCTGGCGCATGCACTCGGCCATCCTGGCCCACCTGCGCAGCTCGTCGGCCGGGTCGTCGTCGCTCACCGGAGCAGCGTAGAGGTCTTGGCGTGCAGACTGGTGGCCATGGCCAGGACCATCGCGACCACGACCGACGTCGACCTCGAGCAGCTGCTGGACTTCGTCCGGCCGCGCCACAACCTGGTGCTGATCACGACCCGGCAGGACGGCCGCCCGCAGGCGTCACCGGTCACCGGCGGCGTGGACGAGCAGGGCCGGATCGTCATCTCGACCTACCCCGAGCGGGCCAAGACCGCCAATGCCCGGCGCGACCCACGGGTCAACGTCCTGGTCCTCTCCGACGACTTCGGCGAGGCGTGGGTGCAGGTGGACGGCGAGTGCGAGGTCATCGACTGCCCCGACTCGGTGGAGCCGCTCGTCGACTACTTCCGGGCGGTCGCCGGCGAGCACCCGGACTGGGACGAGTACCGCGAGGCGATGGTCGCGCAGGGCAAGTCGCTGCTGCGCATCACCCCGACGCGGTGGTCGCCGGTCGCGACCGGAGGGTTCCCCGCGCGGCTGGCGGACACCGACTGACGCCGCGGGCGCGGTCGTGTGCCAGGACAGACCGTCCGGAAGCGGCCCCGCTGCCGGTCACTGTGTCGGCCCGCGCCTGCGTCAGCCCCTGACAGCATCGACGACGACCTTTTCGCCGACACACACACATCGTGCCCGCTGCTGCAGCCGCCCCTGGCTGCCGACGGTGCGCGGGAAAGGGGCGAAGATGCCCACGTCGTCTCGATGGACCAGCAAGAGCCTGGTCATCTGGGCGCTCCTGCTGCTGGGACTGGCCGCCATGGAGTTCCCCGGAGTGTTCTTCTTCCACAAGCGAGCCGAGCCGGAGATCTTCGGCCTGCCCTTCATCTACGGCTACAACATCATCTGGTGGGCCTACATGTGCGCCGTGATGCTCTACGCCTACCTGACCCGCTGGGGCCGTGCCCCGATCGCCCCAGGAGCTGACCGATGAACGCCAACAACGTCAGCGCGGTGCTGATCATCACCGGGTTCATGCTGATCCCCCTGGCCATGGGCGCCGTCGCCAGCCGCAAGTCGCTGCCCACGACGGAGGACTTCTTCCTCCAGGGCCGGGGCATGGGCTCGGTCGCGGTGTTCTTCACGGTCGCCGCGACCTGGTGGAGCTCCTTCGCCTTCCTCGGCTCCAACGCGTCGTTCTACCTCAACGGCCCGCTCTTCTGGACCGCCCTGGCGTGGAACATCGCCTTCGGGCTCATGTACTACGTCATCGGCAAGCGGGTCTGGTTCCTGGGCAAGCGGTGGAACTTCATCACGCCCAAGGACTTCTTCAAGAACCGTTACGGCTCGTCCGCGGTGGGCAACCTCGTGGCGATCATCATGCTGGTGTTCACCCTGCCCTACCTGCAGATCCAGCTCTCGGGCGGCGCCTACCTCATCGAGGTGGCCTCCGGCGGGGTTATCCCCTTCGCCTGGGCCGCGCTCCTCTTCTACGTCGTCATCATCATCTACGTGTGGTCCGGCGGTCTGCGTGCCGTGGCCTGGACCGACATCTTCTACGGGGTCCTGCTGTTCTTCGGCATGGTCGTCGCCGGCCTGCTCATCGCGGCCGAGCTCGGCGGCCCCGCCAGCATGTTCGACCAGATCGCCACCGCCCGCCCCGAGAACCTCGTCCTGGCCGACGGCGCCTGGATGACCTGGATCGCGATGTTCGTCATCACCCCGCTCGGCGCCTTCATGGGGCCGCAGCTGTGGACCCGCATGTATGCGGTGAAGTCGGCCCGCCTGTTCGACCTCATGCCCTTCCTGCTGGGCCTGGCGGCGCTGTCCTACTTCGGCTCCATGCTCGTCGGCAACGCCGGTGTCATCCTCGAGCCCGACGCCGCCGAGCCGGACAAGATCCTGCCGATCATGCTCTACGAGTACGCCCCCTTCGTCCTGGCCTCCCTCCTCGTGGCCTGCGGCGCCGCGGCGGCCATGTCGACGGCCAACTCCCAGATCCACTCGATGTCGTCGGTCTACACGCTCGACTTCCACAAGACCTACATCAACCCCCGGATGGGCGAGCGCCAGCTCGTCTGGGTCGGCCGCTGGACGATCCTGGTGCTCTCGGCGATCGCCTACGTCATGGCGCTCTTCGTGCCCGGGCTGCTGGTCACCGTCGGCCTGGTCGCGCTGGCCGGCACCGCCCAGGTCATCGTCCCCACGGTCGGTGCTCTCTTCTGGAAGCGCTCGACGGCCACCGGCGCGATGGCCGGTCTGCTGGCAGGCGTCGGCTTCCTGGTGCTGTTCACCTTCGTGCCGGCGCTCACCCCGCCCCCGTTCGACGCCGGTGGTGGCGGCCTGCTCGCCCTCGTCATCAACATCGCCGTGTTCGTGGTCGTCTCGCTGTTCACCACGCCCCGCCCGGACGCGCTGCTGGCCACCCTCGAGGAGGACCGGGAGCTCTTCGCCGCCGAGGCCTGGGACGACGGCACCGACGGCATCGACGAGGTGCCTGAGGCGCCGGAGGCGGCCCCAACGACCGCTCGTGACGAGAGGAACGACCGATGAGCCAGGACGCAGCCTTCCTGACCGACTTCCACCACGCCGCCACGATCGGCGCCACCGACAACGACGGGGTCGACCGGCAGGCCGCCACCGACCTCGACGGGGACGTGCGCCGCTGGTTCGCGGGATGGTTCCAGGACCGCGGCCGCCGGGTGCTGGTGGACGAGATCGGCAACATGTTCGGTCTCTTCGAGTGGCGTGAGGGCGCGCCCTTCGTGCTCGTGGGGTCCCACCTGGACACCCAGCCGCTGGGGGGCCGCTTCGACGGGTCCTACGGCGTCATCGCCGGGATGCACGTGGCCGCCCAGATCGACGAGGCCATCACCGCCGGCGACCAGGAGGCGCCCAGGTACAACCTGGCCGTCGTCAACTGGTTCAACGAGGAGGGCGCCCGCTTCGCGCCGAGCGTCATGGGCAGCTCGGTCTTCGCCGGCCTGTTCGAGCTCGAGCAGATGCTCGACGTCCAGGACCTCGAGGGTGTCTCGGTGCGCAAGGCGCTGGCGGACATCGGCTTCCTGGGCTCCGACGACGGACCGGAGGCGGTCGGCTACGCCGAGATCCACATCGAGCAGGGTCGCATCCTGGAGCGTGAGGGGATCGACCTCGGCGTCGTGGACCGCAGCTGGTACACCCAGAAGCTCGACATCGAGGTGCTCGGCGAGCAGTCGCACACCGGCGCCACCGCGATGGCCGACCGCCGCGACGCCCTGGTGGGAGCCTCCGAGATCGTCCTCATGGTCCGTCAGGTCACCCAGGACTTCCCGGAGGAGGCCCTGGTCTCCTCCGTCGGCCAGCTGGTCGTGGAGCCCAACTCCCCCATCGTGGTCGCGCGCCGTGTCCACCTGGTCGCCGACCTCCGCTCCGGTGACCCGGAGATCGTCCAGCAGGCCCGCCAGACGCTGCTGGACAAGATCGAGGCGCTCGCTGCCCGCGACAACCTCGTGATCAACGTCAAGGACTTCGACGTCCGCCCGATCCGCCACTTCCCGACGGCCGGTGTCGAGCTGGCCGAGAGCGTCGTGGAGGGCCTCGGTCTGACCTCACGACGCGTGCAGACGATGGCGGGGCACGACTCGGTCGCCCTCAACACGATGGTGCCCTCGGCGATGCTCTTCATCCCCAGTGTCGACGGGGTCTCGCACTGCGAGCGCGAGTTCTCCACGGACGAGGACATGGTCAAGGGCCTGGCGGCCCTCAAGGGGCTCGTGCAGGAGATGCTGTCCGGGAAGTTCGTCGACGACGGGCGCTGAGGTGACCGAGCAGACGGGCCCGGGCGGGCTGACCTACCTCGGGGCCACGGAGGCCCTGCGCCTCTTCCGGAGCCGCGAGCTGTCCCCGGTCGAGCTCCTGACGGCGCAGATCGAGCGCACCGAGCAGGTCAACGGTGCCGTGAACGCCCTCACCGAGACCCTCTTCGACGAGGCCCTGGTGCAGGCGCGGGAGGCCGAGGACCGCTACCGCGTGGGTGGCGACCTCCCGCCGCTGCTGGGGCTTCCGGTGGCGACCAAGGAGAAGCACGCCCTGGCCGGCCGCACCCTCTCGCAGGGGCTGATGGCGTGCCGCGACGACGTGGCGACCGCCGACCACCCGGTCGTGTCGGCGCTGCGGCGTGCCGGCGCGGTCATCCATGCGCGGACCACGTCCCCCGAGTTCAGCTGCGCGACAGTGACCCGTAGCCGGCTGTGGGGTGTCACCCGCAACCCGTGGAACCTCCGGTACTCCCCCGGTGGGTCCTCGGGCGGCGCCGGGGCCGTCCTGGCAGCAGGGATGGCCACGCTCGCGACGGCCTCCGACATCGCCGGGTCCACCCGGATCCCGGCGGCGTTCACGGGGACGGTCGGCTTCAAGGCTCCGTACGGCCGGATCCCCGGGGCACCTCCCCTGTCCGCGGACCACTACCGGGGTGACGGCCCGATGGGCCGCAGCGTCGCCGACGTGCGGGCCCTGACCAACGCACTCGTCGGGCGGCACCCGGCCGACCACACCTCGTTGTGGCCGCCGCTTCATCTCGGTGGCGGAGCGGCCGACCCGACCGGTCTGCGCGTCGCCCTGAGCGTCCGCCTGGGTGACTACCCCGTGGACGCCGAGGTCGAGGCGAACACACGCGAGGTGGCGCGCGCCCTGCAGGCGGCCGGTGCCACGGTCGAGGAGATCGAGCTGCCCTGGACCAACCGGCGCCTCACCGAGATCGGCTTCACCCACTTCGGGCACATCCTCGGTCCTGCGATGGCTGCCGCGACGAAGGACCACGACCACCTCGAGGACTACACGCGCCGCTTCATCGCCGACGCCCTCGGCGCGGCGGCCCGCACCAGCTACCTCGACGGGCTCACCGCCGAGACTCAGGTCCAGGCCGAGCTCGCTGCCGCCATGGAGGGCTTCGACGTGCTGCTCTGCCCCACCTCCTGCACCCCCGCGCTCGAGGCCGACGCCGACTACACGGACGGCATCACCGTCGGCGACCAGCACCTGGACCACTACTGGCAGGCGCACCTGACGCTGCCCTTCAACATCGCCAACCGTTGCCCGGTGCTGGCCGTGCCCAGCGGCCTGTCCACCTCCGGGGTCCCGACCGGGGTCCAGATCGTGGGGCACCCCTTCGAGGACGACCGGGTCTTCGCGGTCGGCGCGCTCGTCGAGCAGCTCCGGCCCTGGAGCGCGACCTACGCCCGGATCGGCATACCTGCCGCGGGCTGACCCGACCCACCTGGCACCGCCGACGAAGTGTCTGGCCGGGCACGGGATCGGGGACAGATCGTCACCCCGTCCCCGCCCACCAGCCGCACAGACTGACACCGACGACGTTCGACGCATGCAGACAGCAAGGAGACAAGGATGACCGCAACGGTGCAGCACTGGAGCGACGGCAAGGCCTTCGCGGGAGACTCGACCCTCACGGCCCCGGTGACCAACCCCGCGACCGGCGAGGTCGTGGAGCAGGTCGCCCTGGCCAGCGTCGAGGACGCGCGACGGGTGATCCAGTCCGCCGAGGCCGCGTTCCCCGCCTGGCGGGACACGTCCCTGACCCGGCGGACCGCCGTCCTCTTCGCCTTCCGCGAGCTGCTCAACGCCCGCAAGGGCGAGCTGGCCGAGATCATCACGCGCGAGCACGGCAAGGTGCTCTCCGACGCCCTCGGCGAGGTGAGCCGCGGCCAGGAGGTCGTGGAGTTCGCCTGCGGGATCCCGCACCTGCTCAAGGGCGGCTTCACCGAGAACGCCTCGACGAAGGTCGACGCCTACTCGGTCAAGCAGGCCCTCGGCCCGGTCGCGATCATCAGCCCCTTCAACTTCCCGGCCATGGTGCCCATGTGGTTCTTCCCCCTGGCCATCGCCGCGGGCAACACCGTCGTGCTCAAGCCCTCCGAGAAGGACCCCTCCGCGGCCCTGTGGCTGGCCGAGCTGTGGGAGGAGGCCGGGCTGCCCCCGGGCGTGTTCAACGTGCTGCAGGGCGACAAGGTGGCTGTCGACGAGCTGCTGGAGAACCCGGCCATCAAGGCCGTCAGCTTCGTCGGGTCGACCCCCATCGCCCGCTACATCTACGAGACCGCCTCCAGCCACGGCAAGCGCGTCCAGGCCCTCGGCGGGGCCAAGAACCACGCGGTCATCCTGCCCGACGCCGACCTCGACCTCGCCGCGGACTCCATGGTCAACGCCGGGTACGGGTCCGCCGGCGAGCGCTGCATGGCGATCTCCGTCGCCGTCGCGGTCGGTCCCGTCGCCGACACCCTCGTCGACAAGATCGCCGAGCGCACCCGCACGCTGCGGATCGGCGACGGGACGCGCGAGTCCGACATGGGCCCGCTCGTCACCCAGGAGCACCGCGACCGTGTCTCGGCCTACATCGACGCGGGCGAGCGTGAGGGCGCGAGCGTCGTGCTCGACGGCCGTCAGGTCGACGCCGACGGCGGGAGCGACGGCTTCTGGCTGGGCCCGACCCTGCTGGACAACGTCAGCCCCCAGATGAGCGTCTACACCGACGAGATCTTCGGCCCCGTGCTGTCGGTCGTGCGTGTCGACACCTACGAGGAGGCGCTCGAGCTGGTCAACGCCAACCCCTACGGCAACGGCACGGCCATCTTCACCAACGACGGCGGCGCCGCCCGCCGGTTCCAGAACGAGGTCGAGGTCGGGATGGTCGGCATCAACGTGCCCATCCCGGTCCCGATGGCCTACTACAGCTTCGGTGGCTGGAAGGCCTCGCTTTTCGGCGACAGCCACGCCCACGGCACCGAGGGTGTGCACTTCTTCACCCGCACCAAGGCCATCACCAGCCGCTGGCTCGACCCGAGCCACGGCGGCATCGAGCTGGGCTTCCCCCAGAACGCCTGAGGAGGACACGATGACAAGCACCATCGAGGCACGGCAGACCGCTCCCGAGCCCCTGCTGGACCCGGCCCGCACCTACGAGCTGGACCGCCAGCACGTGTTCCACTCGTGGTCCGCCCAGGCCAAGATCACCCCCATGACGGTGGTCTCGGCCACCGGCAGCCACGTCTGGGACGGCGAGGGCAAGCGCTACCTCGACTTCTCCTCGCAGCTGGTCTACACCAACATCGGGCACCAGCACCCGCGCGTGGTGCAGGCCGTCCAGGAGCAGGCGGCCCGCCTGTGCACCATCGCCCCGCAGCACGCCAACGACGCGCGCTCCGAGGCAGCACGGATGATCGCGGAGGTGACGCCGGGTGACCTGGACAAGGTCTTCTTCACCAACGGCGGCGCTGACGCCAACGAGCACGCCGTCCGCATGGCCCGGCTGCACACGGGTCGCTACAAGGTCCTCACCCGCTACCGCTCCTACCACGGGGGCACCGACACGGCGGTCAACCTCACGGGCGACCCCCGGCGCTGGCCCAACGACTACGCCAGCAGCGGCGTGGTGCACTTCTTCGGTCCGTTCCTCTACCGCTCCCGGTTCCACGCGACCACCGAGCAGGAGGAGTGCGACCGCGCGCTGGAGCACCTCGAGGAGACGATCCGGATGGAGGGCCCTGAGACGATCGCGGCCATCCTCCTGGAGTCCATCCCCGGCACCGCCGGCATCATGATCCCGCCGCCGGGCTACCTCACCGGGGTCCGCGAGCTCTGCGACCGCTACGGGATCGTGCTCATCGCCGACGAGGTCATGGCCGGATTCGGCCGGTCCGGGCGCTGGTTCGGGGTCGACCACGACGGTGTCGTGCCCGACCTGCTGACCTTCGCCAAGGGCGTCAACTCCGGCTACGTCCCGCTCGGCGGGGTGGCGATCAGCCCTCGGATCGCGGCGACGTTCGACGAGCGCGTCTACCCCGGTGGCCTGACCTACTCCGGGCACCCGCTGGCGACGGCAGCAGCGGTCGCCACCCTGCAGGTGATGCAGGACGAGGATGTGGTCGGCGGGGCCGCCCGCCTGGGCGAGGAGATCATCGGCCCCCGTCTCCGGCAGATTCTCGAGTCCCACCCCAGCGTCGGCGAGGTGCGGGGCGCCGGGGTGTTCTGGGCGCTCGAGCTGGTCAAGGACCGTCAGACGCGTGAGCCGCTCGCACCCTACGGAGGGACGAGCGAGGCGATGAACAGGGTCGTGGCCGAGTGCAAGGCCAACGGGCTGCTCCCCTTCGCCAACTTCAACCGCATACACGTGGTGCCCCCGTGCACCACGACGGCGGAGGAGGTGCACGAGGGTCTGGACATCCTCGACCGCGCGCTGACCCTCGCGGACGACGCCATCGGCAGCTGACCGGGTGAGCGTCGCAGGCAGGCTCCGTATGCCGCATACGGGGCCTGCCTGCGCTCAGGTGCTGGCGCCCCCGCGCGGCCTCGGAGGTACTGTGGGGCGGGCACCGAGGAGGAACGTGGTCGAGCACGACGGGCGGGACCCCCGCGCACCATCCGCGGAGCTTCCCGCGCACCGGCTCACCGTCCGCGACCTTCTCGACCTCCCGTCCCTGCGGGCCGGGCTGCCGGAGATCCTGACCGGTCACGCCCGGCTCGACAGCCCGGTCCGGTGGGTGCACGTGACCGAGTCCCGGTCGGCGGCCCGCTTCCTCGAGGGAGGGGAGGTCGCTCTCACGACCGGTGCAGACTGGCCGGACGGGGACGAGCTCAGAGCCCACATCGGCGGCATTGTCCGCGCGGGTGCGACGGCCATCGTCCTGGAGCTGGGCAGCCGCTACGACGAGGCACCCGCTCCTGCGGTCGAGGTGTGCACGGAGGCCGGCCTCCCGTTGATCGTCCTGCACCGCGAGGTGCAGTTCGTCGCGGTCACCGAGGCGGCGCACCGCCTGCTGGTCGCCTCCCGCGTCGCAGAGCTGGAGGCGCGCGACCGGATCCAGGCGCTCTTCGCCGAGCTCAACCGGCTCGGCTCATCCCCCTCGACCGTCGTGGCCGAGACGGCGCGCCTGCTCGCCAGCCCGGTCGTGCTGGAGGACGTCGCGCACCGGGTGGTGTGCTGCGCCCCGCACGACCGGTCCGAGGGCGAGGTGCTGACGGACTGGGCCACCCGGTCACGGACCCTTGGCCAGGACGACCAGGCACGCGTCGTCGACGTGGCCGCACGCGGACGGCGCTACGGGCGGCTGGTGGCGCTCGGTGTCTCGCCGGACCTCACCGACTCGGTGGTCGACCTCGTGCTCCTGCAGGCCACGCTGTCCCTGTCCCTGGGGGTGATGGAGAGCGCCGGTGCGCGTCACAGCTCGTGGGACACCGTTCGCCACCGCCGGCTGCTGCGCATGCTCACCGAACGTGACTTCACGTCCGCAGGACACGCCATGGCTGCGTTGAAGGCCGCGGGGCTCACGGTGGACAACCGGGTGCTGTCCGCGCTGGCCTGGACCGTCGTGGCGGACCCGGTCTCCGGGCGTACGGTGCGCCCGGATGACGTCCGCGAGGTCGCGAGCCGCGTCGCGGGCCAGCTGCGGATGGGGCTGCTGTGCGCGCCGGAACCGACCGTCGGGGGCGGCTACGTCGGTCTCGTCAGCGTGGACCCGTCAACGCGGGCCGCCGAGGAGTTCCTCGACGAGTTCGCGGCGCGGCTGCGAGCGGGCCCCCTCCCGCTCGACCTCCTCGCCGTCGGAGGCACCGTCGGTCCTGGCCACGACGTCGACGGCCTGCTGGTGGCCCTTGCTCGGGCGCGCGAGCTCATCGAGACCGGGCGACCCGGCACCCGGGACGTGCTGCGCGCTCGTGGCACCGAGATCGACCTGCTGACCAGCCAGGTCCCGTCCACCAGCCTCCAGGGCTTCGTGGACAAGATGCTCGGGCCGGTCCTGGCCTACGACGCGCGGCACGACAGCGACCTCCTCCTGGTGCTGGAGACCTACCTGAGGCACCCCAACAACCGGACCCTCGCCGCCCGCGAGTCCCACCTGTCGCGCAGCGTGTTCTACCAGAGGTTGGAGCTGCTCGAGTCCCAGCTGGGCCGTGACCTGCGTGACGGCGCCGTCATGGCGGCACTGACGCTGGCGGTCTCGGCATACCGACAGTCCGAGCGCTGAGCCACGACGGCGCCGCGTCCCACATCCGCGAGCACTACGGCTCCGTCCCAGGGGGTGACGTGGTCGGGTTCGTCATGACGCTGACGGTCAGGCCGAGGTACGCAGTCGCGCCCACA
The DNA here is from genome assembly GCF_000421185.1 of Ornithinimicrobium pekingense DSM 21552. Classification (GTDB taxonomy): domain Bacteria; phylum Actinomycetota; class Actinomycetes; order Actinomycetales; family Dermatophilaceae; genus Ornithinicoccus; species Ornithinicoccus pekingensis. The sequence goes on from NZ_ATWJ01000012.1 coordinate 45,796, forward strand.
GCAGGGCGACGTGCAGCGCCGCCCGCGACTCCGCATCGTCGAGGGACACACCCAGCGCCGTCTCCAGCCGCTCCAGCCGGGCGTACAGGGCCTGACGGCTCAGGTGCCCGGCACGGGCGACCTCGCTCTTGTTGCCGCCGTGGCGCAGGTAGAGCGCGAGGAGCTCCATACCCCAGGGTGGGTGCCCGGTGAGCAAGGGCCCGAGCTCGGCCTCGGCGAAGGTCCGCACCCGCGGGTCGTCGGCCAGCAGGGCGACCAGGCCGCGCAGGCGGATGTCGGAGAACCGGTAGAACGGCAGGTCGCGCGTCTCCGTGGCAGCGGCCGTGCGGGCGACCTGCGCCGCCTCCCGGACCCCGAAGGCCGCGCCGTTGAGCGTGTCCCGGGCCGGCCCGACCCCCACGGTCCAGGCGACACCCCCGCCGGGACCCGCCCGGTCCGCGTCCCGAGTGACGGTGCGGTCCGCCCGCGACCGGACGCGGGCCACCACCTCGGTCAGCGCCGTGTCGACGTCGGCCGTCTCCCGCAGCCCGAGGAGGAGGGCGAAGGTCCCGCTGCGCAGGCTGGCCGAGAGCACCACCGGCGCCAGGGGCCGTGCGGCGCCGATCCACTCCTCCTGCGCGACCCGCTCACGCAGCTGGAGCAGCGTCAGGTCCCGCTCGGGCCCGGAGGACATGTGGACGACGAGCGGCACGTAGGTGCGGGCCGGCGCAAGACCCAGGCCGTCCGCCCGCTCCTGCGCCTCGTCCTCGGTCAGGTCACCGGCCATGAGGGCCTGGAGGAAGCCGGCCTGCGCCCGGTGAAGCAGGTCTGCCTGGTCACGGGCCGCCATGCGGGCGAGGGTCAGCGCCTGGGCCGCGCGCTCGAGCACCAGCATGTCCCCCGCGTCGTCCGGGTCCACCCATGGCGCCACGAGGCGGCCCCACACCGACCCGGCCGCCCCGACGACCTGCCCGGCCCAGGCCGTGCCGTCCGTCTCGTCCGGCCGGCCGGCGGAGGCGGTCTCACCTGTGTCGGGGTCGGGTCCGGCGCTCAGCAGGACACGGTGCGCGACGTCCTCGAGCAGCACCGGCCCCTCCAGCAGACGGGCGGTCGTCTCCACGATCTGCTGCTCGTCCGCGCCGTCGAGGTTGAGCTGGGTATAGATCTCGTGCACCTGCCGGGAGCGCTCGAGACGGGCCAGCTGCTGACCGATGAGCAGCCGGTGTCCCGCCTGCGTGACCCGGACGAACTTGATGCGTCGGTTCAGGAGCACGATGGGCATCGTGAGCCCGCGCACCGCCTGCCTCAGGGTCGCGACGGCCGCACCGTCGGGAAGCCCGGACTCGTCCACGAGCTCGATGAGCGCCGCGGCGGCTCCACCCGCCTCCAGCCCGGACAGGAACCGACGGAGGCGCGTCGTCGAGGTCCGGAAGCCCGCGGCGGTGCTCAGCACCAGCTCCCCGCCCTCGATCAGAGCACCCACGCCCTCGGTGTCCGCGACGTGCACCCAACGCACCGGTCGGTCCAGATCGGCGTGCCCGTTGAGGACCTCCGGAGCGCCGCGGCGAACCTCCTCCAGCTCCAGAAGCATGCGGAAGGTCACCACCTCGTCGTTGCTGCTCAGCCCGGCCACGTGGACAGTGTGTCACTTCTGGGCCGGTGATCCGTGACACTGTGACCCTGTCCTTGGCGAGGGTTCGCGGCCACACTCGACCTACGTCCCGGTCGGCGTGCCGCCATCTGCAACGGGACCGCGGCCTGCTCGCCGGGCTGCCGGTCCTGGACGAGGCGCCCCTGGCGGACGCGCACGTGCAGTGACCCGCCGACCGTCCGCCGCACGCTTCGTACACCGAAAGAGGAGAACACCGATGTTCGGTCTGCCCGCGACGACGACGGCCATCATGGTCGGCGTATTGGGTTTCTGGGTGGTCTACACCCTCGTCTTCTACTTCACCACCGGCGGCTGGTCGGTCGAGGACGTGGACAAGGACACCGGCGAGGTGACCCGATGAGCATCGAGCTGGTGTTCCTCGTCCTCTACTTCGCGGCCATGCTCGGCATCGGTGTCTGGGCCGCCCGCCGCAAGAGCGCGACGACCGAGGGCTTCCTGCTCGCCGACCGCAGCCTGGGCCCGGCGGTGACCGCCCTGCGGCTGCAGAGCTCCTCGATGTCGGGCTACATGTTCCTCGGCGCCGGGTCCCTCGGTTACTCCCAGGGCTACTTCGGTATGTGGTACGCGCTCGGCGACGTGGGCGGCGGGGTGCTCAACCTGTCGATCCTCGGCCGCCGCATGCGCAAGCTGTCGGCGATGCTGGGCTCGATCACCTCGATCGGCTACCTGGAGCACCGCTACCCCTCCCCCTGGACCCGGGCGATCGCCGCGGCGGTCGCGCTTTTCTGCATGTTCTTCTACGTCCTGGCCCAGTTCCTGGCCGGCGGCCAGGGCCTGGCGATGGTCACCGGGCTGTCCGTCGACGTCTCGATGATCATCGCGGTGAGCGTCATCATCGGCTACACCTTCCTCGGCGGCTACCTCGCCGTCGCCTACACCGACTTCGTCCAGGCCATCGTCATGGTCATCGGGATGCTGTGGATCCTGGTCGCCACCCTGCAGTACGTCGGCGGTCTCACCGCCGGCCACGAGCAGCTCGCGGCCGTCGACGCGGACCTGCTGACCATGTGGGGCGTCGACCAGCAGTACCTCGGCGAGTGGGGCGTGATCATCGGCGCGGTGCTGATCTTCTCCATCGGCTACATGGGCTGGCCGCACGTCAACGTCAGCCACATGGCGATGCGCCAGCCGTCCGTGGCCCGCCGGGCCGGTCTCTACGCGACGGGGTTCAACCTCGCCTTCATCCCGGCGGCCTACCTGATCGGCATGATGGCCCTGGTCATCGTCCCCAACCTGGACAACCCCGAGCTGGCCATCTTCGAGGTCGCCGCGACCGTCCTGCCCTCCTTCGCGCTGGGCATCGTCATGGCGGCGATCATGGCCGCCATCATGTCGACCGCCGACGCCCTCCTCCTCCAGGCCGGGACCATCGCCTCCCACGACCTGTGGGGCCGGTTCCGCAAGGGGGCGGTCGACGAGCGCAGCTCGGTCAACGTCTCCCGCATCACCGTGTTGGTGCTGGGCGTCATCGGCGTGGTCCTGGCGATCACCGAGCCGCCCGGTGTGTTCAGCATCGTCGTCTTCGCGACCAGCGTGCTGGGCGCCGCGTTCGTCCCGGTCTACGTGTGCGCGGTGTGGTGGAAGAAGGCGAACACCCCCGGGGCCCTGGCCTCGATCGTCGTGGGCACCGTCGCCGCCGTCACCGCGCAGCTGACCGGGTCCAGCGACAGCATCGGCTTCGACCCGATGGGCATCGGCATCACCTGCTCGGTGATCGCGATCGTCGTGGTCTCCCTGCTCACCCAGCGCTCCTCACCGGTGCCCGAGCACGTGCTCGTCGCGGTGGAGGAGGCTGCCCGGGTGCGCCCGGTCCCGGCCCGCCTCGCCGCCGGCGAGGACCCGACCCTGGCCTCCCAGCTGCCCGACCTCGACCGCCGGTGACCGCCGTCCGGAGCGGGCACGGCACGGACCTGGTCTGGCCCGCTGTCGTGCCCGCCGAGGCCGCGGTCCGCACCGTCGCCCGACGGCTGCCCCCGGGCGCGCAGCTGTCGGCCCGCCTCTACCACCACCCCTTCGCAGGTATGGCGTTCCTCTGCGGCACGGACACGCGGCGGTCGCGGTGGCTCGCTCCGGCGCGGCCGCTGCTGGCCTCGGTGCTGGTCGACCTCGTCAGCGGGCGCGCCTTCCTGACGGACCCGTGGGACGCCGACGAGCTGACGACCCGCGCCGCTGCACTCAGCGCGTCGTCGGGCGATGCGCTCTGGAGCGAGGCCGCCCCGGTCCTGCGCGACCCCGCGCCGAGGGTGACCGAGGACGAGGCGGTCGCAGCCGGTCACGCCCTGCTGCCCGGGCTGCTGGCGCGCCGCCGCCGGCTCGACCTGCTCGAGCGCGCCGAGCTGACGCAGACGCCGGTCCGCTTCGGCAAGCCCAACTGGTGGGTCACGGGCCGGTCGGGCGAGCGCACGGTCGAGGTCGTGGTCGACGCGCTGAGCGGACGGCACTACGTCCGGTCGGCCTGAGCTCCCCCGCTTCCCGGCCCCCCGGTCACGGGTGGGTATGGAGATGGTCAAGATTTGGTCTAGACCCGTGGGTAACCCTTGCGCCGTCCCATCCTGGTTCCGGTACTGATGGATTCCCGCCGGTGTCACGGCGAGGCCACCCTGTCGAGGAGGTCTGCATGTCTGATCGACCAGTGCCCATGGCGGAGCTGTGGGAGTGGCAGTACGACGGCCTGTGCCGCACCACGAACCCCGACACCTTCTTCCACCCCGAGGGAGAGCGCGGCCCGTCGCGCCGGCTGCGGGACGCCCGCGCCAAGGCCATCTGCGAGCAGTGCCCGGTCATCAGGCAGTGCGCCGAGCACGCGCTGGCGGTCCAGGAGCCCTACGGCGTGTGGGGCGGGCTGACCGAGGAGGAGCGCGAGGAGGTCTACCGGGAGCGCTCCCGCCCACGCATCGCCTGAGCTGCCTGCGGACGCCGCACCGGGAAATCGCGGTGCAGCGTCTCGATCAGCTCGACCACCGCCACGCTGTCGAGCGGGTCCACGACCGGCGGCGCACCGTCCCGCACGGACGCGGCGACGCCGCGGTAGAACGCCGCGTAGTCGCCCGCCTCCATCGGGACCGACACCTCCTCACCGGTGAGCCCGAGCACGCCCACGTCGTCCCCCTGCCGGTGGCCGAAACCGGGGTCGCCGGGCGCGCGCCCCTGACGCAGCTGTTCCTCCTGCGGGTCGAGCCCGCATGACGTGAAGCCGGCCTCCGAGCCCAGGACCCGGAAGCGGGGGCCGAGCTGGGCGGCGACCCGGCTCATCCACAGGTGGGAGACCGCACCGCCGTCGTGCTGCAGCGCGACGAAGACGTCGTCGTCGGCGCCCTCACCCTCGCGCTGGTGCAGCAGCTCGGCGTGCAGCACCGTCGCGGGCCCCAGGAGCTGCAGCGCCTGGTCGATGACGTGGGACCCGAGGTCGTAGAGGACCCCCGCGCCGGTGGCCGGACCGGCTGCCTTCCAGGCCTTGCTCTCGCTGGCCCGCCACGTCTCGAACCGTGACTCGAACCGTCGCACCGTCCCGAGCGCACCCTCCTCGACGAGCCGGCGCAGCGTGAGGAAGTCACCGTCCCACCGCCGGTTCTGGAAGGGGGTCACTGTCCGGCCCACGCGCTCGGCGAGGTCGACCAGCGCCCTCCCCTCGGCGGCCGTGACCGTCATCGGCTTGTCCACCACCACGTGCAGCCCGGCCTCGAGCACCGCCGCAGCCTGGTCGGCGTGGCGCTCCGGCGGGGTCGAGACGACGACGAGGTCGAGGCTGCCCGCGTCCTGCAGCAGGGTGGCAAGGTCTGGCACCACCCGCACGCCAGGATGGTCGGCTCGTGCCTCCTCCGCGCGACCGGCGTCGCTCGTGACGACGGCGTCGACGGTGAAGGCATCGTCGGCGGCCAGGAACGGGGCGTGGAAGGTGCGGCCGCCCAGGCCGTAGCCCACGACGGCGGTGCGGATCGGGGAGGGCATCCCCCGACGCTAGGCCATCGCCCGCGTCGCCGGCACCGCACCACCACCTCACTCCCAGCGGCGCACCCGCTGATACCTCGGGTTCCACCAGAACCGGTGCACCAGCCGCAGCGGGGCGGGGAACTCCGAGAGGATCCGGCGCACGTCCTCCGGCGGCGCCCCGTCGACGATGAACGGGCCGAGCGCGGCCAGCTCCGACAGGGGCAGCTCCTTCATCGACGCCTTGTTCATCGCCGCCCACTCCTGCGTGGTCAGCAGGCCGCGCATGAGCGGGAAGGCGTCCTTCTCCTCGTGCGCGAGGTGCCCGGCCAGCAGGGTGAGCAGCTCGTCGATGCGCGCGGCCACCTCGTCGCGACCGACCTCGCGGTCGTCGAACGCCCGCTCCAGCGCCTCCAGCGCCGGGTCGATGAGCGCGTGCTCGGACTCCATGTCGTCGAGCACCGCGAGGTCGTCGGGCCGGTCGGCGAGCTTGGCGCGCAGCGCTGGCCAGATGTGCCGGTCCTCGATCGTGTGGTGGTGGTGCAGGCTGCGGCTGAAGCCGTGCCAGCCGATGAGGAGCGCGTCGTGGGTCTCGGGGTCGACCGTGCCGTAGCGCTGCGCGACCCGTGCCAGCCGCGCGGCGTCGCGGCGGAAGGCGTCGTGCAGGATGCGCATCAGCTCCATGTCGTCGTCGGTGAGCGCGGTGCCTGACGTCGTGGCCATCGGGAGCCTCCTGGGGGGGTGTGGTCCGTCCTTGCGCCTCCACGCTGCTCCGCGCCGGGCTCTGGCGGCAATCCCCCGGACGGGGGGATAGTGGAGCCATGACCGCCGTCGGTCAGCGGCTCGGACCGGTGATCCACGACGCGGCCGTCAGGGCGCCCGACGGCCACGCCTTCCGGCGCCGCGTGCTCGAGCTGCTCGGCGACCAGGTCCCCTTCGACGCGGCGTGCCTGGCCACCACCGAACCCCACTCGATGCTGCCGACCTCGCTGACCACCGTCGGCTACCAGGGCACCGACGTCTACGCGGCGGTCCTCGACATCGAGTATGGAGTGCAGCCCGAGCCGGGCAGGTTCGTCACCATGCGCGACCGGCCGGTGCCGGTGCAGACCCACCGCGAGGCCACGGGTGACCGGCCCCGCTCCAGCCGGTTCTACGCCGACGTGCTGGCGCCGCAGGGACTGGAGCACGAGGTGCGGATGATCTTCCGCGGGTCCGACCGGCTCGCCTGGGGCGCCTGCACCCTGGCCCGTTCCGGCCCGGAGTTCACCGACGACGAGAGCGCCGCCCTGGCCGCGGTGCTGACCGACGTCGCCGACGGGCTGCGCGGCACGCTCTTCCGGGACGCCGCCCCCGCCGTCCCGGCGGGCGCCGGCGGTCCGGCGGTCGTCGTGGTCGGCCGGGACGGCACGATCGAGACCTGGTCCGACGCGGCCCGTGACTACCTCGAGCGGCTCGGCTGGGGGCCCGCCGGGGTGCCCGAGTCGGCGGTGCCGGCCGTCGTGCTGGCCGGATGGCTGCGCCGCTCGGGCCGCCTCAGCGACGCCTGGCGCGTCCGGACCCTCGACGGTCGGTGGGTGCTGGTGCGTGGCGGCCTCCTGCCCGACGGCGGCACCGGCCGCGTGGTGCTCACCTTCGAGCCCGCGTCGGTGTCCGCCCTCGCCCCGCTGCTGGCGACGGCATACCACCTGACGCGCCGCGAGCGCGAGGTGCTGGGGCACCTGCTCGCCGACCGGACCCGCGAGGAGATCGCCCGCGCGCTCTTCCTGAGTCCCTACACCGTGCAGGACCACCTCAAGAGCATCTACGCCAAGACCGGCACCACCGGCCGCCGCGGGCTGGTCTCGCTCGTCGTGCGCGAGGAGTGCTTCCCCCGGCTCGGGGGCGGGCTGGGGATGGACGGGTGGTTCGCGGGACCGTCCGGGCGGACGAGCCCCGGACGCACAGATCAGTAGTGCTGGAGCAACGCCTCGAGGCTGCCACCGGTCGAGGGTTCGCCCTGCGCGAGATAGGCCCACAGCAGCAGCCGCGTCTTGCGCGCCGACAGCTCGCCCCCGAGCAGGACCCCCCGCTCGAGCAGGTCCATCTCCGAGCCCGGGAAGCCGTAGGTCCGCTGCAAGGTGCCACCCCGGTGGGCGGATGTCGCGACGACCACCGGCATCGCGCCGGCCGCCTCCACCAGGACGTCCGCGACGCGTGCCGGCACGTGCCCACCACCGAAGCCCTCGACCACCACGGCGTCCACGTCCTCGTCCTGCACCACATGCTCGAGCGTGCGGGCGTCGTCCCCCAGGTAGGTCTGCAGCAGCAGGACCCTGGGGTCACGCACCGGTGACGTCAGCGCGGCAGCACCCTGACGACCTCCGTCGGAGTACAGGCGCACGGCACCCTCCCGGACCACCCCCGCAAGGCCTGCCGGCCCTGAGGTGAACGCATCCGTGCTCCACGAGTGCGCCTTCTCCACCCGGGTGGCCCGGTGCAGCTGGCCGCCGAGGCAGACGACGACCCCCTGCCGGGCGACCTCGTTGGTCTCCGCAGCCAAGCAGGCGTCCCGCAGGTTGCCCGGTCCGTCCGCGCTGACCGCTGAGGCCAGGCGCATCGCGCCGGTCAGCACGAGCGGCGCGTCGCCGGCCCAGTAGAGGTCGGTCAGGAAGGCGCTCTCGGGCAGCGTGTCGGTGCCCTGCACCAGGACCGCCCCGGCGCACCCGTCCGCCACCCGGTCACGGGCCCAGCCCACCGCGTCGCACAGCAGCTGGGGGGTCAGGCTGGCCCCGGGCAGCTGCGCGAGCGTCTCTCCCTCCACCCGGATGTCGTCCCCGAGCCCGCCCATGAGCCCGCTCATGAGCTCAGCCGCTCCCAGCGTGGGCCGGCCCCCTCCCTGGCCGCCCACCATGGTGATCGTGCCACCAAGAGTCCCCACCGCGACCCGTCCGGACCTGACCATCACCTGGCTCCAATCTGTATGCAGAAGGGTCTTGCCTGTGCACAGTTTCATGCTTACTGTATACAGACTGGAGAACCGCTTCAGGCCGATCACACCGATCAGACATAGGAGTCAGATCACATGAAGAAGTGGATTGCAGCCCCGACCACCCTGACCCTGGCCGCGCTGCTGGCGGCGTGCTCCGGCCCCGCCGCCGAAGAGGCCGAGCAGCAGGACGGCGCGGAAGGCTCCGCCGCAGCCGGCGGTCTGACGGAGCTGTCCGTCGCCGCGGTCAGCACCAGCTGCCTGCAGTTCTTCCCGCTCTACGTGGCCCAGGAGCAGGGCCTCTTCGAGGAGAACGGGCTGGACGTGCAGGTCGAGCGCATGAACGGCAGCGCCGCGGTCCTGCAGGCGATGCTCGCCGGGCAGACCGACCTCGGCACGCCGGGCCCGGTCCCCACCATCCTGACCCAGGCCCAGGGCGAGGACATCCGCTACATCGCCAACCTGTGGCCCGGGGGCGCCTTCGCCCTCGTCACCCCGGAGGAGTCGGGCGTCGCGGACGCCTCCGAGCTCACCGGCAAGACCATCGGGGTCGCCACGGCCGACGGCAGCGAGGTCAGCTTCGCGCACACGATCATGGCCGCCGAGGGCCTGGAGGAGTCGGACTACGAGATCCTCACGGTCGGCGAGGGCGGCCAGGCCGTCGCCGCCTTCCAGCGTGGCGACATCGACGCCTACGCCGCCTCGATCGACGGCGTGGCGATCATCGAGCACGCGGGCATCCCGCTGAGCAACATCACCGGTGACGCCACCGGCTACCTCTTCGGCAACGGGCTGGCCGCACCGGCCGAGCTCATCGAGTCCGACCCGGAGAGCCTCGAGGCCTTCGGGAACGCCTACCGCCAGGGACTGGAGATGGCGATCGACGACCGCCAGCTCGTCACCGACGCCTGCGCCGCGGTCCAGCCGCAGGAGGTCGAGGACCCCACCTACGTCGAGGCGCACCTCGACGCGCTCATCCCCAGCCTGGAGCGCACCGACGGTGAGCCGTGGGGCTCGATGTCCCAGGAGCACTGGGAAATGATCCTGCAGGACGCCGTCGACATGGGCGAGGTCGAGGAGGGCGAGGTCGAGGTCGACAACCTCTACACCAACGACCTGGTCGACGGCTTCAACTCATGACGACCGCCTCCACCGTCGTGAACGACGCCGCCTACTCGGTGACGGACGTCCGGCACACCTACGGCACCGGGACGCACGCCCTCCAGGACGTGTCGATCGAGCTGCCGCGCGGGTCGGTCACCTCCCTCATCGGGCCCAGCGGCTGCGGCAAGTCGACCCTGCTCAACATCCTGTCGGGGTTGTTGCGCCCCTCCGAAGGGCACGTGGAGATCTTCGGCCGCGAGCTCGACGGCCCGCCGGTCGAGGTCAGCCACATGTTCCAGAAGGCGACGCTGCTGCCCTGGCGCACGGTCCTGGAGAACGTGCTCCTGCCGCTCGAGCTGCGTGACGGCAAGAAGGCGGCACGCAAGCAGAAGAGCAAGGCGCGAGAGCTGCTCAAGATGGTCGGCATCGCCGACTTCGAGGCCGGTTACCCGCACCAGCTCTCCGGAGGTATGGCGCAACGCGCCGCGATCTGCCGGATGCTGGTCACCGAGCCCCAGATCCTGCTGCTCGACGAGCCGTTCGGGGCGCTGGACGAGCTGACCCGCGAGCGCATGGACACCGAGCTGCTGCGCATCGTGCGCGACACCGGCGCGACGGCTGTGCTCGTCACGCACTCCATACCCGAGTCGGTCTTCCTCTCCGACGTCGTCTACGCGATGTCGGCCCGGCCCGGGCGGATCACCCGCGCCATCGAGGTCGACCTTCCCCACCCGCGCGGTGAGCACACGCTCGCCGACCCCCGCTACCTGGAGCTCATCAACACCGTGCGCCAGGCGCTCGACGAAGGGTACAGACGTGGTGCTCACACGTAGCCAACCGACCCAGGCCCGCACCCGGCGCCGCCCGACGGAGGGCAGGCGCGGCCTGCTGGCCCGTATGCCCTCCTGGGCGCCCGTGCTGATCTCGATCGCGGTCTTCCTCGCCGCCTGGCAGCTGCTCGTCACCTTCGGCGGCATCTCCCAGCTGGTCCTGCCGTCGCCGTTGTCGGTCGCCGAGCAGGTGGTCATCGTCACCCAGCAGCTGTTCGTCGGTGGGTTCCTCGCCGGTCAGCTGTGGATCACCGTGCAGGAGATCCTCCTCGGGTTCGTCCTGGCTGTGGTCGTGGGGGTGATCGTCGGGATCGTGGTCGGCCTGACCAGCTTCGGCCGGCGGGGCATCATGCCGCTGTTCGTGCTGCTGGACGCCACGCCCAAGATCGCCTTCGCCCCGGTCTTCATCGCCTGGTTCGGCTTCGGCATCGCCTCCAAGTTCCTCATGGCGGCGTTCATGTCGATCTTCCCGATCATCGTCTCCACCGCGCAGGGCGTCGCGGCCGTCGAGCCGGACGAGCTGAAGCTCTTCCAGTCGATGAAGGCCTCGCGGTGGGACATCTTCTGGAAGCTGCGGGTGCACCGCGCACTCCCCTATCTGTTCACCGGCCTGAAGATCGCCGTCGTCGCCTGCCTCACCGGCGCCGTCGCGGCGGAGTTCATCGGCGGCGGCATCGGTTTCGGTGAGCAGGTCCGCGTGGCGGCTGCACGCATCGCCCTGGACCGCGTCTTCGCGCTCATCTTCTTCCTCAGCCTGCTGGGGCTGGCGCTCTTCATGTCGGTCGCCTGGCTGGAGAAGCGCCTCACCTTCTGGAACGTCCGCAGCTAACACCTCACACCCCTACGAAAGAGAGACAGACCTATGCGTATCGCCAACAGCGGCGGCCGGGCCCTCGTGCAGCACGGCGACTCCTGGTATGACGTCGAGCAGGCCTCGCGGGGCCAGTTCCCCGCCGAGCCGCGCGCCCTCGTCGGCCGGCTCGAGGAGCTGGCCGAGTGGATCGGATCGGCCAGCCTCAACGGCCAGGGTGCGGTGACGCCGGAGCAGCTGGACGCGCCGGTGCCCGACCCCGTCCAGATCTTCGCGATCGGCCTCAACTACCGCGCCCACGCGGAGGAGACCGGCTCGGAGATCCCCACCTACCCCGTGGTGTTCACCAAGTGGCAGACCTCGCTCGCCGGGCCCACCGGTGAGGTGGTCCTGCCCGCGGACACCGTCGACTGGGAGGCCGAGCTCGTGGTCGTCATCGGCAAGGAGGCCCACCAGGTCGAGGCCGACGACGCCCTCAGCTACGTCGCGGGTTACATGAACGGCCAGGACTTCTCCGAGCGCCGCCTGCAGAACGTCGGCGCCAAGCCGCAGTTCAGCCTCGCCAAGAGCTACCCCGGGTTCTCCCCGACCGGTCCGTGGCTGGTGACCCTCGACGAGCTCGAGGACCCCAACGACCTCGCCATCCGGACGACGCTGGTCAAGGGCGACGGCGAGACCGAGGTCGCGCAGGACTCCCGCACCAGCGACCTCATCTTCAACGTGCCCGTGCTCGTCTCCGAGCTGTCCAAGGTCGTCAAGCTGCTCCCGGGCGACCTGATCTTCACCGGTACGCCGTCCGGGGTGGGCCTCGGCCGGACCCCGAAGATGTTCCTGCAGCCGGGCTGGCGCGTGCAGACCGAGATCGAGGGTCTGGGCGCCATGGACAACGCGATCCGGTGACGGACGTGATCCCACGGCTACAGTCCCGATCGTGACCACCGACGCGCAGCCGACGACGACGTCGGCCGACCTGGCCTACCGCGAGCTCCGTGAGGCGATCCTCACGGGCCACGTCAGCGCGGGCGAGGTCATGTCGCAGGTGCAGCTGGCCGCGCAGATGCAGATCAGCCGCACCCCGCTGCGCGAGGCGGTCCGACGCCTGGAGGCCGAGGGGCTCCTGTCCTCCGAGTCCAACCGGAGGGTGCGCGTCTCGGAGCTGACGCTGGAGGATCTCGACGAGGTGTACGGCCAGCGGCTCCTGCTGGAGCCGCTGGCCCTGCACCTGTCCGTCCCACGGCTCAACCGTGCCGACCTCCAGTCCGTGCAGTCCGCGCTGGACGCGAGCACGGCGGCGCTGCGGGCGGGCGACATGGACCTCTTCCACGAGCACCACCGCGAGCTGCACCTGGGGCTCGTCAGGAGGGTCGGTCCCCGTCTCTACCGCACCATCTGCGACCTGTGGGACCACGCCGAGCGCTATCGCCGGGTCTTCCTGGTGGACGACAAGGACGACACCCGGATGGAGGGGTCGATCCGCGACCACGAGGACCTCGTCGCAGCGGCGGAGGCCCGCGAGCCCGAGCAGTGCGCGCAGGTCCTGACGCGACACCTGTCGACCACGGCCCTGACGATCTTCAACTACTACGGGGGGCCGGAGCGGCCGGACATGATCCACGAGGTGCTGAACCGTCAGGTCTGGACGTGCGGCGGCCATGACTGAGCCGACGGCGACCCGGCTGGGCACCGCCGTGCCGACCTCGACCGTCCTGGACGTCAGCGGCAACGACGGCTACCTCGGCCCGACGATCGTGCGGCGTGCCGGGTCCCGTGCCGTCGGACGGGCGCTGACGGTGCGGACCGGGCCCGGTGACAACCTGGCGCTCCACCGCGCCCTTGCTCGGGCCCAGCCCGGTGACGTGCTGGTGGTCTCCTGTCCAGGACCGCCGGTCGGCCTGGCGGGGGAGGTCATCTGCACCGCCCTGCACCAGCTCGGGGCCGTCGGCCTGGTGACGAACTCTGGCATCCGCGACGAGGACGAGCTTCTGGCGCTCGGCTTCCCTGTGTGGAGCGCTGCGGTCACGCCGCTGGGCACGACGAAGTCGGACGGCGGCGTGGTCGGTGGTGCGGTCGAGATCGGTGGTGTCCACGTCGCCACGGGTGACGCGATCGTCGCGGACGGCGACGGCGTCGTCCGGGTGCGGGCGGGGTCGTGGAACCACATCTACGAGGCTTCCGGCCGGAAGGTGGAGCGCGAGACGACCTGGCTCGCCTCGCTCCGGCAAGGGACACCCCTGGCCGAGCTCACCGGCCTGGTGTAAGCGGCAGACCTCCTGCGGGCGTCGCCGGGCTCAGCCGTGCGGGTCGGCCAGCAACCGAGCCTTCGCCGCCGCGAACTCCTCGTCGGTGAGCGCGCCGCGCCCGTGCAGGTCCGCGAGCGCGGTCAGGTGCACGACCAGCGGGTGGGTGGACCCCGACGGCCCGGGGGCAGGCCCGTCCTCGACCGGCTCGGCACCGCCACGACCGCCCGGCACGAAGGTGGGGATCACCGGCATCGCCCCCGCCGTCGGCCGCGCCAGGACCTCCTCGAGCGTGTTGAAGGTCTCCTTGCCGTAGGTCAGCGTCCCCAGGTTGACCTCGCCGTGCACCGTCCGCGCGGTCACCAGGCCGGTGCTGAAGACTCTCTCGCGCTCGATGTCGACCTCGGTGACGTCGGAGCGCAGCACGTCGTCGACGACCGGCATCCCCACGTGCTCGTCCCCCAGCGTCAGCAGCCGTCGGTCCGTGACGACCAGCAGGGTCACCGAGCGCCGGATCCGCGTGCTGGCGAACATCCCCAGCACCCGCTCCCCCGGCAGCAGGTTGAGCCGCAGCGACTGCTGAGCCAACGGCACGAGCCGCTTGGGCACCTTCGGGTCTCGGTATGCCGTGCGCGCGTCGCTGCTCCCGGTGCTCGGGTCCATGTGTCGCCTCCTCGTCGCCGGCGTCAGGCTATCCGGAGGGGTGACCACCGCGGCCGGGTGCTCCGGTGCGTGGCGCGGGTGGGCGGAAGGGGTCAGCCGCTGCGGCTGCTCAGCACCTCGGACGCGGCGATCTTGAGCGTCCCGCCGTCGTCGACGAGGCGGTAGGCGGTGCGCTCGACGTCGACCCGGCCGTCGGTGAAGGTGTAGGTCAGGGTGGCCACGACGCGGTCCGGAGGGGTGGCCTCGACGTCGCTGACAGCCACGTCGCTGATCGCGCTCCAGAAACGGTCGTAGGCCTCGAAGCCCCCGGCGTGGTTGGTCTGGTAGTCGGCCGTCATCCGGTCCCACGCCTGGGCCCGGCCGCCCGGCATCATCGCGTAGTAGCCGGTGATCGCCGACTCCAGCGCGGTGGCCCGGTCGGTGGGCTCGGGCGCGTCCGCCGGTGCAGGCTCCGGGGCGGGCTCCGGCTCTGGTTCCGGCTGGGGTGCGGGCGCGGGCTCGGGCTCCGCCTCCGGCGCGGGCTCCTGCTGCTCCTCCTCGGCGCTGGGCTCGGCCTCTGTCTCCTCGCTCCGTCCCGGGTCGGTGGTCGGCGCGAGCGGCGGGGCGGCCTCTCCGGCCGGGGTCGGCAGGACGCGCGGCGACCCGACGGCGTCCTCGGAGGCGTCGGCCGCGGCCGTGGGCGCGGGAGCCTGTCCGGCCTCCTGCGCGGACCCGCCGACCCGGTCGCCGAGCAGCGCACCGGCGCCCAGGACGACGAGCAGCACCAGGACCGCGGCTCCGGCGAGCAGCACCGGCCGGCGCGGACGACGACCGTCCCGGTCCTCCTTGTCCCGCGGGAACCACGACGACAGCCCGGTCGACGTCTCCTGCGTCGCGGCCCCGCTGGTCGTGGCGCCGCTGGTCGTGGCGCCGCTGGTCGGTGCCGTCGGGGGGCCGTTCTGGTGGTCGGTCGTCCCGGTGGTCCCGGTGCCCGTCCCCGCCACAGCGGCCCCGGTCATCGTCCCCGCGGCGGCGTCCACAGGCACGGCGCCCGCGTAGGTGGTGTGATCGGCCAGGACCGAGGCGACCATGTCCATGTCCGGCCGAGCCTGCGGGTCGGTGTCGAGCATCTGGAGCAGGAAGCCGGTGAGCGGTCCCGCCCGTGACGGTGCCGGGATCTGTCCGGCCGCCACCTTGTGCAGCAGGGCGATCGCGTTGGGGTCGGTGCCGAAGGGCGGCCCGCCCTCGAGCGCGGCATACAGCGTCGCCCCGAGGGAGAAGACGTCGGAGGCGAAGGTGGCGGCCTCGCCGCGGGCCACCTCCGGCGCCAGGTAGGCCGGCGTCCCGTGGATCCAGCCCGTGCCGGTGAGGGTGACGTCGCCCAGCGCGTGGGAGATGCCGAAGTCGCTCAGGTGCGCCGCGCCGTCGCCGGTGAGCAGGATGTTGCCCGGCTTGACGTCGCGGTGGACGATGCCGAGCCGGTGCGCGGCGGCCAGGGCGGAGGCGACCTCTGCGGCGATGCGCAGCACGCGCTCGAGCGTCGGCGGCGGGTCGTCACGCAGCGTCGCGGACAGGGTTGTGGACTCCAGGAACGGCATCACCAGGCACGGCTGGCCGTCGTGCTCCACGGCGTCGAGCACCGCCACCGCGTTCGGGTGCTGCAGCCGGCCCGTGATCCGGGCCTCACGCATCGCCCGGTCCTTGGCGACCTCGGCCTCGGCCTCCGGGACGCCGACGGCCGGCCGCAGCTGCTTGACGGCCACGGCGCGCTCGAGCCGCTCGTCCCAGCCCTTCCAGACCACGCCCATCCCCCCGGTGGCGATGACCGACTCGAGGCGGTAGCGCCCCGCGACCAGGGTCCCCGGCTCGCTCACCTGGACTCCTTTCCGCGAGACGACCTGACCGATCGAGACTACGGCGGTATCCCGGCAGGCTCGACGTGGACGGCCACGCACCTAGGCTGAGCTTCATGACCTGGGTCCGCCACCGCTCCCGCTCGCTGTCCTGGGCCCTGCTCGCCGCGGTGCTGCTCGTCGTCAGCCAGGGGGTATGGCGCTACACCCGGGCCGGGGTGCCGCTCGCCGAGGACGGGTGGGGGCTCGTCATGCGCGTGGTCGTCCTCGGGCTGCTCGTCGGGGTCTACCTGAGGGCCGGCGGTGCGACGACCGCCTCCGAGGACGGGCTGTCGGTGCACGACGGCGTCCGGCGGCACGACTTCCCCCGCGCCTCGGTGCGGACCGTCGAGGAGGACCCGGCGCGCAACGGGGCGGTCGCCGTCCTGCAGACCGGCCGCCGGGTCGAGCTGCCCGGGGTGTCCGGGTCCGAGGTGCGTGCGGTGCGGCGGGCGCTCAAGGGCAGGTAGGGCCGGCGACCGTCCCGTGGATGTCGGGAGGGGCGCCGACTCCCACGGGACGCCGTGCCCGCTCAGGCGTTCCAGGTGATCACCTGGTCGCACCACGTGCGCAGCAGCTCCTCGTCATGGGAGGCGACGAGCACCCCGCAGCCCGTGGCGTGCTGGTGGGCGTGGATCGCCGCGAGCACCGTGCGGGCCGTGGCCACGTCGACCATCGAGGTCGGCTCGTCCAGCAGCAGGTAGTCGGGGTCGAGCGCCAGCGCCCGGGCCACCGCGACCCGCTGCAGCTGCCCGCCGGAGACGGCGTCGGGACGGCGGGACGCGAGGGTCGGCTCGAGCCCGACCCGGTCGAGCAGACTGGCGACCGCCGCCTCGTCGCCCCGCAGGCCACCGAGGCGCAGCGGCTCGGCCATGATGCGACCCACCGTCCACCGCGGGTCGACCGAGGAGCGGGGGTCCTGTGGGACGTAGCCGATGCGGCGGCGGACGTGGGCGGGCACCTGGTGACCGGTGCCCCTGACGCGCCGGCCGTCCAGCTCGACATACCCCTGCGCGGGCGCGTGCAGCAGGCCGAGCGTGCGCAGGAGGGTGGTCTTGCCCGCCCCGGAGGGCGCCAGCAGGCCGGTGGTGCCGTCCTGCTCGACCCGCACGTCCACGCCCTCCAGGACGACGGTCCCGCGCCCGCGCGTGAGGGTGAGGCCGTGGCCGGCCAGGGCCGGCCGGCCGGTCCGCGGGCGGCCGGTACGTGACCGGTGCGAGGGGTCGCGGTGCGGCGCCTGCCGGTGGCTCGCGGCCCGGGCCCTGCCGGCCACCACGTCGGGCGCGAGGCGCTGCCCGCTGCGGCCGGAGTCGAGCTCGACCACGGCGTCGGCGACCTGCTCGGCCAGGGTCAGGTCGTGGGTGACGACCAGCACCGCGCGACCCTCCTCGTGGGCGAGGGCCTGCAGCTCGGCACCGGCGCGCGTGGCCCGGGCGCGGTCCAGGCCGGTCGTCGGCTCGTCCGCCAGGACCAGCGCCGGGTCACCCAGCAGGGCCAGGGCGTTGGACACCCGTTGGGCCTGGCCGCCCGACAGCTGGGACGGCAACCGGGCCCGCCAGGAGCGGTCGACGTCGTGACGACCCATGGCCGCGGCGACCAGCGCCGGGACGCCCGACGGTGCGACGTGCACGCGTGCCTTCTCGTCCAGCTGGTGCCCCACGGTCAGGACCGGCGTCATCGAGGCGAGGGGCGACTGGGGCAGCCACGCGGCCAGCCGCCCCCGGGTGCGCTCCCGGTCCGCGCCGGCCGGGTCGAGGAGGTCCACCTCGCCCTCGCCCGTCTCCCACCACGCCTTCCCGCGGACCAGGGAGCCCACGGGCAGCAGGCCGAGCAGGGCGGCGACGAGCGTCGACTTGCCCGCACCGCTGGGGCCGAGCAGCACCACGACCTCGCCGCGACGGACCTGCAGGTCCACGTGGTGCAGGACGGTGCGCGTGCTGCCGTCGGCGTCCGGCAGCGCCACCCCCAGCCCCTGCACGCGCAGCCCGCCGTCCCCGGGCGGCACCCGCTCCGGGGCGCCGCCGGCACCCGGGGCGCTCATGACCGCCCCGCCGGGTCCGGCCGCAGCCGCTCGGCCAGCACGAAGACGGCCAGGCTCAGGACCACGAGCACCAGACCGGGCAGGACCGCGGGCCACCAGTGACCCGCCAGCACCGCCGGGCGCGACTGCTCGATGATCGTGCCGAGCGAGGCCTGGCTGTCGGGAAGGCCCAGCCCCAGGAAGCTCAGCGCCGACTCGTGCATGATCGCGTGCGGCACCATGAGCACGACCGCGAGCAGGGCCCGGCTCAGGACGTGCCCGAGCAGGTGGCGGCGCAGCACCCACCACCGGCCCGCCCCGGCGCCCACGGCCGCCTCGACGAAGCCGGAGCCGGTCAGGGCCAGCATCTCCGCGCGCACGATCCGCGCCGTGGTCGTCCAGTGGGTCACGGCCACGCTGACGACGACGCTGGTCAGCGACGGGCCGAGCAGTGCCACGACGACGATGCCGAGCACCAGGTGGGGCAGGGCGTTGACGGCGTCGACGACCCGCATCAGCACGGTGTCCAGCCACCCGCCGGAGCGGCCCGCGACCGACCCTGCGACACCGCCGACGACCAGCCCGAGGACGCCGGCGGTCAGCGCCGCCGCGATCCCGACGAGCAGCGACACCCGTGCCCCCGCCAGCGTGCGCTGCAGCAGGTCACGCCCGGCGTGGTCGGTCCCGAAGGGGTGATCCGGCGCGGGCGGGAGGTAGGCCCGGGCGAAGTCCGCCGTCCCGCCCCCCGACGACGACCCGACCAGCAGCACCACCGCGACGAGCCCGGCCAGGGTCAGCCCCCACAGCAGCGGTCGGGGACGGCCGGGGCGCCGCCGGCCGCGCACGGGGACCCACGGTCGACCTCCCTCGTCGCGGACCGTCCGCCAGCCCTCAGCCATCGCGCGCGCCCACCCTCGGGTCCACGACCCGGTAGAGCACGTCGGCCGCCAGGTTGCCCAGCACGACCAGCACGGTCGTCAGCGCGGTCAGGGCCGCGAGCAGGGCGAAGTCGAGGCGCAGCGCCGACTCCACCGTCGCGCTGGCGATCCCGGGCCAGGAGAAGACGGTCTCGACCAGCACGGCTCCCGTCACCAGCTCGGGGACCCGCACCCCGACCACCGTGACCAGGGGCAGCAGCGCCGGGCGCACCGCGTGGGCGCGGAGGATCGCGCCGGTCGGCACGCCGCGCGCCCACGCCCCCCGGACCGCGGGCCCGGCCAGGGCGTCCCGGGTGGCGTCGCGCACGACCAGGCCGAACCACGACACCTGCGACAGCGCCAGCACGGCGACGGGCAGCACCGCGTGCCGCGCCACGTCGAGCGCGCCGACGCCCTCGACCGACAGGCTGGTCCCGCCACCGGTGGGCAGCCAACCGAGCCAGATCGCGAAGAGCCAGACGGCGACCAGGCCCAGCCAGAAGGGCGGGGCCGACTGCAGCGCCAGCAGCCCGCCGCCGACGAGCCGGTCCACGACCGAGCCGGGGCGCGTCCCGGCCCAGGCCCCCAGCACGGTCCCGAGCGCCACCGCCACCGCCAGCGCCGCCGCCATCAGCCCCAGCGTCCACGGCAGCCGCTACGCGAGGACGGTCGCCACCGGCAGGCGCTGGCTGCTGGAGGACCCCAGGTCGCCGGTCAGCGCATGGCCCCACCACGTCGCCCACTGCTGCACCGCCGAGGTGTCGGCCCGGGCGGCCCGCAGCGCCTCCAGCGTCGGACCGTCCATCGTCAGCGCCCGCTCGCCCAGGCTGGCCAGCACCGGGTCGAACGGCGCGGCCTGGGCGAGCACGAACATCACGAGCGTCACCGCGGCCAGCAGCAGCGGCAGCAGGGCCAGCCGCCCGAGCACGAGACGCGTCACGCCGGTCAGTCTGCCGCCGTCCACTCCGGCAGGTTCCACCAGGGCCCACCCTGCAGACCGTGCTCGTGGGGCTCGACGAGCGGCACGTCATACCCCTCCCAGACCCCTGCCCGGATGACGTAGTCGTGCCCGACGTAGGCGAGGAACACCCAGGGCAGGTCCTGCGCGAGCTGCTCCTGGACCTGCTGGTATGCCGTCGCGCGCGCACCCTCGTCCGCGGCGCGGCGGCCGGCCTCCAGCGCGTCGTCCATCTGCGCCGAGCGGTAGCCGCCCGGGTTGTCGAAGCCCACGTAGGCGCGGCTGGAGTGGAACAGCGGGTAGGTCGACAGGTCCGCGTCGAAGGGGTTGCCGGTGCCGTAGACGAGGGCGTGGGTGCGCATCCGCGGCTCGATCGCCTCCCAGCTCAGCCCCTCCGGGCGCACCTCGAGGCCCAGGTCGGCCGCCTGCGCCTGCACCTGGAGCGCGATGTTCTGGCGCAGGGTGTCGCCGGCGGGGTACATGAGCGCGAAGGAGGCCCGGACGCCGTCCCGGACCCGCACGCCGTCGCGGCCCTCGACCCACCCTGCCTCGTCGAGCACGCGGCGCGCCGCGGTGGTGTCCGCCTCGACCTCGAGGACGTCGGAGTACTCCGGCGCCTCCGGCGGGATCGGGGAGAAGGCCGGGCGCCCCGCCCCGGCCAGCGCCCCCTCGACGAGGGCCTGCCGGTCGAGCCCGGTGTGCAGCGCCTCGCGGACCGCCGGGTCGCCGGTGACGGGCCGGCCCTCCGGCAGCACCAGCGCGCGGAAGTCGGCGGTGTCGCGGCGGACCACCTCGAAGCTGTCGTCGCCCGCGAACCGCTCCAGCGACGTCGCCGGCAGCAGGGCGGCGTCGACCTCGCCCGAGGCCAGCCGCGCGACCCGCGCCGCGTCGTCGCCGGCGAAGACGAAGGTGGCGCGCTCGACGACCGGGCGCTCGCCCCAGTAGCCGTCGAAGGCGGTCACCACCAGCCGGTCGCCGGGCCGGAGGGTGTCCATCTCGTAGGGACCGGTGCCGACGACGGTCGACGACGCCGCCACCTGCCCCTCCTCCAGGCGCTCCGACGGCACGACGCCCAGCACGGTGGCGACCGGGAAGGAGGACTGCGGGTGGGACAGGGTGAAGCGGACGGTGCGGGCGTCGACCGCCTCGACGGACGCCAGCGCGGTGAGGTCGGCGGCGACCGGGGAGGCGTTGGCCGGGTCGAGCGCGGCCTCGTAGGTGGCCACGACGTCGGCGGCGTCCAGCGCGGTGCCGTCGTGGAAGGTCACGCCGTCACGCAGCGTGTAGGTGTAGGTCAGCCCGTCGTCGGAGACCTGCGGCAGGTCGGTCGCCAGCAGCGGCTCGACGCCCAGGCCGACGGTCAGCCGCAGCAGGCCCTCGGTGACCTTGCCGTCACCCCAGCGGGCGTGGCCGAGCACCGGGTCGAAGGTGTCGGGCTCGCTGCCCGCGGCGATCACGACCTCGGTCGGGGTATGGCGTGCGCCCGCACCGGGCGAGGCAGCGCCGGGACCTTCCTGCTGACCCCCCGCGCAGGCGGTCAGGGCCAGGCCCAGCGCCGCGGCGGACGCCACCGCCCTCGCTCCGCCCCGTCGTCCCACGATCACGTCGGACGACCTTACCCCCGCCCCCTCGACCCCCGCACCACGCCATACCCCGTGGGAGGATCGGCAGTGACCGGACCGAGACAGGGAGGTCTCCAGCATGGGTCGCGACGTGCAGCGCGAGCTGCGGGAGGAGCTGCGGGGCGAGGTCGCCTTCGACGACTACACCCGTCACCCGTTCTCCCGCGACGCCAGCATGTACTCCCTGATGCCCCTCGGCGTGGCCTTCCCCCGCGACACCGCCGACGTGGCGGCGGCGGTGCGGGTCGCGGCGCGCCACGGCATACCCGTCACGGCGCGGGGTGCCGGCACGTCGCTGGCCGGGCAGACCACGAGCGAGGGCCTGGTCCTGGACCTGTCCCGGCACCTGCACACGATCGTCGCGCTCGACCCCGAGGCCCGGCGGGCCGTCGTCCAGCCGGGGGTGGTGCAGGACGACCTCAACCGGGCCGCGGCGCCGCACGGGCTGATGTTCGGTCCGGACACCTCGACCTCCGACCGCGCCACGATCGGCGGGATGATCGGCAACAACTCGGCCGGGTCGGGGTCGGTGCGCTACGGCATGACGATCGACCACGTGCGCTCGCTGGAGGTCGTGCTGGCCGACGGCACCGTGACACGGCTCGGACCGCTGACCGCCGAGGAGCTCGTGAGTCGTGCGCGGGAGCCCGGCCTGGCGGGAGCGATCCACCGCGGGCTGCCGGCCATCGTCGAGACGCACCGCGCGGCGATCCAGGAGGGCTTCCCGCCGTTCTGGCGCAGGGCGGGCGGCTACCGGTTGGACCGGCTGATCGGGGGTGCCGGCGCGGCCGACCCCTTCGACCTGGCGCGGTTCGTCGTCGGGGCCGAGGGCACGCTGGTGGTGGTGACCGAGGCCGAGGTCGACCTGGTGCCCCGGCCGAGGCACACCGTCTTCGCGGTCGGGCACTTCACCGGCGCGCAGGAGGCGATCGCCGCCACGACCGACGCGCTGGCGCTGGACCCGGCGCAGGTCGAGCTCATCGACCGCACGATCCTCGACTTCTCGCGCCGCTCGACCGAGTACGCGGGGCTGAGCACGTTCCTCGTCGGCGACCCCGAGGCGCTGCTCTTCGTCTCCTTCGCCGGCGACGACCTCGAGGCGCTCGGCGCGCAGGCCGAGCAGCTGGCCCGGACCTGGCAGGAGCACGGGCACGGGTATGCCACGCTGCGGCTGCCCACCCCCGCCGACCAGCGGGCGCTGCTGAAGGTGCGCAAGGCGGGCCTCGGGCTGCTCATGGCCGCGAGCCGGGGCACCAGCCGGCCGGTGGCCTTCGTCGAGGACACCGCGGTGCCGCCGGAGGTGCTGGCCGACTACACCGCCCGGTTCCGGCAGGTGCTCGACGAGGAGGGGCTGACGGCCGGCTTCTACGGGCACGCGTCGGTGGGCTGCCTGCACGTGCGGCCCTTCGTCGACGTCGCCGACCCGCAGCAGGTCGCCCGGATGCGGCGGGTCGCGGTGCGGGTCAAGGACCTGGTCCGCGAGTTCGGCGGCGTCAACTCCTCCGAGCACGGCGACGGCCTGGCCCGCAGCGAGTTCAACCGGGAGATCTACGGCGACGACCTCTACGAGGCGATGCGCGAGGTCAAGGCGCTCTTCGACCCGGCCGGCACGCTCAACCCCGGCAAGATCGTCGACGCGCCGCCGATGACCGAGCACCTGCGCGACGCGGCCCTGCCGCCGGCGCCGCCCCTGCGCACGCGGCTCGACTTCTCGGTCACCGGCGGGATGCGCGGCGCCGCCGACCGGTGCATGAACATCGGGGTGTGCCGCAAGAGCGGCACGGGGGTCATGTGCCCCTCCTACATGGCGACGCTGCAGGAGGAGGACTCCACGCGCGGCCGGGCCAACGCCCTGGTCAAGGCGCTGTCGGAGGCCGACCCGAAGGCGGCCCTCGGCGACGAGCGGCTGCACGAGGTGCTCGACCTGTGCCTCATGTGCAAGGCGTGCCGCTCGGAGTGCCCGCTCGGTGTCGACATGGCCAAGCTCAAGAGCGAGACGCTGTCCCACCACCACGACGTGCACGGCATACCCCTGCGCTCGCGGGTCTTTGCCGGCATCCGGCGCCTCAACGCGCTGGGGTCGCGGACGGCGGCCGTGGCCAACCTGGCGGGCAGGTTCGGGCCGGGTCGTCGGGCGGTGGAGCGGGCGCTCGGCATCACCTCCCGCCGACCGCTGCCGACCTTCCACGCGACGAACCTCGTGCGGTGGTTCGCGCAGCGGCGCAGCGGCAGCGGGACGGGGACGGGTGGCGCTGGCCGCACGGGCAGCACGGGCAGCACGGGCAGCACGGGCGGCACGGCCGGCGCGGGCGTCGCGGGCGGCGCAGCAGGCACCGGCGCTGTGTCCACGGGCAGTGGCACGGTCCACTTCCTCGCGGACTCCTTCACCACCTTCACCGAGCCGCGCATCGGCCGGGCGGCCGTCGAGCTGCTCGAGCGCGCCGGCTGGGAGGTCGACCTGGTCAGCTCCGGGTGCTGCGGGCGCTCGGCGCTGTCGAAGGGGCTTGTCGACCGGGCGAGGGCCAGCGCCGCCGACCTGGTCTCCACGCTGGCGGCCGGCCCCGTGGGGGCGCCCGTCGTCGGGTGCGAGCCGTCGTGCCTGTTCACCCTGCGCGACGAGACGCTGGCGATGCTGCCGGGTGACGAGCGGGCGGCGGCGGTGGCCGCCCGGGTGCGGCAGGTCGAGGAGCTGCTGGCCGAGGCGGTCGACTCCGGCGCGCTGGAGCTGGCGCCGGACTCGTGGCTGGCCGGGCGGCGCATCCTCTACCACGGGCACTGCCACCAGAAGGCCGAGGTCGGCACCGCCGCGACCGTCGGGCTGCTGCGGCGGATCCCCGGGGCCGAGGTCGTCGAGGTGGACGCCGGCTGCTGCGGCATGGCGGGGTCGTTCGGCTACGAGGCCGAGCACTACGACATCTCGATGCAGATCGGGGAGGACCGGCTCCTCCCGGCGGTGCGGGCCGAGACGTCGCAGACCGTGGTCTGCGCGACCGGCACCTCCTGCCGCGAGCAGATCTTCCACGGCACGGGACGCAGCGCCTGGCACCCGGTCGAGCTGGTGCGCGAGGCCCTCGTGGCCGGCGACGGCCGGCCGGCCGACCGAGGTCCTTCCGACGAGCAGATGCGCTGACCCGGCGACCCCTGCGCTGACCTGTCGTTTTGCCTGCGTGTCGGGGGAACACGCCGGTCGGGACAGCGGGTTCACGACGGAATTGCCTTTTGAGGGGTCATCCGTGGGAGGGTGGAAGTTCACCCAGACCCGGAGGAGGTCTGAAAATGTCCGACCAACCCCAACCCGTTGCCTCTCTCTGGGAGTGGCAGTTTCAAGGGCTGTGCCGCAGCACGAACCCCGACACGTTCTTCCACCCCGAGGGTGAGCGCGGTCCGTCGCGACGCCGCCGGGACGCCCGAGCTGTCGCCATCTGTCAGGAGTGCCCCGTCATCACCCAGTGCCGGGAGCACGCCCTCTCCGTCCGCGAGCCCTACGGGGTGTGGGGCGGCATGACCGAGGAAGACCGCGAGGAGTACTACCGAAAGCAGGTCCGCGAAGCGACGGCCTGATACTGACCGACAGCACGACGCCGGGTTCCCAGTCACGAGACGTCGGCTGCTCCACGGGGGTGGAGCAGCCGACGTCCGTCGTGCGCGGGGTGCCCGGTCATGCACAGCTCCGCGGCCGGGGTGCTGCGGCCCGGTTGCTCCCCACTCACGTACCCATCTTGTGGAGCACGCGTGATGCATCCTGCGTTCTCGACAAGAGCAGTACGTGAGTCGCAGAGGGCGGCCGTGCGTCGCAGAGGGCGGCCGTGCGACGCGCGGGACGGCTCAGCCGCCGGGCAGCACCTCGGTGACCGTCCCGCCGTCGACCTCCCAACGGCGGGTCAGCCGCACCGTCTCCAGCATCCGGCGGTCGTGGGTGACGAGCAGCAGCGTGCCGTCGAAGGCCTCGAGCGCCTGCTCGAGCTGCTCGATCGCGGGCAGGTCGAGGTGGTTGGTCGGCTCGTCGAGCACGAGCAGGTTGACGCCGCGGGCCTGCAGCAGCGCCAGGGCGGCGCGGGTGCGCTCGCCCGGCGACAGTGTCGAGGTCGGCCGCTCGACGTGGCGGCCCACCAGCCCGAACTTGGCCAGCAGGGTGCGCCGGTCGGCGTCGGTCCACTCCGGCAGCTCCAGCGCGAGGACCCGCGCCAGCGTCTGCTCCTCGGAGTCCAGGACCCGGCGGGCCTGGTCGACCTCGCCCACGACGACGCGCGAGCCCGCCGACACGGCCCCCTCGCCGGGGGTCAGCCGGCCCAGGAGCAGCGCCAGCAGCGTCGTCTTGCCCGAGCCGTTGGGCCCGGTGATGGCGACCCGGTCGCCGAGGTCGAGCTGCAGGTCGACCGGCCCGAGGGTGAACGCGCCGGTCGGTCCGCTGCGCCGCACGACGGCGCCGCGCGCCACCGCCACGACGTCCCCCGACCGCGGCGCCGCGGCGATGGAGAACTGCAGCTGCCACTCCTTGCGCGGCTCCTCCACGACGTCCATGCGCTCGATCATCCGCTGGGTCTGACGCGCCTTGGCCGCCTGCTTCTCGGAGGTGGCCTGCTGGTGGAAGCGGATGTTCTTGTCCTTCTCCTTGCGCCGCGCCAGCTTGCTGTTGGCGGCCCGCACGCCCTTGTCCATCCAGTCGCGCTGCATGCGGGCGCGCGCCTCGAGCGCCTGCCGGCGACCGGCATACTCCTCGTAGGCCTCCCGCGCGTGCCGGCGCGTGATCGAGCGCTCCTCGAGGTAGGCGTCGTAGCCGCCGCCGTAGGCCACCACCCGCTGCAGGCTGCGGTCGATCTCGACCACGGTCGTCACGGTCGACGACAGGAACGCGCGGTCGTGGCTGACGAGCACGACCGGCGCGTCGAGCCCGCTCACGAACTCCTCCAGCAGGTCCAGACCTCCGACGTCGAGGTCGTTGGTCGGCTCGTCGAGCAGGTAGCCGTCGTAGCGCGACAGCAGCAGCCCCGCCAGCCCGACCCGGGCAGCCTGCCCGCCCGAGAGCGTGCGCACCTCGCGGTCGAGGTCGACCGCCAGGCCGAGGCGGCCGGCCACCTCCTCGGCGCGCTCGTCCAGGTCGGCCCCGCCGAGCGCGAGCCAGCTCTCCAGCGCGGTCGAGTATGACGTGGCGCTCGCCTCGTCCTCGGGGTGCTCGGCCATCCGCCGGGCGGCCGTGTCCAGCTGCGTCTCGGCCTCCGCGACGCCGGTGCGTCGGGCCAGCGAGCCGCGGATCGTCTCGCCCGCGAGCGCGTCCGACTCCTGGGTGAGCAGCCCCAGGTGCGCGGTGCGTGGGGAGACGGTCACCTCCCCCGCCTCCGGGCGGCGCCGGCCGGCGAGGACGTGCAGCAACGTGGACTTCCCGGCGCCGTTGGGGCCGACGAGGCCGACGACGTCACCGGGGGCGACGACCAGGTCGAGGCCGGAGAACAGCAGGGTGGCCCCGTGGCCGACGGCCACGTCCCGGGCCTGGATGGTCGCGGTCACAGAGCACATCCTCCCTGAAGCCGCGCCCGGCCGACGTCGCGGTCCCGGTGCCGGACCCGCGAGTCCACCTCGCGCCCGGGCAACCGTCCCGTGCGGGGGAAGCTTCCCCGGCACTGGAGCCGTCCCCCGGCGCTGGAGGTTTTCGCAGGTCTCGCCCACCTTTGATACAACAGACAACTGACGCAACGTCAAGTTCCCCCACCGTCCGGAGATCCCGCATGCCCACGACCGTCCAGCCCGCCCCGCCGACGTCGACCGAGGAGGCCAGCGCACGGCGCGCGGTCACGGTCTTCCCCCTGCTCATCCTCGCCGGCGCCGCGGCCGCGTTCTTCGCCCCCGGCGCCTTCGACGGCTGGTCGGCCTACGTCGTCCCGGCGCTCATGGTGATCATGTTCGGGATGGGCCTGACGCTGACGCTGCCCGACTTCGCCCTCGTCGCACGCCGGCCGCTGGTCGTGCTGCTCGGCGTCGCCCTGCAGTACACCGTGATGCCGCTGCTCGCCCTGGGCATCGCCACCGGCCTGGACCTGCCGCCCGCCCTGGCGGCCGGCCTGATCCTCGTCGGCTGCGTGCCCGGCGGCACCTCCTCCAACGTCGTGACCTACCTGGCCCGCGGCGACGTCGCGCTGTCGGTGACGATGACCGCCGTGTCCACGCTGCTGGCCCCGCTCCTGACCCCGTTCATCACGCTGTGGCTGGCCGGGCAGTACCTGCCGGTGCCCGTCGGCGACATGGCCACCTCGATCTTCCAGATCGTCGTCGTCCCGATCGCGGCCGGCCTCGTCCTGCGGGCGGTCCTGCCCCGCGTGGTCGACCGGGTGCAGCCGGCGCTGCCGTGGATCTCGGTGCTGGCCATCACCTTCGTCGTCGTCGCGGTCGTCGCCGCGTCCAGCGCCGCCCTCGCCGCGGCCGGCCTGACCCTGGTGCTCGCGGTCGTCCTGCACAACGGCCTCGGGTATGCCGTCGGCTACGGCCTGGCCACCGCGCTCAAGGTCCCCGTCGCCTCGCGCCGCGCCGTCTCCGTCGAGGTGGGTATGCAGAACTCCGGCCTGGCCTCGGGCCTGGCCACCCAGTACTTCTCCCCCGAGGCCGCGCTGCCCGGCGCGATCTTCTCGGTGTGGCACAACATCTCCGGCGGCCTTCTCGCCTCGCTGTGGGGGCGTCGCCCGACCGGCTGACCGGCGGGCGGCGTGTCCGACGCCGCGCGGCGTCGGCCCGACGGCGGTAGCGTGCCTGCACACCCGTCGCCGCGGAAGGCCCCGCCATGACCGAGAACATGCCGTTCCTGACCGTCCTGCCGCCGGTGCTGGCGATCGTGCTGGTGATCGCCACCCGCAAGGTGCTGCTCAGCCTCGGCGCGGGCGTGCTCGCCTGCGCCCTGCTGGTGGCCGACCTGTCCCCGCTGCCCACGCTGCGGCTGGTGTGGGACGCCTTCTCCGGGATCTTCTGGGAGGAGGGTGCGATCAACACCTACTACGTCTACATCCTCGTCTTCACCCTGCTGCTCGGCATCATCGCCGCCCTGGTGATGATGGCCGGCGGCAGCAGCGCCTTCGCCGACTGGGCGCTGGAGCGGATCCGCACCCGCCGCGGCGCCACCGTCCTGCCGGCGGTGCTGGGCATCGTCATCTTCATCGACGACTACTTCAACGCCCTCGCCGTCGGCCAGGTGTCCCGGCCGGTCACCGACCGCATGCACGTGTCGCGCGCCAAGCTGGCCTACCTCATCGACTCGACGTCGGCGCCGGTCGCGGTGCTGGCCCCCTTCTCCAGCTGGGGCGCCAGCATCATCGGCATCATGGCCCCGATCGTCGCCGGGTCGGCGCTGGCGGTCAGCGACGTCGAGGCCTTCCTCGGCGCCGCGGCCATGAACTACTACGCGATCGGCGCCGTGCTGCTCGTCTGGGTCGTCGTGCTGCTGCAGCTCGACCTCGGTCCGATGCGCACGGAGGAGCGACGCGCCATCCGTGAGGGGAAGACCTACGACGCCTCCGAGGAGGTGCCCGGCGAGCTGGCCGAGGACCTGCCCGTGCACGAGCCGGGCGCCAAGCGGGCCCTGGTCGTGCCCTTCCTCGTCCTCGTCGCCGGCGTGCTCGGCGGGATCGTGTGGACCGGCTACCAGGCGGGCGGCAGCTGGGCGGTCCTGGACGTGCTGGCCAACACCGCGGTGACCGACGCCCTGCTCTGGGGCGGCCTGCTCGGCACCGCGGTCGCCCTCTACTACTACGTCCGCTACACCACCTCCAACCCCCGCTTCTCCCCCTCGACGCTCGGCCGGGGCCTGTGGGAGGGCGTCTCCTCGATGCTCCCGGCCGTCTACATCCTGCTGCTGGCCTGGATGCTGGGCTACCTCATCGGCGAGCTCGGCACCGGCGAGTACCTCGGCGGCCTCGTCGAGCGCACCGACCTGCCGGCCTCCTGGCTCATCCCGCTGATGTTCGTGCTCGCCGGCGCGATGGCCTTCTCCACCGGCACCTCGTGGGGCTCCTTCGGCATCCTGCTGCCGATCGCCGGCCAGATCATGAACACCGTCGAGGGCGGCCCCGAGCTGCTGCTGCCGGCCTTCGGCGCGGTGCTCGCCGGCGCGGTGTGGGGCGACCACTGCTCCCCCATCAGCGACACGACGATCCTGTCCAGCACCGGCGCCGGCTGCAACGTCATCACGCACGTCACCACCCAGCTGCCCTACGCGGTGGTCGGGGCGCTCGTCGCCCTCCTAGGGTATGTCGTGTTCGCCGTCACCCTGAGCACCTGGCTCGGTCTGCTCGCCGTCGCCGTCGGCCTCGTCGTGGTCGGCGTCCTGGCCAAGGTGGTGTCCACGCGGCTCGAGGATGAGATCCCCGAGGACGAGCAGGCCGACATCAGGACCGCCTCGGCGTCCTGAGGCCGCACGCCGGCCCGCCGGACGGGCGACGCACCGACAGACCGCCACAGGTAGGGTCCGAGCGTTCACGCCCGAGGAGGAGGAACGCATGAGCATCCACGGCACCGTCGTCGACCTGCGCGCCGGCGGCTACGCGGCACAGGTGGGGCAGGTCGGGGCGACCCTGCTCTCCCTCACCCACGACAGGCACCGGCTCGTCGACCCGGTCCCGCTCGACGGTCTCGACGACGCCTGGCGCGGACGCACGCTCGTGCCGTGGCCCAACCGGGTGGCCGGCGGCCGCTACCAGGTGGGCGGGGAAGCGTACGAGCTCCCGGTCAACGAGCACGAGACCGGGGCCGCGCTGCACGGCCTCGGCGCCTTCCAGCGGTGGGAGCTCGTGGAGCGCACCGGCAGCAGCGCCACCTGGGCGCTGGAGCTGCCGGCCGCCTACGGCTACCCCTTCCAGGTGCGGTGCGTGACGACCTACGCCCTCGACGCCGACAGCGGGCTGTCCGTCACGGTCGAGGGGACCGCCGTGGGCCCGTCGGCCGCCCCCTTCGGCGCCTCCACCCACCCCTACCTGACCTGCGACGGCCGGCCGCTCGACGAGTGCCGCGTGAGCCTGCCGGCCGCGTCCGTGCTGCTCACCGACGACCGAGGGACACCGACACGGCTGGTGCCGGTGGCCGAGGCGGACCTCGACCTGGGGGCGCCGACCGCGCTCGACGGGGTCACGGCCGACCACGCCTTCACTGACCTGCCGCGGTCGTGGGCTGTCGAGCTGACCCACCCGACGTCGCCGGGCGTGCGGCTCGACAGCGACGCCCCGTGGGTGCAGCTCTACACCGGCGAGCGCATCGGGCGGCGCGCCGCGGCGGTCGAGCCGATGACCTGCCCGCCGGACGCCTTCAACCGCGACCCCGACGGCGTCCTGCTCCGCCCGGGCGAGAGCCGGGCGGTGTCCCTGCGGATCAGCGTGCTCAGCCCGGGCGGCTGAGGCTCTCCTGCGGCGCGCGGGCGGTGGCCGCGCCGCCGCCGGCGGTTCCCGGCGTCGTCGCGTCGCTGCCGGCCGCACCCGCAGGCGCTCCGGTGCTGCGCCGCACGACCAGGGCGGGCGAGACCAGCACCTCCGGCTCGACCTCCGTGCCCTCCACCAGCCGCACGAGCTGCTCGATGCCGACCTCGCCGGCGCGGCGGAACTCCTGCTCGACCGTCGTCAGCGGCGGGTAGTACCACCCGCTCTCCGGGGTGTTGTCGTAGCCCACGACGCTGACGTCCTCGGGCACCCGCAGCCCGCTCTCGCACAGCGCGGACAGCACCCCTAGCGCCATCTGGTCGTTGGCGACGTAGACGGCCGTCACGCCGGCGTCGCGCAGGGCCGGCCACGCCTCGTAGCCGGAGCGGGCCGACCAGTCGCCGTCGGCCTTGCCGGCCGGCGCCAGCCCGGAGGCGGCCAGCACGCTCTCGAAGCCCACGGTGCGCAGCCGCGCCTCCGACCAGTCCGGGGGGCCGGCGACGAGCCCGATCCTGGTGTGGCCCAACGAGACCAGGTGCTCGGCCGCCAGCTCGCCACCGTGCACGTTGTCGCTGGCGACCAGCGGACGGCCGGGCAGCCTGGCCTCCAGCGCCAGCACCGGCAGCTCCCGCGGGATCACCGAGTCGACCAGCCCGGCCTGCTCGTCGGTCGGGGCGACCACGACCAGCCCCTCGACGTCGCGCTGCAGCAGGTCGTCGAGCAGGCCGCGGGCCTGGTCCAGGCCCAGACCGGCCAGAGAGACGGTATGCGGCGTGTAGCCGCGGGCGCGGGCCGCGGCCTCCACGCCCTGGATCGTCGACATCGGGCCGAAGTAGGGGCCGACGAACGTCACCACCCCGATCACCCGGCTGCGACGGGCGGCGAGGCTGCGGGCGGAGGCGCTGGGGCGGTAGCCCAGCCGCGCCATCGCCTCGCGGACCCGCTCGGAGGTGCCGGCCGCCACGTTGGGGGCGTCGTTGATGACCCGCGAGACCGTCTGGTGCGAGACCCCCGCCTCGCGCGCCACGTCATACATCGTCGGGCGCCGCCTCGCTGCTGCCATGCCGCCATCCTTCCACGGTCCGACCGCGCCGCCGTGACGAGATCGTGATCTGGGAGGGCTTGACACGTCCCAGATTGTGAGCGCTAACGTACCCCCATACGTGAGCGCTCACAACCGTCCGTCCGGAGGGCTGGAGCGCCGACCTCAACGGCGAGGAAGGAGACCGATGAACCCCGCCGCAGCCCCCCGGTCGACCCCAGGCACCCCCGGCGACGCGCTCGTCGTGGGGGTCGACTACGGCACCCTCTCGGGCCGCGCGGTCGTGGTCCGGGTGCGCGACGGGCAGATCCTCGGCTCCGCCGTCCACGCCTACCCGCACGCGGTGATGGAGCGCGAGCTGACCGCCGGCCCGGCGGCCGAGGCCGGCTCGCCGCTCGCGCTGCCCCCGGACTGGGCGCTGCAGGTGCCGGGCGACTACGTCGAGGTGCTCAAGGTCGCGGTGCCCGAGGCGCT
Organism: Ornithinimicrobium pekingense DSM 21552; assembly: GCF_000421185.1. Taxonomy (GTDB): domain Bacteria; phylum Actinomycetota; class Actinomycetes; order Actinomycetales; family Dermatophilaceae; genus Ornithinicoccus; species Ornithinicoccus pekingensis. The sequence goes on from NZ_ATWJ01000012.1 coordinate 78,277, forward strand.
GCGGCAGGCGCAGGCCGAGCACGGGGCGCGCGCCGAGCAGGTCGTGGGCATCGCCACCGACTTCACCGCCTGCACGATGGTGCCGACCACCGAGGACGGCACGCCGCTGTCGGAGCTGCCGGGCCTCGGCGACCGCCCGCACGCCTACGTCAAGCTGTGGAAGCACCACGCGGCGCAGCCGCACGCCGACCTCGTCAACGCCGTGGCCCACGAGCGCGGCGAGCCGTGGATCGCCCGCTACGGCGGCCTCATCTCCTCGGAGTGGGAGTTCGCCAAGGGGCTGCAGCTGCTCCAGGAGGACCCCGAGCTCTACGACCGGATGCGGCACTGGGTCGAGGCGGCCGACTGGATCGTCTGGCAGCTGAGCGGCACCTACGTGCGCAACGCCTGCACCGCCGGCTACAAGGGCATCCTGCAGGAGGGGTCCTACCCCTCCCGCGACTTCCTCGCCGCGCTCGACCCGGCCTTCGCCGGCTTCGTCGACGACAAGCTGGCCCACCCGGTCGGCCCGCTCGGCGCCCGCGCCGGCTCGCTGACCGCGCAGGCGGCCGCGTGGACCGGCCTGCCGGAGGGCATCGCGGTCGCGGTCGGCAACGTCGACGCCCACGTCACCGCGCCGGCGGCCAACGCCGTCGAGCCCGGCCAGATGGTCGCGATCATGGGCACCTCCACCTGCCACGTGATGAACGGTGACGCCGTCCGTGAGGTCCCGGGCATGTGCGGGGTCGTCGACGGCGGCATCGTCGAGGGCCTGTGGGGCTACGAGGCCGGGCAGTCCGGCGTCGGCGACATCTTCGGCTGGTTCGTCGACCACGGGGTCCCGGCCGGCTACCACGAGCAGGCGGCTGCCCGCGGCATCTCCACCCACGAGCTGCTCACCGAGCTGGCCGCCGACCAGCAGGTCGGCCAGCACGGCCTGGTCGCCCTCGACTGGCACTCCGGCAACCGCTCGGTCCTCGTGGACCACGAGCTGTCCGGCCTCGTCCTCGGCCAGACGCTGGCCACCCGCGCCGAGGACGTCTACCGGGCGCTGCTGGAGGCCACCGCCTTCGGCACCCGGGTCATCGTCGAGGCCTTCGACGCCTCGGGGGTCCCGGTGACCGAGCTCATCGTGGCCGGCGGCCTGCTCAAGAACCGCCTGCTCATGCAGATCTACGCCGACGTCACCCGGCTGCCGCTGTCGACGATCGCCACCGACCAGGGGCCAGCGCTCGGCTCGGCCATCCACGCCGCGGTCGCCGCCGGCGCCTACCCCGACGTCCGCGCCGCGGCCGCCGCGATGGGCAAGGTCGACCGCGCCGTCTACACCCCCGACGAGGGCCGGGCACGGCTCTACGACCGTCTCTTCGCGGAGTACCGCCTGCTGCACGACCACTTCGGCCGCGGCGGCAACGACGTCATGCACCGGCTGCGGGCCTACCGGCGCGAGGCCCTCGCCGCCGGCCCCGCGCCGCGCCCCACGCGCGAGCCCGCCGCCGTCGGGACGGAGGCGCCGTGAGCCTCACCGCATACCCGCAGGCCGTGCGGGAGGAGGTCGCCCGCGTGCGCGAGGTCGTCGCGCGGCTGCACGCCGAGCTGCCCCGCTGGGAGCTGGTCGTGTGGACCGCCGGCAACGTCTCGCAGCGCGTGGAGGGCGCCGACCTGTTCGTCATCAAGCCCAGCGGCGTCGGCTACGACGAGCTCACCCCGGAGGCGATGGTGGTGTGCGACCTCGACGGCACCCTCGTCGACGGCGACCGCTCCCCCTCCTCCGACACCGCCGCCCACGCCTACGTCTACCGGCACCTGCCCGAGGTCGGCGGCGTCGTCCACACCCACAGCACCTACGCGACCGCCTGGGCCGCGCGGGGCGAGGAGATCCCCTGCGTGCTGACGATGATGGCCGACGAGTTCGGCGGGCCGGTCCCGGTCGGGCCGTTCGCCCTCATCGGCGACGACTCGATCGGCCGCGGCATCGTCGAGACCCTGCACCGCTCCCGCAGCCGCGCCGTGCTCATGCAGAGCCACGGCCCCTTCACCGTCGGCCCGGACGCCCGCGCCGCCGTCAAGGCCGCCGTGCTCGTCGAGGAGGTCGCCCGCACCGTGCACGTCGCCCGCCAGCTCGGCGACCCGCTGCCGATCCCGCAGGCCGACGTCGACCGCCTCTACGAGCGCTACCAGAACGTCTACGGCCAGCGACCGTCCACCACCACCGACCGCCACACGCAGGAGACCCACGCATGACCAAGCCCTACGGCGAGCGCGAGATCTGGTTCTGCACCGGCAGCCAGGACCTCTACGGCGAGGACACCCTGCGCCAGGTCGCCGAGCAGAGCCGGCGCATCGCCGCCCAGCTCGACGTCTCGGCCGCCGTCCCGGCGAAGGTCGTGTGGAAGCCGGTGCTCAAGGACCGCGACTCCATCCACCGGATGGCGCTGGAGGCCACCGCCGACGAGCGGTGCATCGGCGTCGTGGCGTGGATGCACACCTTCTCCCCCGCCAAGATGTGGATCGCCGGGCTCGGCGCGCTCGACGTGCCGCTGCTGCACCTGCACACCCAGGCCGACGTCGCGCTGCCGTGGTCGACGATCGACATGGACTTCATGAACCTCAACCAGGCCGCGCACGGCGACCGCGAGTTCGCCTACGTGCAGACCCGGATGGGGGTGCGGCGCACCACCGTCGCCGGGCACGTCTCGAGCGAGACCGTGCAGCGCCGGGTCGGCAGCTGGGTGCGTGCCGCCGCCGGATGGGACGCGGTGCGCTCGCTGCGGCTGGTGCGCTTCGGCGACAACATGCGCAACGTTGCGGTGACCGAGGGCGACAAGACCGAGGCCGAGATCCGGCTCGGGGTCTCCGTCAACACCTGGGGCGTGAACGACCTGGTCGAGGCGGTCGAGGCCGTCGAGGACGGCGCCGTCGACAGCCTCGTCGCCGAGTACGAGGACCTCTACGACGTGGCCCCCGAGCTGCGCCGCGGCGGGGACCGGCACGGCTCGCTGCGGTATGGCGCACGCCAGGAGCTCGCCCTCCTCACCTTCCTGCAGGGTGCCGGGGCCGGGGCGTTCACCACGACCTTCGAGGACCTGGGCGGCCTGCGGCAGCTGCCCGGCCTGGCCGTGCAGCGGCTCATGGCCGCCGGCTACGGCTTCGGCGCCGAGGGCGACTGGAAGACCGCGATCCTGGTCCGCGCCGCCAAGGTCATGGGCGAGGGGCTGCCCGGGGGCGCATCGCTCATGGAGGACTACACCTACGACCTCACCCCCGGCGAGGAGCTCATCCTCGGCGCCCACATGCTCGAGATCTGCCCGTCGCTGACGACGTCACGCCCCAGCCTGCAGATCCACCCGCTGTCGATCGGCGGTCGCGAGGACCCGGTGCGCCTGGTCTTCTCCGCCGACGCCGGCGAGGGCGTCGTCGTCGCGATGTCGGACATGCGCGAGCGCTTCCGGCTGACCGCCAACGCCGTGGACGTGGTGACGCCTCCGGCGGCGCTTCCCCGTCTGCCGGTGGCGCACGCCGTGTGGCGCCCGCGCCCCGACTTCGCCACCTCGGCCGAGTCCTGGATGCTCGCCGGCGCGGCGCACCACACGGTGCTGTCCACGCAGGTCGGCGTCGAGGAGTTCGCCATCCTCGCCGACATCGCCGGCACCGAGCTGCTCGTCATCGACGAGGAGACCACCACCCGCGGCTTCGCCGACCAGGTCCGGTGGAACGCCGCCTACCACCGGCTGGCCCAGGGGCTGTGAGCCCCGGGGCCCGGCCGCCCGGGCAACCGCATCATCATCAGCACCGCACACAAGGAGAAGGAACGATGACCAACCGCATCCGACGAATCACCGCCATCGCGGCGGCGGGCACGCTCGTGCTCGGCCTGGCCGCCTGCGGCGGCGAGGGCGCCGGCGACACCGGCGGCGACGAGAGCGCCGCCCCCGGCGGGGGCGGCGAGGAGGACCTGATGGTCGGCGTCGCGATGCCGACGCAGACCTCCGAGCGCTGGATCGCCGACGGCGAGTCCGTGCAGGCCGGGCTGGAGGAGGCCGGCTACACGGTCGACCTGCAGTTCGCCAACGACGACATCCCCACCCAGTCCCAGCAGATCGACCAGATGATCACCAACGGCGCCGACGCCCTGGTGATCGCGGCCATCGACGGCACCGCGCTGTCCAGCCAGCTCGACGCCGCGGCCGCCGCGGACATCCCGGTCATCGCCTACGACCGGCTCATCCGCGACAGCGAGCACGTGGACTTCTACGTGACGTTCGACAACTACAACGTCGGCGTCCAGCAGGCCACCTCCCTGCTCGTGGGCCTGGGCATCCTCGACCAGGACGGCGGGGAGACCGGCGAGGAGGGGCCGTTCAAGATCGAGCTGTTCGCCGGCTCGCTCGACGACAACAACGCCCACTTCTTCTGGCAGGGCGCGATGGACACGCTGCAGCCGTACCTGGACTCCGGCGTCCTCGAGGTCCCCTCGGGCCAGATGGACATCGAGCAGGCCGCCACCCTGCGCTGGCAGCAGGAGACCGCGCAGAAGCGCATGGAGGACCTGCTCACCAGCTCCTACGGCGGCGGCAGCGAGGAGCTGCACGGCGTGCTCTCCCCCTACGACGGCCTCTCGCGCGGCATCATCACCGCCCTGCAGAACGCCGGCTACGGGACCACCATCGAGGACGGTCTGCCGGTCGTCACCGGCCAGGACGCCGAGATCGCCTCGGTCAAGCTGATCGCCGACGGAGTGCAGTTCGCCACGATCTTCAAGGACACCCGCAAGCTGGCCGACCAGGCCGTGATCTCCGTGGAGTCCTACCTGCAGGGGCAGGAGGCCGAGGCCAACGACACCGAGAGCTACGACAACGGCGTCAAGGTCGTCCCGTCCTACCTGCTCGAGTCCGACATCGTCTACCAGGACACCATCGAGCCGCTGCTCGTCGAGTCCGGCTACTGGACCGCCGAGGAGGTCGAGTCGGGCGTGGCCGAGTGAGGCCTGCCTGACCCGATGACGACCCCGTCCCGGCCCGGCCGCGCGTGCGGCCGGGCCGGGGCACCACCCCATACCCCTCAAAGACCGGTGAGGACGGACGGCATGACCGACTCGATCCTGCAGATGCGGGACATCACCAAGACCTTCCCGGGCGTCAAGGCCCTCCAGGACGTCAACCTCGACGTGCGCCGCGGCGAGATCCACGCGATCTGCGGGGAGAACGGCGCCGGCAAGTCGACGCTGATGAAGGTGCTCTCCGGGGTCTACTCCCACGGCAGCTACACCGGCCAGATCCTGCTCGACGGGCAGGAGGTGCGTTTCTCCTCGATCAACGACAGCGAGGAGCAGGGCGTCGTCATCATCCACCAGGAGCTGGCGCTCGTGCCGCACCTGTCGGTGGCCGAGAACATGTTCCTGGGCAACGAGCGGCGCGGCAGGCTGGGCCTCATCGACTGGCGCCAGACCAACGCCGACGCCGCCGAGCTCATGGCGCGGGTGGGGCTGCGCGAGAACCCGGTCACCAAGATCGGCCACCTGGGCGTGGGCAAGCAGCAGCTCGTGGAGATCGCCAAGGCGCTGTCCAAGGACGTGCGCCTGCTCATCCTCGACGAGCCGACGGCGGCCCTGAACGACACCGACTCCGAGCACCTGCTCGGCCTGCTGCGCCAGCTCAACGCCAGCGGCGTCACCTGCATCATGATCTCCCACAAGCTGGGCGAGATCGCCTCGATCGCCGACCGGACCACCATCCTGCGCGACGGGCGGACCGTCGAGACGCTGGACATGAGCGGCCCGGACACGACCCAGGACCGGATCATCCGCGGCATGGTCGGCCGCGACCTCGAGCACCGCTACCCCGAGCGCACCCCGCAGGTGGGCGAGGAGCTCTTCCGCGTCGAGGGCTGGACCGTCGACCACCCGAGCCAGACCGGGCGCAGGGTCGTCGAGGACGCCTCGTTCACCGTCCGCGCCGGCGAGGTCGTCGGTATCGCCGGCCTCATGGGCGCCGGGCGGACCGAGCTGGCGATGAGCCTGTTCGGCCGCAGCTGGGGGCACTACGTCTCCGGCTCGACCTACCTGCACGGCCAGCAGGTGCGGATGCGGACCGTGGACGAGGCGATCGACGCCGGGCTGGCCTACGCCACCGAGGACCGCAAGTACTACGGCCTCAACCTCATCGACGACGTCCGCCACAACACCAGCGCCGCGGCCCTGGACAAGGTCTCCCGGGCCGGGTGGGTCAACGGGCTCGAGGAGCTCAAGGTCGCGAACGACTTCCGCAGGAGCCTCAACACCAAGACCCCGTCGGTGCTCTCCCCCGTGGGCAAGCTCTCCGGCGGCAACCAGCAGAAGGTCGTGCTGGCCAAGTGGCTGATGACCGAGCCCGAGGTGCTCATCCTCGACGAGCCCACGCGCGGCATCGACGTCGGGGCCAAGTTCGAGATCTACACGATCATCAACCGCATGGTGGCCGAGGGCAAGGGCGTCCTGGTCATCTCCTCCGAGCTGCCCGAGCTGCTCGGCATCTGCGACCGCATCTACACCCTCGCCTCCGGGCGGATCACCGGTGAGCTCCCGCGCGCGGAGGCCACCCAGGAACGCCTCATGGCCCTCATGACGATGGAGAAGGAGACTGCCCGATGACGACGCCGTCGACACTGGACGCCAAGGACACGGTCACTCAGAAGGAGGAGCCGCCGGCCTCGACGATGAACATCCGCGAGCTCCTCACCCACAACCTGCGGCAGAGCGGCATCCTGGTCGCCTTCGTGGCGATCGTGGCGCTGTTCTCGCTGCTGCACCCCAACTTCCTGTCGCCGGGCAACATCACCAACATCGTCCTGCAGTACTCCTACATCCTCATCCTGGCGATCGGGATGATCATCGTCATCATCGGCGGGCACATCGACCTGTCGGTCGGCTCCCTGGTCGCGCTGACCGGCGCCACCTCGGCCGTCCTCGTGGTGCAGAACGGCATGCCGTGGTACGTCGGGGCGCTGGCCGCCCTCGGCGTCGGCATCCTGGCCGGCATGTGGCAGGGCTTCTGGGTCGCCTACGTCGGGATCCCCGCCTTCATCGTGACCCTCGCGGGCATGCTCATCTTCCGCGGGCTGACCTTCCTGGTGCTGGACAACATCTCGCTGTCGCCCTTCGGCGGCACCTACTACGAGATCGCCAACGGCTTCCAGAACGGCCTGTTCGGCGGCCGGGGCGTCGACGTCTTCACCCTGGTGATCTTCGCCATCGGCGTCGCGGGGTATGCGGTGAACTCCTGGCGCGGGCGCCGCGCGGCGATCCGCTACAAGCAGGAGGTCGTCGGGCTGCCGCTCTTCGTCCTCAAGATCGTCCTGGTCGCCGCCGTCGTCATGTGGTTCGCCTACCAGCTGGCCACCAGCCGCGGCCTGCCCAACGTGCTGATCCTGCTGGCCTTCCTGGTGCTGATCTACGGCCTGGTGACCCAGCGCACCGTCTTCGGTCGCAACGTCTACGCCATCGGCGGCAACCTGCACGCCGCCCAGCTCTCCGGGGTCAAGGTCAAGAAGGTCAACTTCCTCATCTTCGTCAACATGGGCCTGCTCGCCGCGGTCGCCGGCATCGTCTACTCCTCGCGGATGAACGGTGCCCAGCCGGGCGCGGGCAACATGTTCGAGCTCGACGCGATCGCCGCGTGCTTCATCGGCGGCGCGGCCGTGACCGGCGGTGTCGGGCGGGTCACCGGCGCCATCATCGGCGGCCTGATCATGGCCGTGATGAGCAACGGCATGCAGCTCATGGGCATCGACCAGTCGATCCAGCAGGTCGTCAAGGGCATGGTGCTGCTGCTGGCCGTCGCCTTCGACGTCTACAACAAGCGGCGGGCGGGCAACTGATGGCCGGCACCACCAACGCGACCATGGAGCACCGCGCCGTCCCCCGCCTCGGGCGCGAGCTGTCCGTCGTCGGCCTCGGCTGCTGGCAGCTGGGCGCCGACTGGGGCGACGTGCCGCAGGAGCGGGCGGTGGCGATCCTGGAGGCGGCGGCCGACGCGGGCGTCACCTTCCTCGACACCGCCGACGTCTACGGCGACGGGCGCTCCGAGCGGCTCGTCGGCGCCTTCGTGCACGAGCACGCCCGCGACCGGTTCACCGTGGCCACCAAGATGGGCCGACGGGCCGACCCGCACACGTCCGCGCAGTTCACCCCCGACAACCTGCGCCGGTGGAACGACCGGTCGCGCGAGCTGCTCGGCGACGACACCCTCGACCTGGTCCAGCTGCACTGCCCGCCGACCGAGGTCTACCACCGCGACGACGTCTTCGACACCCTCGACGAGATGGTGGCCGAGGGCCGGATGCGCGCCTACGGCGTCTCGGTCGAGACCGTCGCCGAGGCCCTGGCGGCGATCGCCCGGCCGCACGTGGCCAGCGTGCAGATCATCCTCAACGTCTTCCGGCGCAAGCCGCTGGAGGAGGTCACCGGCGCCGGCGCCGAGGCTGGTGTCGGCATCATCGCGCGGGTCCCGCTCGCCTCGGGCCTGCTCACCGGCAAGTTCGACGAGACCTCCACCTTCGCCGACGACGACCACCGGCAGTTCAACCGGCACGGCGAGGCCTTCGACGTCGGCGAGACCTTCGCCGGTGTCCCCTACGAGGTCGGCGTGCAGGCGGCCCGGGAGTTCTCCGCGGTCGACGGTCCGGGCACCCCGGCGCAGCGCGCCCTGCGCTGGATCGTCGACCAGCCAGGGGTCACCACCACGATCCCGGGCGCCAGCAGCCCCGACCAGGCCCGCGCCAACGCGGCGGCCGCTGCGCTGCCGCCTCCGACCGAGGAGGCGGCCCGGGCCTACGCCGACCTCTACGACCGACGCATCCGGGAGCACGTGCACGGCCGCTGGTGAGGGCGCGCAGCGTCCCGTGGACACCGTGACCGATCGGTGTCGTGATAGCGACACCGATCGGTCACGCTGTCTGTGCGTCCTGCCCGCCCCAGCGCGCCAGCAGGTCCAGCCAGTCGCCCCACCGCGGGTAGAGCGTGGCGGCGTCCAGCTCGGCCTCCCGGTGGACCTTGCCCCAGTGCGGCCGGGCTCCGAGGGGCGCGAGCCGGCCCTCGAGCTCCGGCAGCACGGCACAGACCGCGGCCGGGTCGAGGTGCCAGGTGAAGTGCAGGCCGACGACGTCGGTGCCGTAGGCCCCGCTGAGCCACAGCTCGTCGGCGGCGACGGTGCGGACCTCGCAGACCTGCAGCGGCCCCGCCAGCCGGTCGGCCATCCCGCGCAGCGCCTCGAGCGCGGCCACCCCGTGCCGCCGCGGCACCAGGTACTCGCTCTGGATCTCCCGCCCGACGGACGGCACGTGGTCGAGCCGGAAGTGCGGCAGCCGCGTCCACCACGGCCCCGGCGCCCCACCCTGCTCGGTGGCCGGGGCGGGGTCGACACCCGGCACGGGGTGGCGCGGGCCGTCCGCCGCGCGTCCCCCGATCGCCTCTACCGGGTCCAGGCCGGCAGGCCGGTCCAGCCGCCGCTTGACCCACACCATGTCCAGCACGTCGGCCGAGCGCCACGTGGTGAAGAGCGAGACGCTGTCGCCCAGCGCCGTCACCGCGTCCAGGTCGGCCAGCACTCCGTCCAGCGGGACCCGGTCGACGACCGTCTGCGCCACCTCGTAGGACGGCTCCAGCCTCAGCTCCAGCGCGGTCACGACCCCGAGCCGGCCGAGGCTGACGACCGCACCGGCGAAGTCTGCGTCGCCCGCGTTCACCCGGCGCAGCTGCCCGTCCCAACCGACCACCTCCAGCGCGCTCACCTCCGTGGCCAAGGAGCCCAGGCGGTCGCCCGAGCCGTGGGTGCCCGTGGCGACCGCACCCGCCACGGTGATGTGCGGCAGGGAGGCGAGGTTGGCCAGCGCCCACCCGGCGCCGTCGACGACCGGAGCGAGGTCGCCATACCGCACGGCCCCCTCGAGCCGGACCACCCGCTTGTCCCCGTCCACCTCCACCGATCGCGGCAGGCCGGCCGTCGACACGTGCACACCCGGGGTGTCGGCGACCCGGCTGAAGGAGTGGCGTGACCCGAGCGCCCGCGGCGCCTCCAGCGTCGGCAGCAGCCGCCGCAGCTCGGCGACCGAGCCCGGCTCGACCAGGCCCGTGGCGGCATACGTGAGGTTCCCGCCCCAGTTGGTGCTCATCGACCCATCCTGCCTCGTCGGTGCTGCTGACCCGGCGGCGGACGCCCCAGGGCCGGGCCCCTCCCCACACCAGGAGGGACCCGGCCCCGTTCCGACGCGTCCTGGCGTCGGGGCTATCGGGTGCTGAACGCCGCGTCGAACGCCGCGTCCGGGGCGGCGAAGGCGTAGCGCCGCACGAACTCCAGCGCCTCGGGGGCACCGACCAGCCGGTCCATGCCCGCGTCCTCCCACTCCACGGAGAGGGGGCCGTCGTAGCCGATGGCGTTGAGCATGCGGAAGGCGTCCTCCCACGGCACGTCGCCGTGGCCGGTGGAGATGAAGTCCCAGCCGCGCCGGGGGTCGGCCCACGGCAGGTGGCTGGAGAGGCGCCCGTTGCGGCCGTTGCCCAGCCGCTTCTTGGTGTCCTTGCAGTGCACGTGGTAGATCCGGTCGCGGAAGTCCCACAGGAAGCCGACCGGGTCGATGTCCTGCCAGACCATGTGGCTCGGGTCCCAGTTGAGGCCGAAGGCCTCGCGGTGGCCGATGGCCTCCAGGGTGCGCTGCGTCGTCCAGTAGTCGTAGGCGATCTCGCTGGGGTGGACCTCGTGGGCGAAGCGCACGCCCTCCTCGTCGAAGACGTCGAGGATGGGGTTCCACCGGTCGGCGAAGTCCTGGTAGCCGGCGTCGACCATCGCCTCCGACGCGGGCGGGAACATCGCGACGTACTTCCAGATCGAGGAGCCGGTGAACCCGGTGACGGTGCGCACGGCCAGCCGGGCCGCCAGCCGCGCGGTGTTCTTCAGCTCCTCGGCGGCGCGCTGCCGCACCCCCTCGGGCTCGCCGTCGCCCCAGACCCGGTCGGGCAGGATGTCGCGGTGGCGCTCGTCGATGGGGTCGTCGCAGACGGCCTGGCCCTTGAGGTGGTTGGAGATGGTCCACACCTGCAGACCGTTCTTCTCCAGGACCGCCTTCTTGGCTGCGACGTAGTCGTCGTCGTCCCAGCGCCACGGGTCGAGGTGGTCGCCCCAGCAGGCGATCTCCAGCCCGTCGTAGCCCCACTCGCCGGCGAGCCGGGCCACCTCCTCGAAGGGCAGGTCGGCCCACTGGCCGGTGAACAGGGTGACCGGTCGGGTCATCGTGCGGCTCCTTCCAGAGTCGTGCCGGTGTTCTCGGGTATGCGGTGCAGGCGCCCCTCCTCGGCGTGCGAGCGCTCGACGGCGTCGAGGACCCGCTGGACGGCCAGGCCGTCGGCGAAGGACGGGGTGGGCTGCTCGCCCGCGGCGACCGCGCGCACCAGGTCGGCGGCCTGGTGGACGAAGCCGTGCTCGTAGCCCAGCCCGTGCCCCGGCGGCCACCACGCAGCGACGTAGGGGTGCTGGGGCTCGGTGACGATGATGCGGGTGAAGCCCTGCTCGCCGGCGCGGGCGTCGGCGTCGTAGTGCTGCAGGACGTTCATCTCCTCGAAGTCGAAGGCCAGCGACCCGCGCGAGCCGTTGACCTCGATGCGCATGGCGTTCTTGCGGCCCCAGGCCATCCGGGTGGCCTCGAAGACGGCGGGTGCGCCGGACTCCAGCCGCCCCGTGAAGATCGCCACGTCGTCCACGGTCACCGGGCCGCGCTCGGTGCCCCCGACGCCGCTGAGTCCGGAGAAGCTCTCCGCGCACGGCCGCTCGGCGACCACCGTGTCGAGCAGGCCCGACACGGTCGCGACCCGCTGGCCGGTGACGAAGTGGGTCAGGTCGACGATGTGCGCGCCGATGTCGCCCAGGGCGCCGCTGCCGGCCAGCTCCTTGTCGGTGCGCCAGGACAGCGGGGCGGTCTCGTCGGCCAGCCAGTCCTGCAGGTACTGGCAGCGCACCTGGCGGACCTCGCCGATGCGGCCGTCGGCCACCATCTGCCGGGCCAGCGCCACCGCCGGCACCCGGCGGTAGGTGAAGCCGACCATGGAGCGGACCCCGGCCGCCGCGGCCCGCTCTGCGGCCGCAGCCATCCGCTCGGCCTCGGCGAGCGTGTTGGCCATCGGCTTCTCCACGAGCACGTGCTTGCCGGCCTCGAGCGCGGCGACCGCGATCTCCTCGTGCGTGTCACCGGGGGTGCAGATGTCGACCAGGTCGACGTCGTCGCGCTCGAGCACAGCGCGCCAGTCGGTCGCGACCTCGGCCCAGCCGAGGTGCTGCGCGGCCTCCTCGGCGCGGTCGCGGGAGCGGCCGACGAGCACCCGCATCTCCGGCTGCAGCGGCAGGTCGAAGAAGCGGGGCGCGACCCGCCAGGCCTGGGAGTGGGCGCGCCCCATGAAGGCGTACCCGATCATGGCCACCCGCAGGTGACCCTGTGTGCCGTCCATCGAAGTCCTCTCGAGTCGTGTCGTCGGTAGGGGGCTGCCGACCCCGGCCGGCCGGTCACCGACCGGCCGGGGTCGCGGGCCGGTCAGGACTCGAAGGCGCTGTCGAGGTACTGGTCGACGTTCTCCGCCGTGACGACGGGGGCGTAGAGCTGGACCATCCGGGGCACCTCGACCTCGACGAGGTCGCTCATGCCCTTGCCCTGCGCGACCAGGCGGGCCAGCCGGATGCCGTCGGCGGCCTGGGTCGAGGGGTAGATGACGGTGGCCTCGACGACGCTGTCGCCGGACTGGATCTCGCGCATCATGTTGGCCGAGCCGGCACCGCCGACGACGAAGAACTCGTCGCGCCCGGCGTTCTCGATGGCGGCGAGCACGCCGACGCCCTGGTCGTCGTCGTGGTTCCAGATGGCGTCGATCTCGGGGGCCGCCTGCAGCAGGTTGGACGTGGCCGACTCCCCGCCCTGGACGGTGAAGTCCGCCGCGACGCGGTTGTCGACGTCGAGGCCGCACTCGCCGAGCGCGTCCTCGAAGCCCTGGCTGCGGTCCTGGGTCAGCGGCAGGTTGTCGATGCCGGCGATCTCGGCCACGACGGCGTCGGGCTGGTCGCCCAGCCGCTCGCAGATGTACTCCCCGGCGCTGCGGCCCATGCCGTAGTTGTCGCCCAGGACCGTGACGCGGGCGGCCTCGGGGGCGCTGAACTCGCGGTCGACGTTGATGACCGGGATGCCGGCCTCCATGGCCTCGGTGGCGATCTCGGTCAGCGCCGCACCGTCGAAGGGCAGCAGCACGATCGCGTCGACGCCGTCGTTGATGAAGGTCTGGACCTGGGAGATCTGCAGGTTGACGTCGTTGGTCCCCTCGGCCACCTGCAGGTCGATGTCGTCGTACTTGTCGGCCTCGGCCTGGGCCGCGCTGGTGATCGCGCCCATCCAGCCGTGGTCGGCGGCCGGGGCCGAGAAGCCGATGGTGACGGTCTCGCCGGGCTCGTCGTTGCCGCCCGCCGGCGCGCTGTCGCCGCCGGCCGCGGTGCCCTGCGTCTCGTCGTCGCCCTCCACCTCCTCGGCGGTGTTGCCGGTGCAGGCGGTGACCAGGGACAGGGACGCCAGGACGGCGATCGCGCCGGAGGTGCGGCGCAGGCTGCGGGTGCGTGCCATGAGGTTGTCTCCTTCGACAGGTGGTGGCGACGGGCGCCGGTGGATGGGTGTGGAGCTGGTGGACGTGCGGGTATGGGGTGCGCCGCGGGCCGGACGTCGCCGGGCCGCGGCGGGGCTAGGACGACCTCGACCGGGCGGCGAAGCGCTGCTGGAGCAGGACGGCGCCGACGATGATCGCCCCCTTGGCCAGCGACTGGGCCGAGATGGACAGGTTGTTCTGGATGAAGATGTTGGTGAGCGTGGAGAAGATGAGCACGCCCAGGACGGTGCCGACGATCGTGCCCCGGCCGCCGATGAGCAGGGTGCCGCCGACGACGACGGCCGCGATGGCGTCCAGCTCGTAGAGGTAGCCGTTGGTGGAGGTGCCGGCCGTGGTGCGGGCGATCATCATGACCGCGGCGATGCCGGCGGTCAGGCCGCTGAGGGCGAAGACCATGACCGTGTGCCGGCGGATCTTGATGCCGGCCAGGCGGGCGGCCTCGGGGTTGCCGCCGATCGCGACCGTCCGCCGGCCGAAGGTGGTGCGGTTGAGCAGGAACCAGCCGGCCGCCGCGACGACGAGGAAGATCCACACGATGACCGGGATGCCGAGCAGGTCCCCGCGGAAGGTGTCGAGGAAGGGGTCGACGCGCACGATCTGGGTCTTGCGGTCGGAGATGATCTCGGCCAGACCCCGGGCGGCGACGAGCATCGCCAGGGTCGCGATGAAGGAGACCACCCGCCCGTAGGCGACCACCACCCCGTTGACCAGGCCGGCGGCGGTGCCGACGGCCAGGGCGGTGAAGACCATGACGAGCCAGTGCAGGTCCTGGGCCATCGTCTGGGTGGCCAGCGTGGTGGCCCACACCGTCGCCAGCCCGAGCACGGACCCGACCGACAGGTCGATGCCGCCGGCGGTGATGACGAAGGTCACCCCGATGCTGATGACGCCGATGATCGCGGCCTGCTGGAGGATGACCATGAGGTTGGCCACGGACAGGAAACGCTCGCCGGAGGTCGCCACGCCGATGACCAGCAGCGCGACGAGCGCCACCACCAGGCCGAGGTCGCGGGTCATCTCCTTCAGCGCCGGCAGGCGGCGAGCTCCCTCGTCCGCCGGGGCGGACCCGTCCTGGGGGTCCTGCGGCGCCGTGGTGCCCGGCGTGTCGGTCGTCGTCATGCGTGCGTTCCTTCCATGACCAGGTCGAGGATGCGGTGCTCGTCGATGTCGGCGGCCGGCCCCTGGTGCACGACCCGCCCGTCGGCGAGGACGAGCACCTCGTCGCTGAGCTGGAGCACCTCCTCCAGCTCGCTGGAGACGAGGACGACGGCCGAGCCGTCGGCGGCCAGGCGGCGGATGAGGCGGTAGATCTCGGCGCGGGCGCCGACGTCGACGCCGCGGGTGGGCTCGTCGAGCAGGAGGATCGAGCAGCCGTGGACCAGCCAGCGGGCCAGCATGACCTTCTGCTGGTTGCCGCCGGACAGGGTGCGGGTCACCCGGCCGGGGTCGGACGGCGCCAGCTGCATGGCCTCGATCTGCTCGGTGGCGGCGCGCCGCTCGGCGCGCTCGTCGAGCAGGCCGCCCCTGGCGAAGCGGCCGAAGGTCGACAGGGTGATGTTGCGGAAGACCGGCTCGTCCAGGAGCAGGCCCTGGGCCTTGCGCTCCTCGGGGGCCAGCCCGATGCCGGCCGAGACCGCGGCCGGCACCGACCCGCGCGGCAGGTCGCGGCCCCGCACGCGCACCACGCCGGCGCTGGCGCGCCGGGCGCCGTAGAGGGTCTCCAGGACCTCCGAGCGGCCGGCGCCGACGAGTCCGGCCAGCCCGACGATCTCCCCGGGCCGCACGGTGAAGGAGACTCCCTCGAAGACGCCGGCCAGCGACAGCCCGTCGACCTCCAGCAGCGGCTCCTCGCCCTGCGGACCGGCCGACGCCCCGCCGAAGTCGGTGGCGACGTCGCGGCCGGTCATCAGCGAGATGACCTCGGCGGTGCTCACCTCGTCCACGGCCAGGTTGGTGGCGACGGTGCGCCCGTCCTTGAGCACGGTGATGCGGTCGCCGATGCGGCGGATCTCCTCGAGCCGGTGGGAGATGTAGATGACGGCGACCCCCTCGGCCTGCACCGCCTCGACGACGCGGAAGAGGTTGTCCACCTCCTCGGGGTCGAGCACGGCCGACGGCTCGTCCATGACGATCAGCTTGGCGTCGCGGGACAGGGCCCGGGCCATCGAGACGATCTGCTTGCCGGCGGAGGAGAGCTGGCCCACCTCGCGCGACGGCGACAGCTCGGGGTGCCCGAGCCGGGACATGAGCTGGCGGGTGCGGGCGTGCGTCTCGCGGCGGCGCAGCACCCCACCCTGGGCGAGCTCGTGGCCGAGGAAGATGTTCTCGGCGATGGTCAGCCCGTCCACGACGTCGAGCTCCTGGTACATCGTGGCGATGCCGAGCTCCAGCGCAGCGGTGGGCGAGCCGATGACGACCGGCTCGCCGTCCATGACGATCTCGCCCCGGTCGGGGCGGTGCGCCCCGGCGAGGGTCTTGATGAGCGTCGACTTGCCGGCGCCGTTCTGACCGAGCAGGCAGTGGACCTCCCCGGGCAGGACCTCCAGGTCCACCCCGTCCAGGGCCTTGGCGCCCGGGAAGTGCTTCACGATCCCCTCCATGCGCAGCAGCGGCTGCGGGGGGTGCGGGGCCGAAGCGGAGTCGACGGTGACCATGCGGGAACACTAGGGGCACTTATGCCGGGCGTCAAGCAAAAGTTCTGACGAGATCGACACAACTGGGCCTGCTCCCTGGCAGAATGGGCCGATGCGACCTCAGCCACGCCCGGCCGCGAGTGCTTTACTGCCTGCCATGGTCAGCCCGCCCGCCTCCGCCGACGCCCCTGTCACGCGGTCGGTCGCGCCGTCGGCCAGCAGCGCGGGGTCGCTGTTCCAGCTGCTGCGCGACGGGGCGCCGCGAACCCGCGCCGACCTGGTCGCGGCCAGCGGCATGGCGCGCTCCACCGTCGCCGGCCGCATCGACGAGCTGCTCGCCACCGGTCTGGTGGCGCCCACCGGCGAGGCCAGCTCCAGCGGCGGGCGGCCGGCGGTCACCTTCGTCTTCGACCCCTCCAGCCGCGTGGTCGTGGGGGTCGACCTCGGGGTGAGCCACGCCCACGTCGCGGTCACCGACCTGACCAACCAGGTGCTGGCCGAGGACCTGGAGGACCTGCAGATCGCCGACGGCCCCGCGGCGGTCCTGCAGCGGGTCACCGCGATGGCCCTGCGCCTGCTGGAGCGTGCCGGGCGCTCCCTCGACGACGTCGCCGGCACCGGCATCGGCCTGCCCGGGCCCGTCGAGTTCTCCTCCGGGCGACCCGTCAGCCCGCCGGTCATGCCGGGGTGGGACCGCTTCGACGTGCCCGGCTTCCTGGGCCGGACCCTGCCCGGCCCGGTGCTCGTGGACAACGACGTCAACATCATGGCGCTGGGCGAGCACGCCGAGCGCTACCGCGACGTCGCCGACCTCGTCTTCGTCAAGGTCGCCTCCGGCATCGGCGCGGGCATCATCAGCGGCGGCGCCCTGCAGCGCGGCGCCCAGGGCGCGGCCGGCGACCTCGGTCACGTCGCGGTGCCGGACGGCAACCAGACGCTGTGCACCTGCGGCAACCGCGGGTGCCTGGAGGCCGTCGCCTCCGGTGCCGCCGTCGCCCGCCGGCTGCGCGAGGCGGGCGCCGACGTGCAGACCCAGAGCGACGTGGTGGCCCTCGTGCGGGCCGGTGACACCGCGGCCATCCAGGCGGTCCGAGACGCCGGCCGCGAGATCGGCTCGGTCCTGGCCGGGGTCGTCTCGCTGCTCAACCCCTCGGTGATGGTCGTCGGCGGCCGGATCTCCTCGGTCGGGGAGCAGCTGCTCGCCGGCATCCGCGAGTCGGTCTACCGCCGCTCCCTGCCGCTGGGCACCCACCACCTGCGCATCGTCGGCTCGGTCTCCGGCATGCGGGCCGGCATCGTCGGCGCCTCCGTGCTGGTGACCGACACCCTGCTGTCGGCCGACGGCGTCGACGCGGTCGTGGCACGCCGCAGCTAGGCGAGCACCCTCCCCAGCCACGCCACGGCGCGCAGCCACTGCTCCTGGGCGCCGCCCTCGTGGTCGTTGAAGGGATAGACCTCCAGGGTCGGCGGCGTCGGCAGCGCGTTGGCGGCGGCGAACACGGTCGACGGCGGGCAGGTGGCGTCCATGAGCGCGACCGAGACCATCGTCGGGGCGGTGACGCGCCGAGCCATCGTCACCCCGTCGACGTAGGACAGCGTGCGGAAGACCTGCTCGGCCGCCCCGCGGTGCACCGACAGGTAGGAGGTGATCTCGGAGTAGGGCGCGGCGTCGGTCACCCTGACGGCCCGCTCGAAGTGGCACAGGAAGGGCACGTCGGCCACCACGGCCGCGACGTCCTCGTGCAGCGCACCGGCGGCGAGCGCCAGCCCGCCGCCCTGGCTGGTGCCGGCCACGGCCACCCGGGAGCGGTCCACGTCGTCGCGGCCCAGCGCGTGGTCGACCGCACGGACCGCGTCGGTGATCAGCCGGCGGTAGTAGTAGGTGTGCGGGGAACAGATCCCGCGCGTCATCATCCCCGGGTGGGCCGGCCCCGAGCCGTGCGGGTCGGGGGTGCCGCCGCCGGACCCCCACGTGGAGGCCTGGCCCCGGGTGTCCATGACGAGGTGGGCGAAGCCCGACGCGGCATACCCCAGGCGCTCGTGCGGCAGCCCGCGCCCGCCGCCGTAGCCGATGAGCTCGACCACGCACGGCAGCGGCTGGTCCGAGGGCGGCGCGAGGAACCACGCCCGCACCGGCTCGCCGCCGAAGCCGGGGAAGGTCACGTCCTCGACCCGCACCGCGGTGACCGGGGTGTCGGCGGGGACGCTGGTGGCGCGTCCGCCGGCCGCCCTGGCCTCGGCCAGGGTGGTGGACCAGAAGTCGTCGAAGTCCTCCGGCTCGGGCACGTGCGGCCGGTAGGCGCGCAGCTCCTCCAGGGGCAGGTCGGTCAGCACTCGGGCTCCTCCTCAGGTCGCCAGGAAGGCGACGGGGCTGGTCACGACACGGGTCAGGTGCAGCAGCGCGCCGCCGGTGGCGCCGGCGACGTCGTCGGTGTCCTGGACGACCTCCAGCGGCATCCACGGGGCGGCCATCACCCGGGCGCGCAGCCGCGCCTCGACCGTGGGGGTGATGCGGTCGGCGAGGTCACCGATCTCGCCGCCGAGCACGATCGTGGGCACGTCGAGGAGGTTGACGACGCCGGCGAGGACGACGCCCAGCGCCTCGGCGGCCAGGTCGATCGCCTCCCGGCTGCCGGTGTGCCCCTCCTCGGCCAGGCGGCCGAGCTCGGCCAGGGTGGTGGCCGGCGGCAGCCCGGCGCGACGGGTCATGGCCAGGCGTCCGGCATACCGCTCCAGGCACCCGTCGGACCCGCAGGGGCAGGGGTCCCCGCCCGGGCGGAAGGGCATGTGCCCGATCTCGCCGGCGAAGCCGTGCAGGCCCGACTGCACGCGGGCATCGGTGACCACGGCCCCGCCGATGCCGATCTCGCCGGAGACGTAGACGAAGTGGCTCGAGCGCCCCTGCCGCCCGGGCGCCGGCTGGGCGAAGGCGTGCGCGGCGAGGTTGGCCTCGTTGCCCAGGCTCAGGGGTATGCCGTGCAGCTGCTCGCGCAGGCCCGCGGCGGGTGAGAGGTCCTGCCAGCCGAGGTTGGGCGCGCGCAGCAGCCGCTCGCCCGAGCCGTCGACGACGCCCGGCAGGGCCAGCCCGGCGCCGACGACCCGGCCGCCCTCGGGGGTCTGCGCGAGGACCTGGGCCAGGTGCACCCCGAGCAGCTGCAGGGCGGCCGCGGGCTCGGACCCCACGAGGTCGGGCTCGGAGCGGGCCTCGGCCACCACCCGGCCGCGCAGGTCCAGCAGCCGGGCCGCCACGTGCGCGGCGTTGACCTGCAGCCCCACGGCGCAGATGCGCCCGGTGGGTCGCAGCGGCGTGGCCGGGCGACCCGGGCCGGCCAGCTGGGCCGTGCCCTCCTCGACGAGGCCGCCGGCCACCAGCTCGTCGACCAGGCGCGAGACGGTGGAGCGGGTCAGACCGGTCGCCGCCGCGACCCCCGCCCGGGACACCGGCTCCTCCGAGGCGCACACGCAGCGGAGCACGACCGCGAGGTTGGTCTCGCGCAGCGTCGACTGGTGGGCGAGGACGACGCCCGGTGAGGCCGCGGCGGCGAGGGGGTGCATGGGCTCCAGCCTACGCACCGGGTGGGGTTGCGCGGGACCACGACCCGGGTTAGTTTTCTGGCGATAGTTTTGTGGCGCAACCAACGACGGAGGCACCCATGGCGACGGCGTCGCTGCACCCTGCTCAGGCCCCCTTCCCGCTCACCTCTCCCCGGCCCGACCCCGCTCTCGCGCACCGGACCGCCTCGACGCTGGTCGAGGTCCGCGACGCCGACGGGCACCCGCTGGCGGAGACCGACGTCGTGGCCGAGCAGGTCGACCACGCGTTCGGCTTCGGCTGCATCGGCTTCGAGCTGCTGCCGTCCTCCCCCGCAGCGGCGGAGGAGGACCCTGTCAGCGACGCTGAGCGCGAGGTCATGGCGGCGCAGTGGCTCGAGCTCTTCAACACCGCGACGCTGCCGTTCTACTGGGGCCAGCACGAGCCGGAGGAGGGCGCGCCGCAGACCGACCGGCTGCGCCGGGGCGCGCAGTGGTTCGCCGGGCGCGGGGTCCGGCTCAAGGGCCACCCCCTGGCCTGGCACACCCTGGCGCCGCCGTGGCTGCGCGGCCGCGACCTGGAGGAGGTCGAGCGGCTGCTGCGCGGGCGGATCACCCGCGAGGTCACCGCGTTCACCGGTCTCATCGACACCTGGGACGCGATCAACGAGGTGGTGATCATGCCGGTCTTCACCGCGGAGGACAACGCCATCACCCCGCTCGCCCGACGGCTGGGGCGCATCGGGATCACCCGCCTGGCCTTCGAGACCGCCCGCGCCGCCAACCCCTCGGCCACCCTGCTGCTCAACGACTTCGACATGTCCACCGCCTACGACACCCTCGTCGAGGGTGTCCTCGAGGCCGGGGTGCAGGTCGACGCGCTGGGCCTGCAGAGCCACATGCACCAGGGCTGGTGGGGCGAGGAGAAGACCCTCGAGGTGCTGGAGCGGTTATCCCGCTACGGCCTGCCGCTGCACCTGACCGAGACCACGCTGGTCTCCGGGGACCTCATGCCGGCGCACGTCGAGGACCTCAACGACCACGTCGTCGAGCCCGGCGGCTGGCCCAGCACCCCCGAGGGCGAGGCCCGGCAGGCCGAGGAGCTCGAGCGGCACTACCGCACCGTGCTGTCCCACCCGAGCGTGGAGTCGATCACCTGGTGGGGGCTGTGGGACCGCTTTGCCTGGCTGCACGCGCCCGCCGGGCTGGTCCGGCCCGACGGCACCCCCAAGCCCGCCTACGACACGCTGCGTCGCCTCGTCCGGCAGGAGTGGTGGCTCTCCCCCACCACCGTGCGCACCGACGGCGACGGCCGCCTGCCCCTCACCGGGTGGCTCGGCCGGTATGCCGTGCGCCTGCCGGACGGCCGCTGCGCCGAGGTCCACCTCACCCCCGGCACCGAGCGCCTGACCGCGCACGTGGGCGCGCCCGCCCCCGCCTGAACGCCATACCTCGGCCCTTGCGTCCGAGACCCCACCCCTCAGAGACCTTCCCCCGCCCGTGCACCCGACCACTCCTGCCCCACACCCAATGAAGGAGAAGAAAGTGCGACACCTGACCCGTTCCCTCCTGCTGGCCGCCGCCGGCACCACCCTGGCCGCCGGCACCCTCGCCCCGGCCGCGACCGCGGCCCCGCCGGACCACGCCCGCGGCCACCAGGACACGCTGCGCCGCCAGGCGCCCAAGGACCTGCAGATCGGCAGCGCCGTCTGGGGCCAGCGTGACCTGCTGGGCTACGACCGGTTGGACCCGACCGAGCACCAGCGGGTGCTCGCCCGCGAGTTCGGCTCGATCACGCCCGAGAACGACATGAAGTGGGCCGAGATCCACCCCGAGCCGGGGGTCTACCACTTCAGCGGCGCGGACGCGATCGTGGAGTTCGCCCGCGCCAACAACCAGGAGGTGCGCGGCCACACCCTGCTGTGGCACAGCCAGAACCCCCAGTGGGTGAGCGACGCGGCCGCGGACTGGACCTGCGAGGAGGCGCGCGACGTCCTCGAGGACCACGTCCGCACGGTCGTCGGACGCTACGCCGGCGAGATCTACGAGTGGGACGTCGCCAACGAGATCTTCCAGGACGACTGGGACGAGGGCGGCGTGCGGCTGCGCACCGAGGCCAACCCCTTCCTGGCCGCCTGCTCCGAGGACCCGGTCGCCCTGATCGGCGACACCTTCCGCTGGGCGCACGAGGCGGACCCGCAGGCGCGCCTGTTCCTCAACGACTACAACGCCGAGGGGGTCAACACCAAGACCGACGCCTACTACGCGCTGGCCCAGGAGCTGCTGGCCGACGGCGTGCCGCTGCACGGCATGGGCAGCCAGGGCCACCTGAGCCTGATGTACGGCTTCGACGACTCGATGCAGGCCAACTTCGAGCGCTTCGCCGCCCTCGGCCTGGACGTGGCCGTCACCGAGGCGGACGTGCGCGTCCCGATCCCGGAGGGCCAGGACGGTCCGACGCCGGAGCAGGTCACCCTGCACGCCGAGCGGCACGACGCCATGCTCGAGGCCTGCCTGGCCGTGCCGTCGTGCACGTCGTTCACGGTCTGGGGCTTCCCGGACGCCAGCTCGTGGGTGCCCGACGTCTTCCCCGGGGAGGAGTGGGCGACGATCTTCACCGACGATCTCGACCCCAAGCCCGCCTACCACGCGATGCTCGAGTCCCTGCGCGAGGCGACGCCCGGCGTCTCCCCGCGTTCGGGCCGCTGAGGCTCGGACGACTCGCGGCGGGACCTGCCCTGAGCAGGTCCCGCCGCGACCCCGTCGATAATGGCGCCATGGTGAGCGGCGGTCGCGTGCGGATGGAGGACGTCGCACGGCAGGCCGGGGTCTCCGTCGCGACCGTCTCCAAGGTCGTCAACGGCAGGTACGGCGTGTCCGCCGCCACCACCGCGCGCGTGCACCAGGTCATCGCCGACCTCGGCTACGAGACGAGCCTGCTGGCCCGCAGCCTGCGCAGCTCGCGCACCGGGATCCTCGGGGTGCTGGTCGCCGAGTTCGAGCCGTTCAGCACCGAGCTGCTCAAGGGCGTCTCCAGCGCGATGGCGGACACCGACTACGAGCTGCTCGCCTTCGCCGGCGCCACCCACGGCGAGACCGTCGGGTGGGAGCGTCGCTCGCTGCGCCGGCTCGGGGGCACGCTGCTCGACGGGGCGATCATCGTCACCCCGACCGTGGTCGAGCCCGGTGCGGCGATGCCGGTGGTGGCGATCGACCCGCACACCGGCAGCCACGACGTGCCGACCGTCGACTCCGACAACGTCGGCGGCGCCCGGTCCGCCGTCGAGCACCTGATCGCGCTGGGGCACACCAGGATCGGCATGATCCGCGGCCGTGAGGACCTCGAGTCGGCCAAGCTGCGCGAGCAGGGCTTCCGCTCGGCGATGGCGACCGCCGGCCTCGAGGTCGACGAGACCCTGCTGGCCACCGGCTCCTACCGGGCCGAGTCGGCCGTCGGCCCCGCCCACCTCATCCTCGACCGGCGCGACCGACCCACCGCGGTCTTCGCCGCCAACGACCTCATGGCGATCCGGACCATGGAGGTCGCCCGCGAGCTCGGGCTGGCCGTGCCCGGGGACCTCTCGGTGGTCGGCTTCGACAACGTCCCGGAGTCGGCGGTCGCCGAGCCGGCCCTGACGACCGTGGCCCAGCCGCTGCGCGAGATCGGGCGCACGGCGCTGGGCATGCTGCTGCGGCTGCTGGCCGGCGAGGAGCTGGAGCAGACGCACATCCGCATGGACACCCGGCTCGTGGAGCGGGCCTCCACCGCCCCACCGCACCCCTCGAAGGACTGAGACCTATGCAGCAGGCACGGGCGGCGGTCGACCCCGCCTTCGTCGTGGCCCCGGTCGGCCGCCGGCTGTTCGGCTCCTTCGTCGAGCACATGGGCCGGTGCGTCTACACCGGCATCTACGAGCCCGGCCACCCGAGCGCCGACGACGACGGCTTCCGCGGTGACGTGCTCGACCTCGTCCGCGAGCTGGGCGTGACGACCGTGCGCTACCCGGGAGGCAACTTCGTCTCCGGCTACCGGTGGGAGGACGGCGTCGGCCCCGCCGAGCGGCGACCGACCCGGCTGGACCCGGCCTGGCGCACGGTGGAGACCAACGCCTTCGGGCTCGACGAGTTCGTGCGCTGGGCCGCGCGGGCGGGGGTCGAGCCGATGATGGCGGTCAACCTGGGCACCCGCGGCGTCCAGGAGGCGCTCGACCTCCTCGAGTACGCCAACCACCCCGGCGGCACCACCCTGTCCGACCTGCGCGTGGCGCACGGGTCGCCGCAGCCGCACGGCATACGCCTGTGGTGCCTGGGCAACGAGATGGACGGGCCGTGGCAGCTCGGCCACAAGACCGCCCAGGAGTACGGTCGGCTCGCCGCGGAGACCGCCCGCGCGATGCGCCAGCTCGACCCCGACCTCGAGCTCGTCGCGTGCGGGTCCTCGAGCCGTGACATGCCCACCTTCGGGGCGTGGGAGGCCACCGTCCTGGAGCACGCCCACGACGTGGTCGACTACGTCTCGGCGCACGCCTACTACCAGCTGCACGGCGACGACCGGGCCAGCTTCCTGGCGTCCTCCGTCGACATGGACCGGTTCATCGACCAGGTCGTCGCCACGGTCGACCACGTCGGCGCGCGGCTCGGCTCGGACCGGCGGATCGACATCTCCTTCGACGAGTGGAACGTCTGGTACCTGCAGGAGTGGCAGGCGCAGGAGGTGGCGCCGACCAGCGAATGGCAGGTCGCCCCGCGACGCAGCGAGGACGCCTACACCGTCCTCGACGCCGTGGTCGTCGGCTCGCTGCTCATCACGCTGCTGCGCCACGCCGACCGGGTCACCGCCGCCTCGCAGGCCCAGCTCGTCAACACCCTCTCGCTGATCCGCACCGAGCCCGGCGGGCCCGCCTGGCGGCAGGCGACGTTCCACCCCTTCGCCCTCACCGCGCGGCACGCCACCGGCACAGTGCTCGACCTGCGCCTCACCGCCCCGGCCCTGACGACGCAGAGGTATGGCGAGGTGCCGGTCCTCGACGCCGTCGCCACGCACGACGTCGACGAGCGGCGCCTGACCGTGCTCGTCGTCAACCGGCACCCCTCCGAGCCGGTGGCCCTGACCACGGGGCTGCGCGGCTTCGGCGGCGGGACGCTCCTCGAGGCTGTCGTGCTGACCGACGACGACCTGACCGCCACCAACACCCAGGACGACCCCCACCGGGTCGAGCCGCGGGAGCACCCCCACGCGGCGGTCGTCGACGGCGAGCTGGTGGCCCAGCTGCCGCCGGCGTCGTGGAGCATGTTCGTGCTGCAGGTGGACGGCTGAGCGTCGGCCACCGGTGAGTCCGGGGCGGACGGAGGGTCACAGCTCCCATGGGACAGCTCATCTACTCGATGGTCACCTCGCTCGACGGCTACGTGACGGCGGCGGAGGGCGACATCGGCCTGGGGGCCCAGGACGAGGAGGTGCACACCTTCGTCGGTGACCTCTTCCGGCCGGTGCGCACCTTCCTCTACGGCCGGCGGATGTACGAGACGATGGTCTACTGGGAGACCGCCCACACCGAGCCCGACGCCCCCGCCTTCGTCGTGGACTACGCCCGCGACTGGCAGGCGGCGGACAAGATCGTCTGGTCGACGACGCTGCAGGAGCCCTCCAGCGCCCGCACCAGGATCGAGCGGTCCTTCGACCCCGAGGCGGTGCGACGGCTCAAGGCCCGGTGCGACCACGACCTGACCGTCGACGGCCCGACCCTGGCGGCCCAGGCGATCTCGGCGGGCCTGGTCGACGAGTACCACCTCTTCGTCACCACCAGCGTGGTGGGCGGCGGCACGCGCTTCTTCCCCGACGGCGTCCGCCTCGACCTCGAGCTGGTCGACCACCGCACCTTCCCCACCGGCCTGGTCTGGACGCGCTACCGGGCGCGGTGAGGCACCGCGGAGCAGCCCGTCCTAGAACCTGCGGCTTCCCCGGAGCAGCCGGCTGAGCATCCCGCCGACCCCGGCGCCACGTGCGGTGCCGGTGGTGCCGACCCCGCGGCCGACGGTCGCCCCGCCGGTGGCGCCGCGCCGGGACGTTCCTGCTGCACGGTTGAGCAGTCCTGACAACAGACCCATAATGCTTCTCCTTCGATCGGGTTCGGATGGACCCTCGACGCTAACCCTGCTCAGGGGCGAGCGCCGGGTGAGCCGCGTCGACGGTCGTCAGGCCTTCGGTGTCCCGGTCGCGCCCAGCTGCTCGTCCACGAGACGCAGGAACTGCTCGGCGCGGGTGATCTGGGTCCGAAGCTCCGCGATGCGCAGCTGGGTCTCGTGGTGCGACCGTCGAAGCACCGCCCGTGCGTGCGCGCGGCCCTCCTCCTCGGTCGCCTGGTCCGACAGGGCGTCCAGCGCCCCCAGCAGATCGCGGATCTCCTCGATGGAGTAGCCCAGCGGCTTCATCGGCGTGATCAGCCGCAGCCGGTCGAGTCTCGCCTGGTCGTAGAGACGAAAGCCCCCGTCGGTGCGCGCCGCGGGGCTGACGAGGCCCATCTCCTCGTAGTAGCGGATCGTGCGGTGCGACAGGCCGGTGAGCTCAGCCACCTCGCCGATGTGCCGCAGGGCCGGCGTCTCGTCCGCGCGCCCGGGCGGGTCCTCGGCTGTGACCATGGGTCAGCAGGCTACCGCCGAGCCGCGCGGCGGATGTGACAGCAACTCTGACGTTCCGGTAGGGTTGCCCGCTGGGCGTGGCGGCGGACGGCCGCCCCCCTCCGGCCCGGCGCGGCCCGCGGCGCAGGCCTCCCGACGACGTCACGTCATACCCCCGCACCCTGCCCTGCTGCGAAGGAGCCCCCATGCCCGAGCCGACCACGACCCCGGCGCCGGTCGAGCCGCATACCCCGGTGGTGCCCGAGGCGGGCGAGCGGGAGACCTCCACCCTGGCGGCCCTGCGCAACCCGCGGCGGCTGCGGACCGAGGTGCTCGCCGGCCTGGTCGTCGCGCTCGCGCTGATCCCCGAGGCGATCTCCTTCTCGATCATCGCCGGTGTCGACCCGCGCCTGGGGCTCTTCTCCAGCTTCGTCATGGCGGTCACGATCGCGTTCGTCGGCGGGCGCCCGGCGATGATCTCGGCGGCCACCGGAGCCGTGGCCCTGGTCATCGCCCCGGTCGCCCGCGAGCACGGGATCGACTACTTCCTGGCGACGGTGATCCTCGCCGGGGTGCTGCAGGTCGTGCTGGCCGTGCTGGGGGTGGCCAAGCTGATGCGCTTCATCCCGCGGATGGTCATGGTCGGCTTCGTCAACGCCCTGGCGATCCTCATCTTCACCGCGCAGCTGCCCTACCTGCTCGGGGTGCCGTGGCTGGTCTACCCCATGGTGGCCCTCGGGCTGGCGATCATGGTCGGCCTGCCCCGTCTGACCACCGTCGTCCCCGCCCCGCTGGTCGCGATCGTGGTGATCACCGCCCTGGTCTGGGCCGCCGGCTGGCAGCTGCCGGACGTCTCCGACCAGGGCGAGCTGCCCACGTCGCTGCCCGAGCTGCTCGTCCCCGACGTGCCGCTGACCGTGGAGACCCTGCAGATCATCGGCCCCTACGCCCTGGCGATGGCGCTGGTCGGCCTGCTGGAGTCGCTGATGACGGCCAAGCTCGTCGACGGCATCACCGACACCCACTCGGACAAGACCCGCGAGAGCTGGGGCCAGGGCGTGGCCAACATGGCCTCCGGCCTCTTCGGCGGCATGGGCGGCTGCGCGATGATCGGCCAGACGATGATCAACGTGAAGGTCTCCGGCGCACGCACCCGGATCTCGACGTTCCTCGCCGGCGTCTTCCTGCTGGCCCTCGTCCTGGGCGCGGGGCCGGCGGTCGGGATGATCCCCATGGCGGCGCTGGTCGCCGTGATGATCATGGTCTCGGTGGCGACCTTCGACTGGCACAGCATCCAGCCGGCCACGCTGCGGCGGATGCCGCACGGCGAGAACCTCGTCATGCTGCTCACCGTCGTCGTGACGGTGCTGACCCACAACCTGGCCTACGGGGTGATCGTCGGCGTCAACGCCGCGATCATCCTCTTCGCCCGGCGCGTGGCCCACTTCGCGTCGGTGGACCGGGTCGAGGAGGTCGACGTCGACGGGGACGGCGAGCCCGACGTGCGCACCTACAAGGTGTCCGGCGAGCTCTTCTTCGCCACGAGCAACGACCTCGTCTACCAGTTCGACTACGCCGGCGACCCGTCCCGCGTCGTCATCGACCTGACCGACAGCCACGTCTGGGACGCCTCGACGGTCGCCGCGCTGGACGCGGTGCAGACCAAGTACGCCCGCCTGGGCAAGGAGGTCGAGATCCGCGGCCTCAACTGGTCCTCGGCGGCACGCCACGAGCTGCTGACGGGTCGCCTCGGCGACGGCCACTGAGGCCCGCGCACGTCCGGCTCTAGGTGCTCACCGTCGTGCGGCGCGGGTCGTGCAGGCCCACCTCGTGGACGTCGCCGGTGAGCGTGACGGTCTGCACGAGGCGCCGGTCGGCGACCGACTCCCCGACCCAGATCTCCACGTCGCCGGGCTCGACGACCCGGCGGCCGTCCCGCCCGGTGAAGGACAGCCGCGAGGGTGGCACGCGCAGGGCCAGCGTGCGCGCCTCCCCCGCCTCCAGCCTGACGCGGGCGTAGCCCACGAGCTGGGCGACCGGCCGGGTGACCGACGCGACGAGGTCGCGCGCGTAGACCTGGACGACGTCGTCACCCGCACGCCCGCCCGTGTTGGTCACCCGGACCTGCACCTCGACGTCGTCGGCCGTGGAGCCGGCGCCGACCCGCAGGTCGTCCAGCCCGAAGGTCGTGTAGGACAGGCCGTGCCCGAACGGCAGCGCCGGCCGGCTGGAGAGGTTGGTGACGTCGGTGTCGCCGCCCAGCGGCGGGTGCAGGTAGGTGTAGGGCTGGCTGCCGGCCGAGCGCGGGATGCTGACGGGCAGGTGGCCCGAGGGGTTCACCCGTCCCGAGAGCACCCCGGCGACGGCGCCCGCGCCCTCCTCGCCGGGGAAGAAGGCCTGGACCACGGCGGCGCACGACCCCAGCGCCCAGTCGACGGCGTAGGGGCGGCCGGTGAGCAGGACCAGCACCACCGGCGTGCCCGTCGCAGCGACGGCCTCGACCAGCCGGCGCTGGACGCCGGGCAGCTCCAGGTCGTCGCGGTCGCAGCCCTCTCCCGAGGTGGCCCGGCCGAAGAGGCCGGAGGAGTCCCCCACGACGACGACCGCCACGTCGGACCCGGCCGCCGCGGCCGCCGCGTCCTGCAGGCCCGAGACGTCCTCGGAGTCGACGTCGCAGCCCCACTCGTGGCGCAGCTCGGCCTCCGGCCACTCCTGCAGCAGCGCCTCGCGGACCGTCGGGGCGACGATCCCGGGGTCGGTCTGCGGGTGCTGCGGGATGACGTGGTTGACGAAGGAGTAGCAGCCGAAGAGCGCGGCCAGCCGGTCGGCGTTCGGTCCGATGACGGCCACCCTCCCCGGCGCCGTCAGGGGCAGCGTGCCGTCGTTGGACAGCAGCACGACCGACTCCTCGGCCAGCCGGGCCGCGAGCGCCCGGTGCTCGGGCCCGTCCAGCTCGACGGCGGCGGGCGGCTCGTCCTCGAAGGTGGCGCCGAGCAGGCCGAGCTCCTCCTTCTGCCGCAGGGCCCGGGTGCAGGCCCGGTCGACGAGCGCCTCGTCCACGGCGCCGGAGCGGACCGCCTCGGCCAGCGGCGCCAGGTAGGCGTCGCCGGTCGGCAGCTCGATGTCGACGCCGGCGAGCAGCGCCTGGCCGGCGGCCTGCCCGAGGTCGGCCGCGACGTGGTGCAGCAGCTGCAGGAAGGCGACGCCGAAGTAGTCGGCCACCACGGTGCCGTCGAAGCCCCACCGCTCGCGCAGCACGCCGGTGAGCAGCGTCGGGTCGGAGGCGACGGGCACGCCGTCGATCTCGGTGTAGGAGTGCATGACCGAGCGCACGCCACCCTCGACCACGGCCATCTCGAAGGGCACCATGAGCACGTCCTCGAGCTCGCGCGGTCCGGCGTGCACCGGCGCGAAGTTGCGGCCCGCCTGCGAGGCGGAGTAGCCGACGAAGTGCTTGAGCGTCGCGTGCACCCCCTCGGACTGCAGGCCCTCGACATACCCCGTGCCGATGGTGGCCACGAGGTAGGGGTCCTCGGAGATCGCCTCCTCCACCCGGCCCCAGCGCGGGTCGCGCACGACGTCGAGGACGGGCGCGAGCCCCTGGTGCACGCCCAGCTGCCGCATCGAGCGCCCCACCGAGGCCGCCATCTCGTGCACGAGCCCGGTGTCCCAGGTCGCGCCCCAGGCCAGCGGGGTCGGGAAGGTCGCCGCGCGCCACGCGGACAGCCCGGTCAGGCACTCCTCGTGCACCAGCGCCGGTATGCCGTGCCGCGTCGAGCGCACCAGCCAGCGCTGGAAGTCCCACAGCCAGCGCGCGCGCTCGACCGGGTCGACCGGGCGGGTGCCGTAGACCCGGGTCAGGTGGCCCAGGCCCTGGGAGGCGACGTCGTGGAGGCCCTGGGGCTCGGCGAACGCACCCTGCAGCGGGGCCACCGCGTCCCCGTCGCCCTTGTCCCAGAAGCCGACGATCTGCGCCAGCTTCTCCTCCAGGGTCATCGCGGCGACCAGCTCGGGCACGCCCGGGCGCCGGTGGTCGTCGTTGTCGGCCGGAGCCTCGACGGTGCGGGTGTCGGTCATGGCGGCATCGCCTTCCACGGGGAGGGGTCGAGAGGTCTGGTGTCGGGGGCTGGCGGGGTATGCGGTGCAGCTGAGGGCGCGTCAGCCCTTCACCGCTCCCTGCAGGCCGTTGACGATGCGCTTCTGCATCGCCAGGAAGAAGATCAGCGCGGGGATCATCGCCAGGGTGGTGAAGGCGAAGACGCCGGCGGTGTCGGAGGAGTACTGCGAGGAGAAGTCGGCCACGCCCAGCGGCAGGGTCTTCATGTCGCCGCGCAGCAGCAGCAGGGGCAGCAGGTAGGCGTTCCACGAGCCGACGAAGGCGAGCACGCCCACCGTCACCGCGCCCGGGGCCGACAGGGGCAGCAGCACCCGCCAGAAGAACTGCAGCCGGGAGGCGCCGTCGACGATCGCGGCCTCCTCCATCTCCCGCGGGATGGCCATGAGGAAGGGTCGCAGGATGACGATCGTCATCGGCAGCGCGAACGCCGCCTGCGGCAGGGCGACGCCCCACCAGGTGTTGCCGATCCCCAGGTCGCGGGTGACCAGGATGAACAGCGGGATGATCGCCACGGTCGCCGGGAAGAGCAGGCCCACCACGAAGACCATGAACAGCGGCTCGCGCCAGCGGAACTGGTAGCGGGCCAGCGGGTAGGCGGCCATCAGCCCGCAGACGACCGTGACGACGGTCGTGATGGCCGCGACGGCGACCGAGTTGACCGCGTAGGTCCAGAAGGCGCTCTCGGTGAGCACCCTGCGGTAGTTGTCGAAGACCCACGGGTCGGGCAGGCCCGCCGGGGCGGAGGCCAGCTGGGCGTTGGAGCGGAAGCCGCCGAGCACGGCATACAGGACCGGGCCCAGGGTGAGCGCCACGACGAGGAGGGCGACGAGGTAGACCAGCACCCCTCCCTCGCTGCGGCCGCTGCCCTGCCGGGGCGCGCGGGTGCCGCCGCTCGCCGCGGTCGGGCCGGCGCCGTCGCGCGAGACGGGGGTGGGCGTGGTCGTGGTGGTCATCGGACCCCCCGGGTGACGTCGGCGTCGGCGGTGTCCCGCCGGAGCACGAAGCGTTGGTAGAGGACGGCCATAAGCAGGGCGATGACGAACAGGACGACCGAGGCGGCGGCGGCGATGCCGTAGTTCTGCCGCTTCGTGCCCTCGTTGACCAGGAAGGTCGCCATCGTGGTCGTGGCGTTGGCAGGGCCGCCGCCGGTGAGGATCCAGACCATGTCGAAGAGCTGCAGCGAGCCAATCATCGACAAGAAGGCCCACATCCGGATGGTCGGGCCGAGCAGCGGGATCGTGACCCGCCACTGGGTCTGCCACCAGGAGGCCCCGTCGATCTGAGCGGCCTCCGACAGCTCGTCCGGCACGCCCTGCAGGCCGGCGAGGAAGAGCAGGACGGCCAGGCCGACGTACTTCCAGGTCAGCACCACCACGAGCGTGGGCAGGGCCAGGGACGGGGTGCCCAGGAAGCCCTGGAAGGGGCCCGCGAGACCGACCGTGCCGAGCATGGCCTCGATGACGCCGCGGCCCGGCTGCAGCAGCTGGAACCAGACGACGCCGGCGATGACCTCGGAGAGCACGTAGGGGACGAAGATGATCGTGCGCAGCATCCCCTGCCCGCGCATCCGCCGGTTGAGCAGCAGCGCGATGGCCAGACCCAGCGGCAGCTGGATGAGGATCGAGGCCACGACGATGATCAGGTTGTGGCCCACCGCGCCGGTGAAGACCTCGTCGGTCAGGACGGCGACGTAGTTCTGCAGGCCGACGAAGTCCACCAGCGGGCCGAAGCCCTTCCAGCGGTAGAGGGAGAACTGGACGGCGCGCAGGATCGGCCAGACGACGAAGACGGCGAACAGCAGCAGGGCCGGCGCCGTGAAGACGACGATCTCGGCCGCCATCCGCCAGTCGCGGCGGCGGCCGCCCGCCGGCCGCGTGTCGCGGCCGGCGGGCGGGGTCGTGCCCCGGGACGGGACGGGCAGGGCGGTCATCGTGCGGTGCTGCTCAGCCCTCGGCGTCGGCCGCGGACTGCGTCTGGTCGACGATGTCCTGCGGCGTGGCCTGCCCGGCGAACATGAGCGCGATCGCGTCGTTCATCGCGCCACCCACCGACTGGCCGAAGGCGGTGTCGAAGTAGAGCTGGACGTAGGGGGCGTTGTCGCGGACCTCGAGCAGCTGCGCCAGGGCCGGGTCGGCGACCGCGTCCGTGACGTTGGGGTTGGTCGGCAGGCCCATGTCGCGCTCGGCGAAGCCGCGCTGCACCTCGTCGGAGAGCAGGAAGGTCACGAAGTCGACGGCCGCCTGCGGCGCGTCGGCCGACACGGCCCAGGCGTCGCCACCGCCGAGCTGGGCTTCCTGGTCACCCTGGCCGCCCTCGACCGCGGGGAAGGGGAACCAGCCGAGCTTGTCGCCCAGGCCCTCGCCGTCCTCGGTGAGGCCGGCCATCACGCCGGGCTCCCAGTGGCCCTGCATCTCCATCGCGACCTGCTCGGTGGCGAGCAGCCCGGAGGCGCTGGTCGGGCCGGACTGTGCCGGGGTCGACAGGAAGCCGCGGTTGAACGGCTCGGCCGCGACGAGCTTCTCGACCTCCTCGCCGGCCCTGATGAAGCACTCGTCGGAGAAGTCGAGGGTCTGCACGGCGCTGGTGAGGACGTCCTCGGCGCAGTGGCGCAGGGCGAACTGGTACCAGTAGTGCGCCGCCGGCCACTTGTCGCCGGCGCCCACCGAGATCGGCTCCATGCCGGCGGCCTTGAGCTGGTCGATCGCGGTGTACATCTCGTCCCAGGTGCTGGGGGGCTCGGTGATCCCGGCCTCCTCGAACATCTCGGTGTTGTACCAGAAGCCGACGACGCCGACGGAGAACGGCAGCGCGTAGACGCGGTCGTCGACGGTCCAGCCCTGGACGGTGCCGCCGAGCAGCTCGATCTCCTCGGCCGCGTCCTCGGTCAGGTCCCTGGTCAGGCCCGCCTCGACGTGGTCGGCGAGCTCGCCGCCACCACGCTCCATGTAGACGTCCGGGGCGTCGCCGGCCTGGAAGGCCGCGTCGAGCTTGGTCAGCATGTCCTCGTGCTGCATCGCCTCCATCTCGACGGCGACCCCGGTCTCCTCCTCGAAGTCGGCCGCGAGCTGGGTGTAGTACTCCAGGCCCTCCCCGGTGTTGGAGTTGTGCCACCAGGAGATCGACTCCGCGGTGCCACCGTCACCGCCGGTGGAGCCGCCGCCCTGGTCGCCCTCGCTGCTGCTCCCGCCGCAGGCGGCGAGGGTCAGGACGAGGCTGCCCGAGGCCGCCAGGCTCAGTGCGCGGATGGTGTTCATGTGTGTGCTCCTCGGCGTTGAGTGAGTTCCGTCCAGACCGAATCTGCCAGTTTGTTGCGCCGCGTGTCAATCGTTATCGATAACGATTTCGTTGCGATGGTCCAGGGGTTGCGCGACCCCGCCGGCCGTTATAGTTTTGCGGCACAACCAATCAAGGAGGATCCATGTCGGCGCCCACGGCCACGTCATACTCGCAGGTCCAGTTCACCTTCGGTCTGTGGACCGTCGGCTGGTCTGCCCAGGACCCCTTCGGGGACGCCACGCGGGCCCCGATCGACCCGGTCGACTCCGTCCACCGGCTCGCCGAGCTCGGCGCCTCCGGCGTGACCTTCCACGACGACGACCTGGTCCCCCCGGGCGCGAGCGCCTCGGAGCGCGACGCCGTCATCGGGCGCTTCCGCGCCGCCCTGGACGAGACCGGGCTGACCGTGCCGATGGTGACCACCAACACCTTCACCCACCCCGTCTTCAAGGACGGCGCCCTGACGAGCAACGACCGCGGGGTGCGCCGGCTGGCGCTGCGCAAGGTGCTGCGCCAGGTCGAGCTCGGCGCCGAGCTGGGCGCGCGCACCTTCGTCATGTGGGGCGGCCGCGAGGGTATGGAGTACGACGGCGCCAAGGACCACCGCGCGGCACTGGACCGCTTCGCCGAGGGGCTGGACAGCGTGGCCGGCTTCATCAAGGACCGCGGTTACGACATGCGCATCGCCCTGGAGCCCAAGCCCAACGAGCCGCGCGGTGACATCCTGCTGCCGACCGTGGGTCACGCGCTCGGCTTCATCGCCCAGCTCGAGCACGGTGACATCGTCGGCCTCAACCCCGAGGTGGGGCACGAGCAGATGGCCGGGCTCAACTTCACGGCCGGCATCGCCCAGGCGCTGTGGTCGGGCAAGCTGTTCCACATCGACCTCAACGGCCAGCACGGCCCGAAGTTCGACCAGGACCTGGTCTTCGGCCACGGCGACCTGATGTCGGCCTTCTTCACCGTCGACCTGCTGGAGAACGGCTTCCCCAGCGGCGGGCCCCGCTACGAGGGGCCCCGGCACTTCGACTACAAGCCCTCCCGGACCGAGGACCTCGAGGGAGTGTGGGTCTCGGCCGCGGCCAACATGGAGACCTACCTGCTGCTGGCCGAGCGGGCCCGCGCCTTCCGCGCCGACCCCGAGGTGCAGGAGGCCATGCGCGCCTCCGGCATCGAGGAGCTTGCCGTGCCGACCCTGGCCGAGGGCGAGTCCGCTGCGTCGCTGCTGCAGGCCGAGGGCGACCTCGGCCTGGAGATCGCCGCGGAGTCCGACCGGCTCGCGCCGCGCGGCTACGGCCACGTCCGCCTCAACCAGCTCGCCCTGCGGCACGTGCTCGGAGCCGCCTGAGCCATGGCGCCGCTCGTCGCCGGCATCGACTCCTCCACCCAGTCGTGCAAGGTCGTGGTCCGCGACGCG
Organism: Ornithinimicrobium pekingense DSM 21552; assembly: GCF_000421185.1. Lineage (GTDB taxonomy): Bacteria > Actinomycetota > Actinomycetes > Actinomycetales > Dermatophilaceae > Ornithinicoccus > Ornithinicoccus pekingensis. The sequence goes on from NZ_ATWJ01000012.1 coordinate 113,511, forward strand.
GACAGCGGTGAGCTCGTGCGGTCGGGGCGCGCCTCGCACCCCGACGGCACCGAGGTGCACCCCGACGCGTGGTGGGAGGCGCTCGTCGAGGCGGTCGGCATGGCCGGCGGCCTGGACGACGTCGCGGCGGTGTCGGTCGGCGGGCAGCAGCACGGCATGGTCACCCTCGACGAGGACGGCCAGGTCGTGCGGCCTGCCCTGCTGTGGAACGACACCCGCTCCGCCCCGCAGGCGCAGCGGCTGGTCGAGGAGCGCGGGGGTCGGTGGTGGGCCGGCGCGACGGGCTCGGTGCCGGTGGCCTCCTACACCGTGACCAAGCTCGCCTGGCTCGGTGAGCACGAGCCCGAGCACGCTGCCCGCACCGCCGCCGTCGCGCTCCCCCACGACTGGCTGACCTGGCGCCTGCGCGGGACCGGACGGCTCGAGGACCTCGTCACCGACCGCTCCGACGCCTCCGGCACCGGCTACTGGAGCCCCGCCTCGGGGCGCTACCTGCACGAGCTGGTCCGGGACACGCTCGGGCACGACGCGGCCCTGCCCCGGGTCCTCGGGCCGGCGGAGCAGGCGGGCACCGGGTCCGGCCCGGCGGACGGCATACCCCTGGGCCCCGGGGCCGGTGACAACGCCGCGGCCGCGCTGGGCCTGGGTGCGGAGCCGGGCGACGTCGTGCTGTCCGTGGGCACCTCCGGCGTCGTCAGCGTCGTGACCGACGACCCGACGGCCGACGTGACCGGCATGGTCAGCGGGTTCGCCGACGCCAGCGGGCGGTTCCTGCCGCTGGCCGCCACGCTCAACGGCGCTCGGGTGCTCGACGCCGCCGCCCGGCTGCTCGGCGTCGACCTGCCCACGCTCGACCGCCTCGCGGCGCAGGCCCCGACCGGGGCCGACGGGCTCGTGCTCGTGCCCTACCTCGAGGGCGAGCGCACCCCGAACCTGCCGACCGCGACCGGCTCGCTGCACGGCCTGACCCTGGGGACCTCCACCCCCGAGCACCTGGCCCGCGCCGCCGTCGAGTCGGTCGCCTGCCTGCTCGCCGACGCGGTGGACGCCGTGGTGGCGCAAGGGGTGGAGGTTCGCCGCTTCCTGCTCGTCGGCGGCGCTGCGAGGTCGCTGTCGCTGCGGCAGGCCCTCGCCGACGTCCTCGGGGCACCGGTCCTCGTGCCGCCGCCGGAGGAGTACGTCGCCGGCGGGGCCGCCCGCCAGGCCGCGTGGGTCCTGCGCGGCGAGGCCGCCGGGCCCCCCGACTGGCCCCTGCCCGGCCTGGTGACGGTCGAGCCGGCGGACGGTGACGGGGGTGCCCGTGCCCGCGAGCGCTACGCCGAGGCCCGCGGGCACGTGCTCGACCGTGTCGTTGCGGGGCCCTCCGGCTGACGTCCTTCCGTCCGGCACAGCGACGACCCCCGTGCGGTTCTGTCGTGTCACGGCCGTCGTGGCAGCGACCGGCGTGACACGACAGGACGGCACATCGGTCGCCGGACCGGACCGGCGTGAGGTCGCGCCTAGCGCAGACCGCCGCGCAGCATCGGGTTGGCGCCGAGCTCAGCCATGACGTACCACGCGGTCGCGCCCACGTGCTGGACCTGGAAGTAGCCGAAGCCGAAGCCCGAGTCGAGCAGGCTGGACGCCGCGACCAGACCGCCGACGCCGAGCGGCGCACCCCCGACGTGCTGCCCGCCGCCGAGCCGGGCCTGCGCCAGCCGCAGCTGGTCCAGGAGCGCGATGGCCCGCGCCCGGTCGCGCGGCGCCCGGCGGTCGGCGAGCGCGACCGCCAGCTGCGCGGTCCCCTCCAGCCACACGCCGTCGGGGTCCACCTGCAGCCCGTTGAAGACCGCTGTCGAGGTCAGGCTCGCCGAGCTGAACGTCACGCCGGAGACCGACACCCCGGCCGGCAGCTCGGAGTTCGGCGACCCCGGGGTGTCCGTGGTCGCCAGCGCCGTCGCCGCCCAGTCCACGGACGCGGCATACCGCGCGTCCTGCATCGCCAGCCAGCTCCAGGTCTGGGGGTCCAGCGGCAGCGGCTCGCGGTTGACGGTCTGCCCGTCGTCGGACCCCGTGTAGAAGAACCCGCCCTGCGGCTCCCACATGCGGTCCACGAGCCCGCGAGCCCGGGCCGACGCCTCGAGCCAGGCGGAGTCTGGGTCGACCTCGTGCAGCATCGTGAAGAACGACACGCAGTCGATGTTGTGCTCGGTCGAGACGTTGGGCACCGGGCGGTCGGCCCCGTCCACACCGAAGCGGAAGCCACCCAGCGCCCCCGGGTTGACCGCACGGTCGGTGATCCAGCGGGCGACGCGCTGCGCGCCCTCTAGGTATGCCGTCTCCCCGGTCGCGTCATGCAGCTGCACCAGCGCGATGCCGGGCCAGGCCATGTCGCCCACGGCCGTGCCGAGGAAGCCGAACTGCCAGCCGATGTTGGCGGAGCCGCCGGGCAGCACCAGGCCGTGCGGGTTGGGGGTGCCGTCGTAGAAGACGTAGGGGCCAACGTTGTAGGCCTGCCGCAGCCGCCCGTCGGCGTGGGCGGGGTCGCGGTCCTGCGCGAAGAGCAGGCCGTCGCCGATGGTGCGCGCCACGTCGGTGCGGCCGGCCGCCAGGGCCGCCACGACCGCCAGCGCGGCGTCGTAGACGAAGGAGGTCGAGAACAGGCCCAGCTCGTCGGCGTAGCTCTGCGGCAGCCGCGGCTGGTCGGCCCGCGCCGGGTAGGCATCGGTCATCCGGTCCAGGAAGGCCACCGCCGAGCGTAGCGACGGGCGGCCCGGCGGCACCGGGACCGCGTCGGCTGGGGTGGCCGGGGTGGCGGCGGCGGGGGCCCCGGCGAGGGCGGCGACACCCGTGGCAGCCCCGACCGAGGCCGCGGCGAGGAAGAGGCGGCGTCCCAGCACGGGAGGGGTCGAGCGGGTCATGAGAACTCCGTTGTCGTCGGACCGGTGGCGCCGCGGACCGGTCGGGCCCGACGGCTGCTGTGCCCGGCAGACTACGTGAGAGCGCTCTCACGACGCAAGGCCCCGTCCAAGGCGGCGAGGTGTCCCGCCCACGAACCTCTCGCCCCGCACCGGCTCGTCCCGTGGGAATGACGACATACTCGCCACTTCCCCGGGACACGGTGGTCGCCCTGCGGACGCCGAGGAGCCGCAGCCGCCGCCCGTCGCCCCCCAAGCGGTCAGGCGGTCAGGCCGTCAGGCGGTGCCGCCCTCGACGAGCCGGGTCGGCAGCACCTCCGGCTGGACCTCCTCGCCGCGCATGAGCCGCAGCAGCAGCTCCGTGGCACGCACCGCCATCTCCAGGACGGGGTTGGCCACGGTCGTCAACGGCGGCCGGGTCATCGATGCCGCGGCGCCGGCGTCGAAGCCGACGAGCGCCACGTCGTCCGGCACCCGCCGGCCGGCGGCCTGCAGCTCGGCCATCGCGGCCGCGGCCATCAGGTCGGAGGCGACGAAGACCCCGTCGAGGTCGGGGTGCGCGGCCAGCAGCCGGCGCATCGCGTCGGTGCCGCCCTGCGGGGTGAAGTCACCTGGCTCGACAGCGTCGGTCGCCAGGCCGGCCGCGGTCATCTCGTCCCGCCACCCGGCCAGACGGTCGATGCCGGCCGCCATGTCGGTGGGCCCGGTGATGGTGGCGATACGCCGGCAGCCGCGCTCGATGAGCCGCCGCGCGGCGATCCGGCCGCCCTCACGGTTGTCGACGTCGACGTAGGCGAACGCCGGCCCCTCGGTGAGCGGGCGCCCGACGAAGACCGTCGGCAGCCGGGTCTCGCTCAGCGCCGCCATGAGCCCGTCACCGCGGTGGGCGCTGACGACGATGACGCCGTCGGTGTGCCCCGCCCGCAGGTAGCGCTCCATCCGGGCGGCGTCGCGCGCCGGCTCGCCCATGAGCAGCACCATCTGCAGCGGGGTGTCGGCGAGCCGCTGGCTGACGCCGCGCAGCATCCCGCCGAAGAAGGGGTCGGCGAAGATCCGCTGGTCGGGCTCGTGGACGAGCACGGCGACCGAGTCGGGCTCGCGGACCACGAGGGACCGGGCCGCCCGGTTGGGTCGGTAGCCCAGCTCGGCGATCGCGGCCGTGACCGCCTCCCGCGCCGACTCCCGCACCCGCGGGTCGTCGTTGACGACCCGCGAGGCGGTGGCCCGCGAGACCCCGGCCCGGGCCGCGACGTCCTCCAGCGTCGGTGGTCGTCGCGCGCTCACTCACGTCCTCACGTCGTCGGTGCCTGTGCTCCGTTACCGCTGATCAGACCCGATCCTGCCACGTCGGCATACCACCGGGCGCTCGCCTTCGGTGTCCGCTCCTGGGTGTCGTAGTCGACGCGCACGATGCCGAACCGCTTGGTGTAGCCCCAGGCCCACTCGAAGTTGTCCAGCAGCGACCAGACGAAGTAGCCGTCGACGTCGGCGCCGCGCGACACGGCGTCGTGGACCGCCCGCAGGTGCTTGTCCAGGTAGTCGACCCGGTCACGGTCATCCACGAAGCCCGCGGCGTCGGGACGGTCATCGGCGGCCGCACCGTTCTCGGTGACGACGAGCCGGACGCCCTGCGGCCCGGTGTAGTCCTTGTGCAGCCGCAGCAGCAGGTCGCTCAGCCCGTCGGGCGAGATCTCCCAACCCATGTCGGAGACGGGTATGCCGCGCCGCACCCCGACGACGTGCTCGGAGCCCACCGAGGGCGAGGGCAGGTCGTGGCGCCGGGCCTGCGCCGCGGCCACCGCCGCCCGCTCCGGCGGGCAGCCGGCGGTGACCGTCTGGGTCGCGTAGTAGTTGACCCCCAGCACGTCGATCGGCGTGGCGATGACCTCCAGGTCGCCGTCGTGCACCAGGTCCTGCGGCCACAGGTCGCCGAGATCGTCCAGCACGTCGGCCGGGTAGGCACCCAGCGTGACCGGCTCGACGAAGAAGCGGTTGGCCAGCCCGTCGATGCGCCGGGCGGCGTCCTGGTCGCGCTCGGTGGCGGGGTCGAGCGGGTGGGTGTCGGTGAAGTTGAGCGTCAGCCCCAGGCTGAGCGAGGGGTCGCGCCGGCGCAGCTCCTGGGTGGCCAGGCCGTGGCCGAGCAGCAGGTGGTGGGCCGCCCGCAGCGCCGCCTGCGGCTCGGTGCGTCCCGGCGCGTGCACGCCGGCGGCATACCCGAGGAAGGCCGAGCACCACGGCTCGTTGAGCGTGGTCCAGTAGTGCACCCGGTCGCCCAGCGCGTCATGCACGGTGGCGGCGTAGTCGACGAACCGCAGGGCGGTGTCGCGCTCGGGCCAGCCGCCGGCCTCCTCGAGGGCCTGCGGCAGGTCCCAGTGGTAGAGGGTCAGCCAGGGCGTCACCCCGGCGGCGAGGAGCTCGTCGACGAGCCGGGAGTAGAAGTCCAGGCCGGCCCGGTTGAGCGTGCGCCCGTCCGGGAAGATCCTGGGCCAGGCCAGGGAGAAGCGGTATGCGGAGAGGTTGAGCTCGCGCATCAGCGCCACGTCCTGCGGGTACAGGTGGTAGTGGTCGCAGGCGACCGACCCGTCGTGGCCGTGGAGCACCTTGCCGGGGACGCGGGCGAAGGTGTCCCAGATGCTCTCGCCGCGGCCGTCGGCGGCGCCGGCGCCCTCGATCTGGTAGGAGGCCGTGGCCGCGCCCCAGAGGAAGTCGGGAGGAAAGGACAGGGAGGGACCGGCGGTCATTGCTTGACAGCTCCTTGCATGATGCCGGACACCAGCTGGCGACCGGCGAGGACGAACAGCACGAGCAGGGGGATCGTCGCGAGGACGGCCCCGGCCAGCACCAGCGAGTAGTCGACGAAGTGGGCGGCCTGCAGCTGCTGCAGGGCCACGGGCAGGGTGGGATTGCGGGGGCCCAGCACGATGAAGGGCCAGAAGAAGTTGGTCCAGGTGGCGACGAAGGTGAACAGGAAGAGCATCGAGGCCGCGGGTCGGGCGGCCGGGATCCCGACGTGCCAGAAGGTGCGGAACATGCTCGCCCCGTCGACGCGCGCCGCCTCGATGAGCTCGGACGGCACGGCCTGCGCGAGGTACTGCGTCATCCAGAACACCCCGAAGGCGGTGACCAGCCCGGGCACGATGACCGCGGTGAGCTCTCCGGTCCAGCCCAGCCGGGCCATCACCTGGTAGAGCGGGACGACGCCGAGCTGGGTCGGCACCGCCATCGTGGCGATGACGAAGACCAGCAGCGGCCCGGAGCCGCGGAAGCGCAGCTTGGCGAAGGCGTAGCCGGCGAGGGTGGAGAAGAAGACCACCGAGGCCGACACGGTCGTCGAGACGATGACGGAGTTGAGCGTGGCCCGCCAGAAGGGCACGGTGTCGAGCACCGTGGCCGCGTTGCGGAAGAAGTTGCCCCCGGGCACGACCGGGAAGCGGTCGCGCGCCAGGACCGTGGAGTCGTGGCTGGCCACCACGACGGACCACAGCAGGGGGAACATGCTGCCGAGCACGACGGCCGCGAGCAGCCCGTAGACGATCCAGCCGGGACGTCTCATCGGCGACCTCCGTCGTCGTGCGCGATGCGCCGGGTGAGCAGGAAGTTGACGACGCCGAAGACGACGATGATCCCGAAGAGCAGGACGGCCACGGCCGAGGCCATGCCGAAGTCGGCGCGGGTCCAGCCCAGCTCGTAGAGGTAGATGGTCAGCGTCTGCCACTGCTGGTCGGCGCCGCCGCGGCCGAAGGAGTCGTACATCTTGGGCTCGTCGAAGATCTGCAGGCCGCCGATCGTGGAGGTGATGACCACGAAGACGATCGTGGGCCGCAGCATCGGCACCGTCACCGACCAGAACTGCCGCCAGGCGTTGGCCCCGTCGATCGCGGCCTGCTCGTAGAGGTCGCGGGGGATCGCCTGCATGGCCGCCAGCAGGATGAGGGCGTTGTAGCCGGTCCAGCGGAAGTTGACCATGGTCGCGATCGCGACGTGGCTGGCCAGCCGGTCGGAGTGCCAGCGCACCGGGTCGAGGCCGACGGTCTCCAGCAGCAGGTTGATGAGGCCGAAGCGGTCGGCGAAGAGGTTGTTGAAGATCAGCGCCACGGCGACGGGCGCCACCACGTAGGGCAGCAGGACGCCCATGCGCCAGAAGGTCCTGGCGCGCAGGTTGCGGTCCAGCAGCGCGGCGATGAGCAGCGCCGCCATGATCTGCGGGACCGAGGAGAGGACGAAGATGCTGACGGTGTTGGCCAGCGCCTTCCAGAAGCCCCGGCCCGTGAGCACGTCGACGTAGTTCTCCATACCCACGAACTCGCCCTTGCCCATGATCTGGTCCCAGTCGTGGAGCGCGACCCAGCCGGTGTAGACCAGCGGGAAGAGCCCGGTGACGATGAAGAGCAGGAAGAACGGGGCAATGTAGAGGTAGGGGGAGGCCGTCGAGTCGAGGCGCGCCAGGCGGGCCCGCCCCCGGCCCCGACGCCCGGGCTGCGGGGTCGGGGCCGGGGCGGGGGGCGGCGGCAGGGCGCCCGCCGGTGGTGCCGTGGTCGTAGCGCCCACGGTCAGCCCAGCGCCTCCACGGCCGCGACGAACTTGTCCCAGCTGCTGTCCGGGTCGTCGGTGCCGTCGACGTCCACCCGGGTGATGGCGTCCTGGAGCGCGGTGTTGATCTCGAAGTACTTCGGGCCCTTGTGCGGCATCATCGTCACGGCCTCGGCCCGCTCGGCGAGGATCTCGCCGGTGGGGGCGTCGTTGAAGAAGGCGTTGGTCGAGCCGAGCAGGGTGTCGGACCCCAGCGCCTCGACCTGGCTGGGGAAGGTGCCCTTGGACTCGAAGGCCTTGAGCTGCTGCTCGGGCGCGGTCAGCCAGGCAGCCAGCTTCGTGGCCTCCTCGATGTTGTCGCCCTGGGCCGGGACGGTCAGGTAGGACCCGCCCCAGTTGCCGCCGCCTCCGGGGAAGGTGTTGGCGATGTCCCAGCCCTCCACGCCCTCGGCGTTGCCCTCGATGACACCGAGCATCCAGCCGGGGCAGAGCATCGTGGCGAACTCGTCCTCCTGGAAGGCCGAGGACCAGTCGCTGCTCCACTGCCCCAGGCCGGCGGACAGCTCGTCGTCGACGGACGCGGCCAGGACCTGGTCGTAGAGCTCGCGCACCTGCGGGTTGGTGGTGGCGACGACGTTGTTGTCGGCGTCCTCGTAGACGAAGTCGACCTGGTTGATCATGCCCTGCCAGAGGGCGCCGGCAGAGTCGTACCAGGCGGCGTCGGACGTGGCGACGAACTCGCGTCCGGCCGCGAAGTAGTCCTCCCACGACTCCCCGAGCAGCTCGGCCACCTCCTCGCGGTCGGTCGGCAGCCCGGCCTCCTCGAAGAGGTCGGCGCGGTAGCAGACCGCCTCCGGGCCGATGTCGGTGCCGTAGCCCATGAGCGTGCCGTCCTCGAGGGTCACGGCCTCGGTCTTCCAGTCCAGCCAGCGGCCCTCGACCTCGGGGTCGCTCAGGTCGGCGAACTTGTCGGGGTACTGCTTGAACTCGGTGACCCAGTCGACCTCCATCGCCTCGATGTCGGCGGCACCGGAGTTGGCACCCAGGCTGTTGCGCAGCGCCGCGCGGGCGTTGTCAGCGGTGTCGGCCTTGACGTGCTCGACCGTCACGCCGGGGTTGAGCTCCTCGTACTCCTCCAGCAGCTCCTCGTAGCCGAACTCGTTGAACGTGGCGACGGTGAGCGAGACCTCGCCGCCCGAGCCGGCGGCCTCCTCGTCGGTGGCGTCCGACGAGTCGCCGCACGCACCAAGCACGAGGCTGGTGGCGGTCGCCGCCGCCAGGATGAGGTAGGGGGACGTCCTGCGCGTCATTGCTGACTCCTTTGTCGTGGGGCTGGAGCGCCGGCCCGCGGTGCCGAGCCGTTGTGAGAGCGCTCTCACGCAAGGATGCAGGCAGAGTCGCCTCCGTGTCAATCCCCCCGCCGGGCTACGGTTGCGCCATGACTCTTCCCCGCCCGGACATCGACCCCGACGGCCTGCTGGAGTACTCCGTCGTCTTCACCGACCTCTCCCTCAACCACATGTCGAAGCGGTTCGTCGGCGTCATGCAGGGGCTGAGCGAGGTGCTGACCAGCACCTACGGCGCCGAGGCCGTCGCCGTGGTCCCCGGCGGCGGCACCTACGGCATGGAGGCGGTCGCCCGCCAGCTCGCCACCGGACGGCGCTGCCTGGTCGTGCGCAACGGGTTCTTCTCCTACCGCTGGTCCCAGATCTTCGAGATGGGGTCGGTCAGCGACGACGTCACGGTGCTCACCGCGCGCCCGACGAGCGACGCCATACCCTCCCCCTGGGCGCCGCCGCCGGTGGAGGAGGTCGTCGCCGCGATCACCGAGCAGCGTCCCGAGGTCGTCTTCGCCGCCCACGTCGAGACCTCGGCCGGCATCGTGCTGCCCGACGACTACCTGCGCGAGGTGGCGCGCGCCACCCGCGAGGTCGGCGGCCTGTTCGTCCTCGACTGCATCGCCTCGGGCGCGCTGTGGGTCGATATGCGCGACCTCGGTGTCGACGTGCTGATCACCGCCCCGCAGAAGGGGTGGAGCGGCAGTCCGGGCGCCGCCTACGTCATGGTCAACGACCGCTCCCGTGCGGCGATCGAGTCCACCACCTCGACCAGCTTCTCCGCCGACCTCAAGAAGTGGCTGTCCATCGCGGACGGCTACGTGCAGGGCCGGCACGCCTACCACGCGACCATGCCGACCGACACCCTCGCCCACAACCTCGAGGTCATGCTCGAGGGCACCCGCCGCGGCCTGCCCGAGCTGCGCCAGGCCCAGCAGGACCTCGGCGGCAAGGTGCGCGCCCTGCTCGCCGAGCGCGGGTTCCTCTCGGTCGCCGCCGACGGGTATGCCGCACCCACCGTCGTCGTCGTGCACGCCGACGACCCGGGGCTGGCGACCGGCGCGAGGTTCGCCCAGGCAGGCCTGCAGGTCGCCGGCGGCGTGCCGCTGATGTGCGGCGAGCCGGAGAGCTGGTCGACGTTCCGCATCGGGCTGTTCGGGCTGGACAAGCTCGGCGACGTCGACGGCACCGTCGCCCGCCTCGCCGACGGCCTGGACCGCGCCCTGGCCGGCTAGCCGCAGCCTCGCGAGGCAGCCGGGGCCCCTTCCGTGGGCGCACCGGCCGTCCCGAGGGCTTGCCCGTCGGTCCTACCGCAGCAGGGCCCGGACCGCCGTCGCCGTGGTCTCGGTCAGTGCGCGTCCCGCGTCGTGCAGGGCCGCATCCTCCCCCATCGTGTCCACGAGCGACCACAGGCCCGCGAACACATCCAGGTGCCTCACCTCGTCCTCGACCGCCCCGGCGATCGCGAGCACCGGGACGCCGCGAGCCTTCGCCGCCCGGGCGAGCGCGACGGGCCCCTTGCCGAAGGTGGTCTGCCGGTCCATCCGGCCCTCGCCGGTGACGACCAGATCGGCACGCGCAAGGGCTTGCTCCACACCCAGCAGCTCCATCACGAGGTCGGCTCCGGGCCGGACCTCCGCACCGAGCAGCGTGGTCAACCCCCAGCCCAGACCGCCCGCGGCGCCGGCGCCGGGCACGTCGCGGGTCCGGTTCCCGAAGGAGGCCTCGACCAGGTCCGCCCACCGCGTCAGGCCCCGCTCGAGCTGTGCGACCTGTTCGGGCCCGGCTCCTTTCTGCGGGGCGTAGACCGCAGCGGCGCCATCCGGGCCGAGCAGGGGGTTGGTCACGTCTGTGGCGGCGACGAAGGTCGCGCGAGCCACGACCTCCTGCAGCAGCTCCAGGTTGACCTCCGCGAGGTCGGCGAGCGCGCCACCACCGGGCGGCAGCCGAGCCCCGCTCGAGTCGAGCAGGCGTGCGCCGAGCGCAGACGCCATCCCTGCTCCGCCGTCCGTGGACGCCACGCCTCCGAGGCCCACGACCACGCGGGTGGCCCCGGCGGCAAGGGCAGCCCTCACCAGCTCCCCCACGCCGACGGAATGGGCCGTCACAGCAGTCTGCGCGGTCGGCGTGAGCAGCTGGAGGCCGCACGCCTGCGCCGCCTCCAGGACCGCCGTACCACGGGTGAGCGCGAATCGGGCACTCACGGGCCTGCCGTCAGGGCCGGGCACCCGCACGACCCGTTCCCGCCCACCCGAGGCGAGCACCGCGTCGACGGTCCCCTCGCCCCCGTCTGCCAGGGGCACGGTGGTGACCACCGCGTCGGGGACCACCCGTCGGACGCCGTCCGCGATCGCCGCAGCCGCCTCCGCCCCGGTCAGGGTGCCCTTGAACTTGTCCGGGGCCACCACCACCCGGAGCGGAGGGGTGGGCATCAGTCGAGCAGGGAGGCGCAGACCGCGGCGAGGTCGGACTTGCCCTCGAAGCCGATGCCGGGCAGCTCGGGCATGGTGACGTGTCCGTCCTGCACCTGGACGCCGTCGGGGAAGCCGCCGAAGGGCTGGAACAGGTCGGGGTAGGACTCGTTGCCGCCCAGCCCCAGACCCGCGGCGATGTTGAGGGACATCTGGTGGCCGCCGTGGGGGATGAACCTGCTCGGCTCCCAGCCCAGCGGTCGCAGCACCTCCAGGGTGCGCAGGTACTCCACGAGACCGTAGCTGAGCGCGCAGTCGAACTGCAGGTAGTCGCGCTGGGGGTCCAGCCCGCCGTAGCGGCCGAGGTTGAGGGCGTCCCAGTGGGAGAAGAGGTTCTCCCCCGTGGCCAGCGGAACCCTGGTGCGCTGCCCAGCGACCGCGCGGGTGCCCTCGTAGTCGAGCGGGTCGACCGGCTCCTCGTACCAGTGCAGGTCGTAGGACTCCAGGGCCTTCAGGTAGGCGGTCGCCTCGTCCGCGTCGAAGCGCCCGTTGGCGTCGACCATGAGCCGCTGTCCCGGGCCGAGGACCGCCAGCGCGGACTCGATCCGGCGGCAGTCCTCGGCGAGGGAGGCGCCACCGATCTTCATCTTCACGTGCGTGTAGCCGCGGTCCAGGTAGCTCTTGAGCTCGTCCTGCAGGGCCTGGTCGCCCTTGCCGGGGTGGTAGTAACCGCCGGCGGCGTAGACGAAGACCCGCCGGTCAGCCTGCCCGTCGCCGTGCCGCTGGGCGATCACGTCGTAGAGCGGACGCTCCTCCAGCTTGGCCCGCAGGTCCCACAGGGCCATGTCGAGCACGCCGACCGCGACCGACCTCTCGCCGTGGCCGCCGGGCTTCTCGTTGGCCATCATCGTGGCCCAGGCAGCGTGCGGGTCGATGAGGCCGGAGTCGTCGAGCAGGCTGTCGGGGTCGGCGTCGGTCAGGCGGGGGACGAACCGCTCACGCATGAGCGAGCCCTGACCGTAGCGACCGTTGGAGTTGAAGCCGAAACCGACCACCGGCCGGCCGTCGCGGACCTCGTCGGTGATGACCGCGGCCAGGCTCAGCGTCATCTGGGAGAAGTCGACGACCGCGTTGCGGATCGGGCTGGCGATGGGGAAGGTGCGCTCGCGCACCTCGACGATCCTCACGGGGTCGGCTCCTCGGGGTCGGGGGTGGCGGCGGCGCCGGGGTCGACGCGGCCGGTGGTCAGGTGCGCCAGGACGGCGTCGGCCACCTCGGTGGTCGTGGCGGTGCCGCCCAGGTCCGGGGTCTTCACCCCGGCGACCAGGGTGGCCTCGACCGCGGCGAGCACCTCGGCGCCCGCCCGCTCGTGGCCCAGGTGGTCGAGCATCATGGAGGCCGCCCAGATCTGGCCCAGCGGGTTCGCGATGCCCTGGCCCGCGATGTCGGGGGCGGAGCCGTGGACCGGCTCGAACATCGAGGGGAACTCGCCCTCGGGGTTGAGGTTGCCTGACGGCGCGATGCCGATGCTGCCGATGATCGCCGCGCCCAGGTCGGTGAGGATGTCGCCGAAGAGGTTGGAGGCCACCACGACGTCGAAGCGGCCGGGGTCCAGGACGAAGAGCGCCGAGAGGGCGTCGATGTGGTAGTCACGCACGTGCACGCCGGGGAAGTCCTTGGCCGTCTCGTGCACCACCTGGTCCCAGAACGGCATCGTGTGCACGATCCCGTTGGACTTGGTCGCGGAGGCCAGACCGCCGCCGCGCGAGTCCGCCAGCTCCAGGGCGTAGCGGGCGGCGCGCTCCACCCCGCGACGGGTGAAGACCGACTCCTGCACCGCGAACTCCTCGGGGGTGCCGCGGTACATCCGGCCGCCGACCTCGGAGTACTCGCCCTCGTTGTTCTCCCGGACGACGACGAAGTCGATGTCCTGCCCGTCACGCAGACGCAGTGGCGACTCGATCCCGGGCATGAGCTTGACGGGCCGCAGGTTGATGTACTGCCGGAAGGTCCGTCGGATCGGGATGAGCAGGCCCCAGAGGGACACGTGGTCCGGCACCCCCGGGTAGCCCACGGCGCCCAGCAGGATCTGGTCGGCCTGCGCCAGCTGGTCCAGCCCGTCCTCGGGCATCATCCGCCCGGTCCGGGTGTAGTGCTCGCAGCTCCAGTCGTGGTGCTGCCAGGCGAACTGCAGTCCGTGCCGCGAACCCACCTCCTCCAGGATCCGCAGCGTGGGGTCCATGACCTCCGTGCCGATCCCGTCTCCGGGGATCACCGCGACGGTGACCTTCCGGGACGCGTCCGGTGACTGCATCTACATACCTCCGAGCTGGGGAAGACGGACATAGAGCACCTGGGTGAAGGCCAGGTAGATCGCCAGCACGACACCGGCGTTGACCACCAGGTCCAGCGCCACGCGCCGCACGGTGAGCGGCTCGGTGCGCATGGTGATCGCGATCAGGGCCGAGAAGACGATGCTGGAGAGCACGAAACCCAACCACGGCAGGGCGATGATCCACGCCGCGAGGAGCGCCACCGCGCGGCCGAGGTCGACCCAGCGCAGCGCCTCCTCCTCGTGCTCCTCGTGGCGGTCTCGGGTCCGCCATCCCTCCACCATGAGCCACAGGCTGAGTGCGCCCAGCACGACCATCGTCGCGTCGGGGAGCAGGTTGGTGTGGGGGAAGCGGTAGTCGCGCTGCACCCAGAAGCTGATGACGAGGGCCACCAGGAGCCCACCCGTGAGCAGGTTCCTCATGCGCGGTCCTTCTCTGCCTCGGTGAGCATGTCGTCGACCTCGCCCTTCTTGCGGTTCTGCCACAGGGGCCAGAGGAAGCCGGCGACCGTCATGAGGATGAGCGCGATGCTCAACGGACGGGTGAAGAAGGAGGTCCAGGGCATGGCGAGCTCGGTCGAGGTGAGCAGACCCTGCACGAGTCCTCGCTCGGCGATGGGCCCGAGCACCAGTCCGAGCACGATCGGCGCCACGCCTACACCGACCCGCCCGAGGAAGTAGGCCAGGACGCCGAGGACGAGCATGATCACGACGTCGACGACCGAGCTACGGATGGCGTAGGCGCCCACGATGGACATCACCGCGATGGCGGGAGCGAGGTAGCGGGCCGGCAGCGCGACCACACCCCGCTGCAGCGCCCGCCCGCCGATGAGCCCGACGGGCGCCATCATCAGCGCCGAGAGCGCCAGGGCGAAGGCGAAGGTGTAGACCAGGTCGCCGGACTGGGTGAACAGGTCCGCACCGGGGCGCAGACCCTGCAGGAGCAGGACGCCCAGCACGATGGCGTCCGGTGGGGTGCCGGGCACGCCGAGGGTCAGGGTGGGGATGAACCCGCCGCCGACCGTGGCGTTGTTGGCCGACTCCGCGGCCACGACACCCTCCGCGCTGCCCTTGCCGTAGAGGTGGCGCTCCTTGGAGGTGCGCTTGGCCTCGTTGTAGGCGACCAGGTTGGCCACGCTGCCGCCCGCCCCGGGCAGGATGCCGATGAGCGAGCCGATGACTGAGGACCGCACCAGGTTGACCGGGCGCCTGAACAGGTCGACCACCATGTGCCACCAGGTACGGCCCTCCGGGGTGCTGTCCTTCTGGACGTCGTACTCCCGCGACCGTCTCCCCACGAGCTTGATGACCTCGGGGACGGTGAACAGCCCGATGAGGGCCGGCACCAGCGGGACGCCGCCCTGCAGCGTGGGCTCGCCGAAGGTGAACCGCACGTCGCCGCCGACGGGAGCGATCCCGACGGTGCCGAGCAGGATGCCGAGCGCACCGCCGATCAGGCCCTTCAGGATCGATCCGGTGCTCATCCCGACGATGATCGTCAGCCCGAAGATCGCCACCCAGAAGTACTCCTGCGGGCCGAACCTCAGCGAGAACGTCGCCAGCGGAGGGGCGAGGAAGAGCAGGAAGAGGACACCCACGAGGCCGCCGACCACCGAGCCGACCGTGGCGGCGACGATCGCCTCCTCGCTGCGGCCCTGCTTGGTCAGCCGATAACCCTCGAACGCCGTCGCGATCGAGCTGGGCGTGCCCGGAGCGTTCACGAGGATCGCCGTGAACGACCCTCCGTAGATCGCCCCCATGTAGAAGGCACCCAGCAGGACCAGGCCGGGGCCGGGGTCCATCGCGAAGGTGAAGGGCACCAGCAGCGCCAGGCCCATGGTGGCGCTCAGCCCGGGCATGGCACCGATGGCCATGCCCGAGACCGTGCCCACGAGCACCAGCAGGAGGGTCATCGGGCTGATCAGCCCGACCAGGCCCGCGAGGGCGTCGTTCATCGGTCGAGCATCCCCAGCTTGCTCAGCAGCTCCTCGTACTGGTCGGTGCGGCTCTCGATGAGCTCCACCGACTCCTCGGGCCCGTAGTTCTCGAGGTTGAAGGCCTGGTCACGGAAGTCCTGGACCAGCTCCTCGTCCTCGTTGACCGCGGCGAAGACGTCTGCGAGCTTGTTCACGATCTCCTCCGGGGTGTCCTCCTGGACGCAGACGCCGCGGTAGGCGCCGTCGACCACGTCGTAGCCCGCGTCCTTGAAGGTGGGGACGTCCAGCCCCTCCATCGGCTCCTCGGTGGCGATCGCCAGCGCCTTGACCTGGTCGCCGAGCTGCTCGATCTGGGGGGTGTAGCTCATCAGCGCGTCGACGTGCCCGCCCAGCAGGGCCGGCACGGCCGAGCCGGTGCCGTCGAAGGGGGTGTAGGACACCTCGATGCCGGCCACGTCGGCGAACTGCAGCGTGCCGATGTGGTTGGCGCTGAAGTCGCCGCTGCCGCCCACGGACATCGCACCGGGGTTCTCCTTGGCCGCGGTCACGAAGTCCTCGACGGTCTCCATCTCGCTGTCGGCCGGCACGAGCAGCGCGTTGGGCGTGCTCTGGAAGAAGTAGACCGGCTTGATCTCCTCGGTCTCGTAGCCCGCGTCGTCGCGCAGCATCGGCTGCAGGATGATGTGCGGGATGTTGCAGCCCATCACGGTGTAGCCGTCGGGGCGCGAGCGGGTCAGCTCGGACCACCCGAGCGCGCCGCCGGCGCCGGGCTGGTAGGAGATCGTGACGCCCTGGCCGAGCTCCTCCTCCAGCGGCGCCTGCTGCAGGCGCGCGGTGATGTCGGACTCGCCACCCGGGTCGAAGGGCAGCACGTAGTCGATGCGCTTGGTCGGGTAGTCGGCGGCGGCGTCTCCACCGTCGCCGCAGGCGGACAGGCCGAGCGCGAGGGCGGGCACGAGGGCGATGGCGAGGCTGCGGGGGCGAATCATCGTTGACTCCTCCAGGGTGGCGTGGGTGCTGCAGGGGTAGGGGGTGGTGCTGGTGAGCGGTTCTGCGGACGGCTGCCCGGTGGGCGGCGCGCCGGGACGGTCAGAGCCCGGCGACGATGGCTTCGACGACCTCCTCCGTGGTGGCGGCGCCTCCGACGTCGCGGGTGCGGACGCCCGCGCCGGTGGCCTTGTCGACGGCCTCGCGCAGGCGGGTGGCCTCCTCAGGATGGCCGAGGTGGTCGAGCATGAGCGCCGCGGACAGCACGGCCCCGATCGGGTTGGCGATCCCCTGGCCGGCGATGTCGGGCGCCGAGCCGTGCACCGGCTCGAACATCGAGGGGGTGCGGCGCTCGGGGTTGAGGTTCGCGCTGCTGGCCAGCCCGAGGCTGCCGGCCATGGCGCTGCCCAGGTCGGAGAGGATGTCGGCGTGCAGGTTGGTCGCGACGACCACCGACAGGTCTTCCGGGCGCAGCACGAACTTGGCCGCCATGGCGTCGACCAGCACCTTCTCGGTCTCCACGTCGGGGTAGTCCTGGGCGACCCGGGCGAAGACGTCGTCCCACAGGACCATGCCGTACTGCTGGGCGTTGCTCTTGGTGACGCACGAGACCTTCTTGCGGTCCCGGGTGCGGGCCAGGTCGAAGGCGAAGCGCATGATGCGCTCGGTGCCGGCCTCGGTGAAGACCGCGCTCTGCACGGCGACCTCGCCGGAGCCCTCGCGCCCGCCGAAGTTGCGACCGCCGAAGCCGGAGTACTCCCCCTCGCTGTTCTCGCGGACGACGACCCAGTCCAGCTCGCGCTCGTGCGCGTCGACGATCGGCGAGGGCACGCCCGGGTGGAAGGTCACCGGACGCACGTTGGCCCACTGGTCGAAGCCCTGGCAGATCGCCAGCCGCAGGCCCCACAGCGTGACGTGGTCGGGGACGCCGGGCCACCCCACGGCACCGAAGTAGATGGCGTCCATGCCGCGCAGCTGCTCCAGGCCGTCCTCGGGCATCATCCGCCCGTGCTGCTCGTAGTAGCCCGTGCCCCAGTCGAAGTCGTGCCACTCCAGGGCGAAGGTCGGGTGGCGCTCCTGGAGTGCGGCGAGCACGCGCTTGCCCGCGTCGACGACCTCGGTGCCGACCCCGTCCGCCGGGATGGCGGCGATCTTGTAGGTGCTGGTCATGGGTGGCGACGCTAGGCGCGCCGCTCGGCGCCTGTCCAAGACGAGTTATGAATGCCGGTCATCCAGAACGCTTATGTCCGCAGGCAGGTCCTCCGCGCGGGCGATCTCGAGGAAGGCCGCCGCGGCCGGTGTCAGCGTCCCGGGCCGGTGGATCACGTCGACCTGCAGGTGCATCGTGTCCGCGAGCCGGAGCACGGCGGCACCGCTGCGGCGTGCCAGCGGCGCCCAGGCCGAGGACAGGACCGCCACGCCGACACCCGCCAGCACCAGGGGCAGGATCGCCGAGCGGTGCTCGGCCTCCACCACGACCGTCATCGTCGACGCGCTCATCAGCCGGTCGGCCATCTGCCGCATCACGCTGCCGGGCGGGGAGACGACGAGACGCCGACCGTCGAGCTCGGCCGGACGCAGTGCGTGGTCGTCGGGGAGCCCGGCGTCCGGGTGGGCGATGAGGACCATCTCCTGCCTGCCGAGGGTGTGCACCTCGATGCTCGAGGGGTAGGGCGCGGCGAGGGCGCCGACGAGTCCCAGCTCACACGTCCCGCTGCGGACCAGCGCGATGGCGTCGTCGCGGACGAAGGAGGCGTGCCCGTGGACGGACAACCCGGGATGCCGTCGGGTCAACCGCCGCATCAGCGTGGTGAACGGCTCGACACCCTGCGACGGCATCAGGGCCAGGTCGATCCGGCCCGTCAGCTCCTCCCCCACCGACCGGGTGGCCACCCGGGCCACGTCCAGGTCACGCAGTACCTGACGGGCCAGCGGCACGAGCACCTCACCGGCGTCGGTGAGCACGACCCCGCTGGGAACCCTGTGAAATAGCGGCACCCCCAGGTCGCGCTCGAGCGACGCGACCGACTGCGACAGCGCGGGCTGGCTGACGTGCAGCTGGGCGGCCGCGCGACCGAAGCCGCCATGGGTCACCACCCCGAGAAAGTAGGTCAGCTGCCGTGTGTCCATCCCTCGTCCCGTCCGACCGTCGCGGTCCTCGCGACGGGCCGGCCCAGCCTAGTCAGGCTCGGCCGCTGAGCCGCAGGACGCCGCGCAGCAGCGCCGAGTGGTCGAGCGCCCCGTCGCCGTTGGCCACGGCGGAGGCCATCAGCTGAGCGAGCAACGCCCCGACCGGCACCACCACGGACGCCTCCCGGGCGGCGTCCTCAAGGATGCCGAGGTCCTTGTGGTGCAGCTCGGTGCGAAAGCCTGGCTCGAAAGCGCGCTGCGCCATACCCTCTGCCTTGCTCTCCAGCACGCGTGAGCCGGCGAGCCCACCGGCGATGACCTCCAGCGCCGGTCCGAGCTCGACGCCGGAGGCCTCCAGGAAGACGACCGCCTCCGCCAGCACCTGCAGGTGACCGGCGACCATCAGCTGGTTGGCGGCCTTCACCGTCTGGCCCGCGCCGGCCGGGCCGACGTGGACCACGGTCCGGCCGACCGCACGGAGGACCTCCCCGGCGTCCTGGACGGCGTCCGCAGGACCGCCGACCATGACGGACAGACTGCCGTCGCGGGCTCCCGCCTCCCCGCCGGAGACGGGGGCGTCGAGCATCCTCAGGCCACGCGTCTCCGCCTCTTGCGCCAGCTCCCTGGCGACGTCGGGCCGGATGGTGGAGAAGTCGACGACGACCGCACCCTCAGCGGCATGCGCGAGCACGCCGTCCTCCCCGGTCATCACGGCCTGCACGTCAGGACTGTCCGGCAGCATGAGGCAGACGACGGACGCGCCCCGAACGGCCTCGGCCACGGTGGGGCACTCGCTTCCTCCGGCCTCGACGAGCGGCCCTGCGCGCCCCGACGAGCGGTTGTGCGCCTGGACGTGATGGCCGGCCCGTTGCACATTGACTGCCATAGGGCTGCCCATGATGCCCAGGCCGATGAAGGCGACGATGCTCATGCGGGTGTCCTCTCCGAGGTGTCGGTGCTACTGGCCCAGGGCCAGCAGACCACGCACCACCGCGCTGAGCCCACCCAGGGTCGCCAGCACCGTCGCCGTCCGGCGCGCGGCGGTGGCGGACACCCGCGACGCCAGCGCACCGCCCAGGGCGATCCCGACCAGGACGGCGGCGACCGCCAGGGTGACCAGCCACCACGGCGGGGCCCAGGTCTGGACGGGGGTGATCACTGTCTTGGCCGTCACGGACAGCGCACCCATCGTCATGAAGACGGGTTGCATGGTCGCGGCGAACCCCGCCTGCGACCAGCGGACAAGGCGGGCGTGCACCACCATCACCGGCGCGGCCACCCCGGCCGTGGTGTTGAACGCCGCGCCCAGCACCCCGGCCACGGGCGTGACCCACGGCTGGCGGACGTGGGGCAGCCGCCCCAGAGAGGAAGCCAGTCCGCTGACGGCGAGTGCGAGCAGCACGGTCGCGCCGACCAGCACCTGCAGGGCGGCAGCCGGCACGGCTCCCACCACGAGCGCACCGAGGACCGCACCGGGGACGGCGAAGACGCCGATCAGCAGCGCCCGCCGCCAGTCGACGGCACGCCGGACCGCCAGGGTCAGCAGCAGCGCCGACACGGTGGTGGTGGCGTTGGCCAGCAGCACACCGGGGGCCGCACCGAGCAGGAGCGCGAGGAGCGGGGCGACCACCAGCCCCATACCCGTGCCCGACACCCGCTGCAGAGAGGCCCCCACGACGACCGCCGTCACCATGACCAGGACGGTGACGCCGGTGAGAGCCATGCGGACCATCCTGCACTCGCGCTTCCGCGGAGGGACGGGCGGCCCGCGGCGTTGGCGCGGCTCGAGCGCACCCACCGGCGTGCGCTTCGGCCAGAACCCTCCAGTCGCCGCAGGAGGGTGCCGTCATGCACGCCGGTCGTCGCGTCGGAGGGCCTAGGTCCGACGGACGTGGGCGTCCTGGCCGGTCCGGGCCACGATGTCGTCCTCGGCGGACGCCATCAGGATGTCGGCCAGGTGACGCAGCGCGCGGGCGACCGCGACCTCGTCACCGATCTCCGGCACAGGCTCGTCCCCGGCGGCGCGGTGGCTCTCCCCCGAGGCCGACAGCTGCTCGGGAGCCCCGGCGAGGAGCACCGCGGTGGCGGCCGTGTCGTCGTCGGACTCGAAGATCGAGATGCGCACCGTCCACTCGCGGACCCGCGCGGCCCGTTCCGCCGGCACCCCCGCCAGCGGCTCGACGGGGATGTCGCTGCGCCCGGTGACCCGCAGCACCGCACCGGGACCGGGGTAGACCAGGCCCGTGTGCCCGTCGCTCCACTCGACCACGAAAGGCGGCCCGTCGTCGGGGCCACGCGCCTCGACCACGCGGCCGTCGCGTGCCGGATCGTCCGCGTGCCGTGCCGCGAGCACGATCCGGTCACCCGGCCGGGCCCTCACGGCCGACCCTGCCCGTCCACCGCGCCTGCACCCATGACCCCGCTCCTGCTCCGGGACGGCATCGTCCCCTGGGCCCAGTGTGCTCCCTGTGAAGGGGGTGGCGGAAGACCCTGCGGGACCTGTCAGTCCGCCACGCGCAGCCGCCAGATGGCGTCGAGCACGGTCCAGCGCCGGCCGCGCAGGCGCCCGTCGGCGACGTCGCCGTCGGCGTTGACCCTGAACGCGTCACGTGCGGACAGCGCCTCCACGACGACCTCGCGCCCCCGGACGACCCGGACGTCGTCGCGACGGGTATGCCGTCCGCGCCGCAGGTCGCGGGCGAAGCCGATCCTGGCCCACGGCGAGGTGCCGGACGCGACGACGACGTCGGCGAGCCCGTCGTCATGCCGTGCCTCCGGCGCGATGGGGGTGCCCCCGCCGACCGACGACCCGAGGGCGACACTCACCATGAGGACCGGGTCGGAACCGTCGACCACCGTGCGCCCGTCGACGACGACGCGCAGGTGCCAGCCACGCCGGGTGAGCCCGGCCCGCAGGGCACCCCAGACGTAGGAGAGCCGACCCAGCAGGCCCTTGACCTCCGCCGCGTGCGCGGTGGCCTCGGCGGCCACGCCGCAGTGGACGACGTTGACGACGACGTGCCCGTCCTCGTCGGCCAGCAGCCCGCGCCCGGACGGACGACCGTGGACGGCCACGTCGACCGCCTCCTGCCAGTCGAGCGGGATGCCGGCGTCCCGGGCCAGGTCGTTGCCGGTGCCCGTCGGCACCAGGCCCACCACCCCGAGGGCGTCCTCCAGCCCCTGGTCCACGACCTCCTGCAGCAGGCGGTGCACCGAGCCGTCGCCCCCGACCACGACCACGTCCCGGCCGCCGGCGGTGGCGACCGCCCGGCTGTAGGCCTCGTCGGACCCGGGGTCCTGGACCTCCACCCCGGCCTCGCTGCGCTCCTCGAGCGCACGGCATACCTGGTCGACCCGCTCCTCCTCGGAGGAGCCGGCGGAGACGTTGACGAGCACCAGCACCGAGCGGTCGGTGGTCAACGTGCCTCCATCGGGGTCGCGAACTGCCTGCCCCGTGAGCCTACGCCCGCTGCGGCGGCCGACCGCCCAGGCCCGTTCCGAGGCTCCGCTCCGCGCTACACTCTTTCGGGCGGGGTGCGACATCCGTTCGGAGACAGGGCGGATGGCATGACACGATGGACAGGATGTCTTCACCCACAGCCGCCCGTGCCGGGCTCTTCGCAGCACTCGTCACCTTCGACGAGGCCGGGGCGGTGCGCCTTCTCGACCACCACCGCGAGCAGGAGGGTCTGGGCTCGCTCGTGGGTGAGCTGGTCCTGCCTGTGATGAGGCAGATCGGGGAGGGCTGGGAGCGCGGCGAGGTCTCCGTGGCCCAGGAGCACCTGTCCACCCAGCTGGTGCGGTCCTACCTCGACGCGCTGCGGCGTCCGCCGGTCACCGGCGGGCACCAGGTCTGGCTGGCCTGCCCGCCCCGCGAGCTGCACGACCTGCCGCTGCTCGCGCTGGCGCTGCTGCTGTGGGACCAGGGATGGGAGATCCGCTTCTTCGGGGCGAACACCCCGCTGCACGACCTGCTGCGGGCCGTGCGCATCTCCCGCCCCGAGCTCGTCGTCATCTCCGCCGACGACCCTCGTCGGATGCGTGCCGCCGCCGTGCCGCTGGACCTCATCGCGGCCGAGACGACCCTCGTGCTCGGCGGCCGGGCCGCGGAGGCTGTCGGCCACGAGCTGGCCGGCAGGGTGCTGCCCCCCGACGTGGTCCTGGCCGCGGAGGAGCTGCGCGAGGCGCTGCCCGCGGCCCGCGCCAGCTGACCCGGGACCCCGGCCCAGGCGGGGTGCGCGACGGCTCAGGCGCGGTGCGCGACCCCGAGCGAGCGGGCCCACCCCGCCACGTCCTCGGGCAGCTCCGGTGCGGGCCGCCCGTCCCCGAGCAGGCCGATCACCTCGGGCGCCGGCACCCGGACACCGCTGCCGCGGGTCAGGAACCGTCCGGCCACCAGGCCGCGGGCGCACAGGTCGTCGCCGCGGGTGAAGACCTGCTCAAGATAGACCACCCGCTCGTCCCAGCCGACCACCCGGGTCGTGACGTCGAAGCGCTGGCCGAGCGTCAGCGAGCGCCGGTAGGTCACCGTCTGGGCCGCCACGACCGGGTACCACCCCTTCTGCCTCAGCAGCGGGAAGCCCCCGAGGTCGGCGATGTAGTTGGTCCGCGCGACGTCCATCATCTGCAGGTAGGTGCCGTTGTTGACGTGCAGGTAGATGTCGAGGTCGGCCGGTCGGACCCGCATCGTGGTCACCGACGGGTCGAGGATCCCCTGTCCGGGGATCGGCGGTCGCGGGCGGGCGAGGAGACGGACGAGCTGGAGCTGACGGGCCACCGGCACACCGTAGCCGCGCACAGGCGCAGGCCAGCAGATGGGCTCGGTCCCGCGCCCTTCCCCGTGACCCAACTTGGACTTACCCAATGCCCAATGGCACAGTATGTGACGTGTCCGCCACCTCCGTCGCCCCCGACCCGCTCCTCGACGCCCTCCTCACGGGCGTGCCCGCCGGTGCGCTCGCGGTCGTGGACCCCGAGGTGCTCGCCCAGACCCGGGCGGCCGCCGACGCCCTGTATGCCGCGCCCCAGCCGCTGCCGGCACGGGTGCTGCACGGGCTGGCCGCCGTCACCGCGGCGTGGCAGGGGCACGGCCCGCTGCACGCCTGGCACATCGCCGAGGGCGCGGACGAGCAGCTGCTGACCGACGACGAGCCGGCCGACGCGCAGCTCGCCGCGCTACGTCGGCACGTGGACCTGCTGGCGGTCTCCCCCGCGCTGTCCACCGTCGCCGACCAGGAGGCCCTGCACGCCGCCGGGCTCAGCCCCGACCAGGTCGTCCTCGTCAGCCAGCTCGTGGCCTTCGAGAGCTACCTGGGGCGGCTGACGGTCGCCCTCGCCGCGCTGCAGGGCACCGAGCTCGCGACCGTCGCGGCGCCCGGTCGCACCCCCGCGGGCCGAGGTCGCCGCAAGCTCGACTCGCCCACCACGGTCGCCGGCTCGGCACGGCCCACGCGCTTCACCCAGGAGGTGCTGGCCTGGGAGCCGTGGGTCCCCGCCCCCGCCGAGGACGAGCTCACCGAGGCCCAGGTCGAGTCGTTCGCCCGCAAGGCCACGACCAACAGCGTCTACTTCCGGCTCATCTCGCGCACCCCGGGCGTCACCCGCGCCCGCAGCGACCTGGACAACGCGATCTTCCTGCGGCGCGACGGGCTGCCGAAGGCCGAGCGCGAGCTCGCCGCGGCCGTCGCGAGCAAGGTCAACGACTGCGTCTACTGCGCCTCGGTCCACGCCCGCAAGGCCACCGGCTTCAGCAGGCGCGGCGACGACGTCGAGACGCTGCTGGCCGTCGACCTGCCCCGCGACGCCGACTGGGTCCCCACCGACCTGACGCCGCTCCCGGCCGGGCAGCAGGGACGCTGGGCCACGCTCGTCGACGCCGCGGCCAGGCTCTCCGCCGTCCGGCCCTCCTTCGGCCCGACCGACGTCGCGCGAATGCGCGAGGCCGGGCTCGACGACCGCGAGGTCGTCGACCTGGCCACCGCCACGGCGTTCTTCGCCTGGGCCAACAGGCTGATGCTCAGCCTGGGCGAGGCGGCCTGTCCGGCCCCGCCGACCGCCTGACCCTCGACGCCTCTGACCGCACCGCCTGACGCCCGACGCGCCCGACGGACGCGCCGGCACCCACCCCATACCCGCACGACCACGAAGGCATCCCCATGACCGCTGCACGCCGCTCCGCCCTGCTCGCCGTCCCCGTCGCCGCGATGACCCTCGCCGCCTGCGGCGAGGTCACTCCCGAGGCCGGTGGCGCCGAGGCGCAGACCATCACCGTCACCGACGACCAGGACCGCGAGGTCACCATCGAGGGTCCCGTCGACCGGGCCGTCGTCATCAACAGCTACGGCAACGAGTTCGTCCGGGCGATCGGGGCCGGTGACACCGTCGTCGGCGTCGACCGCACGTCGCTGGACCGCCTGCCGTACCTGCCCGTCGAGGACGACGCGATCGTCGCCGAGGGCCTGGACCAGCTCAACTACGAGGCGATCGCCGAGCTCGACCCCGACGTCGTGGTGCTGCCCCGCAACGCCGTCTGGCAGGAGGCCGAGCAGCAGCTCAGCGGCTTCGACATCCCGGTCGTCGTCGCCACCGCCTGGGACGCGCACGCCGTCGAGGAGACCGTCACCCTCCTGGGCGAGGTCTTCGGTGCGCAGGAGGGCGCCCAGGAGGTGCTCGACTTCGAGTCCGAGATCCGCAGCGTGCTCGACGAGCGGCTGGCCGACGTCGAGCCGCGGTCGGTCTACCTGGAGACCGTCGACCCCTACCTCACCGTCCTGCCCGGCTCCGGCTTCCACGACATGATCGAGGACGCGGGCGGCACCAACGTCTTCGCCGACGCCAGCGGCGGTGACGCCCAGGAGGAGCTGACCGTCGACCCGGCCGAGGTGGTGCTGCGCGAGCCCGAGCTGGTGCTGCACGAGTTCGAGCCGAGCGCCGAGCCCAACGACCGCTTCGCGGCGGTCCGCGACGACCTGGCCTCCCGCCCGGGCTGGGGCGGCCTCGACGCCGTCGCCGAGGACCGCGTGGCCGTCGCCAACGGCTGGGCCACCAGCGCGCTGGGCAAGTCGATCGGCGCCCTCTACCTCGCCACCTGGCTGCACCCCGAAGAGATGGCCGGCGTCGACCCCGACTCCTACCTGGAGCGGTGGGTCACCGAGTTCCAGGACACCGAGCTCACCTCCGCCGACGACTACGTCCAGGGCCCGGGCGCGTGACGGCCACCGCCACCCGCCGCACCCGGCCGTCGCCCCCGCCGGAGCCCGCGGCGGCCCCGGACCGGGCCCGGCGGCGCGACGCGGGCAAGCTGCTGCTGATCCTCGGCGGCACGGTCCTGTCGGCGCTCGCGCTCGTGGTGTCGGTCACCATCGGCACGGTCGGCATCGGCTTCCTCGACGTGGTCGAGGCGGTCCGCCTGCGCATCTTCGGCGGCACGCTCGAGGCGGACTTCGCCCAGGCGTATGCCGTCATCACCGAGCTGCGCCTGCCCCGCGTGCTGCTGGCCTTTATCGCCGGCGCCGCGCTGTCGGTCTCCGGCGTGCTGATGCAGGGGCTGCTGCGCAACCCGCTGGTCAGTCCCTTCACCCTGGGCGTCTCGCCCGCGGCCGCCTTCGGCGCGGCCCTGGTCATCACGCTGGCCGGCACCAACCAGCTCTCCCCGTGGGCCACCATCGGCGGCGCGCTGGTCACCTCCCTGGCCGTCTCGGCCTTCGTGCTCGTGCTGGCCTCGGTGCGCCGGATGGCGGTGGCCACGCTGCTGCTCCTGGGCATCGCGCTGACGCAGATCTTCGAGGCGCTGACCTCGGCGCTGCAGTTCACCGCCAGCGAGAACACCCTGCAGGCCATCGTGCGCTGGACCTTCGGGTCGGTCAACGACGCGACCTGGACCGACGTGCAGATCGTCGGCGCGGTCGTGCTGCTGGCGCTGCCGGTGACGCTGTGGTTCTCCAAGGACCTCAACGCCGTCGCCTTCGCCGGGGACGACGCGGCCCGCAGCTTCGGCGTCAACGTCGGCGTGCTGCGGGTGGGGCTGATCGGGCTGGCCGTCGTCCTCGCCGCCGTGGTCGTGAGCTTCTGCGGGATCATCGGCTTCGTCGGGCTCGTCGGCCCGCACATCGCGCGCCTGGTCATCGGCGCCGACCACCGTCACCTGCTCCCGTTCGCCGCCCTCAGCGGCGGGCTGCTGCTGCTCGTGGCCGACGCCGTGGGCCGCACGGTCATCGCCCCCGCGGTCGTCCCCGTCGGGATCGTCGTCGCCTTCATCGGCGGCCCGATGTTCGTCTACCTCATCCTCACCAGGAAGAACGCGCTGAAGTGAGCCTCTCCGTCACCGACCTCACCTTCCGCTACGGCCGCCGGCAGATCCTCGACGAGGTCACCTTCGACGTGGCCTCGGGACAGTTCTGCGCGCTGCTCGGGCCCAACGGCTCCGGCAAGTCCACGCTCGTCAAGGCGATCGCCGGCGTCCACCGCCCCGCGTCGGGCACCGTGACCGTCGACGGCACCGACACCGCGACGCTCGGCCGCCGCGAGCACGCCCGCGTCGTCGGCTACGTCCCCCAGCACGGGGACGCCCCCTTCGACCTGACCGTGCGCGAGGCGGTCGTCCTGGGCCGCACCCCCCACTTCGGGCTCGCCCCGACCACCCAGGACTGGGCCATGGTCGAGGACGCGATCGAGCGGATGGGCCTGGGCGACCTCGCCGAGCGCTCCATGTCCGAGCTCTCCGGCGGCCAGGCGCAGCGGGCGCTCATCGCCCGGGCGCTCGCCCAGGACACGCGCGTCCTGCTGCTCGACGAGCCGACCAGCGCCCTGGACCTGCGCTACCAGATCGAGACCCTGCAGCTGGTGCGGCAGATCACCCGCGAGCAGGGGATCAGCGCCCTCATCGCCATCCACGACCTCAACCACGCCGCCCGCTACTGCGACCAGGTCGTGGTCCTGCACGGCGGGCACATCCTCACCGACGGCACGCCGCAGGAGGCGCTCGACGCCCCGACGCTGCGCGACGTCTACGAGGTGGACGTCGAGGTGCACCTGCGCGAGGGCGTCGTCGAGGTCCGCCCCCGCATCGACGAGCACGGCTACACCCTGACCGGCAGCCAGATCGGCTCGCTCGCCGACGCCCACGTCGCCTTCGACCCGGCCGACGAGCCGGTGGGGGCGCGCCGGTGACGGCCCGGTTCGACGCGGTCCTCGTCGGCGGGGGCCCGCGCGCCGTCGCCACGGTCCTGCGCACGGCCGCACGCACCGAGGGTATGCCGTTGCACCTGGCGGTGGTCGACGCCCTCGAGGTCGGGGCCGGGGCCACGTGGCTGACCAGCCAGCCCGCGGCATACCTCAACAACACCCAGGCCCGGGCGACGACCATCCACCCCGACGCCTCGACGCCGATGAGCGGGCCGCCCGCGCCGGGACCCGACCTGCTGCAGTGGGCCGCCGACGTCACCGCGGCGGGCACCCACCCCTTCGCCGACTGGGTGGTGGAGGAGGCGCGCGGCCTGCGTCCGGAGGACTTCCCGACCCGGCGGCTGCAGGGGGTCTACTTCCGCGACCAGCTCGACGCGGCCGTGCGGAGCGGCCGGGTCCGGGTGACCGAGGTGCTCGGGACGGTCGTCGACCTGCAGCGGGACGCGGAGGACACCGTCGTGGTCCTGGCCGGTGGCGACCGGCTCGCCGCACCGACCGTGGTGCTGGCCCAGGGGATGGTCCAGGCCCGCCCCTCCGCCGAGGTGACCGCCCTGAAGAGCTTCGCCGAGCGGCACGACCTGCGCTACGTCGAGCCCGGGATGCCCGCCGAGCGCGACTTCACGGGCCTGCCGGCCGGCGAGACCGTGCTGGTACGCGGGCTCGGCGCCACCTTCTTCGACGTCGTCGGCGAGCTGGTGGCCGAGTGGGGCGGCGGCTTCGAGCCCGTGCCGGGCGACCCGCACGGGCGGCTGCGCTACCTCCCCGGCGGGGCCGAGTCCCGGCTCGTCGCCGGCTCCCGTCGGGGTCTGCCCTACCGCTCCAAGCCGGACGGCGGCACGCCGCTGCGCCCGTTCGAGCCGCGCTGGGCGACCCCGGAGTGGTTCGACGCGCTGGTGCAGCGGGGCGGCCTCGACTTCGCCCTGGACGCCTGGCCGACCGTCGCGCGCGAGCTCGCCCGCGCCTACCTGGAGGCGCTCGAGGAGTATGCCGTCGGTGCCGTCCGGGGCGGGTGGCTGGCCCGCCTCGACGCGGCCGCGGACCTGGCCGACGTCGAGCAGGTGCTCGCCGATGCCGTCATGGACCCGCGCTGGGCGTGGCAGGTCGACCATCTGCGCCGGCCGACGGGCGGCCGCGCCGTCGACGGGGCGGGGTGGGAGCGCCTGGTCGGGCGGCTCGTCGAGGACGAGCTCGGCTCGATGAGCCGGGCGGACGTCCACCCGCGCGCCGCCGTCAACGGGGCCATGGGTGCCCTGCGCGACCGGGTAGCCAGCGCCGGGGTGGCGGGTGCCTTCACCGGCGTCTCGCTCGTGCGCGACGTGCACGGCTGGTTCGACGCCGACGGGCTCTTCCTCGCCTCCGGCCCGCCGGCCCATCGCGTGCGTGAGGTGCTCGCGCTGGTCGAGGCAGGTGTGGTGGAGCTGCTCGGCCCAGAGCTCACGGTCGCCGTGGACCCGGACCGGAAGGTCTTCCGCGCGTGGTCCCCGATCACCGGCCGGGTGGTCCGGTCGCGGGTACTGCTCGAGACACGCATGTCGAAGGGCAAGGTGCCGGACACCGACGACCCGCTGCTGCGCAGCCTGCTCGACAGCGGCCGGGCGCGCATCCACCGGGTGGACGGTGCGCCGACGGCGAGCCTGGAGGCCACCGCCGCGGTCGTGGACGAGGAGGTGGACACCGGTCACAACCTGGTCGCCGCCGACGGCACGGTCGACAGCTCGGTGGTCGTCGTCGGCATCCCCGTGCAGAGCACCCAGCCCGGCAGCGCGATCGGCGCCACCCCCGGGGTCCCGTCCCCGCTGCTCGCCGGGGCCGACGTGGCGGCCAAGCAGGTCGTGGCACGGGCCCGCGAGCGCCGAGGGGCACGGCTGCGCGACCTGGAGGCCGTGGCGGGCCGCTGACCGGTGCGCCCGGAGGGGGTGGGCTGCCTCAGCGGACGGAGGCGGGGTCGCTCAGCGTGTGCCCGCCGACCGTGAGGGAGAAGCCCGTCCTCTCCCCCTCGTCCGGGCTCGCGTCGTCGAGCCAGGGCTGCAGCCCCGAGGCGTCGACACCCGCGAGGGCCTCGCGCGCCCGCTGCGGGTCACCCGCCTCCACCTCGCAGTGCAGCGCCGCGTCGGTGATGCGGCAGTGCAGGGCGGCCTGCGGGTCGCCCTGCGCCAGCTCGGCCACCGAGCGCGCCCACCACAGGACAGGGGCCTGGTCCATCGGCGCCCGGTAGCTGACCTCCGCCGTCGAGCCCAGCCCGGCGACGCTCCAGTGCGAGCGGTCGTAGCCCCACGTCACCCCCGTCAGCTGCGCGGCCGCCCCGTCCGGGTCGTCGGTCAGCGCCGGCGACAGGGTCACCCACGACTTCAGCGACCGGGCGCCGCCGCTGCCGGCGACCCGGCCGGTCTCGGTCTCCACCTCCTGCACGACCGGGAGGGCCTCGAGCTGCTCGACGAAGGAGCGCGGGGCCTCACGCCCGTCGCCCGAGAGCGCCTGGAAGGCCGTCGTCCCCAGGAAGGCCAGCAGACCGAGCAGCAGGACGGCGAAGAAGAGCAGGAAGGCGACCGGTGGTCTGCCGCTCGTCACGTGAACGTCCGCAGCGCGAGGGGCAGGACGAGCGTGAGGAAGGTGAGGCCGGCCCCCGCGAGCACGACATACGCGTAGGGCCGGTCGAGCACGCCCTGCCGGACCACGAAGGAGGCCGGGTCGTCCCGGTCGTAGCGGACCTCGACCTGGTGCCCCGAACGGTAGATGCCGCGGTCCGCGGCCCACCGCGGGGTGCCCTCGACCGAGCGGCCCTGGGTGGTGCTGAACCGGACCACCGGCAGCGAGCCGAGCTCGCGGGGAGCCACGGTCGAGCCGACCCGCCTGTGCTCCCAGCGCACCAGGGTGCCCTCGACGACCTCCTGCGTCGGGCGCGGGGCGTCGGAACGGCGCATCAGCACCACCCCGGCGACCAGGACCACCGGCCCCAGGGCCATCAGCACGATCTGGATCAACAACGGCACGGTGCGCCTCCTCCTCCTGATGTCCGGCGGCCGAGCCTACCTGCCGTGACCGGCCGGCCCCTCCCCTAGCATGGGCCGGGTGACGGGGAGGACACGACAGGCTGCGCGGCTGCTCGCCGGGGGGACGCTCGGGCTCGCGGTCGTCGCGGGCGGCGCGCTGCACCCCGGTCGGGCGGCCGACCGCATCCCGGTCGCCGACGTCTTCGAGATCACCATCCCCACGGACGGCGGGGAGGGCGTGGCCCACTACGAGGGGGCGATCCACGGCGCCTACCGCACCCCGGACGCGACGGTCCTCTACTGGTCGATCCGGGCGGCGGAGGACTCCGGTGCCCCGCTGCGGACCGTCTTCGAGCACGAGGACGTCGACCTCGTCGGCGGCGTCCTCGCCGACCCGCGCACCCTCGACGTCCTGCTGCCGCTGCGCGACGACGCCCGGTGCCTGTGCACCGAGGCCGGTGACCTCGACCCCTCCCAGGACCCCCACACCTTCCAGGTGATGTACACCTCCTTCCCCGCCGTCCCGGCCGGCACCACGGCGATCGACGTGGACGTCGACGGCCGCGGCACCATCGTGGCGGGCGTGCCCGTGTCCGACATCCTGCCCACGGGGCCCCAGGTCGAGCGCGCGAGCGTGGTCATGGGCCAGGGCTGGCCGGCCGCGCCCACCACCGAGCAGGTGGGCCAGGTCGGGGCGAGGGACCCGCTGGACCTCGTGGGCCGCAGCGGCGCCGGCGACGGCTCCGTCACGACCGAGGGCACCGGGGCGGACCGCCTGGTCCGCTTCGACGCCGACGTGCTCTTCGCCTTCGACCGCTCCGACCTGTCCGCCGAGGCGCAGGCCGTGCTGGACGACGCCATCGCCGAGATCGAGGCGGCCGGGGAGCTGGGCCGGCTGGAGGTGGTGGGCCACACCGACGGCCAGGGCACCGCTGACTACAACCAGCGGCTGTCGGTGGCCCGGGCGCAGACCGTCGCCGACAGCCTGCGCGAGGCCCTGGGCGAGGACCTGGAGGTGACGGTCGAGGGACGCGGCTGGGACGAGCCCATCGCGACCAACGACACGGAGGAGGGCCGGGCGCAGAACCGGCGCGTCACGATCAGCTACGAGACGGCGAGCGGCACGGAGGGCGACCGATGAGCACGCGCGGCACAGGAGCCGCCCGGACGTGCGTGGTGGTCGGGCTGGGCCTGGTCCTGACGGCCTGCACCCCGAGCGCCGACGTGCCCGTCGTGGCCCCGCAGGGCCCCACCGCGGAGGCGACGGCCGTCCCCGCACCGCAGGCAGACCTCGAGGCCGCGCTCTACGACGACGCCGCCCGGGAGATCGAGCGCATGCTGGCCGAGCCGCCACGCACGCCGATCGAGGAGGTGTCGGGAGCTCTGCGCGACTCCGACGAGGAGGTGGTGGTGGCGATCCGCTCGATCAGCCAGACCGAGCACTCCTTCGTCCTGACCCTGCAGCTGCGCCCGGCCGGGGACGAGCCGGTCGACCTGACCGGCCTCGACGGCGGGCTCAGCGGCGAGCTCGGCGAGGACACCCGCACGATCGCCGACATCGCCCTCGTGGACGAGGCCACCGACCGCCGCATCCTGCCGACGGTCTACCGGGCGGACGTGTCCGAGGAGGACGCCACCCAGCGGTGCATGTGCTCATCGCTGCCGGACCACCTGCCGGTCGACGGGGTGAGGCTCACGGCGCACTACGTCCGGCCGGAGGCCGGCTTCCGGTCGATGATCGTCGAGGTCCCCGGCATGGAGCCGAGCCGGTCGATGTCGACCGGCTGACGCGCGGGCGGCAGCCTCAGCCCGCCGTGCGCACCGAGAGCCGGCTGCCCGGCGCGACCCCCCAGGCCACGCAGGCGCCTGCCGGCGCCTCCACGACAGCGCGGCCGGAGCGCCGCGGGCGGGTCGCCCCCAGCCACGGGCGCAGGGTCGCGACGTGGAGCACCACGCCGTCCCGGTCGAGCACCGCCGCGTCGATCGCGTACCGCATACCCATCATGTGCACGCTCGAGGCACCGTCGAGCCACAGCGCGCCCTCGACGGCGTCGGTCCCGAGCAGTCCCCGGCCCTTCTCACGGTGGGTGGTCGCCACGTGCACGGCAGCGACGTCGCGACCGTCGACGAGCAGACGGTCGCGGCCCGGCCCGAAGGTCCGTCCGGTCACGACAGCACCAGCACGCCGAGCGCACCCACGATGAGCGAGGGACCCAGGGGGATGAAGTCCTTGCGGGTCGCCCGGCCGCGCAGCACCAGCTGCAGGCCCCACAGGGCGCCGACGAAGAAGCCGGCGACCAGCCCGAAGGCCAGCTCCCGCCAGCCGAACCACGCACAGAGCATCCCGAGGATGCCGGCCAGCTTGACGTCACCCAGTCCCAGCCCGCCCTGCCCGGCGAGGGCGAGGAGGAAGTAGACGACCAGGGCCACGAGGGCACCGACCACCGCCCGGCCGTAGGCGCTCCAGTCCTGCTCCACGACGGCCGGCACCAGCAGGCCGGCGGCGAGCAGGGGGTAGAAGGGCTTCTGCAGCCGGTCGGGCAGCCGGTGCACGTCCTGGTCGATCGCGGCCAGCACCAGCAGCGGCACGGTGGCGGCGAGCAGGACCACGAGCAGCACGGGCCTGGACAGGTGGGCCCACACCAGCCCCGCCCAGCACAGGGCGAGCGCGAGAGCCATCCACCCGTGCCGCGGCTCGGGCAGCTCGCGCTCGTGCGGGTAGCGGTAGCGACGGGCCGACAGGCGCCGGCGCAGGACCTCACCGACCACGAGGGCGACGAGCGCAGCCGCGAGGGCCGCCCCGACCGTGACCGCCGTGGATGGTTCCCAGGTGCCGCGGGTCACGAGGCAGGCAGCATGCGCACGGACTCGGCGACCGCGTCGAGGTCCTCGTCCTCCACCCGGTCGTCCCCGCCGGAGTAGGCCACGGCGATCGTGTCACCGGTGCCGGAGTCGACCGCGACCACCCACATCGCGTCGAAGACGCCGTCCTGCTCCTCCTCGGTCCCGAAGGAGAAGTCGACACGGACCGCCGAGCTGGCGCCCTCGACCTCGATGTCTTCCTGGGAGTGGATGGTGAAACCGGGTGTGCCCACCTGGATCTGGGCGATCAGCGTGCTGGCCGCGGCGCGGGCGCCGTAGAAGCTGCCGTAGTCACCGGCGATCGCCAGCATGGGGTCGCGGGCGCCCTCCCCCTCCAGGTAGCGCAGGGAGAAGGCGTCGTCGAACCGGCGCTCGGTCCAGCCCTCGGGCACCTCCACGGACGCCCGCCCGGTCACGCCCCGCTCCGTCGAGTCCGGCGCCTCGGTCGCGGCCGGCAGGTCCTGCACGCGGCTCTCCGTGGCCGTGGCAGGCGCCGGGTCGGCGCCCGCCTGCCCGGTGCTCTGGGACGGCGCGTCGGCATCGGTGATCTCCGACTCCGGCCCGCAGGCGCCGAGCGCGAGCGTCAGGACCAGCGCCGCCGGCACCAGGACGAAACGTGCTGTCGTGCTCACGGGAAGCACACCTCCATGTTGATCCAGGGACGGCTACCGCCGGCCGGCTCGCCAGCGTACTCGGCGGAGACCACCTCGCCCGTCGCGTCCGTGTAGTGGTAGGACGCGCCGAGCTTGATGCCCCACTTGACCTCACCGCCGACCTCGTAGCTGTTCTCGCCGGTCAGCATGCCGACCTGGGAGATCTGCGCCTCGGTGAAGACCAGGTTCTGCATCGGGTCGGAGTTGGCCTGGGTCGGGTTCCAGAACATCGTGCTCAGCGGCGTGAAGCCGGCGTAGTTGTCGGTGCTGCCCAGCCACTGCTCGACCACCGCCCGGTTGCCGTCGGTGACCGGCAGCGACGTCGTGGTGACCACGTCGACGCCGGGCTTGCCCGCGACGGAGACGTCCTGGCCCCCGACCGTGAGCGTGGAGCCCGACTTGGTCTGGGTGACCAGCTCGATCCGGGTGATCTGGCCGTTCGCGTCACGGACGATCGCCATGCTGGTGGTGCCCGACCAGTCGCCCGCGTAGTTGAGGCCCTCGGCCGCGTCGGCGTTGCCCGCCAGGCTGCCGGTCCAGGACGTCACGTAGGTCGTCTCACCGGTCTCGTAGTTGGTCGTGGTCGCATAGCTGTGCGAGCCGTCGAGGGAGAACCCGCCGCCGAGCTCCTCGCCGTCGGACCCCTGGCCGGAGCCGGACCCCGAGCCGCCGCCCTGCTGCCCCCCGGTGCCCAGGCCCAGGTCGACCGAACCGTTGAACTCCCCTCCCCAGGTCACGGTCTCGCTGTGCGGGCTACCCACGTCGGCCCAGGGGTTGTCGATCAGCTGCTGCTGCAGCTCGCGCGCCTCGTCGAGGCTGTCCACCCGGTAGGTGTTGCCGTCGGTGTAGCTGCCCTTGATGCCCAGGTCGGCCTCCGCCGCCGCGCCCGGCGCGTCCTCACCGCCCTTGCCCTTGCCGCCGATCCCGACACCGACCCCGCCCTCGCCCTTGCGGTCGTTGGTGACGTGGTACTCGACGGTTCCGTCGGAGTGCCGGATCTCGGCGATCGAGACCCCGCTCTCCCCGCCCAGGTCGACGATCGCGATGCTCACCTCGACCTTGCGGGTGGTGCTGGCCGTGGAGACCGTGCAGGAGTCGGGCTCGTAGTCGGGGCCGTCCTCGCTGTCCTCGCCCTCCTCCCCGGGGCTGCCACCGGCGGTGCAGGCACCCCCGCCGCCGAACTCTGCGCCCTTGGTGGTGACCGCGCAGACGGCCTCGTCCATCGCGTCCTTGACGGCCGGACCGGCCGGGGTCAGCATCAGGCCGAGGACGATGACGACCCCGGCGATGACGACGCCGAGGTACTCCAGCGTCGTCTGGCCTGCCTCCCGACTGCGTATGCTCACCGTCGGCTCCTCCCCGTGTCGCCCTGCCCGGACCGGCTCGTCCGCGCCGGCGGCGGGACACCCAGGACGACCCTAAGCCGCGCCAGGTTGGGCCCAGGGGCCCATTGCAGGCCCACGGGAGTGGGCTTGCGGCGCCCATAGGCTTGCCTGGGCAGAGGACCGAGACATCCGCACGACCAGGAGGGGGACCCATGACGGTGCGCGACATCGACCGCGTGCGTCGTCGTCAGCGCTGGCGTGCCCGCTCCGACCGTGCCGTCACCGTCATGGCCGGGTCGCTCGCGGTCGTCGCCGGCCTCACCCTGCTGCCCCAGGCGTGGCAGCAGAGCGTCATCTCCGGCGGCTGCCGGGTCCTGAGCCTGGGGGTCACCGACTGCGTCGCCCGCCTCTACGAGCCGCCGGCGCCCGACCTGCGCGCGGTGCCGCTGTGCGAGGTGGACCAGGTCGTCGAGCAGATGGTGCCCACGGTGGAGCGCCAGCGCATCCGCTTCAGCAGCGGGGGCGAGCTCGAGCGGTGGGTCGGACGCGACGGCACCATCCGGGTCGTGGCGGTGCCCGAGGTGCCCGAGGAGGGTGCGACCGACGGGTGGGCCCCCGCGCCGTGGCCGACGACGACGCTGCTGCCGGGAGTCGACCTCCCGCAGCAGGCCCAGTGGACCTTCCCCGACGGTGAGGGTGAGCGCGAGTTCGTGGCCGCCCTGCAGCAGCAGCACGCGCTCCTGGACCAGCGCGTCTCCGCGGTGGCGGCGCTGCTGCCGGACGACGCCGCCGAGCGCGCCGAGGAGGTGCTCACCCCCTCGGCGTGGGCAGCCGTCGGTCACCTGGGCACCACCCCGACCGGCGCGGACCGCACGCGCAGCACCGCCGACGGGGCGGTCCACCTCGCCGGTCGCACCGCGCGCCTGCTGGACGACACCCAGGCCTCGGTGACCTACACCACCGTCGACTCCGTCGGGACCGCCCCCGACGGGGCCGGGGCGGTCGGGGTGGTGCGCTGGGGCCGCAGCGAGGTGGGGCGCGCGACCGAGCTGATCGGCACCTGGGCCTGGCAGGACGGCGGTCAGGTGCGGGTCGTGCACCTGCTCCTGCCGCTGGCCGAGGGCGACCAGGACGAGTTCGAGGAGTGGCTCGGGGCGGAGGGCGGGCCCAGCCTGCACCTCGACTTCCTCACGGCCGGGGACCAGGACGGCGAGTCCGGTCTGGACCGGCTGGTGGCGGCCGCGGGCACCGTGGCCACCGAGGTGCGCACCGACACCGACCCGCAGTCCTACGTCGAGCACGTCCGGACCCAGATGTTCCTCGACCGCCGTCCCTTCGGCGAGCTGCCCGGCACGCGGGGCGCCACCTCGCTCGTGCGGCCGCAGCCCTCCGGTGGCGACCGTGTCGCCGTGGAGGTGCAGTGCTGATGCACGTCTCCCGCCGCTCCCTGCTGCTCACCGCGGCCGCCGCGCTGACCACGTCGACGTCCCTCACCCCGGACCAGCGCCTGCGTGTCGGCCTGCTGACCTTCGTGCTGCCCGCCGGGGCGTCCCCCGGCACGGTCCCGGCCGGCTGGGACTGGGCCGCCACCGGCGAGCAGGGTATGGAGATCGCCATCCGCGGGCGCAGCGCCGCCCCCACCCCTGAGCTGGCGCTGGCGACCGCGCTGCGTCCCGACGCCGCGGGCACCGTCCGCTACTCGGTCACCGGGACGCCGCCGCAGGGAGTGTCCGGTGCCGACGCCTACCGCGTCTGGTCGGTGCGGAGCACGTCCGAGCCCGTCCGCACCGGCGTGCTCCTGGCGGCCACCCTGGACCGCGAGACCGCGGTCTGCCTGGTCACCGGCTCGCAGGGCTGGAGCCCCTCCCTGCGCCGCTCGTTCCTCTCCTCGATCGAGGTGCGCCATGAGGCGTGACCTGCTCACCGCGGTGCTCCACGGCGCGGTCCTGTGGGCGCTGGGCCGGATGCTCGCGGTCACGATCCTGTCCAGCGGGGCGCAGGACGTGGCGGCCGTCGCCGCCGCGACCACCGTCACGACGGCCGCGGCGACCGGGGCGACCGCCTGGGTCAGCCGCAGCCTGGCGGCCACCCCCGTCCAGCTGCTGCGGCGCTTCCTCACCGTGCCCCTCCTGCTGGCGGGCCTCACCGCATACCTGCTCCTGAGCAGGGACGCCACCGCCCTGGAGCTGACGCTGGGCACCGTCCCGTGGATCCTCGGCCCCGCCCTCTCCCTCGCGCTCGTCGTCGCCCTGCGCCGCCGACGTCCCCGCTCGAGCTCGATGGTGGGTGAGTTTGCGTGATGCACCGCAGAGCCGTACCTTGCCGAACGACACTGGGAGGGAAACCGTGAGCTTCGTCGCAGTCGTGTGCGGCGCGGATCCGTTGTGGGACGTGCCGTCCGTCACCGACGACCCCGTCCAGATGCTGAACCGCCTGGTCGAGGCACCTCCGGCACCCGGGACCGACAGGCCCGCAGCCGACCCCGACCCGGGGGCGGAGCCTCCCGCGGACCCGACCCCGCCGCCGGAGGCCACCCACACGCTGTTCGTGTGCCGGCCGTCGTGGCTGCCCGCGATGCGCCGTCTGGTGACCCTGCTGCGGGCCCACGACCCGTCGAGGCACTTCGCGGTCCTGGTCACCGACCGGCTCCCGCTGGCCACCTCCCTGGTGGTGGCGCACGTCAACGGGCTCGGCCTGGAGCCGGGCCGGGCCGCCCGCGAGGTGGACCGCCTCCTGCGCAGGACCGAGAGCGGTGCCTGGGTGCGCCGCCCCGGCCGGCTCAACGGCGCGAAGGTCTCCTGGTGGGACGTCATCCGCTCGTGGTGGGTCAAGGACGGCTACGTCGCGCACGGCGCCGAACCCGTCGTGGTCGAGCGCGCCTCGGCCGACCTGTGGTCCGCACGTCTCACCGGCGCCGAAGTGGTCTACCTCAGCGGCGAGGTGCCCGAGCTCCCCGCCGAGGCGCTGCGGGCGGCCGGGGTGCCCGAGAAGCTCCGCGGCCGCGACGTGCCGGCCGGCACCAAGGTCCTCGTGGGCCGGCAGCGCAGCTTCGAGTTCGCCGGCCCGCGCTGGTCGGCCGCGGAGCCGGCCCCCGAGCCCGAGCCCGGCCTGCGCAGCTGCGACAGCTGCGGGGTGTCCGTCGAGGACTGGTGCCCCTTCTGCCACGCGCAGTGGGGCGAAGCACCTGGAAGCCGAGGCCTCGCGCCCCAGACAACTGCACAAGGAGACCGTGGATGAACCCCCGCCAGCGCCGAGGCGTGCTCCTGATGGTCCTGTCGGTGGGCCTGGCGATCGCCGTCTTCCTGGGGGTCGCCACCTACGTCGACAGCGTCAACCGCCGCGTCGGCCCGATGGTGACCGTCTACCAGGCCACCGCGGACCTCAACGCCTTCTCCCAGCTGACGGCCGACCGGGTCGAGGCGGTGGAGGTCCCGGCCCAGTGGACCGACGAGGCCTCCCGCCTGACGGTCCAGGACATCGAGGGCCGCACGATCGCGGTCCCGCTCTCGGCCGGGTCACGGGTGACCATGGACATCCTCGTCCCGCCCAGCGACCTCAACCCCAACGAGCGCGAGGTCGCCATCAACGTCGACGCCGTGACGGGCATCGCCGGACGGGTGCGCCCGGGCGACCGGGTGGACGTCTACGCCGTCTTCTCCGAGGTGCCGGGGCTGGCCAACCAGTCCAGGATCCTGGTCCGCAACGTCCGGGTGGTCAGCGTCGGCGGCACCCAGCAGGTGGAGCAGCGCGAGACCGGTGAGATCCAGGACGTCATCCCGGTCACCATGGCGCTGGTCCCGCAGGACGCGCTCGCGGTGACCTACGCGAGCACCTTCGCCGAGCAGGTACGCCTCATCGGCCTGCCGGCCGGCACCACCCAGGACCGCGAGGGCGAGATCAACCAGTTCGACGCCGACCAGCTGGGCGGCGAGGCCATCATCGACGAAGGGTTCCAGCCGTGAAGAAGCGCCTCGTCCTGGGGATCGCCGACCAGACCCTGACGACCGACCTGCTCACGCGCATCGAGGCGCTGGAGGACTTCGAGGTCGTCCACGTCTCGGAGAGCACCCAGGAGCTGCTCCCCGCCGTCCTCAACCACGACCCGGACGTGCTCGTCCTCGACCGGCACCTGCCCCCGGGACCGATCTCCCGCGTCACCCACGACCTGTCCGTCCGCCGCCCGGCCCTCCCGATGCTGCTGGCCACCCGGGCAGGCGACGAGGACGCCCTGTCGCTGGCGCTGGAGGTCGGCGCCCGCGGCGTCCTGGCCTACCCCTTCGTCCTGGCCGAGGTCAACGACGCGCTGACCCGCGCCACCGAGTGGGGCGAGCGCATGCGCGAGGTCCTCACCGGCGGGGTGCACCACGCCAACGTGCAGGGCGGGGTCGTCACCTTCGCGGGCAGCAAGGGCGGGGTCGGCACGACCATCCTGACGGTGCACACCGCCTGGCGGCTGGCACAGCAGCACCAGGACAAGCAGGTGTGCCTGGTCGACCTGGACCTGGAGAAGGGGGACGTCCCCAGCTACGTCGACCTCAGCTACCGCGTCTCCATCGTCGACCTGGCCAAGATCGCCGACGACATGACCGACCGCGTGGTCCGCGACACCGTCGCGGTGCACGAGAGCGGGCTGCACATCCTGCCGGCACCCATCGACGTGCGCGACGCCGACGTCGTCTCGGCCTCGGCGATCCGCTCGATCCTCAGCCAGCTGCGGCAGATGTATGACGTGGTGCTCGTGGACGCGGGCAGCAACGTCACGCCCGCGCAGGCGGCGGCGGTCGAGATGTCCGACCACGTGATCCAGGTCGTCACCACCGACGTCCCGTCGTTGCGCGCCGCCCGGCGGCAGTCGCAGTCCTGGATCGACCTCGGGGTGCGGGGCACGGGTGACCTCGCGGTGCTGGTCAACCGCTACTCCCGCGACTCCGAGATCCAGCAGAGCACGATCGACCGGCTCGTCCTGGGCAGCCGGCTGGAGGTGCTGGTGCCCGAGCTGGGCCGGGGGCTGGAGGCCGCGGTCAACACCCGCACGCCCTCGCACAACGCCCCCAAGTCGTGGTGGAAGGCGCTGGACGCGGTGGTCGCCGAGACCGCCGTGGTGCCCGCCCCGCCGGCAGAGGCCGCGGCGTCCCGCCGGCTGGGCGTCCTCGGGCGCCGCCCCGGCAAGGAGCCACCCGCACCGGCCCCGGCGACCGCCCGCGCGGCCGCCGAGTCCGGCCAGGTCTCCCTGGAGACCGTCGGCGTGCTGCCGGTCACGGTGGCGATCATGGTGCTGCTGTGGCAGCTGGTCGGCATGGGGCTGAGCTTCGTCTGGGCCGGTCACGCCGCCAACGCCGCGGCGAGGGAGGCCAGTCTGGGCAGCTCGAGCAGCCAGGTGGTGCAGGCGGCCCGCGAGGCGGTGCCCGCCGGGGTGCACGGCAACATGCAGGTCGACCACGCGGGCGACCAGGTCCAGGTGCGGATCAAGGTCGCGCCGGTCGGGTCCGGCTCCTCCACCGTCCCGGTCGACGTGAGCCGGGGCGTCACGACGGAGCCGCGCGGATGAGCGCCCGGCGCGTGCGGC
The DNA here is from genome assembly GCF_000421185.1 of Ornithinimicrobium pekingense DSM 21552. Taxonomy (GTDB): domain Bacteria; phylum Actinomycetota; class Actinomycetes; order Actinomycetales; family Dermatophilaceae; genus Ornithinicoccus; species Ornithinicoccus pekingensis. The sequence goes on from NZ_ATWJ01000012.1 coordinate 154,651, forward strand.
GCGAGGGTGGGCAGGCCTCCCTGGAGGTCGTCGCGGTGGCCGGCCTCGTCGTCGTCGTCATGGCCCTGGTCCTGCACCTCTTCAGCGCCATCTACGCCGGTCAGGCCGCCGGGCGGGTGGCCTGGGACGCCGCACGCGCCAGGTCCCTCGGGCAGAGCCCCACCACAGCGGCCGAGCGGTCCGCCCCGGGCGGCCTCGGCGTGTCCGTCGAAACCCTCGGCAGCGACGGGGTCCGCGTGACCGTGACCTCCCCCACGGTCATCCCCTGGCTTGACGCCCCCACCGCCTCGCGGACGGCCTACGTCCCGTGAGCCGGCGCTTCGGGTCCAACTTCGGGCGCCAGATCGGGTCGGCCGCGGGGAGCGAGGGGACGGTCACCGCCGGGGAGGCCTCGCAGGTCAGGCGCTTCAAGCAGCTGCTGCTGGACGAGGTCGACCTGCAGGAGCTGGCCCTGCTCGACAACGACCAGCGCAAGCTGCGCCTCGAGCGCATCCTGACCCACCTGATCTCCCGCGAGGGCATCATCCTCGCCAACCGCGAGCGCACCGCGCTGGTCACCACCGTGATCAACGAGGCGGTCGGCCTGGGGGTGCTGGAGCCGCTGCTCGGCGACGACAGCGTGAGCGAGGTGATGATCAACGGTCACGACACGGTCTACATCGAACGCTTCGGCAAGGTCGAGCAGATCAGCTCGGGCTTCACCTCCGAGGCCCAGCTGCTCCAGACCATCGACCGCATCGTCTCCACCGTCAACCGGCGCGTCGACGAGTCCAGCCCGATGGTGGACGCCCGCCTGCCCGCCGACGACCGTCTCCCCCGCGGCGCACGCGTCAACGTCATCCTGCCGCCGCTGGCGCTCAACGGCCCGACGGTGACGATCCGGCTCTTCCCCAAGGCCTACGGCATGGCCGAGCTGCTCAACCGCGGCACGCTGGACCGGCCCACCGCCGACCTGCTCGCGGCGTGCGTGCGGGCCCGGCTCAACATCATCGTCTCGGGCGGGACCGCCTCGGGGAAGACCACGATGCTCAACGCGCTCAGCGCCTTCATCCCCGAGCGTGAGCGCATCGTCACCATCGAGGACGCGGCCGAGCTGTCCCTGTCCCAGGAGCACGTCGTCCGTCTCGAGACCCGACCGCCCAACGTGGACGGCAAGGGGCAGGTCACCATCCGCGACCTGGTCCGCAACTCGCTGCGCATGCGGCCGGACCGCATCATCGTCGGCGAGGTCCGCGGCGGCGAGGCGCTGGACATGCTCCAGGCGATGAACACCGGTCACGAGGGCTCGCTGGCCACCGTGCACGCCAACACCGCCGACGACGCGCTGTCCCGGCTGGAGACGCTGGCGACGATGAGCGACGTGGAGGTGCCCTTCGCGGCCCTGCGCGACCAGGTCAACTCCGCCGTCGACGTCATCGTCCAGCTGACCCGCTCGGCGGACGGGCAGCGCCGGATCACCGAGGTCGCGCAGGTGGTGTCCCGCCGGCGCGAGGACTTCATCCTCCGACCGATCATGGAGTGGGACGACGTCGGTGACACGCCCTCGTTCCAGCGGTTCCGGCTCTCCGAGGCGCTGCACACCCGGCTGCGCTCGCGCGGCGAGCAGGCGCCAGCCGAGTTCGCCGAGGCGCCCGAGCCGCGGGTGGGCTGATGGTCCTGGCGATCTTCGCCGGGGTGATCCTGGCGCTCGTGCTCGGGCTGCTGTCCGTGCACGCCTTCATCACCAACGCCCGGGCCCAGTCGCACGTCGGTCGTCAGGTGCTGGCGCAGCACGGCGTCACCGGCGCCGGGGTGTGGGCCGACCTGGAGCACTGGCTGCAGAAGTCCCAGGTCGGGCGCCGGCTCAAGCGCGAGCTGAGCACGGCCGGGCTCAACTACCCCGTCGGCACCGTGCTGATGGTCGGGATCGGTCTGAGCGTGCTGGTGCCCTGGCTGCTGTGGACCTACGTCGCGCCGGTCTTCGCCGTCCTCGGGCTGCTCACCGGCTGGGTGGCGATCCGGTGGTGGATCAAGCGGCAGCGGCTGCGTTACCGCGACCGGTTCGTCGAGCAGATCCCGGACCTGGCACGGGTCCTGTCCAACGCGACGAACGCCGGGCTGTCCATCCGCACGGCCTGGACCGTGGCCGAGCGGGAGATGGGTGAGCCCGCCCGCACCGAGATCGGCCGGATCAACACCGCGGTGCGCTTCGGCGCCTCCTTGGAGGAGGCGATGCTGCAGGTGGAGGAGCGGCTGCCCTCGCGCGAGGTCAAGGTGCTGATGAGCACGCTGGTGATCGCCTCCCGCTCCGGCGGCTCGCTGGTCGCCGCGCTGCGCGACATCTCCTACATGCTGGACGACCGCAAGGAGACCAAGCGGGAGGTCCGCTCGATCATCACCCAGGCGGTCGCGACCGGCTACGCCATCATGGCGATGGGTGTCGGGCTGCTGCTCATCCTCAACCTGATCATGCCGGGCACGATCGAGCGGATGACCCAGCACATCGTGGGCCAGGGCGCGCTCGTCGTCGGTGGCCTGCTGATGCTGCTGGGCTACTACCTCATCCGCAGGATCACGAGGCTCGACCTGTGAACGACATGATCCCCGGCTTGCCGGCCCTCGGGGCGCTGCTGGCCTTCCTCATCTTCGTCGCCGGGCTGCGGATGGTGCGCAGCGACGTCGTCGACGGTCTCGACGCGGGCGACCTGCGCCTCCTGCAGGAGGAGCGTCAGCGCGAGGCGCGCGGCCAGCTCTCGCTGCTGGAGCGGCTCGGCGGCCGGCTCGTGCCGGTCCTGCGCCGCCTGCTGGACGGCCCGGCCCTGCGCTGGCTCAGCCGCCTCATCCACTACGCCGGCCGCCCCCGGGGCATCACGGTCGACTCCGTGCTGCGCCGCGTCGGCGGCTGGCTGGTGCTGATGATCCCGCTGTCGGTCCTGCTGGTGGTCAACGGGCTGTGGTTCCTCGCCCCGCTGGTTCTGGTCCTGGCGTTCGTGATGCCGGTGTCCGGCCTGGCGGGCACCGCCAACCGGCGGCGCGAGGAGATCGACGCGGACCTGCCCGACTTCCTCGACATCCTCGCCGTCACCGTGACGGCCGGCATCGCCTTCCGACCGGCCCTGCGCCGGGTCGCCTCCCGCTTCGGCGGGGCGCTCGCCGAGGACGTCAACCTTGCGCTGGACCAGCTGCTCCACGGCGCGAGCGTGCGGGACGCCTTCGAGCAGATGCGCGACCGGTCGACGTCGGTGATGATGGACCGCTTCGTCCGCGCCTTCCTCCAGGCCGAGGAGCTCGGCGCCCCGCTCGCCGAGACGCTCAACCAGATCGCCCTGGACATGCGACGCGACAACGCCCAGCGGCTGCGCCAGAAGGCCGGCCAGGCCGCGCCCCGGGTGACCCTCGTCGGCTCGACGGTGCTGGTGCCCGCGGCCCTGATCCTCATCCTCGTCGGCGCGTTCTTCGGCATGGACTTCGACATCGACCTGGGGGCGATCCTCGGTGGCTTCTGACTCGCGGGCCCAGGACCCGCACGTGCTGAGCGACACGAGCTACCTCAAGGTATGCCGTTCGCTCTTCGCCTTCCGCCTGCTCGCGTGCTCGCTGACCGCCGCGCTGTCCCCCTCGGCGAGCACGCTCGCCGCAGCGTTGCTGCTGCTCTCCGCGGTGATCAGCGCCTGGGCGATGCTCGACAACCGGTTCGTGCGCGGTTACTTCCGCCACCCGCTGCTGGTGGGCCTGGACCTTCTCGTCATCGTCCTGTACCTGTCCGTGGACTGGCCGGCCGACCTGGGGCTGCTCGTGCTCGCCGTGTCGGCCATCGTCATCGGCCTGACCCTGACCCCGTGGCTCAGCCTGCCCGGCCTGATCATGCTCCTCGGCTCGGTGATCGTCCTGGGCTCCGGCAGCACGGAGCCCTGGCCGGTGAGCAGCACGCTGGGCCTGGCCTGCGCCCTCGTCGGCTCGACCGCCCTCGGCTGGACGATCCGCCACGCCTTCGTCGAGCTGCAGCTCTCCCGCGACCTGATCCTGGCCGAGCGGGTCCGACTCTCCGAGGAGGCCGAGCGGGCGCGGCTCGCCCGAGCCATGCACGACTCGCTGGGCAAGACCGTCAACGGCATCAGCCTGGCGGCCAGCGCCCTGCAGTCGGCGGCGACGAGGCGGCCGGAGCAGGTGGCCACGATCGCCCGGGACCTCGAGGCGGCCAGCCGCGTCGCGGCCGACGAGTCCCGCACGCTCCTGCGGGCGCTGCGACGCCACCAGGTCGACCGGCCCCTCGCCGAGCAGCTGGGCGAGCTCGCCCGTTCCTACGCCACCCCCGGCCGGCAGGTGCGCACCACCGTGGCGGGCATCGCCGACCTCCCGCCCGACCAGGCCGAGGAGGTGGTCTGCATCGTCGCGGAGGCGCTGGAGAACGTCGAGCGGCACGCGTCGGCGACGACGGTGGACGTCCGCCTCCGGCACGAGGACGGCGTGCTCGTGCTCACCGTCACCGACGACGGCAAGGGCTTCGACCTGCGCTCCGTGCCCGCTCGCGAGCGCCAGGGCCACTTCGGCCTGCGCGGGATGCGCGAGCGGGCCGAGCGGACCGGGGGCCGGGTCCGGATCGACAGCGCCCGAGGCCGGGGGACCACCGTCGAGGCACGGTGGCAGATGGCCCAGACGGAGGTTTCGCCATGACCGACAGACCCATCAGCGTCCTCGTCGCCGACGACAACGCCATCGTGCGGATGGGGATCAAGGCGCTGCTGGGTCAGTTCGACGGCATCCACGTCGTGGGCGAGGCCTGGGACGGCGACCACGCGGTCGAGATGGTGCGCCGCCTGCAGCCGACCGTCACGCTGCTGGACGTGCGCATGCCGCGGCGCGACGGCGTCGCCGCGGCCGAGGTCATCAGCCAGACCTCCAAGGTGGTCATGCTGACCTACAGCGACAGCCCCGACGTGGTCCGCTCGGCGATCCGCGCCGGCGCCTGCGGCTACCTGGTCCACGGGGCGTTCGAGCCCGCAGACGTGGAGGCGGCGGTGCGCGGTGCCGCACGGGGGGTCGGGACGCTCTCCCCGGCGGCCGTCGTGGCCCTCGCCCAGGAGGAGCAGCGCAGCCAGGTGCGCACCGACCACGACCTGTCGGCGCGGGAGGTCGAGGTGATGGCGCTCATCGCCCAGGGCCGCTCCAACCGGCAGATCGCCACCGAGCTCTTCCTGTCGGAGAAGACGGTCAAGAACCACATCAACCGCATCTTCGCCAAGCTCGGTGTCGTGGGCCGCGCCCAGGCGGTCAGCTGGTGGCTGGGAGCCTCCGAGACCCCCTGACCCGACCCTGGGCCCACGCGGGTGGGCCGCCCGGGTTGGGCCCAGGATGGGCCCCAGGACCCTGCCCGCGGGCGCTGGACGCGCATAGCGTGAGACATGTCAGCACGACAGCACCGGGGGGACCCGGACCGACCGAGAGGCAGAACCATGAAGAGCTCCACCTTCCTCAAGCGCTTCGACCGTGAGTCCGGTCAGGGCTCCCTGGAGTACCTGGGCGTCATCATCGTCGCCGTCGTCATCGTGTCCCTGCTCGCGGCCACCGCCCCGACCTGGAGCAGCTCGATCAAGGGTGTCTTCGACAGCGCCGTGACCGCGGTCACCGGCAAGGGTACGTTCAGCTGAGCTGCGACCGTGCGCAGACGGAGGGGTCGGACGGGTCCGTCGTCCGGCCCCTCCGCCGCGTCCCACCGAGAGGCAGGGCCGTCAGTCTTCCACGGAGGTCGACGGCGTGACAACGGGGAGGAGCAGGCCATGGACCAGCAGGTCCGCCCGGGACAGCAGGAGTCCGGCCACGTCAACCTGGGGCTGATCTTCGTCTCGATGATCTTCACCATCTCGGTGGTCCTGGGGATCGCCGGGCTGGCGGTCGCGACGACGAGCGCGCAGGGCAACCAGAACGCCGCCGACGCGGCCGCCCTCGCCGGGGCCGAGGCCTACGACGCCGCCGGCCTGCTCTACTTCGCGCCCGGGTTCTCCGACGCCGGCGAGCTGCGCGGGATGGTCCGCACCAGCGGCGGCTGCCCGGGCCCGGTGCGGGCTGCCGCGGCCGACTACGCCGGCAAGAACGACGCGACCCTGGAGAGCTGCCGGATGCTCGAGTGGGGCGAGGTGGAGGTGACCACCCGGGCCGACGTCCCGCTCGACGGCGCCGCGGACAGCCGCAAGGCCGCCCGGGCGCACTGGGACCTCGACCTGGCCTCGTGCACCATCGACCCGGCCTTCGTGGCCCCGGCGACGGGCGCGGGCTACACCTGGATGCAGTGCGGTGCAGACCGCTTCGACCTCAAGTTCGCCGCCGAGCGATTCTTCCTGCACCCGTGGGGCCAGGTCAAGGACGCGATCGAGCCCAAGTTGACTCAGTAGCGACCGTCGGCGAAGGTTGACGACGGTTTCCGACTCGGGAGGGACAGACAACTACATGGCCAGGGTCTCGACGATCGGCGCTGCCTTTGCGGCGCTCCTGCTCACCGGTCCCCTCGTGGCCCAGGCGACCCCGGAGGAGGGTGCCTCGGCGCGGACCGACACCCCGCTGCCGGTCGTCGGTGCCGTGGCGGCGCAGTCGGCCTCCGGCGGCTCGCTCAGCCGGTTCGACGAGGTGCTCCACGGCGTGTGGCGCATCGACGGCGGCACGGTCGCCTACTGGTCCGTCCGCCACCGCCCCACCGACGAGGACCCGCGGTCCCTGACCAGCGAGGCCCACAAGCTGCGCGGCGGCTCCGCCAACCTCACGCGGCCGCCCGGGTTCACCGAGACCTCGCTGGCGGCACGCGAGACCGGCGAGCTCTACCCGGTGCTCCTGGACGAGACGACCGAGACGTGCCTGTGCACCAACGTCACGGAGATGGGCCTCAACGACGCCCGGGCCCAGGACGTCTCCGACGGCTGGCAGCTGGTCTACGCCGTCTTCCCCGAGCTGCCCGACGAGGTCACCACCGTGGACATGCACGTGGACGGCTTCGGCGCGATCCTGCCTGACGTCCCGGTCCAGGACGGCCCGCTGCCCGAGCCGCAGGTCTCCGCAGACCAGTGGGTCGCCTCCGGCCAGGGCTGGCCCACCCCGCCCCCTGCGGAGGAGATCTCCCGCGCCGCCGACGCCCGCACCCTCGGAGCGGTGTGGACGCTGGCCGAGCGCTCCGGCACCACCGACGGCTCCGTCGCCCAGCGCGACTCCGGCGACGTGCGCCAGATCGACGTCGCGGCCGACGTCCTGTTCGAGTTCGACAAGTACGACATCACCCCCAGGGCCGACCAGGCGCTCGACCACGTGGCCGAGCAGATCGGCGACGCCCAGGTCAGCTCGGCCACGATCGTCGGCCACACCGACGGGCAGGGCACCGAGGCCTACAACCAGACCCTGTCCGAGCAGCGCGCGCAGTCGGTCGAGGCGGAGCTGTCCCGGCGCCTGCCCGACGTCGACTTCACGGTCGAGGGCCGCGGCTGGCACGAGCCGATCGCGTCCAACGACACCGAGCAGGGCCGCGCCCTCAACCGGCGCGTCACCATCACGCTTGAGGGCGTGGCCAACCAGGAGGGCGGTCGATGAGCCACCGCAGCACCGCACGCTCGACCGCCCGCTCCGTGGCCCTGGCCGCGGCGCTCACGCTGCTTCTCGGTGCCTGCGACGGCGGCGGGTCTGACCCCCAGCCCACCAGCTCGACGCCGGACACGACGCAGACGTCACCGCCCTCGACCTCCTCCCCCGACGCCTCCACCACCGACGACACCGCGGTGACGACCGAGCCCGTCGCGGCACCGCTCATCCCGGACGACGTGGTGGCCCAGCTGGACGAGGCCGTGGAGGCCGAGGCCGCCCCGGTCGCGTCGGCCTCCGCGCAGACGGAGGGGCTGCCGGACGGCGCAGCCCTCGACGTGCTGCAGCTGGACCGGACCGACTCCGGCGGCTACCTGCTGCGGGTGCGGCTCAGCTGGCCGCAGGCCACGTCGCTGTCCCCCGACCAGCACCGCTCCCTCTCGCTCGACGGCGAGTCCGTGTTCGTCGACGGCATCCGTCTCGTGGACCCCGCGGCCGACCGGTTCGCCCTGCCCACCGTCTACGCACCCAAGGACGACGAGCAGATCGACGACACCGAGCGGTTCCGGTGCCTGTGCTCCGACCTCGTCTCCCAGGTGCCCCCGCAGGGACAGATCCTGGGCGCCCTCTACGGGCCGATCGGCGAAGGCTCCACGCCCGACACGCTGACCGTCGAGGTGCCCGGCTTCGAGCCGATCCCCGACGTGCCGGTGGGTCAGCCGGGCTGACCCTCGACCCGGGGCAGATGGGTCTGTCGGGCCGACGGGTCAGGACCCCAGGTCGTGGCGCCACCGCGCCGCCGCGGTGGGCACCCCGTCAGCCGCGACCCGGCCCAGGACGACCTCGGCCGCCTCGTCCGGGGTGAGCACCGAGGTGTCCACCTGCACGTCATACCCGCCGTGGGAGTGCACGGCCGGCAGCTGGGCCAGGGCCTGGCCGAGCGTGCGGTCGGCGCGCTCGCGCTCCCGCCGGGCCAGCACCTCCGCGGGCAGGCGCACGCCGACCAGCACGGTCGGCACCCCCTCGAGCACCTGCACCAGGTCCAGGGCCCAGCGTCGCTCGAGCAGGACGTGGTCGACCACGACGTCGCACCCGGAGCCGGCGAGCGCCGCCACCGCGCGGTGCATGCCGCGGTGCAGACGCTCGCCCGCGGGGCCGACGGAGATGGCGCGGATCGTCCCGTCGGGGCCGTAGGCGTAGCGGTAGACGTGCGACCACGACGGCCCGAGGTAGGCGCGCGGCAGCATGCCGAGGTGGCGGTCCAGCCCGCCGTCGAGCAGCAGCCCCGGCCACCGGTCCTGCAGCGCACGGGCCAGGCTGCTCTTGCCCGAGCTGGACGGGCCGTTGAGGACGACGACCGTCCCCACCCCGCCGGAGCTGTGCTGCGACATCATGCAGGTCATCGTCGCCGATCGGGGCCGGGCGTGGGGCCGTGAGGTGGGCTCCACCCGCCCATCCCCCCGTCGCGGCCCGGGGACGTGCTCATGCTCGTTCCTTCCTGGGCGGGGTGGTGACGCGGCGCTCGGCCGGCTGTCCGGCGACCTGCTGCTCCCGCTCCACCTCCAGCGTGAACCCCTGCTCCCGGAGCGCCTCGACCAGCTCGTCGCCGATCGCGACGGCGGGCGTCAGGACACCGCCCTGCCCGGCGCTGCCGGCGCGGCGGGTCGCGAGCAGCACCAGCGCCGCCTGGCCGAGCATGACCGAGGTGGCCGCATACCCGGGGTCGCCCTGGGCGGCGACGGTGGCGGCATACCCCGTGCCGTCCTCGGTGGTGGTCCGCGTCTCCATCCGGAACCAGCCCTGCTCGCGTCGCTCCCGGCTCGGGCCGTCGCCCGGCGCCGGCAGCACACGGTCGACGAGCCGTCGCAGGCCCGGCGTGGCCAGGCCCGCGCCCAGCGCACCCAGGCCGGCCATGACGGCGGCGGCCCGGACCGCGCCACGGACGCCGCGCCCGGTCGTCATGAGCTCGCGGTAGCGGAAGCGCGGCCCGTAGCCGAGGCCGGTGAGGGCGTGCGAGCGGCGCACGACGCGCGTGTTGTAGGGCCCCATGAAGAAGGGCACGACCCAGCGGCCGGTGCCCTCCTCGACGAACGGCCGCCACGGGTCCTCCTGCCCCGGCGCGCCGCTGACCCCGCCCGAGAGCGCCTCGGGGTCGCGCATCACGCGCCCGGCCGAGGGGTCCTCCCGCAGCTGCTGGACCATCACGCGCATCGAGTCGACCGTCCCCCCGCTGACGCCGCCCCGGGCCCGGGCGAGGAGCGTGGTGTCGGTCAGTCCCCCGGCCCCGTCGGCCTCCGCCGCCCGGTGCAGCAGATGGACGGCGAGGTCGGAGGGGACCGAGTCGAAGCCGCACGAGACGACCAGCCGTGCCCCGCTCGCCCGGGCGGTCTCGTGGGCCCGCTCGATCGCCTCGCGCACGAAGAGGGTCTCCCCGGTCAGGTCGGCATAGTCGGTGCCCCCCTCCGCGCACGCCTCGACCAGGGGTATGCCGTGGCGCTGGTAGGGCCCGACCGTGCTCACCACCACCCGGGCGCGGTCCACCATCCGGCGCAGGCTCTCCGCGTCGGAGGAGTCGGCCACCACGACGGGCCAGTCGGCCGCGCGCCCGCCCAGCCCGGCACGCAGCTGCCGCAGCCGCTCCTCCGAGCGCCCGGCGAGCGCGACCACCACGTCGGGCGGAGCCACCCGCGCGAGGTGCTCGGCGACGAGGCGGCCGACGAACCCGGTCGCTCCGAACAGGCATACGTCCACGTCTCGGTCCATGCCTGCCATCGTCCCCCGTGCGACACGCCGCGTCACCTGGGACGACGCCCTCACGCCCTGGGGTCCTTTCGGATTGCCGGTCGCGCGATCCTCTGTTTCTGTTCTTCCGAAGAGAGTTTCCCGGACCCTGGAGTGTGTGTCATGACAGCTGAGCCAGTGCCCGTCGCCGATCTGTGGGAGTGGCAGTTCCGCGGCCTGTGCCGCACCACCAACCCCGAGACGTTCTTCCACCCCGAGGGTGAGCGGGGACCCTCGCGCCGGTGGCGCGACCAGCGCGCCGTCGCCATCTGCGAGGCGTGCCCGGTCATCCGGGAGTGCCGGGAGCACGCGCTGCGGGTGCGGGAGCCCTACGGCGTCTGGGGCGGCATGACCGAGGAGGAGCGTGAGCAGTACTACGCCGCGGAGGCACGCAGGCCGAGTGCCTGAGCCGGCACGTGCCGGCCGTCAGCCCGTCCTGAGCAGCAACCAGCCGCCGGCGAGCAGGCACGCCACGCACACCAGCCAGAACAGCCCGACCCACAGCACGGCCGGCACACCGGTCAGCCGCGCGAGCTGGTCGGCGTCGCTGTCGCTCCGACGGCGCAGCACCTGGCGCCGCCCCCGCTGCAGACCTACGACGGCCCGCGGCGCGGCGAGCAGCAGCGACCAGACCACGAGGTAGGCGGCGGCCGAGAGCACCGGCGGCGAGGCGCTCCACGACAGCGCGGCCACCGCTGCCCCGGTGGCGAGCACGACCCACAGCCCGTAGAGGTTGCGCACGAGCAGGAGCAGCACCGCGCAGGTGAGCACCAGCGCCCAGAGCCAGCCGGCGGCATACCCCTGCCCCACCAGCGCGGCACCGCCCAGCCCGACGAGGGCGGGCGCGGGGTAGCCGGCGGCGAGCATCGTGACCATCCCCGGTCCCCGGGTCCGTCCGTGGGAGACCGTGAGGCCGGAGGTGTCGGAGTGCAGGCGGATGCCGCTGAGCCGGCGCCCGCCGAGGGCGGCGACGAGCGCGTGGCCGGCCTCGTGCAGGAGCGTCACGAGGTGCCGCACGAGGCGGTGGCCGAGCGGGCTCCAGGTGACGACCAGCGCGGCGACGGCCAGGGCGAGGGCCCACGTCCACGGCAGCGGCGGCTGGGTGGTCGTGGCGCGCTGCCACAGGTCGACGATCACGGGACAGGGATAGCAGGTCGGGCTGGGCGCACGCCCGGCGCCCAGGGTTTGGAACAATGGCCCTCATGACCGACAGCGCTGCCGGACCGCCCCTGCCCCCCGGTTGCTCCGCGCACGAGCCCGGCGTGGACGACCTCGACGACCTGGTGCGCCTGCTGCGGCGCCACGAGCGCGAGGCTCGGGGGTGGCCGGGCGCCGACAGCGAGGCCGTGGCCGCCGAGGTCACCGGCCGCGGCGCCAGCACCCACCTGCACGAGGTCGTCCGCGCCGACGACGGCCGCCTGCTCGCCTGGATCAACTGCCACGACCGCGCCGCCGGCCGGGTGCTCGTCGGCGTCACCATCGACCCGGACCTGCCCGACGAGGAGGCCGACCGGCTCGCCACCTACGCCTTCGGGCGGGTCGAGGACCTCGGCCGGGAGGTCATGCGCCGCCGGGGCACCGACGCCACCCAGCTGGACTCCGGCGCCTTCGCCGACGACCCCCGCCAGCAGCGGTGGCTGACCGCCGCCGGCTACGGGCACGTGCGCGACTGGTGGCAGATGACGCGCAAGGTCGACCGCGACAGCGACGCGACGCAGCCGCCGCCTCGGGAGGGCGTGGAGATCCGGCGGGTCCGGCGCGACGACGGCGTGGGCATGCCCGAGGAGGAGGACCTGCGCGCCGTCCACCTCATGCTGGAGCAGTCCTTCGCCGACCACTTCAACTCCTACCGCGAGACCTTCGACGAGTTCGTGAACCGGCTCCGTGAGGACCCGGGCCACCGCTGGGACCACTGGTGGCTGGCCACCGTCGACGGTGAGCCCGCGGGCGCGCTCGTCGCGACCACCGTCACCGGGCGGGTCGACGACTTGGGCGTGGCCACCCCCGACTCCTCCTACGTGGAGTACATCGGCGTCCACCGCAGGGCCCGGGGCCGCGGCGTCGCCAAGGCGCTGCTGCGCACGGTCATCGCCGACGCCGCCCTGCGCGGCCGCGGCGCGGTCGGCCTCGAGGTCGACGCCGACTCCCCCACACGGGCCGACGGCCTCTACCTGTCCATGGGGTGGCGCACGTCATACACGACGCAGTCCTGGCACCGCGCCCTGTCGCTGGCCGGATCGGACGACCTGGCGGGATAGCCTGCGGACGTGTACTTCACCGACCGTGGGATCGAGGAGCTGGCCGCGCGCCGCGGCGAGGAGGAAGTGACCCTCGACTGGCTCGCCGAGCAGCTGCGCACGTTCGTGGACCTGCACCCCGAGTTCGAGGTCCCGGTCGACCGCCTGGCCACCTGGCTGGCGCGCGAGGACGACGAGTGATGAGAGGTATGACGTGAGCCAGGGGCCCGCTGGACCCACCGACATCGAGTACACCCCGAGCGCGGACTTCACGGTCTCCGACGGGCCACGCGACATCGGGCTGTGCTTTGTCGGCGACGGCTTCGTCGCCGGCTACGGCGACCCCAAGGCCCTGGGCTGGGTCAGCCGCGTCGTCGGCCGCACGCCGCTGGAGGACGACGCCGACCTGTCCTCCTACAACCTGGGGGTGCGCGGCGCCAGCTCCGCCGACGCGATGGCCCGCTGGCGCGCGGAGTGCCCGTCCCGCTGGGCCGGGCGCAGCGAGCGCCGCCTCGTCGTCGGCGTGGGCGCCGAGGACGTCGAGCAGGGCATCACCACCGCCCGCTCCCGGCTCAACCTGGCCAACATCCTCGACGAGGCCAGCTCCACCGGGGTCGGCACGTTCGTCGTGGGCCCGACCCCGACGCTGGACGCCGAGGTCAACGCCCGGCTGCAGGTGCTCGCCGAGGCCCAGGCCGACGTGTGCGCCCGCCGCGGCGTGCCCTACGTCGACTGCTTCACCCCGCTGCAGGGCCACGAGCAGTGGCAGTCCGACCTGGCCGCCGGGGACAACGTCCACCCCGGGCAGGCCGGCTACGGGCTCATCGCCTGGCTGGTGCTCAACGGAGGCTGGGCCGAGTGGCTCGGCCTCGGCGAGCGCGCCGGCTGAGCGAGGCCGCGCCGCCCTCCGTCCAACCCCGCCCGTCCCGCCACCGCGCCGAGTGACCCACTTCGGTCGCCTTCCGGCCCTTCCGCACGCGCCGAGGTGGGGCACTCGGCGACTCCTTGCAAGCTGCGCCCGGCCGTGACGTCGTGGCTCACCCGCCGGTGAGCGTCTCCACCCACCGCTGCGCCTCGGCATACGCCTCGTCGTCGGCGTGCGCGGGGACCGCTGCCGGCCGGCCGTCCGCGCGCGGGTAGGAGCCGAGGAAGCGCACGCCGCGGCAGGTCCGCCGCAGCCCGGTCAGCGCCTCACGCATCCGCGCCTCCGCCAGGTGGGCGTCGGCGTCGATCCAGAAGCAGTACTCCCCCAGCCCGCCCCCGGTGGGCCGTGACTCGAGCCGGCTCAGGTCGATGCCGCGGGTCGCGAACTGCTCGAGCAGCTCCAGCAGGGCGCCCGGCTTGTTCTGCCAGATGAGCGCGACCAGGGTGGTGCGGTCGCTGCCCGTGGGGGCCGGCACCTCGTGCGCGGCGCGCAGGACGACGAAGCGTGTCACCGCGCCCTCGCGGTCGGCGACGTGCTCCACCGCGGGGACCAGCCCGTAGGCGTCGGCCGCGCCCGGCGCGGCGACGGCGGCGTCGTAGAGACCCTCACCGACCGCCTGGGCCGCCCGCGCGGTCGAGGCCTCCGGCACCTGCTGGGCCGTGGGCAGGTGGGTGGTCAGCCAGTCCCGTGTCTGGGCGAAGGCGTGCGGGTGGGAGGCGACCGTGGACACGTCCTCGAGCTGCGTGCCGGGGCGGACCAGCAGGGAGAACTGCACCTCGACGTGCACCTCGGCGGTGATCCGCACGCCGTCGTCGTCACCGCCCTCCAGCAGCGCCTGCAGGGTGGCGGGCACCGAGCCCTCGACGGAGTTCTCGAAGGGCACGACCGCCGCGTCGACGCGGCCCTCGCGCAGCGCCGCGATGGCGGCCGGCACGCTGGGCGCCGGCCAGGCGTCGGCGGCATGCTCCGGCGCCCACTGCTGGGTGGCCTGCTCGGTGAAGGTGCCGGCGGGGCCGAGGTAGGCGATACGGGTCACGTGCGCACGATAGCCCTCCGCCGTCAGTAGGCGCCGTTGTGCTCCGGCCGCAGCACGACCTGCGCGGTGCGCCACAGGATCATCACGTCGAGCACCGGCGTCCAGTTCTCGACGTAGTAGAGGTCGAGCCGGACCGCCTCGTCCCAGGAGAGGTCGCTGCGGCCGCTGATCTGCCACAGGCCCGTCATGCCGGGCTTGACCAGCAGGCGGCGCCGGGTGGACGCCTCGTACTCGGCCACCTCGCGGGGCAGCGGGGGCCGGGGCCCGACCAGGCTCATCTCCCCGCGCAGCACGTTGAGCAGCTGCGGCAGCTCGTCGAGGGAGAACTTGCGGATGAACGCCCCGGTGCGGGTGACGCGCGGGTCGGCGCGCAGCTTGAACAGCGGGCCGGTCGCGTCGTTGAGGCTCATCAGCCGGGGCAGCTGGCTCTCGGCGTCGCAGACCATGCTGCGGAACTTCCACATACCGAAGGCCCGGCCCTCCCGCCCCACGCGCTGCTGGCGGAACAGCACCGGCCCCCCGTCCTCGAGCCTGATGGCCACCGCGACGGCGAGCAGGACCGGCGAGAGGACCAGCAGCATGAGCACCGCCATCACCCGGTCCAGGACGTTCTTGGCGACCAGGTGGGGACCGGCGAAGTCGGGCGCCTCGACGTGGATGAGCGGCAGCCCCTGGACCGGGCGGGTGAGCACCCGCGGCCCGGCGACGTCCATGATGCCGGGCGCGACGACCAGGTCGACGTCGCTGCCCTCCAGGGCCCAGCCGAGCCGCCGCAGGCCGGTCTGGCCCAGGCCCGCCGAGGAGGACACCGCGACGACATCCACCTCGAGCTCCATCGCCCTGACGAGGACGTCCGACTCGGGCCCGAGGACCGGGACCCCGGCAACCTGTCCGCTGCCGGCGTTGTCGACGCAGGCGCCCAGGACGTTGTACCCCGCGTCGGGCGTGCGCCCCAGCGCCACCACGAGACTGGCGACATGGTCACGGTCGCCGACGAGCAGCACGCGGTCGGACAGCCGCCCGCGTCGCCGCTGCGTGACCAGCCAGCGGCGAGCGCCATACCTGCCGAGCAGGAGCAGGACGGTGCCGAGGGGGAAGGCCACGAGCACGTAACCCCGGGCGAAGTCGAGCTTGAGGGCGAGGGCCGCGATGGCGACCACCGCGAAGAGCCAGGTCGTGGCGCGGAGGGTCTGCCGGTACTCCTGCACCCCGTGCCCCACGAGCCGGCCGTCGTAGGCGTCGAGGACCTGGAGCGACACCATCCACGCCAGCACGAGCACGACCGACACGCTGAGGTAGTTGACGGCGCCGAACTGGCTCTGCAGCGCCCGCTCCTCGAAGCCGAAGCGCAGCAGCTGGGCGACGGTGACCGCCAGGCTCACGGCCAGCAGGTCGACCAGGCGCACCGTGCGCAGGTAGCCGTCGAGATAGCGGCGCGCGCGCGGCTGAGCACGCCTGCGGCTCGTGGCCCAGGCGTCGGGCACGACGAACAGAGCTGCCGGTCCGGCTACCCCTGCCCCGTCTCTGCCCCCGAGAACCCCCCGTGGTTCCCGGACGACCTCTGCTGAAGCGGTCAAGAAAGGTCCCATCTGCCAGACCCCCCACCAGCAGTGTCACGGCCGCTACCGGAGGGTCTTTACCTTTTCTTTACCTTTCTCACACTAGGCCAGGGGTCGGGCGCCGTCCACCCTTTGGGGTGGATTGTGACCAATGAGTCTGCTGAGAATCCTGGTGCGAGGACCCAGGATGTGTCAGGATGCTCGGTTCGGGCCGGTCAGGCCGCGCAGCACGCCGGGGTATGCGGCCTCCACCTGCCGGCCCATGGCGGCGTAGACCTCGTCCTCGCGGCGGAACGGGTCGACGATGTCCAGGTCGTCCATCGACGCGGGCCGGTGGCGACCGCGGTGCGTGGTGGCCAGGCGCGCCAGCTCGGCCAGCCGCTCGTGCGGGTCGGTCGTCGTGGGCAGCTCCTCGTCCGGCACACGCGAGAGGATGTGGGCCAGCTCGGGGAAGGTGAAGGTGCGCTTCATCGCGCGGGGGTGCATGCGCGACACCTGCGCGCGGTGGTCGCGGGTGGCCGTGAGCACCAGCGAGGCGGAGGCGATCATCGGCTCGGTGAGACGGCGGGCGACGAACCCGTCCGGGTCGCCGCCCAGCCCCTGCAGCACCCCGGCCGCGCGCTCGTCCATCGGGTTGCCCACCAGGGCCAGCGTGCCGGCGGAGCGGACCGGCACGGCACCGGACCCGTAGCGCTCGTCGAGCGCCCGCTGCACCAGGCGCTCGAGCAGCGGGGAGCGGCACACGTTGCCCGTGCACACCATCAGGATCGCGCCCTCGTCCACGCCGCCCACCCTAGTCCGCCGCCCCCGTGGGCTCCCCGCGCCCCGGGGCCGACGTGGCGAGCTGGTCGGGCAGCCCGCTCCAGCGCCCGCCCGTGCCACGGAGCGTGACGCGCCGCTCCTGCTCGTCCCCCGCGTCGCTGCCCGAGCGCTCCAGCACGACGTCCAGCCGGTCCTCGGCCAGGTGCTCGGCGAGGCCGTGGCCCCACTCCACGACCGTCACCGACTCCTCCAGCGAGGCGTCCAGGTCGAGGTCGTCCAGCTCGGCCGTGCCGCCCAGCCGGTAGGCGTCCACGTGCACCAGGCCGGGACCGCCGACCAGCGAGGGGTGGACGCGGGCGATGACGAAGGTCGGCGAGGTGATCGGGCCGCGCACCCCCAGGCCCTCGGCCAGCCCCTGGGTCAGCGTGGTCTTGCCCGCGCCCAGGTCGCCGGTCAGCACGACGAGGTCGCCGCCACGCAGCACGCGCCCGAGGGCTCGGCCGAGGGCCTGGGTGTCCCGCGCCGTCGGCAGCACGCGGTCCACCTCCACGGCGGCGCCCCTGCCCCCCGTGCCGTCTGCGGTCCCGGACCCGTCGACGCTCATGCGGCCCCTCCGACGTGCACCCGCGGCACCCGGGGGCCGAAGCGGGTCACGATCTCGTAGCTGATGGTCCCGGCGGCCTCGGCCCAGTCCTGCGCCGTCGGCTCGCCGTCGTCGCCGGCCCCGAAGAGCACGACCTCGTCACCGGCCTCGACCGGCAGGTCACCCACGTCCACGACGAACTGGTCCATGCACACCCGCCCGGCGATCGTGCACCGCCGCCCGTGCACCTGGACGGGCGCCGCGCCGGAGGCGTGCCGGGGTATGCCGTCCGCGTAGCCGAGGGGCACGTCGGCCACCGTGGTCTCGCGGGGGGCGACGTAGGTGTGGCCGTAGGAGATGCCCTGACCCGCCGGCACCCGCTTGGCGACCGCCACCCGGGCGGTCACCCGCATCGCGGGCCGCAGCCCCAGCTCGGCGGCGGAGGCGATGTCCGGCACCGGCGAGAGCCCGTAGACGGCCAGGCCGGGACGCACCATGTCCCACGCGGCCTCCGGGGTGGTCAGCGTGGCCGCCGAGTTGGCCATGTGCCGCACCTCGGGACGCAGGCCCGCACGCTCGGCGACCGCCACCGCGTCCGCGAAGGCCTCCTGCTGGGCACGCACCGTCGGGTGCTCGGGGGCGTCGGCGTAGGCGAAGTGGGTGAACAGGCCGCGGACGCGTAAGGCGCCCTCGGCCTCGAGCGACGCGGCCCGCCCGACGAGGTCGACCCAGTCGGTGCGCGGGTCACCGTCCCGGACGGGCAGGCTGAGGGCGCCGTTGCGCCCCAGGCCGGTGTCCGCCTTGAGCTGCACCGTCGCGGTGCGCCCGGTGGCGCGCGCCGCGGCCACGACCGCGTCGAGCAGCCAGGGTGCGGAGACCGCCAGCTCCACGTCGGCGTCGACCAACGGGGTGACGTCGGTGCCGGGCGCGACCAGCCAGGTGAGCAGGGGTGCCTCGACCCCGGCGGACCGCAGCGCCAGCGCCTCGGTCGGCTGGGCGACACCCAGGGCGCAGGCGCCGCCCGCGAGCGCCGCCCGGGCGGAGGGGACGAGCCCGTGGCCGTAGGCGTCCGCCTTGACCACGGCCATCAGCTCGGTCCCACCGACCCGTTCCCGCAGGGTCCGGACGTTGGCCGAGATCGCGTCGAGGTCGACCGTGACCCGGGCCGGCCACAGGTCGAGGGCGCCCGTCATGACAGGACGCCGGGAGCCGACGCCGCGTCGCGGTCGTCCAGCCGCGAGCTCAGCCGGTGCTCGTCGGTGGCCCCGGTGGGTCCCATGACCCTCGCCAGCTGGCTCATCAGGCTGTTGTCCACAGCCGTGGCCGTGCCGTCGGCGACCAGGACCGCGATGCGCTCGCCCAGCTCCTGGGTCGAGGCCCCCATCTGCTCACCGGCCAGCGCCGGCAGTCCGGCCAGCACCGCGCCCGTGGCGGCCTCGACCGCGGCGGCGGCCTCGCCCTCGCCGAGGTGGCCGAGCATCATGGCCAGCGACAGGCAGGCCCCGGCCGGGTTGGCCCAGCCCTTGCCCGCGATGTCCGGCGCCGAGCCGTGGATCGGCTCGAACATGCTCGGGGCGCTGCCGTCGAGGTTGAGGTTGCCGCTGGCCGCCACCCCCAGGCCGCCCTGCAGGACCGCGCCGAGGTCGGTGACGATGTCGCCGAAGAGGTTGTCGGTCACCACGACGTCGAAGCGCTCGGGGCTCACCGGCAGGTGCATGCACATCGCGTCGACGTGGACGTAGTCGGTCTCCACCTCCGGGTAGCGCTGTCCCACGCTGTCCATCACGGCGGTCCACAGCTTGCCGGCCTCGACGAGCACGTTGGTCTTGTGGCACAGCGTCAGCCTCCGGCGCCGCACCGACGCCAGCCGGTAGGCGAAGTCGACGGCGCGCTCCACCGCATACCAGGTGTTGACCGACTCCTGGACCGCCACCTGCGCAGGGGTGCCCGCGTGCACGGTGCTGCCCTGCGCGACGTAGGCGCCCTCGGTGTTCTCGCGCACGATGACCAGGTCGCAGCGCTCGGGGGTCAGCCCCGCGATCGGGGTGGGCACCCCCGGGTAGAGGCGGACTGGGCGCAGGTTGATCGCCTGCCGCATCTCGCGGCGCAGCGCCAGGATGACGCCGCGCTCGAGGATCCCCGGCGTGACGCTCGGGCTGCCGATCGCCCCGAAGAGGATGGCGTCGTGCTCGCGCAGCCGCCCGACCATCTCCTCGGTGAGCAGCTCGCCGGTCTCTGCGTAGTGGTCGGCTCCCAGCGGCACGTCGGTCCGGTCGGTGCCGAAGCCGAACCGCCGCTGCGCCGCGTCGAGCACCGTGAGCGCGGCCTGCGTCACCTCCGGACCGACGCCGTCCCCGGGCAGGACGGCGATGCTGTGGCTGCGGGACGGCGTGGCCTGCGGCGTCGACATGTGATGAACCTCATTTACGTGGCGTCAAAGGGCGACCCTAGTATGGGTCCTTCAACCTATCCCGCACACATGGTGAGAAGGGGGCCCGCCCATGCCCGGACTGACCCTGGCCGAGAAGCTCTGGACGCAGCACGTCGTGCGTTCTGCCGAAGGTGAGCCCGACCTTCTCTACATCGACCTTCACCTGATCCACGAGGTGACCAGCCCGCAGGCCTTCGACGGGCTGCGGGCCGCGGGGCGCCCGGTGCGGCGCCCGGACCTGACGCTGGCGACCGAGGACCACAACACGCCCACGACGCTGGGCCCGGTGACCGACCCGGTCTCGCGCACCCAGCTGGAGGCGCTGAAGGCCAACTGCGAGCAGTTCGGGATCGTGCACCACGAGCGGGGGCGGCGCGGGCAGGGCATCGTGCACGTCATCGGCCCGGAGCTGGGTCTGACGCAGCCGGGTATGACGATCGTGTGCGGCGACTCCCACACCTCCACCCACGGTGCGTTTGGCGCGCTGGCCTTCGGGATCGGCACCTCCGAGGTCGAGCACGTGCTGGCCACCCAGACGCTGCCGCTGAAGCCGTTCCGGACGATGGCCGTCACCGTCGACGGGGACCTGCCGGCGGGGGTGAGCGCCAAGGACATCATCCTGGCGGTCATCAACCGGATCGGCACCGGCGGCGGGCAGGGTTACGTGCTGGAGTACCGCGGCAGCGCGATCGAGGCGTTGTCGATGGAGGGGCGGATGACGATCTGCAACATGTCGATCGAGGCCGGCGCGCGGGCCGGGATGGTCGCTCCCGACGAGAAGACCTTCGCCTACCTGCAGGGCCGCCCGCACGCGCCGCAGGGAGCGGACTGGGACGCGGCGGTGGCGGCGTGGCGCGAGCTGCGCACCGACGACGACGCCGTCTTCGACGCCGAGGTCCGTCTCGACGCCTCCGAGCTGACCCCCTACGTCACCTGGGGCACCAACCCGGGCCAGTCCGTGCAGCTGGGCCAGGCCGTGCCCGACCCGGAGTCCTTCGGCGACGACGACGCCAAGGACACCGCGCGCCGCGCGCTGGAGTACATGGACCTGGCCCCCGGCACGCCGATGCGCGAGGTCGGCGTCGATGTCGTCTTCCTCGGCTCGTGCACGAACGGGCGCATCGAGGACCTGCGCGTCGCCGCCGAGGTGCTGCGCGGCCGCCGGGTCGCCGAGGGTGTCCAGCTGCTGGTGGTGCCCGGGTCCCACGCGGTGCGGCTGCAGGCCGAGGCCGAGGGCCTGGACGAGGTGTTCACCGCCGCCGGTGGTGACTGGCGCCTGGCGGGGTGCTCGATGTGCCTGGGCATGAACCCCGACCAGCTCGCCCCCGAGCAGCGCTGCGCCTCCACGTCCAACCGCAACTTCGAGGGCCGTCAGGGCGCCCGTGGCCGCACCCACCTGGTCTCCCCGGCCGTGGCCGCCGCGACCGCGGTCCGCGGCACCCTGTCCTCCCCGGCCGACCTGACCCAGGAGGCACTGGTCTGATGGAGAAGTTCACCACCCACACCGGCATCGGCGTCCCGCTGCGCCGCTCCGACGTCGACACCGACCAGATCATCCCGGCCCACTACCTCAAGCGCGTCTCCCGCACCGGCTTCGAGGACGGCCTGTTCGCGCGGTGGCGCGAGGACCCCGCCTTCGTGCTCAACCAGCCGGCCTACGCCGGCGGGTCCGTGCTCGTGGCCGGTCCTGACTTCGGCACCGGTTCCTCCCGCGAGCACGCGGTCTGGGCGCTGCAGCAGTACGGCTTCCGCGCGGTGCTCTCCTCCCGTTTCGCCGACATCTTCCGCGGCAACTCCGGCAAGGGCGGCCTGCTCACCGCCCAGCTCGACCAGGGTGACATCGAGCTGATCTGGAAGCAGCTGGAGGCCGAGCCCGGCACGACCATCACCGTCGACCTGCCCGCCCGCCAGGTCACCTGCGCCGACATCGTGGCCCCCTTCACCATCGACGACTACGTCGCCTGGCGCCTCGAGAACGGTCTGGACGACATCTCCCTCACCCTGCGCCACGAGGACGACATCGCCACCTACGAGGCCACCCGCCCCTCGTTCAGACCCGTCGTCACCGACGCCGTCGAGTAGCCACCCGCCGCGGGCCTCGCGCAGCCTCCCGCCGCAGCCCCGTGCCGGTCTCTCGTGACACGGTGGTCGTCGGAACGACCACCGTGTCACGAGAGGGGCGGGGCTGCGGCGAGGGCCGGCTGCTGCTGACTACTCCTCGGGGGTGGCCCAGAAGATCGCCTGACCGATCTGGCTCTGACCGCCCTTGGGGTGCGTGCGGAAGGTCGGCGACGTGCCGAACACCACCGCCCGGCCGCCGTCGGCCGACTCGCCGGAGATGACCGAGGCGTTGCCGCCGGCCGCCGTGGGGCCGTCGCCGGCGCCGGTGTCCACCCAGTGGCCTGCCAGCAGCGGGTTGCCCTCGGCGTAGGTCTGCTCGGCGCGCGTGCCCTCTCCCAGGCCGGTGTACCACTGCGCCGGGTAGATGAAGGCGTGGTCCTGGGCGTGGTCGGCCAGGATCGACCCCTCCGGGGTGTCGACCGCGACGATGCCGTTGCCGCTGCGGTTGCCGTCGACGGCCGTCGCCGACACCAGGCCGAAGGCGGTGGCGGCGTCGAAGGCCCCCGTGCCCTCGCCGACCAGCGCGTGCCCGTCGGCGAGCCAGGCCTCGGTGACCGCGCGACCGTTGACCTGCGCCTCGTCGAAGTTGAGGCTCGCCCCGAGCCAGAGGACGTCCAGGTCGTCCAGCGACGTCGTGCCGTCCTCGATCGTCGACGTCGACACCTGGACCGGGTCGAAGCCGAGCTGGAGCAGCGTGTGCAGGTCGTCCTGGTCGCCGGTGTAGCCGATCTCGACCTCGTCCAGCTCCTTGGCGTCGCCGGAGCGCACCTCGCGCACCTCCGACCGCCTGGCCTCGCGGAAGGCGATGTCGTGCTCCTCGGCCACCCTGGCCGCGAGCCGGCGCGAGTCCCGGCCGACCAGGGCGCGGCCCGAGTCGAGCAGCCAGACGTCGGCGTCCTCCTCGAGCAGGGCGTTGAGCGCGACGTAGTCGCCCACGCCCGCCACCTCGAAGGTCACGTGGTCGGCCCGCCTGGGGAAGTCCGCCTGACGGGTCGGGCGGTCGACGCGCTTGGTGCCGCGGACCGGGCCGTCGGTGACGTCCCCGACCTTGTGCACGGTGGCGCCCCACAGGTAGGAGTAGCTCCAGGCCGAGATGTCGTACATCGTCGGGACCTTGTCCGAGATGTCGCTGCCGAGATCGAGCAGGGCGTTGGCCAGGGCGCGCTTGGACTGGGCCATGTCGACCACGTAGGAGCCGCGCTCGTAGCGCGTGCCGTCGATCCGCGCCGGGCCGCCCAGCCGGCGCACCTCGATGTCGTGCAGCAGCAGCTGCTCGACCAGCGCCGTCGCGTCGCTGACCGAGCGCTGGTCCTCGCCCATCGGGATGACGTAGGCCCGCGGCAGCTCGACCGGGTCCTGGTCGTCGGTGACGTCCCACAGCGGCTTCCACTGGTCCGGGCCGGGGACCTCGTCGATGTTCTCCAGCGTCAGCGGGGTCTTGGGCTCCCCGGACAGCGCACGGCGGAAGAACTCGATCTGGTTGTCCAGGATCTCCTCGTCGTGCTCGTGCAGGTAGTCCACGGTCGTGCGGATGACCTGCTCGGCGACGGCGACGTTGGTCGCTGCCCGCTCCGGGGTCTGCCGGCCGTCGGTGCGCCCCAGGGGAAGCTCGACCGTGCTGGTGAGCGCCCCGTAGAACGCGGCGTACTGCGCCGTGAAGATCGGCGGGTAGTCGTCCCAGCCCGAGGGGGTGTCGCGGTAGGGGATCTTGATGCCGTCAGCGTCGGTCAGCGGGTTGCCCGGGATGTCCGCGGCGACGACGTCCTCCTCGATCTGCAGGGCCAGGGCGTAGTTGTGCGGGATGAACAGGTCGTACTCGTAGTTCTCCCCGTGCGGCGGGCCGGTCGGCTCGACCTGCAGCTGCCCGGTGTAGCCGTGGATGTCCGAGGCGTAGAGCGCCAGCAGCGACTGCGCGGTGCGCACGAAGGACTCCGACTCCGGCGTCACGTTCGTGATCATGTCGCGGTTCTCGTCGAAGTTCAGGGCGGTGCGCCGCTGCCCCAGGTAACGACCGTCCGGGTTGAGCGTCAGGGAGAAGTAGAGCCGGTGCCCGGTCAGCAGGTCCTCGACCTCCTCCCAGGGTGCCGTCGCCAGCTCCTCGATGTAGCGCAGCGAGGCGTCGGTGCCCTCCCACTCGTTGCCGTGGATGTTGGCGGAGAACCAGACCGGCGTCTTGTAGTCCCGCTGCAGCTTCGTGTCGCGGGCCGCCTTGCGGGGCTCGTGCTGGATCATCTCCCGGTATGCCGTCTGCCGGCGCGTCTCGTGGCGCCGCTCCGGCGCGGTGACGGTCACCAGGTACAGGTCCCGGCCGTTCGTCGACTGACCGACCACCTGCACCGAGACCCGGTCGCTGCTGGCCATCAGCTCGTTGAGGCGCGGGGCCAGGTCGGCGTAGCCGACGAGGTCGCCGGCGTAGGAGGCGTCGGCCGGGTCGGGGTCGAAGACGCGCAGCTCGGGCTGGTAGGGGTAGGAGCTCGGCATGTCCAGCCCTGCCGGGTCCTGCTTCGGGGCGCGGGGGCCACGCTCGCCCTTGTGGTGCGCCGGGCCGGCGCTCTCCGAGCCACCCTTGCCGTTGCCGTTGCCGCGCACGGGGTCGGAGGTGGCGGTGGGCGCGACGGCGAGCGTCAGCGCCAGCGACGAGGCCAGCGCACCGACCACGGTGCGCCGCTGCGGGGTGAGTGGCATGGGGATCTCCTGGGTTCGCCGATGAACGCGGTCGGCAGGTGTGCCGTCCGTCCACTGTGCGCCTCTGGGAGAGGCAGGAGAAGGGGTCCGGGCCAGAATTGACCGAACCCTTACCGTTACCGGCCGGTCACCCCATGGAGCGGTAGCGCTCGTGCCGCGCGCGCAGCCGCTCCTCCCGCGGCATGGCCAGCAGCTCGGCCAGGTGGGCCCCGGTCGAGGCCACGACGCGTCGGCAGAACTCGGCGGGCTCGCGGGAGGCGTCGGGATGCTCGGGCACGATCTCGTCGACGACCCCGCTGGCGCGCAGGTCCACGGAGCGTATGCGGTGCAGCTGCGCCATCTGCGGCGCGCGCTCCCCCGTGCGGTGGACGATCGCGCTGGCCCCCTCCGGCGGCAGCGGCGCCACCCAGCCGTGCTCGGCGCAGACGGTGCGGTCGGCGGGCATGAGAGCCAGGGCCCCGCCGCCGGTGCCCTCGCCCAGGATCACCGAGACGACCGGCACGGGGACGGTGGCGAGGGCGGCCAGGCAGCGGGCGATCTCCCCGCCCATCCCGCCGTGCTCGGCCTCGGTGGACAGCTCGGCGCCGGGGGTGTCGACGACGGTGACCACCGGCAGGTCGAGCTCCTCGGCGAGGGCGAAGCCGCGCTGGGCGACCCGCAGGGCGCCCGGGCCGAGGTAGGCGTGCTGCTGGGCCTTGCGGTCCTGGCCGACGAGCACGCAGGAGAAGCCGGGAAAGCGGGCCATACCCATGATGACGGTGAGGTCGGACTCCCCCGACCCGGTGCCGCGCAGGGGGATGAAGGTCTCGGCGCCCAGGCGCAGCAGCTCGCGCAGCCCGGGGCGGTCCGGACGGCGCGTGGCCTCCACCGAGGACCAGGCGTCCCGGGCCTGCAGGACCGCGGTGTCCGGCTCGGTGCCGTGCCGTCCGTGCGGCTCCTGCGGCGAGAGCAGCACCCGCAGCGCGTCGATCGCCACGGGGCGCAGCTGCTCCAGCGGGACGACGCCGTCGATGACGCCGCGGTGGGCGAGGTTCTCGGCGACCTGGACACCCTCGGGGAAGGGCTCGCCGCGGATGACCTCGCGCACGCGCGGGCCGAGGAAGCCGATGAGGGCTCCGGGCTCGGCGATCGAGAGGTGCCCCAGGGAGCCCCACGAGGCCAGGACGCCGCCGGTCGTGGGGTCGCGCAGGTAGACGAGGTAGGGCAGCCCGGCGCGGCGGTGGGCCGCGACGGCCTGGCCGATCTTGACCATCTGCACGAAGGCGGGGGTGCCCTCCTGCATCCGGGTGCCGCCCGAGGACGGCGAGGCCAGCATCGGCAGCCCTTCGGCGGTGGCGCGCTCGAAGGCCCGCGTCACCCGCTCGCTGGCCGCGGAGCCGACCGACCCGGCGAGGAAGGCGAACTCCCCGGCGACCACCGCCACGCGGCGGCCGTCGAGCCGGCCCTCGCCGGTGAGCACGGCCTCGTCGACCCCGCTGCGCTCGCGCGCCCGGGCCAGCTGCTCGGTATACTCCGCCCCGAGGTCGGGCTGCTGCGGCTCGGTGTCCCAGGAGGTGAAGGACCCCTCGTCGAGGACGGCCTCGAGCACCTGCCGGGCGCGCAGCCGGGTCACCTCAGCCCTCCTGCAGCCAGGCGCGGACGGCCGGCCCGTGCTCGTCGAGCAGCGGCGGGCTGGTGTGCGTGGTCGGCGTCGTCTCGGTGCCGTCCGGGGCGAAGAAGCGCAGCGGCGGCCCGGGCAGCTGGACGGTGCCCAGCGTCGGGTGCTCGACGTCGACGAGCAGGCCCTGGGAGCGGGTCTGGTCCCAGTCGTAGACCTCGTCCAGCGTGCGCACCTTGCCGGCAGGGACGCCCGCGGCCGAGAGCCGGCCCAGCAGCGTCTCGCCGTCGAGGTCGGCGAAGGTCTCCTCCAGCAGGGCGATGACCTGCGGGCGGTTCGCCACCCGCTCGGCGTTGGTGGCCATCCCCTCGGCGTCGGGGTCGAGCCCGAGCTCGGCGCACAGCCGTCGCCACAGGCTCTCGTTGCCGCAGGCGATCTGGACCGCGCCGCCGCGGCAGCGGAACAAGCCGTAGGGCGCGATCGAGGGGTGATGGTTGCCCTGCGCGCGCGGCACCTGTCCGGCGACCGTCCACCGGGTGCCCTGGAAGGCGTGCACCCCCACGATCGAGGCCAGCAGCGAGGTGCGCACGACCTGGCCCCGGCCGGTGCGCTCACGCTCCAGCAGCGCCGCGAGCACGCCGTAGGCGCCGTACATGCCCGAGAGCAGGTCACCGATCGGCACCCCGACCCGCTGCGGGTCCTCCGGACCCGAGCCGGTCAGCGACATCAGCCCCGCCTCCCCCTGGGCGATCTGGTCGTAGCCGGCGCGCCCGCCCTCGGGCCCGTCGTGGCCGAAACCGGAGATCGACAGCACCACCAGGCGCGGGTTGAGCTCGGCCAGGTGCTCCGGCGGGAAGCCGAGCCGGTCCAGCGTGCCGGGCCGGAAGTTCTCCATGAGCACGTCCGCGCGCCGCAGCAGCGCGGTGAGCACGTCCCGGCCGTCCTGGGACTTCAGGTCCAGGGCCACCGACTCCTTGTTGCGGTTGCACGACAGGAAGTAGGTCGCCACGTCGTGCCCGTCGGAGCCCTCCACGAACGGTGGCCCCCACGAGCGCGTGTCGTCACCGGTGCCCGGCGTCTCCACCTTGACCACCCGCGCTCCCAGGTCGGCCATCATCATCCCGGCGTGCGGACCCGCCAGCGCGCGGGTCAGGTCGACCACGAGCGTCCCGGACAGCGGTCCGCCGCGGCCCTCCTGGTCCTCGGTCGGGTCGGCGGTCGGGTCGGTCATCGACGCTCCTTGAGGCTGTGGGCGAGAGGCGGGCGGGTTCCCCATACCCAATCAGGTGCGCCTCCGGGCCGCGCACGCAAGGTCTCATCGCGATCCGCCCGCTTTTCTGGCAACTTCTGCCGAGAGCGCACCGTGGTCCCGGGCCTAGCCTTGGCAGGACGGTGCTCTCGCCCCTGCCGCGGTCCCGCGGCGGCCGGGCCGGCGCCGACCAGCAGTCGAGACGAAAGGTATGAGGGCATGCCCGACCCCATCGAGGTACGCAAGGTCCCGATCCACTCCGTGAGCGACGCCAGCGAGTTCACCCGGCTGCTCGACGAGGGCGTCCTCGAGGCCGACCGCGTCCTGGCGATCATCGGCAAGACGGAGGGCAACGGCGGGGTCAACGACTACACCCGCATCATCGCCGACCGCGCCTTCCGCGAGGCGCTGATGGCCAAGGGCGTCGACCAGGACAAGGTCAGGCAGATCCCGATCGTCTGGTCCGGCGGCACCGACGGCGTCATCAGCCCGCACGCGACGATCTTCGCCACCGTCGACCCGGCCTCCGTCGAGGCCACCGACGAGCCGCGGCTGACCGTCGGCATGGCGATGAGCGAGCCGATCCTGCCCGAGGAGATCGGGCGGATGGGCATGGTCGACAAGGTCGCCGACGCCGTGAAGGTCGCCATGGAGCGCGCCGGCATCACCGACACCGCCGACGTGCACTACGTGCAGACCAAGACCCCGCTGCTGACGATCGACACGATCCGCGACGCGCACAGCCGGGGCGAGGACGTCTTCACCGACGACACGCTGACCTCCATGGACGTGTCCAACGGCACGACCGGCCTGGGCATCGCCAAGGCGCTGGGCGAGGTCGACGACCTGTCCGACGCCGACATCATGAAGGACCGCAGCAAGTACTCCGCCGTCGCGTCCTGCTCCTCCGGCGTCGAGCTCGACCGGGCCCAGGTGGTCGTGGTCGGCAACGCCACCGGTGTCGGCGGCCGCTACCGCATCGGCCACTCGGTGATGGAGCACGCGCTCGACCAGGACGGCATCTGGAACGCCATCAAGGACGCCGGGCTCGAGCTGCCCGACCGCCCGCACCGCGACGACCTCCAGGGCCGCCTCGTCAACGTCTTCCTCAAGTGCGAGGCCAGCGGTGACGGCAACGTCCTCGGCCGTCGCAACGCCATGCTGGACGACTCCGACGTGCACTGGCACCGCCAGATCAAGGCGGCCGTGGGTGGCGTCACCGCGGCCGTGACCGGCGACCCGGCCGTGTTCGTCTCCGTGTCGGCCGCCCACCAGGGCCCCGACGGTGGTGGCCCCGTGGCCGCGATCGTCGACCTGGGCGAGCAGCCGACGGGCTACGTGCCCCCCGCCTCCTGACCCGACGCCCGTCGGCCCGCGGCTGACGGACGCACAGCACGCGCCAGGTGTGGCCTCCCGCCACGCCTGGCGCGTCTGCGTCGGAGGCGAGGTATGCCGTCAGGCGCGGGGCGCACCTGAGCGCGCCGGGCCGGCCCCCTCGCCACCACATCCGCCGAGTGCCCCACTTCCGTCGGCCGGGGACGTCTCCGGCCCGACGGAAGTGGGGCACTCGGCACGCTTGGTCGTGGGCGGGACCGGGTCGTGGGCGTGAACCGGGTCGTGGGTGGAGCGGGTCGGCGGGCGCGGCCTACAGCTGCGGCGCACGCTCCGCATACCGCGTGGCGCGCTCGTAGACCCGGGCCAGGCGCAGCAGGCGGTCGTCGGACCAGGGGGCGCCGACGAGCTGCAGGCCGACGGGCAGGCCGTCGACGAAGCCGCCGGGCACCGACACGGCGGGGCAGCGGGTCGCCGAGACGAGCGAGCAGGAGCGCATCCACTCCACGTAGGTCTCCAGCTGCACGCCGTCGATCTCGCGCGGCCACGTCTCCTCGGTGGGGAAGGGCATGACCTGCACCGTGGGCGTCAGGAGCAGGTCGTGCTCCCCGAACCACCCACGGACCGCGGCGTCGAGCCGGCCACGCGCCTCGGCGGCCGACATCAGCTGCTCGGCGCGCAGCTCCAGCCCGCGGCGGACGTTCCAGACGACGTCCTCCTTCACCAGCCCGTCCTCGGTGTGCTCGCGCACCAGCCGGCGCAGGTTGGTGGCCATCTCGAACGCGCGGTAGACGTCGAAGACCTCGTCGGCGTCGGTCAGCCGCGGCGCCGACTCCTCCACGGTGGCGCCGAGAGAGGCCAGGACCTCGGCCTGCTCGAGCACCGCGCGACGCACCTCGGGCGCCACCGGCACGCCGACACCGAGGTCGACGCTCACGCCCACCCGGACCCCGCGCAGGTCGTCGGGGCCCTCGTCGTCCAGCAGGGCCAGGAAGGACCCCGGCGCGACCGGGCTGGGCAGGGGGCCGTCCGGGTGCGGCCCGGCGACGACCGACATGCCGAGGGCGAGGTCGTCGACGCTGCGGGCCATGAGGCCGTTGCGGCTCAGCCACGCCTCGGGGTTGGCGGCCGGCACCGTGGGCACGACGCCCGGGCTCGGGCGCAGCCCGACGACGTTGCACCACGCCGCGGGGTTGCGCAGCGAACCGCCCATGTCGGAGCCGTCGGCGAGCGTCTGCATGCGCGCGGCGAGCGTGGCTGCGGCACCGCCGGAGGAGCCGCCGACCGAGCGGTCGGTGTCGTAGGGGTTGCCGGTCGCGCCGAAGACCGGGTTGAAGGTGTGCGAGCCGGCGGCGAACTCGGGCACGTTGTTCTTGCCGGTGCAGATGACGCCGGCGTCCCAGAGCCGCTGGACCACCAGGTCGCTGTGGCCCGGGACCTGCTCGGACAGCAGCGGGGAGCCCATGGTGGTGCGCACGCCCGCCGTGGCGTGCGTGTCCTTGTGGGTCATGGGTATGCCGTGCAGCGGGGGCAGCGCGCTCCCGCCGGCGGCCCGGCGGTCGGCCTCGTCGGCCGCGGCCAGCGCCTGCTCGGCGACCACGGTCACGACGGCGTTGAGCGCCGGGTTGACCCGCTCGACCCGGGCGAGGTGGTCCTCGACCACCTCGCGGGCGCTGACCTCACGGGCGTGCAGCCGGTCGCGCAGCTCGACGAGACCGAGCTCGTGCAGGGCGGTGGCGGTCACGGCGTCCTCCCGTCCGTCGCGGACACCCGGTCGGCGAGCGCGCGCAGCGCCTGGACAAAGACCTCGGCCGGCGGGGTGACCAGGCCGGCACCGACCTGACCGGTGCCGGCCACGCGGCCGGCCATGCCGGTGTTGATCTGCGGCAGCACCCCGGTGCGGGCGACCGCGACGGCGTCGATGCCGACCGGCGCCCCGCGGAACTCCAGGATCGGCACCTGCAGCGCGGGGTGCTCGCCGAGGGTGATCTCGTACATGGTGCGGGTGGTGGTGAGGGCGAAGTCGACGTCGCCGCCGACCAGCCGCACGATCGCCGGGGCCGCGGCCATGACGAAGCCGCCCATGCCGGCGGTCTCGGTGATGGCCGAGTCGCCGATGTCGGGGTTGGCGTCCTCCGGGCCGTAGGAGCCGAGGAAGAGGCCCTCGGGGGTGTTGGCCGGCGCGGTGAACCACTGGTCGCCGGTGCCCGAGAGCTGGATGCCGAAGTCGGTGCCGTTGCGGGCCATCGTCACCACGACGGAGGAGCCGGGGATGTCCTTGGCCGCGGCCATGGCCAGCTTGCACGCCGGCATGACGAGGTTGAGGGCGAAGTGGTCGTTGGCGCCGACGAAGCGGCATACCTCGGCGATGTCGTCGGTGTTCCTCCCGCCCTCACCGACCTGGGCCACGATGTGGGGCAGCAGGTCGCGCAGGAACATCAGCGTGGCGCTGCGGTTGCGGTTGTGCCCCTCGTCGCCCATCTGCAGCATCTGCGAGAGGTAGGCCTTGATGTCCACCGGGCCGTGCCGCTCGACCGCCTCGGCCAGCACCGGCCCGAGGACGTCACGCATCCAGCCCAGCCGGGTGATGACCTCCTCGGAGTAGGCGCCGTAGCGCAGCACCTTGCCCAGGCCCTCGTTGAGCGAGCAGTGCGAGACCGTGCCGTGCACCGGGTCGCGCAGCTCGAAGACCCACATCGAGGGGGAGATGACCCCGGCCATCGGGCCGACCGCGCCGCGGCTGTGGCAGGGGGCCAGGGAGATGTCCGGGCCGGAGAGCCTCTCGACCGCCTCCTCCTCGGTGGCGGCCAGGCCCTCGAAGAGCATGGCGCCGATGAGCGCCCCGCGCATCGGGCCGGAGGCCCGGTCCCAGGTCAGCGGCGGGCCGCTGTGCAGGAACTCCCCCCGCTGCAGGCCGAGCGCCTCGCTGGCCGGGGCGACGCGGACGAGCTCGGCCTCCGCGGAGGTGATGCGCTCCAGGGCGAGGGCGTTGGCCTCGGTGAGCCGCGGGTCGGCCAGGACCGTCGCGAGCGCCTCCCCGGTGCCGTCCATCGGGGGGCGCCACTCGACGTCGGCGACGGGCACGGCCTGGTCGCGCAGGGCGTCGGCGAACAGCTCGGCGCCCGCGGCGACGACGGCGGGGTCGCGGGTCAGCAGTCCGTGCAGCGGCTGCTCGGTGGTGCTCATCGGGCGGTCCTCTCGGTCGCGGGGGTGGTGGCGGGAGCCGCGCCCAGGAGCGAGAGCGCGGCGCGGACCGCCTGGGCGTTGGAGGTGAAGACGCTCGCGCCGGCCGCGGCCAGCGCCTCGGCGCAGGAGACCAGGCCCTGGGGGTCGGACTCCGTCCCCACGAGGGTGACGACGACGGGCAGGTCGCGGCCCTGGCCGGTAGCGGTGGCGCGGGCCTGCCGGACCGCGTCGGCGAGCTCGCCGGCGGGGTCGGGGTGGGCGCCGTGGCCGAGGACGAGGTCGAGCAGCAGGACGCCGCAGGTGGGGTCGGCGCCCTCGGTTCGGATCCGCTCCAGGCGCAGGGACGGGTCGATCATCGGGTGCGCCCGGCCCTGGGTCAGCTCGTCGTCGCCGAAGTCGAGCACGGCGTGCCCCTGCGCCCGCTCCGATCCGGAGACCCGCGGGCTGCCGGCGAGCGGGATGTTGGAGACGACCGGGCCCAGCACCTCCTCGGCGATGACCATGGCCTCGTCGGCGAGGGTGCCGCCGCAGAACAGGCCGCGCAGGGACGCCCCGGCCGGTGCCTGCCCGCTGCTTCCCTCGGCGGGCCAGGTCGGCCAGGCGGGCACGTCGGCACCGACGGCGGCGAGGGTCTGCTCGACCGCGGCGGTCAGGTCGGGCAGCCCCCGGCCGAGCGTGGCCCAGGACACCGGGACCCCCAGCTCGGCGGCGAGCCGCTCCAGGTCGGCGACGACCTCCTCGGCCGCGGGCTTGGAGACGATCACGACGTGCTCGGTCGCCTCGTCGGCGGCGAGCGCGCGCAGCGCCTGCCGGGCCGAGCGTCCGCCCACCTCGGCGGACAGGTCGCGCCCGCCCAGCCCGAGGCAGTGGCTGACGCCCTCGCCGGCCAGGTCGAGCAGGCACATGACCTGCTGGGCCCCGGTGCCGGAGGCCGCGACCACGCCGATGCGGCCGGGGCGCACGACGTTGGCGAAGCCGAGCGCGGCCCCGCCCACCACCGCGGTGCCGCAGTCGGGACCCATCACCAGCACGTCGCGCGCGGCGGCGGCGTCCTTGAGCGCGATCTCGTCGGCGACCGGCACGTTGTCGCTGAAGAGCATGACCGACAGCCCCGCGTTGACGGCGTCGAGGGCATCGAGCACGGCGTGCTGGCCGGGGGTGCTGACCAGCGCCAGGCCTGCCCCCGTGCGCCGGGCCGCGGAGCCGACGGTGCGGGGGGCCACCTCGGTGGTCGCCCCGCCGGCGCGCGAGCGCTCGTGCAGCTCCTGCAGGACGGCGGTGAGCATCTCGCGCCCGGCGGCCAGCGCGTCGTCGTCCTGCGCGCGCAGGGCGACGACGAGGTCGTTGGGGCCGGCCCCGTCGGGGACGTCGAAACCGGTCTCGCGCATGAGACCGAGGTTGAGCTCGGTGCCCATGCCGATGAGCGCGTCCGCGACGCCGGGCGTCGTGCGCACGCGCTGCGACACCTGCATCAGGGTGACGGAGTCGTGGTAGACGCCGCGGCGGATCTCGACCGAGTCAGTCACGAGGGTCCTTCCTTCGGGGTGGGTATGGCGTGGTGCAGGACGGCGTCCAGGCCCAGCAGGAGGGCCGCGCCGGAGGTGTGGCCGACGGCGACGACGTCCTCGGCGTGCCGACGCAGCCGCGGATCGTCGGCGAGGCCGTCGTGCCAGGCACGTAGGAGGTCGACCACCGGCGGCACGGCATACCCGAGGGCGGCGTGGCGCAGGAGGGTGGCCGACAGCGCGGTGGTGCGGTGCAGCAGCGGGGCCAGCCTCTCCTCGAGGCGGGCGCGGGCGGGCTCGTCGCCGGTGGCGCGCAGACCGAGCAGGGCGCCGCAGAGCACGTCGTCGCCGGCGGGGGTCAGACCGGGCCCCAGGCCGACGAGCGCCGCGGGCCCGGTGGGCGTCAGCAGCCGCGGGAGCGCCTCGAGCAGCGCTGGGGGCAGGTCGTCGGCCAGGCCCGGCAGGGAACGGACCAGCTGCGACAACCGCGTGCGCCGCGCCGAGCCGGCGGCCGGTGACGGGACGCTCACCGGCGTGGGCGCCGGGCGCCAGGTCCGGCGCACGGCGAGCGAGCCGCCCGGGGCAACGACCCGCCCCTGCCCGACGATGACCTCCGTGCCGGCCCGCAGCCGCAGGCCGTGCAGGTCGTGGGCCGAGCCCAGCCGCAGGCCGCCGGGCAGCACCAGGGCACCGGGCGCGAGCAGGGGCAGGACCTCGTGCTCCCCCTCGTCCGTGGGCAGCAGGTAGGCGGCCAGGTCGAAGGCGGCCGCCACGCGCGCCGGCCGCGGGGGGCCGTGCAGCCAGGCGGGGCCCAGCGTCGACGCCGCGGCGGGCCGCGCGTCGAGGACGCGGGGCCGGCGCACGGGGGCGTCGCTGGTCAGCATTGCGTCACGATATGCGCGGGCCCCGTGTTGCGTTGCCGGTGCTTTGTGACAACGATCTGGCCATGCATCGTCAACTGTCGCCCGTGCCCGCCCCTGCACCGGCGGGGATGACCATGACCGAGGTGCTCGAGCTGCCGGTCATGCGGGGCGCCACCGTCATCGCCGGACGCGACGGCCTGGACGCGTGGGTCAGCAGCGTCAACGTCATGGAGGTCCCCGACGTGCTGCCGTGGGTGCGCCCCCACGAGATGCTGCTCACGACCGGCTACCCGTTGCGCTCGCACGACGCCGACGACCTGACCTCCTGGATCGGGGGGCTGGCCGACCACGGGGTGTCGGCGGTCGCGCTCAAGCTCGCCCGCTACGTCGAGGAGCTGCCCGCCGCGGCGCTGGCCGAGGCCGACCGACGCGGGCTGGCGGTCCTCACCCTGCCGGGCGACGTGAGCTTCGACGACGTCATCAACCAGGTGCTGACGGTCGTCATCAACCGCCGGGCCGACACCCTGGCCCGGGCCGAGCAGGTGCTGCAGGACCTCGTCGGGGTGGTCATCGCCGGGGGCGACCTGGACCAGGTCTGCCAGGGGGTCGTCCGCCACCTGGCGCGGACGGCGATCGTCACGACCATGGACGGCCGGGTGCTGGCCTCGGCCGGAGAGCTGCCGGAGCGTCTCGGCGAGCTGCCCGGCTTCGACCCGACCGGACGCTTCGTCGTGGAGACCGAGCTGCCCGGGGTGTCCGCCGAGTTCGACGGGCAGCACCGCCTGGTCGCCCGCGTCCCGGGCGGACGGGCCGACCTCGGCCGCCTGGTGCTCATGCGCGAGGACGGCGCCTTCACCGCCGAGGACAACCACGTCGTCGGGCAGGCGACCACGGCCGCCGCCCTGGCCATCACCAAGCACCAGGCGATCGCCGCCGTCGAGGGCAAGTACCGCGGCGACTTCCTGCGCGACGCCCTGCTGGGGCGGGCCGGTGACGCCGACCGGGTCGCCGCCCACGCCGCCGACCTGGGCTGGGACCTGCGACGCCCGCTCGCGGTGGTCGTCGCCGAGGCCGAGGAGGCGCCGGCCGAGGACGCCGTCGCCCGGACGCTGCCCGAGCGGTTCCGTGCCGCGTGGGAGCGGGTCGTCGGCACCGACGACCACGCCGCGGCGGTGGCCGGGTTCAGCCAGGAGGTCGTCGTGCTCCTGGGCGTGCCCGCCGAGCTGGAGCCCGCGGGCGTCACCGAGCGGGTGGTGCAGATGGCCGCGCAGGTGCACGGCCGCGGCGGTGGCGGCCGTCGCACCTTCGCCACCGGCATCTCCCGCACCATCACCGACCTCGCCGACCTGCCGCGCGCCTACGCCGAGGCGCGCAAGGCGGTCCAGGTCGGACGGCGGCTGCACGGCGAGCGCGCGATCACCCACTTCGACGCGCTCGGCGTCTTCCGCCTGCTCTCCCAGGTCGAGGACCGCGCCGAGCTGGCCAGCTTCGTCGCCGAGACGCTCGGGCCGCTGGCCGCCGACACCTCCGAGGAGGCCGAGGACCTGCGCACGACGCTGACCGTGCTGCTGGACAACAACCTCAACGTCGCCTCGACGGCCCGGTCGCTGCACTTCCACTACAACTCGCTGCGCTACCGCATCGGCAAGCTGGAGCGGATCCTCGGCCCGTTCACCACCGACCCCCGCCTGCGGTTCGCGATCATGCTGGCCCTGCAGGCCCGCCAGCTCGACCACCCCTAGCCACGACCAGGGCCGGCACGCCCTACGCTGGGCAACCTCTGCCCAACGCAGGGGCGGCTACCTGTCACAGTCTGCCGGTACCCTCCGCCGTCGCTGGCACCTAGTGTCGTGCGTCACGAGGCGTGCTCCGGCGAATGACGTGACGGGGCCCGTGACCGCCTCACGACAAAGGAGTGTGTGAAGTGGCGGCATTTGGTTGGAAGCTCCACGGGGACGGGAAGACGCTGCGGCCCGGCGACGTCGTGGCCCCCGACGAGCGGCTCAGCTGGGGCAGGACGGCGGGCCTGGGCGCCCAGCACGTGGTGGCGATGTTCGGCGCCACGTTCGTCTTCCCCCTCATCATGGGGCTGAACCCCCAGCTGGCCATCATGATGAGCGGCATCGCGACGATCGCGTTCCTGCTCATCGTCCAGGGCCGGGTCCCCTCCTACCTGGGCACCTCGGCCGCCTTCGTCGGCGGCGTCGCCGCCGTCGTCGCCCAGGGCGGCACCCCCCAGCAGGTCACCGGCGCCATCCTCGTCGCCGGCGTCGTGCTCACCCTCACCGGCATCTTCATCCACTTCATCGGCGCGGCCGCGCTGACCAAGGTGCTGCCTCCGGTGGTCACCGGCGCCGTGGTCATGCTCATCGGCTTCAACCTCGCACCCGTGGTCGCCGACATCTACTGGCCCCAGGACCAGTGGATCGCGCTGGCCACGATGACGGTCACCATCCTGCTGGCCACCATCCTGCCCGGCTTCTGGGGCCGCGTCTCGGTCCTGCTGGGCCTGGTCTTCGGCTATGTCGCCTCCTGGCTGGCGGACGTCCTCACCGGCCCCATCACCGCCTTCAACGCCGGCACCGGCGAGGTCGACACCCACAACCGCGTCAACTGGGACGGCGTCGTCTCCGCGCCGTGGTTCGGCCTGCCGCCGGCCACCGACACCGCCGCGGGCGTGGTCGGCTGGCACCTGCCCGACATCGAGCTGACCTTCGTGCTGCTCATGCTCCCGGCCGTGGTGGCGCTGGTCGCCGAGAACGTCGGCCACGTCAAGGCCGTCGCCGAGATGACCGGCCACGACCTCGACCCGGTCATGGGCCGCGCCGTGGCCGCCGACGGCATCGGCACCATGCTCGCCACCTCCGTGGGTGGCTCCCCGACCACGACCTACGCCGAGAACATCGGCGTCATGGCCTCCACCCGGGTCTACTCCACCGCCGCCTACTACGCGGCGGCCCTGGTGGCGATCCTCTTCGGCCTCTCCCCCAAGTTCGGCGCGCTCATCTCCGCCGTGCCGGGCGGCGTGCTCGGCGGCATCACCGTGGTCCTCTACGGCATGATCGGCCTGCTCGGCGCCAAGATCTGGGTCGAGAACCGGGTCGACTTCTCCAAGCCGCTCAACCTGGTCCCCGTCGCCGCCGGCATCATCATCGCCATCGGTGACACCTCGCTGTCGATCGGTGACGAGTTCTCGCTGGCCGGCATCGCCTTCGGCACCATCGTGACGATCGCGGCCTACCACCTGGTGCGCGTGCTCATGCCCGCCTCCATGCGCGACGAGCAGTTCGGCACGGCCACCTTCGCCGACCCGCCCGGCGGCCAGAACCTGGAGAACCTCGGCCTGGCCGACGACTACGGCCTCTACGGCCACCGCGTCCTGGGCCGCACCTCCGAGGGCCATCTCATCGTGGAGGAGCACGCCCAGCAGACGCGGACCGACGACCCCCACGAGCGGGAGGCGCGCCCCGGGGGCGACACCGACCGAGCCTGACCTCCCGCGGGCCGGGTGCCGACCCGGCACCCGGCCCGTGCACGTCATACCCGAGAAGACCCCGACCGGGCCCCGCGCCCGCACCCCACCCAGGAGCAGGTGATCCGCCGATGAAACCGGCCCCCTTCGTCTACCACGCACCGGCCGACGTCCAGGAGACCCTGGAGCTGCTGGCCGAGCTGGGACCGGAGGCCAAGGTGCTCGCGGGCGGCCAGTCCCTGGTGCCGGTCCTCAACATGCGCCTGGCCAGCCCCGCCCACCTCGTCGACATCAACCGGGTCGCCGGGCTGGACGAGGTCACGGTCGAGCCCGGCGGGGTGCGCGTCGGCGCCCTCGTGCGGCACGCGCACCTGCTGTCCCACTCCGCCGCGCGCACCGCCCAGCCGCTGCTGCGCCAGGCGCTGCGGTGGGTGGCCCACCCCGTCATCCGCAACCGCGGCACCACCGTCGGCTCGATCGTCCACGCCGACCCCGCCGGCGAGATGCCCGCGGTGCTGGCCCTGACCGACGGCCACGTGCTGCTGCGCTCGGTCCACGGCGACCGCGAGGTCCCGGCCAGCTCCTTCTTCGTCGGCCCCATGGAGTGCTGCGCGACCGCCGACGAGCTCGCCGTCGAGGCGGTCTTCGGCCGCTTCCCGCCCGGCACCCGGACCGGGTTCAGCGAGATCGCGCGCCGGCACGGCGACTACGCCCTCGCCGGGGTCGCCCTGGCGCTGCGCCTCGGCGACGACGGGTCCGTGACCAGCGCGCGGGCCAGCTTCGTCTCGCTCACCGAGGTGCCCGACGTGCTCGACCTGACCGACGCGGTCGCCGGGGCCACCGCCGCCGACCTGCCCGGCCTCGCGGGCCGTGTCGAGGAGGTCGTCGGCGGCCACGTCGACCCCGTCGACGACATCCACGCCTCCGCCGACTACCGCCGCCACCTGGCCGTGGTCCAGACGCACCGGCTGCTCGACCGGCTCACGGCCGGCGAGGACGCCGACGGGACCGTGCGCCTGCCCGACGCCCCCACCGACCAGGAGGTCACCGCATGAGCACGCCGAGCAGCGACAGGCAGATGGACGCGCAGCACGGCCAGGGGCAGCCGCAGGACCGCCCCCAGCCCCCACGCACCCCCGGTGTCCGTGGGCGGGTCGTCACCACCGTGCCGCGCGCCGCGTTCGACCCCGCCGGGGGCGCCGCACGCCCCGAGGAGCTGCTCGACGTCTACCTGCGGGTCAACGGCTCCGAGCACCACCTGCGCGTGCCCGGGCGGCGGCTGCTCTCCGACGCGCTGCGCCACGACCTGCGCCTCACGGGCACCCACGTCGGCTGCGAGCACGGGGTATGCGGTGCCTGCACCGTGCTGCTCGACGGCCAGCCGGCGCGCGCCTGCCTGATGTTCGCCGTCACCGCGCAGGGCCACGACATCACCACCGTCGAGGGCCTCGGCGGTGCCGACGGGCAGCTGGGCCCGGTCCAGCAGGCGTTCGTGGAGTGCCACGGGCTGCAGTGCGGCTTCTGCACCCCGGGCTTCCTGACGACCATCACCGCCTACCTGGACGAGAACCCCGACCCCACCCCGGAGGAGGCGCGGGAGGCGGTCGCCGGCAACCTGTGCCGCTGCACCGGCTACCAGAACATCGTCAAGGCCGTCTGCCGCGCCGCGGAGCTGCGGCGCGACGGCGACGCCCCGCAGGAGGAGCAGCGATGAGCACCCGTTCCGTCGGCGCGCCCGTGCAGCGCCGCGAGGACCCGCGCCTGGTCCGCGGCGACGGCCGCTACCTCGACGACCTCGGCCACGACGCGCTCGCGGCGGCCTTCGTGCGCAGCCCGCACGCGCACGCCCGGATCGTCGACATCGACGTCACCGGCGCGATCGACGTCGACGGCGTGGTCGCCGTGTGGACGTGGGAGGACCTGCAGGCGACCGGCACCGCGGCCGACCCGCTGCCGATGCTGCTGCCGCACCCCAGCATCGAGCACCCGGTCACCACCTACGCTCTCGCCCGCGAGCGCGTGCACCACGTCGGGCAGGCCATCGTCATGGTGGTCGCCCGGGACCGCTACGTCGCCGAGGACGCCGCCCAGCGGGTGCGCGTCCACTACGACGTCCTGCCCGCCGTCGTCGGCGTCGAGGCGGCGCGGGCGGCCGAGCACCTGGTGCACGAGGAGGCACCCGGCAACGTCGGGGCATACTTCGAGCAGCACCTGGGCGACGCGCCCGGACGCATCGCCGCCGCCCCGCACGTGCTCGAGCTCGACCTCGACATCGAGCGCAGCGCGTGCATGCCGATGGAGGGCAAGGGCATCCTGGCCCGCTGGGACGCCGAGGAGCACCGCCTCAAGGTGCACGCCTCGACCCAGACGTCCACCGGGCTGAGGGCGGCGCTGGCCGCCAAGCTCGGGCTGTCGCTGTCGGCCGTGGAGGTGGTCGCCCCCGACGTGGGCGGCGGGTTCGGCGTCAAGATCAACCACCCCTGGCCCGAGGACGTCGCCGTGGCGGCCGCCGCGATGCGGCTGCGCGCCACCGTGAAGTGGGTCGAGGACCGCCGGGAGCACTTCATCTCCTCGGCGCACGAGCGTCAGCAGCTGCAGCACGTGCGCGTCGGGTTCGACGACGACGGGCGCATCCTCGGCCTCGAGGTGCAGCTGTGGCACGACCACGGCGCCTACCTGCCCTACGGCGTCATCGTGCCGCTCAACACCGCCACGCACATCCCCGGTCCCTACCGGATGCGCAACTTCTCGGTCACCTTCACCTCGCTCTACACCAACACCGTCATCGTCACCCCCTACCGCGGGGCCGGCCGGCCGCAGGCCGCCTACCTCATGGAGCGCACGATGGACGCGGTCGCCCGCACCCTGGGCAAGGACCGGGCGCAGGTGCGGGCGGTCAACTTCGTCCAGCCCGAGGAGATGCCCTGGGACCTGGGTATGGTGCTGCAGGACGGGCGCATGGGGGTCTACGACTCCGGTGACTTCCCGGCGAGCCTGGACAAGCTCAAGGCGCTCGTCGGCTGGGACGACTTCGAGGCCTACCGCGCGCAGGCCCGCGCCGAGGGACGCCAGGTCGGGATCGGTATGGCGTGCTACGTCGAGGGGACCGGTGCCGGCCCCTACGAGGGCGGCCACATCGAGATCGAGACCGGCGGGCGCGTCAACGTCTCCACCGGCCTGACGACCCAGGGCCAGGGCCACCAGACGGTCTTCGCCCAGATCGTGGCCGACGAGCTCGGCGTCAAGGTCGAGGACGTGCACGTCACGACCGGTGACACCCGGCGGATGGCCTACTCGGTCGGCACGTGGGGCTCCCGCGGGGCGGTGATGAGCGGCAACGCGCTGCTGCTGACGGCCCGCAAGGTCAAGGAGCGCGCCCTGCAGATCGCCGCAGACGCGCTGGAGGCCAACCCCGACGACCTGGAGATCGTCGACGGCATCGTGCAGGTCAAGGGCGCGCCCACGACCCAGATCCCGCTGCCGATGGTCGCGGTGCTGGCCAACCCGCTGCGCTACGCCTTCGACGAGACCGCTCGCGCGGCGACCCAGTTCGGCGGCAAGGTCGACGAGTCCAAGCCCCCGGTGGCCGACGCGGAGCACCCGGGCCTGGAGGACAGCGAGTTCTTCTCCCCCGTCCGGACCACCTTCGCCAACGGCATGCACGCCGCCGTCGTGGAGACCGACCCCGACACCGCGGAGATCACCGTGCTGCGCTACTGCGTGGTGCACGACTGCGGCCCGATGCTCAACCCGATGATCGTCGAGGGCCAGGTCCACGGCGGGGTGGCCCAGGGCATCGGCGGGGCGCTCTACGAGCGACTGGCCTACGACGGCGACGGCCAGCTGCTCAACGCCTCGTTCATGGACTTCCTCATGCCGTTCGCGACCGAGGTGCCGCACATCGAGACCGACCACCTGGAGACCCCCTCGCCGCTCAACCCGCTGGGCATCAAGGGCGCGGGCGAGGCGGGGACCATTCCCACCAGCGCCGCCATCGCCGCCGCGGTCGAGGACGCCGAGGGCATCCCGATCACCCGGATGCCGATCTCCCCCACCGACCTGTGGCGGCTGCGCCGCGAGCACGCCGCCGACCACCACCCCGAGGAGAAGTAGATGCAGATC
Organism: Ornithinimicrobium pekingense DSM 21552; assembly: GCF_000421185.1. Classification (GTDB taxonomy): domain Bacteria; phylum Actinomycetota; class Actinomycetes; order Actinomycetales; family Dermatophilaceae; genus Ornithinicoccus; species Ornithinicoccus pekingensis. The sequence goes on from NZ_ATWJ01000012.1 coordinate 196,633, forward strand.
ACCGGCCGCAACCACCTGTCCGTCGACCCGGCCGCCGCCTGGACGGCCTTCCACGACGCCGGGGTGCTCGAGGACTCCCTGCCCGGCTGCCAGAGCCTGCGGGAGATCGAGCCGGGCAGGTTCGCGATGACCGTGAGCGCCGGGGTCGCCGCGATCAAGGGCACCTACGACGGTCAGGCGGTGTTCTCCCAGGAGACCGAGCCGGAGCGCTTCGTGCTCTCGCTGTCCGGCGCCGGCGGACCGGGGACGGTCGACGCCGACGTCGCGGTGCGGCTCAGCCCGGCCGACGACGGCGGCACGGACCTGGACTGGACCGCCGACGCGACCGTCGGCGGTCCGGTCGGCGGAGTGGGCCAGCGCATGCTGTCCTCGGTCGCCCGGCGGCTGGCCACGCAGTTCTTCACCAACATCGACGAGCACCTGGCCCGCGGCGGGTCAGCGCCGGCGAGGCAGGCCTCGCTGACGGGCGTCGAGGACCCGGGTGCCGGAGGCGCCGGAGGACCGGTCGCGGCCGGCGCCGGGGGCGCCGGGCCGGCTCGGGCGGACGGTGCCGGCCAGGGCCTGCTCGCCGGCCGTTCCGGCGGGATGGCGGTGTCCGGCGCTCCCGGCGCGTCCGGTCAGCTCGTGCCGATGGTCACCGGCGCCGCCATCGCGCTGGTCGGCGTGGCCCTGGGCGCCCGCCTGCGCCGCCGCTGACCGCCGTGCCCTGCCCGCCGGTCCCGGCGAGCAGGGTCTCCGGTCTGCTTCAATGCTGGGATGATCCCGGCCACCATGCAGGCCGTGCTGCTCACCGGCCACGGCGGCCCCGCGCGGCTCGAGCTGCGCGACGACGTGCCGGTGCCCGAGCCCGCTCCCCACGAGGTGCTGCTGGAGATCAGCGCCTGCGGCATGAACAACACCGACGTGTGGGTGCGTGAGGGCGCCTACGGCCTCGAGGACGACCCGACGGCGGTGTCGACCTGGCGGCGGGGCCGCTCCACCCTGGAGTTCCCCCGCATCCAGGGCACCGACAGCGTCGGGCGCGTCGTGGCCGTGGGTGCCGGCGTGGACGAGGCCCGCGTCGGCGAGCGGGTGATGGTGGACTTCTCGATCTACAACCGGGACGACGACAGCCTCGCCGACATCGACTACCTCGGCCACGGGCGGGACGGCGGTTACGCCGAGTACCAGGTGGTCCCCGCCGACCACGCCCACGTGGTCCACCGGGACATCGACGACGCGGAGCTGGCCACCTTCTGCTGCGCCTACCTCACCGGGGAGCACATGCTCGACCGGGCCCGGGTCGTCCCGGGCGAGCGGGTGCTGATCACGGGCGCCTCCGGTGGTGTCGGGTCCGGGCTCATCCAGCTGTGCCGGGCCCGGGGTGCCGTCCCCTACGCGGTCACCAGCGCCGGCAAGGCCGAGGCCGTGCGGGCCGTCGGCGCCGAGGGCGTGGTGGTGCGCGGCGAGGGAGACCTCGTGGCACAGGTGGCCGAGGCCACCGGCGGCGCCGGCATCGACGTGGTGGCCGACCTCGTCGCCGGGGACCTGTTCAACGACCTGCTCCGCATCCTGCGGCCCGAGGGCCGCTACACCACCTCGGGCGCCATCGGCGGCCCGGTGGTGCAGCTCGACCTGCGCACCGTCTACCTCAAGCACCTCGAGCTGCACGGCTCCTCCCAGGGGACGCGGGCCGCGTTCCGGCGCGTGGTCGGTTACATCGAGTCCGGGGCCGTGCGCCCCCTCCTCGCCGGCACCTACCGCCTCAGCCGGTTCCACGACGCCCAGCGGGCGTTCATGGCCAAGGGCTTCGTCGGCAACCTCGTCGTCGTGCCCGACGCGCGGTGGGAGGAGGTCGGGGCGCCCCATGCCGCCTGAGCACCGCCGCCGCATCCGGCTCGTCGACACCCACTACGGCGGTGACGTCAGCCGCGTCGTCCTGGGCGGCATACCCCGGGTGCCGGGTGACAGCGTGCTCGCCAAGCGGGCGTGGCTGGGCGGGGACGGGGACGCCCTGCGCCGGCTGCTGCTCTCCCCGCCCTACGGGGAGCCGGCGATGTGCGCCAACGTCGTGGTCGACCCCGACCTGGACGGCGCGGACGCCGGCTACGTGATCATGGAGGCGATGGGGTACCCGTTCTTCTCGGGCTCCAACTCCATCTGCGTCGCCACCGCGCTGCTCGAGAGCGGCTACCTGGCGATGGGACCGCCCGGGCGTCAGGTGGTGCACCTGCAGCCCCCGGCTGGCCTCGTCCGCGCCGAGGTGGAGCACGACGGCCGGCACGTGCACGCGGTCACCGTCACCTGCGACACCGCGTGGGTGCTCGACCGAGGTCGCACCGCCGAGCTGCCGGGCTTCGGGACGGTCACCTACGACCTGGTCTGGTCCGGCTGCTTCTACGCCGTCGTGGACGCCGAGGCCCACGGCTTCGCCCTGAGCGAGCCGGAGCGACCGGTGCTGGCCGATCTCGGGATGTCGCTGTGCCTCGTGGCCTCCCCGGACCTGGAGCTGGTGCACCCCACCTTCGGCGACACCGGCCCGCTCGCGTTCGTGAGCCTCGCCGGCCCCCTGACCGAGGGCGGCGACGGCATCGAGGTCGCCACCGCCACCTACGTCCACCCCGGGGTGGTCTGCCGCTGCCCCACGGGGACCGGCACCGCGGCCCAGCTGGCGCTCCTTGCGGACGACGGTGTGCTGGGCGTCGGCGACCGGCTGACCAGCATCTCCCCCACCGGCTCCACGATGGTGGGCGAGATCGTCGGGCGTCCCGGCCTGCACGGCCGGGTCGGCACGACATCCACCATCACCGGCCGGGCGTTCACGCTCGGCGTGACCGAGCTGGTGGTGAACCTCGACGACGACCTGGGGACCGAGGGCATCTGGGAGCTGCTGGCCGGCACCGCCGGCCCCTGAGTCCCGTCGAGGACTCCCCCAACTTGTGCCGAACGGCCGGCTCGTCGTCGTCAGATGTTGCCGGGGATGACGGCGCCCGCACGAGGTTGACTTCGACCCACATGCACACGCGCCAGGCACGGCCCTCCTGCCGCCACCACCACCCGAAGGGAAAGTGCGGATGAGCACCACGACGAACCGCCGGATCAGGATCGGCATCGACACGGGCGGCACGTTCACCGACGTGGTCGCGTTCGACGAGGACGCCGGCACGATCACGACGACGAAGACGCCGTCGACCCCCGGCAACCCCGCCGACGGCTTCATCAACGGGGTCGACAAGGTGCTCGACCTGCTGGGGGCCACCGGCGCCGACGTCACCGCGGTCTCGCACGGCACGACGGTGGCCACCAACCAGCTGCTCGAGGCCAAGCTGGACCCGCTGGGCTTCGTCACCACCGAGGGCTACGAGTTCGTCCTGGAGATCGCGCGGCAGGCGGTGCCGGACGGCTACGGCAACTCCTACTTCTGGGTCAAGCCCGAGCGCATCGTGCCGGCCGACCTGGTGAAGACCGTGGGCGGCCGCATGGACTTCGAGGGCAACGAGGTCCGGCCCTTCGACGAGGACGGCGCGCGTGCTGTGGCCCGGTGGTTCCGTGACCAGGGGATCAACACCCTCGGGGTGAACTTCCTGCACGCCTACGCCAACCCCGCCCACGAGGAGCGGATGCGCCAGGTCCTGGCCGAGGAGCACCCGGACTGCGTCGTGTCCCTCTCCAGCGAGGTGCTGCGGGAGTACCGCGAGTACGAGCGCTCGATGACCACCCTCGTCGACGCCGCGGTCAAGCCCAAGGTCAGCGCCTACGTCGCCAACATCTCCGAGCGGCTGCGTGCCTACACCGGGACGGGGGCGGAGGGCTCCGGGGGGTCCACGGGGGGCGGAGCCCCCCGTGCGATGCCGTTCTACATCATGAAGTCCAACGGTGGTGTCCTGTCCGCCGAGGAGGTCGTGCACCAGCCGATCACCACCGTGCTCTCCGGCCCGGCCGCCGGCGCCCTCGGCGCGGCCCTCGTCTCCGGCCTGGCCGGGTTCGACAAGGTGCTCACCTGCGACGGCGGCGGCACCTCGACCGACGTCTCGGTGGTCCTGGGCGGCGAGCCCACGCTGACCACCGAGGGGTCGGTCGGTGCCTACCCGTCGAAGATCCCGATGATCGACGTGGTCACCGTGGGCGCCGGCGGCGGCTCGATCGCCTGGATCTCCCCCGACGGCTCGCTCAAGGTCGGTCCGCACTCGGCCGGCGCCGACCCCGGCCCGCTGTGCTACGGCAGGGGCGGCGCCGACGGCGCCCCGACCATCACCGACGCGCACCTGCTGCTCGGGCGCATCCCCCCGCACCTGCTGGGCGGGGAGATCCCGCTCGACGTCGACGCGGCGCGCGCGGGCCTGGAGCAGATCGCCGGCCGGCTCGGGCTCGACGTCGAGCGCGCGGCGACGGGCATCCTGGAGATCAGCGCCTGGAACCAGGCCAACGCCCTGCGTCAGATCTCGGTGAAGCGTGGCCTGGACGTGCGCGACTTCATGCTCGCCACCTTCGGCGGCTCCGGCTCGCTGCTGGCCTGCCGGCTCGTGGACATCCTCGGTCTGGCCGGCGTCATCGTGCCGCTCAACCCGGGCAACGTGTCGGCCTTCGGCCTGCTGACGGTGGACGTCAAGAACGACTACGTCCAGACCATGGTGTCCAAGCACGACCACCTCGACCTGGCGCAGCTGGGATCGGTCTACGGCGCCCTCGCCGAGCGTGCCACCCACGCCCTGGACCTGGAGGGCTTCGAGCGCGCCGACCACCAGTTCCAGCGGACCGCCGACCTGCGCTACGTCGGCCAGGCCTTCGAGGTGCGCGTGCCGGTCCCGGCCGGGGAGCTCGACCAGGCCGCCGTGGACCGGGTGGCCGAGGCCTTCCACGACGAGCACCGCGCTCTCTACGGCTACGACTTCCGCGGGGACGAGCGTCAGCAGGTCGAGTGGGTCAACCTGCGCGTCACCGGCGTGGGCCCCATCACCCGCCCGACGCTGCCGGAGATCGGCACCGGTGAGGGCGACGCGCAGCGGGCCCGCACCAGCACCCGTCGGGTCTGCTTCGACGCCGCCGACGGCTACGTGGACACCCCGGTCTACTGGCGTCCCGACCTGGCCGACGGCGACCTGGTCCAGGGCCCGGCGATCATCGAGGAGTTCGGCTCCACCGTCCCGGTCCACCCGGGCTTCGAGGTCCGGGTCGACGCCTGGGGCAACCTCGTCATCACCAAGCCCGGCAGCGACGACGCTGCCCACCGCGAGACCGCGCAGCCAGCCCTGGTGAGCGCCTCGGCATACCTCACCGCCGTGCAGAGCCAGGAGGAGCAGGCATGAGCACCACCAGCACCCCGACCACCGCCGCCGCAGCCGTGGACCCCATCGTCGTCGAGATCGTCCAGGGCACCCTGGCCTCGGTCGAGATGGAGGTCGAGACGGCGATCGCCCGCACGTCCCGCAGCCCGATGATCCGCGACGCGCACGACTTCCGCGCCGGCATCCACGACCGGCAGCTGCGCAAGCTCACCGGCCGCTCCTACAGCGCGCTGGTGCACCCGGTGGTCCGCGACTTCCCGCTGGAGACCATGCGGCCCGGGGACGTCTTCTTCCACAACGACGTCTACGAGTCCGAGGGCGGCATCGGCCACCTGCCCGACCTGTGCGTCACCGTCCCCGTCTTCCACGAGGGCGAGGTCGTGTGCTTCGTGCAGGCGTTCGGCCACCACGACGACATCGGCGGCGCGACCCCGGGCTCGATGCCGTCGGCGGCGACCAGCGTCTACGAGGAGGGCCTCATGGTCCCCCCGATCAAGCTGTGGGACCAGGGTGTGCCCAACCAGGCCGCCCTGCGGATCATGACCCGCAACTCGCGGATGCCCGAGTCGCTGGCGGCCGACCTCGACGCCGAGTGCTCCGCCTGCCTCATGGGTGCGGCCCGGCTGACCGAGCTGTTCGAGCGCTACGGCCGCGAGACGGTCGAGGCCGCCTTCCAGGCCATCCTCGACAAGACGACCGAGACCTACCGGCGCGAGATCCTCTCCAAGATCCCCGACGGGGAGTACGTCTGGGAGGACTACGCCGAGCACGACGGCGTCGACGAGCCACGGCTGCACACCCAGCGGATCACGCTGACCAAGACCAGCACCGGTGGCCCCGACGACGGCCCGAAGATCGTCATCGACTTCACCGGCACCGCCCCCCAGGCCAAGGGCCCGATCAACCACTGCGGCGACTACGCCGACGGCAACTTCCTCAAGAAGTGGCTGGCCCCGATCCTGCGCAACCTCGCCGACACACCGGAGCGCATGGGCGAGCTGGACGTCAACGAGGGCGTCGTCCCGCTCATCGAGATGAGGTTCCCGGAGAAGGGCACGCTGCTCACGCCGATCTTCCCGGCGCCGACCAACGCCCGCACGTTCGTCATCCTGCGCCTGCTCGGCGTGCTCGCCGGCGTCCTCGCCAAGGCGGTCGACGGCCAGATGCCGGCCGACCAGGAGACGATCCGCTACACCGGCGTCTACGGCAAGGACCGCGACGGCAAGGACTACCTCATGCGCGAGGTGCTCGGCGGCGGTGCCGGCGGGCGCTACTACGCCGACGGCGAGGACACCATCCACGTCGTGCCGGACTCCCGCAACCTGCCCACCGAGTTCACCGAGTCCCGCTTCCCCTTCCTCGTCGAGCGCCTCGGCCTGGCCGTGGACTCCGGCGGACCCGGGCGCTACCGCGGCGGCCTGGGCTACGAGAAACACATCCGGATGCTCAAGGACGCCAACTTCATGTCCATCGCCGACCGTTCGATCCTGGCCTGCTGGGGCGTCAAGGGCGGCAAGGCGGGGCGCCCCTTCGAGGTCTGCATCGACCCCGGCGGCCCCGACGAGAGGTATGTCGACGCCCTCGCCGACGCCGAGCCCGTCAAGGCCGGTCAGGTCATCCGGATCCGCACCACCGGTGGCGGTGGCTGGGGTGACCCGCTGGAGCGCCCGGTGGAGGAGGTGGAGCGCGACCTGCGCTGGGGCAAGGTCTCCTTCGAGGGGGCCCGCCGCGACTACGGCGTGGTGGCCTTCGGCACCAAGGACGAGCCGCTCGTCGACGTCGCGGCGACCGAGGAGCTGCGGGCCTCGCTGCGCGACGCGCGCGGGGAGGAGCCGTTCTTCGACCGCGGTCCCGGATACGCCCAGCTGTCGGGCGGCGCCACCTCGGCCGACGTCGACTGGCTCTAGGCCGACCTCCGTGGGAGCAGGCACCGTCACCGTCCTCGGCGCGACCGGCAAGACCGGTCGCGCCGTGGTGGCGGCTGCCCTGCGGCGCGGGCTGACCGTCCGGGCGACCTCCCGCGACCCCGGCCACGGGGCTCCGGCCGTGGTGACCTCGGGTGGCCCTGACGGCACGAGGTCACCACAGGCGACCGGTGACCCGCGGCTGAGCTGGCACCGGGCCGACGTCGTCACCGGCGAGGGCCTGGCCGACGCGCTGACGGGCGCGGACGCGGCATACCTGATCGTGCCCAACGTGCATCCCGCCGAGGTGGAGGCGGTGGAGCTGGCGACCCGCGCGGCCACGGAAGCCGGCGTCGAGCGCCTCGTCTACCACTCGGTCGCCGACCCCGACGACGCGCGTATGGCCCACCACCTGCGCAAGGGCGCGGCCGAGCGCGCGGTGCGCCGGCTGCGCCCCGACGCCGTGGTGCTGCGTCCCTGCGCCTACCTGCAGAACCTGCTGCCGTCCGCGGTCGCCGGCCACCTCGAGGTGCCCTACCGGCTGAGCGCGCCCTTCAGCCTCGTCGACCTCGACGACGTCGCCGAGGTCGCTGCCGCCGCGCTCGACGGCCGGCTCGAGCCCGGGAGCACGCACGACCTGGGCGGGCCGGAGGTGCTGTCCGTCCTGCAGCTGGCCGAGGTGGCCGTCACGGTCCTCGGCCGGCCGGTGAGCGCCTCGGCCGTCACACCGGAGCAGTGGCGCTCCGGGCCCGGGGCCGGCGTGGACGGGTCCGCGCTGGAGGACCTGCTGGCGATGTTCGCCGCCTACGACCAGAGCGGGTTCACCGTGGACCCCGCTCCCCTGGCCCGCCTGCTCGGGCGTCCGCCCACGACGTGGGCCCAGCTGCTGACGAAGGAGTCTTCATGAGGATCGTCCTGGCCCTGGGTGGCAACGCGATGACCGCCTCGGACGGGCGGTCCACGCCCGACGACCAGCGGGCCGCGATCGCGGTGGCCGCCGAGCACATCGCCCGGCTCGTCGCCGCGGGCCACGAGGTGGTCGTGACCCACGGCAACGGCCCGCAGGTCGGCAACATCCTGCTCAAGAACGAGCTGTCGGCGCACCGGCTGACCCCCGTCAGCCTGGACTGGTGCGGCGCCCAGACCCAGGGCACCATCGGCTTCACGCTCATGAACGCCCTGGAGCGCGCGCTCGCGGCCCAGGACGCCGCCCGACCGGTCGCGACGCTGGTCTCCCGCACCGTGGTCGACGCCGACGACCCCGCCTTCACCAGCCCCACCAAGGCCATCGGCCCCTACGGCAGCGCCGACCACGCCGCGGCGATGACGGCCGCGGGCCAGGCGTGGCGGGACGAGGGCCCCAAGGGGTGGCGGAGGGTGGTCGCCTCCCCCGAGCCGCTGCAGATCGTCGACGCCCCGGCCGTGGCCGCCCTGCTGGCCCAGGGTTTCCTCGTCGTCTCCTCCGGCGGCGGCGGCATCCCGGTGGTGCCCGACCCGCGCGGGGGCTACCAGGGCGTCGAGGCCGTCATCGACAAGGACCTCACCGCCACGCTGCTCAGCCGGCAGGTCGAGGCCGACCTGCTCGTCATCGCGACCGACGTCGAGCACGCCGTGCTCGGCTGGGGGACGCCGCAGGCACGGCCGCTGGGGCAGGTCCGCGCCGCCGAGCTGCGCGCGCACATCGAGGCGGGTGAGTTCGGCGTCGGCTCGATGCTGCCCAAGGTCGAGGCCGTGACCCGCTTCGTCGAGTCCGGCGGGCCGCGCGCGGTGGTCACCGACCTTGCCTCGATCACCGAGGCCGCCGACGGTGGCACCGGGACCGTCGTCGTCCCCTGAGGGCGTGCCTGCGGCGTCCCCGGTCGCGGGTATGCCGGGCGGGTGGCGTCCCCGGTCACCGGTATGCCGTGCGGGCGCCGTCCCCGGTCGCGGGGCGGGCGTGTGACGAGGCCCACCTTGACGCCACGTCATACCCCTGGGCTAGAGTGCCGTGCAATGACCTCGATGCTCCTTCTTCCGCGCCGCAGCGAGACCTCCTAGGTCCGGCCCTCGCTGCGGAGTCCTGCTGTCCGACGGACCGACAGCCCCCAGCGAGAAGAGAGCCGGACCACCATGAGCATCACCACCCCCGCCGCACCCCCCGCCCACCCGGGCACCGCACGCACCGACGCGCCCGCCGACACCCACGTCGTGCGCCGCAACCCCCAGCAGCCCAGCGGCATGCCCGTCGAGCGCTACACCGCATACCCGGCCGTGGACCTGCCCGACCGCACCTGGCCGGGCCGCACGATCACGCAGGCCCCGCGCTGGTGCGCGGTCGACCTGCGTGACGGCAACCAGGCGCTGATCGACCCGATGACCCCCGACCGCAAGCGGCGCATGTTCGAGCTGCTCGTGCGGATGGGCTACAAGGAGATCGAGGTCGGCTTCCCCGCCGCCAGCCAGACCGACTTCGACTTCGTGCGGATGCTCATCGAGGAGGACCTGATCCCCGACGACGTCGTCATCCAGGTGCTGACCCAGGCGCGCGAGCACCTGATCGAGCGCACCTACGAGGCGATCGCCGGGTCCCGGCAGGCGATCGTGCACCTCTACAACTCGACCTCCACCCTGCAGCGCCGGGTCGTCTTCGGCGCCAGCGAGGACGAGATCGTCGACATCGCGGTGCAGGGCGCGCGGACCTGCAAGAAGTACGAGGAGCAGCTGCACGCCGACCACCCCGGCACCGAGATCACCTACGAGTACTCCCCCGAGTCCTACACCGGTACCGAGCTGGAGTTCGCCGTCCGCGTCTGCAACGCGGTGATGGAGGTCTTCGTCCCGACGCCCGAGCGACCCGTCATCATCAACCTGCCGGCGACCGTGGAGATGGCCACCCCCAACGTCTACGCCGACTCCATCGAGTGGATGAGCCGGCACCTGGACCACCGCGAGAACGTCATCCTGTCGCTGCACCCGCACAACGACCGGGGCACCGGCGTCGCGGCCGCCGAGCTGGGCTACCTGGCCGGCGCCGACCGGATCGAGGGCTGCCTGTTCGGCAACGGCGAGCGCACCGGCAACGTCTGCCTGGTCACCCTGGGCATGAACCTGTTCAGCCAGGGCGTCGACCCGCAGGTCGACTTCTCCGACATCGACGAGATCCGCCGCACGGTGGAGCACTGCAACCAGCTGCCGGTGCCCGAGCGCCACCCCTACGGCGGCGACCTGGTCTTCACCGCCTTCTCCGGCAGCCACCAGGACGCGATCAAGAAGGGCCTGGAGGCGCTGGAGCGGGAGGCCGCCGAGGTCGGGGTCCCGGTCGAGGAGCACCGCTGGGAGGTGCCCTACCTGCCGGTGGACCCCAAGGACATCGGTCGCACCTACGAGGCGGTGATCCGCGTCAACAGCCAGTCCGGCAAGGGTGGCGTGGCCTACGTGATGAAGACCGAGCACAAGCTGGACCTGCCGCGGCGGCTGCAGATCGAGTTCAGCGGGGCGGTGCAGCGGCACACGGACACCGAGGGCGGCGAGATGACGCCGGCCCAGATCTGGTCCGCCTTCCAGGACGAGTACCTCGAGCAGGACGGGCCGCTGGTCGGCACCGACCACACGCTGACCCACGACGAGGACGCCGGGCACGACCGCATCGAGGCCACCGTCGAGCTCGACGGGGCCGAGCAGCAGGTCACCGGCGTGGGCAACGGCCCGATCGCGGCCTTCACCGACGCGCTGTCCACGATCGGCATCGACGTGCGGGTGCTCGACTACCACGAGCACGCGCTGAGCTCGGGTGCCGACGCGTATGCCGCCGCCTACGTCGAGTGCGCGATCGACGGCGAGGTGCGCTGGGGCGTAGGCATCCACCCCAGCACGGTCACGGCGGCGCTGCGGGCGGTCACGAGCGCGGTCAACCGGCCGCGGCACTGACGAACCGGGCCGGCTCCCGGCCACCCGGGCGCCGTCCCGGCCACCCGGGCGCCGTCCCGGCCACCCGGGCGCCGTCCCGGCCACCCGGGCGCCGAGTGGCCCACTTCCGGCGGCCGAGAAGGCCTTTGCACCGACCGAAGTGGGTCGCTCGGCGGGAACCGGACCCGGGACGGTGAAGTTGACACGTCACGCGCCGCCTCCCTATCCTGCAGACCCCGAGGGGAGTACTTCTCGAAGTCGCGTCGGTCAGTGCGCGGGACCCATGTCCCGCTCGGCGCGCGCCCTGGCAGCAGGGTGAAGGAGACCTCGATCCGCACGTGATCGAGAGGTCCCTTCGTCCATGACACCTGTGCCCCTGGCTGCCACCCGCGCCGCCGAGCCGACCGCCTCCGTCGCCGACCCGACGCTGTGGCTGCTGACCATCGGCGCGGTCGTCGCGCTCCTGGTGGTCGACATGATCCTCACGCGCCGCCCGCACGAGGTGGGGATGCGCGAGGCGCTCGGCTGGTCGGCCTTCTACCTCGCCCTCCCCCTCGCCTTCGGCGTGTGGATCTGGAACGCCTTCGGCTCCCAGACCGGGCTGGAGTACTACACCGGCTACCTCGTCGAGAAGTCGCTGTCGGTCGACAACCTGTTCGTCTTCATCATCATCCTCAGCGCCTTCGCCGTGCCCCGGCACCTGCAGCAGCGGGTGCTGCTGATCGGCATCGTCGGCGCGCTGGTGCTGCGCGGCATCTTCATCGCTCTCGGCGCCGCGCTCATCGCCAACTTCGCCGTCACCTTCCTGGTCTTCGGCCTCATCCTGCTGGCGACCGCCTGGAAGGTGCTGCGCGACGCCCGCTCCGACTCCCACGGGGTCGACGTCGCCACGCTGCCCGTCGTGCGGCTGACCCGCCGGTTCATGCCGGTGACCGACGACTACCGCGGCAGCCGGCTGACGGTGCTCGAGGGCGGTCGACGGGCCCTGACCCCGCTGGCCCTGGTGGCGCTGGCGATCCTGGGCACCGACATCGTCTTCGCGGTCGACTCCGTCCCGGCCGTCTACGGCATCACCGGCGACCCCTACCTCGTCTTCGTGACCAACGCCTTCGCCCTGCTCGGCCTCCGGGCCCTGTACTTCGTGCTCGAGGGCGCCCTGGGCAAGCTGCGCCACCTCGGCTACGGGCTGTCCCTCATCCTGGCGTTCATCGGCGTCAAGCTGGTCCTGCACTGGGCCCACGGCATCTGGCCGGGCGTGCCCACCGTGCCCACCGTGGCCTCGCTCGTCGTCATCGTCGGCATCCTGGCCGCCACCGTGCTGACCAGCGTGCTCGCCGACCGGCGGGCCACACGCCGACGGTCGGTCGAGGCCGGGACGGAGCCGACCCAGGAGGAGGCGACGGCGCAGGAGGCCGTCGCCGAGGAGCTCAGCCCCGACCGTCGCCCAGCAGGGTCCGACCGTCCTCGGTGACGCTCCAGTAGGGGTTGTAGGCGATCTCCCAGACGTGGCCGTCGGGATCCTCGAAGACTCCGGAGTAGCCGCCCCAGTAGCGGGTCGCCGGCCGGCGCAGCACCGTCGCGCCGGCGTCCACCGCGCTGAGGAACTGCTCGTCGACGTCGGCGGCGCTGGGGACGTTGAGACCCAGGACCTTGCCGCCCCACCCGTCGCCGCTGCCGGGCGTCTCCTCGGTGTCGTCCTCGATGTCGATGCCGGAGTCGACGGCCAGGGCCATCCGGTCCCACAGCGCCAGCACCATCCCGCCCGCCTGGAAGAACTCGATGTTCTCCGGCGAGGGGCCCGGCTCCCAGCCGAGCGCGACGTAGAAGCTGCGGGCACGGTCCATGTCGGCCACGCCGAGGGTCACCAGGGAGACGCGCTGATCCATGCCGTCAACCTAGCAGCGGAGGTCAGCGGCCCAGCAGGCGCGCCACGGCCACGGGTATGGCGCGCGCCACGGCGAGGGCGCGGACCGGCCCACCGGGGTTGGCCACGTCGGCGGCGACGCCGTGCACCAGCGCGGCGAGCGACCCCGCGTCGCGGGGCGGCAGACCGGCCGCCAGCAGCACGCCGGCCAGACCGGCCAGCACGTCCCCCGCACCGGCGGTCGCGAGCCACGCCGGGGCGTCGGTCTGGGACCGGACCGGGACGGTCGGGTCGGGGTCGGCGACCAGCGTCGTCGACCCCTTGAGCAGGACGGTGCACCCGCTGACGGCGGCCGCACGCCGGACGTGCTCCACCGGCGCGGCCTCCACCTGATCGCGCGTCACCTCCTCGCCGGTCACGGCGGTCAGCAGCCGCGCCAGCTCGCCGGCGTGCGGGGTGAGCAGCGTCGGCGCCTGACGCCGGTTCCCCGCGGCGACCCACGACGCGAGCAGCTCCAGGGCACCGGCGTCCACGACGAGCGGCACGTCGCCGCCGAGCAGCTCGCGCACGTGGTCGGCCTGGTGGTCGGCGCAGTCGGGGTGGTCGCAGCCGTGCGGCTCCACGCCGGGCCCGACCACGGCGGCCTGCATCCGGCCGGGGCCGGGCACCACCTCCGGGCAGGCGGCGAGCACGAGGTCGGTCGGGCGGCCCGGTCCGACGTAGCGCACCATCCCGGCGCCCGACTCCACCGCGGACGTCACGCACAGCACGGCCGCGCCCGGGTAGGCCTCGCTGCCGGCGACGACGCCCACGACCCCGCGGGAGTACTTGTGGTCGCCCATCCCCGGCACCGGCCACAGGCTGCGCACGTCGTCGTGCTCCAGCCGTTCGACCACCGGGGGCACGTCCGTCTCGACACCGATGTCCACGACCGTCAGGCGGCCCACGGCGGCCTCGGTGCCGGGCAGCAGGTGGACGGGCTTGCACATCCCGAAGGTCACGGTCTCGTCGGCGACCACCGCGGGGGCACGCCCGAGCGGCTCCTCCCCCGCCGGGTCGGCGCCGCTGGGCAGGTCCACCGCCAGCAGGTATGCCGTGTCCGGCACCGCGTCGACGACGGCCGTCATCGCGCCGCGCAGACCGGCTCGGCCACCGATGCCGAGCAGGCCGTCGACCACCAGGTCCGCGGCGGCCAGCACCTCGAGCACGCGACCGGGCAGGGTCTCGGCGTCGGGCTCGACCTCGACGACCTCGACGCCGGCGGCCCGTGCCGCCGCCCGGCCCTCGGGGTGCAGCCTCGGCGCGACCCCCACGGCAGTGACGTCGGGCCCGTCGAGGAAGGACGCCGCCCACAGGGCGTCGCCCCCGTTGTCCCCGGGGCCGGCCAGCACGACCACCGTCCTGGCGCCCAGCTGCTCGGCACGCACGGCGACCACCTCGGCCAGCCCGCGGGCGGCACGCTGCATGAGCTCGCCCTCCGGCAGGTCGGCACGCACCCGGTCCTCGGCGGCGCGGACGTCGGCGACGGCATACCCGACGATCACGCCAGGCCCCCGCCCTCGGCGACGACGACCGCGGAGGCGATCCCGGCGTCGTGCGACAACGAGACGTGCAGGTGGGCCACCCCGAGCTCGTCGGCGCGGGCCCGCACGGTGCCCTGGGTGCGCAGGTGGGGGCGGCCGGTGCTGTCACGGACCACCCACGCGTCGGTCCAGCGCAGCCCGACGGGGGCACCCAGGGCCTTGGCCAGCGCCTCCTTCGCGGCGAACCGGGCGGCCATCGACTCCGGCCGCAGCCCCAGCTCGTCGTCGGTGAAGAGACGCTCGCCCAGGCGCGGGTTGGCCTCCATCCGCGCCGCGAAGCGCGCGATGTCGACCACGTCGATGCCGACCCCGATGATCATCGTGGGCACCTCGTCCCTCGGGGCGCGGCATCGAGCCCGAGGCGGAGCCCCTGGACGAGGTTCACGGTCACGGTCGCCGGTTACTCGACCGTGACGGACTTGGCCAGGTTGCGCGGCTGGTCGACGTCCAGGCCCTTGGCGGTCGACAGGTGCAGGGCGAAGACCTGCAGCGGCACGACCGTCAGCAGCGGTGCCAGCAGCGGGGAGGTGTGCGGGACGCGGATGACCTCGTCGGCGAAGGGCACGACGTCCTCGTCCCCCTCCT
The DNA here is from genome assembly GCF_000421185.1 of Ornithinimicrobium pekingense DSM 21552. Taxonomy (GTDB): domain Bacteria; phylum Actinomycetota; class Actinomycetes; order Actinomycetales; family Dermatophilaceae; genus Ornithinicoccus; species Ornithinicoccus pekingensis. Next base: position 211,718 of record NZ_ATWJ01000012.1, read on the forward strand.
CGGCGATCACGAGGGTGCGGGCGCCGCGCGCGCGGATCTCCTGGATGTTGGAGACCACCTTGTCGTGCAGCCCGTGCTCGCTGCCCGGGGACGGGACGATCACGAAGACCGGCTGGCCGGGCTCGATGAGGGCGATCGGGCCGTGCTTGAGCTCGCCGGCGGCGAAGCCCTCGGCGTGGATGTAGGCCAGCTCCTTGAGCTTGAGCGCGCCCTCCATCGCGACCGGGTAGCCCACGTGGCGGCCCAGGAAGAGCACCGAGCGGGAGTCGGCCATGTAGTAGGCGATCTCCTTGACGCGGTCCATGCCGGCCAGGACGGTCTCGATCTGGGCGGGGATCCCCTGCAGCTCGGCCATCACCTCGGCGGCGTCCCTGCCGTAGGAGGTGCCGCGCAGGGAGGCGAGGTAGAGGCCGAGGATGTAGCTGGCCGTGATCTGCGCCAGGAAGGCCTTGGTCGAGGCGACCGCGATCTCCGGGCCGGCGTGGGTGTAGAGCACCGCGTCGGACTCGCGCGGGATCGTCGAGCCGTGGGTGTTGCAGATCGAGACCGTGCGCGCACCCAGCTCCTTGGCGTGGCGGACCGCCATGAGCGTGTCCATGGTCTCGCCCGACTGGGAGATCGAGACCACGAGCGTGCGCTCGTCGATCACCGGGTCGCGGTAGCGGAACTCGTGAGCGAGCTCCACCTCCACGGGGATGCGGGTCCAGTGCTCGATGGCGTACTTGGCGACCATGCCGGCGTAGGCGGCGGTGCCGCAGGCGACGATGACGATCTTGGTGACCGCCCGCAGCTCCTCCACGTCGATGTGCAGCTCGTCGAGGGTCAGGTTGCCCTCGGCGTCCGTGCGCCCCAGGAGGGTGTCGGCGACCGCGTGCGGCTGGTCGTTGATCTCCTTCTCCATGAAGGTGTCGTAGCCGCTCTTCTCGGCCGCGGCGGCGTCCCAGGTGACCTCGTAGGCCTTGCCGTCCGAGGGGGTGCCGTCGAAGTTGACGACCTCGTAGGTGTCGGGGGTGATCGTGACGATCTGGTCCTGCCCCAGCTCGAGGGCGTGCCGGGTGTGGCCGATGAAGGCGGCGACGTCGGAGCCGAGGAAGTTCTCCCCCTCGCCCAGGCCGACGACCAGCGGGGAGTTGCGGCGGGCGCCGACGACGACGTCGGGCTGGTCGGAGTGGACCGCGAGCAGGGTGAACGCCCCGTGCAGGTCGGCGACGGTCTCGCGCATCGCCGTCGTCAGGTCGCCGCTGCGCTCGAAGGCGGCGCTGAGCAGGTGGGCGACGACCTCGGTGTCGGTCTCGGAGGTGAACTGCACGCCCTCGGACTCCAGGCGGCCCTTGAGCGAGTGGAAGTTCTCGATGATGCCGTTGTGCACGAGGGCGAGCTTGCCGTCGCGGCCGCCGCGGTGCGGGTGGGCGTTCTGGTCGGTCGGGCCGCCGTGGGTGGCCCACCGGGTGTGCCCGATGGCGGTCGCGGTCTCCGGCAGGTCCGCCTCCTCGATCGCGGCCCTCAGGTTGGCCAGCTTGCCCGCGCGCTTGCGCGTCTCGACTCCGTCCGGCGCGACGAGGGCCACCCCGGCCGAGTCGTAGCCGCGGTACTCCAGGCGCCCGAGGCCCTCCATGACGACGTCCAGGGCCTTCTCGCTGGCCCGGGGGCCGACATATCCGACGATTCCACACATGGGGACAAGGGTACGGCCTGCGTCGAGCCGCGGCGGAACCCCTCAGAGGCGGCGCAGCCGCACCCGGTCGACGCTGTGGTCGGGGCCCTTGAGCAGGACGAGGGTGGCGCGGCTGCGGGTCGGCAGGATGTTGTCGACGAGGTTGGGGGCGTTGATCGACTCCCAGATGTGCGCGGCGGTGCTCACCGCCTCCTCGTCGCTGAGCGAGGCGTAGCGGTGGAAGTGCGACTCGGGGTCGGCGAACGCCGTCTCGCGCAGCCGCAGGAAGCGCTCGACGTACCAGCGCTTCACGTCGCCGACGTGGGCGTCGACGTAGACCGAGAAGTCGAAGAAGTCGCTCACCGCCAGGCCCGGACCGCGCCCGTTGGGGTGCGGCCGGGGCGGCTGCAGCACGTTGAGCCCCTCGATGATCAGCACGTCGGGCTGCCGGACCGCGATCTGCTCCCCGGGCACGATGTCGTAGACCAGGTGGCTGTAGACCGGCGCCGTCACCTCCGCGCGCCCGGCCTTGACCTCGGAGACGAAGCGCAGCAGCGCCCGCCGGTCGTAGGACTCCGGGAAGCCCTTGCGCTCCATCAGGCCGCGCTCGCGCAGCACCGCGTTGGGGTAGAGGAAGCCGTCGGTGGTGACCAGGGAGACCTCGGGCCGGGTGTCCCAGCGCCGGATGAGCTCGGCCAGGATGCGGGCCGTGGTCGACTTGCCGGCGGCCACGGACCCGGCGACCCCGATGACGAAGGGGGTGCGGTCGGGCCGGCGCTCGAGCAGGAAGTCGCTGGTCACCTGGTGCAGCCGCGCCGTCGCCTCCTCGTAGAAGGAGAGCAGCCGGCTGATCGGCAGGTAGACCTGCTCGACCTCGGCCATGTCCAGCGGCTCACCCAGGCCCCGGAGCCGCTCGATGTCGTCGGCGTCGAGGTGCATCGGGTGCTCCTCGCGCAGCCGTGCCCAGTCCGCACGGTCGAGCTCGACGTACGGGGAGGGGATGACGGCACCGTTGGCGTGCGAACCCATGGGCTGCATTGTGGCAGGCAACAGCGCCGTCCCGACCGCGGGGAGGGTGGCGCGTCACATCCGGGCGTAGCGGGCCCGGGCGAAGGAGTAGACGCCGTAGAGCACCAGGCCCACCGCGACGACGAGCAGCAGCGCGGTGCCGAGGGGCTGGTCCGAGAGCGCCTTGAGGGCGGCGTCCATCCCGCCGGCCTCCTCGGGGTCGGCCTGCCAGGCCGCGACGACGAAGAGCAGCCCGACGACCGCGAGTGCGACCCCCTTGGCCGCGTAGCCGATCCGGCCGGCCCAGGTCACGGCCCGGCCGCTGGTGCCGCCACCGGTGGTGCGCAGGTCCTCGAGGAACTTCTCGGAGACGCCCTTGTAGACGTGGTAGCCGCCCACCGCGAGCACCCCGACGCCGACGGCCGCCACGAGGACGCGGCCGAACGGCATACCCATGACCATGGCGGTGAGGTCGTCGGTGCGCTGCTCGCCGTCGGAGCCGCCGCCCCGCGCGAACGAGAACGCCGTGACGCCCAGCACCGCGTAGACGACCGCCTTCGCGCCGTCCTTGACCCGGTCGGTCAGCTCGTCGGCGCCTGCGACGGCGTCGACCAGCTGCCACAGCGCGAGGGCGACGAAGCCGACGACGCAGACCCACAGCAGCACGGCGCCGCCGGGGGCGGACCGCAGCGAGCCGAGGGCGCCGCTCTGGTCGGCGTCACCGCCTCCGCCGAGCGCGACCTGCGCGGCGATCCAGCCGATGACGACGTGGATGAGCCCGCTGGCGGCATACCCGGCCCGCGCCAGCCACTCCACCCAACGGTGCCGGCCCACCTCGCGGGCGGTCTCGGCCGCCTCCATGCCCATCGCGCCTGCGTTCACACCGCTCACCCTAGGGCGTGCGGGGCCGGCATGCCGTGCTCGTCACCTCCAGGACGCCGCGAGCACGGCCCGTCGTCGTGACGGACCGTGCTCGCGGTGAGGTATGGCCGGAGCGGCTCAGTACCAGTTGACCGCCTCGGAGTGCGCCCAGGCGTTGCAGGGGCTGCCGTAGCGCTCGGAGATGTAGCCCAGGCCCCAGGCGATCTGGGTGGCCGGGTTGGTCTGCCAGTCGGCGCCCGCGCTGGCCATCTTGCCGGCCGGCAGGGACTGGGGGATGCCGTAGGCACCGGAGGAGGGGTTGGTCGCCGTGTGGCTCCACCCGGACTCGCGCTGCCACAGGGAGTCGAGGCAGCCCCACTGGTCGTCGCCCCAGCCGTAGCTGGACAGCATCGAGCGGGCGATGGACCGCGCGTCGCCCGAGCTCACCGGAGCGGGGGCGGGCGCCGGCGCGGGGGCCTGCTGCTGGGCCGGGGCGGGCTCCGGGGCGGGGGCACGCTCGGCGCTGCGGGAGGCGGCCTCGGCCTGCTGGCGCGCGGCGGCCTCGCGCTCGGCGGCGGCCTGCTCGGCGGCGGCCTGCTCGGCAGCGGCCTGCTCGGCAGCGGCCTGCTCGGCGGCAGCCTGCTCCGCCGCGGCCTGCTCCGCCGCGGCCTGCTCGGCGGCGGCCTGCTTCGCGGCCTCGCGCTCGGCGCGCTTCTGCGCCGAGATGGCCTCGGAGGCCTCGCGGACCGCGTCCACGCCGGTGGAGGTCAGGTCGGTGCTCACGGTCAGCGCGGCGGCACCCTGCTCGGCACGCAGGGCGCGGGCCTCGGCGTAGGCGCGACCGGCCTCGGCGCCCGTCTCGGGGCTGACGGAGGCGACCGGGTCGGCGGCCAGCTGCGGGTCGGTCTGGCCGACCGCGGCACGGGCGGACTCGGCGGGGGCGCCGCCCGTGGAGGACGCCGCGAAGGCGGCGAGGGCCACGGAGCCGGCCGCGATCGTCGCGGTCACGACGCCGGCCGGGCCGCCGAGGCGGCGGATGCGGTGGCGCCCGTGGGCGCTCTCCTGCTCAGGGGTCAGGGACATGCGAGGGCTACCTATCGGTCGAGGAACGGTCCCACCACCTCCGGGTGTGAGGCACAGGGGGCACCTCGGCACGGGATCCCGGCGGGACAGGCGGCGTTACCATTTCGTGATCTAACCCGTCCACGGTGCCCAACCGCGGGGCCGCGCGTCAAACTGGCGACCTGCTTCTGTGGCTAAGGTCACAACTCACCGACCACTCTTGTGATCAACAGTTACCTACAGTCACACCAGCCCCACGGGGTCTGGGCCTCGCACACCTACCTCGCGGTAGACCGGCCGGTCACCTCGCGCTCCTCAGACCAGGCCGCCGGGCCCCTCCAGGAGCTCGGTCACCAGCGCCGCGATCGGGCTGCGCTCGCTGCGGGTGAGGGTGACGTGGGCGAAGAGCGGGTGCCCCTTGAGCGCCTCGATGACGGCGGCCACCCCGTCGTGCCGGCCCACGCGCAGGTTGTCGCGCTGGGCGACGTCGTGGGTGAGCACCACCCGGGAGCTCTGGCCGATCCGCGAGAGCACGGTGAGCAGCACGTTGCGCTCCAGCGACTGGGCCTCGTCGACGATGACGAAGGCGTCGTGCAGCGACCGGCCGCGGATGTGCGTCAGCGGCAGCACCTCGAGCATGTCGCGGTCGAGGACCTCCTCCACGACCTCCGTGGAGACCACCGCGCTCAACGTGTCGAAGACCGCCTGCGCCCAGGGCCCCATCTTGTCGTTCTCCGACCCGGGCAGGTAGCCGAGCTCCTGGCCGCCCACGGCATACAGGGGGCGGAAGACGATGACCTTGCGGTGCTGGCGACGCTCCATGACGGCCTCCAGGCCGGCGCACAGCGCGAGCGCGCTCTTGCCGGTGCCCGCGCGGCCGCCGAGGCTGAGGATCCCCACGTCGGGGTCGAGCAGCAGGTCGAGCGCGATCCGCTGCTCCGCCGAGCGCCCGTGCAGCCCGAAGGCGTCCCGGTCGCCGCGCACCAGGCGCACGCGCCCGTCCGGCGCCACCCTGCCCAGGGCACTGCCCGAGGGGCCCAGGACCGTCAGGCCGGTGTGCACCGGCAGGTCGGCCGCGGCCTCGTGCTCGAGGTGGCCGTGCTCGTAGAGCGCCTGCATCTGGGCGTCGTCCACGTCGAGCTCGGCCATGCCGGTCCAGCCGCTGTCGCGAGCCAGCTCGGCGCGGTACTCCTGGGCGTCCAGCCCGACCGCCGAGGCCTTGACGCGCATCGGCAGGTCCTTGCTGACGACCGTGACGTCTTTGCCCTCCGCGGCCAGGTTGGCGGCGACCGCCAGGATGCGGCTGTCGTTGTCGCCCAGCCGGAACCCGGCCGGCAGCGAGCCGGGGTCGGTGTGGTTGAGCTCGACGTGCACGCTGCCGCCGCGCCCGCCCACCGGGACGGGCTCGCTGAGCGTGCCGTGCTGCACCCGCAGGTCGTCGAGCATCCGCAGCGCCTGCCGGGCGAAGTAACCCAGCTCGGGGTGGTGCCGCTTGCCCTCCAGCTCGGTGATGACCACCACCGGCAGGACGACCTCGTGCTCGGCGAAGCGCAGCAGCGCGTGCGGGTCGGACAGCAGCACGCTGGTGTCGAGCACGTAGGTCTTCACGCCCGTGCCGGGGACCACGTCCACGGGCAGCTGCGCGTCGTCGAGGGTGGGGACGGAGGAGCGGTGGGTGATGGTCATGGCGACTCCCTGCAGACGCGCGCCGGTGCTAGGCGTCTCGTCGGTGGCTGGACCGGGACCGGACCCGCGCCACCTGGGCGCAGTGCCGGTGCCGGCCCTCCGCCTCGAGCATCAGCTCCATGTGGTGGGCCTCCCGCGGACCCGGACGGGGCGCCCAGGACCTGCTCCGACGGTATGCCGTCACCACACAGGCGACGCACGTCACCCGCGGCGTGTCGGGGGCCTGCCGGTGAACATCGGCCGACCGGCACGTGTCCGCGTGACGGCAGTGACGCATGTGAAAAGAGAGACGAGCGGCAGTGCGCCGCCAGAGGGTGTGGTCGCCCTTCCAGGGCCGACATCGTCCAGCTGGGCCATGTCCGGCGCGGCAAGGCGATGTCGACCTCGGCAAGGCGATGCCCGGCGCACAAGGGCGCTGACCTGCGCCGGCGTGCCCCGTCTCAGAGCACCTTGGAGAGGAAGGCCTGCGTGCGCTCGTGCTGGGGGTTGGCGAGGACCTCGGTCGGGTCACCCTCCTCGACGATGACGCCGCCGTCCATGAAGACCAGCTTGTCGCCGACCTCCCGGGCGAAGCCCATCTCGTGGGTGACGACCATCATCGTCATCCCGTCCCGGGCCAGCGCGCGCATGACGTCGAGGACGTCGCCGACGAGCTCGGGGTCCAGCGCCGAGGTGGGCTCGTCGAAGAGCATCATGTCCGGGTCCATCGACAGCGCCCGCGCGATCGCGACCCGCTGCTGCTGGCCGCCGGACAGGTGCGCCGGGTAGGCGTCCACCTTCTCGGCCAGCCCGACCTTCTCCAGGTTCGCCCGCGCGATCTTCTCGGCCTCGGCCCGGCCCCGCCGCTTGACACGCTGCTGGGCGATCGTGAGGTTGCGCAGCACGGTCATGTGCGGGAAGAGGTTGAACTGCTGGAACACCATGCCGATGCGCGAGCGCACCCTGTCCAGCTCGGTGTCGGGGTCCGTGATGTCGATGCCCTCGACGAGGATCTGCCCGGACGTCGGCTCCTCCAGCCGGTTGACGCAGCGCAGCAGGGTGGACTTGCCCGAGCCGGAGGGGCCCACGACGCAGACGACCGTCCCGTGGTCGACCGTGAAGTCGATGCCGGTGAGGACCTCGTTGTCGCCGAAGCTCTTGTGCAGGTCGCGCACCTCGATGGCGGGAGCCCGCTCGTCGATCGTCTGCGTGGGGTGCAGCTGCTCGCCCATCAGCGGCTCCTCTTCTGCTTGCGCTCCATCCACGCCACCAGCTGCGTGAGCGGCAGGGTGATGGCCAGGTAGAGCAGCGCCGCGAACACCAGGCTGGTCGCCGTGCCCGCCGACGGCCCGGTGCTCATGAAGTTGCGCGCCGCCACGGTGAGCTCCTGCTGGCTGGCCGCCATGCCGAGCACGAACAGCAGCGAGGTGTCCTTGAGCAGGATCACCAGCTCGTTGGTCAGCGGCGGGATGACGATCCGCAGGGCCTGGGGCATGACGATCGAGGCCATGGTCCACGAGCCGTTCATGCCCAGCGAGCGCGCCGCCTCGGCCTGCCCCTTGGGCACCGCCTCGATGCCGGCCCGGATGGTCTCGGCCATGTAGGCCCCGGCCACCATCATCAGCGCGACCAGCCCGGCGCCGACGACCCCGCCGGGGGGCCGCCAGCCGAAGGCGATCGGCACGCCGAAGCCCATGAACAGGATGACGACCAGCGCCGGCAGCCCGCGGAACAGCTCGATGTATGCCGTGGCCAGCCAGCGGAACGGCGGGATCGGGGCGAGCTTCATCAGCACCAGCACCATGGCCAGCACGAAGCCGCCGACGAAGGCCACGATCGTGTACAGGATCGTGTTCTTGGCGGCGACCAGGATCATGCTGCGCCAGGTGCCGGTGAAGCCCTCGGCGAGGAAGAAGTTCTCGCTGATCGCCTCCCAGTCCGCGAGGAGGACGAAGACGACGACGATCGCCAGGAACACCGCATACAGGGAGAGCGTGAGGGCGCGCTCGCGGGCTCTGCGGGTCATGTCGACGCCTCCGTCCTCGTGCCTGACCAGGCGCTCAGGCGTCGGTGGTCTGGGCGGCGTCGTCCACGGCGTCCTCGGAGAAGTACTGGTCGTACAGCTCGTCGTACTCGCCGCTGTCGCGCAGCTCGGTCAGCTGCTCGTTGACCGCCTCGACCAGCGCGGTGTTGTCCTTCTTCATCGCCAGGCCGTAGGTCTCCTCCGTGGAGAACTCCTCGACGATCTCGAAGTCGCCGCCGGCGGTGTGGACCAGGTTGACCGGCAGGTCCTGCAGCAGCGCGTCGACCTGGCCGGCCTGGATGGCCTGGAACATCTCGGCGTCGCTGGGGAAGCTGATGACCTCCGCGCCGGAGGCGTTCTCGTTGGTGTAGGCCTCACCGGTCGTGCCCTGCTGCACCCCGACGCGCATGCCCTCGAGGTCCTCGATGGAGGCGATGTCGGAGTCGGTCGGCACGAGCAGCGACTGCTTGGAGTCGTAATAACCGTCGCTGAAGGCGAGGTTCTCCTGCCGCTCCTCGGTGATGGTCATGGCGGAGGCGGCGATGTCGCACTCCCCCGCGTTGAGGGCGAGCCCGGACTGCAGGCCGTCGAAGGAGGAGTCCTTGACGGCCAGCTCCAGCCCGAGCCCGTCGGCGACCGCCTGGACGATGTCGATGTCGAAGCCGGTGAAGCCCGACGGGGAGGACTCGTCGAAGTCCTCGAACGGCGGGTAGGGCACGTCGGAGCAGACGGTCAGGGTGCCGTCCGAGACGAGGTCGAGGTCCGAGCCGGCCGCGGTGCCGTCGCCGCCGTCACCCGCGCCCGTGTCGCCGTCGTCGGAGCCGCAGGCGGAGAGGGCGAGGACCAGGCCGGCCGCCGCGGCGGCCGCAGAGATGGATCGAATGTTCATTCTCGCACTGTATAACCGCGCAGGCGGCTGCGGTGACACCCGCGCGGGCGGGGTATGCCGTACCGGGACCGGTGCGCCGTCAGGTGCCGAAGCGACGCTCGCGCTCGGCGTAGGAGCGCAGCGCCCGCAGGAAGTCGACCTTGCGGAAGTCGGGCCAGTAGGCCTCGCAGAAGTAGTACTCGCTGTGCGCGCTCTGCCACAGCAGGAAACCCCCGAGGCGCTGCTCGCCGGAGGTGCGGATCACCAGGTCGGGGTCGGGCTGGCCCTTGGTGTAGAGGTGCTCGGCGATGTCCTCGGTGCTCACCGAGCGGGCGAGCTCCTCCAGGGTCGCTCCCCGGTCCGCCGCGTGCCGCAGCAGGGAGCGGACCGCGTCGGCGATCTCCCGACGGCCGCCGTAGCCGATCGCCACGTTGACGACCATCCCGTCGACCTCGGCGGTGCGTGCGGCGGCGGCCTGCAGGGTCCCCGCGGTGGCCTCCGGCAGCAGGTCGAGGGCGCCAACGACGTGCATCCGCCAGCACTGCCGGGCCGCGAGGTCCTCGACGACCTTCTCGATGATGTCCAGCAGCGGCTCGAGCTCGGCCGCCGGCCGGTTCAGGTTGTCGGTCGACAGCAGCCAGAGGGTGACCACCTCGACCCCCGCCTCCTGGCACCAGCCGAGGAACGGCGCGATGTTCTCCGCGCCGGCCCGGTGGCCCTCGGCCGACCCCGCCCCCCGCTCGCGGGCCCACCGCCGGTTGCCGTCGAGCATCACCCCGATGTGCCGCGGCAGCTGGTCGGAGGGGAGCTGGCGACGCAGGGACGAGGTGTACGCCCTGTAGACCAGGTCCCTCGGTGTCTGCATGAGGAGCAACCTACCGGGCAGCGCTGAGAACTCCCCGGCACGGCCGCCCCAGACCCCCAGCGACGACGCGGTATGCCGTGTCAGGCGGGCCCGCCCGCGCGAGCCCCCAGCACGGTGAGCAGCGCGGCGGCCCAGTGCGAGCCGAAGGCGGCCACCGTGAAGGCGTGGAACACCTCGTGGAAGCCGAACCAGCGCGGTGAGGGGTTCGGGCGCTTCAGGCCGTAGACGACCGCCCCTGCGGTGTAGAGCAGCCCGCCGGCGGCGATCAGGAAGACGACGAGCGGACCGCCCGCCTTCCAGAACGGCACCAGGAAGAAGACCGCGACCCAGCCCAGCGCCACGTACACGACGGTGTAGAGCCACCGGGGCGCCGCGAGCCAGAACACCCGGAAGAAGACGCCGGCGACGGCTCCGACCCAGACGACCCACAGCAGGGTGCGCATCTGCCCGGGCGGGAGCAGCATCACCGCGAAAGGTGTGTGCGTCCCGGCGATGATGAGGAAGATGTTGGCGTGGTCCCAGCGCTTGAGCATGGCGCTGACCCGGGGGGACCAGCGGCCGCGGTGGTAGAGCGCCGAGGTCCCGAAGAGCAGGACGGCGGTGACCCCGAACACCAGCGCGGCGACCCGTTCCGGGGTGCCCGGCGCCAGGAGGGCGAGGACCACGGCGGCCGCGATGGCGACCGGGACCATGCCCAGGTGGAGCCACCCGCGCAGGTGCGGCTTGACCTGGTCGACGACGGTGTCGACGAGGTCGCCGGCCGACTCGGCGGCGTCATGTGCGGCGTCACGCATCCTGCTCATGGAGGGAAGCGTAACTTACGCAACCGTAGGTTACGGAACCGTAGGTTGCCCTCGGCTGCTCAGCCGACGGGGTCGGGGCCCTCCTGCTCGCGCTCGTCCTGCCCGTCCCGCTCCGGACGGACGCCGTGCTCGACCTTCTGCGCGGCCCCGGGCTTGCGGTCGCGCGCGGCCGCGCGCTCGCGCAGCACCGCCTCGACCCGCCGCTCCTCGGCCAGGCGCATCCGGCGCAGTCGGCGGGTCATGTCCCGGCCGAGCAGCCAGACGACGATCATCAGGCCGAAGAGGACGAGGAACCCGCCCATCCCGGCCGTCACGGCCACGCTCGTGGTGTTCACTCGCTGTGCCCCTCTTCCTCGCGCATCTCGTCACGGTCGTCGGCGTCGGCGTCCTGGGGCTGGGTCGAGCGCGCCTCCAGCCCCTCCTCCTGCGGCGGCAGCGCCGGCGGACCGACGTAGGCGACCACCGGGTCGCCGTCGGCGTCGCGCTCGGGGGCCCGACGGCATACCTCGTCGGGGTCCTCCAGCTCGCGGACGCCGGCGAAGAGGTCGTCCTCGGGCATGGTCGCCGGGACGATCGAGCGGGCGAGCTCGAAGTCCTCGGTGGGCCACACCCGCTGCTGCAGCTCCAGCGGCACCGCGAACCACTGCCCGTCGGGGTCGACCTGGGTGGCGTGGGCCAGCAGCGCCCGGTCGCGGGTGGGGAAGTGCTCCGCGCACGGGACGTGGGTGCCGATCTGCCGGCGGGGGCGGCGGCGCAGGTTGGCGATCCAGTCCGCGAAGGGCGACTCCAGGCCCGCCTCGAGCATCGCCTCGTGCAGGCGCTCGGTGCGCTCGGCCGACCAGCCGTTGTAGTAGAGCTTCAGCGGCTGCCAGGGCTCACCCGCGTGCGGGTAGGCCTCGGGGTCGCCGGCCGCGCGCCAGGCCGCCATCGTGACCACGTGCGTCTGGATGTGGTCGGGGTGGGGGTAGCCGCCGTTCTCGTCGTAGGTGGTGACGACGTGCGGGCGGAACTCCCGGATCACCCGCACCAGCGCCTCGGCGGACACCTCGACCGGCTCGAGCGCGAAGCAGCCCTCGGGCAGCGGCGGAAGAGGGTCGCCCTCGGGCAGCCCGGAGTCCACGAACCCCAGCCAGGTGTGGCTCACGCCCAGGATCTGCGCCGCCCGCGCCATCTCCTCGCGGCGCACCCGGGTCAGGTCGCGCAGGATGTGCGCGTCGTCCTTGAGCCGCTCGTTGAGGATGTCCCCGCGCTCGCCGCCGGTGCACGAGACCACGCGCACCCGGACCCCCTCGGCGACATACCTCGCGCTGGTCGCGGCCCCCTTGGAGGACTCGTCGTCGGGATGGGCGTGCACGGCCATGAGGCGCAGGCCCCCCGGCATCGGCGTCGTCATCGCGGCGCTCCTTCGTGGGACGGCCGGGCTGGTGCCGGCCGTCGTCGGTCGTGACGGACAATGGGAGGTGCGCCGGGTCCGTGCCGGCGCACGACGATCGACCCCATCTTCTCACCGCTCCCAGGACGGACCGACCGTGACCTCAGCGCCACCTCCCGAGCCCACCCCGCACCGCGCCTCCGACGGCGCCCGCGAGGGCCGGGGTATGGAGCGCGCCGTCGACTGGGACGCGGAGGAGGAGGCCGCCGAGGCGCGCGGCGGACCGCGCCGGCTGGACGACCGGGCCCGCCGCCGGTGGTGGCTCGTCGGCTCCGCGGCGGTGGCCGTCATGACCGCCCTCGCCGTGTGGTTCGGGATCGAGGCCACGAGCGGGCGGGTGCACTGGGTCAACACCGGTCACCAGGTCGTGTCGGGCACCCAGGTGGACGTGCGCTTCGACCTGCGCCGCGACCCGGCGCGGGAGGTGGTCTGCCGCCTGGAGGCGCAGGAGGCCTCCCACGCGGTCGTGGGCCGTGCGGACGTGACCGTCGGCCCGGCGCAGAGCTCGCCGAGCCGGCACGTGGAGAGCGTGCGCACCGCCGCACCGGCGATCACCGGCTACGTCGAGGAGTGCTGGTACGCCGACGAGGAGCCGCGCGGGCGCTGAGCCCTGCCGGGCGGTCGCCCGGCCCCCGGCCGACAGACCGCTCGCGGGACCGCCGACACGCGCGGGACGCCGCCGGCAGGTGCCGGCGACGCCCCGCGGGCGACGGTCAGGTGCGGCTCAGGACGCCCTGTAGGGCTTGGCGTCGACGATCTTGACCTCGACGTCCTTGCCGTTGGGGGCGGTGTAGGTCACGGTCTTGCCGGGGGTCGCCCCCATCAGCGCGGCGCCCATCGGCGACTTCTCGCTGTAGACGGTCATGTCGTCCTCGTCGCCGATGATCTCGCGCGAGCCCAGCAGGAAGGTCTCGGTGTCGCCGAACATCTCCACGGTCACGACCATGCCCGGCTCGACGACGCCGTCGTCGGCGGGGGCGGTGCCCACGACCGCGTTCTGCAGCAGGTGCTGGAGCTGGCGGATGCGCAGCTCCATCTTGCCCTGCTCCTCCTTGGCGGCGTGGTAGCCGCCGTTCTCCTTGAGGTCACCCTCCTCGCGGGCGGCCTCGATCCGTCGCGAGATCTCCGAGCGGCCCTCGCCGGTGAGGTGGGCCAGCTCGGCGCTCAGGCGGTCGTACGCCTCCTGAGTCAGATAGCTCTGGTCCTTGGCGATCTCGGTCACGTTCGTTACTCCTCGTCATCGTGCGTGCGGCGGGTCAGCCCCTGCTGAGGCCACCAAACGCAAGGTCCGGGCACCTTTTGCCCGGACCGTGGTTGACCTTCCACTGTAGTCCGGATTCCGCCGCGAGTCGAGAATCGCCGGTGGGCCCGGGGGGCCGCGTAGGGATCGCTCAGACCTGGTCGACCGCGTAGCCCCGGTCGGTCAGGGCCCGCATCACCTCGGCAGAGTGGTCGTGGCCGCGCGTCTCGAGCGTGAGCGAGATCGCCACCTCGTGGACGGCCAGGTGCGGCACGCGGCGGTGGTGCTGCACCTCCAGGACGTTGCACTGCATCTCGGCCAGCATGGTCAGCACGCCCGCGAGGTTGCCGGGCTGGTCGGGCACCCGCACCCGCAGCTGCAGGTAGCGGCCGGCGGCGGTCAGGCCCTGGCGGATGATGCGCAGCAGCAGGAGCGGGTCGATGTTGCCGCCGGAGAGCACCACGACCACCGGCCCCTCGTAGTGGTTGGCGACCTCCAGGCCCAGCTCCATCAGGTGCGCCGTCCCGGCCGCCCCGGCGGGCTCGACGACGAGCTTGGCCCGCTCGGCCAGGTAGAGGACGGCCCGGGCAATCGCGGTCTCGCTGACCGTCTCCATCCCGTCGACGTGCTCGGAGACGACCGCGAAGGGCACGTCCCCGGGGCGGCCCACGGCGATGCCGTCGGCCATCGTGCTCATGTGCCCCAGGGGCACCGGGTGCCCCGCCTCCAGCGAGCCCGGCCAGGCCGCCGCCTGCTCGGCCTGCACGCCGACCACGCGCACGTCGGGGCGGGTGGCCTTGACCGCGGTGGCGATGCCCGCGAGCAGCCCCCCGCCGCCGGTCGCCACGACGACCGTGCGCACGTCGGGCACCTGCTCCAGGATCTCCAGCCCGCAGGTGCCCTGGCCGGCGACGATGTCGGGGTGGTCGAAGGGCGGGATGAACACGGCGCCCTGCTCGGTCTCGTGCCGGCGCGCCTCCTCGATGCACTCGTCCAGCGTGGTGCCCATCTGGATGACGTGCGCCCCGTAGCCGCGGGTGGCGGCCAGCTTGGGCATCGAGGCGCCGTTGGGCATGTAGACGGTCGCCTCGATGCCGAGCAGCCGGGCGGCCAGCGCCACGCCCTGGGCGTGGTTGCCGGCGCTGGCGGCGACGACGCCGCGGCGCTTCTCGTCCTCTGTCAGCCGCGACATCCGCGTGTAGGCGCCGCGCATCTTGAACGACCCGGCGCGCTGGAGGTTCTCGCACTTGAGGTGGACCCTGACCCCCGTGCGGTCGGTCAACGCCTGGCTGAACTCCATCGGCGTGGGCGTCAGCACGTCGGCGAGGATCTCCCGCGCGGCGAGGACGTCGTCGAGGGTCACCGCAGGCATCGTCGTCACGGGCCCCACCCTAGCCAGTCAGAGCTGGGCCGCGACGGCGCGCGCCAGGTCCGGCCGCTCCCCCGCCAGCAGTCCGGCGGCGAAGAGCAGGTATGCCGTGTCGACGCGGGTCCCCGCGTCGGCCGGCGGGCGCCAGCCGCCCCCGTGGTCGGCCAGCACCGCGGCCAGCACCCGGTCGGCCGCACCGGGGGCGGCATGGCGCAGCACCCCGCCGGAGCCCAGCAGCAGCCGCACGTCCTTGAGCGGGCGGGGCGCCTCGCCGGGCGCTCCCGGGCGCCCGTGCCGGCGGGCGGCGACGGTGGCGGCCGTCGTGGCCAGCACCAGGTCGTGCTCGTGCTCCTGGGCGGTGGTGGGCAGCAGCTCGGGCCGGGCGTGCACCCGCTCCACCCAGGAGCGCAGCTGCGGGTCGTCCGCCACCGGCAGTGCCTCGGCGGCCGCCGCCTCGAGCACGCCGGGGGCGCCCCACCGCATACCCAGGTCTCCCTCGACGGTGCGGGCGTGCCACAAGGTCGCGACGACGTGCTTGCGCAGGGAGGCGTCCTCGCCCTGCGGGGTCAGCACCGAGTAGACGTCGGTGGTGGCGCCGCCCACGTCGACGACCATCACGTCACCCCCGCGCACGTCGGCCAGGACCTCGACCCCGGCCAGGACCGCGTCCGGCGTCGCCGCCCGCACGAGCTGGGCGAACCTCGGTCCGCGGGACAGCCCCTTGCCCCCGATGACGTGCTCGAGGAACACCTCACGGATCGCGCGCCGGGCCGGGCCGGGGTGCACGACGCCGATGCGGGGCAGGACGTTGTCGGTGAGCGTGGCGCGGCGCAGGGTCCGGGCCAGCTCGGCCGCGACCTCCTCCTGCGCCTCCACGTTGCCCGCGACGACCACGGGGGCGCCCACCCGCGAGCGCGCGAGCCGGCGGGCGTTGTGCAGCAGGACCTCGGCGTTGCCGCCGTCGGTGCCACCGACGAGGAGCACGACGTCCGGTCGGGCCGCCCGCAGGTCGGCCACCCCGGCGGTCGTCAGCCTCCCGGTGGCGACGTGCACGACCTTGGCGCCGGCGGAGAGCCCGACCCGGTGACCCGCCTCGGCCGTCACCGCGCGCTCGTAGCCGACGACGGCCAGGCGCAGCCCGCCGCCGGCGCTGGAGCAGACCAGCACCCGGTCGCGCTCGGCCGGGTCGAGCGGGTCGGGCACGGACCCGCCGGGCCCGAGCGCACGGCATACCCCGGCCACCCCCTCGAGCACGTCCCGACCCGGCCCCACGGTGGTGGGGACGGCGGCCCGCGCGAGGAGGCCGCCCCTGTCGTCGACGAGGGCGGCCTTGGTGAACGTCGACCCGACGTCGACCAGCAGGTAGCTCACAGCAGCGCGACCACCGACGCCACGAGCAGCCACACCATCCCGGCCAGCACGAGCAGCAGCCCCCACAACCGCAGCCGCTGCGCGGCGAGCCTGCGGGCCCGGTCGTCCTCGACGCCCAGGCCCTGCCCGGTCGCCACGTCGTGGGTCCCGGGCGGGCCGCCGAAGCCGGCCCGCACACGGGTCGCCTCGGCGGAGGCGGCACGGCCGCGCACGTAGAGGACGACGCCCACCGCCACCAGCAGCAGCGGCAGCCCCACCCCCAGGGCCCAGTCGCCGGCCGACCAGGCGTCGGTGGTCGCCGCGGCGCGCGACGGCGTCAGCAGGAGCACGGACATGACGAGCAAGGTGCCACAGTCCGCGGGCCCGCGCCAGCGGACGCCCCGGCGCGGGCGTGTGACACTGGACGGTATGACGTTCTGGTCCTCCTCGTCCTCGCCCTCGTCCGCGCCGCTCCCGGGCCGGTCCGAGCCGCTGCCCGGCATCCCCACCACGCACACGGTGCTCGGCTCCTCGATGCAGGGGCCGTGGCCGGAGGGCACCGAGGTCCTCTACGTGGCGATGGGCTGCTTCTGGGGCGCCGAGCGCATCTTCTGGCAGCTGCCCGGCGTCGTCACGACGGCGGCCGGCTACATGGGCGGCTCGACCCCCAACCCGACCTACCAGGAGACCTGCACCGGGCGCACCGGGCACGCCGAGGCGGTGCTCGTCGCCTACGACCCGTCGCAGACCTCCCCGGAGCAGCTGCTCAAGGCCTTCTGGGAGAACCACGACCCGACGACGCCGGACCGTCAGGGCAACGACGTCGGCACGCAGTACCGCTCAGCGGTCTACTGGACCACCCCCGGTCAGGAGGCTGCCGCGCGGGCCACCAAGGACGCGTTCGAGAAGCTGGTCCTGGCCGACGGCCACGGCCCGATCGTCACCGAGCTGCGGCCGGCCGAGGACGCCGGGCCCTTCTACTACGCCGAGGACTACCACCAGCAGTACCTGCACAAGAACCCCGGCGGCTACTGCAACCACGGGCCCAACGGCTACACCTGCCCGGTCGGCCTGGTGCGCCAGGACGAGGTGCCCGCGCAGGCCGACGTGCTGCCCCCGCAGTGACCCGGGCCTGAGGCCCGCTCCGACGACGAGGAGGGCCCGACCACCGTGGTGGTCGGGCCCTCCTCGCGTCTGCTGGAGGAGCCGGTGCTCAGGGCTCGGCGGTCTGCCCGCCGATGTCGACGCCGCCCTGCTGGATCTCGTCGTCCGAGGGCGCCTGGATGTCCTGCGGCTCGCCCCAGTTGTCGGCGAGGATCTCGGTGACGGCGCCCTGGGACTCGAAGGCGACGCGACGCATGAGGTTGTCGTCGTCGACCCACACGTCGTAGGTCAGCTCCTCGCCGACCATCGCCGAGGCCTGCGCGGCGTCGTCACCGGTCTGGCCGGCGGCGTCGAGCGCGGCCTCGGTGTCCACCGTGACCTCGTAGCGGCGCATGTCCTGGCCGTCGACGTCCTCCTCGCCCACGAAGAGGACCTGCTGCGCGCCGGCCTCCCAGGCGTCCCAGGTGGAGGTGATGTCGACCTCGTCGAGCTGCTGGGACAGGTCGCCGAGCTGCTCCGGCGGCACCTCGAGGAACTTGCCCTCCTCGGTCACCCCGGGCATCGACATGAAGACCCGGCCGTCGACCATGACCATGCGCACCGCGCCCATGCCGGGCATCGTCATGTCCATGTCCAGCGCGGGCTGCCCGCCGGAGAGGTCGACCGCGCCGTCGAGCTCGATCGACTGGCCGCCGGTGCTGATGTTCATGGTCATCGTGTAGGAGGACAGCGTCTCCTCCCCGGGCGACTGGAGCATCGCCACGAACTCCTGGATGTCCACCTCCTCGCCCTCGGCGGCCGCGGGCGCGGCGGAGGCCTCCTCGGCACCGGCGTCCGTGTCCTGGGTGCCGGCCCCGGCGTCCTCGGTCGAGACGGCACCGGGCGTCGGGTCGGGGTCGGGGGTCTCCTCGGCCGTGCACGCGGCCAGCGCGAGGGTGATGGCTCCGGCGCCCAGCAGGCCGGCCCAGCGACTGCGGATGGTGCTCATGACGGTCGTGTCCTCTCCCCACCGTGGGTGGCCGGGCCAGGGGCACGACCGATGCTCGCCCCATCGTGTCACACCTGCGCCCGCGCGGCCGGGCACGCGGGGGCGCGAAGCGGCGCCGGGAACGGTGCGGGACCTTCGTTTCTCCCCCGGTGCCACCACGTGGTCGAATGGCGTCTTACCGCGAGCAGGAGCGAGGTACCCCCACGTTGAACGACAACGCCATCTTCCGGCACCACGACACCGCGGTGCTGTCCGTCACGGCGGTCGACGCACCCGTGGTCAAGACCTCCGAGGAGTTCGACGAGATCATCGGCGACTCCTACCGGCGCAACGGGCTGCGCCCCGGCATGCTGGCCGCGCTGGCCGGCATCCGTGAGCGGCGCTGGTGGGGCGAGGACCAGCACTTCGTCGACGGTGCCGTGGAGGCGGGGCGGCTGGCGCTGGAGCAGGCGGGGGTCGACCCCGCGCGCGTCGGCCTGCTCGTCAACACCTCCGTGAGCCGCAGCCACCTCGAGCCCTCGATCGCCGTGGACGTGCACCACCGGCTCGGGCTGGGCTCTTCCTGCCTCAACTTCGACATCACCAACGCCTGCCTCGGGTTCGTCAACGGTATGCAGCTCGCCGCGACCATGATCGACGCCGGCCAGATCGACTACGCCCTCGTCGTCGACGGTGAGGGGTCGCGCGAGCCGCAGGAGCGCACGCTCGAGCGCCTGGCCTCCGACGACGCCACCGCCCGCGACATCCTCGACCAGTTCGCCACGCTCACCCTCGGCTCCGGGGCCGCCGCCATGGTGCTGGGCCGGGCGAGCGAGCACCCCGAGGGCCACCGTGTCGTCGGCGGTGTCACCCGGGCGGCGACCGAGCACCACGGGTTGTGCGTCGGCGACTTCTCCGAGATGCGCACCGACACCCAGGGCCTGCTCACCGCCGGTGTCCAGCTCGCCAAGGAGCTGTGGCACGACGCCCGCGACGAGTTCGACTGGGACGACATGGACCGCTACGTCGTGCACCAGGTCTCCAGCGTGCACACCGGGAAGACGGCCGAGGCCCTGGGCCTGGACGAGAGCAGGATCCCGCTGACCTTCCCGTTGCTGGGCAACGTCGGGCCGGCCGCGGTGGCGATCACCCTCGCCAAGGAGGCGGACTCCCTGCGGCCGGGCGACCGGGTGCTGATGATGGGGGTCGGCTCCGGCCTGAACATGACCTGCCTCGAGCTCACCTGGTGACGTGGCGCACGTGGGCTTCCCGGAGCAGGACGGGCGCACCGACGGGCCGCTGAGACAGCGCGTGCACGGTCCGGCGGGGCGGGCCGTCTCCGACCCGCCCGGCCTGCCGCGCCGCGACCTGCCCGGGCTCGACCGGGCCTGGTCGAGGGTCGTGGTGGCTCCGGACGCCGAGGGGATGCCGCGGCACTGGCACCTGCTCGACACCGGTCCGCTGCTGCAGGAGCGCGGGGAGGAGGTGGTCGGCACCCTGCTGTGCGTCCACGGCAACCCCACCTGGTCCTACCTGTGGCGTCGCGTGCTCGCCCAGGCCCCGCCCGGCTGGCGGGTGGTGGCCGTCGACCAGCTCGGCATGGGCTGGTCGGAGCGCACCGCCGAGCCGCGCACCCTGGCCCAGCGGGTCGACGACCTCGACCACCTCACCGACGCGCTCGGCCTGACCGGGGCAGGCCCCCTCGCGGTGCTCGCGCACGACTGGGGCGGCCCCGTCTCGCTGG
Organism: Ornithinimicrobium pekingense DSM 21552; assembly: GCF_000421185.1. Taxonomy (GTDB): domain Bacteria; phylum Actinomycetota; class Actinomycetes; order Actinomycetales; family Dermatophilaceae; genus Ornithinicoccus; species Ornithinicoccus pekingensis. The sequence goes on from NZ_ATWJ01000012.1 coordinate 231,733, forward strand.
GGTGGGCGCTGCGGCACACCTCCGACCTCGCCGGGGTGGTGCTCACCAACACGGCGGTGCACCAGCCCGCGGAGTTCGCCCCTCCCGCGGTCATCCGGCTCGCCCGAGCGCCCTGGCTCCTGGCGCAGGTATGCCGTCGCACGCCCGCCTTCGTGCGCGCGACGACGGCGCTGTCCGTCCCGCCGCTGCCGGCCCCGGTGCGCGAGGCCTTCGCCGCGCCGTACCGCACGCCGGGCCGCCGCGCGGCGGTCGCCGACTTCGTGGCGGACATCCCCTTCGAGGCCGACCACCCCAGCCGCGCGACCCTCGACGCGGTCGCCGACGGCCTGTCAGCGCTGGCCGACGTGCCGGCCCTGCTGGTCTGGGGCCCGCGCGACCCCGTCTTCGGTCAGCGCTACCTCGACGACCTCGCGACCCGCCTGCCGCACGCCGACGTGCAGCGCTACGCCGGCGCGTCCCACCTCGTGCTCGAGGACCGGCCCGAGGGCATCGACGTCGTCTGGCGCTGGCTGCGCGAGAACGTGGCGACCGGGTCCGGGCGGCCCGCCGCCGTAGGGTCCGCCGGCCACCCCGAGGAGCCAGCAGAGTCCTCGCGGTCCCTGTCCGACGACGTGCCCCGCGTCGCGGTGCGGGTCGACACCTCCGCCCCTGACTCCCCTGCGGTGGTCGAGCTGCGGGGCGGACGGCGGTCGGTCACCTTCGGCGAGCTGGACCGCCTGGTCGACGACGTCGCCCGGGGGCTCCTGGCCCGCGGGGTCGTTCCCGGCGACCGGGTCGCGGTCCTCGTGCCGCCGGGCATCGAGCTCACGACCCTGGTCTACGCGCTGTGGCGGATCGGTGCCGTCGTCGTCATCGCCGACGCCGGCCTCGGGCTGGGGCGCCTGGGCAGCTCGCTGCGGTCGGCCGGCCCGCGGCACGTCGTGGGGATCGGGCGGGCGCTGCGGCTGGCCGACGTGACACGGGTGCCGGGGCAGCGGCTGCGGGTGGAGCCCGGAGGCGACGAGCTGGCCCGCCTCGCCGAGGAGGGACGCGGGGCCTCACCGGCGCTGCCCGACCCGGACGAGGTGGGCGGCGACGCCGACGGCGCCGTGCTGTTCACCTCCGGGGCGACCGGCCCGCCCAAGGGCGTCGTCTACACCCGTGACCGGCTGGGCGCGCAGGTGGCGCTCCTGCGCGACACCTTCGGGCTGGGGCGCGGCGAGCGCCTCGTCGCCGCCTTCGCCCCGTTCGCCCTCTACGGGCCCGCCCTCGGGCTGACCGGGGTCGTGCCGGACATGGACGTCACCGCCCCGCAGACGCTGACCGCGGCCGGGCTGGCCGAGGCCGTCACGGCCGTGGACGCCACGGTCGTCTTCGCCGCGCCCGCGGCCCTGCGCAACGTCGTGGCCACCGCCGAGGGCCTCGACGAGCGGGGCCGGACCGCACTGGCCGGACCGCGCCTCGTCCTCTCGGCCGGGGCGCCCGTGCCGGTCGACCTGCTGCGCCGCGTGCGTGAGCTGCTGACCCACGCCTCGACGCACACGCCCTACGGGATGACCGAGGCGCTCCCGGTCGCCACGCTGGACCCGGTGGAGGAGCTCGGGGCGGGAGGGCCAGGGTCCACCGACGCTGCTCAGGACGGCGTCTGCGTGGGCCGGCCGCTGGAGCGCGTGGAGGTGGGCGTCGCCCCGCTGGACGCGCACGGCATACCCGCCGAGGAGCTGGTGACCACCCCCGGCGCGGTGGGCGAGATCGTGGTCCGCGGGCCGCACGTCAAGGACCGCTACGACCGTCTCTGGACGACCCAGCGCGCCAGCGAGCGGCCCGTCGGGTGGCACCGGACCGGCGACGTGGGGCACCTCGACGAGCACGGGCGGCTCTGGGTCGAGGGGCGCCTCGCCCATGTCATCAGCACCCCGGACGGTCCGGTCCCCCCGTATGCCGTGGAGGCCCGGGTGCGCGCGCTGCCCGACGTGGCGGACGCCGCCGTGGTCGGGGTCGGTCCGGAGGGGACTCAGCAGCTCGTCGTGGTGCTCGTGCCGACGGAGCGCGGTGGCGCGGTGGCCCGCCTCACCGGTGCCCCCCGCGGGCAGGCCCGGCTGGCGCCCGGGGCGACGGCCGACGCGGTGCGCCGGGTGGCCGGGGTCCCCGTCGCAGCCGTGCTGGTCCGCGACTGGCTCCCGGTGGACGTGCGCCACGCGAGCAAGGTGGACCGCGGCGCGCTGGCGCGGTGGGCCGACGGGGTGCTCCACGGCCGAACGGTGCGCGGCCGGGTCGCCGCCCTGCTGCCCGGCCCGGCCCACGCCCCGATGACGAGGAGCCGCTGATGGCCGACCGGGTGCTGGTGACCGGTGCCAGCGGCATGCTCGGTGGCGCCGTCGCCGACCTGCTCGCCGAGCGCGGCCAGGACGTCACCGTGATGCAGCGCAGGTCCGCCGGGGGGAGGCACCGCGAGGTGCTCGGCGACATCCGCGACCGCGACGCCGTCCGCCGTGCGGTGGCCGGCCAGGACGCGGTCGTGCACCTGGCGGCGAAGGTCGACGTGGTCGGACCGTGGATGGACTTCGTCCGGGTCAACGCCACCGGCACCCGCAACGTCGTCGAGGCGCTGCGCTCCGGCGGCGGCGGACGTCTGGTCCAGGTGTCCTCGCCGTCCGTGGCGCACACCGGGCGGTCCCTGGCCGGCGAGGGGGCGGGCCCGGCCAGCCCGATGCGTGCCCGCGGCCACTACGCCCGGACCAAGGCGGCCGCCGAGCTCTTCGCGCTGCTCGCCGACTCCCCCGACCTCGCGGTCACCGCCGTCCGGCCGCACCTGGTGTGGGGGCCCGGCGACACCCAGCTCGTCGGGCGCATCGCCGAGCGGGCCCGGCAGGGCCGGCTGGCGCTCGTCGGGCCCGGGACCGCGCTCATCGACACCACCTACGTCGACAACGCCGCGGAGGCGGTCGTGGCGGCGCTGGAGCGCATCGAGCACGCGCACGGGGAGGCGTTCGTGGTGACCAACGGCGAGCCGCGACCGGTCGGCGAGCTCGTGGCCGCGATCTGCCGCGCGGTCGGCGCTCCCGCGCCCCGGCTGCACGTGCCCCGCCCGCTGGCCTGGACCCTCGGCGCGGTCGTCGAGGGCGCCGTGGCGGTGTCGGAGCGGCTGCCCGGCGTGCCGGCCGTCACCCAGCCGCCGCTCACCCGCTTCCTGGCCGAGCAGATCGGCACGGCGCACTGGTTCGACCAGCGGCGCACGCGCGAGGTCCTGGCCTGGACCCCGCGGGTCAGCATCGACGAGGGCCTGGCCCGGCTCGCGGAGGCCTCCAGAGCCTGAGCGGTCCCGCGCCCGGTGCCCAGCCGCTCACCCGCGCCCAGCCCGTCACCGGACCCTGCCGACTGTCCCACTCTCGTCGCCGGACGGCGCCTCCGGACCGACGAAAGCGGGACACTCGGTACGGCCGGGCCGGGAGTGCGCCCGCAGGTCAGCCCGACCCCTGCGCCCTGAGCTCCGCCTGGGTCCGCGCGTCGTCGGCGACGACCGACTCGGCCTCGGCCAGCACCGCCTCCATGCTCGCGCTCGGGACCACCACGCCGCCGGTGCGGTCGACGTAGACCCAGTCGCCGGGCAGGACCGTGGTGCCGAAGACCTCGACGGCGACGCCCGCGGCATACGGCATGACGCTGTCCCCGCCCCAGCGCACCGCCTCCCCCCGGCACCAGGTCGCGAACCCGAGGTCGGCCAGCTCGGCGAAGTCGCGCAGCAGCCCGTCGGCCAGCACCCCGGCCAGGCCGTGGGTCGCCACCCGCGTCAGCTTGACCCCGCCTGCGTGCGAGACCTCCGGGTAGCCTCCGCTGCCCAGCACGAGCACCGCACCCGACGGGGCGTCGCGGACGGCCGCGGAGAAGACCTCGGCGAAGCCGGTGTCGGGGTCGGGCAGGTCGTCGCGGGTCGGCAGGTACTGCAGGGTCACCGCCGGGCCGAGCAGGACCCTGCCGGGGGCTGGGCTGCGCAGCGCGGGCAGGTGCGCACGGTGGCGGTGCAGCCGCCCCATCGCGTCCACCAGCGGCGCGCAGCCGACGGCGAGCGCGCGCTCGCGCCAGGGCTGCGGGTCCTCGGGCATGGGGGCCTCCTGGCGGCGGTCAGGTCACCTGAGTCAACCGGTTCGGCGGGGCCCGGGCAAGACCCCGCAGCGGGTATGCGGTCACCTGACCTCCGCGTCAAGGCGCCAGGGAGGGGACCTAGACTTCCGGCATACCCGTCGCCGTCAAGGAGGACCCCCATGGCTGAGGCCGTCATCGTCGCCGCCGCCCGCACCCCGATCGGCCGTGCCTTCAAGGGCTCGCTGACCACCGTCCGCCCCGACGACCTGGCCGCCGGCGTCGTCCGCGCCGCGCTCGAGCAGGTGCCCGCGCTGGACCCCACCACCATCGACGACCTCTACCTGGGGTGCGCCGAGCCGTCGGCCGAGCACGGCTTCAACATGGCGCGCGTCGTCAGCGTGCTGCTGGGCCTGGACGGGCTGCCGGGGGCGACCGTCAACCGCTTCTGCGCGTCGTCGGTCCAGACCACGCGGCAGGCGTTCCACGCCATCAGGGCCGGCGAGGGCGACGTCTTCGTCAGCGCCGGGGTCGAGGCCGTCTCCCGCTACCAGAACTTCGCCGGCGCCGGTGGCGGCGCGGAGGACGTGAAGAACCCGCTGTTCGCCGAGGCCCGCGCCCGGACCGAGGAGACCGCCCGCACCAACGAGACCTGGACCGACCCGCGCACCCACGGGGCGCTGCCGGACGTCTACATCTCCATGGGGCAGACCGCGGAGAACGTCGCGACCTCCCTGGGCATCTCCCGCCAGCGCCAGGACGAGTGGGGCGTGACCTCCCAGAACCGCGCGGAGAAGGCCATCGCCGACGGGGTCTTCGCCCGCGAGATCGCGCCGGTGACCCTGGCCGACGGCACCGTCGTCTCCACCGACGACGGTCCGCGCGCCGGCGTCACGCTCGAGAAGGTGTCCCAGCTGCAGCCGGTCTTCCGCGAGGACGGCACGGTGACCGCCGGCAACTGCTGCCCGCTCAACGACGGCGCCGCCGCGCTGGTCGTCATGAGCGACACCCGGGCCAAGGAGCTCGGCCTGACCCCGCTGGCCCGCATCGTGTCGACCGGCGTCTCGGCGCTGTCCCCCGAGATCATGGGCCTGGGCCCGATCGAGGCCTCCCGCCAGGCGCTGGCCCGCGCCGGGATGACGATCGAGGACATGGACCTCTACGAGATCAACGAGGCCTTCGCCGTCCAGGTCCTGGGCTCGGCCGACGCGCTCGGCATGGACTACGACCGGCTCAACGTGCACGGCGGCGCGATCGCCCTCGGCCACCCCTTCGGCAGCACCGGGGCGCGGATCTCGACCACGCTGATCAACGCGCTGCAGACCCGCGACCAGCAGTTCGGTCTGGAGACGATGTGCGTCGGCGGCGGCCAGGGCATGGCCATGGTCATCGAGCGCCTGAGCTGACACCCCGTCCCCCGCTCGTCCCGGCGCCGCCTCTGCCCTCGCAGGGGCGGCGCCGGTCTGCTCCCGGGGCCCGGTGCGGATAGCCTTGGACGGTTTCCGTCCTCCGACCCGCCCAAGGAGCCCTGAATGGCCGCCGGTCTAGCCGCTCTCCTCGACGACATCGCGGCCATCGCCCGCGTCGCCGCCGCCTCCGTGGACGACATCAGCGCCGCGGCCGGCCGTGCCGGGATGAAGGCGGCCGGGGTCGTCGTGGACGACGCCGCCGTCACGCCGCGCTACGTCACCGGGTTCGACCCGAGCCGCGAGCTGCCGATCATCAAGAAGATCGGCCTGGGCTCGCTGCGCAACAAGCTGCTCTTCATCGTCCCGGCGGCGCTGCTGCTCAGCCAGTATGCCGAGTGGCTGCTCACGCCGATCCTCATGCTGGGCGGCACCTACCTCTCCTACGAGGGTGCCCACAAGGTGCTGGAGTGGCTGGGGGTCGGCGGGCACCACGACGGGGCCAAGGACGCCCCGGCGGTGGAGCAGGGACCCGAGCAGGAGAAGAAGATGGTCAGCGGTGCGATCCGCACCGACTTCATCCTCTCGGCCGAGATCATGGTCATCGCGCTCAACGAGGTCACCGACGAGCCCTTCCTCAACCGGGCGCTCATCCTCGTGGTGGTCGCGATCGCGATCACCCTGCTGATCTACGGCGTCGTCGGCCTCCTCGTGAAGATGGACGACGTCGGCCTGCACCTGGCCCAGCGCGACCAGGAGGGCGCCCAGCGCATCGGGCAGTTCCTGGTCAAGGCGATGCCGATCGTGCTCAAGGTGCTGTCCATCGTGGGCGTCATCGCCATGCTGTGGGTGGGCGGTCACATCCTCCTGGTCGGCATCGACGAGCTGGGCTTCCACCCCATCTACGACTTCGTGCACCACATGGAGGAGATCGTGGCCGGCTGGCTGCCGGGGATCAGCGGCGTCGCGGCGTGGCTGACCAACACCTTCTTCTCGGCCGTGCTGGGTCTGGCGGTCGGCCTGGTCGTCGTCGGTCTGCTCAAGCTCGTGCCCCGCAAGAAGGACGAGCACGCGGAGGCCAGCGCTCACTGAGCAGCCGAGGTCGCACCGCACCCGAGGTCGTCGACCTCCAGGGTTCACGTGCGCGCTGGGGGTCGGCCCCGACGGGCGTGTCGCCGGTCTGGCGCGTCAGGACGGCACGGTCATCCCCACGGGCGGGGCGTCGACGTCGCGGGGCGTCGACGTCGCCTGTCCGGTCGCGGGCCCACCACCCCACGTGCCGGTGGTCGGCACCCCCACGTGCCCGGTGGTCGGCACCCCACGTGCCCGGTGGTCGGTGACGGGTCTCAGGGCAGGACGCGGCGCAGTGCCGTGAGGCGCCCGGTCAGGTCCTCCTCGTCGAGGCCGGCGGCCCGCCAGTCGTAGACCATCACCCGCAGCTGGTCCATGAGCACGGCGGGACCGAGGTCGGGGACGGGTGCGGACGGCATACCCTCAGCCTCCGCGACCGCGTCCGCGAGCGCCTGCACGCAGCCCGCGACCCCCGGGACAGCAGGAAGCGCGCGGTCCAGCGGCAGCTGCTGCCACCGCCGGACCACGCGCTCCAGCTCGGTCCCGGCCGGGTCTGCGCGGCCGGGACCGACCATCAGTCGCTGCTCTGCAGGATCGAGAACAGACGGAGGAACTCGATGTAGAGCCAGACCAGGGTCGCGACCAGGCCGTGACCGAGGAGCCAGCTGTACTTCTCCGGGGCCCCGCCCTTGACGGCGCGGTCGATCGAGTCGAAGTCGACGGCCAGGGAGTAGGAGGCCAGGCCGACACCGAACAGCGAGACCAGGATGCCCAGCGGGCCGCCGTAGATGCCCCAGCCGTCACCGAAGCCCAGGAACGAGGCGCCGATGTTGACGAGCAGGAAGACCAGGTAGCCCATCGCCATCATGCCGAAGATGCGGCGCGACTTGTTGGTCACCCGGATGAAGCCGGCCTTCCAGCCGATGAACATGCCGGCGAAGGTGGCCATCGTGGCGACCACGGCGGTCGTGGCGACGCCGGGGTACATGGCGTTGAAGGTCGCGCTGGCGGCGCCGAGGAACAGACCCTGCAGCACCGCGTGCGTGACGATCAGGCCGACGTTGACCTTCTTGGAGAAGCCGATGGCAAAGCTCAGGCCCAGCGAGCCGAACATGCCCAGCAGCCAGACCGGCATCGCGACGGCCGGCTGGGCCCCCACGTAGAACCAGGTGGCCGCCGTGACGGCCAGCACGATGCCGAAGAGCAGGAGCGTCTTGACGACGACGTCGTCGAGGGTCAGGCGCCCGGTCTGCGCGGGGCCGGCCGGGGCCTGCCCGTACATGTCGCGCAGCTGCTCGTCCGTCAGCGTCTCGCTGGGTCCGGGCTGGTACCCGGTCGGGATGGTGGGCGCGCCCTGGGGCGGGCCGTAGCCCCCCTGGGTCGAGCCGTAGCCGCCCTGCGTTGAGCCGAAACCGGCGTAGCCGCGCTGGGACGCCTCCTTGTCGATGCGGTTGAAGACCGGGTTGACGGCCATGGAACCTCCGTGGTTTGTCCGGCACGCCGGGGAAAGTCCCCCCGGCGTGTCACCTACAGCCTAAAACGTCGTGCTGCAGCAACGCATTCCGTGCGGCGCGGGTTCCCGCCGGTCAGAGCGTGGCCAGCGACCGGTTCTCCAGCTGGGGCCCGTAGTGGCTGCGCATGGCGACCTTGCGCTCCAGCGAGCGGACGATCGCCGGGGCGAAGTCGACGTCGTAGAGCGACTGGCAGCTGCCGAGCCCGCCGGGGCTGAAGACGTTGACCTCCATGAGCTTGTCGCCGACGATGTCCAGGCCCACGAGGAACATCCCGTCGGCCACGAGCTTGGGCCGCACGGCCTCGACGAGCGCGCGCATCTCGGCGGTCACCTCGACCGGGACCGCCTTGCCGCCGGCCTTCATGTTGGAGCGGACGTCCCCCTCGGGCGTGGTGCGACGGAAGGCCGCGACGGCGCCGTCGACCTCCAGCGGCTCGCCGTTCATGACGAACATCCGCACGTCACCCTCCTTGGCCTCGGGCAGGTACTCCTGGGCCACGACATACCCGTCCTTGGAGAGGGTCTCCACGATCTGGTTGAGGTTGGGCCGCTCGCGGGGGTTGAGCAGGAAGACCCCCTCGCCGCCGGAGCCCTGCAGCGGCTTGAGCACCGCCCTACCGCCCAGCTCCTCGACGAAGTCGCCGATCCGCTTCCCGTCGCGGGAGATGAGCGTGCGCGGGCGCACCGCCTCCGGGAAGTGCTGGAAGTAGGCCTTCGACAGGGCCTTGGCCAGGGTGCTGGGGTCGTTGACCACCAGGACGCCGTTGGAGGCCATGAGGTCGCCGAAGGCCACGCTGGCGTTGTTGGCCCAGGCGGCACCGCCCTCGTCGGCCGGGTCGGCCCGCAGCATGACGACGTCGAGGTCGTCCAGCGGGATCTGCCGCTCGGTCTCGGGGCGCTGCACGTCCTCGAGGTAGCGCTCCAGCGACCGGTACTTCTTGTCGGCGCCGGCGCGCGCCCGGGCCGTCAGCGACCCGTCCGGCTCGTAGCCGAAGTCGCCCATCCCCATCATCCAGGCCTGGTGGCCGGCGCTGGTGGCGCTCATCGCCAGCCGGGTGGTGGTGTAGTAGTGCTGCTCGGTCGCGACGTCGTTGACGACAAATGCGATCTTCATTCACGGGCCTTTCGTCAGGGTGGTCAGGTCGTCGGTGGCGGCGGCCCGGGCGAGCCGGTCGACCGCGTGCGGGTCGAGCAGCCAGCGCGGGCGCAGCCGGGCGGGGCACAGGACGCCCCGGTCGTGCAGGTCCTGCACCAGCGGCAGGTCGCGCAGCGCGAACTTGCCGAGGAAGAGCAGCTCGAGGTCACCGCCGGCGCGCAGGTGGTGGAGCAGGTCCAGCAGGCCGCGCAGGTAGATGGCGTCCTTGGTCAGTCCGCCGGAGCGGTAGATCCGCATCGTCGTGGAGTATGCGGCACCTGCGGGCACCCCGGCCTCGACGAGCGCCGTGTGCGCCTCGCGGAAGGAGGCGCCCGCCAGCATCCGGTGCACGGTCAGCACACGCACGGCCAGCTGACGCAGGCGGAAGGCCGTCAGGCCGTCGCAGCCGACCTCGGCGAGCACCGCCAGGCCCTCCTGCGTCTCGTCGTAGCCGGCCAGCCCCGACCCCAGGGTCCGCACCGGCTGCCCGGAGCCGTTGACCTGGGTGACCAGGTGGGTGCCGACCTCGTGGTGCAGCAGCGCCTCCCCCCGCTCGGCGGCGATCGCGCTGTCCTCGCTGATGAGCAGGGTGTCCCCGGCGACCAGGACCCCGCTGACGTCGGGCCGGACCTCGGCGTGGATCCCGATGTCGGGGTCCTGCTCGCGGTAGAGCTCGATCTCGGTCTCGGCCAGCAGGAGGAAGCCGTCGGCGGAGATCATCTCCACCGGGTCGGTGGGGACGTCCAGGTGCTCCACCAGCTCCTCGGCCCGGGCGCGCAGCGTCGGCCCGACCGCGCCGTAGAGCTCGACCGACAGCGCGCGGAAGTCCTCGGTCCCGCGAGCCCGCAGCATCTCCAGCTGCAGCCGCAGCTCACGCTCCTTGCCCCGGAGCAGGTCGGCCAGCGTCGGGTCCTCCACGACGTCCACCGGGGCGTGGTCGAGCTGGGCCTCCAGCACGTCGGGGTCGGCCTCGAGGTCGCGGTAGGTGAACGGCGGCTCGTCGACGGTGCCGGCGAGGAAGTCGGCGCGGTGGTCGTCGGCGTCCACAGGCGTCACGTCGAGGATGAAGCGCACGCCCGCCGACAGCATCGCCAGCGTGTGGTCGACCGCGAGGTCGCGGGCGGGCAGCCGGACGGGCCGGGTCATGCCCCGCCCACGCGGCGCAGGGCCGCCAGGACCGGGTCGTGGGTGGCGGCGAGGGCCTCGCGCAGCCGGGCCAGGTGCGCCTCGTCCGGCACGCCGGAGCGCTCGTCCATGAACGTCTTCTTGAACTCCAGCGCCAGGCACACCCCGCGGCCGGGGTAGCGGCCATGCACCCACCACGCCAGCGCCCGCCCCTCGAACTTGACGTTCTCGCGCACGTCGAGGCGGTGGCCGTCCACGTGCTGGTCGGACAGCGACGTGCGGAACGCCTCGACGACCGGCGCGAACCGCTCGTCGACCGTGCCGGTGCCCAGGTTGACCTCCGGGTTGTCGGCCGGGTCGGCGGCCTGGCCGTCGCGGCGGTGGTTGTAGGAGTGGACGTCGTAGACGACGAACGGGCCGCGGGCGGCGACCTCGTCCAGACGCTGCCCCAGCTCGGCGTAGAAACGGTCGTAGACCTCCAGGCTGCCGTCGACGAGCCGCTCGTCCAGCGGGTTCTCGCGCCACACCTCCAGGCCCCAGCAGTCCTCGGGTCGACGGTAGACGGCCGTGTCGCGCGGGCGGTTGAGGTCGACCTCGAACCGGGACCGGTGGGCGACCACCCGTGCGGGCGCCGCCGAGCCGATGACGTCGGTGTAGGGGTCCTCCTCGCGCAGCCGCACGTCCTCGTCGAGCACCATCGCCTCGGCCACCTCCGGCCGCAGGTCGTGACCGGTGTGGATCGCGGCCGCGACCAGCTGCCCGGACCAGTCTCCGCAGATCGTGTGCGCGTCGTTCGTCATGGGAGGTGTCTACCTGACATCGCGGCGCGAGGCATCTTGGCCACAGGGGCCTTCCGCCCTGTCGGAGGAGGCGGATAGGGTGCCTGGTCACCAGTTTTTCCGCAGGAGGTGGGTATGTCGTCGCGCGCGTCCGCCGGTGCCGCCGCCGGGCGAGGCCTGCTGGCCCTCGTCACGGCCGCCGGCGTCGTGCTCGCGCCCACGCTCCTCGCGGCGTCCGCCCCCGCCCCGTCCGCCGCGCTGCCGGCCGCGCCGGCCGCGCCGGCCCCCGGCGAGCAGGTCGGCTACCCGCGCCAGACCTTCCTGCCCGAGCCGGCCGTCGACCCCGGTGATGCCGCCCTGCGCCGCGGGCTGGCGGCATACCACGACGTCGCCCGCCGGCTCAACGCCGTGACGGGCGCCTCCGACCGCGTCTCGGCCGAGGTGATCGGCATGAGCCAGGGTGGTCGCGACATCATCATGGTCACCCTGACGGCGCCCGAGACCCCGGCACAGGCGCAGGTGCAGGCGTCGCTGCGCGACCGGATCACCGCCCAGCCGGCCCGTGCGGCCGCCGACCGTGCCCTGGCCCGCGACTACAAGCTGCCGGTGCTGGTCAACGCCAACGTCCACGGCGACGAGTTCGAGGGCACCGACGCGGTGCTGCGTCTCGTCGAGGACTGGGCGGTGAGCCAGGACCCGGCCGTGCGGCGCACGCTGGAGACCACCCGGGTGCACCTGGTCGTCTCCACGAACCCCGACGGACGGGTCGCGGGCACCCGCACCAACGCGGCCGGCTTCGACCTCAACCGCGACCTGGTCACGGCCAGCCAGCCCGAGACCCGGGCGCTCCGCGACGCGGTCGTGCAGGTGCAGCCGGTGATGCTCCTGGACCTGCACGGCTACGTCAACGGCACGCTGGTCGAGCCCACGACGGCACCGCACGCCGAGACCACCGAGCACGACCTGCTCCTCCCGCACGCCTGGGCCAACGCGCTGGGCATCGAGTCGGCCCTGCTGGGGCTGGGCCACGACGAGAACGACGGGGTGCGGCCGCCGCAGATCCCGCTGCGCGACTTCGAGGAGGGCTGGGACGGCTGGCCCCCGATCTTCACGCCGCAGTACGCCGCGCTGCACGGTGCCGTCGCGCACACGGTCGAGCTGCCCCTCCGCGTCAACAACGCCGCCTCCACCGAGCCGCCGTCGGAGCTGCGCCGCCGCTCCGCCATCAACACCGACATCGCCGTCGCCGCCGTGACCGCCACGCTGCGGTATGCCGTCGAGCAGCGCGAGGAGCTGCTCGCCGACCACGTCGAGGTCTTCCGTCGCGGCGTGGCCGGGGCGGCGCAGCGTCCGGTGGACCGGGCGCTGGTGGGCGGGACGGGGACAGCGGGCGGGTGGACGACCGACTACCCGCGGGCCTACGTCGTCCCCGGTGGGCCCGCGCAGCGCTCGGCCCCGGCCGCCGCCCGCCTGGTGGACCACCTCGTCGACAACGGGGTCGAGGTCACCCGCCTGACCCGTCCCGCGAGGATCGACGGCACCACCCACGCGGCCGGGAGCTATGTCGTGGACCTGCACCAGGCCCGCCGCGGGCTGGCCCACACCCTCCTCGGCCCGGGCAGCGACCTGTCCGACCGGGTCGGTGCCATGTACGACATCTCCGGCTGGAGCCACGGACTGCTCTGGGGCGCCGACGTGGTCACCGTGCCCGCCGGCGTGTCCCTGCCCGCCGTCGGTGAGCCGGTGGCCGCCGCCGCGCCGACCGGGTCGGTCGCGCCCTCGGCCGACGGATGGCTGCTGGCCCTGGACGACCCCGCCGACGTGCGGGCGCTGTCCTCGCTGCTGGCCGACGGGGTCGCGGTGGAGTGGCTCGACGACGGCTCGGTGCTGGTGCCGGCCCCCGCCGGGGCCGCGGCCCGGTCCGTCGCGTCGACCCACGGCGTGCGGCTCGCCCCGGCGCCCGCCGGGGCCGCCGGGGAGCCGCTGCGCCCGCTGCGGGTGGGCGTGGCCGGCACGCCGCAGGAGCTGTGGGCCCTCTCGGAGATGGGCGTGGTCACCCGGCCGGTGAGCTCGGCCGCCCTCAACGAGGGGCTCGACCTGTCGACTCTGGACGCGCTCTACGTCTCCGACGGCCTCGCCTGGCGCGACCTCGACGACGAGGCGCGGGCCGAGCTGCGCGCCTTCGTGGACGCCGGTGGCGGCCTCGTCGGTCGTGGCCCGGGTGGCGCCGGGCTCAACGACGCCCTCGACCTGCTCGACGTCACGGTGGAGCGCGGGCGCTCCGACGCCAACGGCGTCGTCTCCGTCACCAACGCCGGCGGGCCGCTGACCGACGGCGCGCCGGAGCACGCCTTCGTCTACTCCCCCGCCTGGTTCACCGACCTGGGCCCGGACGTCGTCGTCGACCAGCGCCTGGGTGCCGACCCGCTGGTCAGCGGGCACTGGCTCCCGACGGCGGCCGGGTCCGGCGGGCAGCGCGACGCGGCCGGCCAGGCGCTCGTGGTGCGCGGCGAGGACGAGGCCACCGGCGCGCGGGCGGTGCTGCTCGGCTCCGAGCCGCTCTTCCGGGCCCACCCCAAGGGCCAGTACGCCCTCGTCGCCCGCGCCCTGATCTGGACCAGCCTCACTTCCTGACTGGACACCTGGCATGGTGCTCCCGCCCGCACGGGACACCTGGCGTGGCGGTCCCTCAACACGCCGGGCACGGCGGACCGGGTGCGTCACGCCATACCCCTCTGCCACGATGTGGCTCGTGAACCCCACTTCTGCAGCGCTCGACGCTGCCACCGCGAAGATGCGGTCGGCCGGAGTCGCCGACGTCGCCGTGGACGTCTTCCGTCAGGCCTGGACCGAGCTCGCGCAGGGGCGCAGCGGGGCCATCGGCGAGGACGACATCGAGCCGGTGACCGAGCTGGACAGCCTGGCCGACCTCGACCCCGACGCCGACCCGACCGCCCTGGGCCGCACGGCCGTCGTCAAGCTCAACGGGGGCCTCGGCACCTCGATGGGGATGGACCGCGCCAAGTCGCTGGTCCCGGTGCGGGAGGGACGCAGCTTCCTGGAGCTGACGATCGAGCAGGTGCGGCGAGCGCGGGAGCGTTCGGGCGCCCGGCTGCCGCTGGTGCTCATGAACTCCTTCCGCACCCGCGAGGACAGCCTGGCGGTCCTGGCCCGGCACCCGGACCTGGCGGTCGAGGGGGTCGACCCCGACTTCCTGCAGAGCCAGGAGCCCAAGCTGCTCGCCGAGGACCTCTCGCCCGTGCGGTGGCCGGCGAACCCCGAGCTGGAGTGGTGCCCGCCCGGCCACGGTGACCTCTACCCCTCGCTGCTGGCCTCCGGGATGCTCGAGCAGCTGCGCGACGCCGGCTTCCGCTACGCGATGGTGAGCAACTCCGACAACGTCGGCGCGGCGCCGTCCGCGGCGATCGCGGACTGGTTCGCGCGCAGCGGCGCGCCGCTGGCGATGGAGGTATGCCGTCGCACCGGCGCCGACCGCAAGGGCGGGCACCTGGCGCTGCGGCGGGAGGACGGCCGACTGATCCTGCGGGAGAAGGCGCAGGCCGCGCCCGCCGACGCCGACGCGTTCGGCGACATCGAGCGGCACCGCTACTTCAACACCAACACCCTGTGGCTGGACCTCGACCAGGTGGCGGCGGTGCTCCGGGAGCGCGGCGGCGTCCTGGGCCTGCCGCTCATCCGCAACGAGAAGACCGTCGACCCGACCGACCCGACGTCACCCTCGGTGGTGCAGATCGAGACCGCGATGGGGTCGGCGATCGAGGTGTTCGACGGGGCCACCGCGATCGAGGTGCCGCGCAGCCGGTTCCGGCCGGTCAAGACGACCGACGACCTGCTGGTGCTGCGCTCCGACTGCTTCGAGCTCACCGACGACGCCGAGCTGCGACCGGCCTGCGACCCGCTGCCGCTGGTCACCCTCGGCGACCACTACACGACGCTGGCCGCCTTCGAGAGCCGGTTCCCGCACGGGGCGCCCTCACTGCGGCAGGCGCGCTCGCTGACCGTCGAGGGTGACTGGACCTTCGGCCGGTCGGTCCGCGTCGTCGGCGAGGCCGTCCTGGGCAGCACCGCCGGGGCCCGACCCGTGCCCGACCACAGCACCGTCGGCCCGGACGGCGTCCAGGCCGCCGGCTGAGCGACGGGGTGCACCGGCAGGACCCGGCCGCGGCGGGGTCACGGTCAGGTCAGGTGCTCCAGCAGCACGCCGAGGCCGTCCGCCCCGACGACCTCCCCCGGCAGCAGGGGGACCTCGACGAGCGGCAGGCCGGGCAGGGCCTCTCCGAGCTGCGCGACATACCCGTCCTCGACCTGCCGGCGTGCGGCGAGCAGCTCGCCGGCGTCGGCGGGCGAGCGCTTGTTGACCACCAGCGCCGCGACGTCCATCCCCGAGCGGGTCAGCTGCTCGTGCAGCTCGAGGGACTCCAGGACGGGCAGCCGCTCGGCGGCGGTGACGATGACGAAGCCGGTGCGCGTCCGGTCCTGCAGGACCTCACGCAGATGGCGGAAGCGCTGCTGGCGGCGGTCGAGGACCTGACGGATCTCGTTGTCGCGCCGGGCCCGCCGGTCCTGGGTGCGCCGCGGCCCCACGGACGTGCTGCCCTCGAGCCGGCGCGAGCCCACGACCTCGGCGGCCGCGCGCTCGTCGCCCTCGAGCCCGCGCAGCGCGGCGCCGAAGCGGGCCGAGCGGTCCTGGCGGCGCAGCAGCCCCTCGGTCCAGGCCTGCATGAGCTCGGGCAGCGCCACGAGGCGGGTCGTGTGACCGCTGGGCGCCGTGTCGAAGATGACCAGCTCGTCGGGGTGGCGCTGCTCCACGACCTCGGCCATCCGCTCCAGGACCGCGGCCTCGTGGGTGCCGGGCGCATCGCGCGCGAGCTCGAGGTGCTTGTCCACCTCTCCCTGGAGATGCCCGGGCATGAGCCGCTGCATGGTGGCGCGCACCGCTCGCAGGTGCTCGTCGGTCGTGCGGGCCGGGTCGATCTCGACACCGCGCAGCATGGGCGCGAGCTCGACGGGCCGGTCACCGACCTCGCGCTGCCACAGGTGGCCGAGGTTGTGCGCCGGGTCGGTGGAGACGACGAGGGTGCGGCGCCCGGCGCGCGCCTGGGTCAGCCCCAGGGCGGAGGCGACGGCGGTCTTGCCGACACCGCCCTTGCCACCGACGAAGAGGACGTCGCGCTGCTGGGCGAGCTCGGTGAGCGGGTGGGGCATCAGGCTCCTCGGGGGATCAGCAGCACGAGAAGTGCTCCAGCGGCGAGCGGTCCAGGCCCATCCTCCGGTGCCAGTCGTGGAACTGCTCGTAGACCACCGGCAGCAGCTCGACGGTGTAGTAGCTGACCGGGTTGGGCACGCCCAGCGCCTCGGCCATGACGATGACCATGAAGAGGTCGTCCTCGTCCTGCTGGGCGCGGGCGAAGGTGCGGCGGTAGGGACCGCTGTAGAAGTCGCGCAGCCCCGCAGCCACCTCGGCGAGGCGGCTGCGGGGCCGGCGGGGGGGGTCCTCCATACCTGGAGGGTATGCCGTCCCTCCGGCCGGGCGTCTGCGAGGCCCGGTCGGAGGGCGGGGCGTCAGCCGCTCGTCGGCGGCTGGTCGTCCCGGTGGCGCTGGTGGTGGTGACCGGCGTCGGTGTCCTCGTGCGGCGCCGGGCTGTCCAGGCCGATGGCGATCTGCGCGGCGCTGAGCTCACGCAGCTCGGCGTCGTCGTCACCGGGGTAGTCCCGGGCGGTCCGCATGGCACCGACCGCCTCGACGATGACCCAGACGGCCGCGACGATGATGACGACGTCCAGGACGAGAAGCAGCCAGTTCTGGGTGTCCCAGAACGTCCCGAGCTGGATGACCGCGGCGTAGAGGGTCATGAACGCCACGAACGCCAGCGGGATGAGCGCCGGGAGCGGCGAACGACGGCGGCGCATCAGCATGATCGCCAGGATCGACAGGGTCAGCGCAGCCATCAGCTGGTTGGTCGTGCCGAACAGCGGCCAGATGAGCATGCCGCCCGAGCCGTCCGCACCGGCGCCGAAGGTCAGCGCGAGGGCGACGCCCACGGCGACGACGGTCGCGACGACCTTGCTCAGGGAGACGCCCGCGATCTCACCGATCTCCTGCACGACGAAGCGCTGCAGACGCACGCCGGTGTCCATCGTGGTCGCCGCGAAGAGGATCGCGGTGGTCGCCATGATGGTCGCCGACAGCGACTGGGGCAGACCGATGCCGGACTCGATGATGGAGCCACCGCCCTGGACGAAGGCGACCACGCCACCCTGGCCGAAGGCGTTGTAGGTCTCCTGCCACGCTGCCAGGCTGGCGAAGCCGGCGGTGGTGGCGATGATCGAGCCGAGCGCCAGCAGGCCCTCACCGACGGCCCCGAAGTAGCCGACGAACCGGGCGTCGCTCTCCTTGTCCAGCTGCTTGGAGCTGGTGCCGGAGCTGACCATGCCGTGGAAGCCGGAGATGGCGCCGCAGGCGATGGTGACGAACAGCAGCGGGACCAGCGACGGGGTGCCCTCGGGCGGGGAGGAGTTGAACGCCGGGGCGACGATCTCGGGCCGGGCGATGAGCACCGAGACGTAGAGGATGCCCAGGGCGATGAACAGCTGCAGGCCGTTGATGTAGTCGCGCGGCTGCAGCAGCATCCAGACGGGCAGCATCGAGGCGACGCCGGCGTAGAGGAAGAGCAGGATGATCCACACCGACCGGTCCGGGAGGCCGAGCATCGTCTCGGGCAGCGCGAGCGGGGTAGCGTCACCGATCAGGATCAGCGTGTAGAGGGCGACGACGCCCACCACCGAGACGAGCGGCAGGTTCCAGTTGTAGCGGTAGATCGCCTGGCCGACCAGCAGGGCCACCACCAGCGCGCCCCAGGTCGGGATGACCGCGGTCGGCGTGGAGACCAGCAGGTTGGCGATGACGACCGAGAAGGCCGCGTTGACCATCAGCAGCAGCAGGAAGATGACGACCAGGAAGAGGTTGCGGCCGCGGGCGCCGATGTAGCGCCCGGACAGTGCGCCGATCGACTGGCCCTTGTTGCGGACCGACGCCCACAGGGCACCCATGTCGTGCATGCCGGCGAAGAAGATGGTGCCGATGGTCACCCAGAGGAAGGCGGGGAACCAGCCCCAGATCACCGCGATCGCCGGGCCCACGATGGGCGCGGCGCCGGCGACGGAGGTGAAGTGGTGCCCCCAGAGGACGTACTTGTTGGTGGGGACGTAGTCCACACCGTCCTCGAGGGTGTGGGCGGGGGTCGGGATGGCGTCGTCGAGGGCGTAGATCTTGGCGGCCAGGAACTTCGAGTAGAGGAAGTAGCCCGCCAGGATCATCCCCACGCCGATCACAGCGAGGAGGAGGGAGTTCATGAGCGCACCTTTGCAGCAAGGTTGAAGGGACGGTGCACACCGTAGTCCACCCAGGCTGTCGCGGCGTCAACCACCCTGCGAAAGTCGCCGAATCGTGATATGGGACCAGTACCCCCGACGGGACTCGAACCCGCACTGTGCCCATTTTAAGTGGGCTGCCTCTGCCAGTTGGGCTACGGGGGCGCGCGACGAGGATACGTGACGAGCCGGCGTCACAGCCGGGCGATGACCTCGTCCAGCATCTGCTCGGTCAGCCGGCCGGTGAAGGTGTTCTGCTGGCTGACGTGGTAGCTGCCGAGCAGCCGCACGCGCCTGCCCGTGGCCGTGACCAGGCCGGCCTCGGCGCCGTGGCCGAAGCGGGGCTTGGGCCGAGGGACCTCCCAGCCGACGGCGCGGGCCGCCCGCAGGAACGCGTCCCAGCCGATCGACCCCAGCGCCAGCACCGAGCGCAGGTCCGGCTCGGCCAGCTGGAGGTCGCGCTCCAGCCAGCCGGCGCAGGTCTGCTTCTCCTGCGTGGTCGGCTTGTTGTCCGGCGGTGCGCAGTGCGCGGCGGCCACGATGCGTATGCCGTGCAGCTGCAGGCCGTCGCCGGCGTGCTCGCTGCTCGCCTGGGTCGCGTAGCCGGCACGGTGCAGGGCGGCGTAGATCCAGTCCCCGGAGCGGTCGCCGGTGAACATCCGCCCGGTCCGGTTGGCCCCGTTGGCCGCCGGTGCCAGCCCGACGACGAGGACCGGCGCCTGCGGCCCGCCGATCCCGGGCGCCGGGCGCCCCCAGTAGGGCTGGTCGGCGAAGGAGGCGCGTCGTCCCGTCGTGGCCACCGTCTCGCGCCACCGCACCAGGCGCGGGCAGGCCCGGCAGACCGAGACCGCCGCGTCGAGCGCGTGCTGGTCGGCGGACCGGGCCGCCAGACGACGCACCCCGGCGGCGCTCTTCGCCACGGGCGTCTCCGGCGTCGCCGGGTCCTCCGGCCAGCCGGTCCCCGGCGGCACGGGAGACTCGAAGAGCTGGCCGGTGATCGGGTGGGGTCGCGGGTCCATGGGTGGGCCTCAGAGCTGGGAGAGGGCGATCCCGTCGAGGATGTCGGTCTCGGAGGCGCGCACCGTGGCCAGCCCCGAGTCGTGGGCCACGCGCTGGACCACCGTGCGCCAGACCAGCGCGCCGGCGCCGATGACGTCGACCCGGCCCTCGTGCATGAACGGCAGCTCGCGCCGTCGGGAGCGCGGACGCAGGAGCAGGTCGGTGGACGCGTCGATGACGTCGGCGACGGGCACGTCGGCGCCGTGGATCCGGTCGCGCAGGTAGGACGGCAGGTCGAGGGCGTGCGCGGTGACGGTGGTGACCGACCCGGCCAGGCCGACGAGGGTGCCGACGCCGCCGAGGTCGACCTCCTGGGCGACCTCCTCGATCGCGCGCACGATGTCCGACAGCGCGGCCCAGACCTGGTCCTCGGTCGGCGGGTCGTCGTGCAGGTGGCGCTCGGTCATCCGCACGCAGCCGATGTCGACCGACCGCGCGGCCTCGACCCGGTCGGTCCCGAGGACGAACTCGGTCGACCCGCCGCCGATGTCGACGACGAGGTAGGGCGCCGGTGCTCCGGCCGCCCGCAGCCCGCTCGTCGCGCCGACGAACGACAGCCGTGCCTCCTCCTCGCCGGGGACCACCTCGGGCTCCACGGCGAGGTCTCCGAAGGCCTGACGCACGCCCTCGACGAACTCCTCCGCGTTGGAGGCGTCCCGCGAGGCCGACGTCGCGACGAAGCGGACCGACTCGCACCCCGCCTCCCGGCAGAGCACGGCATACCCCTCGGCGGCGGCGAGCGTGCGCGCCATGGCGTCCGGGGCGATGCGGCCGGTGCGGTCGACGCCCTCCCCCAGCCGCACGACCTGCATCTGCCGGGACACCTCACGCAGGGCCGGCCCCCCGGTCGCGTCGACGCCGACGTCACCGACCAGCAGACGGATCGAGTTGGTGCCGCAGTCGACGGCCCCGACGCGTCTCACGACGGCTGGCCCTCCAGCGCGCCGCAGCAGCCGTCCGCCCACCACTCCGGCAGCGCCTCGATCACCTCGTCGCCGAGGACGTTGACGCCCGGCCCGGCGCCGAGGGCGTGCGCGGCGAGCACGTGCAGGCACTTGACGCGGTTGGGCATGCCGCCCGCGCTGACCCCGGCGATCTCCGGCACGTGCGCGAGCTCCTCACGCCGGCGCAGGTAGTCGTTGTGGGCCTGGGCGTAGTCCCAGCGCAGGTCCTCGTCCTCCTGCAGCCGCTCGCTCATCTCGCGCATCAGGCCCTGACTCTCCAGGGTGGAGATGGCGCCGGTCAGCCGCGGGCAGGTCGCGTAGAACGTCGTCGGGAACGGTGTCCCGTCGGGCAGCCGCGGCTCGGTGCGCAGGACCGTGGGGCAGCCGCACGGGCAGCGGTGCGCGATCGAGGCGACGCCGCGGGGCGGGCGGCCGAGCTGGCGCTCGATGACGGCGAGGTCCTCGGGCGTGGGCTCCTCGTCCAGGGTGGTGCGGTCGGGGCGGCTCATGGCTCGGTCTGCTCCGGAAGTCCCTCGTTGGCGATCTTGACCGACTCCCAGACCTGGCCGTACCAGGGGCTGTCGGCCAGCACGGCGTCGCTGACCGGGGCCATGCCCGGCAGCGCCTCGGTGTAGTCGGTCCCGGTGTCGTCGATCACGGTGAAGGCGGTCTCGCCCTCCTTGACGAAGCGCAGCCGCTCGCGGGCCTGCTGCTCGACGTAGCGGTCGTCCTCCCACCTGGCCAGCTCGCCCCGCAGCCGGTCGATCTCCTGCTGCTCCGTCTCCAGCTGGGCGCGCGCGGCGGTGATCTCGGCCCGCTGCCGCAGGAAGCCGGAGAGCACCGGCGCGACGATGAGCGACATCACCACGACGAGCGCGAGCAGGATGAGCATCCGTCGCACGTGCGCGGGGGCACGGCGCACGCTCGAGGCGGCCGAGGAGCCGGCCCCCGCCATCCCGCGCACCCCGGGACGCGGGCCCGGCCGCCGAGTGGCCGACGGCCGGCCACCCGCGCGGGAGGCCGAGGTGCGCTTGTCGCGCGGTCCGCGGGCGGTGCTCATCGGCGCTCGCTGCTCCTGTTCACGGGCTCAGGGGTCGGCTGGGGTCAGGCACACAGGGTATGCCGTACGCCGCGTCGCGGCGGTCAGGCTGGCCGGGCGGCCCGGACGCGGCGGGTCGGCTCGTCCGCGGCCCGACGGATGCGCCGAGTGGACCACTTCTGTCGCCGGTCCGGGCGGATCGTCGACGAAAGTGGTCCACTCGGCACACTGTGGTGCGACCGGCCGGCTCAGGCGCGGAAGCGCGGGAAGGCGCCGGCACCGGCGTAGATCGCCGCCTCGTCCAGCTCCTCCTCGATGCGCAGCAGCTGGTTGTACTTGGCGACGCGCTCGGACCGGGCCGGGGCACCGGTCTTGATCTGGCCGCAGTTGGTCGCCACCGCCAGGTCGGCGATCGTGACGTCCTCGGTCTCCCCCGAGCGGTGGCTCATCATGCAGCGGAAGCCGTTGGCTTGGGCGAGCGCGACCGCGTCGAGGGTCTCGGTGAGGGAGCCGATCTGGTTGACCTTGACCAGCAGGGCGTTGCCGGCCCGGTCGGTGATGCCGCGCTGGAGGCGCTCGGGGTTGGTGACGAACAGGTCGTCGCCGACGAGCTGGACCTGGTCGCCGAGGCGCTCGGTGATCCTCACCCAGCCCGCCCAGTCGTCCTCGTTCAGCGGGTCCTCGATGGAGACGAGAGGGTAGGCGTCGACGAGCTCGGCGTAGTAGTCGATCATCTCGTCGGCGCTCTTGCTGCCGCCCTCGAACGAGTACGTGCCGCCGCCCTGCTCGTCGTAGAACTCCGAGGCCGCGACGTCCAGCGCCAGCGCGATGTCGGAGCCGACGGTGTAGCCCGCCTTGCCGATGGCCTCGACGATCAGGTCGAGCGCGGCGCGGTTGGACTCCAGGTTGGGCGCGAAGCCGCCCTCGTCGCCCAGGCCGGTCGCCAGCCCGCGCTCCTTGAGCACCGCCTTCAGCGCGTGGTAGACCTCCGTGCCCCAGCGCAGCGCCTCGCGGAAGGAGCCGGCGCCGATCGGGGCGATCATGAACTCCTGGATGTCGACGTTGGAGTCGGCGTGGGAGCCGCCGTTGAGGATGTTCATCATCGGCACGGGAAGCACGTGCGCGTTGGGGCCGCCGACGTAGCGGAACAGCGGCAGACCGGCCGAGTCCGCCGCCGCCTTGGCGACCGCGAGGGAGACGCCCAGGATGGCGTTGGCGCCGATCTCGCCCTTGTTGTCGGTGCCGTCCGCGGCGATCATCTCGGCGTCGACGAGGCGCTGCTCGGAGGCGTCGAAGCCCAGCAGCCGCGGCTCGAGGTCGTCCATGACGGCCTGCACGGCACCCTCGACGCCCTTGCCGAGGTAGCGGCTGTCGTCGCCGTCGCGGCGCTCGACGGCCTCGAAGGCTCCGGTCGAGGCACCGGAGGGCACGGCGGCGCGGGCGACGGTGCCGTCGTCGAGACCGACCTCCACCTCCACGGTCGGGTTGCCCCGGGAGTCGAGGATCTCGCGGGCGATGATGGCGTCGATGGCGGCCATGGTGCTCCTTCGTGGGTCGGCGAGCGGTCGGTCGGGCGGCACGGGGCCACCCATGCCTGCGAGCCTATTGGGTGGCCGGGCCGGGGACATCCCCGGGCACCGTCGCGCCGGGCGCCTCGACCGCCAGCTCGCGCAGGGTGGAGCGCAGCGCCGCGGCGGCGTCGCTGCCCGTGTCGTGCAGGTCGAGCACGGCGTCCAGCAGCAGGGCGCCCGGGTCCTGCCGGGCCAGCCGCGCGTCCACCCACTCCCGCAGCCACTCCGCCTGCCCGGCCCGCCGCAGCCGCGAGGCGACCTTGGCCGCCCGGGCGAGCTCCGGCATACCCGCAGGAATGCCGTCCAGGGGGCCCTGCCGGTGCGGTTTCTCGGCAGCCTTGATCTGCTCCCAGTTGGCCTCCACCGCCTCGGGGGTGGACGCGTCGACGTCGGCGAAGACGTGGGGGTGGCGCCGCACGAGCTTCTCCACGAGCCCCGCCGCGACGTCGTCGATGTCGAACGGGTCACCCTCGTGCTCCGCGGCCACCCGTGCGTGGAAGAGCACCTGCAGCAGCACGTCGCCGAGCTCCTCGGCGGCGTGGTCACGGTCGGCGTCGGGACGGTCCAGCACCTCCAGCGCCTCGGCGGCCTCGTGCGCCTCCTCCACCAGGTACGGGGTCAGGCTCTCGTGGGTCTGCCGGGCGTCCCACGGGCAGCCGCCCGGGGAGCGGAGCCGGTCCATGACGGCGACGGCGTCGAGGAGGCGGGCGCCCGGTGTGTCCCAGGAGCCGACGAGCAGCTCCAGCTCGGGGGCGTCCTCGTCGGGCAGCTCGACCGCGAGGGCCTCGGCGAGCCCGGGGTCGCCGTCGGGCGAGCCGACCCACACCACCGGTCCCCGGGCCGCGCGCGCGAGCAGGTGGCGCGCGAGGGCCTGGGGCGAGCCGGTCAGCCCGGCGGGGACGGCGGTGACGCTGACGCCCGAGGCGGCGACCGCGGCCGGCTGCGCCGCGTCCGGGTCGGCCGCGAGGACCTCGTCGGCGGCGCGAAGGGCGTCCCAGGCGGACGCCGAGAGCAGCCCGGGGGCCACCCGAGGGCTGCTCAGCAGCAGGCTCAGCGCTCGGTGCTGCGGATCCACTCAGGAATCCTGGGCACGACACCGCCGCCGGCGATGTCCCACGAGCCGTAGCGGGGGTTGACCTCGACGTCGACGGCGGCCAGGGCGTCGGGCGTGGCCAGGAGGGTCTGCGCGCGCTCGACGACCTCGGACATCGCCGGGTCCTGCAGGAGCGTCATGTCACCGAGCCGCTCCTGGTACTGGCGCGACCGGGCGGCCTCCAGGGTCGCCTCCACGGGCTCGGCCACACCGGCCCCGGCGAGGAACTCCTCCAGCTGCGAGTCGGTCACCTCCGCGGGGGTGCCGGTGAAGATCTGCTCGAGGACCGGGAGCACCGCGAGGTCGGTGACGACCTGCTGCGGGCTGCTCTCCTGGAAGGTCTGCAGCGGCTGCTCGAGGTTGGCGGCGACCTCGTTGAGCTGCGTCGTGGCTTCCTGCAGCTCGGTCACGGAGTACTCCTCGCCGTCCACGGCCACGCCGAGGTCGGAGCCGACGCCGGAGCAGCCGGCGAGGGCGAGGACGGCCGTGAGGGCGAGGGCGGGGATCACACGCGAGCGCTTCACGCGCGCCATCATCGCACGCTCACCGGGCGACGAGACCCTCCAGGGTCACCCCCAGACCACCTGGCGTGCACTGACCCGGCGCCACCGCATACCTCGCGGGTCGGGACGCGCCCGGCCGCGCCGACCCCCGGCGCGCACGTGAACCCTGGAGGTCGGTGGCAGCGGGCGGGTCGGCGGCACGGACGCCACGCGGAGGGAATGCGCAGGAGGTATGGCGTGCTGTCCCTGTCATGCGTATCGCCATCATCGGAGGACACGGCAAGGTCGCCCTCAGGCTCCACCCGCTGCTGCGGGAGGCCGGCCACGAGGTCGACGCGATCATCCGCAACCCGGACCACGCGGAGGAGGTGGCGGGCACCGGGGCGCTGCCCGTCGTGGCCGACGTGGAGCAGCTCGACACCGACGCGCTCACGGACCTGCTGGCCGGCCACGACCTGGTCGTCTGGTCCGCCGGCGCCGGTGGCGGCGACCCCGAGCGCACCTACTCCGTCGACCGTGACGCCGCGGTCCGGACGGTCGACGCCGCGGTCCGCGCAGGCGTCGAGCGCTTCGTGATGGTCTCCTACTTCGGGGCCGGCCCGGACCACGGCGTCCCGGAGGACAACGCCTTCTTCGCCTACGCCGAGGCCAAGGCGGCCGCCGACGAGCACCTGCGGGCCAGCACCCTGGACTGGGTCGTCCTCGGCCCCAGCGGACTCACCCTGGACGCCTCCACGGGCCGGATCGAGGCCAACCTGCCCGGGTCAGGCGTCGAGGGCGGCCAGGTGAGCCGCGACGACGTCGCCCGCGTCATCGCGGCCGTCGTCGACCGGAGCGACCTGCGGGGCAGGACCATCGAGTTCAACAACGGGCCGACCCCGATCGACGAGGCGCTGGACGCGGTCGCCGCGACCCAGCGCTGACGGCGAGCCGGGCGCACGACGACTCGGGCACGTCGCGCCCGAGACGCTGCCTCGTGCGGGGAAAGCTTCCCCCGCACGAGGCACTCAGCCCGGCACGACCGCCGTCTCAGGCCTGCTTCGCGGCGGCCGCGACGTCGTCGAGCAGGACCGCCCGCACCAGCTGGGAGGCCCACTCGAGGATGTCCTGGTCGCGCAGCGGCTTGCCGCCGACACGTGCGGTCATCGGGGCGGGCACCAGGATCTGGCGCAGGGCCGGCTTGACGATGACCCCCGGGTAGAGACGGTTCAGCCGCAGCTGCTGGCTGTCGCGCAGCCCCTCGACCGGGGCCAGGCGGATCATCTTGCCCTGCACGCCGATGTCGGCGACGCCCGCGGCACGCGCCACGGTGCGCAACCGCGCCACCTCCAGCAGGGTCTGCACCGGCGTGGGCGGCTCGCCGTAGCGGTCGACGAGCTCGGCGCGGATCTCCTCCAGCTCGCCCTCGTCCTTGACCTGGGCCAGCTTGCGGTAGGCCTCCAGGCGCAGCCGTTCCCCCGGCACGTAGTCGTGCGGCAGGTGGGCGTCGACGGGCAGCTCGATCTTGACCTCGGCCGGCGCCTCCTGGCCCTCGCCCTTGTAGTTGGCGACGGCCTCGCCCACCATCCGCACGTAGAGGTCGAAACCGACACCCTCGATGTGCCCGGACTGCTCGCCGCCGAGCAGGTTGCCGGCGCCGCGGATCTCCAGGTCCTTCATCGCCACGGCGATGCCCGAGCCCAGGTCGGTGTTGGCGGCGATGGTCTGCAGGCGGTCGACCGCGGTCTCGGTCAGCGGCTTCTCCGGCGGGTAGAGGAAGTAGGCGTAGGCGCGCTCGCGGCCACGGCCGACCCGACCGCGCAGCTGGTGCAGCTGGGACAGGCCGAAGGTGTCGGCCCGCTCGACGATCAGCGTGTTGGCGTTGGAGATGTCCAGGCCGGTCTCGACGATGGTGGTGCACACGAGCACGTCGAACTTGCGCTCCCAGAAGTCGACGACCACCTGCTCCAGACGGTGCTCGCCCATCTGGCCGTGCGCCGTCTGGATCCGCGCCTCGGGCACCAGCTCGCGCAGCCGTGAGGCGGCCTTCTCGATCGAGCTGACCTTGTTGTGCACGTAGAAGACCTGGCCCTCGCGCAGCAGCTCGCGGCGGACGGCCGCGGCGATCTGCTTCTCGTCGTAGCCGCCGACGAAGGTCAGGACGGGGTGGCGCTCCTCCGGCGGCGTGGCCAGCGTCGACATCTCCCGGATGCCGGTCACCGCCATCTCCAGCGTCCGCGGGATCGGCGTGGCCGACATCGCCAGCACGTCGACGTTGGTGCGCAGCGCCTTGAGCTGCTCCTTGTGCTCGACGCCGAAGCGCTGCTCCTCGTCGATGATGACCAGACCCAGGTCCTTGAACCGCACGGAGGAGCCGAGCAGCCGGTGCGTGCCGATGACGAGGTCGACCGACCCGTCGGCCAGGCCCTCGATGGTCGCCTTCGCGTCCTTCTCCGCCTGGAAACGGGACAGCGCCCGCACCGTCACGGGGAACTGGGAGTAGCGCTCGGAGAAGGTGTTGTAGTGCTGCTGCACCAGCAGGGTGGTGGGCACCAGCACGGCGACCTGCTTGCCGTCCTGGATCGCCTTGAAGGCCGCCCGCACCGCGATCTCGGTCTTGCCGTAGCCCACGTCGCCGCTGATCAGGCGGTCCATCGGCACCGGCTTCTCCATGTCGGCCTTGACCTCGTCGATCGAGGAGAGCTGGTCGGGGGTCTCGGTGAACGCGAAGGCGTCCTCCAGCTCGCGCTGCCACGGGCTGTCCGGGCCGAAGGCGTGACCCTGGCTGGCCATCCGCGCCGAGTAGAGGCGGATGAGCTCGGCCGCGATCTGCTTGATGTGCTTGCGCGCCCGGCTCTTGGTCTTCTGCCAGTCCGAGCCGCCGAGGCGGTTGAGCGTGGGCGCCTCCCCGCCGACGTACTTGGTCAGCTGGTCCAGCTGGTCGGTCGGCAGAAAGAGCATGTCCGGCTGGCCATGTCCTCGAGGCTTGGAGGAGGCGTACTCCAGCACGACGTACTCCCGCGTCGCGCCCTGCACCTGCCGCTGGGCCATCTCCACGAAGCGCCCGACGCCGTGCTGCTCGTGCACGACGTAGTCGCCCGGACGCAGGGCCAGCGGGTCGACCTGCTGGCGGCGGCGCGAGGGCATCCGGCGCATGTCCCGGGTGGAGCCACCGGTCGTGGACGCCTGCCCGGTCAGGTCGCTCTCGCCGACCAGCACGAAGTCGCTGCCCTCGAGGACGAACCCGAGCCCGACCGCGCCCGTCGTCACCGTCACGAGGTCGGCGGACAGGTCCTGCGGCGACTCCAGCGGGCTCACGAGGCGATGGGGTATGTCGTTCTCGCCGAGGATCTCGGCGACGCGACGCGCCATACCTGCCCCGTCGAGGCTCACGAGCACCCGACGACCGGTGCCGAGCCAGGCCCGCAGGTCGCGGAAGATCGCCTCCCGGTCGCCGCGGTAGGCGTCGACGGGGTGGGACGGGACCACGAGCGAGGCCGGGGCGTCGTCGTCCTCGGCACCGTCCTGGACCAGCTCGGCCAGCTCCTCGTCGGCGAGGAAGGCCGTCAGCGACCACCACGGCCGACCGGACCCGAGGGCGTGCGCCCGCATGTCCGCCAGCGACCAGGACGACGCGGTGCCGAGCGCGCGCTGCAGGTCGATCGGCGCCGCCCCCTCGGCCGTCGCGGCCGCCGCCCAGCTGGCCTGCAGGAACTCCTCGCTGGTCGCGACCAGGTCGTGGGCGCGGGTGCGGACCCGCTCCGGCCCGAGCACGACGACCCGTGAGCCGCGGGGCAGCACGTCGACGAGCGTCTCCATACCGTCGGCGAGGACCGGGGTGAGCGACTCCATACCCTCGACCCCGATGCCCTCGGCGACCTTGGCGAGCAGGTCCGCGGCCCCCGGAAGGCTGCCGACGAGCTCGCGGGCGCGCTCACGCACCTTCTCGGTGAGCAGCAGCTCCCGGCAGGGCGGGGCGTAGAGCCCGTGCTGGGCGTCGACGAGCTCCAGCGAGCGCTGGTCGGCGACCTTGAACCAGCGCACCTCCTCGACGGTGTCCCCCCAGAACTCCACCCGGACCGGGTGCTCCTCGGTCGGCGGGAAGACGTCGAGGATGCCGCCGCGCACGGCGAACTCGCCGCGGCGCTCCACCATGTCGGTCCGGGTGTACGCGGCCGCGACGAGGGCGTCGACGACCTCCGCCATCGGGCGCTCGTCACCGGGCCGGAGCCGGACCGGCGCGAGCTCGCCCAGCCCCGTGGCGATCGGCTGGAGCAGGGCGCGGACGGAGGCCACCACGACGCGGACCGGACCGGCGGAGGGGTCGTGCCCGTCGGTGTCGGGGTGGGCGAGGCGGCGCAGGGTCGCCAGACGCCGGCCGACGGTGTCGGAGCGCGGGCTGAGCCGCTCGTGCGGCAGGGTCTCCCAGCTGGGGAAGCCGGCGACCCCGGCCGGTCCCTCCTCCAGCAGCTCGCCGAGGGTGGAGACGAGGTCGTCGGCCTCGCGCCCGGTGGCGGTGACCGCCAGCACGGGGGTCTCGTCGGCCCGGGCGAGCGCCGCGACGAGGGCGGGGTGGGCACCCGCGGCGAGGGAGACGTCGACGGCGGGCTCGCCCGCGCGGGCGGCCCGGAGGACCCGGCCGGCGGCAGGGTCGGCGCAGAGCAGGTCGACGACGGGTGAGAGGTGCATCAGGTGTGGTCCTTCGCCTCAGACGAGGGCTGGCGGGTCGGCACAGCGGGCAGAGGGTCAAGTCTAGGGCGGCGGAACGGATCCGGCCGCCCGGCGGTCGAAGCACCGTGCCATGCTGGCGAAGGGTCCGCCGCTCCTACGGTGGACCGCAGCATTCAGGTCAGGGAGGATCGCAGACGTGATGACCAACCGCGCAGGTGGGAGCAGCACCGGCTCATGGTGGCGGACCGCGCTCGTGGCGGGTTGGCTGGCCGTGGTGACGGTGCTCGGGCCCGGGACGTCCCCTGCCCTCGCCGAGGACCCGCTCAACCTGCCCGAGGCCCTCAACGACCTGTCCGACACCCTCTCGGACGCCGAGGAGGAGCAGGCCCGGGCCGAGCTGGAGGAGCTGCGCGACGACACGGGCCTGCAGCTGTTCGTCGTCTTCGTCGACACCTTCACCGACGGCTCCGGCGGTCAGCTCGACGGTCCCGGGTGGGCCGAGCAGACCTCGCAGGAGTCGGGCATGGGCCCGGGCGACCTGCTGCTGGCGGTTGCGGTGGAGGACCGGCAGTACGGCGTCGGCGACATCGGCGGCACCCTGTCCGCCTCCGCGCTGCGCACCGTGCAGCTGGAGGACATCGAGCCCGCGCTGAGCGACGACGACTGGGCCGGGGCGGTGTCCGGCGCGGTCGAGGGCTTCGCCCGTGAGTACGGGTCCGGGGGCAGCGACGGGGGCGAGGCGCAGGACGACGGGCCCGTCCAGCCGCGGTCCTCCGGCGGCCTGGGCAGCGGCCTCGGGGTCCTGCTCTTCGCCGCCCCGGTGGTGCTCTTCGCCGGCGCGGGTCTGGTCTCGAAGATGGGCCGGCGCGGGCGCAAGCCCGCGACCGGAGCTCCCGTCCCCCCGACCGCTCAGGGGATGCCGCTGCAGGACCTGCAGCGCCAGGCCTCCGAGGCGCTGGTCGGCATGGACAACGCGGTGCGCTCTGCCGAGGAGGAGCTGGCCTTCGCCGAGGCGCAGTTCGGCACCCAGCGCACCGACCAGTTCCGCGGGGTCCTGCAGCAGGCGCGCGCGGCCGCCAAGGAGGCGTTCTCCCTGCGCCAGCAGCTCGACGACGACCGCGAGGAGCCCGAGGACGTCGAGCGGACGATGCTGGCCCGGATCATCGAGCTGACCAGCACCTCCCGACGCACCCTCGACGAGCACACCCAGGAGTTCGCGACGCTGCGGGCGCTGCAGGACCGCGCACCGGAGTTCCTCGCCGAGCTGTCCACCCGGCTGGGCGAGGTGCAGCAGCGCCTGCCCGTCGCCGACCAGGAGCTGCGCGGCCTCGCCGCCCGCCACCCGGCACCGGCCCTGGCCACGGTGCGCGACCACCGCGCCCAGGCCGAGGAGCTCCTGCGCTCGGCCGACGGCTTCATCACCGCCGGCCGGCAGTCCCTGGAACGGGAGGACCGGCCCTCGGCCGTCGCCGCCGCCCGCGCCGCCGAGGAGTCGATCGGGCAGGCGGTGACGCTGCTGGACATGATCTCCCGGGCCGACGCCGAGCTGGCGGGCTCCGCCGAGGAGCTGGGCAGGCGGATCGCCTCGATCACCTCCGACCTGGCCGACGTGCGCCGGCTCGCGCCGCAGGAGCCGGTCATCGCCAGGGCCGCCGACCGGGCCCGCGCCGCCGTGGAGCACGGCCAGCAGGCCCGCACCTCCGGCGACCCGCTGCGCGCGCTGGCCGAGCTGGACGCCGCGGAGCACGACCTCGACACCCTCCTGGAGCCGCTGCGCGACGCGGAGGAGCACACCACCCGGATGCGCGAGAACTTCACCCAGCGGGTGGCCCGTGTCGGTGCCAGGCTGCGCAGCATCGACGACACCATCCGGACCCGCCGCGGCGCCGTGAGCAGCGGGGCGCGCACGCGCATCTCCGAGGCCCTGCGGGTCTTCGACGAGGCCCAGCGCGTCGCCGCCGACGACCCGGGCACCGCGATGGGGCTGCTGACCCGGGCCGAGCAGCTCGGGGAGCAGGCCCTGACCGAGGCGCAGAACGACCTGGACTCCTGGGGCGGGTCCGGGGGCTTCGGCGGCGGCTACGGCGGCCGCCGGGCCGGTGGCATCGACCCGCTGTCGGTCATCCTCGGCGGCATCCTGCTCGGCGGCGGCGGAGGTGGCCACCACCACTCCGGTGGCTGGGGCGGCGGTGGCGGCTTCGGCGGAGGCGGCGGCTTCGGCGGAGGCGGCGGCTTCGGCGGAGGCGGCGGCTTCGGCGGCGGCAGCTTCGGCGGGGGCGGCTTCGGCGGGGGCGGCAACTTCGGCGGCGGCCGGTTCTGATGTCCCCCACCCAGCCACCGACGACGCCGCGTGCACGCCCCCGCGACGACCGACGACGCGACCTGCACGCCATACCCCTGACCTGACCATCACTCGACCACCGCCGACCGCGGCGGGCAAGGAAAGGAAACCGAGCATGACCCAGAAGCAGAGCATCCTCGGCCGCATGAGCCAGCTCGCACGCGCCAACATCAACGCGCTGCTGGACCGCGCCGAGGACCCGGAGAAGATGCTGGACCAGCTCATCCGGGACTACACCAACAGCATCGCCGAGGCGGAGGAGGCCGTGGCCCAGACCATCGCCAACGTGCGCATGGCGGAGTCCGACCTGCAGGCCGACCGTGAGGCGGCCGCGGAGTGGGGACGCAAGGCGGCCGCGGCGTCCTCCAAGGCCGAGGAGATGCGGGGCAAGGGGGACCCGGACGGGGCGTTCAGGTTCGACGACCTGGCGCGGGTCGCGCTCGGCCGCCAGATCCAGCACGAGAACGACGTCCGCACCGCCGAGCCGGCGATCCAGCAGCAGAACGCGACGGTCGAGCAGCTCAAGGACGGGCTGGTCACGATGAAGACCAAGCTGGAGGACCTCAAGGGCCGCCGCAGCACTCTCGTCGCCCGGGCGCGCAGCGTGGAGGCGCAGAGCAAGGTGCAGGACGCGATGGCCTCGATCGACGTCATGGACCCCACCAGCGACATCGCACGCTGGGAGGACAGCATCCGCAAGCAGGAGGCGCTGGTCCAGGGTCGCGCCGAGGCGCAGTCGGCCTCGCTGGAGGACCAGTTCGCCGAGCTGGAGGACAGCGGCGCCAACGCCGAGATCGAGGCCCGCCTGCAGGCGCTGAAGAACCAGCAGGGCTGAGCACCTCCGGCTCCACGGACCCCCGGACGGCGACCCGCCGGCCGGGGGTCCCGTCGTCGGTCGCCCTCAGCGCCGGGCGCGACGGCGGCGCACGGCCCCGGCCAGGTCCTCGAGCACGTCCACCGTGGTGTCCCAGCCCATGCACGCATCCGTGACCGACCGGCCGTAGACCAGGCCCGTGGGCGCCGGCTCCTGCCGGCCGGCCACGAGGAAGCTCTCCAGCATGACGCCCCCGACGAGGTCCTGGCCGTCGGCGACCTGCGCGCCGATCTCGCGGGCGACCTCGGCCTGCCGCACGTGGTCCTTGCGGCTGTTGCCGTGGCTGGCGTCGACGACGAGACGACGGTCCAGGCCTGCGGCGGCCAACCGGGCACCGGCCGCCGAGACCGACTGCACGTCGTGGTTGGGCGCCGCACGCCCGCCGCGCAGGATGACGTGGGCGTCCGGGTTGCCGGTCGTCTCGACCAGCGCCCCGCGCCCCTCGGAGTCCACCCCCAGGAAGGTCTGGTTGGCGGCGGAGGCGACGCACCCGTCCACGGCCACCTGGACGTCCCCGTCCGAGCCGTTCTTCAGGCCCACGGGCATGGACAGCCCCGACACCAGCTGCCGGTGCACCTGCGACTCGACCGTCCGCGCCCCGATGGCGCCGTAGGTGACGGTGTCGGCGAGGTACTGCGGGGTGGTCGTCTCGAGGAACTCGCAGCCGGCGGGCACGCCGGCCTCCAGCACGTCGAGGAGGACGCGGCGGCCCAGCCGCAGACCCCGGGGTATGTCGTAGGAGCCGTCCAGGTGAGGGTCGTTGATGAGGCCCTTCCACCCGGTGGTGGTGCGGGGCTTCTCGAAGTAGACCCGCATCACGACCAGGAGGTCGTCCTCGAGCCGGCGGGCCTGGGCGGCGAGGCGGTGCGCGTAGTCGACGGCCGCCACCGGGTCGTGGACCGAGCAGGGCCCGACCACGACGAGCAGCCGGTCGTCCTCGCCCCGCAGCACCTGCTGCGTCTCGCGCCGGGACCGGGCCACCAGCTCGGCGGAGCCGGGGGGCAGGGGCAGCTCGGCCCGCACCTCGCGGGGTGTCGGCAGCGGCTCCATCCGCAGGACCCGAAGGTCGGCGGTGTTGTCGGCCCGGGTCGCCGCCGGTGCGCCGGCGGTCGTGGTGGTGGTCATGGCTCCTCCTGGAAGGGGCTGACGGTCGCCCCTCGCTCCGGAGCGCCCGCCAGGAATGGCGAAGGGCGCGGACCATGCGGTCCACGCCCTGGGTCGGCTCCGGTGCGCGCGCGTCAGGTGCTCGCGCCGGCCGGAGCCGACCCGAAGACACAATAACGACGCGTGCTGAGCATGGCGCACACCATACACGGCAGCGCTGCGCACCCCGCCCGGGCCCGCCCGCTCGGCCCATGCCGCCCCGGAGCCCCACGCCGGCAGACAAGGTTGCGCACGGCACACCACCGTTGTCGCTGCGGTATGCCGTGCACAACCTCGCCCGGGCCCGCCGACGTGTGGCGCGCTCCCGGCGGCTCCCTGCGGCGTCAGCGCGAGTGGTAGCGCTGCTGCGTGGCCTCCAGCCCGTGCTGGACGAGGTCGAGCACAGCGTCCGCCCCGTCCCCGACCAGCAGCTCGACGTCGACCCGCTCGCGCGCGGGGAAGTCGGAGAGCACGTAGTCGGCCGGGTCCTGCCGGCCCGGCGGTCGGCCGATGCCCAGGCGCACCCGCAGGTAGTCCTTGCTGCCCAGCGACTGGGTGATCGAGCGCAGGCCGTTGTGGCCGCCCTCGCCGCCCCCGCGCTTGAGCCGGACCGTGCCGAAGTCGATGTCCAGCTCGTCGTGGACGACGACGACCTGCTCCAGCGGCACCTTGTAGAAGGCGGCCAGCCCGGCGACCGGGCCCCCGGAGACGTTCATGTAGGTCGAGGGCTGGGCGACGACGGCCCTCGGCCCGGGCACGCCGCCGGGGCCGGTGCCCAGGCGCACCTCGGCGGCCCAGGCCTGGGCTTTCTTGTGCTGCCGCAGGGTCGAGGACGCCTGCCGCGTCAGCTCTGCCACCACCATGGCCCCGACGTTGTGCCGGTTGCCGGCGTAGCGCGTCCCGGGGTTGCCCAGGCCGACCACGAGCCAGGGTGCGTCCATGTCAGGTGCTCCTCGGGTGCTGGGCGGGAGTGGGGTGTGCGGTGCGCACAGCCGCACGGCCACGCCGTCCGCGGGGTGTCGCGGTCGACGTGGCCGTGCGTGCGCGTGGTGCGCGGGAGGAGGCGGGGCGGGTGCCCCGGCGGCTCACTCCTCGGTCTTGTCCTCGTCGTCGCCCTCGCCGGCGCCCTCGGAGGCCTCGCCCTCGGCGGCCTCGTCGCCCTCGGCGGACTCCTGCTCGATGCCGGCCTCGGCCTCGGCCTCGGCGAGCTCGGCCTCCAGGGCCTCCGCGGAGACGGCCTGGGAGACGTTGACGACCAGGGCCTCGGGGTCGGTGACCAGCGTGACGCCGGAGGGCAGCTCGACCTGGCCGGCGGTGATGTGGGTGCCGGCCTCCATGCCCTCGACCGAGACGGTGAAGGTCTCGGGGATGTGGGTGGCCTCGGCCTCGACCGTCAGGGTCGCGTGGTCGACGGTCACGACGGTCTCCGGCGCGGCCTCGCCCTCGACGTGGATGCCCACGTCGACGGTGACCTTCTCGCCCTTGCGGACGATGACCAGGTCGACGTGCTCGATGAAGCGCTTGATCGGGTCGCGCTGCACGTCCTTGGCCAGGGCGAGCTGGGTCTCGCCCTCGATGTCCAGGGTGAGGACGGCGTTCTGGATCTTCAGGGCCATCATCGTGGCGTGGCCCGGCAGGCTCAGGTGCACGGGGTCGGTGCCGTGGCCGTAGAGGACGGCGGGCACCTTGTCGGCGCGGCGGATGCGGCGCGCCGCACCCTTGCCGAACTCGGTGCGCTTCTCGGCGGGGATCGTGGTCTGGTCGGACATGCGTCAGGGCCTTTGCTTCGCGGGATCGGTCAGGGTCGGGCCTCGACGCGGGACACGGCACGGGTCATCGCGGAGGCGTCACGGCTCACCCGCGGGGAGCGGGCGGCACGACACGCTTCGTCGAATCACGGCCACCGCATCCGTGCGGTGTCCCTCGCCGAGGCAACCCCGCAAGTCTAGCGGCAGGCCCGCGAGGGGTGAAATCGCAGGCGTCAGGCCCGGCCCTCGAACATGGAGGTGACCGAGCCGTCCTCGAACACCTCGCGGATCGCGCGGCTGACCAGGGGGGCGATGGAGAGCTGGGTGATCTTCTCCAGCGCCTGGGCCTCCTGGCTCAGCGGCAGCGTGTTCGTGACGATGACCTCCAGGGCGACCGAGTCGCGCAGCCGGTCGACGGCCGGGCCGGAGAAGATCGCGTGCGTGGCGGCGATGACCACGCCCTTGGCACCTTCGGCCATGAGCGCGTCGGCGGCCTGGCAGATCGTGCCGCCGGAGTCGATCATGTCGTCGACGAGGATGCACATGCGGCCCTCGACCTCACCGACGACGCGGTTGGCGACCGACTGGTTGGGCCGCTCGATGTCGCGGGTCTTGTGGATGAAGGCCAGCGGGGCACCGCCGAGCCGGTTGCTCCACCACTCGGCGACCTTGATGCGGCCGGCGTCCGGGGAGACCACCACCAGGTCCTCGTCGCCGTACTTGTCCCGCACGTGCTTGGACAGGATCGGGGTGGCCATGAGGTGGTCGACCGGGCCGTCGAAGAAGCCCTGGATCTGCGCCGTGTGCAGGTCGACGGCCAGCAGTCGGTCGGCGCCGGCGGTCTTGAACAGGTCGGCGACCAGCCGGGCCGAGATCGGCTCCCGCCCGCGGTGCTTCTTGTCCTGACGCGCGTAGCCGTAGAACGGCAGCACCACGGTGATCCGCTTGGCCGACCCGCGCTTGAGCGCGTCGACCATGATCAGGTGCTCCATGATCCACTCGTTGACCGGCGCCACGTGGCTCTGGATGACGAACGCGTCGCAGCCCCGGACCGACTCGTCGAAGCGGATGTAGGTCTCGCTGTTGGCGAACTGGTAGGCCTGCGTCGGCACCAGCGACGTGCCGAGCTCGACGGCCACCTCCTCGGCGAGCTCCGGGTGCGCGCGGCCGGTGAAGACCATGAGGTTCTTCTCCGTGGTCCGGTGGATGCCGGTCATCAGCTCTCCTGGGTGGGGGTCTCGGGGCTCGCCGCGGGCTCGGACGAGGTATGCGGTGCCTGCTCGGCATGCTCGACACCGGCCGCACCGGCGGCGGCACCGGCGGCCTCGGCGGCCTCGGCGGTCTTGGTGCCGGCACGTCGACGGGCCACCCAGCCGTCGACGTTGCGCTGCCGGCCGCGCGCGACGGCGATCTGGCCGGGGCCGACCGTCCCCTCGATCGCCGAGCCGGCTGCGACGTAGGCCCCGTCGGCGATGTCGACGGGCGCGATGAGCACCGAGTCGGAGCCGACGAAGCTGTGCCGGCCCACGGTGGTGTGGTGCTTGGCCACGCCGTCGTAGTTGGCGAAGATCGTGCCGGCGCCGATGTTGGCGCCCTCGCCGATCGTCGCGTCACCGCAGTAGGTCAGGTGCGGGACCTTGGCCCCCTCGCCGATCTCGGCGTTCTTGGTCTCGACGAAGCCGCCGATCTTGCCGTGGGCCCCCAGGACGGTCCCGGGACGCAGGTAGGAGAAGGGCCCCACGGTCGCCGCGGGCCCGATCGTGGCCAGCTCTGCCTGGGTCCGCACGACGCTGGCGCCGTCGCCCACCTCGACGTCGGTCAGGGTCGTGTCGGGGCCGACGACGACCTCGGCGCCGATGGTCGTCGCGCCCAGCAGCTGGGTGCCGGGCCGGATCGTCGTGTCGCGCCCGATCGTCACGTCGGCGTCGATCCACGTGGTGGCGGGGTCGACGACCGTGACGCCCTCGCGCATCCAGTGCTCCACGGTGCGCCGGTTGAGCTCACGGCCCAGGGTCGCCAGCTGGACCCGGTCGTTGACGCCCTCGGTCTGCCACAGGTCGTCCACGAGGTGGGCCGCCACCCGGCGACCGTCGCGGCGGGCGATCCCGACGACGTCCGTCAGGTACTTCTCGCCCTGCGCGTTGTCGGTGCCCACCTCGGCGAGCGCGGCGCGCAGCACCTGGGCGTCGAAGGCGTAGATGCCGGAGTTGATCTCCCGGATGTCCACGACGTGGGCGAAGTCGTCACCAGCCTCGCGGTGGCGCAGGGCGTCCTTGTACTCCATGATCGCCACGACGTCGCCGGACCCGTCGCGCACCACGCGCCCGTAGGCCTTGGCGTCGGGCAGCTCGGCGGTGATGACGGTGACCGCCGCCCCGCTGGTCTCGTGCCGCTCCGTGAGGTCGGCCAGCGTCGCGGGGGTCAGCAGGGGGACGTCGCCCATCGTCACCACGACGGTGCCCGTGACGTCGGCGGGCAGGGCGTCCAGCCCGCACTCGCAGGCGCGGCCGGTGCCCTTGACCTCGTCCTGGTCGACCACGACCGCCTGCGGGTCGAGCTCGGCGACGTGCTGGGCGACCCGGTCGCGCTCGTGACGGACGACGACGGCCAGGTGCGCAGGGCCGACCTGGCGAGCGGCGTGGAGGGCGTGCCCCAGCAGCGAACGACCCCCGATGCGGTGCAGGACCTTGGGGGTCGCGGACTTCATCCGGGTGCCTTCACCGGCGGCCAGGACAATCACGGCAGTGGGGTGGCGGGAGGTCACGGGCCTGACTCTACCCGCGCGCGGCGGGTCCCTCCTCGCCGGTCGCGGGCCTACCGCACACCGGGCCGCAAGGCATGATGGGCCGGTGACCACCTCCCCCGCGAAGTCCTCGCCGCGCAACCGGATGACCGGGCCGCAGCGCCGTTCCCAGCTGATCGAGGTGGGCCGCAGGCTGTTCGCCGAGAAGGGGTTCGAGGGCACGACCGTCGAGGAGATCGCCGCCACCGCGGGGGTCTCCAAGCCCGTCCTCTACGAGCACTTCGGCGGCAAGGAGGGGCTCTACGCCGTCGTCGTCGACCGCGAGATCCAGGCGCTGCTGGGGCAGATGACCGAGGCGCTGACGCAGGAGAAGACGCACGCCCGGGCGCTGCTGGAGGCCGCCGCCATGGCGCTGCTGGACTACATCGAGACCTCCACGGACGGCTTCCGCATCCTCGTGCGCGACAGCCCGCCCGGGCAGTCCACGGGGTCCTTCGCCAGCCTCATCAGCGACATCGCCTCCCAGGTCGAGCACATCCTCGCGGCCGAGTTCAAGCGCCGCCGGCTGGACCCCAAGACCGCCCCGCTGTATGCCCAGATGCTGGTCGGCATGGTCGCGATCCCGGGCGGGTGGTGGCTCGACTCCCGCCGGATGAAGAAGGAGGACGTCGCGGCGCACCTGGTCAACCTCGCCTGGAACGGCCTGTCCGGCATGGAGCCCAGGCCGGTCCTGCGGACCAAGCCGCACAAGGGCTGAGCCCGCCCGATGACCTACCCTGGGACGGTCCGCCGCCCGGACGTTCCCCGGTTGCTCTGCTGGTAGGGGCCGCCTGACTTTGAATCAGGATTAGCGACGCAGGTTCGATTCCTGCCCGGGGAGCCCGCCTCCTCACCCCTCGAAGTCGACCAGCAACCGCTTCAGGTATGCCGCCAGCCGGGACCGCTCGTCCGTCGCCAGTCCGGCCAGCAGCTCGCGCTCCCCCTCCAGCAGGGCCTCGAGCGCCTGGTCGGCCAGCCGCCGTCCCTCCTGCGTGAGGGTGACGAGGACCGCGCGCCGGTCGTGGGGTGCCGCCTGGCGGGTCAGCAGGCCCCGCTCGGCCAGCCGGTCCAGCCGGTTGGTCATCGTGCCGCTGGTGACGAGCGTCTCGCGCAGCAGGTCGCCCGGCGTCAGCCGGTAGGGGTCGCCCGAGCGGCGCAGCGCCGACAGCACGTCGAACTCCCACGCCTCCAGGCCCTGCTCGGCAAAGGCCCGGCGACGGGCGATGTCCAGGTGCCGCGCCAGCCGGGACACCCGCGAGAGGACCTCCAGCGGGGCCACGTCGAGGTCGGGCCGCTCGCGGCGCCAGGCCGCCACGACCCCGTCGACGTCGTCCGCGCCGCCGACGCCGTCGCTGCCTCCCGCGCTGCGCTGACCCATGGGCCGAGCGTAGCGCCCGATATCTCGACGTCGAGGCATCCCGGCGGGGGCCGGCGGACGGCCGGCCTCCTCACCCCTGCGCGGCCTCGGACGCCTCGAGCCACTCCAGCTCGAGCCCCTCCTCCTGCTCGGTGAGCACGCGCAGGCTCTCCGTGAGCCCGGCCAGCCGCTCGGGGTCGGTCGCGGCGCCCGCCATCTGCTCGTGCAGGGCCGCCTCCTGCTCATGGATCCGGTCCAGCGCCTTCTCGACCCGGGCCAG
Organism: Ornithinimicrobium pekingense DSM 21552; assembly: GCF_000421185.1. Lineage (GTDB taxonomy): Bacteria > Actinomycetota > Actinomycetes > Actinomycetales > Dermatophilaceae > Ornithinicoccus > Ornithinicoccus pekingensis. The sequence continues at coordinate 271,597 of NZ_ATWJ01000012.1, forward strand.
GGTCTTGCGGGCCTCGCGCACCTCGGCCGCCGTGTATGCGGTGCCGCCGGTCGACGCGGCGGCACCACCGGTGCTGCCGCCCCCGGTTGCGCCCACAGCCCCGGCACCCGAGGCCCGACCGGTGCCGCCCCGGCCCGCGTTGGCGGCCATGCCGCGGCGCAGCTGCAGGTACTGCTCCACCCCGCCGGGCAGGTCGCGCAGCGTGCCGTCGCCGAGCAGCGCCACCTGCCGGTCGGTCATCCGCTCCAGCAGGTAGCGGTCGTGGGAGACGACGAGCAGGGTCCCGGCCCAGCCGTCGAGCACGTCCTCCATGGAGGTGAGGGTGTCGATGTCCAGGTCGTTGGTCGGCTCGTCGAGCAGCAGCACGTTGGGCTCGTCCATGAGCAGCCGCACGAACTGCAGCCGGCGCCGCTCCCCGCCGGACAGGTCGCCGACGCGCGACTGCTGCCGTCCGCCGGTGAAGCCCAGCCGCTGCGCCAGCGAGGAGGCGGAGACCTCCTTGCCGCCGATCGTGGTGAAGGAGCGCACCTCGGTGATCGCGTCGATGACGGTCCAGCCGCGCACGCGGTCGAGCTCGCGCAGCTCCTGGCTCAGGCACGCCATGCGCACGGTCTTGCCGGTCTTCAGCCGGCCCGCCGCCAGGGGGTGCTGGCCCTGCAGGACGCGCAGCAGCGTCGACTTGCCGGCGCCGTTGACCCCGACGATCCCGTAGCGGTCGCCGGGCCCGAGCCGCCAGGTGACGTCCTCGAGCAGGGTCCGCTCCCCGATCGTGACCGTGGCGTCGACGAGGTCGAGCACGTCCTTGCCGAGCCGGGTCGTGGCGAAGCGCACCAGCTCGACGGAGTCGCGGGGCTCCGGCTCGCCCTCGATGAGGGCGGTCGCCGCCTCGATGCGGAAGCGCGGCTTGCTCGTCCGGGCCGGTGCTCCGCGCCGCAGCCAGGCGAGCTCCTTGCGGGCGAGGTTGGCCCGCCGCTCCTCGGTCACCTGCGCGACGCGCTGGCGCTCCACCCGCGCCAGGACGTAGGCGGCATACCCGCCGTCGTAGGTGTGCACCTGCCCGTCGGAGACCTCCCACGTGCGCGTGCTCACCGCGTCGAGGAACCAGCGGTCGTGGGTCACGACGAGCAGCGCGCTGCCGGGCCGGGGGCGACGGGAGGACAGGTAGGTCGCGAGCCAGGCCACGCCCTCGACGTCGAGGTGGTTGGTGGGCTCGTCGAGCACCAGCAGGTCGGGGTCCTGGACGAGCAGCGCCGCGAGCGCCAGCCGACGGCGCTCACCGCCCGACATCGGCCCGACCGTCGCCTCCCACCCGCCCATGGCCTGGGCGTCGGTCCCGCCGAGCAGGCCGCCGAGGATCTCCCGGACCCGTGCCTGCCCGGCCCACTCGTGCTCGGCGAGGTCACCGAGCACGACCTGCCCGACCGTGGCGGCGGGATCGAGGGCGTCGACCTGCCCCAGCATGCCCATCGTGACGTCACCGGTGCGGATGACCCTGCCGCCGTGCAGGGTGCGCGTGCCGACGACCACCCCCAGCAGGCTGGACTTGCCGCCGCCGTTGCGCCCGACGACCCCGATCCGGTCACCGTCGGAGACACCGACCGACACGTCGTCGAGGAGCACCTGGGTGCCCGCGACGAGGTGCGCGTGGTCGAGCGCGACAAGGCTGGCGGGCGGGGGCATGCGCAGGCTCCTGCGGTCGGGGTTGGGGGACGCTCCAGCCTACGCGGCGCGGCCGCCCGGGCCCTCCTCGCTCCCCTCGGGCCCACAGCCGGGGTCTCTAGTCGGTGACGGGTCCCAGCGGGCTGGGGCGCGTGGGCACCGGCGGCCTGGGGGGCGTGCGGGTGTGCTGGACCACCTGGGCCCCGGGGACCGGTCCGATGGCACGGACGATGTCACCGGTCGGGCCGTTGGCCGCCAGCCCGACGGACAGGTCGATCGCCTCGGCCTGGGAGCCGGTGAGGAAGGCGACCGTGGGCCCGGACCCCGAGACGAGCGCGGCCCGCGCGCCCAGCTCGACGCCGGCCTCCAGCACCTCGCGCAGCCTGGGCTCGAGCGAGACGGCGGCCTCCTGCAGGTCGTTGCGCAGCGCGGCCGCCACCTCGTCGGCGTCCATCCTGCGCAGCGCGGTCATCAGCTCCTCGGAGGGCTGCGGCGCCGGCGGCTCCAGCCCTGCCTCGTCCCGCAGGCGGTCGCACTCGGCATACACGTCGGGGGTGGACAGACCGAGCCCCTCCCCCACCCACAGCACCCAGTGCAGCTCGCCGCGGCCGAGCACGGGGGTGACCTGCTCGCCGCGGCCGGAGGCGATCGCCGTGCCGCCGTGCAGCAGGAAGGGGACGTCGGAGCCGATCCCGGCCGCGACCTGCTCGAGCAGGTCGTTGTCGACGTGGTCGAGCTGCCACAGCTCGCGGCAGGCGAGCAGCGTCGCCGCGGCGTTGGCCGAGCCGCCGGCCATGCCGCCGGCGACCGGGATGTTCTTGTCGATGTCGATGCGGACCGGCTCGAGCTTGCCGCGCCGCGGCCGGCGGCGGGCGAGGGTCTTGGCCGCCACGAGCGCGATGTTGGAGTCGTCGGCTGGCACGCGGTCGGCGTAGGGGCCGGTGACGTGGACCGACCAGCGGTCGGCGGTGCTGACGGTCACCCGGTCGTAGACGCTGACGGCCTGCAGGATCGTCGAGACCTCGTGGAAGCCGTCCTCGCGCACCGGCCCGACGACCAGCTCGAGGTTGATCTTCCCGGGCACGCGGACGGCTATGGCGTCTGTGCTGTCCCCGAGGCTCATGAGCCACACCCTAGGGGGTGGTCCGGGGTCGGCGCGGCCTGGGCCGACGGGGCACCTGCAGGCCGGGGTATGCCGCTCACGCGCCGCGGCCGACGCCGCGCGGCAGGTCCGCCACGCGCGCCCAGGCCGCCATCCAGGCAGCTCCCGCGAGGGCGGCCACGGCGATCCCGAGCAGGCCCAGCCGGACGCCACCCACGGCCACCAGCCCGGACATGGCGGCGGGGCCGGCCAGGACGCCACCGTTGCTGAACAGCGCCCAGATGCCGAGGAAGCGCGCCCGGTTGGCGGCCGGGCTCAGGTCGGCGCCGATGGTCATGTTGATGCCGGCCCCCAGCCCGTTGCCGACAGCCATGACGAGCACGGCGACCACCATGCCGGTCAGGTGCGGCAGCAGCGGCATGAGCACGAAGCCGGTGCCGTAGACGGCGAGGCACAGGACGAGGACCGGCGCCCTGCCGAGGTGGTCCTTGAGGTGGCCGCCGGGGAACATCATGACCAGCTCGACCGCGGCACCGACCGCGACGAGCAGGGAGATCACCGACTCGGTCAGGCCGAGGTGCACGCCCCACAGCTGCACGCCGACGGGCTGGGCGACCCGTGCCATCGCCAGGGCGGCGACGGCGACCCCGCTGAGCACCACGGCCCGCCAGCGCACGGCGGACGCTGCCGCGGCGGCCCGGGCCGGGTCCACCGGCCGGACCGCGTCCTCGGCGGTGCCGGTGTCGGCCACGTCCCGGGCCGCCAGCTCCCGCGCCGCCAGCTCCCGCGCCGCGACGTCCAGGGCGGAGCCGGCCCGCGAGTAGAGGATCGCCAGCGCGAGCAGGGCGCACGCCATGCTCAGCACGAAGACCGACCACATCGGCAGCACCAGCAGCAGCGCGGCGGCCAGCAGCGGGCCGACGAGGTTGCCGGCACGCATCGTGCCGCCCAGGGCCGTCATCGCCCGGCCCAGCTGCGCCGTGGGCACGTGGCCGGCGACGAGAGCCTGCCGCGAGAGGTTCCAGACGCTCATGACCGGGGCCCTGAGCACGACCGAGACGACGAAGAGGGCCAGCGCGCCCGGTCCGCCCCAGACCAGGGCCGCCACCGTCAGCGCCGTGCACACGGCGCCGCCGCCGGTCGCCAGCAGCATCGCGCGGCGGTCCCCGACGCGGTCGATGAACCGGCCCGCCGGCACGGTGGTCAGCAGTGCCGCGGCTCCCACCATGGCGATGATGAGGCTGCCGAGCGCCGGGGAGGCCCCCAGCTGGAGGGCGGCGAGGACCGACACCGGCACCGTCGCCCCGGCGGCCACGCCGACGAGCATGGAGGGCGCCAGGACCGGCCAGAACAGCTCCCGGTACATGCCCGCGGGCCGCGCGGTCAGTGCCGTGCCTCGGCGATCCGCGCGAAGTCCTCCACCGTCAGCACCTCGCCGCGCGCACGCGGGTCGACCCCGGCGACGCGCAGCAGCTCCTCGGCGGCCGCGCCGCTGCCGGCCCAGCCGGACAGGGCGGCACGCAGGGTCTTGCGCCGCTGGGCGAAGGCGGCGTCCACGACGGCGAAGACCTCCTCGCGGCTGGCCCTGGTCGTCGGCGGCTCGCGCCGCACCATGCGGACCAGCCCGGAGTCGACGTTGGGCGCCGGCCAGAAGACGCTGCGCCCGATCCGTCCGGCCCCGGTGACCTCGGCATACCACGCGGCCTTGACGCTGGGCACGCCGTAGACCTTGCTGCCGGGGCCGGCGGCGAGCCGCTCGGCGACCTCGAGCTGGACCATGACGAGGACCCTCTGCAGCGTCGGCACGGTGGCCAGCAGGTGCAGCACGACCGGGACCGCGACGTTGTAGGGCAGGTTGGCCACCAGGGCCGTCGGCTGCGGGTCGGGCAGGTCGGTGACCCGCAGGGCGTCGGTGTGCAGCACGGTGAGGCGGTCGGCCAGGCGCGGGGCCGTCGAACCGACCGTGCGGGACAGCTGCGCCGCGAGGACCGGGTCGATCTCGACGGCGGTGAGGTGCCGCACGTGCGGCAGCAGCGCCAGGGTGAGCGACCCCAGGCCGGGCCCGACCTCGAGCACGACGTCCTCGGCGGTGACCTCGGCGGCGCGGACGATGCGCCGCACGGTGCCCTTGTCGATGACGAAGTTCTGGCCCCACTGCTTGGTGGGGCGCACGCCCAGCTCGGCGGCGAGCGCGCGGATCTCGGCCGGGCCCAGCAGGGCCTCGGCGCCGGCGGTGTCGTCGGGGTCGGTCACGGCCCTAGTCCCAGGACCCGTAGACGCGCTCGCTGTTGGCCGACAGCGCCTCGCACAGCTGGGGCACGCTCGTGCGGAGCGTGGCGGCCATGGCACGGACGGTCAGCGGGACGAGGTAGGGCGCGTTGGTGCGGCCCCGGTGCGGGGTCGGGGTCAGGTAGGGCGCGTCGGTCTCCACGAGCAGGTGCTCCGTCGGGGTGATCGCCAGGGCGTCGCGCAGGCCCCGTGCCGAACGGAAGGTGACCGTCCCGGCGAAGGACAGGTAGTAGCCGCGGCGCACGCACTCTCGTGCCATCTCCATGTCACCGGAGAAGCAGTGCATGACGGTCCGTTCCGGCGCCCCCTCCTCGGCCAGGATGCGCAGGACGTCCTCGTGCGCGTCACGGTCGTGGATCTGCAGCGCCAGGTCGAGCTCCTTGGCGATCGCGATGTGCCGGCGGAAGGAGTGCTCCTGCGCGGCCACCCCCTCGGGGCCGGTGCGGTAGAAGTCCAGGCCGGTCTCACCGACCACCCGGATGCGCGGGCGCCGGGCCAGGTCGGCGATCTCGTCGATCACGTCGTCGAGGTCACCCGCGGCCTCGTGCCGCGGCGCCTCGTTGGGGTGGATCGCGACACCGCCGAGCAGGGCGGGGTGCTCGTCCACGACCTGCGCGGTCCACCGGGCCGAGGAGATGTCGCAGCCGATCTGCACCAGCCGGTCCACGCCGACGGCGGCCGCCTCGGCGACGACCCGGTCCAGCGGGACCTCCGGGGCCTCGTCACGGCGGATGTCGAGGTGACAGTGGTTGTCCACGACCGGGACGGGCAGCCGGTCCGGTGCCGGCGGACGCTCCGAGCGGCGCGGGTCCGTCATACCCCTGCCTCGTCGACCAGCCCGAGCCGCGCCCGCTCCTCCTCGACCACCGAGGGGTCGAGCTTGGTGAAGATCGGCGTCGGCCTGGCCACCGGGGCGCCCACGCGCACCGGACGGTGCTCCCAGCGGGGGGCGGCGGAGTACTCGCCGGTGATGACCGGGTAGGCGGGCCGCGACGGGTCGTCGAGGTCGTCGACCTCCCGCACCTGCGGCATGGGCTGGAAGACGCCCTCACCGCCGAGCGCCCGGTGCACCGCGGTCGAGCTGTGCGGCAGGTAGGGCGACAGGATGGTGTTGAGGTCGACCACGGCCTGGGCCAGGACGTGCAGCACGGTCCCTAGTCGCTCGCGCTGGTCCTCGCCCTTGAGCTTGAACGGCTCGGTGGTCGAGACGTAGGCGTTGGCCTCGCCGACCAGGCGCATCGCCTCGGCGAGGCCGGCCTTCTGCTTGTGCGTGCCGATGAGCTCGCCGACCATGCCGAACCCGGCGCGGACCTGGTCGAGCAGGGCGCGGTCGACCTCCTCGAGCTCGCCGGCCGCCGGGATCTCGCCGAAGTTCTTGGCGATCATCGAGGCGGTGCGGTTGACCAGGTTGCCCCAGCCGGCGACGAGCTCGGTGTTGGTGCGCTTGAGGAACTCGGGCCAGGAGAAGTCGGAGTCAGCCGTCTCCGGCGCGGCGGCGGAGAGGAAGTAGCGCAGCGCGTCGGGCTGGTAGCGCTCGAGCACATCGCGGACGTAGATGACCACGTTGCGCGAGGTGGAGAACTGCCGGCCCTCCATCGTGAGGAACTCGCTGGAGACGACCTCGGTCGGCAGGTTGAGCTCGCCGAAGGGGCCGACCTGCCCGCCCCGGCTGCCCTTCCCGTTGTGCGCCAGCATCTCCGCGGGCCAGATCTGGGAGTGGAAGGTGATGTTGTCCTTGCCCATGAAGTAGTAGGACAGCGCCTGCGGGTCGTTCCACCACTCCCGCCAGCGCTCGGCGTCACCGATGCGTCGCGCCCACTCCACCGACGCCGACAGGTAGCCGATGACCGCGTCGAACCAGACGTAGAGCTTCTTCGTCGGGTGGTCCGACCAGCCCTCCAGCGGGACCGTGATGCCCCAGTCGATGTCGCGGGTCATCGCCCGCGGCCGGATCTCCTCGAGGATGTTCTTGGAGAAGCGGATGACGTTGGGCCGCCACAGGCCGCTCGCCTCCCGGCCGTCGAGCCACTCCCCGAGCGCCTCGGCCAGGGCCGGCAGGTCGAGGAAGAAGTGCTGGGTGTCGGTGAACTGCGGCGTCTCGCCGTTGATCTTCGAGCGCGGACTGAGCAGGTCGGTGGGGTCGAGCTGGTTGCCGCAGCTGTCGCACTGGTCCCCGCGCGCCTCGGCGTACCCGCAGATGGGGCAGGTGCCCTCGATGAACCGGTCGGGCAGGGTGCGCCCGGTGGAGGGGCTGATCGCCACCCGCTGCGTCTGCTCGACCATGTAGCCGTTGGCGTGGCAGGCCAGGAACATCTGCTGGACGACCGCGTGGTGGTTGGCGGTGGTCGTGCGCGTGTAGAGGTCGTAGGAGACCCCCAGCGCGACGAGGTCCTCGGCGATCGCCCGGTGGTTGACGTCGATGAACTCCTGCGGGCTCATCCCTGCCTTGTCCGCCTGGACCAGGATCGGGGTCCCGTGCTCGTCCGACCCCGAGACCATCAGCACCTCGTGCCCCGCCATCCGCATGTAGCGGCTGAAGACGTCGGAGGGGACGCCGAACCCGGCCACGTGGCCGATGTGGCGCGGCCCGTTGGCGTAGGGCCAGGCGACGGAGGTGAGGACGTGGGTCATGGGGCCACAGTCTAGGTGCGGCTGGTCACGGGGCCGGCCGCGTCAGCCCTGCAGGCGCAGCCGGGCCACCGCCTCGCCGTCGTCCAGCTCACCGGTGAGCTCGAAGCCGGCGCCGAGGTAGAACGGCTCGGGACCGCCGGGCGCCTGCACCCAGCTGGTCACGACGGCGGCGTGGCCGGCGGCCCGCAGGTCGTCCAGCCACAGGCCGAGCGCGCGGCTGCCGATGCCGCGGCCCTGGTGCCACCGGTCCACGAGGAACCGCCACAGGTAGGGCTCGGGGGTGCCCGCGTTCACCGCGTCGGCCCACATCAGGAAGCCCACGGGCTCCCCGTCGGCCTCGATGCCGCCCAGCACCGGGACGACAGGGTGGCCGTCCTCGGGCTCGGGGAAGAGCGCGTCGGCGTAGGACCGGCGCACCGTCGCGACGAACCGCTCCTGCGAGCGGTGGGTGAGCAGTCGGCCGTAGTCGCGGAAGTTCTCGTGCGTCAGCTCGACCAGGCGCACCCGGTCCGGCGGCGTCGCCGGCCGGTCGCGCCACGCCCGGCGTTCGTCGGCGCTCATCGAGTAGTAGAGGTTGTCGTCCCACGCGCCGCGCCACCAGAACGACTTCTCCGCCAGGTGCTCGAACGTCATCCCCAGCCGCTCCAGCAGACGGGCCGAGGCCAGGTTCTCCGGGGACAGCTCCCCGACGACGCGGTGGACCCCCAGCCGGTCGACCAGGTCGTCGACGACCGCCGAGACGGCCTCCACGGCATACCCCTGGCGCTGGTGCTCCCGGGCCAGGGTGAAGCCGATCTCGGCGATGCCCCGGTGCTCGTCGAGGCCGACATAGATGTCACCGACGAGCTGCCCGTCCCGCTCGACGGCCAGCTGGGTGCCCTCCCCCGGCACGACGTCGTCGCGGTCCGCGTGCGCCGCCACCAGCTGCTCGGCCCGCTCGCGCGGGTAGGGCAGCTCCCAGTCCTGCAGGCGTGCGACCTCGGGGTCGTTGCGGTATGCCGTGAGCACGTCGACGTCGTCCTCGCGCGGCAGGCGCACGAGGAGCCGCTCGGTGCGCAGAGGGTATGGGGTGTCGCTCACCAGGCCATGGTCCGGTCCGGGCGCGCCCGGTGCAACGGGATTGCTGCCGCCGTGCCTCACGAGCCCGGCGGGACGGCCACCAGACCGACGACCCCGGCCGGTCCGGAGATGGTCACGGCGTCCTGGCCCTCCACGTCGGGGGCGAGAGTGGGCTGACCGTCGACGGCGAAGTAGATCTCGGTGCGGTCAGACCACGGCCACCAGTGGTCCCGCCACATCACGACGCCTCCACCGTCACCCGCCGGAGGGCCGTCCGCGTCCGAGACGGTGAGGAACACGCTCCCGTCCTCGTCGAGCAGCTGCGGCCAGCCGTGGGCATCGGTCGACACCTCGTAGGTCTCGCCGAGCAGGACGACGGAGCCGCCGGGCCCCACGGGTGCGCTCCCGGTCCCGGCGACCGGGTCCTCGGCGTACTGCTGCGCGTCGACCTCCCGGCCCACCCCGGCCGGCGAGATCTGCTCCGCCCCGCGGAGCGCGTCCCCGGCCACGCCCGAGCCGAGCCAGACGGCACCCGCGAGCGCGAGCACGCCGACCGCCGTGCCCGCTCCTCCGGCACGTCGGCGGCGCCGGATCTGCCGCCCGCGGGAGACGACGTCCCGGCGGTCCAGGTGCAGCGGCGGGGTGTGCGCGGCAGCTCGGTCCAGCAGCGCGAGGACGTCGCGGGCCGGGGTCTCACGGTCAGACATGCGTCTGCTCTCCTTCCAGCAGCTGGGCGCGCAGACCCCGCAGCCCGTGCATCGTGTAGCTCTTGACGCTGCCCACCCCGATGCCGAGCGTCTCGGCCGTCTGTTTCTCGGACAGGTCGAGGTAGTGCCGCAGCACCACGCACTCCCGCTCGCGCGGGCTCAGCCCCCGCAGCGCCCGGACGAGGTCGACCGTCTGCGGGTCGGTGACCAGCGACGTCTCCGGCGGGTCGTCGGTCAGCACCTCACGACGGTGCTTGCGCCATCGGTCGGTGTGCAGGTTGGCCATCACCCGGCGGGCGAAGGCGAGCGGGTTGCCGCTCCGGACGCGGGACCACCGCGCGTAGGTCCGCGCGAGAGCCTCCTGGACCAGGTCCTCGGCCGCGTGCTGCTCGCCGGTGAGCAGCCAGGCGGCACTGAGCAGGCGGGGCGAGGCGTCGTCGAAGAACTTCTCGAACTCCTGCTCGAGCGCCGACCGCATACCGCCTCCTCGCCTGGACCCTCTCATCCGTACAACGTGCCGGGGCGCAGAAAGGTGGGGGCGCGGCGCTCGTGCTGACCTCAGGGCAGCGGGTCGACCCCGCGGCGCTCGAGCCCGGCCCTCATGACCAGTCCCGCCAGCCACGCGGCGCCGAGCACGAACGGCGCGAGGTACATGATGACCAGCTGCCCCAGGCCCAGCAGGTCTCGCTGCCCCGAGACGACCCACCCGGTGCCGAGGAGGCCGAGGACCAGCGCGGTCGCCAGGACGAGCACGCCCCAGCCCGGGACCTGGAAGCTGCCTGCCACCCGGAGTGCGAGCAGCAGTCCGCCGAGGAGCAGCAGCAGGGCGACAGCGGGCCCGGCGAGGGCGGGGAGCACCGACATCGGCCCCACGCCCCACCACGCGATCGCCGCCACCCACCCCGCGACGGCCGCGACGACCACGCCCGCCAGGGACCTGACGAGCACGTCTCCGTCGGTCGATGTCCCCACCCTGCTCAGGCTAGCGCCGTGCGGGTGGGCACGGGGCCGCTGCGGGTCACGTGCACAGGCACCTCAGCGGCTAGCCTGACCGTCGTGCTCGACCACGTCACCGCCGTCCGCTACGTCACGCCGCTGCGCGAGGGCGGGTCGATGCCGGGCGTGGTCGAGGGCGCGGACCTGGGGACCTACGTGGTGAAGTTCCGCGGTGCCGGGCAGGGCCTGAAGGTGCTGGTCGCCGAGGTCGTCGTCGGCGAGCTGGCGCGGGCGCTCGGGCTGCCGGTCCCCCGCCTGGTGACGGTCGACCTGCCGGCGGCGATGGCGCGCTACGAGGCCGATGAGGAGGTGCAGGACCTGCTCAACGCCTCGCCCGGCACCAACCTGGGCGTCGACCTGCTGCCGGGCGCGCTGGGCTACGACGGGTCGCGGCCGCCGGACGCGGCGCTGGCCTCGCGGATCCTGTGGCTGGACGCGTTCACCGCCAACGTCGACCGCACGTGGTCCAACCCCAACCTGCTGACCTGGCACCGGCGGACCTGGCTCATCGACCACGGGGCAGCGCTGTACTTCCACCACTCCTGGCCCAGTCGCGCGCCGGACGCAGGGCGTTTCGCCGCGCAGCCCTTCCGGGTGGGGGCCGACGACCACGTCCTCGGCGGCCTCGCGACGGACCTGCCGGGCGCCCACGCAGAGCTGGCGCCCCGCATCGACGCCGACCTGGTCGCGGGCGTGCTCGACCAGGTGCCCGAGGAGTGGCTGGAGACCACCGACCACCTGCCGGACGCGGCCGCCGTGCGCACGGCATACCTCGAGCACCTGCTCGCGCGGGTCGAGACGCCGCAGGTGTGGCTGCCAGGAGGTGCCGCATGACCGTCGACTACCAGTACGTCGTGCTGCGGCTCGTGCCCCGTGTGGAGCGCGAGGAGTTCATCAACGTGGGCGTGGTGCTCTACAGCCAGGAGGCGGAGTTCCTCCGGGGCGCCTTCGCACTGGACGACGCCCGCGCGCTGGCGCTCGACCCGGACCTGGACCTTGAGGCGGTGCGCTCCGCGCTGGAGACGGTATGCCGTGTCGCCGGCGGCGAGCACTCGCCCAGCACCCCGCGGCTGGACCGGCTAGGGCCGAGGTTCGGGTGGCTGAGCGCCCCGCGCAGCACGATCGTGCAGCCCGGGCCGATCCACGGCGGCACGACGGGGAACCCGGCGGCGACGCTGGAGCACCTCGTGCAGGTGCTGGTCAGGCGCTGAGCCGCCGGGTGGTGCCCGTCCCGTGAGAGTCGTCCCGTGGACGTGCAGCCATGCTCGCCACTTCCGCGGGACCGTCATGACGCAGGCGGCTCAGTCCCCGCCGACGTCCGTCCGCCAGGTGCGGACCACCAGGTCGAGGTCGGCGACGTCGTGCGTGGCCGTGGGCGTGAGCTCGCCCTCGACGTCACCGACCCGCGGCCCAGGAGCACCGGCAGGGTGGACGGCGACCAGTGTCAGCTCTGCGGCGTCCTGACCGGCGGTGAGACGCAGCACGTCGTCGCCGGTACGGCCGGCCTGCAGCTCCTCAGGGTCCGTCGAGCCCTGCGGGTAGAGCAGCCACACGCCCTGGTCCGCCGCGACGGTGACGACCGCCCCCGGGTCGATGACCACATGGGCCGAGGCGGCACTGCCGGCCAGCGCCCAGCTGTTCGCGGCGTCCCCCGACCCTCGCTGCACGGCCCCGCCCAGAACGACGGAGCGGCCCTGCTGCGCCAGGCTCACGCTCACCCGCAGGACCGTCAGGGGCTGGCCGCCCAGCTCGACGACGTCCTGGTCCAGGACGGCCTCGGGTGCGGGGCGGACCTGCCCGTCCGACTCCCCGACCAGGGGCACAAACGCCTCACCGGCACCGGTACCCGGCACCACCAGGTAGTCCGCACCCGACCAGGACGCCCCGGCGTAGTGCCGGACACCTCCGAGGGAGCCGTCGTCGAGCCGCTCCAGCGGGCCACCGTCGAGGTGGGGCACCGGCTCGCCGTCCAGCAGACGCATCTCCACGCCACCGACCGTGGTGACCGGAGGCGTCCAGCGCTCGATCTCCCCGCCGACCTGGTGTCCTGCGCCAGCCACCTCGACCCCGTCCGCCGCATCCACCGTCATCAGCGTCAGCAGCGTGCCGTCCGGCAAGGCCACCTGGGCGACGTCGCTCGGGACGGCCCACCCGGGGAGGCCGTCAGCCCCGACCAGCTCGACACGGCTCGCCGTCAGGACGGCCGGCCCCGGGTCCCAGCCGCTGGCGACCACCACGGTGCTGCCGTGCACGGCACGCGAGACCACACCGTCCCCCAGCTCCTCGAGGGTCAGCTCGACCGGGACCGTGCCCGTCCGGTCCTGGAGCGTCAGCCCCCCGGCGCCGTCCTCGTCCGGCACGACGGTCAGCTGACCGCCACCGACCGTGTCGAGCGCCACAAGGTCCGCGAGGTAGGCGTCGAGGGGGTAGGTCGCGTCGTCGAGGGTGAAGGTCACGTCGGGCACAACGTCGCCCTCGGCGGCCGTCAGCACCACCTCCCGCCCGTCCAGTGCGGCGCTGTCGACCTCCTCGCCGTCGGCGAGGCCCATGCGGTCCAGCTCGGCACCTTCGGGCAGCACCGTCACGGCACCTCCTCTGCCGTCCTCGGAGAAGGCGAAGGACGCGGGCTGAGCCGGCCAGTGGCCCAGCTGCTCGAGGAACGGGGAGTCCTGGCCGTCGACCGCATACCCCCAGACGCCGCGCTCGCGGTCCGACCACGCGAGGGCACGCACCCCACCGGCCCGCAGGACCTCCGAGCCGACCGCCGTCCCCGACAGGGACACGACCTCGTCCTGCCCGACGAGATAGACGTCGCGGACCGCCTGCGGCAGCGGCACGACGTCGCCCGCCCACACGGCGTACGCGAGCTCCTCGTCCGCCACCTGCGTGCGCTGCACGGTCGCGGGCCCGCCCGGGTCGAGCGGGCCCACGAGCGGCACCGACGCGACGACGCCCTCGGGCTCGGCCCACACGGCGACGGTCATGCGCTCGCCGGCGAAGACCTCGAGACCGGGGACGGGTGACTGCGCCGGGACCTCCTCCACCACCTCGCCCCCGTCGGAGAGGGTGAGAGTCACCGGGCCGTCCGACGTCACGCGTCCGAGCCGCGCGTCGTAGGCGTGGGCGACCTGGTCCTGGTCGATGGTCTGCAGGCCGGTGAAGAGGGCGGCGTCGACGGTCTCGCCCTCCTCCCAGACGCTCGTGGCCGGCTGGATCTCGGTCGTGCCGAGCAGCGTCCCGTCGCCCCCGGCCAGCCCGCTCCAGACGGCTGCGACGAGCGCCGCGGTGCCCAGGGCGCCACCGATCCCGACGGCCCGCCGACGCCGGACGCGGCCCTTGCCCGCCGCAAGCATGTCGTCGCCGGTGACGTGCATCTGCGGCGCGTGGTTGACGGCGCGGTCCAGCATCTCGGCGAGCTGGCGGTCAGACATGGCGCTCCTCCTCGATCCTGTCGGCGAGCAGCGGGCGCAGACCCGCAAGACCCTTGGACGTGTAGCTCTTCACCGACCCGACGCTGATCCCCAGCGTCGCGGCGGTGTCCTTCTCGGACAGGTCCAGGTAGTGGCGCAGCACCACGCACTCGCGCTCGCGCGGCGACAGCGCCTGCAGGGCGCGGACGAGGTCGGTGGTCATCGGGTCGGGGGTGTATGCCGTCTCCGGCACCTCGTCGCGCAGCACCTCACGCCGTCTCGACCGCCACCGGTCGGTGTGCAGGTTGGACAGCACGCGGCGGGCGTAGGCCAGCGGCTGGCCGCCCCGGACCTTGCGCCAGCGGACGTAGACCCGCACGAACGTCTCCTGCACGAGGTCCTCCGCGGCGTGCGGCTCCCCGGTCAGCAGCCAGGCGTAGGCCAGGAGGGTCGAGCGTGACGCGTCGACGAACTCGACGTACGCCCCGTCGTCCTCGCTGCTGCCCACCCGTGCCTCCTCGGCGTCATCCTGCCCTGTCCTCGCACCGGTAACGGAGCAGGGTGGTGAAAGGTTGGGGCCGACAGGGCATCCGCCGTCTGGACCGGAGAAACCGGCTCGTGCGGGGGGAGCTTCCCCGGCACGAGCCGGTTTCCAGGGTGGGCCGTGGTAGGCGGGTGGTGGGCGCCTGTGGGGCGGCTACCGGAGCGGCTCAGAGATCGGGGTCGAGCAGGACGACACCCTGGGCGAGGGTGTGCGGCGTGACGTCACCCTCGCCCGCGACACCCACGCCCCGGACCGTCTCACCCTCCCCGACGACCCCGCGGTCCAGGCCGAGGACGACCAGCGGGCGGCCGTCGAACAGGGCCCCGACGTGGGCGGCCTTCACCTCGACCCACCGCTCGTCCCCGTCCGAGCCGACGAGGGCGCGGAGGTCCTCGACGTCCGCGTCGGGCTGCCAGCCCGGGACGACGACGGCGTGGCCGCCCAGGGTCGGCACGGTGAACGCCGTCCCGTCCTGCAGGTCCCCGGCGGGGATGAGCGTGTAGTCCTCGCCCCGGCGCAGCTCGAGCGCCTCGGGCTGCGCGGTGACGAGGACCTGCCCGCTGCCGACGGCCAGCGGTCGGCCCGTGTCCTGCGCATAGCTCTCCAGGACGTGCTCCTCGCCGTCCAGCGTGAACCGGACCTGCGGGACGGTGTCGGTCAGGCTCGGGTCGGCGGCCATCACGGCGGTGTGCGAGCCGAGCGGCGTGGACGCCAGGGTCGCGGTGCCCGGGGTGACCGCCAGGTCTGTCGAGCCGGGCGGCAGCACGCCGACCGACGTGGTCACGAGCGACCCTCCCATCCACCCGGTCAGGCCGGAGCCCGACACGAGCCGCGCCACGTGAGGGGGCCCGAGGTGCTCGCCGAGCGGGGTCGCACCCCACACCCCGCGCGCCTCGTCCAGCATCACGAGCGCCTCCGAGCCGTTGACGCCCATCCTCGTGCTCGCCACCGGCGCGCCGCTGGCGGAGTGTGCTGCGGTCTCGTCGTACCAGTAGAGCTCCTCCATCGCGGCGGACGCCCCGGGCACGAACTCGGCGACGGCATACCGCAGGAGTGCGCCGTCGACCTCAGCCGTGCCGCCCTGGCCGCGGTGGACGCCCGGGGACCACAGCGGGGTCTCGCCGAGGCTGCCTGACGGTGACTCCCACACGGCCACCCTCAGTCCCTCGACACCGAAGACCAGCACGTCACCGGGGCCGTCCTGCGCCGGCAGCGGCTCGAGCTCCTCGCCGTCGCGGGTGAGCACGAGCTCGGGGAAGGCCGCCCCCTCGGCGCTGCGCAGCTCGCCCGTCCAGTGGACCCGGTCGGCCTCGTGGACGGGGTTCGGCTCGTTGTCGAACAGGTCGACGGCCACCCCGTCCTGCCAGCTGACCGAGGCCGGCACCGGGTCGCCGGTGGCGGCGAACGGGTTGAGCGGTCCACCCAGCCACAGGGCACCCACGAGAGCCAGCGAGCCGACGCCCGCGGCTGCGGAGGTGCGACGGCGGTGCACCTTGCGGCGTCCCCGGGCGATGACGGCGTCCGGCTCGACGGACATGACGGGCGCGAGCTCGTCGGCGCGGTCGAGCAGGACGAGGGCGGAGCGGTCGAGGTCGTCAGACATGGTTCGGTTCCCCTTCGGTCAGGGCGGCGCGCAGGGCGGCCAGCCCGCGTGAGGTCGAGCTCTTGACCGTGCCGGTCGAGACGCCGAGCGTCGCCGCGGCGTCCTTCTCGGACAGGTCGAGGTAGTGCCGCAGGACCACGCACTCGCGCTCGCGGCGCGGCAGGGCCTGCAGCGCCTGGGTCAGGTCGAGGTCGAGGCCCAGGGTGACCTGGGGTCCGGACGCCGGGTCCGTGTCCGGCACGGTGTCCGTGAGCACCTCGCGCCGGCGCTTGCGCCACCGGTCGGTGTGGAGGTTGACGAGCACGCGGCGGGCGTAGGCCGTCGGGTTGTCGGCCCTCGCCCGCCGCCAGTGCACGTAGACCCGCGCCAGCGACTCCTGCACCAGCTCCTCGGCGACGTGGGGGTCGCCGCAGAGCATCCACGCCGAGGTGAGCAGGCGCGGGGAGGCCGCCCGGACGAAGTCCGCGAAGCCCTCCTCCTGGTCCTTCTTCATCTCACCTCGTCGTGTCGGTGGTCCGTCCCCCTGCGACGGACCCATCCTCCCAACGGCCCGGTATGCCGAAAGGTTGAGTCCCGGGGACACGCCGCCGCCCCGGGGTGAGGGACACGCGCACGGAACAGGCACGACATACCCCGTGGTTGTATGGGTCGACCGCCCTCCGCCGGAGGGCCGCCGACACGAAAGGCGAGGCCACCACATGCTCGCTGCACTCACCGGGGCCGGGCTGTCGGCCGCCGCGGGGCTCAACGCCTACATCCCCTTCCTCCTCGTCGCGCTGATCGCGCGGTTCACCGAGGTGATCAACCTCCCTCACCAGTACGCCTGGATCGAGTCGTGGTGGGCCATCGGCATCGCCGCCGTGCTGCTGCTCTCGGAGGTCGTGCTGGACAAGATCGCGTTGGTCGACCACATCAACGACGCGGTCGGCACGTTCGTCCGCCCGGCGACCGGTGGTCTCATCTTCGCCGCCACCACGGCGGCCGAGGACTTCGAGCAGGGCTCGTCCTTCATGGCCGACAACCCGTGGGTCGGGGTGCTGCTCGGCATCATCACGGCCGGGATCGTGCACACCGGCAAGGCGGTGACGCGGCCGGTCGTCAACGCGGGCACGGGCGGGCTCGGGACACCGATCGTGTCCGCGGCCGAGGACGGCGCCTCGGTGACGCTGTCGCTGGTCGCGATCTTCCTGCCGGTGCTCGTGATCTTCCTGCTGCTGCTCCTGGTGTGGGCGGGCTTCGCGCTGTGGCGCCGTCGACGGGCACGGCGCCAGGAGACGGACCGGCTGATGAGCGAGGCCGGCTACGACTGAGCGCACGGCACGCCCCTGCGACCAGGCCTTCTGAGAAAAGTGATATCGTTTTGATGTCACTCACGAACGAAGGGGATGTGCGCATGAGCACGATGGACAACGAGCCGGCCGTCGACGAGTCCACGGGGGGCGAGCCCGCCGGGCGACCGGTCGGGGTCGACGGGACGCGCGTCGACATCACCGAGCGCAGGGCGTGGTCGGTCGACGGTTTCGTCGGCCTGGTCGTGTCGCTGGCGCTGGCGGGCGTGGCGGCGTGGCTGTTCATCCGCGGCGCCGTCGCGGCGGACGCGGGCGAGGGCGGGATCGCCGGCATCGTGGGCGGGAGCCTGCTGGGGCTGGTCGCGCTCGTCCTCCTGGCCTGCCTGACGGTCGTCGCGCCGGGGCACACGAAGGTCGTCCAGTTCTTCGGCCGCTACATCGGCACGGTGCGCAAGCCCGGCCTGCGGATGGTCGTGCCGCTGAGCACGCGCAAGAACGTCTCGGTGCGCGTGCACAACTTCGAGACCAACGAGCTGAAGGTCAACGACGCCGACGGCAACCCGATCAACATCGCGGCCATCGTCGTCTGGCAGGTGGCCGACACCGCCAAGGCGACGTTCTCGGTGGAGGAGTACGAGGACTTCGTCGCCGTGCAGTCCGAGTCGGCGCTGCGGCACGTGGCGATGAGCCACCCCTACGACAACGACGCGACGGAGGTCACCCTGCGCGGTGACACCGACGTCATCTCCGCCGAGCTGGCGCACGAGGTCGCCGAGCGGATCGTCCTGGCCGGCCTGGAGGTCATCGAGGTGCGGATCTCCGCCCTCGCCTACGCCCCGGAGATCGCCCAGGCCATGCTCCAGCGCCAGCAGGCGTCGGCCATCATCGCGGCCCGCGAGAAGATCGTCGACGGGGCCGTCGGCATGGTCGACAGCGCCCTGCGCCAGCTCGAGGCCCAGGACATCGTCGAGCTCGACGACGAGCGCAAGGCGGCCATGGTCTCCAACCTGCTCGTCGTGCTCTGCTCCGAGCGCGGCACGACCCCCGTCGTCAACACGGGGTCGCTCTACACCTGAGCGCCGCGTCGCATGACCGACACCTCCGGAGAGCCGCAGCAGCGACGGCCCGCGCCCAAGCGCCGGTCCGTCCTGCTGCGGCTCGACCCTGCGGTCCACGAGGCGCTGCAGCGCTGGGCGGCCGACGAGCTGCGCAGCGTCAACGCCCAGATCGAGGTCGTGCTGCGCGACGCCCTGCGCTCGGCCGGGCGCTCCCCGCGCGGGGCCGGCCCCCTGCCCCGGCGGGGACGACCGCCGAAGGAGCAGGACGGCGGCTAGCCGACGGGCTCACGCTCCCGCTGGACGGAGGCCGGGCGCAGGACCGCGGCCGTCGTGCCGCAGACCGCCGCCAGCGCGACGAGGCAGATGCCCAGCATGAGGACGGCCGCGACCAGCAGCTGCCAGGTGCTCACCAGCGGGGCGACGACGGAGGCCCAGGCAGCCGTCGCGCAGACGGCTCCCATGAACGACACGATCGCCGCGATGCCGCCGAGGCCGGCCTCCCGGCGTCCGTTGAGGCCCCACCCTGCTGCCGTCGCGGCCACCCCGCCGGCCAGTGCGACCACGGCCGCCCACACCATGCCCGAGGTGGTGTAGGTGTCGGGGTGGGACCCCAGCCCGGTCGTCAGCGCGTAGCCGCCCACGACCGCGGCGATGACCCCGCCGGCGAACCCGGACGCGATCGTCCGCCAGTTGATGTGCACGACTCGACCTCTCGTTCCGCGCCTCCACGGTGAGGCGCCGGGGCCAGTCTGCCTCATCCGTCGCCGGACGGGGCGGAGGGACCTGCCGGCCTAGCGCGCGGCGACCGCCCCGTCGTAGAGCCGCTTCACCGGGATGCCCGTGCGTGCGGACACGTCGCGGCAGACGTCCTTGAGCCGCTCGCCGGCCGTCACGCGCTCGAGGACCTCGGGTATGACGTCACCCACCTCGACGGCAGGCCCGCCGCCGGCGTCGGCCCCCGCCACCACGACGGTGATCTCCCCCTTGACACCGTCGCCGGCCCACACCGCCAGCTCACCCAGCCCACCGCGGCGGACCTCCTCGTAGGTCTTGGTGAGCTCACGGCATACCGCGGCAGGGCGGTCCGGGCCGAAGGCCTCGGCCATCGCGCGCAGCGAGGCGGCCAGCCGGTGGGGCGCCTCGAAGAAGACCATCGTGCGGGGCTCCCGGGCCAGGGCGGACAGACCGCGGGCCTTCTCGCCCTGCTTGCGCGGCAGGAAACCCTCGAAGCAGAAGCGGTCGACCGGCAGGCCCGAGACCGCCAGGGCCATGAGGACCGCCGACGGACCGGGCACGCACGTGACGGGAAGGTCGTCGGCCACGCAGGCGATGGCGAGGCGGTAGCCCGGGTCGGAGACCGACGGCATACCGGCGTCCGTGACGAGCAGCACCCGGGCGCCGGCGGCGATGCGCGCGACGAGGTCGGGGGTGCGGGAGGCCTCGTTGTGCTCGTGGTAGCTGACCACCTCGCCGCCGACCGTCACACCCAGCCGGTCCGTCAGCCGGCGCAGGCGGCGGGTGTCCTCGGCCGCGACGACGTCCGCCCCCGCCAGCTCCTCGATGAGCCGGGGGCTGGCGTCCCGCGCGTCGCCGATCGGGGTGGCGGCCAGGACGAGCGCTCCGGTGGTGGTCATGGAGCGACCCTACGGCCCCGACCGACGGCGAACGCCCCACGTCCTCGGTGGGCCGTGGGGCGTTCACGCGACGTCGTCGGTCGCCCGGAGGGCGTGCACCCGACGTCGTCGGTCGGGTCGGGGGTCAGCGGCCGTAGCCGGCGTGCCGCAGGTCGGCGTTCATCTGGGAGATGACGTTGAGCGGGATGCCCTTGGGGCAGGCGCGGGTGCACTCGCCCAGGTTGGTGCAGCCGCCGAAGCCCTCCGCGTCGTGCTGGTGCGTCATCGCCGCCACGCGCGCGTCGCGCTCGGGCTGGCCCTGCGGCAGCTCACCGAGGTGGGTGATCTTGGCACCCATGAACAGCGAGCCCGAGCCGTTGGGGCAGGCCGCGACGCAGGCGCCGCAGCCGATGCACTCCGCGGCCATGAACGCCCGGTCGGCGTGCTCCTTGGGCACCGGGGTGGCGTGCGCGTCGGGGGCGGAGCCGGTGTTGGCGGAGATGAAGCCGCCGGCGGCGATGATCCGGTCGAACGCGCTGCGGTCCACGACCAGGTCCTTGATGACCGGGAAGGGGTCGGCGCGCCAGGGCTCGATGACGATCTCGTCGCCGTCCTTGAACGAGCGCATGTGCAGCTGGCAGGTCGTCGTCCGCTCGGGGCCGTGGGCCTCGCCGTTGATGACGACGCCGCACGTGCCGCAGATGCCCTCTCGGCAGTCGGAGTCGAAGGCGACCGGCTCCTCACCCTTCTCGGTGAGCTGCTCGTTGAGCAGGTCGAGCATCTCCAGGAAGGAGCTGTCCTCGGAGACGCCGTCGATGTCGTAGCGGACCATCCGGCCCGGCACCTTGGGGTTGTCCTGGCGCCAGATGCTGAGGGCGAGCTTCACTTGTAGCTCCTCTGCTTGAGCTCGATGTGTTCGTAGACGAGGTCCTCCTTGTGCAGGACCGGCGCACCTCCGTCGCCGCCCCACTCCCAGGCCGCGACGTAGGCGAACTCGTCGTCGTCGCGCAGGGCCTCGCCGTCCTCGGTCTGGGACTCCGCGCGGAAGTGTCCGCCGCAGGACTCGCGACGGTGCAGCGCGTCGATGCACATCAGCTCACCGAGCTCGAGGAAGTCGGCGACGCGGCCGGCCCGCTCCAGGGACTGGTTCAGGCCCTCGGGGGTGCCGAGCACGCGCACGTTGGTCCAGAAGTCCTGCCGCAGGGCGCGGATCTCCTCGATCGCCTCGCGCAGCCCGGCGTCGGTGCGCTCCATGCCGCACTTCTCCCACATGA
The DNA here is from genome assembly GCF_000421185.1 of Ornithinimicrobium pekingense DSM 21552. Classification (GTDB taxonomy): domain Bacteria; phylum Actinomycetota; class Actinomycetes; order Actinomycetales; family Dermatophilaceae; genus Ornithinicoccus; species Ornithinicoccus pekingensis. The sequence goes on from NZ_ATWJ01000012.1 coordinate 292,831, forward strand.
TCTTGCCGAGCTCACGGTGGTAGGAGTCGACGCTGCGGGTGCCGTTGACCGAGACGAGCCGCTCCACGCGGTCCTGGACCGAGCGCTGGGCCTCCACCACGGCCGGGTGGCTCTCGTCGAGCTTGGGGTAGGGCCCCTTGGCCAGGTAGTCGCGGATGGTGTTGGGCAGCACGAAGTAACCGTCGGCCAGGCCCTGCATCAGCGCCGAGGCCCCGAGCCGGTTGGCGCCGTGGTCGGAGAAGTTGGCCTCCCCGGTGACGAACAGGCCCGGGATCGTGGACTGCAGGTCGTAGTCGACCCACAGGCCGCCCATCGTGTAGTGCACGGCGGGGTAGATGCGCATCGGCACCTGGTAGGGGTTCTCCCCGGTGATCCGCTCGTACATGTCGAAGAGGTTGCCGTACTTGGACCGGACCGCGTCCTCGCCCAGGCGCGAGATCGCGTCGGCGAAGTCGAGGTAGACGCCGCGGCGCACGCCGTCGACGGCCGGGCCGACACCGCGGCCCTCGTCGCACATGTTCTTGGCCTGGCGCGAGGCGATGTCGCGCGGGACCAGGTTGCCGAAGCCGGGGTAGATCCGCTCCAGGTAGTAGTCGCGGTCCTCCTCGGCGATCTGGCGCGGGTCCTTCTCGCAGTCCTCGGCCCGCTTGGGCACCCAGATGCGGCCGTCGTTGCGCAGCGACTCGCTCATCAGCGTCAGCTTGGACTGGTGCTCCCCGGTCTGCGGGATGCAGGTCGGGTGGATCTGCGTGTAGCAGGGGTTGCCGAAGTAGGCGCCCTTGCGGTGCGCCCGCCAGGCCGCGGTGACGTTGGAGCCCATCGCGTTGGTCGACAGGAAGAAGACGTTGCCGTAGCCGCCGGTGGCCAGCACCACGACGTCGGCCAGGTGCGTCTCGATCTCGCCGGTGACCAGGTCGCGGGCGATGATGCCGCGGGCCCGCGGGCCCTGGCCGTCGCCGTCGTCGACGACGATGACCTCGAGCATCTCGTGGCGGGAGTACATCTGCACGGTGCCGGCGCCGACCTGCCGCTCCAGCGCCTGGTAGGCGCCGATGAGCAGCTGCTGGCCCGTCTGGCCGCGGGCGTAGAAGGTGCGCGAGACCTGCACCCCGCCGAAGGAGCGGTTGTCGAGCAGGCCGCCGTACTCGCGGGCGAAGGGCACGCCCTGGGCCACGCACTGGTCGATGATGTCGGCGCTGACCTCGGCGAGGCGGTAGACGTTGCTCTCGCGGGAGCGGTAGTCGCCGCCCTTGACGGTGTCGTAGAAGAGCCGGTGGATCGAGTCGCCGTCGCCCTTGTAGTTCTTGGCCGCGTTGATGCCGCCCTGGGCCGCGATCGAGTGCGCGCGCCGCGGGCTGTCCTGGTAGCAGAAGGACTTGACGTTGTAGCCGGCCTCCCCGAGTGTCGCGCCCGCGGCCGCGCCGGCCAGGCCGGTGCCGACGATGATGACGTCGAGCTTGCGGCGGTTGGCCGGGTTGACCAGGGCGGCGTCGAACTTGCGCTCGGTCCACATCTGGGAGATGTCGGCGACGTCGGGCGCCTTGGTGTCGGCGATGGGCTCGCCCTCGCGGTAGAGCCCGTCGATCAGCATGTCTGTCATGTCTTTTTCCAGGTCCTTAGTCGACGAGGCCGAACAGGATGGCGAAGGGCGGGATGAGGAAGCCGACGACGATGATCGTCGTGATGACGATCGAGGTCAGGCGGATCTGCTCTGCGCGGCGCAGCGAGGTGTTCAGCCCCAGCGTCATGGCCGCGCCCCAGATCCCGTGGAGCAGGTGCATCCCCAGGAAGAACATGGCCAGGGCGTAGATGCCGACGCCCCACCAGTGGCTGAAGCTGTCGATGACGCGGGCGGCCGGGCTCGCGTGCGCCTCGCCGATCGTCACCGTCTGCCAGGTGAAGTGCATGAGGTGGAAGGCGACGAAGGCCAGCAGGGCCAGGCCGCCCCACCGCATGGCCGCGGCGTAGAAGTTGCCGTAGCCCGCGCGCTTCTTGACGTAACGCACCGAGCGGGCCCCCCGCGCCCGGCGCCAGAGCGCCATACCCGACCAGACGTGCGCGACGAGCGCGGCGAGGAGCCCGATGCGCAGCACCCACAGCAGGCCCTTCTCGGGCAGCATCGGCTCGCCGAAGGTGCGGATGTGGTGCGCGTACTCGTCGAAGGCCTCCCGGCCGGACAGGATCATCAGGTTGCCGTACATGTGCAGCAGCAGGTACCCGATGAAGAACAGACCGCTGGCCGCCATGATCGTCTTCAGCAGGATGCTGGAGCTGACCTTGCGGTCACCGCGCGCGGGAAGGGTTGAAGTGGCCACGGAGGCAGGTTACTACCCGCCCCGCGGCGCACGGCCCGCGCCCTGCCGCCACCTACGATGACCGGTATGGAGGATCTGCGGGCTCGGCTGCTCGGGCCGGAGCCCCGCTCCCTGCGCCGCTCGGACCGGGCGGCCTGGCTGGGGATCCTCCTCGTCACCCTCGTCGGCGGCGCGCTGCGCCTCTGGCGCCTGGGCTACCCCGACCGGCTGGTCTTCGACGAGACCTACTACGTCAAGCAGGCGTGGTCGCTGCGCCTCTACGGGCACGAGCGCGAGATCAGGGAGGGCGTCGAGGACCCCAACGCCTTCTTCACCAACGGCACCTTCGACATCTGGGACGACGTGCCCGACCTCGTGGTGCACCCCCCGGTCGGCAAGTGGATGATCGCGCTCGGGGAGATGCTGCTGGGCCCGGAGTCCTCAGCCGGGTGGCGGCTGTCCTCGGCGGTCGTCGGCACCTTGTCCATCCTCGTCCTCGGCCGGGTCGCCTGGCACCTGTGGCGCAACGCCCTGCTGGCCGTCGCCGCCGCGGCCCTGCTGGCCGTCGACGGGCACCACTACGTGCAGTCCCGCATCGGCCTGCTCGACATCTTCGTCATGTGGTGGGCCCTGCTGGCCTTCCTCCTGCTCCTGCTGGACCGGGAGCAGGCCCGGCGCCGGCTGGCGCAGCGCTGGGGTCCCTGGTGGGAACGGACCCGCGCCGAGCCGGTCCCGACGAACCCCGTCCGCCGCTGGCTGCGCTGGTGGGGGCCCGGCCTCGGCGTGCGCTGGTGGCGGCTGGCGGCCGGGCTCAGCCTCGGGCTGTGCATCGGCACCAAGTGGTCCGGCCTGTTCTTCCTGGCGGTCTTCGGCCTGATGACGGTCTGGTGGGACATCGGCGCCCGCCGCGCCGCGGGTGCTCCCGGGTGGTTCACCGGCGGCGTGGTGCGCGACGGCATACCCGCCTTCCTGTCGATGGTGCCGGTCGCCCTGGTCACGTATGTCGCCTCCTGGGCCGGGTGGTTCGCCACCGACGGCGGGTGGAAGCGAGGGTGGGCCGCGCAGAACCCCGCCGACCCAGGCTCCGTGGCGGCGCTGGTGCCCGACCCCCTGCGCTCGCTGTGGGCCTACCACGCCGAGATGATGACCTTCCACGTCGGCCTGCAGAACGAGCACGCCTGGAAGTCCAACCCGTGGAGCTGGAGCGTGCAGTGGCGGCCGACGCTCTTCTACGCCGAGTGGCCGACCCGCGGCGAGAAGGGGTGCGAGGCCGCGAGCTGCGTGGAGTACATCGCCTCCCTCGGCAACCTCTTCGTGTGGTGGGGCGCGACGGTCGGGCTGCTCGTCGTCGCCTTCCTGTGGCTGCTCGGTCGCGACTGGCGCGCCGGCGCCGCGCTCTCGGGCGTGGTCGCCGGATGGTTCCCGTGGTTCCTCTACCAGACACGCACGATCTACAGCTTCTACGCCGTCGCGTTCGCGCCGTGGCTGGTGCTCGTGGTCGTCTGCTGCCTGGCGCTGGTGCTGGGCCCGGCCGACGCGCCACCGCGACGGCGCCGGTGGGGCGCCGTCGCGGTGGTCGTCTACCTCGTGCTCGCGGTGGCCTGGTTCGCGTGGTACCTCCCGGTGCACACCGCCCAGGTCATCCCGCGCGGGGAGTGGCAGCTGCGGCTGTGGTTCGACTTCTGGACCTGACCCGCGCGGGTCAGGAGTCGAGCCCCATCGCCTCGGCGATCTTCAGGTGCGGGGCACCCTCCTGCGCGCGACCGGCCCGCTGCAGGGTGCGCGCCAGCAGCAGGTGGGCGTAGGCGTCGCTCGGCCAGCGCTCCAGCATCTGGCGCAGCAGCGTCTCGGCGGGGCCGAGGCGGGCAGCGTGGTAGTAGGAGCGGGCCAGCAGGAGGGTCACCTCGGCGTTGTGCGGGTTGCCCGAGACCAGCGGCTCGAGCAGCTCGGCGGCCCGGTGGTAGCTCTTGGTCTCGAACAGGAAGGTCGCGCGGTCGTAGCGCGCGTGGTCGTCGAGCTCCTCGTCGCCGGGCAGCCGGATCTGCGGCACCCCCGAGGGGGTCTGGCCCGTCCCCCTCAGCATCTCCTCGAAGTCGCTCATGGCAACGACTACGCCAGCAGGTCGTCCAGCATTCCCGGGGTGGCCCGGCGGGCCAGCCGCACCGCGGCGTCCACCGGGATGTCGGGGGCGGTGACCTGCTCGGGCCCTGCCGCCGTCGTGGCCACGAGGTCGCACAGGTCGCGGCGCCGCTGGAAGAACGACTGCTGCACGACCCACCCGATGACCCCGGCGACCTCGAGGACCTCGCGCGTGCGCACGAACGCCCCGGTCTGGACGACCAGGTGCCGCTCGGTCAGGCCGTGGCCGAGGTTGCGCCACGCGCTGTCGGCGACCACCGCGTTGAGGGCGCCGAGCACGACCAGGACGGCCACCGGCCCCCAGCCGGGCAGCCGGTCGAACCACCACGCGTCGGTGAGCCACGTGGGCACCGCGAGCAGGCCGGCGACGACGAGCGTGCCCCACTGGTGGCGCAGGTGGATGCGGCGCCGGGCGCGGGGCCCGTGCCCGGTGAGCTCCATCGTCAGCGCGCCGGTCTCCTCCAGGAGCTCGTGGCCCACGTCGGTGACCACCTGCCGGGGGGCCGGCGGCAGCACCTTGACGGTGCCGCCGCTGCCCACGCCGGTGGCGATCGCGGTCAGCTCCGCGCCGCGCACGAGGCGCAGCAGGAAGGGCTCCCCCATCCGCGCGCCGCGGACCTTGGCCCGCTCGACGGTCTGGCTGTGCGTGGTGAGCAGGCCCCGGGTGATGCGCAGGTTGCCCTGCCCCTCGCGCACGACCCGCAGGTTCCACCAGGTGAGCACGTAGGTGACCGTGGAGACCACCACCCAGCCCACGACGACGGCCACGGCCACCATGGCCAGCAGCACGAGCACGGCCTGCGCGACGACCCACGCCCAGGCGTCCTGGGCGACCTCGACCTGGTCGACGGGCAGGTCGTCGCCGACCTGGCTGAGCACGCCGACAGCCCCGGCGACGACCACCAGGCTGGAGAGGCTGAAGGGCGCGTAGCGCAACCAGCTCCAGTCGATGCGCGCCAGCTCGGCCTCGGCCTGCGGGTATGGCGTGCCGCTCGCGTCGGCGGGGCCGGCAGGCTGGTCCCCGGGCCTGAGGGTCGCGTCGTCCGGCCCGGGTGCGGCGTTCTCCTCGGATGTGCGCCGCAGCAGGAAGGTCCGCAGCTCGGTGGCCTGCTCGCGGCTGACGCCGTCGAGCTCGATGCGGGTGCTGTCGACACCGGTGCCGACCTTGACCTTGGCCAGTCCCAGGACGCGGTGCAGCGGCGAGGACTCCACGTCGACGCTGCGGACGCGGTCCAGGGGCGCGGTGAGGATGCGCCGGCTGAGCAGCCCGGTGCGCAGCTGCAGCTGCTCGTCGGTGAAGCGGAAGCGGGTGATGAACCACGAGGCGACGCCGGCAAGCACGGCGATGACCGCGCCGGCAGCGGCCACGAGCAACCACCAGGGGCCACCGTCGTCACCTCGACCGACCCCGAACATGGCCAGCAGCAGCGGGACGGCGAAGGAGCCGAGGATCCGCACCGGGTGCACGAGCAGCATGCGCGGGCTCTGCCGCTGCCACTGCCCGGTGCCGCCGGGCACGGGCGGCCCGGCGACCGGTCCGGGGACGGCCGGGCCGGGATCCGCTGCGGGCACGACCGGCGCGCCGGTGGGCGGCGGCAGGTCGGGCACGGTCACGTCGCGTCCCCCCTGGCCTGCCCGGTGATGCGGGCCAGGTCGGCGGTCACCCGGTCGGCGAGGTCGCTGTCCAGGCAGGGGATGGTGATGGGGCCGGCAGCCGAGGCGGTGGTCACGGTGATGTTGGCCAGCCCGTAGAGCCGCATGACGGCGCCCCGGTGGGTGTCGACCGTCTGCACCCGTGACAGGGGCGCGATCCGCTGGTCGCGGGAGAGCCACCCCGTCTGGACGAAGACCCGCGCCCCGGTGACCTCCCAGCGCGTCCGGCGGAAGCGGATCGCGGGCTCGAGCACCACCTCGACGACGTTGACCGCCATCACCACGACGAAGAGCCACACCAGCGCGGTGGACCACCAACGGCCCTCGGGCAGGAACCAGGCCACGGCGAACAGCACGGCCCAGGTGACGACGCCGCCGATCAGGGAGTTGACCGTCCAGTAGCGGACGGCCCGCGGGCTGACCCGGTGCGCGGGCTCGCGCAGCCGACCGTGCGGCATACCTGCGGCCTGCGGCTCCGTCGCGCTGGTGGGGGCGGCGCTCATGTGAGCGTGGCGACCATGAGCGCCTTGATGGTGTGGAGCCGGTTCTCGGCCTGGTCGAAGACGACGCTGGCGGGCGACTCGAAGACCTCGTCGGTCACCTCGACGCCGGCGCGCAGCTCGGGACGGCGCGCCATGAGCTCGGCGCCGACCGTGGTCCTGTCGTCGTGGAAGGCGGGCAGGCAGTGCATGAACCGCACCCGCGGGTTGCCGGTCGCGGCCATGAGGTCGGCGTTGACCTGGTAGGGCAGCAGCCGGTCGATGCGCTCGTCCCAGGCCTCGGGCGGCTCCCCCATCGAGACCCACACGTCGGTGTGGACGAAGTCGACGCCGCGGACCGCCTCGGCGGCGTCGTCGGTGACCGTCAGCCGGGCGCCGGTCTCCTCGGCGACCCCGCGGCACAGCTCGACCACATCCGCGGAGGGCTGCAGCCCCTCGGGGGCGGCGATCCGCACGTCCATGCCGAGCTTTGCGCCCAGCAGCAGCAGCGAGTGACCGGTGTTGTTGCGGGCGTCGCCGAGGTAGGCGAAGGACGTCTCGTGCCGGTGCTTGTGCGTGTGCTCGCGCATCGTCAGGGCGTCGGCCAGCATCTGGGTCGGGTGCCACTCGTCCGTCAGGCCGTTGTAGACCGGCACCCCGGCGTGCCGGGCCAGCTCCTCGACCGTCGCCTGGCTGGCCCCGCGGTACTCGATGGCGTCGTACATCCGCCCGAGCACCCGGGCCGTGTCCTTGATCGACTCCTTGTGCCCGATCTGGGTGCTGGAGGGCTCGAGAAAGGTGGTGTGCGCCCCCTGGTCGGCCGCGGCCACCTCGAAGGCGGCGCGGGTGCGCGTGGAGGTCTTCTCGAAGACGAGCGCGACCGACCTGCCCACGAGGAGCCGTCGCTCCTGGCCCGAGGTCTTGGCCCGCTTGAGATCGTGCGCCAGGTCGACCAGGTATCGGATCTCGGCCGGCGTCTCCTCCACCAGCGACAGCAGGCTGCGACCCCTCAGGTTGACGGCCACGTGCGGTTCCTCCCTCGTGCGGCGACGGGCGTGCGGCCCGTCAGAGAGGTCAGCGTATCCGCCGGGCGGCATGGGTCGATATGCGGGGTGCTGAATGGGTATGCAATGCAGTGTGCGCGGATCAGGATGAGAAAACCCCGTCCACGCCGCGCGAGCGGTGGTGGACGGGGTCCTGGTGGAGCTGAGGGGATTCGAACCCCTGGCCTTCTCATTGCGAACGAGACGCGCTACCAACTGCGCCACAGCCCCGTGATGCGGCTCCCGACTATAGCACCGGCCCCGGCACCGGAAAAACTCCCGGCGGCACCACGGCCTCAGCCCACGCGGTCGATCCGCGGCAGGTCCTCGAACTCCTCCTCCAGAGCCATCTCCGTGCCGTCGGCGGGCAGCGTCGAGGTGCCGGGGAGCGGCCGGTAGGCCTTGGCCTTGAGGGTGTACGTGGGCGGCGGCACCGGCACGGGGTGCCAGGTCCCGTCCTCGGCGGGCGCCGGCGCCTGCTGGTCGGCCTCGGCTCCGTGGGGGACCGGCGCGGCCGGTGCGACGGCGGCCCGGGCGCCGGCGTCGACCAGCGACGCCTCGACGGCGTGCAGGTCGTAGAGCTCCGGCGTGGCCGACGCGGCGGGCCGGGCGGGCCTGCCGCGGGAGGTGGTGCGCAGCGTGGCGGCGACCGACTGCGCGGTGAACTCGTGCCCGTCCTGGGACGGGCGCCCGGCGTCGGCGACCGGACGCTCGACCGTGACGGCCGCGGGTCGCGCAGGGGCGGTCCGGCGCGGGGCGGCCGGGCGGCCGGCGGTGCGGGCCCGGCGTCGGGCCGAGCGCTGCCGGGCGACCGACCAGCGCACGAGCGCCACGGACAGGCCGCACAGGGCGACACCGAGGAGGGCGGCCCAGCGGGGCAGCACACCGGCCATGGACAGCCCGGTCAGCGCAGCCATGGCCACCCACCCGGCGAGCAGGCCCGAGGCCCGCAGCCGGGCGGCCCAGCGCGAGCGCCGCTGGGCCGGCGAGGGGCCGACCGCGGTCGCCCCGTGGGCGGTGCGGGCGTGCTTGACGACGACCTCCGGGCGGCCGGGGCGGGCGGGCCGCAGCGGCGAGGCGGCGTAGGAGCGGGGCGCGTCGGCCTCGGGCACGGGCAGCGAGCGGCGCCGCTCGAGGACGCGCATCGCCTCCGAGAAGCGGTCCACGGACCGGGCGGTGGCGAGGTGGTCGCGGCGACGGACCCAGTGCTGCACGAGGTAGACAGCCCAGACCGCCAGGATGACGACGAAGACGAGGCTGCTCACGGGGGGCACGGACGTCACGCTAGGGGCAGCCCGACCCCCAGCCAGGCAGGCGGTCGGAGTGTCGCAGAAGTTTCTGGTGTGACTGGCGTGATCTGCGAGCCACGGCTGCGGGGCCGGGTCACCGGCCCCCGGTCAGCCCTCCCGGCGCAGGCGCTCGACGAGCCCGCCGGCGGCATACCCGCCCGGTCGCAGGTCCTCGGCCAGGACGGCGAAGCACCGGTGGTCGCGCCACTGCCCGTCCACGTGCATCAGCCCCCGGCGCAACCCCTCCTCGGGCAGCCCCAGCCGGTGGACGACGGCGATGCTGGCGACGTTCTCGGGGCGGACGCCGACCTCGACCCGGTGCAGGCCCGCGCTCAGCAGCGCGTGGTCGACCAGGGTGGCCAGCGCCCAGGTGGCGTAGCCCCGGCCCGTCGACCCCTCGTCGAGCCAGTAGCCGGCCCAGCCGCTCGCCCGGGAGCCCCAGACGATGTCGAAGAGCTGCATCTGGCCCACGAGCTCGCCGTCGACGTCGATGACGAAGGGCAGCAGGCTGCCCTCACGCGCCGCGAGGTCCAACCCCCGGCGCAGCCGACGGAACGACAGCGGCCGCCGCACCTCCCCCGGCACCGTCGCCTCCCAGGGGGAGAGCCACGTCTCGTTGCGCCGGCGCAGGGACTCCCAGCCCGGCCGGTCCGCGCGCTCCAGCGGCCTCAGCGTGAGGAGCCGGCCGGAGGGCAGCACCGTCCGGCGGCTGACCGGCCAGCGCCAGCTCACGCCGGTCTGACCCAGTCCCCCGAGCGGCCCCCCGACTTGGCGGTGACCCGCACGTCGGTCACGGTCGCCAGCCGGTCCACGGCCTTGACCATGTCGATGAGCGCCAGCGCGGCGACGCTGACGCAGGTCAGCGCCTCCATCTCCACCCCGGTGCGGTCGGCGGTGCGCACCGTGGCGCTGATGTCGACCCCGCGGTCGTGCACCGTCAGGTCCACCTCGACACCGTGCACGGCGACCGGGTGGCACAGGGGCACCAGGTCCGGGGTCCGCTTGGCCGCCTGGATACCGGCGATGCGCGCCACGCCCAGCGCGTCACCCTTGGGCACGGTCCCGCCCCGCAGCGCCTCGACCGCCACCGGCGAGAGCAGCACGGTGCCCGCCGCGGAGGCGGTCCGTGCGGTGACCGCCTTGGCGGTGACGTCGACCATGTGCGCGGTGCCGTCCGTGCGCAGGTGGGTGAGCCCGTCCGGGGCCCGACCGTCCCCGAGGGGCCCGGAGCCGCCGGTCTCGCTCACGGCTGGTCCCCCGCGAGCCGCCCGTCGATCTCCCGGCGGGGGCGCAGGAGCACCAGCTCGACCTGCGACCCCACCCCGACCTCGGTCGCCTCCGCCGGGGAGACGGCCAGCGCGTCGGCCAGGGCCAGCCCCGCGACCATGTGCGAGCCGTGCCCCCCGACCGGCTCCACGGCATACTCCCCGGTGCTGTCGCGGGTCACCCGCACCCGCGTGTAGGTGCGACGGTCGGCGGCGCTGGGCCACCCCGCCGCGGCGAGGCCGGTGGTCGTCACGTCGCTGACGTGGCGCCCCGCACGCTTCTCCAGGGCGGGGCGGACGAAGACCTCGAAGCTGACGAGCGCGCTGACGGGGTTGCCCGGCAGCATGAAGACGGGCACCTTGCGCCGGCCCAGCACCCCGAAGCCCTGCGGCTTGCCCGGCTGCATCGCCACCTCGACGAACTCGGTCGAGCCCTCGCCGGTCAGCACTGCCTTGACGATGTCGTAGGCGCCCTTGCTCACCCCGCCCGTGGTGATGATCGCGTCGGCGTGGTCGAGGTGGTGCCGGATCTCCTTGCGCGTCGTGGCCTCGTCGTCGGGCAGGTGACCCACGTGCACCGGGAAGCAGCCGGCCTCGCGGACGAGGGCCTCGAGCATCGGCCCGTTGGAGTCGACGATCTGGCCGGGCCCGACGTGCTCGCCGAAGGGCACGAGCTCGTCACCGGTCGAGAGCACCACGACGCGCACCGGGCCGACGACCTCGACCTCCTCGACCCCCGCCGAGACCAGCGCGGCCAGCTGCGGGGCGGAGATCCGGGTGCCGGCCGGCAGCACCACCTCGCCCTCCCGGACGTCCTCGCCCGCGCGGCGGATGTTGGCGCCCTCCTCGGGGTGCACGCGGAACTGCGCCTCGCGCACGTGCCCGTCGGTGTCCTCCACCCGCACCACCGCGTCCGCGCCGACCGGCAGCGGCGCGCCGGTCATGATCCGCCAGGCCTTGCCCGGGACGTGCTCGCGCGGCAGCTGGTCGCCCGCGGCGACGTCACCGACCACCGGCAGCAGGACGGGGCTCTCCGGCGAGGCGCCCTGCAGGTCCTCGCGGCGCACGGCATACCCGTCCATGGAGGAGTTGTCGAAGCGGGGCAGGTCGGCCCTGCTGCGCACGTCGGAGACGGTGACCAGGCCGTGCGCCCGCGGCACGGGCAGCGTCTCGGTGGCGACCGGCTCGACCTGGCGCAGGATGTTCTCGAGGTGCTCCTCGACGGAGATCATCGACAGACCTTTCTCACGGGGGCGTGGTGACCAGCGTAGTCAGCCGGGCCACAATGACGCGGTGAGCGCACCCCCTGCCCTGCCGCCCTACGTCCCCACCGGCGACGTCGTCGCCGACAAGGTCACGTGGCGCCGCCTCGTGCGCGCCGCCCGCCGCGAGCTGGTGGACGGCTGGTCCGCGCGGGACCGGGCCTCGGCCGCGTGCTCGCTGGGGCAGGCGGCGCTGGAGGTGCTCGACAGGTATGCCGTGCGCCAGGGCCGCGGCGGCGTGGCCGGGATGTGCGTCACCGCCTTCGAGCCGATGCGCACCGAGCCGCCCGTGGACGGCCTGACGCAGGCGATGCTCGACGCGGGGGTGCGGGTGCTGGTGCCGGTCACGCTCGAGAAGCCGCGGCTGGACTGGGCCGACCTGACCGACCCCGGGCGCAGCCCGCTCGGCGAGCAGGTGCTGGCCGGGGTCGACCTCGCGTTCGTGCCGGCGCTGGCGGTCTCCCGGCACGGGGTGCGACTGGGCCAGGGCGGCGGCTACTACGACACGACGCTGCCGCGGCTGCGCGAGCTCTCGGGCGGCTCACCGGTCGTGGTCGTGCTGCACGACCACGAGGTGGTGCCGGCCGTGCCCGCCGACACCCACGACGCGGTGGTCGACGCGGTGCTGCGCCCCGCGACGGGGGCGATGCGGCTGCCGGTCGGCTGAGCGCCCGGCCGGGGCCGCTCAGCCGGGTGAGCTGTCCGGCACCAGGGTCAGGCTCGACTCGGCGGCCTCCTCGACCGCGGCGCCGGTGAAGGCCCACGGGTAGGTCTGGCCGTCGACCCAGGCCTGGGTCTGGTCCTTCCAGTTCGGGTGGAAGGGGTGGCCCGAGGTGCCGGTCTGGTTGACCCAGCGCGAAGCGTCGAGGTCGGCCAGGTCGACGACCATCCGCATCGAGGGCCCCGCGGTCACCGCGAAGGTGTCCGCGGAGGCGTCCCAGTTGAAGGCGTTGACCAGCGCGCTGCCCCCACCGACGGGGATCGGCTGCTGGCCGAAGATGCCGCTGACGACGTCGGGCACCGCGTCCCCGGAGAGGACCTCGTGCTCCAGGGTCACCTGGTGCAGCTGGCCCCAGCTCCAGTCGGCCGGGTCCTTGGACAGGGTGCTTGTCAGGTCGTTGCGCGCCTGGATCATCGCGGTCCGGATCACCTCGTCGCGGGACTCCAGGACGCCGGGCGTGCGCCGGTCGTCCCACCACGCGCTGTCGGGGCTGCGCAGCAGCTCCTCGACCAGCAGCATCGAGCGGGAGTTGCCCGTGGCGCCCAGGTCGGGGGGCAGCTCGTCGTCGAAGACCATCTCCAGGAGGTTGTCGTAGACCGCGTAGAAGTAGGCGGCCGCCGCGGACTGGTCGCCGCCCGCGGGGGCGGTCAGGTCCCACTCCCGCAGCAGCTCCTGGGCCTCGGTGTAGAAGTCGTTGCCCAGGTCGATGCGCAGCAGGTAGGGCACGAGCACCTCCGCGAAGGCGTTGTGGTCGTCCAGCTGCAGCTGCGTCATCGCGTCGACGGTGATCGGGGTGCCGGCCTCGATCTGCTCGGTCAGCAGGTCGAGGATGCGCGTGGAGCGGTAGCCCTTGTCGGGCTCGCTGGTGAGGAAGGGCGTGCTGCCGCGCACGACCGCCTGGTTGGCCGCCACGATCACGCCGTCCTCGGGGTTGAGCACCGAGGGCAGGTCCTCGAAGTCGACGAAGCCCTGCCAGGCGTAGGCCTCGTCCCACCCGGGGGCGGGCAGGTAGCCGGGCGGCGTGCCGTGGGTGGCGGAGCGGCGCAGCGGCACCTGCCCGGGGGCCTGGTAGCCGATGTTGCCCTCGGTGTCGGCGTAGAGCAGGTTCTGGGAGGGCACCGCGAAGTGGCGGGCCCCGTCACGGAAGCTCTCCCAGTCGGTGGCGGCGTTGATGGCGAAGACCGCCTCCGCCGTGCGCCCCGGCTGCAGGGCGGTCCAGGCCAGGGCGACCTCGTAGTCGTTGGAGGTGCGCACCCCGCCCAGCGGGGCGCCCTGGCCGAGGTCGCCGACCGCCTCCACGACGTCGGACATGATCGGCCCGTGCGAGCTGGCCCGCACGGTGAGCGTCTGGTCCTCACCGCCGGCGACCTTGATCGTCTCGGTGTGCACGTCCAGGGGCACGTAGTCGTCGCCACGCAGGACCCGGTCGCCGCGCACGTCCTCCAGGTAGAAGTCGGTGACGTCGGGGTCGAGGTTGGTGATGCCCCACGCGATCGAGGCGTTGTGCCCGATGATCACGCCGGGGAAGCCGGCGAAGGTGAAGCCGCTGACGTCGAAGGGGCAGCTTTCGGTCACCTCGCGGCAGTGCAGCCCGGCCTGCAGCCAGATCCCGGGCTGGGACACGCCCAGGTGCGGGTCGTTGGCCAGCATCGGGCTGCCGGTCGCCGTGTGCTGCCCGGCGACGACCCAGGAGTTGGAGCCGATGCCCTCGCCGGAGCCCATGAGGTCCGGGACCGCACCGAGGGCGACGCCGGTGGACTCGAAGGCCTCCTGCACCCCGGCGCGGGCGAGCCAGTGGTGGGTGCGGTCGGAGACGGGGCCGGGCGGGGCCGCCGGCTCCCCGCGCCGGGCCCGGTCGGCCGGGTCACCGGAGTCCGCACCGGGGGTCCCGCTGGTGCCGCCGCGGGCGTTCGCACCGTCGGCGGGGGCGGAGCGCTGCGGTGCCCACTCGTCGGGGCTGAGGATCGGCGGGTGGGAGTCGAGGGGGTAGTCGGGGTAGAGCTCGTCCAGCTGCGCCAGGCTGACCTGGCCGACGAGCCGGCCACGGGCCAGCTCCTCGGTGTAGTTGCCGCGCAGGTCCCAGGCCATGGCCTTGAGCCAGGCGAGGGAGTCCACCGGGTCCCACGGCTCCACCTGGTAACCGGGGGCCGACCGGGCGAGCACCGCATACTCCAGACCCATCCGGGAGGCGGAGCCGTGCTGCTCGATGTAGGCGTTGACCCCGGCGGTGTAGGCCTGCAGGTAGCCCCGCGCGGTGGGGTCGAGCAGCGGCAGCTCCTGCTCGGCGACCCGGCGCCACCCCATGGTCCGGATCACCCGGTCGGTCTCGACACCGCCCTCCCCGACGAGCTCGGCCAGGCGGCCGTTGACGACGTGACGGCGCAGGTCCATCTGGAAGAACCGGTCCTGGGCCGCGACGAAGCCCTGCGCGCGGAAGAGGTCCTCGGGGGTGTCGGCGTAGATGTGGGCGACGCCGAGCGCGTCCCGCACGACGTCCACCTGCCCGGTGAGGCCGGGGATCTCGATGTCGCCCGTGGTCTGGGGGAAGGCCCGCCGCGTCAGGCCGACCCCGAGCACGGCCGTGGCCACGGCGACCACCACCAGGATCGCCACCAAGGGCACGGCCACGCGCTGCCACACGGGTCGGGACACGCGGCCCAGCCTAGGTCACGATGCGAGGCGCGCCCGGAACGCCACGTAGAATGCAACCTCGTGCCCACCTACTCGTACTCCTGCAAGGACTGCGGCCACGCGTTCGACATCCAGCAGGCGTTCTCCGACGACGCCCTGACGGTGTGCCCGAACTGCTCCGGGACCTTGCGCAAGGTCTTCAGCGCCGTCGGTGTCGTCTTCAAGGGTTCCGGCTTCTACCGCACCGACTCCCGGGGCTCGGGGAAGTCCACGACCTCCTCGACGACCAGCTCCTCCTCGGGCTCGTCCACGGGGTCGCCCTCGGGCGAGGGGTCCTCCTCGAGCGCCAAGCCGTCCCCGGCCGGGGCCGGTTCGAGCGGCTCGGGCGGGTCGTCCACATCCTCGGGCTCCTCGTCGAGCTCCTCCACAGGCGCGGCCTGAGGGCCTGACGGGTATGCGGCCGCGCTCCTAGCGTCGGCCCGTGCCCCTTGCTCACCTCCGTCGCCGCCCGCCGTCAGCCACCTCTCGGTTGACGCTGCCCCGCCGGACCAGGACGCTGCTGCGCCGGCTCCTCGCCGCCCTCCTGGCCGCGGCCGCCGTGGGCGGGACCGCCTACGCCGCGCTCGGCCGCCCGCCCGAGGGCGGCGTCGCGGTGGTGGTGGCCACGCGCGAGGTCCCGGTGGGGGCCGTGCTCTCCTCCGGCGACGTCACGGTCAGACGGCTGCCGCCGGACGCCGTCCCGGTGGCGGCCCTCTCCGAGCCGGCCGAGGTGGTCGGCCGCCCCGCTGCCGCCGTGCTGTCCGAGGGCGAGGCGCTGACCCGCCACGACGTGCGCACCGGGTCGCTGCTCGCGGGCCAGCCCGAGGGCAGCGTGGCCGTCTGGCTGCCCCTGGCCGACCCGGCGGTCGCCGAGGCCCTCTCCGCCGGTGACCGTGTCGACGTGCACTCCCCCGTCGACGGCCGGCGCGTGGTCGAGGACGTGCTGGTGGTGGCCGTGCGGTCCGGGGCCTCCTCGTCCTCCGGCCTCATCGGGGGCGGCGGGCTCGCGCGGGAGGCAGGAGGCGTCTGGCTGGCCCTGTCCTCGGAGCACGCGGCGGCCGTGGCCGCAGCCCGCGGGGCAGACCCGTCCGGAGCGGCGCTCCTGCTGGCCGTCCACGCGGCACCGCACCGCTAGGCAGGCCCGGCGGCCTCCGCTACGCTCGTCCGCGGCAGGTCGCCCTCGCGGCACGCGGGGGCAGGGCCGTCACATCACCCAGACCCGGACCAGGCACCACTGCGTCCGGCGGAAAGGACAAGGGCCATGCTCAAGGGCTTCAAAGAGTTCATCATGCGCGGCAACGTCATCGACCTCGCCGTCGCGGTCGTCATCGGCGCAGCCTTCGCCGCCGTGGTGGAGCAGGTCGTCTCCAGCCTCGTCACCCCGATCCTGAACGCCGCAGGGGGTGCGGAGGTCGGTGGCCTGAAGTGGGAGATCATCTCCGGCCGGGAGGACACCGCGATGGACTTCGCGGCCATCATCAACGCGATCATCGTCTTCCTCATCACCGCCGCGGTCGTCTACTTCGTCCTGGTCCTGCCGATGAACAAGTTCAACGAGATGCGCATGCGCGGCAAGGAGGCCCCGGAGGAGGTCAGCGAGGAGCTCGCCACCCTGCGCGAGATCCGCGACCTGCTCGCCAACCGCCGCACCGACGGCGCCGTCTGACCGGACGCGCCGGCCCCGGGGCGGCACGCTTCGTCCCGACCAGGCCCCGGCACCGCGGGTGCCGGGGCCTCGTCATGCCCCGACCTGGCCGGCACCATGTGCACGACCCACTCACCTGAGTGGCCTGTGCCCGACCGAGCGGCCGAAGGCGTGCACGACCCACTCACCTGAGTGGCCTGCGCCCGGCGCCGCGACCCGGACGGGGCTGCGCCGCCGCGCCCCCTCAGTCCCAGTGCGGCGGCCGCTGGTCCCTGATCCAGGCGTCGCGCGCGTCCGGGGACAGGCCCGGGGGTGGCGTGGCCGGCCGGGTGGCCCGCGGACCGGCCGGCACGTCGTCGGCGCGGTCGGCCTCGGGGTTGGTCGGCGGGGCGTCGACCCGTCGGTGACGCCGCCGGCGTGCGTGAACGGGCCCGCGTGCCGGACCCTGCCCGGGGTCGCTCGCGGTGTCCCGGGGGTCGGCGCCGCTCATGAGGACCGGTCGGCGGCCTCGCGCTGGGCGTGAAGCACCCGCACCACCTCGCGGGCCGGGTCGGTGAAGACGTCGGTGCTGCGGACGCGCAGCGGCACCCAGCCCATGCGCGTGAGCTGGTCGTGGCGCAGGCGCAGGTCGTCACGGCCCGGTCCCGCGCCGTGGGCCGCCGGGTGCACGTCGCTGTCCACCGCGACCACCATCCGGGTGCCGTCCGAGGACGCCACGGCCAGGTCGAGGGCGTGCGGACCGTGGGCATAGCCCTCCACGACCGTCAGGTTCTCCTCGCGCAGGCGACGGGTGAGCTCGGCGAGCACCGCCGAGCCGTTGCCGTGCCCGGACTGCCCCCGGAAGGACAGGGCCCGCCGGAGCACGTCGGCGCCCTCGCCGTCGGGCCAGGAGCTGACGGTCAGGGGCGTCACGACGTCGACCCGGCGCCGCGCCGCGGCGATCGCGGTCGTGGCCAGCCGTGCGTCGCGCACGAGGTGCTGGTGCGGGCCGGTGACCCACACCACCCGGTCGCGCACCTCGCCGGCCACCCGGCGCAGCGGGCGCACGAGCAGGGGCTCGAGCACGGAGTCGTCGTCGGTCAGCGCGGGCGCTCCCGGGCCGGTCAGGTCGGCCAGCGCGCCCCGCAGGGCCTGGTCGACGTCCTCGGCGGTGGCCTCGTCGTCGGTGACGACCATCAGGCTGTCCTCGGGAGCGGTGGCGGCGTGCTCCAGCAGGAGCGCCACGGCGGAGGCCACCTGGGCCGAGACGGGTCCCTCCTCGACGTGCTCGCGCACCGCGGCGTCGCGGCATACCCCGGGGAAGCTGTGCACCGGCACCGGCATGACCCCCGCGAGCGGGGCGACGAGGCCCTGGTCCAGCGCCCGGTAGTGGCTCTGCAGGTGGCGCACCGGCAGCACCCCCGAGGCGTCGTCGAGCAGCGAGGGGCCCCCGTCGTCCGGCGTGTCGCCCTCCACCTTGGGGTCGGCCACGACCGAGAAGGGCACGGGCCCGAGGCCGCCGCTGTCACCCACGACGAGGACACGGCGTCCGTGCGCCAGGGCGGGCACGGCGCGCGCGGTCGTGGTCCGCCCGGCGCGCTCCACCACGACGAGGTCGAAGGTCGTGTCCGGGGGCAGGACGGAGGGCACCGCCAACGGTGAGGCGAGCACCACCGGCTGCGCGCCGAGCACGATGTCGGGTGCCCGGCTGATCATGTCGCGCAGGTCGACGGCACCGACCTGGGTCCGCTCCACCGCGCGTTCCCAGGCGGTCAGCTGCGAGGCGTGCGCGGACAACGTCCGACGCAGCCGGCGCAGCACGGCGCGGCGGGCACGCAGCGCGTTGCGGCGCAGGTGGGCACGGTCGGCACGACGGAACGTCCGCTCGGCCTCCCGCACCGCGTCGGCGGTCATCTGCTGGGGGACGTCGTCGGAGCGCAGGTGGACGAGCAGGGAGGATCGGTGCACGAAGCGCACCTCCGAGGCCACGCGCTCGGCCGGCACCCCCCGTCGCGCCAGGTCGTCGACGAGCTCGCCGAGGCCCTGCTCACGCAGCGGCTCCAGCAGCGGGTGTGCCGTCGCCGCCACGGGCGCGCGGTCGGCACGGGCGTCGAGGGTGACCAACCTCTCCAGCACGATGTCGAGGTGCACGGTGGCGAGGTCCTTGCCGAGCGGGCGCCCGGCGAAGACCTTCCCGAGCCAGGCGAGGTCCTCGCCGATCGGGGTGTATGCGGCGAGCGCCTCCTCCCAGCCCTCGGGGGCCGCGGGGCGGGCCGCCTTGCCGGCGACGGACTCCCACTCGGCGCGCTCGTCGCGGGCCAGGCGCACCCGCCGCGGCAGGTCGGCCGGCGGGGTGCCGGGGCGCAGGAGCGAGCGGACCTGACGGCGCAGGCGCGCCCGGGCAACCGCACCGGGTCGCTCGGCGACCTCGTCGCGGTCGGCCGTCGCCGCCACCATCTCCTCCAGCGGCGCGTCGTAGATCTGCGGGGTGAAGATGTCGAGCGTCTCGGCGGCCCGGGAGATCAGGTCGAGCCGGTGCCCCCACTGCTGCAGGTTGGCCGGCGCCGGCATCCCCGCCTCCCGCGCGACCTTCTCGGCCATCTCGCGGGCGTCGGTGAACTCGCCGGTCACCAGGCGGGCGACGACCTCGGTGGCCCGGGCGGCCTCGTCGGGGGAGGTGAGGCGGGCGGCATACCAGGGGTCTTCGGCCCGACCCCGGGGCCAGGCGTCCGCCGCGGCGGCCTCGATGAGCGCGTCGGTGACGGCCGACAGCTCCTCCTCGCCGACCGGGCGCAGCACCTTCAGCGGCAGGCGGACCCGCGACGACGGCGGGTGCTCCAGGGCGGCCAGGGCGGCCAGGTCGTCCTGCACCTGCGCCAGCGAGAGCTCCCACGGCCGGTGGGCGTGGTGGAGCACCTGGTGGTCGCGGCGCAGGACGTCGAGGGCGTCGGAGCGGGCCGGCAGAGGGTCGGCCCCGAGGTCGGGCTCCTCCTCCCGGGCGAGCCGGTCGAGGGCGTGCCGCACGGTGCCGACCGCGGTCCGCATCGAGGCCGGGTCCTCGGCCAGGTGCAGGCACAGGTCGCCGAGACCGACGTGGTCGAGACGACGCTGCAGCGCGTCGAGCGCGGTGCGCTCCTCGGAGGTCACCAGCACCGTGCGCCCCTCGGAGACCGCGGCGACGACGACGTTGGCGATGGTCTGCGTCGCCCCCGTGCCGGCGGGCGTGTCCAGGACGAGGCTCGCGCCGCGCACGGCCTCGTCGACGACCAGCCGCTGCGCGCGGTCGGCGTCCAGGGCCGAGAGCTCCTGGGCAGGGTCGTCGGCCCGCTCCGGGTCCGGCCCGGGCGAGCTGAGCGGGACGTCCGCGCCGGCGAGCGCCGCGACGGTGTCGTGGGCGGCCAGGCCCTGGACGTCACCGGTGTAGGTCGTCACCAGCGGCAGCTTGGCCCACGGGAAGGTGCTGATGACCATCTGCGGACCGATGGCGAAACCGGTCATCTCGCGGCAGATGTCCTCCAGCGCCTGGTAGGTCATCCGGGGGTCGAAGCCGTGGTCCTGCGCGGACAGCCCGGCCAGCATGGCGGGGTCGAGGTCCAGGTGGGCCTCGCTGCGGAGGTAGTGCTCGAGCACCGGGTTGAAGACCACGTCCTCGTGCAGCTCGAGCAGGTAGTCGGAGTGCGCGGGGTCGGTGGGGGTGATGCGGCAGCTGCGCAGCAGGACGGGCGCCCGGGGCGGCACGGGCACGCGGTGCAGGGTCCAGGTCGCCAGGCCGATCGCCAGGAAGCCGGCCTCCACGCCGTGCTCGCGCCTCAGCTCGCCCACCTTGTCGCGGATCGCGCCGATGCGCCGGGCCGCGTCGGCCAGCGCGACCTGCTCGCGGACCAGCTCGGAGAGCAGCGTGGCCCGCCCCGACAGCAGCTTGGCGACGCCGCCGGGATGGGCGAGGTTGAGGTCGAAGGTGCCGGTCAGCGAGGTGCGGTGCCACAGCAGGGTGTTCGGCCCGCCGAGGTCGGCGACCTCGTGCCGCCACCGGGTCCGGGCACGCTTGACGGCCTCGACCCGGGCAGGGTCGAGGGCTGGGGATCGGCGTGCCGGGGTCACGGCCTCAGGCTAACCACTCGGCGCCGTGCAACCGTGAAGGCTCCGAGCGCGAGTGCGGCGGCACCGGCCACGACGCACAGCGTCCCGTAGCTCCAGACGTCCATCACCACGCCCGCGAGCGCCCCGCCCGCCGCGGCCGACAGCCCCATGACCAGGTCGGCCGCACCCTGCACGGCGGCGCGCTCGGCGACCGGGACCGACCCGGCGACCGTGCCCGACCCGGCGACCATCGTGCAGGACCAGCCGAGACCCAGGAGCACCAGTCCCGCGGTCAGCCCCGCGGAGAACCCGTCCGTCGACAGGCCCGCGAGCAGGCACGCCAGGACCAGCAGCGCCACGCCGAGCAGCACGACGCGGGCCGCCCCCCACCGGTCGGTGAGCTGGCCGGCGACCGGCGACAGGCCGTACATGCCCAGGATGTGCAGGGAGATGACCAGCCCGATGACCTCGATCACCGCGTCGCCGTGGCGCATGTGCAGCGGCGTCATGACCATCACGGCCACCATCACGACGTGCCCGGTGGTGACCGCGACCGTGCCCCACAGCGCGGCCGGCGTGGCCAGGATGAGGCGCAGGCCCTCGGTCACGTGACCCTTGCGGGCCGCGACGGGCAGCAGCTGCTCCTCGGCCGGGCGGGCCCGGTGCGCCAGGTCGCGCGACAGCTGCAGCGGGTCCGGCCGCAGCAGCACCTGGAGCAGGACGGCCGCGAGCAGGAAGCCGGCCATCGACAGCACCCACGCGCCGGCCAGCGGGGCGACCCCCAGGCGCTCGGCGACCCACTTGCCGGGGCCGATGAGGTTGGGCCCGAGCACGGACCCGACGGTGGTGGCCCAGACGACCCAGCTGAGCTGACGCCCGCGGCGCTCCGGCGGGGCCAGGTCCGTGGCGGCATACCTGGCCTGGCTGTTGGCCGTCGAGGACGCGCCGAAGAGGGTGGTGCCCAGCAGGAGCAGCCAGAAGCTGCCGACGGTCGCGGCGGTGATCGCCAGCAGGGCGCCCACCGACCCGATCAGGTATGCCGTGACCAGCCCGGGCCGGCGACCGCGGGTCGCCATGATGGCGGCGACCGGCACCGTGAACAGGGCGCCGCCGAGCACCTGGGTGGTGTTGGCCAGGCCCGAGAGGGCGTCGCTGCCGCTGACGTCGGCGGCGACGATCGCCGCCACCGCGATACCGCTGGCGACGCCGATCCCGCCCAGCGTCTGGCTGCCCATGAGGGTGGGGATCGTCCGTCGCTGGGTGGCGGCAGCCTCCTGCGCGAGGCCGTGCGTCTGCGTCACCTCGGCACTATCGCACCCGCCCGCCGGTGCCGGTCCGCTGGCCCCGCCGGCGACGTGCCGGCGCCTGGTCGAGGCGCGTCAGCCGGCGTGGGCCACGGCCGAGCTGCGGTCGTTCTCCCAGACCTGCACGCTGACCAGACCGGGCTGGAGCGGGGCGAGCCGCTCCACCAGCCACACGGCGATGACCTCGGCCGACGGGTGCCCCAGCAGCTCGACCAGGTCGGCCCCGTCGAGCCGGTCCAGCACGGGACCCGCCCGCAGGTCCAGCTCGGCGAAGTCGACCACGAGGCCCCGCTCGTCCAGCGGGCCGGCGACGGTCAGCACCACCCGGTAGCGGTGGGGTCCCGTGCGGGCGCCGAGCACGTGCGGCAGCGACCGTGCCGCGGCGAAGGAGAGCTCGCGGGTGACCTGGACGGTGCGGGACGCCATACCGGGCAGGGTAGACCGGGGCGCAGACCGATCCGTGAGAAGATCTCCCGTGGCGCCCCGGCCGTCCGGGGCCCCGCCCTCGTAGCTCAGGGGATAGAGCACCGCTCTCCTAAAGCGGGTGTCGCAGGTTCGAATCCTGCCGGGGGCACTGTGCATCTGTGCAGGTCAACGTGCTGCCGATGCTCACAGACTGCCTCCCAGGTCGATCCCCTGCCCCATCTTGGGACGTGTTTGGGACGTGAATGCCCGGTTCACCCTTTCGATCGCTGCCCGGTCGGCGTCGGTGCCCATCAGGTGCCCGTAGGTGTCGAGGGTGAGCTTGGTCGAGCTGTGGCCCAGCCACGAGGCGATGGTCTTGATGTCCACGCCGGCCGCGATCCACAGGCTCGCCGCGGTGTGGCGTAGGTCGTGCGGACGTCGACCGGCGGCCGTCGCGTTCCAGTGCACGTCGCGGCGCCAGTTCTGCGCATGCAGGTAACCGCCGTGCGGCGCTGGGAAGAGCAGATCGTCCGGCTCCCGGGTGGCAGCCCGCGCCTCGACCGCGGGGAGAGCCAGCGACAGCAGGGGGACGACGCGGCTGCGGCCGCTCTTGGTGGTGGACCTCTCGATGACCTTGCCCGTCCGACCCGACTGCGGCAGCGACCTGGACACCACCAGGGCTGGGTAGGGCACGCGTGTGACGTCCCGTACCCGCAGCCCCCGCAGCTCCCCGAAGCGCAGCCCTGTCAGGCCGAGGATCAGCGTGACGTCGGCCAGGTCGCCGGCGAGCTCTCGGTGCTCGTCCACCAGCGCGAGCAGCTCGTCCAGCGTGAAAGGACGCACTTCCGCGCCCGCGCTCGGCGCGTCCGGGCGGGGCATCCGCACAGCGGCGGCCGGGGAGTCCCGGATGACCCTCGCTCGCACCGCGTAGTCGAAGAGCCCGCGAAGCGTCGTCCGCACCCTCGCTGCGGTCCCGATCGAGCGGGAAGACGCAAGGTCGGCCAGGAACCGCTCGACCTGCAGCCGGTTCACCGAACCTGTCGACCGCTGGCCGAACACCGGGAGGATGTGGACGCGAAGGGCGCTCTCGTCCGACTCCCACGCCCGCACCGAGACCTGTCCCCGACGGACCTCGAGAAAACCCTTGGCCACGTCGGCGACGCTGACCCTGCCGGCTGACGGGGAGACGAAGTCGCCCATGAGGATGAGTTGCTGCTGCTCCCGCTCCCACGCGACGGCGTCCCCGCGCCGCTCGAACGAGCGGGTGGCGACGATCCGGCTTCGATGCCACACCCTGACGCGGTAGCGGCGCCCGCGCTTCTCGATCACTCCAGCACCTCTCGTTGCGCCTCCAGCCAGTCGTTGAGGTCCGACGGCTTGAAGAACACCCGGCGGCCGACCCGGATCGCCGGGGCGAACCGGCGCTGGAGCCGGAGGTAGTTGAGAGTGTTCGGCGAGATGTGGCACCACCGGGCAGCCTCCTCGATGGTGAGCAGCTCGATGGGGCTGATGGTCTGAGACATGGCGTTGACGTCCTTCCACTCGTGGTCAGCACTTGCTGCTGTGATCCCTAAAGCGTCGAGATCGATCCCAGGGACTCACCGTCTTCTCCCATTCAGCCAGTTCCGACCGTCTGACGATCGACCCCAGACCAAGATTGTGGACAGACCCGCCCGTCAGCCTCCGAGCCAGCCGCTCACCGGCGGCCCGACACCATGCCCCCACGACGACCGCTCCTCGACCCCACAGTCCGACGACCGACGACCCGCCGCGACCCGCACCTGCAGAACCACAGGGAAGGACACACCTACTGCACTCGGCTCGCAGGTGAGACCCAGGAGTGCGCTCCTCCGCTTATGGGGTGGAGATGATGACGATGCACAAGCTCTCGGCCGGGTCCGGGTACACCTACCTGACGCGCCAGGTCGCGGTGCACGATTCAACGGAGAAGCGCCAGGTCGGCCTCGCGAACTACTACGAGGAGAAGGGCGAGGCGCCCGGGCGCTGGCTGGGCACTGGGCTGGTCGGGCTCGACCTGGCCGAGGGTGAGGTCGTCACCGAGGCGCAGATGCGGCTGCTGTTCGGGCAGGGCCGCCACCCGCGTTCCGATGAGCCCAGGGCCGCCGCGAACGGGTGGGGTCCGTTGGGGCGGGCGTTCCCGACCTTCGATGCCACGTCCCTGCGGCAGGTGACGGCGCTGGCGTTCAGCGAGCACAACACTTCGCGGGGCCTGGTGTGGAACGCCCCCATCCCGGTGGAGGAGCGGGCAGCGATCCGCACCCAGGTCGCCCTGAAGGTTTTCGAGCAGCGCCACGGCCGCGGCCCGGGCGACGAGGCCGAGCTGACGAGGTTCCTCGCGAGGGCGTCGCGGCCGGCGCAGGTGCCGGTGGCAGGGTTCGACCTGACGTTCTCGCCGGTGAAGTCGGTCTCGACCCTGTGGGCCCTCGCCGCCCCGGAGATCGCCGAGCAGGTGGAGGCTGCGCACCAGGACGCGGTCCGAGCGACGCTGGCCATGCTGGAGCGTGAGGTCGCGTTCACCCGGGTCGGCAAGGGCGGCATCCGCCAGGTCCCGGTGACCGGGTTGGTCGCGGCGGCGTTCGACCACCGCGACTCCCGCACCGGTGACCCGGACCTGCACACCCACGTCGTCGTCTCGAACAAGGTCCAGTCCCTGCCGGAGGATGGCGGACGGTGGCTCACGTTGGACGGGCGGATGCTGTTCAAGGCCAAGGTGATGGCCTCTGAGCACTACAACACCCACCTCGAAGCCGGCCTCGTCGAACGGCTCGGCGTCGCCTTCTCCGACCGCCCAGGGGTGGAGGGCAAGCGGGCGGTGCGGGAGATCGAAGGCATCGACCCCGCCCTCCTGGCCACCTGGTCGTCGCGGCGGCAGGCGATCGAGACCCGTCAGCGGGAGCTCGCCTCGGCCTTCCTGGCCGACCACGGCCGGACCCCCACCGCGGTCGAGTCGCTCGCCCTGGCGCAGCAGGCGAACCTGGAGACCCGCCCCGGAAAGCACGAACCCCGCTCCGAGGCCGAGCAACGCCACGCCTGGCGAAAGCAAGCCATGTCAGTGCTCGCCCCCGCGGGACGCAGCCCGGAGGAGATGGTCGCGAGTGCGGTGGGGGCGGGGTGGAGACGCACCCGGGAGCGCGGCGGAGACGTTCGTATCGTCGCAGGTCACGAGGTGGAGACGCTCCAGCGACGCATCCCGGAATTTCAGGGTCGGGAGGTGCGTCCCCAGATTCTCGCCGCCCGGGTCCTGTCGGTGCTGGAAGGGTCGCGGGCGACGTGGCAGGTGTGGCACGTGCGCGCCGAGACGCTGCGCCAACTCCGCACCGCCCAGGTGCCCCTGGCCCGGCTCGAGGAGCACGCATGCGAGGTCGAGCGCTGGGTCCTGCAGCGCTTCTCGGTGCCGGTCGGAGTGCCGCCGCAGCTGGGCGAACCTGAGGTGCTGCGCCGCCCGGACGGGCAGTCTGCCCACAGCGTGCACGGCAGCCAGACCTACACCTCCCGGCCGATCCTCGCCGCCGAGGAGGAGCTCCTCACCCTGGGGTTGCGCCGTGACGGTCGACAGGTCACTCCGGACGTGGTCGAGACCGTCCTGACCTCCCAGAGCGAGGACTGTCCACTCCTGGACCGCTCGCAGGCGGCGATGGTCCGCACCCTCGCGAGCAGCGGGTGCCGGGTGCAGGTCGCCCTCGCGCCGGCCGGTGCCGGGAAGACCGCCGCGCTGCGGGTGCTAGCCCGGGCCTGGGAGGCCTCCGGCGGCACTGTCCTGGGCCTGGCCCCGACCGCGGTCGCCGCCGAAGAGCTCGGCAAGGCCAGCGGCATCCACGCCGACACCCTTGCCAAGCACCTCCACCAGACCACCGTAGGCGGAGCGGTCGGCCCGGGGACATTGGTGCTGATCGACGAGGCCGGGATGGCCGGCACCCGCGACCTGGCCGAGGTGGCCCGTCAGGTCGTGGACGCCGGTGGCAGCGTGAGGCTGGTCGGGGACGACCAGCAACTGGCCGCCGTCGCCGCCGGCGGGATCTTCCGTGACCTGGCCCTGCAGGGCAACGCGCACGGCACCACCGCCACCCTGACCGAGCTGCACCGGTTCACCGACCCCGCCGAAGGAGCCGCCACCCTCGCCATACGTGACGGCGACCCCGCCGGCCTGGACCACTACGTCGATCACGACCGCCTCCACACCGGCGACACCGGGGACATGGTCGAGGCCGCGTACGCGGCCTGGGTTGCCGACCAGCGCACCGGACTGTCCAGCCTGCTGCTGGCCGCGACCAGGGACACCGTGCGCGAGCTGAACCAGCGCGCCCGGACCCACCGCCTCGAAGCTAGTGAGCAACCGCCCGGCCGCGACGTGAGCCTGGGCGACGGCACCCGAGCCAGTGCTGGCGACACCGTGACCACCCGCCGCAACGACCGCACGATCCTCGCCGGGGACGGGTCCTGGGTCAAGAACGGCGACCGGTGGCGCCTCCTCGCCGTCCGCCCCGACGGCGCTCTTTCAGTGGAACGCCAAGATCGAAGCTCCCGCACGGGGGCTGCCCGTCAGGCCACCCTCCCCGCGGAATACGTGGCCGAGCATGTGCAGCTGGGGTACGCGAGCACCATCCACGGCGCACAGGGCGCGACCGTCGACACCACCCACACCGTCCTCAACGGAGCAGAGACCCGCCAGGCGTTGTACGTCGCCCTCTCCCGCGGCAGGCAGTCCAACCACGTCTATTTGGCCACACCCACCGCCTCGCTGGACGGTGTCGGGCCCGAGGTGCAGGACACGGTCGTGGAGCCGCGGCAGGTGCTCACCGACATCCTCGCCCGCGACGGCCGCGCCCTGTCCGCGACAACCGTCGAGCGCGGTGACGCGGCCCAGCTGCTGCGCCAAGCGGTGCTGGCCTACCAGGACGCCCTACCGGTCCTGGCCCAGCAGCATCTCGGGCCCGAGCGCAGGGCCGCGCTGGACGACGCGCTCGAGCGGTGGGTACCGGGCCTCACCGCACAGCCGGCCTACCCGCACCTGCGCGGCCAGCTCGCGCTGCGCTGGGTCGACGGCACACCACCGCAGCAGGTGCTCGAGGAGGCGACCTGGTACCGCGGCACCCAAAGCGTGACTGAGGCCGACGACCCCGCCGCTGCCCTCGCCTGGCGTGTCGCCGGCGCCACCCCGCCCTCGCACCGGGACGCGCCCCTGCCCTGGCTGCCCGACGTCCCATCCGTCCTCCGGCAGGACACGGGCACGAGTGACTACCTCGACCGGCTCACCCACCGGATACACGACCTCAAGCAGCGCGTCGCCGACGAAGCCCAGCAGGCTGGTGCGTCCGACCGGGTGCCCTGGCAACGCACCCTGCCCCCGGACGTCGACGGCCAGCTCATCAGCGACCTCGCCGTCTGGCGAGCCGCCCACGACATCCCACCCACCGAGCCGAGCCCGACGGGGCCGCCGACCAAAGAACCCCAGGCAGCCAGGCACCAGTCTCGGCTCATCCGCCGACTGGCAGTACCGTCACCCGTCTCCTCTACGGCCACCGCAGACGCCGCCAGCGACAGGCTCCGAGCCAGTCAACGACGGGCAGAGCGTCAACGACTCCATGACGGCACTTCCCGCCACCTGCTTGGTCCGTCACGATGACCGTATCCACCACAAGAGTGCGGAAGGGCACGGTCGATACATCGCTGTACCGCCGATGAGCGGGCTTCTTGGAAAGGCGCGCGGGCGTACTAATGGCGGCGGTGCTCACCCTTCCAGCCCTGCCTCGCAGCGCACGAACCCGGCTAGCAGACTTGGTGGCCTAGTCCCCGGCTCCGTAGAGACGGTCATCGGGGGGCGTCTCTGGGCACAACTCCTCCAAGGTCATCAGATCAAGGCCTTCGGTCGCCGTCCAGTGCTCCCGTCCGGTCAGCGCGTAACGTTCTACAAACGTCTCGAAACTCGGTGGCGATGATGCCTCCACGCCTTGGTCTCGAAGACACTGCGTCACCTCGGTCCTGTTCCAGTCATAGATGGCGCGCAGCTGGTCCACGGAGTAGGGCTCGAAGTACTTGTCCTCCAGGGGGTACCGGGCGTAGCAGACGTACTGGGACAACTTCATGGCCTCGGCTTGATCCTTCGAGAACTCGATGGCCTGTTGGCCGTGCTGATCGGTCACAGAGGGAAACCCCTGCTCAGCCATGCACTCGAAGTGCACGTCGTTCGCTTCGGCCAGGGTGACGCTTCTCACGGGGAGGACCTCAGGCGGATCTCCGTCGAGGTTCAACGAGCGCCAGTATGGGTCGAGGGTCTCCTGGAACGTCTGTGGTCGTGTTGGGTCGTTAGATTCGACGGCATCGCGTATGTCGTCATCCGACATTGACGCGCCAGGCTCCTGCATTCCGCTCGGCGCAGAGGTGGCAGAACCGGAGTCCGCTGCTGAGGGAGATGATGATGGGCTCGTAGCGGCAGTTTCACTACTGCTGCTGTCGCCCCTGTCAGGTTCCGTGCAACCGACGACGGCCAGCAGCACGAGGGCGCAGACTGGCAGCAACGAGGTGCGTTCTCGATCCGTGTGCATGGCTCCCCCATCGGTGACCCACTATCGACCCAGTGGTGGTGGCCGGAGGAGCACGACAGTCCTCCGTCCGAGTGCCCAGCCGCCCAGGGTGACGTGACGATACACCCCACCGATCTCAGAATCTCGACCAAAGGCCATGGCGATCAGCATGGCCACGATCGAGCAGACCATCGCACCGCAGAGGCTCCCGCACGGGGCTCCACCGCCACCCGGACCAGCCCAACACCAGCGAGCAGCCGTTTACCGGATTTGCCGCTGTGAACGCGTAGCGTCCGACCATGCCGCTGTGAACGCGTAGCGTCCGACCATGCCGCTGTGAACGCGTAGCGTCCGACCATGCCGCTG
>NZ_ATWJ01000013.1 GCF_000421185.1 Ornithinimicrobium pekingense DSM 21552
TGCACTCGGTCCAGATGTCCCTCTCTGGCCGGGCGCTGCTGCACGGTGAGGACCTGCTGCTGGCCAACATCCGTGACGCCGACACCCTGGCCGAGCACTTCGCCGAGCTCAAGCCCGACGTCGTCTTCCACGCCGCCGCGCTCAAGCACCTGTCCTTGTTGGAGCGCTACCCCGCCGAGGCGTGGAAGACCAACGTGCTGGGCACCCTCAACGTCCTGGCCGCAGCCGCCGAGGCCGGGGTGGGCACGTTCGTCAACATCTCCACCGACAAGGCCGCCGCGCCCACCTCCGTCCTGGGCTACTCCAAGCGCGTCGCCGAACGCCTCACCGCGCACTACGCCCGCACCCAGCCCGGCCGGTACGTCTCCGTCCGCTTCGGCAACGTCCTGGGCTCGCGCGGTTCGGTCATCCCCGCGTTCACCGAGCAGATCCGCCGCGGCGGGCCTGTCACCGTCACCCACCCCGACGTCGAGCGCTACTTCATGCTCATCCCCGAGGCCTGCCAGCTCGTGCTGCAGGCCGGCGCGATCGGTCGCGACGGCCAGGCCGTCGTGCTGGACATGGGCACTCCCGTCAAGATCGTCGACGTCGCCCGCGAGCTCATCGCCCTCTCCGGCCGGGAGGACATCGAGATCCAGTACACCGGCCTACGCCCCGGCGAAAAACTCTCCGAAGACCTCTTCACCCACGGAGAGACCCACCTCGCAGCAGGCCACCCCCTCATGACCGCCGTCAACGTCAACCCCCTCGACCCCGGCGCTGTCGCCGGCCCGGTCCTCACGGGCGAGGTCACTCCGGCCCTGCGGTCGTATGCCGTCGACCAGCCCGCGGAGCAGCAGGCCTTGCCTCCGGCCACCGATCCGTCCCAGGAGAGCACTGACCGAATCGACTGAGTCTGGTCGGCAAACGCCGGGCGCTGTGAGAATTCGGGGCTGTCGCACCCACCCTGGTTGCTGCCAGACTGTGCCCAGAGGCGCTTGCCGTGGAGCGCATCTGGTGCAGGAGGTGCGCCGTGCGTCGTCGGAGACGTTGGCGCCAGGATGGCTGGCGCGTGGAGCGGGCCGAGGTAGGTCGGACCCCGTCGGTCGAGCATGCCCTCGCGTGCGCCCGTGAGCACCTGCAGGACAGGGTGGTTCTCGTCACCGGTGCCGGCGGGGCGGTCGGGTCTGAGCTGTGCCGCCAGATCGCCGGCCACGGACCGGCGCGGTTGCTCCTGCTCGACCACGACGAGAGCCGACTGGTCGCGGCCTGGCTGTCGCTGGCGACCCCCTCCCCCGCCCGGTGGGACGACCTGCTGCTCGTCGACGTCCGGGACGTCGACGCCCTGGCCGAGTCGGTCGTCCCGGCCCATCCCGACATCGTGATCCACGCTGCCGCGCTGAGCGACCGTGACCTGCTCGAGCGCCACCCGCGCGAGGCGTGGATGACCAACGCCGTCGGCACCCGCAACGTCCTCGACGTGGCGGCCCGCGCCGGCACCGGGCTCTTCGTCACCGTCTCCTCCTCCGTCGCCGCCGGCGAGAGCTGCGTGCTCGGGCAGACCATGCGCATGGCCGAGGACCTCACGGCGGCCTGGGCCCGTGACGAGCCCGGACGCTATGTCTCAGTCCGGCTGGGGGACGCGGCGGGCGCGAGTGACGCCGGCCTCCTGCAGGACCTCGTCCGGCGGGTCCTGGGGGCCGTTGCCAGCGACCTGGATGGCTGCGTCATCGGCGCACCGGCCGTGTGACGCCGACCACACAATCATCCTGCAGGGGGATTGCGCGCCTCGCGGTCGCTACCAGACTGCTCACAGGTTGCGCTTTGTAGGGGAGCGCGCCCCGTCGCAGGGAAGGGGCTGCACCGTGATGCAGTCGGATGCATGCTGTCGGCACGCAGGCGCCGGACGAGAGGCCTGGGCATGACACGGGCACGGGAGGCCCCACGCCGCGGCCCGGTCGTCATCCTGGGTGGGACCGCCGTGCAGGTCGAGGCCGTGCACGCCGCCCACGCGCTGGGCCGTGAGGCGCACGCCGTGACGACGGCGTGCGCGGATGCGGTGGGGGCGGCTGCCGACGAGGTCGCGCTCATGGACCTCGCTGACGTGGACGCGGTGACGCGCTACGCCCAGCACGTGGGCGCCGCGGCGGTCTACTCCGTCGGCTCGGACGAGGCGATGCCGGTCGTGGCCGAGGTGACGGAGCGGCTCGGGCTGCTCGGCCTGGTGGGCCGGCGGACCGTCGACCTGTGCCGCCATGAGCACCAGCTCAGGGCGGTGCTGGCCGGCGCGCCCGGGGCGCCAGCCAGCCCAGAGCGCGTCCCGGGACCTGACATCTCCGTCACCGGCTTCCTCTGGGGCGGCGAGCTGGTCTTCGTCGGCGTCTCCGACCGAGACTGCCGGGCCGAGGACGGTGACCTGGTCCACGCGCATACCTTCCCCTCGCGGTCAGCGGACTGCCTGGAGGTGCACGAGGCCGTCGTCGTCCTCGACGCCGCCTGCCAGCGGATCGGGCTGCTCGACGGACCCGTCCACGCGCGGATGGTCGTCGGCCCGGACGGGGTGCGGCTGACGAGGCTCTCGCCGCGGCTGGACGGCTGTCACCTGTGGCGGCTGTGGCGCGAGGTCACCGGGGTCGACCTGCTGACCGCCGCGGTCGCCGGTGCCTGCGGGGAGCGGCCGGCGCTCGCCGTCCCGGACGGAGCACCGCTGGTGCCGGTGTGGCCGCGGTCGGGCGACCAGTCGGTCAGCCTGGATCCTGCCGAGGGGATGGCCGTCGCATGAGGTTCGTGGTCACCGGGGCAACCGGGACGCTCGGCCGGTATGTCGTCAACCGGCTGCGCGACTCCGGCCACGACGTGCTCGGGCTGTCGCGCACGGGGGCGGGCGGGCACACGGCCACCGACTACTCGGTGGAGTCGCTGTCGGCGCTCTTCCAGGGCGCGGACGGGGTGGTCGACCTCGCCGCCGCCCGGCCGCGGCCCGATGAGCGGCTCGACCTGGCCACGACTGTCGTCACCGCCGGCAACGTGCTGGAGGCCGCGTGCCGGGCCTGGGTTCGCACCCTGGTGCAGGCTTCCAGCGTTGCGGTCTACGGCCCGGAGGCACCGCGGCCGCTGCACGAGGCCTCCCCCACGCGTCCTCGCTCGCCCTACGCCCTGGGCAAGCTGACGGTGGAGCGCTGGGCCCGGCTGGACGACTACGTCGAGCTGCGGACCGTGAGCCTGCGCCTGTCGCACCTCATCGGCCTCGGTGACGACAGCGGTTCCCTCGTCAGCACCTACCTGCGCCGAGCCACGGCCGGGGAGAACCTCGAGGTGCACGAGCCCCTCGGGCCTGCACGCGGCTACCTCTACGCCGGTGACGCCGCCCGGGCCGTCGAGCTGGCGCTGTGCACGGAGACGGCAGGCGGCGCCGTCAACGTGGCCGGCCCTCACCTGCTCACCCCGGCCCAGCTCGCGCAGGTGGTCAGCGAGGAGGTGGGCGGGTCGGTCGTCGGTGGTGACCCGGCGTGGCGGCACGCCCCGTGGCACAGCACGGCCGACGAGGTCGACACGACGCGGGCGCGAGAGGCGCTCGGCTTCGCCCCGGAGCACGACGTGCGCACCGCGCTGCAGGAGATCAGGCAGGTTCTGGACCGGCAGGCCGTGTCGGAGCAGGTGTCGTGACCGTCGCGGACGCGGGCGCCACCGCGCCGCCCGGGGTCGTCCGTGCCTGAGCTGCTGCTCCTGACCAATTGCTTCCCCTACGGCGCCGGGGAGGACTACCTCGAGGCTGAGCTGCCTCACCTCGCCGCCGCCTTCGACCGGGTGGTCGTCGTCCCGACCATGCAGGTTCGCGGGCAACCACCGACGCGTCAGGTGCCCGAGGGTGTCGTAGTGGTGCCGGTCGACCTCCCGCCGGGGCGGGCCGGACGGTTGATGACCCCGCTGGGCGAGCTGCGCCGGGGCGCGGTGGGATGGGGGCTGCCGCACCTGCCGACGGCGCCGCCCTTCGCGCCCGTCCCGCACGCCTACGAGGCCTACTTCGAGGCGCGCGCGCAGGGCATCGCCCGCCTCGTCACGGTCCGGCTGGCCGAGGCCGGGATCGCGGTCCCCGAGGTCGTCTACGCCTACTGGTTCTACGTCACCACCCGCGTGGCCACGCTGCTGGCGGTGCACCGACCGGAGGGGCGACCGGTGGTCGTGGCCCGCGCCCACGGGTATGACGTGGACGTCGAGGCCTCCCCCGTCGGCTACCTGCCGCAGCGGGGCCTGCTGCTGCGCGAGGTCGACCACCTCTTCCCCGTCTCCGAGCGGGCGGCGGAGCGGCTGCGTACCGGCTGGCCCGAGCACGCCGACAAGATCTCCGTGCGCCGGCTCGGCAGCGTCGGATCGAGCGCGGCGCCGGTGTCTCGGCAGCACCCGATGCACGTGCTCACCGTCTCGTCCGTGCGACGGCGCGAGCGGCTGCACCTTGTCGCCGACGCGGTGGGGCTGCTGCAGCGCGACGGCGTGCCGGTGACGTGGACCCACCTCGGCGGCGGCACACCCGCCGCCGAGGCGGCGCTGCGTCGCCGGGCGGCCCGAATGGCGCCCGGGTCGGTCGAGCTGGTCGGTCCCGTGCCGCGCGCGGAGGTGCTGCACCGGCTGGCCACCTGCCGTCCCACCGTGCTCGTCAACGTGTCTATGAGCGAGGGCGTGCCCATGTCGGTGATGGAGGCGATGGCCCACGGGGTGCCGGTCCTGGCCACCGACGTCGGCGCGGCTCGCGAGCTCCTCCTGGACCAGCCCGCGCTGCCGTTGCTGCCGCCCGACCTCGACACGGCATACCTGGCCGGGGCGCTGCTGGGCGTCGACGTGCTGCCGCCGAGCGCCTACGCGCGGGTCTGCGCCGCCAACCAGGCCGCGTGGCGGGCCGGGTGGGACGCCGGCGTCGTGCTCGCCGACTTCGCCTCCGAGCTGGCGTCGCTCGCAGGCCAGGTGCGCAGGTGAGGGCTCGGGCCACTCCGGGCTGCCCGTCCGGCCACTGCCTTCTCACGGGTCACACGGGGCCCAGATGCACGCCCAGAATCCTCCCAGGGAGTGATTCGCGTCACGTCTACGCCCCGACAGACTGGCCCGCAGGTCGCGCCCAACAGGGGGGCGCGGTCGCCCGGATCGCGCTTGTAGGGGGCGCGACCGCACGCAGGAGGACCCGTGATGTTCTTGCGCAGGCGCCGGGGTGGCCGGCGGACCGATGTCAGACGCTGGGGCGAGGCCTCGGCGACCGGCCCGGAGGCGGCGTGCAGGACGACCGACTGGTCGCGCCATAGACCGGTGACCGATCCTCCAGGACGCGACATCACACCTCGACCGTGACGGTGGTGCGACGCACGGACGCGCTGTCCCTGCGTCTTCCGCTCGTCTCCCGCTTCGACCTCTCCCCCACCGCGGTCGCGGCTCCCCCCGCCGACGTGCACCCGCACGCGGGCTCACCGCTCAAGCGCTGCGGCGACCTCACCGGGGGCCTGGTCCTGCTCGTCTTCTTCCTGCTGATGCTGCCGGTCGCAGCAGTCCTCATCAGGCTCGACAGCCCGGGCACGGTGATCTACCGCCAGACCAGGGTCGGGCTCCACGGGGTGCCGTTCACGATCTACAAGTTCCGCACGATGTGCCGGGACGCGGAGGCCGACGGACGGGCCCGGTGGGCTCAGGAGGGCGACCCCCGCGTGACCCGGTGCGGGCGCTTCCTGCGCGCGACCCGGCTCGACGAGGTGCCACAGGCCATCAACGTCCTGCGCGGGGAGATGTCCCTCGTGGGACCTCGACCGGAGCGCCCGGAGCTGACCGACGTGCTGGTGGAGCAGCACGCCAACTACCTGCACCGGCTGACCATCAAGCCGGGCCTGACGGGCCTGGCGCAGGTCAAGCACCGCTACACCAGCTCGATGGAGGACTGGCGACGCAAGCTGAGCTACGACCTGGCCTACGCGCGGTGGGCCAGCCACCGGCTGGACCTGTGCATCCTGCTGCGCACCATCCGCGTCGTCCTCACGATGCGGGGGACCTGAGACGCTCAGAGGACTGACGCCCTCGCGGGTCTGTCGACCTCACCGGCGCAGACGTCGGCGCAGCCACCGGCACTCCGCGGACCGCCACCACAGCAGGACCGTGACCAGCCCGACCGCCGCTGTTGTCAGCCCGATCTCCAGGAGGGGGCCCAGCAGGCCCAGCGGCACGTCGACCCTGACGACCCGCGCCAGCGCGAGGTAGGTCACGACGACGGTCGCCACCCATCCGGCCCACCGGAGGAAGAACGGCCCGACGGGGGCGTGCAGGGCGTGCCGGTGGACCACCAGCGGGTCGAACCACAACGGCATCAGCACGTAGGCCAGCGCCCAGCCGGCGAGGAGACCGGGAAGCCCGAAGAGCTGCCCGCCCGTGAGGGACAGCACCACCACCAGCCCGGCCAGGACGGCCGGACGCAGCTGCCCCTGCCGGAAGAGGCCGAACGCGTCCCGGAAGACGTTGGACACCCGTGTCACGCCCTGCAGGAAGAAGACCAGGCACAGCCACAGCGTGGCCGTCCCCTCCAGGACGAACCGGCTCCCGATCCACGCCTGGACGAACGCGTCGAGCCCGGCGTGCAGGCCGGACGCGGACGCACCGAAGAGGACGACACCGGCGAACACGAGCGCGCGGTATGCCTCGTGCTTGCTCCGGGTGCCCGCCACCGCGTTCAGCGCACCCAGGCTCGGCGTCAGCGCTGCGAAGACCTTCCGCACGGCGCTCTGCGCCGCATGCACGATGAGGTAGTAGTTGCTGAAGACCCCGAGGACCGCCAGGCCGAAGAGGCTGCTCATCCACAGGACCGGGGCGCTCGCGTTGACGATGCCGGCGACCCGGAAGATCGCCAGGGCCCGCACGTCCCGCCAGACCTCTGCGGTGTCCGCGGGCTCGAGGCGCTCCACCGACGCATCAGCGGCCCACGGGTAGCGTCGGCGGACCAGGAGCCACAGGACCACGCCCTGCAGGAGCGGAAGGAGGGCCTGAAGGGCGAGGTAGGCCACATATCCGTGACCCTGGAGGAGCACGAGCACCTGCAGGGCGCTGACCAGGATCATCAGCCCGGCCAGGTTGAGCGCGACCACATACTCCCTCTGGTCGGCGACGAGCAGGGCGCCGTAGTGCGCGAACGCGTAGGTCACGACCGTCGCCGCCAGGTAGAGCACGAAGAGGGCACCGACGCCCTCGTCGATCTCCCGGACGTCCTGCAGGAAGAACCCGATCACCGGGACGCTCAGCAGGCCCAGGACGAGGATGCCCAGCGCCAGACCCAGGTTGACCTTCCGCAGGAAGCGGAAGTAGCGGGCCGACCCTGCGGTCTGTCCGCGCGACAGGGTGCCGTAGAGGCGGAAGGAGATGGCGGCGCCGATGCCCATCTCGGCGGCCCCCATCGCGTTCGCCAGCGTCGAGAAGAGCCCGTTCAAGCCGAGGTACTCCACGTCCAGGGACTGCACGAAGGCGGTCCGGACCACGAAGGCGCACCCGACGAAGACCAGGTAGGAGCCGACGGCCGTCCCCACGTTGCGCAGGGCGTTGGTCACGGGGGCATCCGCTCCCCGGCAGCCGGCGCACCGACAGCCCGGGCGCCGACAGCCCGGGCGGCGACGTCGACGGCCCCGTCCCAGGTGAAGCACCTCGCCGCACGTGAGGCGAGCGCCTGTCGCGCGGCCTCGCTCGCCTCGTCGACGACGGCCGCCACCGCCCGGGCCACGTCTCGCGGGGTCTCGGCCGTGGCCCGCCCCCCGTCAACCGACCGCACGGCGCGGATCTGGTGAGCCAAGGGCGACACCACGGCCGGCACGCCGAGCATCAGGGTCTCCACGAGCTTGAAGGGTGTGCCGTTCACCTGGTTGCGCGGCAGGTCGGAGGACGGCAGGCACAGGCTCACCGAGCTGGTCGCCAGGACCTCCAGGGTCTGCTCGCGCGGTAGCCGGCCGTGGTAGCGGATGTGGGGGTGCTCGCGTGCGGCGTCGCGCACCACGTCCGCCACTGGCCCGTCCCCGACGACGTCCAGGGCCAGGCGGTCGGGCCAGTCGGGCGACGTGGCGGCCGCGACCAGGAGCTCGATGCCCTGCCAGGAGGACAGGACACCGACATAGCTGGCGTGCGCGGGCGAGGAGGCGGGTCGTCGTAGGTCAGCGATCGCCGGGTCCGTCCCGTTGGGCGCCCAGGTGACCTCGGTGCCCTCTGGCGCGAGCCGCCGCGCCCAGTCCCGCAGCCCCGGGCTGACGCAGATGACGGTGTGGGCGAGACGGAGCTGCACACGGGTCACGAGGCGCAGCAACGGCATGACGGGCCGCAGGCGGGGATGACCGATCTGGATGTCCCCGATCCCACCGTTGACCTCGAGGACCAGGCGCTTGCGGAAGAGCCTGGCGAGCACGCACGTCGGGAGGTCGAAGGCGTGCCACCGGCAGTAGACGGCGTCCACGCCGCTCAGGTGCCGCAGGATGCCCGACCAGACCCGGAGCCACTGCACCGGCTTGCCGCTGCTCCCGGCGGTGTTCCAGACGGTGCGGACCTGCAGGCCGCGCCGCCGCAGACCCTGCGCGATGGCGGAGGAGTGAGCCAGGCATGCCGACCCCTCCGTGGCCGGCTCGAGGCAGGTGTGGAGGACGCGGACCCGAGGGTGCCCGTCGGCGGGCGCCGTCACGGCAGCCTGGACGGGACGGGTGGACGAGCCTGCGAGACGTCACCGGCGCGCTTCGCCGGGTCGGGCACCGGATCAGGCGCCGGGCTGGACGCCTGGAGCGCCGGACCGGCGACGACCCACACCAGGCTCAGCGCCTGCGTGGTGAACACCGGTGTCAGGGTGAGGGACTCCAGCGCCACGACGGCGCAGACCACGGCCAGCGGACCGACCTGACGGACGCCGCGGTGCCGCAGCGTCCACGGGGACAGCAGGGCGAGCAGGAAGGCCCCGACCAGCACCAGCCCGCCCTGCAGGTAGAACGCGACGAACTGGTTGTCGATGACGCCCTCGAAGTGCACCAGCGGTGGCCCGAGGGTGCCGAAGCCGAGGCGGGGGTCCATCGGCGCGAAGTCCCAGGCCGACCGCCAGGCCTCCAGGCGGCCGAGCAGGTTGCTGTCGGCCTGCACGCCCTCCTCGAGGACGGCGGCCCCGCTCGCCAGGCGCTCGACCAGCCGACCCTCGAGCAACTGGTCGAACACCCCGAGGACGTCGCTGACCAGCACGACCGGCAGCCCGAACACCACGGCTCTCAGCGCCAACCGGCTCAGGGCTACCGAGTCGCGCAGGGACAGCACCAGCCAGATCATCCCCAGGAGCAGGAGGCACACGATGGCCGTGCGGGACTGGCTGCTGATGATGCTGACGACGGCAAGGGCGACGCCGCTGTGCCGGCGCCACCCCCGCAGGCAGGCGTAGGAGAACACCAGGGAGACGACCGCCCAGAGGCCGAAGGTGTTGGCGTTGACGAACAGTCCGGTCGACCGGCCGATGATGACGTAGGCCTCGCTCAGGGAGCGCTGCGTCTCGACGTCCCACTGTCTCAGCGGCTGCCCCACCGAGGGCGGGACGAGGCCGACCCGGAAGAGCGCCTGCGTGAGGGCGTAGCCCCCGTGGACGACGATCGCGGCGTGGCACACCACCAGGGTTCGCGCGGGAGCCGTGGCCACCAGCGCCAGCACCGCCAGCGGGACGAGCACGACCGTCCAGGAGTAGAGAGAGGTCGGCCCGTAGGTGCCCAGCAGGACCCCCAGCAGCGGCAGGGCGATGAGCAGGGCGAACAGGGGTCCCACCGTCACGACCCACCCACCGGGCACGGTGGGGCGTGGCCGGCCCGCGGCGAGCCACGCCGCGACGGCCGCGACGATGAAGACGGGCTCCAGGACCGGGAGCCCGGGGAAGCCGGGGGCCCGGCCGAGGGCGACCCGCTCGTTGAGCGTCAGGTAGGCCAGCAGGGTGGCGAGCGCTAGCGGGGTCATCACCCCCGAGACCCCCGGTGCGCGAGCGCCCGAGCTCACGGCCGCCACGCCACGTCACACCCGTCCGAACCAGGCCCGCTCCCGCCGCTCACGCCGCTGGCGCCGGGGCTGCGCGGTGGTCGACACGGGGCTGTAGGCCTCGTAGTAGCCGTAGGTGTGCGTGGGGTTGGCGGGGAGCCGGTTCATCAGCAGCCCCAGGACCTTGGCGCCCACACCCTCCAGGGTCGCGAGCGTCTGGGTCAGCTGGTGGCGGTGGACGATGCCCGAGCCGACGACCACGATGGTGCCGTCGACGATCTTGGACAGCACGGCCGCGTCGGTGACGGGCAGCAGGGGAGGTGAGTCGATGACGACATACTCGAACCGGTCCCGCAGCTCGGCCAGCAGCTCACGCATCGACGGTCCGCCCAGCAGCTCGCTCGGGTTCGGCGGGATCGGGCCGGCACCGAGGGCCATCAGGTGGTCCCCGTAGGGCTGCAGGACGTCGTCGAGATCTGCCTGTCCGATGAGGACCGACGTCAGGCCGGCGCTGTTCTCCAGCCCCATGTACTCCAGCGTCCGGGGCCGCCGCAGGTCTGCCTCCACCACGCACACCGGCACACCCGCCGCGGCCAGGGTCAGGGCGAGGTTGGCTGCGGTGGTGGACTTTCCCTCGCCGGGCAGGGTGGAGGTGAACAGCAGCACCCGTGGCTGCTCTGCGGCGTCGATGAACTGCAGGTTGGTCCGGACAGCGCGGAAGGCCTCGGCGCGGGGGCTGTAGTCACCGGCGTGGACCATCAGGGGGTTGCGCACGGCGTCACGGTCGAAGGCTAGGCCGCCGATGAGCGGCCGGTCGGTGATCCGCTGCAGATCCGTCGGCGCCGTGATCCGGGTGTCCAGCACGTCCCGCAGCACCGCGACGGCCACACCCAACATGAGCCCCAGGCTCAGCCCCAGTGCGAGGTTGCGGGTGGGGTTGGGCGAGACGGGCGTTCCTGGCTCCCTGGCCGGCCGGATGACCGAGGCCTTCACCGGGCTGGCACCCCCGCTGTCCGGCTGCTCGAGCTCGGCGATGGTCCGGGTGAACTGCTCGGCGACGCCGTTGGCGATGCGGGCCGACTCCGCGGGATCGGTCCCACGGACGTCGATGTTGATCAGCACGGTGTCCCTGGGGACCGCGGTGCTGATCCGGCTCGCCAGCGCCTCGGACGTCTCCTGCAGGCCCAGCGAGTCGATCACCGGCTCCAGGACCACCGGCGCCGTCACCATGTCCGCGTAGGTGGTCACCTGGCGGAAGGTGAACGAGCTGCCCTGCGCCAGGTCGGCGACGTCACTCTGAGCGCCGATCGAGATGAACAGCTGCGCCGTCGCGCGATAGACCGGCGTGGCCAGTGCGGTCGCCGCGACCGCGCCGCCGACGCACAGGGCCATGACGACCGCGAGCCAGGCCCAGCGCCGGCGCAGGACACGCAGGTAGTCGCGCAGATCCACAGTGACCTCCCCTTCGCGCTCGTGCGAGTAGGCGCAGCGTAGTCGAGAAGCCCCTGATCCGGCATGATGACGCTCGTGCGCGCCAGCAGCCTCGACCGCGGGTTCGCCCGCAACGCCGGGGCTCTCCTGCTGGGCCAGGTCGTGCGGGTCCCCGTGGTGGCGCTCTACTTCGTCGTGGCGACCCGTTCCCTGGGCGTGGAGTCCTTCGGGCGGCTGTCGGCCGTGCTGGCGCTCATCCTCATCGTGTCCCCCTTCGCCTCCCTGGGGTCCGGCGCGATGGTCGTCAAGCACGGCGCCACCCGGCCGAGCTCGACGCGCCTCTGGCTCGGCGCCGGGCTGACGCTCAGCGGGCTGGGAGCCGTGGCCGCCGGCACGCTGGTGCTACTCCTCTCGCCCTGGGTCGCCCCCGCCTCGACCGGGCTGGTGGTCGTGCTGGCGCTGCTCGTGGCCGAGCTCGTCGGCGCACGGGCGGTGGACCTGGCCGCCTCCGTCTTCGTCGCCCGGGAGGAGATGCACCTGACGGCGCTGTGCCAGGTCCTGCTCCCGGCCATGCACCTGGTCACCGTCGGGGCGCTGGTCGCCTCCCCCGCCGGCGTGGACCTCCGTGCCTGGGTGCTCGCCCTGGTGGTCAGCTCCCTCACGTCGGGCGTGGTCTGCCTGACGCTCGCGGTGCGGGCGGTCGGGCGGCCGACACTGGGACTGGCCCCCTTCTGCGGGCACTGGAGGGAGGCAGCCCTCTTCAGCGTCGGCATCGGCGTGCACACCGCCCACAACGACCTGGACAAGGTGATGCTGGGCAGGCTGGACGGCCCGGCGGGTGTCGGCCTCTACAGCGCCGCATACCGCTTGGTCGACACGGCCTGGCTGCCGATGCGGGCGATGCTCGGCGCGGCCTGGCCACGCATGTTCCGGCATGCCCAGCAGGGGCCGGTCGAGCTGGTGCGCTTCGCCGGCGCCGTGGCCAGGCCCGCGCTGCTCTACAGCGTGCTCGTGGTCGTCGTCATGGTGCTCGGCGCCGGTCTGGTCGTCCCGTTGCTCGGCGAGTCCTACTCCGACTCGGTGCCGCTGCTGCGCGTCCTGGCCGTGGTGGTCCTGCTGCGCTGTCTGCACTACCTGCCGGCCGACGTCCTGACCGGCATGGGACGCCAGGAGGTCCGCACCGCGGTCCAGGTCGGCGTCCTCGGCCTCAACGTGACGCTCAACCTCTGGCTCATCCCGCAGTTCGGGGTCTGGGGCGCGGCCTGGGCGACCCTGGCCTGCGAGACGACGCTGGCGCTGGCGCTGTGGACAGCTCTGGCGGTCGCGCTGCGCAGCTCCCGCCGCGCCACGCCCACGGGTTCGGAGGCGGTATGACGCGGCCCGCTGCAGGCTCCCGCCTGCGCATCGTCTTTCTCGCGACGGTGCTGACCCCGCGCCTGGGCATGGAGAACGCCCTCGTGCGGCTGGCTGCCGCGCTCGCGCGGCACCACGACGTCGAGATCCTGGTCCTGCACGACCCCGGACAGGTGCAGATCCCTGGCGTGACCGTCACCTCGCTGGACCGCGGGTCCGATCGCAGCTCTCGCCGGGCCCTGCGGCGCCGCCTCAGGCGCGGCGGCGGTGCGGAGATCCTCGTCGTGACGGGCGTCTGGGCCGCTGCCCAGCTGCTGATGACTGCACCGTGGCGGCTGCGCTCGGCCTTTGTCTGGGAGCACTCGATCACCGCCGACCGCCTGACGACCGGCCGGTTGTTCCGCGTCCGGGCCGAGACGGTCGCCCGGTGCTACCGGCACTGCCGCCGTGTCGTCAGCGTCAGCCCTCCCGTCGCCGCGGTCCTGCGGGAGCGGTGGAAGGTCAGCTCTCTCGTCGTGCCCAACCTCCTGGACCTGCCCGCGCGGTCTCCCGGCCACCGGCGGCACGCCGAGCAGGCCCGCGACGCAGGACCGGCCAGTCCTGGCGCGCCCTATCGGCTGATCACGCTGGGAGAGGCCCGCCCGGTCAAGAACTACGAGGTGCTGGTCAGGGCGCTGCCGCTGCTCAGCGTCGACTGGCGCCTGCAGATGGTGGGCGGTGGGCCTCAGCAGTCCGAGCTGAGGTCGCTCGCCGAGGAGCTGGGGGTCGGCGACCGCATCGAGTGGCTCGGCTTCGTGCCCGACCCGGGTGCCGTGCTCGCCGGGAGCGACCTGCTCGTCCACCCCTCGGCCTCGGAGACCTTCGGGTATGCGCTGTTCGAGGCCGGCGAGCAGTGGCTGCCGGTCGTGGCTCACGACGCACCGGTCATGGACAGTCTGGTGCCGCAGGTCGTGCCTGGGCTGCTGACGGTGGCAGACCCGGTCTCGCTGGCCGCGGCGATCGAGTCGGCCCTGACACGCTTCTCCCGCCCGGAGGTAGCCTCGGTCTTCATCGCCGCCGACCAGCGGCGACGACGCGACTACGGCGAGTCGACCGTGCTGAGTTCCTGGGAGGGGGTGCTGGGTGGGTAGGAGTGCGTCGACGAGCCGGGTGCGGGTCAGCGCGATCCTCGCCGTCCGTGACCCCGGCCCGGACCTCGCCCGCAGCCTCAGGGACATCCGCGGCACGCTGGGCAGGGCCGACGAGCTGATCGTGGTGGACGACGGGTCCGTGGACGGCACCGCGGCGGTCCTCCGCGCTGCCGCCCGCCGCAACCGGCGCATGAGCGTGCTCTCGGTGCCCGTGAGCGGCGGGGTGGCCGCGGCCCGCAACCTGGGTCTCACCCGAGCGCGGGGAGAGGTGGTGTGGTTCGTCGACTGGGACGACCGGTGGGACCGGCGGATCGTGGAGCGGCTCTATCAGGGTCGGGTCGACTCCGGCGCTCCCGTGGTGTCGTGTGGCGCGGACCTTCAGGACTCGCGGGG
This sequence comes from Ornithinimicrobium pekingense DSM 21552, assembly GCF_000421185.1. GTDB lineage: Bacteria > Actinomycetota > Actinomycetes > Actinomycetales > Dermatophilaceae > Ornithinicoccus > Ornithinicoccus pekingensis. The sequence continues at coordinate 14,277 of NZ_ATWJ01000013.1, forward strand.
GCGGCGGCGCGAGCTGCTGGGGACCGTCCGCCGGCCCACCCTGCTCACCGGTGGCGAGATCGGTGTGGCCATCCTCGACGGGCGGCTGCGGGGCTACCTGTGGAACAAGCTCTTCGCCCGTGAGGTGCTCGGCGATGCCCCCTTCCCCATGCGCAGGACCCGGTCCGACTTCGCCGGCTCCGCCGAGCTCATGGCCCGGTTGTCCACCGCCTACCTGCTGCCCGACATCCTCTTCCACCACGTCCAACGACCCGGGTCGCTCACGACGGTCCGCCACCCCTCGCTCGCGACGCTGCGGCAGTCGCTGCAGATCGGGGAGCGGGTCGCCCACCTGGCCCGGACGCACCCGGACAGGCCGGCCTCCCCTGCTGCCGTCGAGGCGGCCCTGCGCCAGTTCCGCTACCGGGAGTGGCACCTCGCGGTCGCCGGCACCGCCATGCGCGCCCCCCTGGACCCTCGGACCCGGCAGGACTGGCTTCGGGTCGCGCTGGAGGGCGCCCGGCTGCGTGACGTGGTGCCCCTGCTGCGCCACGACGTCGAGCTGGCGGCCCGGGTCGCGGCGCTCACCACCTCTGGCAGCCACTACCCCGCCGTCTACAGGTCCTACGTGGCGGTGCGGTCCGGTGCCCGCCGGGCGTCCGGCAGGGACCGCCGGCCGTGAAGGTGCTGCTGCTGACGAACATCTACCCACCGCGGTCCACGCCGCAGGGTGCGACGTTCATCCGGTCCAGGGTGCGGGCGCTGGAGGGTCACGGCGTGACCGTGGTCCCGGTGGCCGTCTGGTCGAGCTGGACCCCCGCGGCCACGGCGCTGCGCACCGCCCTGCGCCGGCGCGACGACGAGGCGCCGGCCCCTCCGTTCCTGTCCGCCACGGCGCCCTTCGGGCTCGAGCACGCGCTCCGCCGTCGCCTCGCCAGCCGGTCGGCACGGCGATGGCTCGAGAGGGTCACCGAGGCGGTCCTGGAGCACGTGCCCGGTGGTGCGGACGTCGTGCACGCGCACGGGATGTACGACCTGCCGGCCGGTCTGGTCGCCCGGAGCGTCGCTCAGCGGCTGGGGGTGCCCTACGCGGTCACCCTGCACGGCACCGACGTCAACCTGCTCATGCCCAGGCGGGCCAAGCTCTACGCCGGCGTCCTGCGCGAGGCCTGCGCCACGATCTACGTCAGCGCGGCCCTGCAACGGGACGCGCAGGGCCTGGCCCCCGACCAGCGGCGGGCGCACGTCATACCCAACGGCGTGGACCCCTCGCTGTTCCGGCCGGGCACCCGGGCGCCGGAGCCGAGCGTGCTCTACGCCGGCAACCTCGAGACGGTGAAGGGTGCGGACCGGTTGCCGGCGATCTGGCGGGCGGTGAGGTCCGCCGTGCCGACGGCACGGCTCGTCGTCGCAGGGTCGGGATCGTGGCTCGGCAAGGCGAGGCAGGAGCTGGACGACCCCTCCGTAGATCTTCTCGGCCGGGTGGACCAGACGGAGGTCGCGCGGCAGATGGCCCGCGCCCATGTCGTGATCCTGCCCAGCCGGGCGGAGGGGTGGCCCACGGTGATCATGGAGGCCTACGCGTCGGGCACGCCGGTGGTCGCCACCGCGGTCGGAGGCACTCCCGAGGCCGTCGTCGACGCCGACCGCCTCGTCCCCGGTGGGCCCGGCCTGGAGACGAGGTTCGCGCAGGCGGTGACCGACGTGCTGCAGGAGGCGGAAGGCCCGCGACTCGACCTGGTGGAGCTGGCCGGCCGGCACGACTGGGTCCAGGTCGCCGCGCAGGAGATCGAGGTGCTCCGCTCGTGCTGACGTGGCTCAGACGCACGCGCCGCGGCGAGGGAGCCGGCGACGGGCCGGCCGAAGGTCGCAGGCTCCGGGCGTTGACCGTCGCGACGGTGTCGCGGAGCCTGGCGCTGCAGAGCCCGGAGGCGTGGCGGACGCTCGAGGAGCGCGGCTACGACCTCACCTTCGCGGCCGCGCGTGACGCGTGGACGGGACCGCTGCTGGCCCGCTATACCGGGAGCGTCTTCGTCGAGATCCCGGCAGAGCGACGCCTGCGGCCGAGGACCCTGCTCGACCTCGCCGGCCGGCTGCGTCGGCTCAGCACCCAGCGGTGGGACCTGGTCCAGGTCCAGTCACCGATCATCTCGGTGCTCTGGCGCACGGTCGCCACGGGACGTGCCCGACGGCGCACGATCTACGTCGTCCACGGCTTCCACTTCCAGCCGGGCGAGCGCGGCCTGCGGGGGCGCGCGGCCCGCTTGATCGAGGCCGCGCTGGCCCACCGCACCCAGGCGCTGGCCACGGTCAGCGCGGCCGACCACCGCTTCGTCACCAGCTTGCCGCGGCTGCTGCGACCGCCCGTCGTCGTGGCGCTGCCGGGGGCAGGCGTGCCGGTCGAGCACTACCGGGGCGGCACCCCTCCGCCCGCCGACGCGCCGACCAGCCCCTATGCGCTCTTCGTCGGCGACCTCAACGCCAACAAGGACCCGTTGTGCGCCGTCGCCGCTGTCGAGGAGTGTCGCGCCCGGGGCCGGCTCCTCGACCTCGTGGTGATCGGCGAGGGCACCCTGGCCGCAGACCTGTCGCGGGCGGCCGGCAGCCGTCCGTGGCTGCGGCTCGTCGAGCGCAGCGACGAGGTGCCGCTGTGGATGGCGCACGCCGCCGTGCTGCTCGCCCCGAGTTACCGTGAGGGAGTGCCCCGCGTGGTCATCGAGGCGCTGGCGTCCGGGACGCCGGTGGTCGCGCGACGCAACCGCGGGACGGCCGAGCTGCTCGCCGACGGGCTCGGCCAGGTCCTGACCACGGGCGACTCCGGCGCGTGGGCGGACGCCGTCGAGCGGGCCGTCGCCGCACCACCCGACACCGCGGCGATGTGGGCACGGGCCAGTGCCTACGGGGTCGAGCCGTTCCGCCGGGCCTACGCCGCCCTGGTCTCACAGGTGGAGCCGCACGGCTCCTGAGCAGAGGGCTACCCCGCCTGTCCGGCGCGCAGGGACTGCTGGTCGGTGACCCACAGCCCCGTCAGCCCGCGGAAGTGGGCGAGGAACTGCTCGTGCTCGTGCTCGGGGTAGGTCGCGCGGACCGTCTCCACGAGGAGCTTGTCGAAGTCGGGCGAGCCGACCCACTCCAGCACCCGCTCGGGCAGGTGGGCCAGGTGCTGGCTGCACCACTCCCAGTAGCGGTCGGTGTCGAACTCGCGGTCGGCCAGCGCCCGGTAGCCCTGCATCTTCTCGTCGTAGGAGCGGTCGGGGTCGTCGGCGATGTCGAAGTAGGCCCGCGGGTCGCGCACCCCGATGAAGGAGCGCCGCCCGGTCATCAGGGCGTAGGTCGACCAGCGCACCAGCGCGGTGATCGCCCACGGGAAGTAGTAGTGCAGCGAGGTCAGCGCCACGTCGGGGCAGGCGTTGGCGTAGTCGATCGGGTGCACGTCGTCGCCCTTGACGAGCATCTCGCAGCTGTTGAACTCCCAGCCGAAGAAGGCGTTGACGACCTTGCTCACCGTCTCGGTCTCCCACCCGGCCTTGGGCGAGAGGAAGTTGTGCGTGACTGCATACCGGGAGTGCATGGGCTCGCCGGGGCGGAAGTCCATGACCATGGTCTCCGGCCCGATCGACAGCGCTCGGGCGAAGTGGTCGTAGTCGACCGTGGCCTGCAGGTGCATGAGCATGTTGCCCGACTCGTCGTAGGAGCGGTGCAGGCCCTCGACATCGTCGACGCGGGAGACGCCTCGCCAGCCGCCGCCGTCGAAGGGCTTCATGTAGAGCGGGTAGCCGACCTCCTCGGCGATCTGCTCCAGGTCGAAGGGGTCGTTGTAGCGCGCGGAGGTGTAGGCCCAGCGCACGTTGTCGACCGGGTTCTTGTAGGGCACCAGCACGGTCTTGGGGATCTTCATCCCCAGGCGCAGCATCGCGACGTAGGCGCTGTGCTTCTCCATCGCCTGGAAGGTGAAGGGGCTGTTGAGCAGGTAGGTGTCGTTCATCAGCGACGCCTTCTTGAGCCACTCGCGCGGGTGGTAGTACCAGTAGGCGAGGCGGTCGATGACCAGCCCGTGGCGCACCGGGTCGGTCAGGTCGAAGGGGTGGATGCGCACCCGCTCGCTGCTCACCGAGTGGGTCTGCCCGCCGCTCTGCACGGGCCCCACCATCCGCAGGATCGACTCGAACGCTCGGGGCCAGTCCTCCTCCGCCCCCAGGAGCAGACCGATCAGGTGGTTGCGCACGTCGCCGCTCATGCCACGGAACGTTAGCGGGTATGGGGCCTCCCGTCAGGGCCAGCGCGAAAGTCTTTGCGGCCGGGAGGTATCTGGGGGGTCCCACGGGGCTCTGGATGGTCGGGACGGGGGATCCGTCCAGGCAGGTGCAGGGGCTTGCCTGGGTCGATCCACGAAGGTCTCGCCGGGCGGAGCACAGGGGCCCGCCCGGCGGGGCCGACGGTCCGTCCGGGCGGGCCGACGGGGTTCCTGCCCGGACGGGCCCTTCGTCATGCCCGGCCGCGCCTCGGGTGGCGTCCTCGCGCTGCTACGCTCCCGCACCATGTCGAGCACAGGGGACCGCAGGGCCCGCCGCCGCTGGTGGCGGCCGGTCGGACGCGGCGCGTCGTCGGCCGTGGTCGCGGCCCGGGCGCGGGTGGCGGCCCCCGAGCTGGTGACGACCGACCTCGTCGCGGTCGCGCCGCACCAGGACGACGAGGTGCTCACCCTGGGCCCGGCGATCCTCGCGGCGGTCGCCGCCGGCCGCAGCGTCACGGTGCTGCTCGTCAGCCGGGGCGAGGGCTCGAGCGTGCGCACCCGCCAGCTGCCCAAGCAGCTGGGCTTCGTCCCCTCCCTGCACCACTTCTCGGCCATGCGCGACCGGGAGTTCGACGGGGCCGTCCGCGCGATGGGGGCCACCCCGCTCGTGCTGCCCTACGAGCTGCGCCTACCCGACGGCGGCGCGACCACCGAGGCGGTGGTGGACCTCGTCGGCACCCACGTGCCGGCCGGCACCGAGGCGGTCACCGTGAGCTGGCACGACGACCACCCCGACCACCAGGCGTGCGGGCGTGCGGTGCAGCAGCTGGTCCGTGACGGGCACCTGTCCCGCGCGGGCTACCTCATCTCCCCCGAGCGGCTCGAGCTGGTGCCCGACGGGGTGGTGCTGGAGAAGGTCGGCACCGGCTCGCCGGTCACCCGCGAGCACCAGGAGTCCTACCGCCGGCGCGACATCCCCGGCAACTGGTGGGCCATCGGGGTGCGCAGCGTCAAGGAGTCCTTCGACTACCAGCTCCTGCACGACCCCTACGGCTACCGTCACGACTGAGCGCCGCCCGGCGCACGAGCCCCCAGACGACCGGCCCGAGCACGACCAGCCCGGCCCCGATGATGCCGACCCAGACCGGTGGCACCTGAAGCATGGCCAGCCCGGTGAGGGTGAGCACGGTGGCGATGCCGCGGCGGGTGACCGACTGCGGCACGACCGAGGACAGCCGCGCCCCGAGGTAGGTGCCCGGCGCTCCCCCGAGGACGAGCGGGAGCAGCACGTCCCAGTCGATGCCGGAGACGATGATGTGACTCACCGAAGCCGCGACCACGAGCGGGATGGCCTGCACGAGGTCGGTCCCGACGAGGCGCCGCGCCGCCAGCGTGGGGTAGAGCAGCAGCAGGCAGACCATGATGAGCGAGCCGCTGCCGACGCTGGTGATGCCCACGAGCAGCCCGCCGACGGCGCCGACCAGCAGCGTCGGCACGGGCCGGACGACGGGGTCGGCGGCGCGCGGGTCGACCCGGACGCGGCGGGACATGTTCAGATACATCCGCACCGTGTAGAGCCCCGCGGTGAGCAGCAGCGCGACCCCAATCGCGACCTTGAGGAAGGCCTGCGGGTCCCCCGACGCGCCGTAGGCGTCGATGATGAACGCCCCGGCGAAGGCGAACGGCACCGACCCGGCCGTCAGCCACGCCGCCAGCCGCAGGTTGGGCGAGCCGGAGCGCCAGTGCACAGCGGCGCCGACGGTCTTGTTGACCGACGCCGCGACGAGGTCGTTGGCGACCGCGGCCGTGGGCGGCACGCCCAGGAAAATCAGCGCCGGCGTCATCAGCGCACCGCCGCCCATGCCGGTCAGGCCGATGACGATGCCCACGCCGAAGGCGACCACGAGGAGGGCGACGACCTCGCCCATCAGCAGTGCCCGCGCTCGCGGAGCAGGTCGAGCACCCGGTCGCGCGCCTTCTCGACGGTCAGGTCGGTGGTGTCGAGCACGAGGTCGGCGTCGGCCGGCTCCTCGTAGGGCGCGCTGACCCCGGTGAAGTCGGCGATCTCCCCGGCCATCGCCCGCGCGTAGAGCCCCTTGCGGTCGCGCCGGGCGCACTCCTCCAGCGGCGTGCTGACGTGCACGAGCACGAAGTCGCCGCCGCGCTCGCGGACCATCTCGGCCACGTCGCGGCGGGTCGCGTCGTAGGGCGCGATCGGCGAGCAGACCGCCATCCCCCCGTGGTGGGCGACCTCCGCCGCGACCCAGCCGATCCGGCGGATGTTGGTGTCGCGGTCCTCCGGCGAGAAGGTCAGCCCGGCCGACAGGTGGCGGCGCACGACGTCGCCGTCCAGCAGCGACACCGGGCGCCCGTCGAGCTCGAGCACGGCCGCGCGCACGGCCCGGGCCACGGTCGACTTGCCCGACCCGGACAGCCCGGTGAGGAAGAGCACGACACCGCCCGACCCGGTCTGCCCCGTCTCCGCGGGGCTCGCCCTGCGCTCGGGGAGGCGGTGGGCACGACCGCCGAGGTATGCCGTCTCCACCTGCTCGAGCAGGTCCGGGTCGGCGGCCGCCTCGGCCGGGGAGAGCGGGACGGCGACGACCTGGGCGCCAAGTAGCCCGTCGGCCAGCTCGAGGCTGCGGCGGACCAGCCGCTCGCCGTGGCCGTAGGGCGAGTGCGTCGGCCCGGCCAGCACGAGCAGCACGACCCGCAGCCCGTCCGCCCGCCGCCGGACCTCCTCCAGGTCCTGCGCGTCGGGGAGCCGGTCGACCACGACGCCGAGCGCGTCCTGGCCCGCCCGCGACCGGGCCTCGGCCGGGCTGAGGTAGAGCCGCTCGAAGGGACGCGGCGCCGTGCTGCCCAACCACTCGGGGACCCCCACCGCGCCGTCCTCGTCGACCTGGTCGGCCGTCCAGCGGGCCAGGGGCACCCCCTCCGGGTCGACGACCTCCAGGCCCGCCCCGGCCGCGGCAGCGCGGTCGTCCGCCTCCAGCGGCAGGACGGCGGCGTCGGGGTCGCGCGCCATACCCATGCCCATGCCAAGCCGCAGCCGCTCGAGCGCGTCCAGCGCGGCGAACGGCATACAGATCTGGTGGGGTCGGGCGCTCACCCCCGCATTCTGGCAGGACCGGCCCGGTCGCAGACCCGCGCGTTATGGTGTGCTCGCATCCGTCCCTCGGCAGTGAGAGAGCCCGTGTCCACCCACGTCGACTACCGGTTGAGCCACCAGGACCAGCTGGAGGCGGAGTCCATCTTCATCTTCCGCGAGGTCGCGGCGGAGTTCGAGAAGCCGGTGCTGCTCTTCTCCGGGGGCAAGGACTCCATTGTCATGCTGCACCTGGCGGCCAAGGCGTTCCACCCGGCGCGGATCCCCTTCCCGGTGCTGCAGGTCGACACCGGCTACGACTTCCCCGAGGTGCTGGCGACCCGTGACGAGTGGGTCGAGCGGCTGGGCGTGCGGCTGCACGTCGCCTCGGTCGAGCAGGCGATCGCCGACGGCATCGTCGTCGACGACGGCAGGACCACCCGCAACCGGCTGCAGATCGGCACGCTGCTGCACGCCATCGAGACCCACGGCTGGACGGCCGCCTTCGGCGGGGGCCGCCGCGACGAGGACAAGGCCCGGGCCAAGGAGCGGGTCTACTCCCACCGCGACGACTTCGGCCAGTGGGACCCCAAGAACCAGCGGCCCGAGCTGTGGTCGCTCTACAACGGCCACCTGCGCGAGGGCGAGCACATGCGCGTCTTCCCGCTGAGCAACTGGACCGAGCTGGACATCTGGCAGTACATCGGGCGCGAGGACATCACGATCCCCTCGCTCTACTTCGCCCACCGGCGCAAGGTCTTCGAGCGCGGCGGCCTGCTCTACACCGCCAGCCCGCACAACCCCTGCCGCGACGGCGAGACCGTGACCGAGCGGCGGGTGCGCTTCCGCACCGTCGGCGACCTGACGCTGACCGGGGCCGTGGAGTCCGACGCCGACACGGTCGAGAAGGTCGTCGAGGAGGTCGCCACCTCCCGGGTGACCGAGCGCGGGGCCACCCGCGGCGACGACCGCTTCTCCGAGGCCGCCATGGAGGACCGCAAGAAGCAGGGGTACTTCTGATGACCCGGCGCCACGTGGACCTGCTGCGGGTGGCGACGGCCGGCTCCGTCGACGACGGCAAGTCGACCCTCATCGGCCGGCTGCTGCTGGACAGCAAGGCGATCTTCGAGGACCAGCTGGCCTCGGTGGAGAAGACGTCGGCGGAGAAGGGCTACGACTACACCGACCTGGCGCTGCTCACCGACGGGCTGCGCTCCGAGCGCGAGCAGGGCATCACGATCGACGTGGCCTTCCGCTACTTCGCGACGCCGAAGCGCAAGTTCATCATCGCCGACACCCCCGGGCACATCCAGTACACGCGCAACATGGTCACGGGCGCCTCGACGGCCGACCTGGGCCTGGTCCTGGTCGACGCCCGCAACGGGGTCAGCGAGCAGTCGCGCCGCCACGCGGTGCTGCTCTCGCTGCTGCGGGTGCCCCACATCGTGCTCGTGGTCAACAAGATGGACCTGGTGGACCACTCCGAGGAGGTCTTCGCCCGCATCGACGACGAGTTCACCGCCTTCGCGAGCAAGCTCGACATACCCGACCTGACCGCGATCCCGATCTCGGCGCTGCACGGCGACAACGTGGTCAACCGCAGCGAGAACATGCCGTGGTACGGCGGCGCGAGCCTGCTGCACCACCTCGAGCACGTGCACACCGCCTCCGACCGCGACCTGCGCGCGGTCCGCTTCCCGGTGCAGTACGTCATCCGCCCCAAGTCCGAGGCCTACCACGACTACCGCGGTTATGCGGGGCAGGTCGTGGGCGGGGTGCTCAAGCCCGGCGACGAGGTCGTCGTGCTCCCCAGCGGTATGACGAGCACGATCGCCGGGATCGACCTCGACGGCGAGGAGCTGGCCGAGGCCTACCCGCCCATGTCGGTGACCGTCCGCCTCGACGACGACCTCGACGTCAGCCGCGGCGACATGATCGCGCGGGTGCACAACCAGCCGGAGCCGGTGCAGGACCTCGACGCGATGGTGTGCTGGATGACGACGTCGCCGCTGCGGATCGGGCAGAAGCTGGCGATCAAGCACACGACGCGGGTGACGCGGGCGGTGGTCAAGGACATCCACTACCAGCTGGACATCAACACCCTGCACCGCGTGCAGGACGCCGACCAGCTGCACCTCAACGAGATCGGCCGGGTCAACCTGCGGGTGGCGCACCCGCTGCTGGCCGACTCCTACCAGCAGAACCGCTCGACGGGCTCCTTCATCCTCGTCGACGAGGCGACCGGCGGCACGGTCGGCGCCGGCATGATCAACGGCTGATCGGACGCGTGGGTGCCCGGCGCTAGGGTTGCCCGCATGAGCGCCGACCGGACGATGCTGGCCCGATGGACCTCGGCGATCAGGCGGCGAATGCCCGCCCGCGGCGGTCGTGGCGCGCCGCAGCACCCGGGGCAGATCTTCGTCCTCGGCAACCAGAAGGCGGGGACCACGGCGATCGCCGCGCTGCTGGCCGAGTGCTCCGACGAGCCCTTCGTCTCCGACGTGCTCTACACCAACAAGGTCCGACTGCGGGACGTGCTCGCGGACCGGCCCAGCCTGGCCGAGCTGGCGGAGAAGCACCCGGAGTCGTTCGCGGCGACCGTGGTCAAGGACAACGACTTCGTCTTCCTCTACCCCCAGCTGGCCGCGCAGTTCCCCAATGCCCGCTTCCTTTTCGTCGTGCGCGACCCGCGGCAGAACGTGCGCAGCATCCTCAACCGCCTGCAGATCCCCGGTGACCTGCCCGAGCTCCCGCAGGAGGAGTATGACCGGCTGGCCAAGAAGCTCAAGGGGTGGCACGGCATCATCACCGGCGCCGACTTCGGCGAGAGCGGCGGCCACTACATCGACGTGCTGGCCGACCGGTGGATCCGCGCGGCGCGGACCTACCTGGACTCGCCCGAGAAGATGACGCTGGTGCGCTACGAGGACTTCGACGCCGACAAGCGCGGCTTCATCGAGCGGCTCGCGCGCGACCTCGGCCTGTCGGTGGTCAACGACATCTCGACCTCGCAGGACAAGCAGTACCAGCCGCGGGGCGACCGGGAGGTGACGCCGCAGGACTTCTTCGGGGCCAACCTCGAGCGGCTGGAGCGACGCTGCGCCGACCTCATGCCGCGGTTCGGCTACGCGCCGCTCACCCGGCTCGACGGCTGAGGCGCGCGCGTGCCCCTGCTCAGACAGCTCGGCGAGCGCTTCTGGTTCGTCCCCGCGCTGCTGTGCCTCGTCGCGGTCGTCCTCTCCCAGCTGCTCGTCTGGGTCGACCGGGTGTGGGAGATGTCGCTGCCCGGCTGGGCCGACACCCTGCTCTACCGCGTCGGCGAGAGCGGCAGCCGCGACATCCTCGGTGCCATCGCCGGGTCGTCGCTGGCGGTCGCCGGCACGACCTTCTCGATCACGATGGCCGTGCTGGCGCTGACCTCCTCCAGCTACGGCCCGCGGCTCATCCGCAACTTCATGACGGACCGCGGCAACCAGGTCGTGCTCGGCGTCTACGTCGCCACCTTCCTCTACAGCCTGCTCGTGCTGCGCTCGGTCCGGGCGATCGGCGACCCGGGCGACCCCGAGGCGGAGGTCTTCGTCCCGCACCTGGCGGTCAACTTCGCGGTGGTCCTCGCGGTGCTCAACGTCGCGGTGCTCATCTACTTCATCCACCACATCTCCGACTCCATCCAGATCTCCACGATCTCCCGGCGCGTGCGCACCGACCTGCGCCGCACCGTCGAGCGGCTCTACCCCGAGCAGGTGGGCCACGGGCCCGAGGAGCTCGACGGGCCTGAGCCGCATACCGAAGAAGCGTGCGACCACGCCGAGGAGCACGGGGAGCCGGTGCGCGCGGGGCGGCAGGGCTATGTGACCGCGGTGCACGGCGACGACCTCGTGCGGACCGCGCAGGAGGCCGGCGGGGTGGTGCACCTGCGGGTCCGCCCGGGGCAGTACGTCCTGCAGGACTCCGTCGTGGCCCACCTGCACGCCGACGCCGTCGGCGAGGACGCCCTCGACGCCGTGCGCGACGCGGTGCAGGTCGACGACGCCCGCAGCCCCTACCAGGACGTCTCCTTCGCGGTGCAGCAGCTCACCGAGCTCGCCGTGCGGGCCCTCTCCCCCGGCACCAACGACCCCTTCACCGCCGTCAACGCCCTCGACGACCTCTCCTCCGGGCTCTCGCTGCTGGCGCAGCGGGAGATGCCCTCGACCCGCCGCTACGACGACGCCGGTGCGCTGCGGGTCTGCGCGCCGCAGGTCGGGGCGGTCGAGCTCACCTCCACCGTGCTCGACAACGTCCGGTGGTATGCCGTGACCTCCCCCTCGGTCATGCACGCCGCGCTCGACCTCGTCCGCCGCGTCGGCCGGCACGCACGCCACCGCGACCTGCGCGCCCGCCTGCTGACCCAGGTGCGGCTGCTGGAGGAGGCGTTCGAGCGGGCCGACCACCAGCAGCACGACGTGGAGGAGTACGCCGAGCGGGTCCGCGAGACCGAGCGGGTGCTCGCGCAGGTCTGACCCCGGCCGGAGGCCCCGCTCCCCGCACCGCGACCGTCAGTAGGCGCCGCTGCGGGCGGGGCGGAGCACGACCCGCAGGGTGCGCCACAGGATCATCAGGTCGAGGACGGGGGTCCAGTTCTCGACGTAGTAGAGGTCCAGGCGGACGGCCTCCTCCCACGGCAGGTCGCTGCGTCCGCTGACCTGCCACAGGCCGGTCATCCCGGGTCTGACGAGCAGGCGGCGGAAGGTGGCGGGCTCGTACGCCGCGACCTCGCGCGGCAGGGGCGGGCGGGGTCCGACGAGGCTCATGTCGCCCGTCAGGACGTTGAGCAGCTGGGGCAGCTCGTCGAGGGAGTACTTGCGGATCACGGCTCCGGTGCGGGTCACCCGTGGGTCTGAGCGCAGCTTGAACAAGGGACCGGCCCCTTCGCTGAGCAGCTGCAGGCGGGGCAGCTGTGCCTCCGCGTCGGTCACCATGCTGCGGAACTTCCACATGCCGAAGGACCGTCCGTCATGCCCCACGCGCACCTGCCGGAAGAGCACCGGACCCCTGTCCTCGACCTTGACGCACAGCGCCACCGCGACGAGCACCGGTAGGAGAAGCAGGAGGATCAGCACGGCCGCGACACGGTCGGTCACCTGCTTCGCCACTCGCTGGGGGCCCGAGAGAGCGGGCGCCTCGACGTGGATCAACGGCAGCCCCTGGACCGGCCGCGTCAGCACTCGCGGGCCGGCCACGTCCATGATCCCCGGGGCGACCACGAGGTCCATGCCGGTGCCCTCGAGAGCCCAGCCCAGGCGCCGCAGTCCGGCAGCGCCGATGCCCGCCGTGGAGGACACCGCGACCACGTCGACGTCCAGCTCCGTGGCCCGGACCAGGACGTCCAGCTCCCGCCCGACGACGGGGACGCCCGCGACCGCGTCCGTGCCGGCGTCGTCGACGCAGGCGCCCACGACGTGGTAACCGGCCTCGGGCGTGCGGCCGAGCGAGACCACGAGCTCGCCGACCTGGGCACGGCCGCCGACCAGCAGCACCCGGTCGCAGAACCGGCCGCGCTGCCGTTGCCCGACCAGCCACCGGCGCGCGGACCAGCGATTCAGCAGGACCAAGACCGTCCCGAGGGGGAAGGCGACCAGCACGTAGCCCCGGGCGAAGTCCAGCCTGAGCGCGAAGCCGGCGATGGCCAGGGCGGCGAAGAGCCACGTGCACGCCTGGAAGGCCGCCCTGTACTCCTGCACACCGTGGCCGACCACACGCCCGTCGTAGGAGCGCTGCAGGTGGAGACTGGCCATCCAGCCGAGCACCAGGAGCGTCGAGACGACGACGTAACCGACGGGCCGAAAGCCCTCGAGCGCAGCACCACGTTCGGTCCCGAACCGCAGCAGGTGGGCGCCGGCGACCGCGGCCAGGACCGCGACGAGATCGCCGAGCCGGACGGCCTGCAGGTAGCCGTCCAGATATCGCCGGGTCCGTGCCGATCCTTGCGCGCGGGTGTCCGGCCAGGCCTCCGGCACGGTGAAGAACGTCGTGCACAGACCCGTTGAGTTGTTGCCGGCGCTCACGTGGACCCCCTGCGGTCCGCGAGAGGCCTTGACTGATGCTGTCAAGGGAAGGGTCCCATCTGCGAAGACCCCACCAGCGTGGTGTCACGGCGCTGGTGGCGCTACCTCTTCTCGCCTCTGCGTTCCTCACAGTAGACCCGCTCGCAGGAGCCGTCCACCCCCTCGCCCCTCCCGCGGATGGTGCAGATGAGGCTGGACCAACGTCCCGGGGCCACCGGGTCCAAGGGTGCGCCGACGCGGGCTCAGGCCGGTCCGGTCAGGTGGTCCGCGACCAAGCCTGCGATCGGCAGGGCCGACGTCGCGGCGGGCGACGGTGCGTTGAGAACGTGCACCGTGCGGGGGGTCTTGAGGACCAGGAAATCCTCCACCATGGTGCCGTCGGCCCGGAGCGCCTGCGCCCGGATACCGGCCTCGTGCGGTCCCAGGTCGTCGACGCCGAGACTGGGGCAGTACCTGCGCACGAGCGCCAGGTAGGCCCCCTTGGACAGGGAGTTCCACTGCTCGGCGAGCCCGCTGCGCAGGTTGGCCCGGGCGAATCGCCACCAGCCAGGGAAGCTCAGGACGTCGGCCGTGTCCCGGGCGTCGACGGCGAACCTGGGGTAACCCTCCCGCGACCAGCCCTGCACCGCGTTGGGCCCGACCGTGACGCCGCCCTCCATCATCAGCGTCAGGTGCACGCCGAGGAACGGCAGCGAGGGGTCAGGCACCGGGTAGATGAGCGCCCGCACGATGTCGTGGCGGCTCTCGGGCAGCCGGTAGTACTCCCCCCGGAACGGGATGATGCGCACGTCGGTGCGCACGCCCGCCATCCGGGCCAGGCGGTCGGCCTGGATACCGCCGCAGGCGACGAGCCGACGGGCCGCCACGGGGCCAGCCACCTCGTCGCTCTCACGGAGCTCGACCCTGACCTGGCCGGGAGTCTCGATCAGGCCGATGACCTCGCACCCCACCCGGACCTCGCCCCCGAGGCGCTCCACCTCCCTGGCCAGCGCACGACATATCTGGGCGTAGTCGACGATCCCGGTGCTCGGCGAGAAGAGCGCGCCGAGGCCGGCGACGTTCGGCTCGCGGCGGTGCAGCTCGGCAGCGTCGATCCGCTCGAGGTCCAGACCGTTGCCCGCGGCACGCTCGTGGAGCGCCTCCATCCGCGCCAGCTCGGCCTCGTCGGTGGCGACGATGAGCTTGCCGGTGTCGCGGTAGGCCACACCGTGCTCGTCGCAGAACTCCCGCGTGGCACGAGCCCCCTCGACGCACAGCCGCGCCTTGAGCGAGCCGGGCGCGTAGTAGACGCCGGCGTGGATCACCCCGCTGTTGTGGCCGCTCTGGTGCTGCGCGAGCCGCTGCTCCTTCTCGAGCACGAGCACGTCCGAACCAGGCCGGCGCTGCAGGAGCGTCATCGCGGTCGCCAACCCCACGATCCCGCCCCCGATCACGACGACGTCGTGGGCGTTGGGCATGGAGGCACCCTAGTCCGCTCGAGGCTCTGGTGCCGGGGGCCGTCCTGCGCTAGGTTCGTCCCAGGCACCGTGAGCAGGGTCACGGGGCCGCAGCGGCGCACCTGGCGCAGGTGCTCGGTCGTGCAGGGGTCGTTCGTCCGCGCTGCCAGCGTGACTTCCACCGTGACGGAAGAAGAGTGCAGTGAGCGGTTCGAAGGACAGCCGTCGGAGAGGACAGCTGAGTCGGCGCGGCTTCCTGGGGTATGCCGGCGCGGGCGCCGGGGCCGGGGCCATCGCCGCCGCCGGACCCGCGTCCGCAGCACCCCCGGGGCCGCTCACGGCCTCGGGCTTCGGGCGGACCGTCGCGGCAGAGAACGCGTTGGCCGGCTCGCCGATGAGCGAGTGGGAGTCGTGGGAGGACGACGAGGCCATCGCCGGCTTCACCACGGAGTACAGCTTCCTGCCCGGGCAGACGGTCACGTTCAAGATCAGGACCGACGCGACCGCCTACCGGATCCGGGTCTACCGCCTGGGGTGGTACCAGGGGCACGGCGCGCGCCGTCTCGCGGACGTCACCCCGTCGGTCTCTCTTCCCCAGTCCCAGCCCGATCCGCTCGTTGACGAGGCCACCGGGTTGATCGACTGCGGCAACTGGGCGGTGTCGGCCACCTGGCGCGTCCCCGACGACGCCCTGTCCGGTGTCTACTACGCCCTCTTCGACCGCACGGATGGCGGACGGTCCAGCCACACCGTCTTCGTCGTCCGTCGGTCCGGCCCGTCGGACATCCTCGTGCAGACGTCGGAGATGACGATGCACGCCTACAACCGCTACGGCGGGAACAGCCTCTACTACGGCGAGCCGGTGGGGCGTGCCTACAAGGTCAGCTACAACCGGCCGTTCAACAACGGCGAGGCCGAGAGCAACTTCTTCAACGCCGAGATCGCCCTGCTGCGATGGCTCGAACGCAACGGATATGACGTCGCCTACTGCGGTGGCATCGACGTGCACCGTGACGCCTCGGTCCTGCAGGACCGCAAGGTCTTCGTCTCCTCGGGTCACGACGAGTACGTCACCGGCCCTCAGCGCGACCACGTGACCGAGGCGCGTGACCGGGGAGTGCATCTCATCTTCATGACCGGCAACGAGTACTTCTGGCGGGTGCGGATGGAGCCGTCCGTCGACGGCACGACCACGCCCGACCGGACGTTGGTCTGCTACAAGGAGACCCTGGCCAACGCCAAGATCGACCCGTTGCCCGAGTGGACCGGCACCTGGCGTGACCCCCGCTTCAGCCCCCCTTCCAACGGTGGCCGCCCGGAGAACGAGCTGACCGGAACGCTGTTCCGCGCCATCCTGCCCGTCTCCGCCCCGGACCTACGGATCCGGGTGGCTGCCGAGTACGCACGGCACCGCACCTGGCGGGACACGGCGATCGCGGACCTGGCGCCTGGGGAGGTCTACGAGCTCTCGCCGAACACCCTCGGCTACGAGTTCGACGTGGATGCCGACAACGGGCACCGGCCGCCGGGACTCATCCGGCTGTCCACCACCGAGGCCGAGGTCCCCCAGCTGCTGGTGGACCACGGCTCGACGTACGTCCGTGGCACCTGCACCCACCACACCACCATGTACCGGGCCGCGAGCGGAGCGCTCGTCTGGGGCCTCGGCACCGTGCAGTGGTCCTACGGGCTGGACGAGTACCACATCTGCGACCCGGGCACACCGACCGACGCAGCCACGCAGCAGGCCACGCTCAACGTGCTGGCGGACATGGGCGTCCAGCCCGTCACCCGGCAGACCGGCCTGGTGCCGGCGAGCGCGTCCACGGACACCCTTGCCCCTACCGTGACCATCACCAGCCCGGCACCGGAGGCCAAGGCGCCCATCGGTGCTCCCGTCGTCGTCAGCGGCACCGCCACCGACTCCGGTGGCGGCATCGTCGCCGCCGTCGAGGTCTCGCTCGACGGCGGGGTGAGCTGGCACCTGGCCACGGGCCTGGAGTCGTGGAGCTACGTCTTCACCCCGATGGAGACCGGGACGATCGAGGTACACGTCCGCGCGATCGACGACAGCTGCAACATCGGCGCGGCTGCCCTGGTGCTCCTGGAGGGGGTCTCCAGGGGTTTTCCGTGCTCCATCTGGCCGGAGGGGACGATCCCGCAGACCGAGTCCGTCGACGAGACCACGCCCATCGAGGTCGGTGTGCGGTTCCGCTCGGAGATCGACGGGTTCCTCACGGGTCTGCGGTTCTACAAGGGTCCCGGCAACACGGGGACCCACGTCGGGCGCCTGTGGACGCAGGACGGGCGTGAGCTTGCCAGTGCCACCTTCGCCGACGAGACCGCCTCGGGCTGGCAGACCCTCACCATGCCCGCTGTCGCCGTGAGCGCGGGCGTCACCTACGTGGCCTCGGTGTTCATGCCCGAGGGGCGGTACTCCGCGGACGCAGGCTACTTCGCCGCCGCCTACGAGCTGGCTCCGCTGACGGCACCAGCCTCCGACGCCCAGGGAGGCAACGGGGTCTACCGCTACGGCGGCCCGGGTTTTCCCACGTCGAGCTTCGGTGCGAGCAACTACTGGGTCGACGTCGTCTTCGACACCGACAACCGTGTCGTCCCCGCGGTCGTCGACCAGGCCCCCGCAGCGGGCCTGCAGTCGGTGGCCCCCGGCACGGTCGTCACCGCGACCTTCAACGAGCAGGTCGACCCGGACACGGTGGAGATGAGCCTGGTCGGCCCGGACGGGTCCTCGACAGCCGGCACCGTCAGCTATGACCCGCCGAGCCGCACAGCCACCTTCAGCCCCTCGTCGGCCCTCGGCCCGTTGACCGACTACACCGTCACGGTCAGCGGCGCTCGTGACACCACCGGCAACGTCATGGACCCCCACACCTGGGTCTTCACCACCATCGGTCCTCCCGGCACCAGTCCGACGAGCCTGTGGGACACGTCCGCGGTGCCGGCCGTCACGGACGGGGACCCCAGTCCGGTCGAGCTCGGGATGAAGTTCCGCGTCTCTGTCGCCGGCTCGGTGACGGCGCTGCGGTTCTGCAAGGCGGAAGGCAGCAACGGCCTTCACGTCGGACACCTCTGGTCCGCCGCCGGCGAGCTGCTGGCCACCGCGGCCTACACCTACGAGACCGGGTCGGGGTGGCAGCAGGTGCGGCTCGAGACCCCCGTCGAGCTGACCCCGGGCACCACCTACGTCGTCTCCTACCACGCGCCGCACGGCACCTACGGCGTCGATCCCGGGATGTTCCGCACCTCCGAGGTCGCTCGCGGCCCCGTCCGGGCACCCAGCGGCGAGGCGGTGGGCGGAAACGGTGTCTTCGCCTTCGGCGACCCCCGTTTCCCGACCGGGTCGTGGGGTGATGCCAACTACTGGGCCGACATCGTGTTCCAGACCGCCCCCGACGTCGGCCCTCCCGAGGTCGTGAACGTGGAGCCGGCGCCGAACCTGGTCTCCGTGGCGCTCTCCGCCCCCGTGGTCGCCTCGTTCAGCGAGCCGGTCGCCCCCGACTCCCTGAGCCTGCGCCTCGAAGGACCCGCCGGCCCGGTCCCCGCCAGCCTCACCTACGACGCAGCCACCTCGACGGCGACGCTCGCCCCCGACGGGGACCTCAGCCCCGGCACGGAGTACATGGCCACAGTCTCGGCCGGCGACGGGTCGGGCAACGCCATGACGGAGCCCTACACCTGGGGTTTCCGTACTGTCACCCGCGACGGCGCCTCCCCGGTCACGCTGTGGGACACCAGCGCCGTCCCGGCGGTCGCGGCGGAGAACGACGCCTCCGCGGTCGAGGTCGGAGTGCGGGTGCGGACCGACCGGGCCGGACAGCTCACCGGCCTGCGCTTCTACAAGGGTCCGGGTAACGAGGGACCGCACGTGGGCCGGCTGTGGTCTGCGACCGGGTCGCTGCTCGCCACCACGGCGTTCACCGGGGAGACCCGGACCGGCTGGCAGCAGGCCCTGTTCCCGGAGCCGGTCCCGGTGGAGCCCGGCACGACCTATGTCGCGTCCTACCACGCGCCGTCGGGTCGCTACGCGGCGACCGGCGGAGGTCTTCGCTCGGCGCGCTCCAACGGGCCGCTCACCGCGCCGGCCACGAGCGACCAGTCGGGCAACGGCGTCTTCTCCTACGGCCCCGGTGGGTTCCCCGCACAGAGCTGGGGCGGGGCGAACTACTGGGTCGACGTGATCTTCAGCGACGTGTCCGGACCGAGCGTGGTGGACCGCGCTCCGTCACCGGGTGCCACGGTGGGGGTCCAGGAGGTCGTCCGGGCGACGTTCGACGAGGCAGTCGTGCCGGGGAGCATCATCATGACCCTGCGGGACGGGACCGGGAGCCTGGTGCCGGCCTCGGTGAGCTACGACGGGGCCGAGCGGGTGGCTGTGCTGACCCCGTCCGCCCCGCTGGCGGCGGGCGCGACCTACACCGCCACGGTGGAGGCGGCCACAGACCTGGACCGCAACCCGCTCGTGAGCGTCTCGTCGTGGAGCTTCTCGGTCCTCGGCGCGAACTACGTCTCCCTCTGGAGCACGTCCACGGTTCCCACGAGCACCACGATCGACGACCCCGGCCCGGTCAACCTCGGCACCAAGTTCCGGGCATCGGTGGGCGGATCGGTCGTCGGCGTGCGGTTCTACAAGGGTGGTCCGGACAACGCAGGTCCGCACACCGGCGTCCTGTGGGCGGACGACGGGACCCTGCTCGCGAGCGTGGCGTTCGCGGGCGAGACGGCGCGCGGGTGGCAGACCGCCATGCTGGCGACCCCGGTCGCGATCACCCCGGGCACCGTCTACGTCGTGTCCTACCTGGCTCCCAACGGCCGCTACTCCGCGGACGGCGGATTCTTCGGCTCCGGGCACTCGAGCGGTCCGCTGGAGGCGCTGGCCAACGGTGCGAGCGGTGGCAACGGCGTCTATGCCTACTCCGGGCAGGTCACCTTCCCGGTGAGCTCCTACAACGCGGCCAACTACTGGGTCGACGTGCTCTTCGCGCCCGGGTCGTAGCGATGCCGACGGTCGAGCATGTTCTGCTGACCCGCTTCAACCTGCCCTCGGGAGGTGTCGAGGCGCGGATCAGGGCCAGCGATGCCTGGCTGGAGCGGCGGGTGGCCCTCTTCGCCAGGTACTGCGCCCCGTCGGTCGCCGTGCAGGCCGGCCCCAGGCCGCGGTGGATCGTCTATCTCGACCCGGAGAGCCCAGGCTGGCTCGTGGACGCGCTCTCGCCGTACGTCGACACCGGACTGTTCACACCGCTCTACCGCGCGGAGGTGCCGCCGGCGACCCTGCGGGCCGACCTGAGGGCGGTCACCCGCGGGGCGGACCTGCTGGTGACGACGAACCTCGACAACGACGACGGGCTCGCGGTGAACTTCTCCGAGCGGGTGCGACGCGCCGCTGCGGCCAGCACGGAACGCCGCGCCCTCTACCTGACGCACGGTCTGATCAAGGGACCGGAGGGGGTCTACGCGCGCACCGACCGCGTCAACGCGTTCTGCTCGGTCGTGGAACCGGCCCGACAGCCCGTCACCTGCTGGGCAGACTGGCACAACCGCCTCTCGCGCCACATGCCGGTGACCGAGCTGGGCGGCCCACCGGCATGGCTCCAGGTCATCCACGGCACCAACGTGAGCAACCGCGTGCGGGGTCGGCTGGTGTCCCCCTCGCCGTGGACCCACCTCTTTCCCTTCGCACTGGACGACATGCCCCTCCCCCGGCGGCGGCTCCTCGTCCACGACCGTCTGGTCCGGGCCCCGCTCAGGTCGGCCCGCGACGTCAGCCGCGCGCTGGTGCGACGGGCTGCGGTCGCCACCCTCGGCAAGGAGGGGCTGCAGAGCCTCCGGTCCCAGGTGCACGGCTGAGGGGCACCGGCTCAGCGACCTGATCTGAAGAACGTGTCGTGCCAGACCTCGAGCGACATCAAGGTCCAGATCCGGATGTCCTCGTTGAAGGAGCCGCTGTCGTGCCGGTCGAGCAGGTCACGCACGAGCGCCCGGTCGAGGGTGTCCGCCACGAAGCCTCCGGGTGCGGTGAGCCGCTCCCGCACCGTGGCCCGCAGCGAGCTGCGGAACCACGCGTCGAGGGGGACGCGGAAGCCGACCTTTCGCCTGTCCACGATGTCCGGTGGCAGGTGACGACGGGCCACCTGCTTGAGCACCCACTTCGTCTCACCGCCGCGGACCTTGAGGCCGGACGGGAGCCGGAAGGCCAGCTCGACGAGACGGTGGTCCAGGAACGGGGGGCGCAGCTCGAGGGAGGTCGCCATCGACATGCGGTCACCCCGCTCCAGCAGGTTGTCGGGCAACCAGCCGCGGAGGTCACCGAGCAGCATCTGGCGCACCGGGTCGCCCTCGTCGCGCCCGTCCTCATGGGTCCGCGTCGGCACGCCAGCGAGCAGGCCGGCCCGCTCGCTCGCGGTAAAGGGCGAGAACCATGCCCGGTGCTGATCCTGCCGTTCGCGAGTGCCCCAGACACGGACGGCGATGCGCAACCGGGAGAGCCGCTCCGGCAGGTGCCGGTCGAGGACGCCACCCACCGGCCCACGCACCCCGGCCGGGAGCACCGACAGGGCCGCCATGGCCCGGGCTGCTGCATATTTCGGATAACCACCGAAGATCTCGTCCGAGCCCTCACCGGACAGCACCACGGTCACGTCCTCACGCGCGGCCTGGGCCAGCCGGTAGACCGCGAAGTCCGCCGGCTCGGACATCGGGGCGTCCCGGTGCCAGGTCAGCAGCGGCCAGAGGTCCTCGAAGTCACGGGCGGCGATCGCCACCTCACGATGGTCCGTGCCGAACTGCTC
Organism: Ornithinimicrobium pekingense DSM 21552; assembly: GCF_000421185.1. GTDB lineage: Bacteria > Actinomycetota > Actinomycetes > Actinomycetales > Dermatophilaceae > Ornithinicoccus > Ornithinicoccus pekingensis. Next base: position 35,870 of record NZ_ATWJ01000013.1, read on the forward strand.
GCTGACGCGCCGGGCGTGCGGCAGCTCGTCGTGCCGGGGATCGCCGAACCCGGCGGCGAACGTCTTGAGCCTGCCGCCCCCGTGCAGCTGGGCCGCCTTGGCCACGATGAGGCTGCTGTCCACCCCTCCGCTCAGATAGGCCCCGACGGGCACGTCGGCGACCAACGAGGCACCCACGGCCTGCGTGAGCGCCTCATCGACGGCTGCGACCGCGCCGCGCGGCGACCATGCGCCCCGCTCCTCCTCCGGCGGCCGCCAGTAGCGCACCTGCTCGGCCCGGCCTGTGTCGAGGCTGACCTCGACGCGGTGACCCGGCAGCACCTTGTGGACCCCCTCGAAGAGCGTGTAGGGGGCCGGGACCGACCGTCCGGCGAGATAGGCGTCCAGGCTCTCGAGGTCGACGGACGGTCGCTGCCGCATCCCGGCCAGGACGCCCTTGACCTCTGAGGCGAAGACCAGCCGGTCCGTGTCGTGGCTGAGGTGCAGCGGCAGGACGCCCAACCGGTCGCGCACGAGATGCAGCACTCGCTCCTGCATGTCGTAGGCGGCCAGGGCGAACTGGCCGACGAGCCGGGTGACGTAGCCGATGCCGTGCAGCGCGAGACCCGCGAGGATGGTCTCCGTGTCGCCCTGTGTCCGGAACGGGTAGTCCAGCGCCCCCCGCAGCTCGCGGTAGTTGAAGATCTCCCCGTTGAAGGCCAGGGTCCACCGGCTGTCCGCGCTGGACATGGGCTGGTGGGAGCCGGCGACGTCGATGATCGACAACCGCCGGTGGCCCAGCCCGAGCCCCGCCGCGCGCCAGCAGCCCTGGTCGTCGGGACCGCGGTGGCGCAGGCTGGCCGTCATCCTGCCCAGGGCCTCCTCGTCCACCTCGCCACCGTCGAAGCGCATCAGCCCCACTACCCCGCACACGACGTTGATGCTAGCGTCTACCTGCAGACACAGTGCGTGCGACGGAGGACTGCAGCCGGCAGGGGGCAGCAGCGGCAAGGCCCGTCGCGTCAACGTTGCGGAGGGCCCACCCGATGTCGGAGTCGACGCCACGCGTCCTCATCATCGTGCAGAACCTCTCGGTGCCCCTGGACCGTCGCGTCTGGCTGGAGTGTCAGGCGCTGGTGTCCCAGGAGTATGCCGTCACCGTGATCTGTCCGCGCGGCCCCGGGGACAGCCCCCACGAGCTGCTCGACGGCGTGCACATCTACCGCTACCGCCCCGCCCCCGAGGCCAAGGGCCTGCCGGGGTTCGCGCTCGAGTTCGCCTACTCGTGGCTGCGGACCGCGGGGCTGTCCCTGCTGGTCCGGCGGCGGCACGGTTTCGACGTCATCCAGGCGTGCAACCCGCCGGACACCTACTGGTTGCTCGCGCTTCTGTGGCGGGCTGCGGGTGTGCGCTTCGTCTTCGACCACCACGACCTGTCGCCGGAGCTGTTCCTCTCCCGGTTCGGCGAGCCGGCCGGCCCGGGTGCTCGACTGCAGCTGGGTGTCCTCCGGTGGCTGGAGCGGATGACCTTCCGGGTAGCCGACCGGTCCGTCGCCACCAACGAGTCCTACCGGGGCATCGCCGTCGGGCGGGGCGGGATGGACCCTGAACGGGTCACGGTCGTGCGCAGCTGTCCCGACACGACGACCATGCGACCCGAGTACCCTCGCGCGGACCTCCTCGCCGCACCCTCGTCCGACCTGCTCGCCTACCTGGGCATCATGGGACCGCAGGACGGGGTCGACAACGTCCTGCTGGTGATGGACGAGCTGGTCCACCGCCGGGGACGCACCGACGTGCGCGCTGTGCTGATGGGGTTCGGAGACTGCCTGGAGGACCTGCGGGCGCAGTGCACCCGCCTCGGCCTCGACGAGCACGTCACATTCACCGGCCGGGTCGGCCCGGCAGAGGTGGCCCAGTACCTCAGTGCGGCAAAGGTCGGGCTCGGGCCGGACCTGAACACCCCGCTCAACAACCTGTCCACGATGAACAAGACGATGGAGTACATGGCCTACGGCTTGCCGTCGGTCTCGTTCGACCTGGTGGAGACCCGTGCGTCCTTGGGCGGCGCCGGCATACTCGTGCCCTCGGGTGACATCGGGGCCTTCGCCGATGCCGTCTGCCGCCTGCTCGACGACGACGACCTCCGGGTGGACCTGGGTCTGGCAGCTCGACGACGGGTGGTGGAGTCCCTGGACTGGCAGGTCCAGGCCGTCGCCTACGTCGCGGTGTTTGACGAGCTTCTGGGGCGTCCGCCCAGCGAGGACAGGCGCGGTCGCTGGCCGCACCGGCGCCCGGCCGAGCCCGCACCGGCACCCACGCAGGTGAGCCTCGAGGACGAGAGCGAGCTGCGCCGGTTCCTGCGCGAGCGGACCCCGTCGAAGGCGTAGCACCCCGCGCCCCCGCCCGAGGGGGAGACACGCCGCCCGACCACGTCGTTTGTGAGGCCCGTTGGCGGGTCGCCTAACCTTGCCCGGTCCCAATGTCCCTCTCCCACGGGGTTATTCCTGCATGCCTACATCCACGTCCCCTGCCATGTGGCGCGTCCTGCTCGCGCCCGTCCTAGCCTTCCTTCTCGTGGCAGCCGCCACGACGTGGGCGCCACCGGCGCTCGCGGCCACTTCTGGTGGTGCCATCCCTGACGACCTGCGTCCCCGGGTCGCCGTCGACCCCGACCGGGACTCGGTCGAGCTCGGCGTCCGTTTCACCGCCGAGGCCGCAGGCACCATCACGGCCCTGCAGTACTACCAGGGCCGTGGCGCGCAGGACGTGAGCACCGCCCGGCTCTGGAACGCCAAGGGCGAGGTGGTGGCCTACCGCTACTTCCGGCCGTCGACACGTGAGGGCTGGCGCACCCTCCCACTTCGCGAGCCGGTGAGCGTGAAGGCCGGAGAAACCTTCGTCGCCTCCTACCACGCCCCGCGCGGCGGCTACCCGGCCACGAACGACTACTTCACCCGGACGACGACCACGAACGGCCTGAAGGTGTCGCCGGGGGCCGGCGTCTACAAGTACGGACGGTCCGGTCTCCCTACGCGGTCCTACCAGAACTCCAACTACCTCGTGGACGTGGTGTACACCCCGTCGGCGACGACCGCCCCGGCTCCGGCGCCCGAGCCGGAGCCGGAGCCCACTCCCGAGCCGCCCGCTCCCGAGCCGTCCCCCACCTCCGACCTGCGCGGCTGGGAGCTCAACGCCTCCAACACCGGCCTGGCTCCGCACGGCCTGTCCTGCGCCTCCCTGCCGCGGTACACCGGTTCGTTGACCCCCCGGGCCGGCACCCGGATCTCCGGCGTGCGCATCGAGGGCATCCTCGACCTGTCGGCCGGTGACATCGTCATCACCAAGTCCTGCATCCGCCCGCCCACCGGGGACAACCGCAACCTGGTGTTCAACGACAACTGGCGGACCGGCGGCGGCAACGTCACCTCCGCCTCGACGGTGACGATCACCGACTCCGAGTTCGACGGCTCGGCTGCCCCGGCCTCGCAGATCGGCAAGTCCTGCGCGTTCCGTGGCGTCGGCACCCTCGAGCGCAACTACATCCACGGGATGGGCTCGGGCATCTGCTTCTTCGGTACCGGCAGCAAGCACGACGCTGTGGCGAAGCACAACTACGTGACCGGTCTGCGCGCCTACGGTGACTCGCACAACGAGGCAGCCACCATCCGCGACTTCGCCAAAAACTCGACCGACACGCGCCGTGCCGAGTTCATCGACAACCGCTTCGACTGCCGGACCGGCAACGACACGGGTGGCCTCTTCATCCAGCCGACGTTCGCGAGCCTGCACAACGTGTTCATCTCCGGGAACTACATGGAGGGCGCCGGGTACAACCTGTACCTGGAGAACAGCCCCCGTGCGGTCTACACCAACGTGAACGCCACCAACAACCGGTTCCGACCGACGTCGTGGGGCGCGGTCGCCGTCGCCTCGGGCGAGCGGTTCCGCACCTGGTCCGACAACCACATCTACGACGCCAACGCCGCGGACGGCAAGGGCCGGCTGCTGTCCCGACCCTGATCGACCCTGCACGACCCTTCCAGGAGTCGTGATCGCACAAGGCGGACGGGTCACGCGCAACGCGCGTGACCCGTCCGCCTTGTGCGACTCGCGAGGCATGCGGTCATTCTCGCGTCTCCCGGGAGCTCGTGTCCCTCTCCCAAGCAGACGCAGGAGGACGTCGCGCCCGCAGCCTCGCGTATCCGACCAACCCGACGTAGACGGCCGCGTCGAGGACGCGGCCGGGCTCCTGGCGGACGATGCGAGCCAGGTCGGTCAGCTGGGTCTTCTGCCCGGATGATACGGCCCCGCCACCCGCCCCGGCCTGCACCTCGCCCTGCGTCCGGTAGCTACGGACCAGGATCCGCACCAGGTCTCGGGTCCGGCGCGGCGTGGTGACGACAACCGGGTCGGTGTCGATGATCGTGATCTCGTCCTGGGTGAAGAGGCTGTCGACGAACAGGTCGTCCGAGACGATGTCCGGAAAGTCCCCGAAGCGTGCCCGTCCCTCGACCGACAGGGCGTAGCAGCCCGCTCCCCACAGGGCCCCGGCGATCGACGGCAGGTCCTTGCGGACGGCGTACCAGCGGCGCACCATCCAGGATGCGCCGGCCGTGTCGAAGACGTGCGGGGGCCGCCCCGCGAGGGTGTCCCCCGCCAGCGCCCCAATCAGGTCCCTGACCGCGACCGCCGTGAGCACGATGTCGGCGTCAAGGTAGATCCTGGGGCCCTCGGCGGCCCGGGCGTCACCGACCCGCAGTGCCGCCGCCTTCGAGGGGACGGGGATCTCGATGACCTCCACGCCGCCGAAGCTGCGCGCGACCTCGGCCGTGCGGTCGACGCATCCGTTGCAGACCACGACGACCCTCGCGCCGGCCACCGAGCGGAGCGGCTCCAGGGTCCGGCCGATCACCGCCTCCTCGTCGTGCGCCGGGATGACGATGGTGCCGAAGGTCACCGCGCACCGCCTGGCAGCGCCGCGCGCGCACGCCTCGACACCAGGGCCTTCACCGCGGCCCGAGCACCTGGTCGGTGCGGCCGCGCGACGTTGCGGGCCGTCAGGAGGGCAAGGAACAGCCCAGAGCTCACCGGGCCGTGCCACTTGCGGTAGTAGCGCAGCTTGTTGACCTGGAGCAGGGCGTCGAGCTGCGGTGTGCTGCCGGACCCCCCCTCACGGTGCACCACCACCGCCTCGGGCACGAAGATGACCTGCCCGCCCCCCTCCCGTATCCGGCGGGCGAAGTCAGTCTCCTCGGAGTAGAGGAAGAATCGCTCCGCATCCCACGGCCCCACGGTGTCGACCACCTCGGTGCGCACGGCCAGAGCGGCGCCGGTGGCCCAGTGCACCGGGTGCCGTCGACGGTACTGCGCAGGGTCTCGCACGACCTCGGAGAGCAGCTGCGGGCGACCGGCCCACCCGTTGCCGAAGATCGTCTCGCCCAGGGTTGTGAGCAGGGTGGGTTCTCTGCGCAGAGAGTCCTGCCGTCGTCCCCCCTCGTCGACCATCAGGGGCACAGCCGCGGCCGACCCGCCCGCCAGCTCGGTGACGAGCGCGTGCAGCGATCGCGGCCGCAGGACGAGATCAGGGTTGAGAAAGACGGTGAAGCGGCCGCGGCTGCCGCTCGCCACGCCGGCGTTCAATCCGCCCGAGTAACCGAGGTTCTCACCGGTGCGGACGACGGTGACCCGCTCGTCGAGGGTCTCGAGCTCGCTCAGGTCGTCGCCACCGGGCCAGTTGTCGACCACGGTGGCGCGCCAGCTCAGGCCATCCGCCGCTGCGTCGATCGAACGCACCAGCCTGGTCACGAGCTCGGCACTGCGGTAGGAGACCACGATGAGCGACACGTCTGGCTGGCTGTGCATCAGGGCGCGGCTCCCGCCTCCGGGTCCCGACGACGGAGTCGGCCAGCCGCGGCGGCTGCGCACAGGCTCGCCACGCCCGCGACCCCCAGCCAGACGACACCCGCCCGAAGAAGCTGCCCCCGCGACGGTGCGGCCTGCTCACGGTCCGGCGCCTCCATCGTGACCTGGATTCGCCGGGAGGCGGCGATCCCCTCGGCCGCCTGCAGCTCGGCGGTGGTACGCCTGATCTCCGCCACCTTCGCGCGAAGCACCCGCCCCACCTGTTCTGCGTCCGGGTCGACGACCTCCACGATGAGCGTGGGACGGTTGAAGGCCTGCACCCACTGACCGCCCTCGTCCGCGAGCCGGACCGAGGCATCCTGCCGGGCGAAGGCGTGCAGCGTCGCCTCGTCGGAACTGAAGCGATGCTGGGCCCTGCCGGCCACGGCACGCTGAACCGCAGCCGCGAAGGGGACCAGCGAAGCGTCCGTGGGAAGGTCCTGCTGCCAGACGGCGACCGATTCGGGAGCGACGAAGCCCACCTCCGCGCGCATCCAGTGCACCCCGCTACGGTGCGTCTGCTCTCCCAGCACCACGACGGCCAGGACAAGGCAGGCGACGACCACGCCCCACTGGGACGGATGCCACCCCCACAGAAGTCGAACCTGACGGACCTCGTCGTCCGACCCCGGCCCATGCTGGCCCCGCCCTGCCGAGCCCGATCTGTCGACGCCCCGCGCTAGAATGCGCCCCATGGCGTCATCCTAGGGGAAGGGCGCAGCACCATGCCTGACGTGCGGACACGTCGCCGGCGCACGCGGCACACCGTCATCCTCCTCGTCCTCCTGCTGCTCTGCGGCTCGGTCTACGCCCTGATCGCCAGGGACGTCACCCACGACGACCAGCGGGTCGCCGGCCGCAGCACGGCGCCTGCCGACGTCGTCACCAGCACCTCGCCGGTCGCGCCCTTCCGGGGGGTGGGGAACGCCCGCTCGGTCGGTCTGGCAGGCCAGGGGTTGACCTGCGACTCGTTGCCGGCCTACACCGGCCCCGAGCAGGTGACGGCGAGGACGGTGCTTTCACGACAGCGCTTCGAGGCACCGCTCGATCTGTCGGCCGGCGGGATCACGATCACCCAGAGCTGCTTCCGACCGACCTCGGTGGGACGCGGGCTGCCCGCCGTCAGCACGACGGACCACAACAGCGGGAGGATGGCCACGTCGACGGTGACCATCCGCGAGAGCGACTTCGACGGCTCTCTCCTCGACCCCGAGACCGCCGCCTTCTCCACCGGCTTCATCGGCGTTGCGAACCTGACGGACAACTACGTCAGCGGCTTCGGCAGCGGCTTGGCGATCATGGGATCCGGTGAGCAGCTGGACGCTCGGGTCGAGGGGAACTACGTCACCGGTCTGGTCGCCTGGGGCGACGGGGCCACGACGGGCAACCACTCCAGCGCCTTCACCGTGCGTGACTTCTCCGGCGCGGTCCGGCCCGACCGTGCCCTTGTCGTGCGGGGCAACCGCTTCGACTCCAGCTCCGGCAACGACACGGGGGCCGTCTTCATCCAGACGTTCTCCGGCAGGATCGACAACGTCCTTCTGGAGGCAAACCTGCTCGAGGGCCTGGGCTACCAGTTCGGCCTGGAGGAGACCAACCACCCCTACTCCGGGATCCACGTCGTCGACAACCGTGCGACCGGCACCGGCTGGGGGCCGGCCTACGTCTCCGGTGGCCCAGGGCCGGCCAGGTGGGTCGACAACCGCCTCTACGACCCGACGGCCGACGCCGGCCGGGGCGAGGCGATCCCGGCGCCCTGACCAGGCTGCGCTAGGATTCCGCAAGGCGTCACCGTAGGAGGGCTGATGGATCCGCGTGACATCCTGGCCAGTCTGCGGCGCGCGTGGTACGTCCTTCTCGTCGGCCTGCTGGCGGCGGCCGGGGCCACCTACTACGTCATGACCCAGACCGGGCCGGAGTTCGAGGCGCAGGCCAGCGTCGTGCTTGTGCCGGGGGAGGCTGTCATCCCCGAGAACAGCAACCCCTTCCTCTACCTCGGCGGTGGCACCGCCCTGCGTGACGTGCTCGTGCGTGTGCTCGCCTCCGACGAGATCGGCGATCCGCTCCTCACGGGACGCGCCGACGGGACGACGTACGAGATCGGGCCGGACCCGACCACGGCGGGGCCGATCCTCGTCGCCTCTACGTCGTCCACGACAGAGTCAGAGGCGCTCGGCACGCTCCAGGGCCTCCTGGACCTGATTCCGACGACGCTCGAGGACGTCCAGGCGAGCCGAGACGTCCCGGCGGACGCGCGGTTCACCTCGTTGATCCTGGCGCAGGACCAGGAGGCCTCCGTCAACCGCTCCGGCATGATCCGCATGCTCGTCGTGGTGCTCGGCGCCATCGGCGTCCTCACGCTCTTCGTCGCGGCCTGGCTCGACGGCAGGCGCGGCCGCGCGGAGCCACGGCACGGCGTTCCGGACAACCCGTCGCAGACGCACAGCCCAGGACCCGTGACTGAGACGCCGCCGACGACGCCACGTCCTCAGAACAGTCCGGACGAGCCCGAGCCACAGGTTGCGCCACCGGCCGCGTCGACGGCCGATGACGGTCCCGCCGGGACGAGCAGCAGTCCGGGTGCGAGGAGCGGGACACGGGTGTGACAGCGGCAGGACGGACCACAGCCAGAGTCCGACCCTTCGCCGGGGAGCGCGCCGATGCGGTGGGGGCTCTCACGCTCTACCTGATCCTGCTCTGTGCCGTTCCCTCCAGCCTGCGCGTGGCCGGTCTGGGGTCTGCCGGCTCCCCCGCCATGCTGCTGGGCATCGTGTTCCTCATGTGGTGGGCGTCTGAGCATGTCCGGGCGCGCACCCCGGTGCTGCGCAGTGTGCGACTCCTCCCGGCGCTGCTCGTGGCGTTCATGCTGGCCCTGGGCCTGTCCTACGTCAACGGCATGCTCCACGGGCAGCCGCCCCTGGAGGGCAACACCGCAGACATGGGTCTCATCCGGGCCGTGGCGTGGGCCGGTCTGCTGCTGGTGGCCTACGACGGCGTCACGAGCAGCGCGCGGCTCGTGACCGTCGCCCGACGGCTCGTCCGCGCCGGAGCCCTTCTGTCGGTGCTGGGCCTGGTCCAGTTCGCCCTCGACCGCCCCCTCGTCGACTGGGTGACCGTCCCCGGACTCGTCACAGACTCCTCCGTCGCCGTGATCGACCGCTCTGGGTTCACCCGACCTATGGCGACGGCCGTGCACCCGTTGGAGTTCGGCGTCGTGACCACGATGACGCTGCCCTTCGCAGCCGTTCTCGCGTTGCACGACCGCGGGCGTGGCTACGTGGCCCGCTTCTGGCCGGTGGTGGCCATCGTGGGGGCCATCTCGCTCAGCTTGTCCCGGTCGGCGCTCGTCGGCCTGGCGGCCACGGTCATCATCCTGACCCTGGGGTGGGGGCTGCGCACCCGGCTGGCCGTGGGACTGCTCGGGCTCGCGATGCTGACCGGCATCTACGTGCTGGTCCCGGGCATGGCGAGCGCGGTGCTGGAGCTCTTCGCCGGCATCGGTACCGACGACTCGACGGTCTCCCGGATCGGCGCCTACGGCGTTGCCCTCTGGGTGACGGAGCAGAACCCACTCCTCGGGCGAGGCCTCGGCACCTTCGTCCCCCAGTACTACATCCTGGACAACCAGTGGCTGCTCCTCCTGGTCGAGAGCGGCGTGCTGGGCGTCGCGGCGTTCTTCGCGCTGCTGACCGGCGGGGTCCTCGTCGCCGTACGGGCACGCCGTCGGCACACCGATCCCTTCCAGCGTGACCTCGGCCAGGCCTTCGCGGCCGCCGTCGTCGGGTGCGCCGTCATCATGGCGTTCTTCGACGGCCTGTCCTTTCCCATGGCGGCAGGGACGCTGTTCCTGATCCTCGGGCTCTCCGGTGCCTACGCCCGGCTCGGGGAGCGCGAGGTCAACGCTTCGACCAGCTGAGCCGCTCGGTGCTGCCAGGTGTGGGCCCCAGCCAGACGTCGTCGCAGGTCCGCGGTGGCCGGGTCCGGAGGTTCAGCGTACCGACGCGCCACCAGCGCGACGAAGTCCTCGCTGGTGGTCGCGATGTCCACGAGCTCACTGCCCAGCCACTGCGCCGCGGGGAGGTCGGAGGCGACGACAGGCAGCCCGTACGCCAAGTACTCCAGGGTCTTGAGGGGAAAGCTCGCCCGGTTGAAGTCGTCGATGCGGTACGGCGTCACACCCACGGTCAGGTGCGGAAGGTATCGGGAGAGCTCCTCGGGCGCCTTCCGGCCCAGCCAGGTCACCCGCTGGCGGGCGAACAGTGCCTGGAAGCGGCGCGTGATCGCCGGGGAGCTGCAGGTCAGCGGACCGATGACGACCAGCGACATGCCGCTGTCGACGATGGCATGGAGCACATCGAGATCCAGGCGCTCGTTCACCTGGCCCACCAGACCGACCAGCGGCCCGGCGGGCAGGTCTCCCGGCCGTTGCGCCGACATGTCTCGTGCCGGGAGGGCACACCCGTTGGGCACGAGCTCGACGGGCCTGTCGGGGTCCAGTCGACTCAGCTTGTCGACGAGAACCGGCGTCACGGCGCAGGCAAGGTCGGCACGCGCCAGCTCACGCCCGAGCTGCCCCCTCACGCCTTCCCCGGTCTTGCCCGTGAGAACCGCGCCCGCTTCCCAGTCGTCGGTCAGGTACAGCACCCTGTGCCCCGGGAGGCCCGGCACGAACGAGTTCCACGGAGTCGCGAGGACGACCGCGACCGGCCGGATGCCGCAGCGTGCGACCGCATGTCGCACGGCTGCTGCCTGCAGGGCACGCGTCAACGGGAAGACTCCCCTGCGGGTGAGGAACGGTGGCCCGAGGGTCCGGAGCCGGGTCACACGCGGGGCCACCGTGCTGAGCCCCATGGGCACGGTTTCCTCCCCGGCGAGCCGTCGTCGCAGGGTTCCGGACACGGAGACGACGGGATCGACGTAGAGGCTGGGTCCGAGAAGGTCAGCCAGGGCGAGGGTGAGGTGGCGATCTGTGGCCGCCACGTGCGCCCAGTCGGTGCCCCCGAGGTACACCACCCCGCTGCCGGGGTCGCCCGTCATGCCCTCCTCCCGCCCGACGTCGAACGCTGCGCGGCCACCGGCCGGGCGTTGAAGTCGTCAAGACGCACCCTGCCACTCAGACGCTGGCGGGCCCGGTCCACGGTGTACCTGGTGAAGGCCAGACCGCTGCGCGACAGCGACAAGGGGTCGACCGTGGTGCGGGGCCCGGCCGCGCGCGCGGCCTCGTAGTGATCGGCCTGCCGTCGGGCGGCGGCCTGCAAGGAGTAGCGAGCCCGCACCGTCTCCAGGGCGAACGCACCCAGCTCCTTGCGTACGCGGGCACTGCGCACGAGCGGCTCGAGCTCGGCCCGCAGCCGCATCGTCCCGGTACCTGCCCCGTCCCCCACGCCGTACCATCCGGTCCACGCGAAGTCACCCAGGTTCTCGGGCCGAAGCGTCCGCCAGAAGCCGCTCTCGCCCTGCACCACCAGAGGCTTGCCGAACGCCATGGCGCGCAGGGCCGAGCTGCCCATGCCGAGAGCCACGTCCGCCGCCGCATAGGCGACCCTCGGGTCGGAGAGCTCGCCGACGAGCTGCACCGCAGGTCCACCGGCCCTCGGAGGGAGGTTCGCGACGACGGACTCCAGCTCGGCACGTGCCGGGCCGTCGCCGACCACCAACAAGCGGACCGGATGGCTGGCGTCCAGCTCCCCCACGACCCGTGCCGCGACCAGGAGGCCCTCCCGCTTCATCTCCGTCGCGAGCCGCGAGACCACGACGACCAAGACCTCGTCTGCGCGTATGCCGTGCTGCCTCCGGAAGGCCTCGGTGTCGAGCCCCAGGTCCGGGTTGTTGGCGGCGAGGTCGACCGGCGGCTCCAGCACCCCGACCGCGGTCCGTCCGCTTCTGCGCTCCGCGTCCGCGATCTGCTCGGTCCCCACGAGCAGGGGGAGAGAACGGGGGATGAAGTCCGCCACGGCCATCGACATGACCGTGCCGACCGCCAGGCGCCCGGTCCGGCGCGCGACGAGCCACGACTCGAGGATCGGCGGCCACTCGTAGCCGTGCAGCACGTCGATCTCGCGTGAGCGCACGACGGCCGCCAAGGACGCCATCACGGTCGGGGACGGACGCCTCCTGGGTCGAGGGGATGCGACGAAGTCGAGTCCCAGCCTGGTGATCTTCTCCACCAGCGGCCCGGGGTAGCCGTAGACCGTGACGTCGTGCCCAAGGTCGGCGACCCCGCGCGCGAGCTCGATCGCGTTGATCTGGCTGCCGCCGATGGCGAGGTCGTGCGGGTAGACCAGGATCTTCACGACGCACCCACCTGCGCCGGCCGGCGCCGGAACCGCCCCGTCACGGCAGACAGCGCGGCGGGCTCGCGGGCGAGCATCGCGAGGATGGCGACCAGGCCGACGACCGCGGACAGGGCGATGGCGAGCAGGTCCGACCTGAGCCGTTCCACGAGGACCAGCGACACCGCGTACAGGGCCAGGCCCACCCCCGTCGGGAGGACGAGCCTGCCGACGAACCGGCTGGCGGCTACACCAGCAGCGGAGAGCCGCCACAGGTACAGGGGCAGGACGATGGCGGCCGCGACGACCACCTGGCCGACCGCCACCCCGCCGATCCCCCACCGGTTCGCTCCGAGGAGCACCGTCGGGACCAGAGCCGCCAGCCACGCCAGCTGGATCAGGAGGATCGCGCCGGTCCTCCGCAGCACGACGAGGTAGTCGTAGCTGAGCTCCAGCACGATCCGCACCGCCGCCAGCACCCCCAGCGCGGCGAGCGGCACCCCGGCAGGCTCCCACTGCACGCCGTAGACGACTCGCGTCACAGCCGGTGCAGCCCCGGCCAGCACGAAGCACACCGGGAAGGAGACTGCGGCCAGGAGTCCGACGACCCAGACGAGGTTGCGCGCCATGAGCACGGGGTCCGACTGCATCCGCGCGAAAGCCGCCGGCGCCACCGAGCGCAGCGGCTGGGAGAGCACCGCGATCGGCCACGAGGCCAGGTTGAAGGCGAGGACGTAGAAGGCGAGCTGCGTCGGCCCGAGCACCATGCCGGCGATCAGCTGGTCGGCATAGCTCGAGGCGAAGACGATGATGCTGGCACCGGCCAACGGCAGCCCGAACCGCAGCAACGGCCTGACCTGCGAGCGGTCCAGCCCGAGCCGGAAGGCCGAGGGGACGTAGCGCAGGAAGAGGAGCGCCCCCACCACGCTGCCCGCCAGACGGCCGAGGGCCAGGCTCATGGCTCCCATGCCCGACAGCGCGAGCATGATCGACACGCCCGCCCCCAGCCAGGCGTTCGACTGGTCGGAGATCATCCTCTCCCGCTGGCGGAACTCACGCTGGAGCAGTGCTGCCGGTGCTGCGCTCACCCCGTTGACCAGGATGGCGATCAGCAGGACGCGCACCACGGGCGTGGACTGGGGGCTGCCCATGGCCGCCGTGTAGGCCGGGGTCGCCGCCCAGCACGCGGCGAAGAGGGCCAGGCTGGTGACGACGGAGATCGTCGCCACCGTGGGGATGATCGAGGCGGGGTCGCGCTTCCACCGGACGATGGCCAGGCTCACGCCGAGCTCGTTGAAGCTGAGGACGGCGAGCAGCGCGACCATCGCCACGGCGAATGTGCCGAACTCCTCCGGGCCCAGGATGCGTGCGAGGGCGATGCCGATGACCAGGGTGCCGACCTTGGAGGCCGCCGTGTTGAGCAGGCTCCAGCCGAGCGCGCCGCCGGCCTGCCGAGCGAGGGTGACCTCGACCTCGGGCGAGTTGGCACGGCGGCGGCGGGTCACGGTGCTGCTGCCTCCACGACGCGCCCCCCGTCCAGGGCGGCGGTGAGAGCCTCGACCACCACCACCTGTTGGTCGGCGGTGAGGTGGGGGAACATCGGCAGCGACAGGATGCGCCCGGCGGCGGCTTCGGCCACCGGGCACGTGCCCGGCGGCAGGCCCAGGTGTTGAAAGGCAGGGGTGAGATGCACCGGCGTGGGGTAGTGGACACCGGCCCCGATGCCCCGCTCCTGGAGGCCCGTCAGCACCCGGTCGCGGTCGTCCACCTGGACCACGTACAGGTGCCAGACGTCGACGTTGTCCGGGTGCCGCTGCGGCACCCGCACGCCCTCGACGTCCGCGAGCAGCTCGTCGTACCGGCCCGCGGCGCGACGACGCGCCTCGTTCCACCCCTCGAGCCGGCGCAGCTTGGCGCGCAGCACGATCGCCTGGAGGGCGTCCAGGCGGGAGTTGGTCCCGACGACCTCGTGGACATACTTGCGCGGGCTGCCGTGGTCGGCCAGGACGCGCACCCGGTCAGCGACCTCCGGGTCGTCCGTCAGGACCGCTCCGGCGTCACCGGCAGCCCCCAGGTTCTTGCCCGGGTAGAAGCTGGTGCCGGCAGCCAGACCCCAGGTGCCGGCTCGTCGCCCGCCGCGGCTGGCCCCCTGCGACTGTGCCGCATCCTCGATGATCACGGCCCCCGCAGCCTCGGCGATCGGCACCAGGTCGGGCACCGGCGCCGTCTGACCGAAGAGATGGACCGGCATGATCGCCCTGGTCCGTTCGGTGACAGCGGCCGCCACGGCGTTCGGGTCGATGAGGAGGTGGTCGACGTCGACGTCGACGGGCACCGGGACTGCCCCGACCTGGCTGATCGCCTCTGCCGTGGCGATGAAGGTGTTGGCGGGCAGGATGACCTCGTCGCCCGCTCTCACCCCGGCCGCGCGCAGGGCGAGCGTGAGTGCGTCGGTGCCGTTGCCGACCCCGACGCAGTGGGCGACGCCCGCATACTCGGCATACGCCTCCTCGAACTGCCGCACCGGCGGCCCCCCGATGAAGGCGCCGCGCGCCAGGAGGTCGAGCCCGGCCGGGCCGACCTCATCCATGATCTCCGCACTCTGCGCGGCCAGGTCGACGAAGGGGACGGTCATGCGGTTGCCTCCGTGGGTGTGCAGGGGAGGGACCGGGCCGGGACCCCGGCCCAGGTCTGGTGTGCGGGCAGGTCTTCCAGCAGGACCGCGCCCATGCCGAGCGTCGCGCCGGGCCCCACCCGCACGTGCTGGCGCACGGACGCGGCCATGCCCAGGTATGCGGCCTCTCCCACCTGGACGTGCCCGCCCAGGGTCACGCCGGCGGCCAGGGTGGCGAAGTCGGCGACGACGACGTCATGGGTGAGGACGACGTTGGGCATCAGCACGACGTGCGCACCGACCCTGACCGAGGCTGTGGCGATCACTCCGCCCAGGATGATCGTGCCGTGCCCCACGTCCGTGCCCACCGCGAGGTCGGCGGTGCCCGCGACGGCCGTCGCGTATCGCTCGACCTCGACGGAGAGGCGAGCGGCGAGCGAGCTCCGTGACGCCCCGCTTCCGGCGCACAGCAGCAGCTGCGCCTCAGGGTGCCGACGCGCCTGGTCCAGGCCGCCCAGCACGGGGACACCGTCCAGCCGGGCCCCGTGCCGGCGCGTGTCGTCGTCGAGGACCCCCACGACACGGTGCTGGCCGAGGGCCCGCACCACCGCGAGCGCCTCGCGCGCCAGCCCGCTGGCCGCCACGAGGAGCAGGTCGTCCATCTCAGCGCCCCGAACGGCGCAGCACGGCGACGACGCGGTCGAGCTCGTCGTCGGTCATGTGGTGGAAGAGCGGCAGGATCAGCGTCCGGTCGGTGAGCCGCTCGGTGACCGACAGGTCCGCGGTCCCGGTGTCGCGGCCGGCGTAGGCCGGCTGGCGGTGGGCCGCCATGATGCCGCGGCGGCCCGAGACGTCAGCCTCCGCAAGCCGCACCAGCAGTCCGTCACGGTCGAGCGGGTAACCGGGCAGGACCTCCACCCAGAAGGACTGGTAGTTGGTCGTGCCCCAGGCCGGGTCGCTGACCGGACGCAGGCCGGTCAGGCCGGCGATGGCTGCCTGGTAGGCCGTCGCGAGCTCGCGCCGCCGCTTGACGATCTGGTCGAGGCGGTCGAGCTGGACCAGGCCGACCGCCGCCTGCAGGTCGGTCATCCGGTAGTTGAAGCCGACCTCGAGGTACTTCTCGGCCGGGGCCAGGACCTGGGTATGGCGTGCTGCTGCAGAGACGCTCATAGAATGCTCGCGCAGCTGCCGGGCGCGCGCCGCCCACTCCTCGTGAGGCGTGGTCAGCATGCCGCCCTCGCCGGTGGTGAGGAGCTTGCGCGGGTGGAAGGACCACGCGCTGACGTCGGCGCGCGCACCGACGGGTCGGTCGCGGTAGGCCGAGCCGATCGCACAAGCCGCGTCCTCGACGATCACGATCCCGCGCGGGTCGCAGACGGCGCGCAGGGCGTCGAGGTCGACCGGGACGCCGCCCTGGTCCACCGCGATGACGGCCCGGGTCCGCTCGGTCAGCGCGGCCTCGAGAGTCTCCGGCGTGAGGTTGCCCGTCTCCGCGTCGACGTCGGCGAAGACCGGCCGGGCCCCCACGTAGGTGGGGGCGTTGGCCGTGGCGATGAAGGAGAACGACGGCACCACCACGTCGTCGCCGGCCCCCACCCCCGCCACGACCAGTGCCAGGTGGAGGGCGGTCGTGCAACTCGAGGTCGCGACCGCATACCCGACGTCCTGGCGCTGCGCGAAGGAGCGCTCGAACTCCGCCACCCGGGGCCCCTGGGCGACCCAGCCCGACCGGATGACCTCCCCGACGGCCAGGACCTCCTCCTCGCCCAGCCAGGGCTGCATGACGTTGATCCGGGTCACGGGACGCTCACTGCCGGCGCGCCGGCGGCGATCGACTCACGCCGGGGTCTCCACCAGTCGACGAGCTGTCGCAACCCGTCCTCCAGGGTGGTTGTCGCCTCGAAGCCCAGGTCCCGCCTCGCGGCCGAGATGTCGCCGAGCCGTCGGGTCACCCCGTTGACCGGGCGGTCGGGGCCGTGCTCCACGCCGAGGTCGGAGCCCATCGCACGCAGCAGCGCCTGGGCCAGCTGGAGCAGGGACGTCTCGGTGCCGCTGGCGATGTTGTAGACGCCCGAGGTCACGTCGCTGCCGGCGGCAAGCACGTTGGCCCTCGCGATGTCGGGCACGTAGACGAAATCCATCGTCTGGCGGCCGTCGCCGAAGATCAGGGGCGGCTTGCCGTCGGCGATGCGCTCCATCCAGCGGACCAGCACCTCGGTGTAGAGGCCGTAGATGTCCATCCGCGGCCCGTAGACGTTGAAGTAGCGCAGCATGATGTAGTCGAGCCCCTGCATGGCCCGGAAGCTGTGCGCGAGACCTTCGTTGAAGGTCTTGGCCGCGCCATAGATGGTGTCGTTGTCGTAGGGGTGGTGGTACTCCCCGGTGGGGAAGGTCTCCGCCAGCCCGTAGACCGACGCGCTCGAGGCGCCGACGAACTTGCCGACCTTGTGCTCGGCGGCCGCCTCCACGACGTTGAAGGTGCCGTCGACGAGGACCTCGAGCGCCAGCCGCGGCTGCTCGGCGCACATCGTGATGCGGATCGCCGCCTGGTGGAAGACCAGGTCGGTCCCGCGGACGAGGTCGTGCACCAGGTCGCGGTCCCGGATGTCGCCCTCGACCAGCTCGACCCGCCCGCTCACCATCGCCTCCTCGAGGTTCTCCCGCCGACCGCGCACCAGGTTGTCGAGGACCAGCACGCGCGAGGCTCCTGCCCCCACGAGCTGGTCGACCAGCGTGGAGCCGATGGTGCCGGCCCCTCCGGTGACGAGGGCGGACGCACCCTGGACCTGGCTCATCACGCGACCACCATCGCGGGCGTCTCGGCGGCGAAGGGGACCAGCGCGCCGCCCTGGGCCAGACTCTCGCGCGCCGCGTCGAGCACCCTCAGCACCCGCAGACCGGAGTCACCGCCGGTCACGCTGGGTCGGCCCTCGCGGATGGAGGCGGCAAACTCGGCCACCATCTGCCGCAGGGGCTCGACCTCGGGCAGGGCGGGAGCCCACATGTCGCCGAGGCGGTAGGAGATCATCGCGGCGCGCCGGTCCTCGGCGTCCTCGGCCTGCTGCACCAGGTCGACCCCCCGGTCGTAGACGCTGAGACGCTGCTGGGGGTTGAGGTCGTCCCAGACGACGGTGCGGCGCGTGCCGGCCACCACCATCTGGCGGATCTTCGTGGGGCTGAGCCAGTTGACGTGGACGTTGACCATCCCGCCGGTCGCCAGCGGCATGCTCAGGTAGCCGACGCACGCCTTGCCCGCACGCAGCGGGTCCGCGCCGTGGGCGGCGACCCCGGTCGGCTCGAGGCCGCCGGGCAAGATGAAGTCGAGGATCGACAGGTCGTGCGGTGCCAGGTCCCAGAAGACGTCGACGTCGGGCTGGACGAGGCCCAGATTGATGCGCACGGAATCGACGAAGAGGATGTCGCCGAGCTGCCCGGTCTGGACCAGCTCTCGGAGCTTGCGGACCGCCGGCGTGTAGCAGTAGGTGTGGTCGGTCATCAGCACCCGGCCGCGCTCCGTGGCCAGCCGCACCATCCGCCGGCCGGCGGCCGGGTCGTGGGCCAGGGGCTTCTCGACGACGACGTGCACGCCCGCCTCGAGTGCCTGGGTCACCAGCGCCTCGTGGGTGTGCGCGGGCGTCGCGATGGCGACCGCGTCCACGTCACCCGCGTCGAGCAGCTCCGTGAGCGAGCTCGTGACCCTGACCCCGGGCACCGCCGCGACGGCGCGCTCGGCGCGGGCGACGTCGAGGTCGACGACCGCCCGAAGATCCCAGTCCGGGCTCGCGCTGAAGTTCCGGATGAGGTTGGGGCCCCAGTAGCCGGCCCCGACCACGGCAATTCTCAACATCCCTGCAGACACCACGACGGCCTCCCTGCCATACCGTGCGACGCGCCCCGAAGGATCAGGGCACGGCGGGCGTCGCCCCGTCTGCGTCATCCCCCGAAACCGAGCGTCACGACTCGGCACCCCATCGTTGTTGCTGCAGGATCACGCGTGCTTCCCGGGCGAGCACCCACTTGCGAGATTAGTGCGAGCAACGGTCCTGCACCAGCCCCCCTGAGACCGACATTTCGCCTTCCCGCCTGTGACCCTGGACACACTGAACCAACCGGCCACCCCAGCGCTGGGCCGGCTCAGGTGAGCGAGGCGCTCAGCTGTGCCCTCCGTGCGGACGCCACGAGGCGGAACAGCGCGGCGCCGATCAGCGCACCCGCGGTGTTGAAGACGACGTCGCGCAGGCTGGAGGTGCGCCCGCTCAGTCCCATCTGCGCAACTTCGATGGCTCCGGACAGCAGCAGCCCGGCCAGCCCGGCCAGCCACCATGCGCGGTCGGGCAGCGCCCCGGCGAGCAGCAGGCCGAAGGGAAGGAAGAGGCCAAGGTTGGCGAGCGCTTCCACATGGCCGTAACGGACCCCGGAGACGCCCTGGTCTGCCAGCCATGCCAGACCGTCGTCGAGCGGCGCGCGCACAGGGGCGTCGACGGCCGTCGCCCACAGGGCCACGGCCGCGAGGATCACGAGGTAGCCCGCGAGAATCGCGGCCCAGCGACGTCGGTCCCTGCGCACCCCAGCCTCCCTGCGTCCGGTCAGTGCCCCGGCCTCTCAACCTAGTCCCCGGCTCCCCACCGGCACCAGCCTCAGGCGCCACCAGCCTTACGGCTCAACCGCGCAAGGATCCGCCCTAGTGACGTCCTAGGACGCGCGCGTGAGGAAGTCGTCCATGAGCGGGCCGACCGTGGTCGAGCCGAACTCGCCCTCCTCGACGAAGATCGCCACCGCCAGGTCGCCCTGGAGGGCGATCATCCACACGTGCGTGCGGGGAGGGTCGTCGGTGCCGAACTCCGCGGTGCCGGTCTTGGCCAGCACCGGCTCACCGGGGTTGTCGGCGAGCATCGAGCCGCCGCCCTCGGTGACGACCGCACGCATCAGCGTGCGCAGCCCCTCCGCCTCCTCGGGCGTCAGCGTGCCCTCGGGCTCGGGCACCTCCTGGTCGAGCACGACGCGCGGCACGACGGGCCGGCCCTCGGCGACGGAGGCCGCGACCGCGGCCATCGCCGCGGGCGACGCCAGGACGCTGCCCTGCCCGATGAGGCTGGCGGCGGCCTCGGTCTCCGAGCCGGCCTCGGTGGGCACGCTCCCGCTGAAGGCCGTCACCGGCATCTCCCACACCGCGCCCATGCCCAGGTCGCGGGCGGCCGCGGCCAGCTCGTCCACGGGGATGCGGTCCCGCTCGTTGATCAGCGCGGTGTTGCAGGAGTTGGCCATCGCGGTGCTCAGCGGGATCTCGCCCAGGGCCAACTCGGGATAGCCGGTGACGTTCTTGAACTCGTAGCCGTCGACCACGAGGGTCTCCTCGCACTGCACCGTCGACTCCGGCGTCAGGCCCTGCCGCAGGAGCACGAGGGCGGAGGCGAGCTTGAAGGTGGAGCCGGGCGGGTACTGACCGGCGAGCGCGGTGCTGACCCCCTCCGAGCCGGGGCCGTTGGCCAGGGCCAGCACGTCGCCGCTGCTGGGCCGGATCGCCACGAGCGCGCTCGGCGGCTCGACGTCGGAGAGCACGTCCTCGGCCAGCTGCTGCAGGTCGGCGTCGAGGGTCGTGGTCAGCGGCTCCGGCGGCGGGGCAGCGTGCTCGACCAGCAGCTCGTCGCGCCCGGTGTCGGGGTCGAGCGCGACCACCCGCAGCGAGGGCTGCCCGCGCAGCTGGTCCTCGAAGGCCGCCTGCAGCCCGGAGAGCCCCACGACGTCGCCCGGTGCGTAGCGCTCCGGGTCCTCCTCCACCATCTCGGCGGTCACCTCGCCGACGGTGCCGAGCAGCGGCTGGGCGAAGGTGCGGCTCGGCCCGAGGACCTGCTCGGCGTCCAGGGCCGCGGCGCCGGGGATGCCCTCCACCGACTCGACCAGCCGGTGGCCGTCGCCGTCGCTCTGCCGGTAGGTGATGAGCCGGACGAACGCCTCCGGGCCCGCCGCGGCGACGGAGGCGGCATACCCCTCGGGGTCCAGGCCGGCGGCCTGCGCGAGCGCGCGGGCGGACTGCTCGGCCTCGGGCGCCTCCACCCTGGTCTTGTCGATGCCGAAGTGCCAGACCGGGCGGGTGGTGGCCAGCGGCTCACCGTCGCGGTCGACGATGTCGGCGCGGCGGCTCGGGGCGGTCTCCTCGAGCGCCAGCACCTGGCCGGCCGGCACGCCGAGCAGCGCGTGCTCCCAGGCGCCGGCCCACTCCCCCTCGGCGACCCGCATCCGCAGCGGCGCCTCCCGCACCAGCTCGTCACCGTCACCGGGGATGTCCCAGGTCAGGCGCAGGTCGGCCTCGGCCCGCCCCTCGTCCTCGTCGGCGGTCACGCCCAGGACCTCGACGTCCAGCGGCAGCTCACCCAGC
Organism: Ornithinimicrobium pekingense DSM 21552; assembly: GCF_000421185.1. GTDB lineage: Bacteria > Actinomycetota > Actinomycetes > Actinomycetales > Dermatophilaceae > Ornithinicoccus > Ornithinicoccus pekingensis. The sequence goes on from NZ_ATWJ01000013.1 coordinate 57,015, forward strand.
CGCTCGTAGGCCTCCTGCCGCTGGGCCTGCGCGTCGGCGGGTATGCCGTCAACAAGCGGCACCGCGCCGAACTGCCCCGTCTCGAGGGCGACCGCCATGGCCTCGGCCACCTGCTGGGGTGAACCCTCGACGGCGGGCTCGCACGCCGTCAGGGCGAGGGCTCCGACCAGGGACAGGCCGACGGCAGGGGTCAGGGCACGCATGGACGACAGCGAACCAGGAGGTCAGGGCCGGTGCCAAGCCGACACACGCGGAGGGCGTCGGCTCATCGTGCACGAGGTGGGGCTCGTGCCTAACGTCGGAGAACACCCGACACCGTCTGACGAGAAGGAGCCGTGCCATGACCCACGTGACCTCGATGCTGGAGACCTACCCCGGCGACCTGGGCTCGGTCGACACGCAGAAGCTGGCCGAGTGCATCGCCGCCTGCTTCGAGTGCGCCCAGACCTGCACCGCGTGCGCCGACGCCTGCCTGGCCGAGGACATGGTCGCCGACCTGCGCGAGTGCATCCGCACGAACCTCGACTGCGCCGACGTGTGTGCCGCCACCGGCGCCGTGCTGACCCGCCAGACCGGTGCCAACGCCGAGACCGTCCGGGCGATGCTCGAGGCGTGCCGCACCGCGTGCAAGGCCTGCGGCGACGAGTGCGCCGACCACGCCGACATGCACGAGCACTGCCGCGTCTGCGCCGACGCCTGCCGCCGCTGCGAGGCCGCCTGCGAGGCGCTGCTGTCCTCGATGGGCTGAGCGCTCGCCCAGCACACGTCGTCGTGACCTCGTGACCAAGCTCGGGATCCTGGAGCGTGCCCGGTGTCCGCACTACTGGGTGGTCGACCCCGACGACCTGTCCCTGCGCGCGTGGCACCTCGTCGACGACCGGTACGTGCTGCATACGCGCGTCGCAGGTGACCAGGAGGTGCGTCTGACCGCACCGCTGGACGTCGCCTTCCGTGTCGCCGACCTGGTGCCTGCTGACCAGGACTGACCGACCTGGGCAGACCCTTGCCTGCGGATGCATCTGGCGCAGGTCGCCCGACCGGACAAGGTTGTGCACCGGATGCACCGTCATCCGCGTTGTCCTCGGTGCACATCCTTGTCTGACTGATGGGCCCGGCCGCGCCGCGTCCCCGGTCGGGCGTATGGCGTGCACACGATGTCGTCGGTCGCGGAGACGGCGCGCACACGACGTCGTCGGTCGGGAAGGGGGCGGCGGTCAGGAAGGGGGCGGGGGTCGGGAGGACTGGCCGGTCAGCTCCAGTCGCGGAGGTCCACGAGGGGGCCGTCGCCGGAGGTGAGCGTGTCGACGAGGTCGACCTGGGTGCTGAAGCGCAACCCCTCACGCACGCGGCCGGCCACGGTCGTCGCCAGCTCCTCCCCCGACTGTCCACCAGCGTGGCCCCCGCGTCCGTGACCCTCCGTGGGCACGACCTCGCACCGCAGCTGGTCGACGTGGTCCACCCGGTCGATGACGAACCGGTAGTCGGCCACCCCCGGCACGCCCTCCATCACCGCGGTCACCTGGCGCGGGTGCAGGAACATGCCGCGCACCTTGACCGCCTGCCCGACCCGGCCGAGCACGCCGCGCAGCCGCAGCGAGCCGTCCGCCCCGAGCATCCAGCCGGACAGGTCTCCGGTGGCGAAGCGGACGAGCGGGTAGTCGGGCCGCAGCAGCGTCACCACCACCTCGCCCTCGGTGTCGTCGGTGACCGGCACGCCGGTGCCGATCTCGCAGACCTGCACGTGCACGCCCTCGGCCAGGACGAGGCCGTTGCCGGGCTCCTCGCCCGCAGGCTCCCAGGCCAGCAGCCCGGTCTCGCCGGTGCCGTAGGCCATGCGCACGTGCGGCACGCGCTCGGTGAGCACGGCGCGCAGCGAGTCTGGCAGCGGCTCGGCCGTCACCAGCGCCCGCTCCAGCCGCCACCGGTCGGCCGGCAGACCGGCCTCGTCGTAGCGCTCCACCAGCGCCTTGAGGTAGGACGGCAGGCCGGTGTATGCCGTGACCCCCAGGTCGGCGACGGCGCGCACCTGCAGGTCCTGGGCGCCGATGCCGCCGGGCAGCACCGCCGCACCGACCGAGCGGGCGCCCTGCTCGAGCATCGCGCCGGCCGGGGACAGGTGGTAGCCGAAGCAGTTGAGCACCACGTCGGACGTTCCGACGCCCAGGTCGCCGAGGGCCTGACCCCAGCGCCAGTCGGCACCCTCGAGCTGGGGCTCGTAGAGCGGCCCCGGCGACTGGAACCACCGCGCGACGTCGGCGTCGGGGGCGAGCAGCCCGCCGGTGGGCGGGTCGACCCGCTGCCGCTCGACCAGGTCGTCCTTGGACAGGACCGGCAGCAGCGCGAGCCCGTCGGCGCCACCGGCGAGCTCACCGCATACCTGCTCGGCGGTGAGGCCCGCGTCGGCGAGCCGGGCCGCGAAGCCCGGGACCCGCTGCGCCGCCTGCGCCACCACGTCGGCGAGCGCCGGCGCGAGCCCCTCCTCGCGCTGCCTCAGGGCAGCCTCGATCGACATCGATCCCATCTCCTCACCGTTCGGAAAAGTGCACGCTGCCGGCTGCTACAGCCAGCGCTTGCGCCGCTTGTAGTGCTTGACGTCGCGATAGCTCTTGCGGCTGCCCTCGTCACCGAGACCGAGGTAGAACTCCTTGACGTCGGGGTTCTCCCGCAGCTCGGCCGCGGGACCCTCGAGCACGATCCGCCCCTGCTCCATGATGTAGCCGTGGTCGGCCACCTCCAGGGCGCGGCGGGCGTTCTGCTCGATGACGAGCACGGTCAGCCCGGTCTCGGCGTTGAGCCGCTGGATGTAGCCGAAGATCTCCTGCACCAGCAGCGGCGCCAGGCCCAGGCTGGGCTCGTCGAGCATGAGCAGCTTGGGCCGGGCCATCAGCGCCCGCCCGATGGCGAGCATCTGCTGCTCGCCGCCGGAGAGGTAGCCGGCGACCCGGTTGCGCATGTCGGCCAGCTTGGGGAAGAAGGTGTAGACCTCGTCCAGGACCTCGGCCGAGGACGCGCCGGCTTTTTGCGTGTAGGCGCCGGCGACGAGGTTCTCGGCGATCGTCAGGTGCTCGAAGACGTGGCGGCCCTCCATGCACAGGCTCATCCCCTGCTTGACCCGCTCGGCGGCGTCCATGCGGGTGATGTCCTGCCCGGCGAAGGTGATCGACCCGTCGGTGACCTCGCCGTGCTCGCTCGGCAGCAGCCCGGAGACCGCCTTGAGCGTGGTCGACTTGCCCGCGCCGTTGGAGCCGAGCAGCGCCACGATCTTGCCCTCGGGCACCTGCAGCGACAGGCCGCGCAGCACCAGGATGACGTCGTCGTAGATGACCTCGACGTTGTTGAGGGTCAGCATGGCCGGGCCGGCCCCGGCGGGGACACCCCCTGCCAGGACTGTCCCCGCCGGGACCGGTTCGGTGCTCATGGCGTGGCGCCCGCCTCGACCTCGACCATCTGGCCACCCTCGGCCATGTAGACACCGGTGCCGGTGGAGCCGCGGTGGGACTCGGCGGAGAACTCCACCGTGCCGTCGCCGACGACGCCGCCGGTGTCGATCTCGCCCATGGTCTCCAGCGCCTCGCGGATCGCGGGGCCGTCGACCTCGCCGTCACCGCTGGCGATTGCCTCGCGGATGCCCTCGGCCATCACGTGCATGACGTACCAGCCTTGGACCCAGGAGGTGCCGATGGTGGCCGGGTCGATGCCCTCCTCCTCGAGGTAGGTGTTGATGACCTCGTGGCCCTCCTTCTCGGCGACCAGCGGGGCGAACGGCTGGATGAGCATGTGGCCCTCGGCCGCCTCCTCGCCCGCGGTGGTGATGAACAGCTCGTTGGCGCACCAGTTGAGGCAGACGATCTTCATGTCCAGGCCCTGGTCGGCGATGTCCTTGGCCACGAGCGCGGCGGGGCTGGCGACGTTCTGGATGACGATGTACTTCGCGCCCTGGCTCTGCGCCTGGGACAGCAGGCCGACGTAGTTCTGCTGGCCGCCGGGCATCGGGTAGGCCTGGTAGCCCAGGTCGTAGCCCTGCTCCTCGATCCAGGCCTCGCCGTCGGCGACGGGCGCCTGGCCGAAGGGGCTGTCGTTGTGGAAGACGGCGACCTCGCCGGAGCCGCCGGAGTCCTCGTTGATCCAGTTGAGCGCGACGCGCATCTGGTCGGAGTAGGTCGGCGCGACGACGAAGTTGTAGGGCGCCTCCTCCGGGTCGGTGAGGGTCTCGGCGAAGGAGCCGGACATGAACGGCAGCTCGTCGCTGGCCACCCGCGAGGACAGCGCCTCGGTGTCGCCGGTGCCCCAGCCCTGGATGGCCACGACGCCGTCGTTGACGTACTGGCGGTAGAGGTCCTCGGCCTGCGGCACCTCATACGCGTAGTCGTTGGAGTCGGCCTCGATCATCCGGCCCTCGATGCCACCCTCGGCGTTGATGTGGTCGATGTAGGCGAGCATGCCCTCGTTGTAGGGGCTGCCGACGTCGCCGGTGGCGCCGGTGAGGTCGGCGATGATGCCGATCTTGATGGGTGCTGCGTCGTCGCCGCCACCGCCGCCGTCGCTGCCGCAGGCCGACAGGCCCAGGGCGAGCGCCGAGCAGGCGGCCACGAACGCCACGCGTGAGGTGCGGGTCATGATTTCTCCTTGGTGGGTGACACGGGTATGACGTGGAGCTGGGGTCTGGGGAGGTGCGGTGGGTGGGAGGTCAGTAGCGGAACGGCCAGAAGCGGAAGTACTCCTTGATCCGTTCCCAGAGCCGGTTCAGGCCCCGGGGCTCGATGATGAGGAAGAGGATGATGACCAGGCCGAAGGTGGCGTTCTGCACCGCCGGCAGCTGGCTGCCCAGGAAGGGCACGACCGACTCCAGGGCGTTGGCCACGTTGCGGATGACCACGGGCAGCAGGGTCATGAAGATCGCGCCGTAGACCGCGCCGGCGATGCTGCCCAGGCCGCCGACGATGATCATCGCCAGGTAGAGGATCGAGACCTCCAGGGTGAACTTCTCCCAGGAGACGACCTCGCTGTAGTGGGCGGTCAGCGCGCCGGCCAGGCCGACGAAGCCGGAGGAGACCGCGAAGGCGGTCAGCTTGGCCCGGGTCAGGTTGACGCCGATCGCCTCGGCGGCGATGTCCTGGTCGCGCACGGCCATGAACGAGCGGCCCAGGCCGGTGCGGAAGATGTTGCGGGCGGCGACCACCGAGAGCACGGCGAGCACCGCGAGGATGACGTACCACTGCCGCTCGAAGACGTCGCGCCCGCCGACCTGGAAGCCGAGGAAGCCGAGGCGCTCGACGTTGATGTAGCCCAGGCCGCCGGTGAGGAAGTCGCCGTAGTCGCGGCGGATGAGGAACTCGATGATCTGCTGGCTGGCCAGCGTCGCGATCGCCAGGTAGAGGCCCTTGAGCCGCAGGCCCGGCAGGCCGAAGAAGGTGCCCACGACCGCGGTCATGACGACGGCGAGGGCGATCGCCAGCGGTGTCGGCAGCCCCATACGGTCCGAGAGGATCACCGAGGTGTAGGCGCCGACGGCCAGGAAGCCGCCCTGGCCCAGGGAGATCTGGCCGGTGTAGCCGACGAGGATGTTCAGTCCCACCGCGCCGATGATCGCGATGAGGATCGTGTTGGCGATCGACATCCAGTAGTTGTCGAGCACGAACGGGACGACGACGAGCAGGACGCCCATCAGCGCCAGGCGGACGTACTCCGCCCGGGTGGCCCGCAGCCGCAGCTCGGAGGTGTAGGAACGGTGGTGCACACCGGTCGCGGTCATCGCCATGTGCGTCTCACACCCTCTCGATGCGGGTCTCGCCGAAGAGGCCGTAGGGCTTGACCAGCAGGATCAGCACCAGCACGACGTACGGGATGACGGTGGCCAGGCCCGGGTCCCAGTAGCTGGCCGTCGCCTGCTTGAGCAGGCCGATGATGATGCCGCCGACGATCGTGCCGGGCACCGAGTCCAGGCCGCCGAGGATGACGACGGGGAAGACGAGCAGGCCGAAGGCGGCGAGGTTCTGGTCGACCGCGGAGATGTCGGCCAGCAGCACGCCGGCGATCAGCGCGCTGACGCCGGCCAGCGCCCAGGCCATCGCGAAGATGCGGCGCACCGAGATGCCCATGGTCATCGCGGCCTGCTGGTCGTCGGCGACGGCGCGCATGGCGATGCCGTGCCGGGAGCGGCGGAAGAAGATCGTGAAGGCGGTCAGCACGACCGCGGCCACGAGGATGACCAGCAGCCGGTTGAGCGGGACGGTCGCGCCGAGGATGTTGACCGAGCCGGTCGGCAGGATCTTGGGCATCGACTTGGGGCTGGTGCCGTAGAACATCTGCACCACCGCCCGCAGCAGGGAGGACAGCCCGATCGTGACCATGATGATGCTGATCGGGCTCTCGCCGATCATCGGCCGCAGGATGAGCCGCTCGACCAGCACGCCGATGATGGTGGCGACCACGACGCCGACCACGACGGCGGCCAGCAGCGGAAGCCCCATGACGACGAACGCGGTGTAGAACATGTAGGCGCCGACCAGCAGGAACTCGCCCTGGGCGAAGTTGATGACCGACGTGGCCTTGTAGATCAGCACGAAGCCCAGCGCGGCCAGCGCCAGGATCGCGCCGTCGGCCAGCCCGTAGGCCAGCACGGCAACCAGTGTGCTCATCGGCGTCCGCTCCAGACGGGTCGGCGACCCCGGCCCTGCGGGATCTCGTAGGTGGTCAGGTCGAAGATGCGCAGCGCCAGCTCGCGGACGACCGAGCTGCCGTCCTGGTAGGTGACGCGGCTGGAGATCCGGGCCTCGTCCTGAGCCTCGCGCAGCGCGGAGATGATGTCCTTGTAGCGCTCGTCGATGACGTTGCGGCGCACCTTGCGGGTGCGGGTGATCTCGTCGTCGTCGGGGTCGAGCTGCTTGTGCAGCAGCACGAAGCGCTGCACCCGGATCGGCTCGGGCAGGTCCTCGTTGGCGCGGGTGATCTCCTCGGCGAGGAGGTCATAGACCTCCTCCTTGCCCGCCAGGTCGGTGTATGTCGTGTAGCTGAGGCGCTCGTGCTCGGCCCACGACCCGACGGTGCCGGGGTCGATGGTGATCATCGCGGTCATGCCCTGGCCGGCCCGCTCGGGGCCGAAGGTCACGGCCTCCTCGACGTAGGGGCTGAACTTCAGCTTGTTCTCGATGAACGCGCTGGAGTAGCGGCTGCCGTCGGGAGCGGTGAGCACGTCCTTGGCCCGGTCGATGACGACCAGGTGGCCGTTCTCGTCGAGGTAGCCGGCGTCGCCGGTGTGCAGCCAGCCCTCGGCGTCGACGGCCTCGGAGGTGGCCTCGGGGTTCTTGTGGTAGCCGCGGAAGACCGAGGCCGAGCGCAGCAGGATCTCCCCGTCGTCGCTGATCCGCAGGTCGGTGCCCGGGATCGGGGTGCCGACGGTGTTGAAGGCGATGTCGTCGTCGCGGTGCACGACCGCGATGCCGCAGATCTCGGTCTGGCCGTAGATCTGCTTGAGGTTGACCCCGATGGCGTGGAAGAAGCGGAAGACGTCGGGGCCCAGCGGGGCGCCGCCGGTGTAGGCGCGCTTGACGCGGGTCAGCCCGAGCTGGTCGCGGACCGGGCGGGTGGAGACAAGGTCGGCGGCTCGGGCCATCAGCCCGCCGGAGGCCTTGCCCGAGACGCGCGCCTGCGCGGCGCGGTCGCCCACGTCATACCCCCACCCGAAGACCTTGCGCTTGAGCCAGCCGGCCTCGTCGATGCGGACCTGGACCTCCGAGAGCATCGACTCCCAGATGCGCGGCGGGGAGAACATGACGTCCGGGCCGATCTCGCGCAGGTCGGCGCGCTGGGTGGAGGCGTCCTCGGGGAAGGACAGCGTCAGGCCGCGCGAGAGGCCGCAGGCGACGGCGAGCATCTGCTCGCCGATCCAGGCGAAGGGCAGGAAGGAGACGTAGCGGAAGGACTTGTCGACCGGGTCGATGTCGGTGAGGTGGTCGGCCATCGCCAGCAGGTTGGCGTGCGAGAGCTCGCCGAGCTTGGGCTTGGAGGTGGTGCCCGAGGTGGTGCAGATGACCGCGATGTCCTCGGGGCTGCCGGCGGCGACCTGCTCGTCGAACCAGCCGGCGTGCTGCTCGCCCCAGGCCCGGCCCTGGCGCTCGACCTCGGTGAAGTCGACGAGCCAGGGGTCGGTGTACTCCTCCAGTCCGTGCGGGTCGTAGAAGACGACGCGCTCGATCTGCAGCCCGGCCCCGTGCTCCTCCTTGAGCCGCAGCAGCTTGTCGACCTGCTCCTGGTCCTCGGCGACGACCACGCGCGCGGCCGAGACCGAGAGGATGTGCTCGAGCTCCTCGCCGATGGAGGTGGGGTAGATGCCGACGACGGCCGAGCCGATGCTCTGCGCGGCCAGCTCGGCGATGAGCCACTCGGGGCGGTTGTCACCGAGGACCGCGACGATCTCGCCGCGGCCCACGCCGAAGGAGGCCAGGCCGTGCGCGAAGTCGCGCACGCGCTCGGCATACTCCGCCCAGGTGAGGGGCTGCCAGATGCCGTAGAGCTTCTCCTGCATCGCGACGTCGCCCGGGCGGGAGGTGGCGAGGTCCTGCAGGAGCCGGGGGAAGGTGGTCTGCTCAGACATCGGTGCGCTCCTGCATCCGGCGCTCGGCGTCCTTGACCTCGTCGTCCTCGGTGTCGCTGCCCAGGTAGGCCTCGATGACGGCCGGGTCGGCCTTGACCTCGTCCGGCGTGCCGTCGGCGATGAGCTTGCCGAAGTCGAGCACGCTGACGCGGTCGGAGATGTCCATGACGACGTTCATGTCGTGCTCGATGAGGACGACGGAGACCCCCGCGAGCTCGTGCACGTCGAGGATGTAGCGGGCCATGTCCTCCTTCTCCTCGGCGTTCATGCCGGCCATCGGCTCGTCGAGGAGGAGCAGCGCGGGCTGGATGCACAGCGCGCGGCCGAGCTCGACGCGCTTCTGGATGCCGTAGGCCAGCGCCCCGACCGGCTTGTGCCGGTAGGACTGCAGCTGCAGCAGGTCGATGACCTCCTCGACCAGGTGGCGGTGCTCGATCTCCTGCTTCCGGGCGGGGCCGAACCACAGCATCGAGGCGAGCACCGAGTGCCGCATGTGGATGTGCCGGCCGAGCATGAGGTTCTCCAGCACCGACAGGTGGGAGAAGAGCTCGATGTTCTGGAAGGAGCGGGCCACGCCGAGGCGGGCGACCTTGTAGGACGGCAGCTGGGTCAGCAGGTGCTGGCCCTCCTGGACGTCCTTGCCCCTGAAGTCCTGCCCCCCGCCGGTGTGCAGGCGGATCTGCCCCTCCTGCGGGTGGTAGATGCCGCTGATGCAGTTGAGCAGCGAGCTCTTGCCGGCGCCGTTGGGGCCGATGATCGCGTGGACGTGGCCCTGGGTGACGGTGAACGACACGTTGGTCAGGGCCTTGACCCCGCCGAAGCGCAGGGAGATGTCGTCCACCTCGAGCAGCGGCAGCCCCTCGGGGCGGCTGCTGCCGTTCAGCGAATGCTGGTAGGCCCTCGTCAGCACTGGGCTCTCCTCGCGGTCGACGGTGACGGGAAGATGTCGATGCTGACACTACGTTTTCACTATCTGAAAAACAAGTGCTTCTGAGCGGAAGTTTTACCCGCATGTTGGTATCGACTGTGTCTTGGTGGAAGATGGCTCCATGAAGCAGGCAGACGCGGCGGGGGATCCCGTGGAGGGCGCGGCGGCTCGGGGCGGGCTGGGCACGGTGCGCAACGCCGTCCAGCTGCTCGAGCTGCTCAGCGAGGGACCGGCCTACCAGCAGCTGACCGACCTGGCCGAGCGCAGCTCGTTCTCCATCCCCACGGTGCACCGGCTGCTGCGCTCGCTCGTGCTCGCCGACCTGGTCGTGCAGGACCCGCGCTCCTCGCGCTACGGGCTGGGGCCCGAGCTGACCCGCCTGTCCAACCACTACCTCGCGCGGCTGCCGCTGCTCGGCGCCCTCGCGCCCTACCTGTCGCAGCTGCGCGACCAGCTCGGCGCCACCATCCACGTCCAGACGCTCGTGCGCGGCGAGGTCGTGTATGTCGACCGCGTGGACGGGCAGGACCGCGGCCCCTACCGCGACACCCACCGCGTGCACCGCGCGCTCGACTCCGCCGGCGGCCGGCTGCTCGTCTCGCGGGGCGACGAGGAGGAGTGGCAGCGGGCGCTGGAGGCGGCCGACGCCGACGTGACGGCGGTGGCCGAGCGGGAGCGGGCGGCCTGGGCGACGGCCGACCACCTGGCGCTGGCCCCCGCCGACCCGATGCTGCCGGCCGAGGTCGCGGTGCCGGTCGTCGACGGTGACGGCGCGACGGTCGCCGCGCTGGCCGCCAACGTGGAGGACGTCGAGGACACGAAGCGGGTGGAGCTGGTCGCCGCGCACCTCGGCCGCGCCGCCCGTGCCGCCGGAAGGACCCTGGGCCATGCGTGACGGTGACGGCACGGGGACCACCGGCCTGCGGACCCCTCCTCCCACCCGGCCGTGGACCGAGGTGAGCGAGCGGCTCGGCCTGCTCACGCCATACCGGAGCCTGTGGGAGGCCGGCGAGCGCTCGGGCACGTGGATGCCCGGTGCCGAGCTCAACCTGGCGGTGTCGTGCGTGGAGCGGCACCTGGCCGAGCGCGGCGGCCAGGTCGCGCTGCACTGGGAGGGTGAGCCGGGCGACCGGCGGAGCCTGACCTACGCCCAGCTGCACGAGCAGGTCGTGGCGCTGGCCCGGTCGCTGCGCGCGATGGGCGTCGGCGTCGGCGACCGCGTCGGGCTGCACCTGGGGTGGCTGCCGGAGACGGTCGTGGCGATGCTGGCGTGCGCGCGGATCGGGGCGGTGCACACGGTGCTGCCCGCGCCGCTGCCGGCCGAGCCGCTGGCCGACCGGCTGGCGCTGCTCGACCTCAAGGTGCTCTTCACCCAGGACGGCGCGTGGCGGCACGGGACGGTGCTGCCGCTCAAGGCGCGCGCCGACGAGGCGATGGCCGCGGTCGGCGGCATCGAGCACACGGTCGTGGTGCGGCGCACGGGCATGGACGTGCAGTGGTTCGAGGGCGACCGGTGGCTGCACGACCTGCTCGCGACCTCGCGGCCGGGCGTGGCCAGCGACGGCGGCGAGGCGGTGCCGCTGCCGGTCGACCACCCGATCGCGACGGTGCCGCTGGCCAACCGCGGCGGGCAGCCGGTCTCGATCGTGCACGGCACCGGGACGATGCTGGCCGGGGCGATCGCCGTGCACGAGCACGTGTCGACGGGCGGGCCGTTCTGGTGCGCGGGCGACATCGCGTGGGCGGTGACGCAGTTCCACGGGATCTACGGACCGCTGGCGTGCGGCGACACGACGGTGATGTACGAGGGGACGCTCGACGTGCCCAACCACCAGCGGGCCTGGGACATCATCGGCCGGTACGGCGTCGAGGTGCTGCTGACCTCGCCGTCGGTGGTGCGGACCGTGCGCGGGTGGGCGCGGGAGATGCCGCAGGTGTCGGCGGTGCCCTCGTTGCGGCGGGTGGTGACCGCGGGCGAGCCGGTCGAGGACGAGCTGGCGGCCTGGATGCGCGGAGCGTTCGGGCGGGAGGGGCTCGAGGTCGGCGACGCGTGGGGCCAGCTGGAGCTCGGCGGCATCGTGCGGGTCACCGGCCTGGCCGACGCGCCGCCGCTGCCCGACTGCGGGCTGGCGATGGTCGACCACGACGGTGCGGTCGTCCCGGAGGGCGAGGCCGGAGAGGTCGTGCTGACCACGCCCTGGGCCGGGACGATGGTCGGCGTCGAGGGTGACGTCGCCGAGGTGGCGGTGGCGCACTGGACGCGGCACCCCGGTGTCTACTCGACCGGCGACCTGGCGCGGCGCGACCCCTCGGGGCACGTCGACTTCCTGGGGCGCACCGACGACGTCGTCTCGATCTCGGGGCAGCTGGTGTCCCTGCGTGAGGTCCGCGAGGTGCTGACCGACCACCCCTACGTCCGGCAGGCCGAGGTCACCTGGCGCAAGGACCCCGAGCTGGGGCGCTCGCTCGTGGCCGCGGTCACGCTGTCGGAGGAGGCAGGCCCGTCGCCGGACCTCGACGCGGTGGCCGTGGAGCTCATGGACGCGGTGCGTGAGCTGCTCGGCGGCCTGGCTCGGCCGCGCGCGCTGCTGGTCCTCGACCGGTTCGGCGACGAGCTGGGCCGCCGCGAGCGCGCCTCGGCGATCGCCACGCTGGCGACGCCCGACCGGGCCGGGGCGCCGCGCTCGGTGGCCTGGGAGCAGGTTCTCGCCGCAGCCGGCCACCCGTTGCCCTGACCCCCGACCGTCCCGTCCCGTCCCCATCCCCACCGACGACGCCGTCTGCACGCCCGTCGCCCCACCGACGACGTCGTGCGCACGCCTCTCGCCCCACCGACGACGTCGCGTGCTCGCCCGTGTCGACGAGATGCCATCGCCTGCGTGCCGCCGACCCGCCCACCGGCGTCGACCTCCGGGGTTCACGTGAACCCGTGAGGTCGGCGGACCCGGGCATGTTGCGACCTGCGCGCTCCTCGGCACCTGCGCTGCACCCCCGATAGCCCACACCCGGGCCGCATATAAGTCTTGACTTATACGCGAGGCGTCGTCAGGATGAGGGCATGGAGGCCTTCGACGTGCTCGGCGACCCGGTCCGCCGGCGGCTGCTCGAGCACCTGGCGTCCGCCGGCGAGCTGTCGGCCGGCGGCCTCGTCGCGCTGGCCCGCGAGGAGTTCGGGATCAGCCAGCCGGCCGTCTCCCAGCACCTCAGGGTGCTGCGCGAGGCCGGTTTCGTCACCGTCCGCGCCGACGGCCCGCGCCGGGTCTACGCGCTGCGCGGCGAGCCGCTCGCCGAGGCCGAGCGCTGGCTGGCCGACCTGCGCGGCTTCTGGTCACAGCGGCTGGACTCCCTCGAGACCGAGCTCGCGCGCGGCCGGCGGGCGCGACGCCATACCCGATCGACCGACCCCGACCACGCGGCGCCCGCCGCGGACGAACCCAGGAGGATGGCATGAAGGACCTGATGCAGGAGCTGACGATGGTGCAGCGGAGCGTCGCCGACGGGCACGTGCCGGCGGGGCCGGCGCGGGTGGTCACGCTCTCGCGCAGGTATGACGCGCCCGTCGCGGAGGTCTGGGACGCGCTGACCGACCCCGAGCGGCTGTCGCGGTGGTTCCTGCCGGTGAGCGGTGACCTGCGGCTCGGCGGGCGCTACCAGTTCGAGGGCAACGCCGGCGGGGTGGTGCACGAGTGCGAGGAGCCCGAGCGGTTGGTCGTGACGTGGGAGATGGGCGAGGCGGGGCCGGCCGACACGTCCGTGGTCGAGGTGCGGCTCGTCGAGAGCGACGGCGGCACGCGGCTGGACCTGGAGCACCGTGCGCAGATGCCGCCGGAGATGTGGGACCAGTTCGGGCCCGGCGCGGTGGGCGTCGGCTGGGACGGCGGGTTGCTCGGGCTGGCGCTGCACCTGGCCGGCGAGACTCCGACCGCGACGCCGGACGAGATCGCGGCTGACCCGGCGGTGATGGAGTTCAACATCGCGGCGGCCAGGCAGTGGGGCCTGGCGCACCAGGCAGCGGGAGCCGACGCGGCGACGGCCGACGCCAACGTGGAGGCGACGACGGCGTTCTACGTGCCGGCGCAGGGCTGACGGCGGGTCGGCGGCCGGCCTCGGGCGGGTCGCCGGGCCCGAGGCACGCACGTGAGTGGGCTGTGCACGCCATACCTGCGAGGAGCGTGCACGGCCCACTCACCTGAGCGGCTCGTGCACGCGCGCACCTCAGCAGAAGCGCGGCAGGTGGTGCGCCAGCTGCTTGCGCCACCACGGCCAGTCGTGGGCGCTGTCGTGGCCCCACAGGTCGAGCTCGTGCGGGATGCCCTTCTGCGCCAGCAGGTCGGCCAGCTGGTGGGCGCCGGGCAACGACTTCGTCGGGTGCACCTCGAAGGCGCCCTGGCCGACGACGAGCAGGATGTTGGCGTGGGCGCGGACCCACTGCAGGTGGTCGCCGCCCATCCCCGGCACGTAGGCGCAGGGGTTGGCGAAGTAGGTCGCCTCCCCCATCTCGCCCCAGCCGTGCCAGGACGTCGGGTCGTAGTTGCCGGACAGCCCGATCGCCACGGGGAAGAGGTCGGGCCGCTTGAGGCCCATGTTCACCGCGTGGAAGGCGCCCATGCTGCAGCCGGTCGTCACGACCCCGCCGTGCCCCGGGGAGTCCTCGGCGATCCGCGGCACGACCGTGTCGGTGATCCAGCGCTCGTAGACGCCGTGCCGCCGTGCCCGCTCCTCGGTCGGCAGGCTGTTGTCCGACCAGGTCAGGTGGTCCATCGAGTCCACGGCATAGACCTTGACGCGGCCACCCTCGACGAGGTGGGCGATCGCGTCGATCATCCCGTTGTTCTCGAAGTCCCACGCGCGCCCGGCCTCGGAGGGGAAGACCAGCACCGGCCGGCCCCAGTGCCCGTAGCGGATGACCGACCCCCGCCCCACGCCCTCGGTGTCGAGCTCGACCTGCACGCGCTCCATGGCACTCCTCCGTCAGGGGTGGTCCGCGCCGGCACGCGGAACGGTGCGCCCAGCCTGCCACATACCCACGACCCCCGACCGGAGAAATCCACCCACAGGATGACGCGGGGTCGGTGTGAGGCACACAACACTGTCTCCTGTGCAGGTCAGAAGCCGAGGCCTGGTATTGGCAGACCGTGACAACGCGACGAGTAGGGCGTCGCACAGACACGGTCGACAAGCCAGGGGACAGGCCATGACGATGGTGGCGTACGGGGTGTTGCCACACCGCCGGCTCGACCGCACGATGTGCTCGTCCCTGTCGCAGCAGGGGGCGGCAGGGACGAGCACATCAACAGCTTCTTCCCTACGGCACGGCCGATCCCCTGCCGGTGAGGCCCGGTGTCTGCTAAAGATTGGTCACCCGTTGACGCCATAGGGAAGGAGCACGACGGCCATGTCCCTCTGGATCACGTCCGGCGCCGCCCCGCTCCCGACCGGTCGACGCATCGGCTTCGTCCTCGTCACCCTCGCGGCCTTCCTCCTCGACCTCCTCACGGTCATCCCTGGACCCGAGGGCCGCGACGGCTCCGAGTTCCTCCTCTGGGGGTCCCTCGAGACCTCCATCCCGGTCTTCGTGCCGATCCTCGCGCTCGTGTATGCCGCGCTGCTCCTGCGGCGGCGCTCGCCCCTGCTCGCGTTGGTCGGGATCAGCGCGCTCTCCCTGGCCTTCACCCAGATGGCCGTCCCTGCCCTGCCGATGTCCGGGGTGCTGGTCGCCCTCTACACGGCGGCGGCCCTGCTGCGCCCCCGCGGACCGGCCGTTGCCGCGCTCCTGCTCACCGTCGCGGTGGCCGTGACCGGCCTCATCCTCTACACCGGCTTCGGGGACAACGACATCTGGCTCGGCTTCCTCCTGCTGACCGGCATCGCCTACTCCATCTGGGTCTTCGGGCGCCGCGACCTGCACGCCTCCCTGGCCGTCGCCGACCTGCCCGACCAGCTCGCCGAGCACGGTGCCCACGCGGCCGCGCAGGAGCGGCAGCGCATCGCCCGCGAGTTGCACGACATCGTCGCCCACTCGGTCAGCGCGATGATGATGCAGGCGGCCGGCGCCAAGGCCGTGACCACCGGGCTGCGCCAGGACGCCACCGACCCCCGGCTGGAGACCGTCGAGCGGGCCCTGGCGACCATCGAGAACACCGGCTCGGAGAGCATGCGCGAGCTGCACCGCCTGCTCAGCGTCCTGCGCGGCGACGGCCAGGACGTCGACGCCGCGGAGGCCGAGCCCGGCTCGCAGCCGGGCCTGGCCGAGATCGCCCCGCTCGTGGAGGTCACCCGCCAGAGCGGCCTGGTCGTCGAGGTCCACACGGCCGGGACGCCCGTGCGCCTCGACCCCTCGGTCGGCCTGGCGGCATACCGTGTCGTGCAGGAGTCCCTCACCAACGCGATGAAGCACGGGGGCCGTGGCGCGATCGTCGACATCTTCCAGAACTGGCAGCCCGACAGCCTGCAGCTGCAGGTCCGCTGCCGCGGCGGGCACGAGGGCGAGCACCCGCACGGACCCGGCGGCCGCGGGCTGGCCGGCCTGCACGAACGGGTCGAGCTCATCGGCGGCTCGTTCGAGTCGGGCGATCTGGGCGCGGAGTATGTCGTCACCGCCGTCCTGCCGCTGACCCCCACGGTCCGGCCGGCCCTCGCCCCTGCACCCGCGCCCCCACCCGCTGGCGGCACGGGTGCCGGCGGCCCCGCCGACCTGCACACCGGCCACGGGGCACGCCTGGCCGGTCCGCGCGAGGGCCGTGGGCGCCCCGGCGAGGGGACCTCGACGACCACCGGACCGGTGGCCCGCGTCCGCCTCGCCCGTGACGGCATCGACAGCAGGCTCCTGCCGTGATCCGCGTGGTGGTGGCCGACGACCAGCAGGAGGTGCGCGACGGCCTGGCGATGATGCTCTCCGCCGAGGCCGACATCGACCTGGTCGGGCTGGCGGCCGACGGCACCGAGGCGGTCGACCTGGCCCGGGCCGACCGGCCCGACGTCATCGTCATGGACATCCGCATGCCCGGCATCGACGGCATCGAGGCGACCCGGCGCATCACCGAGGAGCACCACGACGACCCCGACGCGGTGACCGCCGTGCTGGTCATCACCACCTTCGACGCCGACGAGAACCTCTACGGCGCGCTGCAGGCGGGGGCCTCGGGCTTCATGCTCAAGCAGGCGGCGCCGGCGGGACTGGCCGAGGCGGTGCGCGCGGTCGCCGACGGCGGCGCCTGGATCGACCCCACGGTGACGCCCAAGGTCATCGACCGGCTACGCGACTCCACCCCCGTCGACGCCGCCGGACGGCCCACCCTGGAGAACCTGTCCAAACGCGAGATCGAGGTGCTGCGGCTCATGGCCGACGCCCCGACCAACACCGACCTCGCCTCGATGCTCTACGTGTCGGAGTCGACGATCAAGACCCACATCTCCCGGCTGCTCATGAAGACGGGGTCCCATGACCGCGCCCAGCTCGTGGCGCTGGCCTACCGTTCAGGGCTCGTGCGGCCCTGACAGCCGCTAGGTTCGGCGCGTGGACCTCCTCGACGCCGGCCGCATCCTCCTCGGCCTCGTGCTGCTCGTCGGCGGCGGCGAGCTGCTCGTGCGCGGCGCCTCGTCGCTGGCCGCCCGTCTGGGCCTGAGCCCGCTCGTCATCGGCCTGACGGTCGTCTCGGTCGCGACGTCGTCACCGGAGCTGGCGGTGACCGTCGGCGCCACCCTCGACGGGCAGCCCGACCTGGCCGTCGGCAACGTCGTCGGCTCCAACATCGCCAACGTGCTGCTGATCCTGGGCATCTCCGCGCTGGTGCTGCCGCTGAGCGTGCGCGAGCAGCTGGTGCGCTTCGACGTGCCCTTCCTCGTCGTCCTCTCCGGGCTGCTGCTGGTGCTGGCGTTCGACGGGGGCCTGTCCACCCTCGAGGGGGTCGTGCTGCTGACCGCCATGGTCGTGCACACCGCGCTGACCGTGGTCATCTCCCGGCGCAGGACGCGGGCGGCGAGGAGCGAGGGCGACAGCGGCGAGAGGACCGACGACGGGTCCGCCGGCAAGCCCCCGGCCCGCCTGCTCGTCTCCCTGCTGCTGGTGCTCGGCGGGGTGGGCCTGCTCGTCGTCGGCGCCGACCAGCTCGTCACCGGCGCCGTCTCGGTCGCCGAGGCCCTGGGGGTCAGCGGTCTGGTCGTCGGCCTGACCGTGGTCGCGGTCGGCACCTCCCTTCCCGAGCTGGCCGCCTCGGTCATCGCCGCCGTCAAGGGTGAGCGCGACCTGGCCGTCGGCAACGTCGTCGGCAGCTGCATCGCCAACATCGGCCTGGTCCTCGGCTTGCCCGCGGTCATCTCCTCCGGCGGCCTGCCGGTGCCGGGCGCCGCCCTGGCCCTGGACATCCCGCTGATGCTGGCCGCCAGCGTCGCGCTGCTGCCGGTCGTCCTGACCGACTTCTGCGTCGCCCGATGGGAGGGCGCACTCTTCATCGCCCTCTACGCCGCCTACGTCGGGTATGTCGTGCTCGACGCGATCAACCACGACGCCCTCGAGGGGTTCACGCTCGTCATGGTGGTCTTCGTGCTCCCGCTCGTGCTCGTGACGCTGGTCAGCACGGTGGTCTTCGAGGCGGGGGTGCGCCGGGGCCGTCGGGAGGAGGCCGAGGCCCGGTCAGCGTGACCGATCGGTGTCGTCATGACGACACTCATCGGTCCCGTTGCACGGTCACCGGCCCCCGCTCCTGACTTTTCCCCACTTCACCGGACGACCTGACGCGGCGTCGGCCCCCGCCTGCGCAGATCGTCCTGCCGCCGGCCTGATCCACCGCAAACCCTCTCTGACCTGCACAAACGGCGTCTCCCGGGAGCCGCGCGGGACCCCATACTTCAAGGGTGCCCCTCTCCCTCGGACTGCTCGGCACCGGACGCCTCGGCTCGGCGGTCCGGGCCGCCGCCGACGCCGCGGACGACGTGACCGTCGCCTGGGCGGTCGGCCGCGGGGAGGTCCCCGCGGCCCCGGTGGACGTCGCCGTCGACGTCAGCACCGGCGCCGCCGTCGGCGGGCACCTGGGCTGGGCGGCCCGCACCGGCACCCCGCTCGTCGTCGGCACCACCGGCTGGGACACCGGCCTGCTGGACACCCTGCCCGGCGACGCACGCGTGCTCGTCGCCCCCAACTTCTCCGTCGGCGTCGCCCTGGTGCGGCGGCTGGCGCGCGTCCTCGGGGGGTATGCCGCGCACGCGCCGGTGCCCGTCGACCTGGCCGTCACCGACGTGCACCACCGGCACAAGGTCGACGCCCCCAGCGGCACCGCGCTGACTCTGCGCGACGCCGTCGCCGAAGGAGCCGGACGGCCCGCCGACCAGGTGCAGACGACCAGCCTGCGGCTCGGCTCGGTCGTCGGCGACCACGAGGTCGTCGCCTCCTCCGGGCTGGAGACCATCACGCTGCGGCACACCGCCCACAGCCGCGACCTCTTCGCCGCCGGCGCGCTCACCGCCGCGCGCTGGCTGCACGCCCGGCCCGGCCCGGGCCTGTGGTCCCTGGACGACCTGGCCGAGGACCACCTCCGCTCCCTGCTCCTGCCCACCGACGCGGCCGCCTGAGGCGCCGCGCACCCCAGACCCGCATCACCCGGCCCGGCACCCCGCCGGGCCACCGACCGAGAGGCGACCAGATGTCCACCAGCCCGACCGCTACCCCGTTCACCGGTCTCGGTGTC
This sequence comes from Ornithinimicrobium pekingense DSM 21552, assembly GCF_000421185.1. Lineage (GTDB taxonomy): Bacteria > Actinomycetota > Actinomycetes > Actinomycetales > Dermatophilaceae > Ornithinicoccus > Ornithinicoccus pekingensis. Next base: position 76,219 of record NZ_ATWJ01000013.1, read on the forward strand.
GCCCTGGCGACCCCGTTCGTCTCCGGCACCGACGCGGTGGGCTCGGCGCGAAAGCCCGAGGTGGACCACGCGGCCTTCGGACGGCTCCTCGAGCACGTGCTCGCCGGCGGCCGCGGCGTCGACCACCTCGTCGTCCTCGGCTCGACCGGCGAGGCCGCGACCGTCACCGACCTCGAGCGGCACGCGCTGGTGCGCCAGGCCGTCGAGGCCGCCGCCGCGAGCGGACGCGACGTGCCGGTCGTCGTCGGGGTCGGCCACAACGACACCGAGCGCACCTGCGAGCTCGCGGCCCAGGCCGCCGCGGCCGGGGCAGACGGGCTGCTGGTGGTGACGCCCTACTACAACAAACCGCAGGTCAGCGGCCTGGTCGCGCACTACCGCGCCGTGGCCGCCGCCGCGCCCGGGCTCCCGATCATGGCCTACAACGTGCCCGGCCGCACCGGCCTCAACCTCACGCCCGCCGCCGTCGCCGCCCTGTGGCAGGTCGAGCAGGTGGTCGCGCTCAAGGAGTCCTCCGGCGACATCCGCCAGATCGCCCGGCTCTGCCAGGAGGCGCCCGCCGGCCGCGCCGTGCTCGCCGGCGACGACGACGTGGCGCTGGCCGCGATCGCCGTCGGCGCGCAGGGGCTGGTCTCCGTGGTCGCCAACGTCGCGCCGGTCGAGACCGCGCAGCTCGTGCACGCCGCGACGGCCGGCGACCTGGCCACCGCGCGCGAGACCTTCGCGCTGCTCGCCCCGCTGATGGCGGCGATGTTCGTCGAGACCAACCCGGTGCCGGCCAAGGCGGCGCTCGCCTGCCTCGGCATCGCGACCGCGCACGTGCGGCTGCCGCTGTCCCCGGCCGAGCCGGCGACGTGGACCGCGGTGCAGCGCGCCCTTGCCGGGCTGCAGGCCCACCGCCGCACGGTGCGCATCTCCGAGCGCCTCGTCGGGCTGGCGTCGTGAGCACCATGACGGGCACGGGTGTCGCGCTCGCGGACTTCTTCGCCGAGGACGGGCCCGGCGCGGCCGCCTCCGAGCGGGAGACCCTTGAACGGGTCGAGGAGCTGCTGGCCCGCCTCGAGGACGGCACGGTCCGTGCCGCGACCCGGGACGCCGACGGGACCTGGCACGCGCACCCGTGGGTCAAGCGCGGCATCCTGGCTGCCTTCCGGCACAGCGAGACCGTCGAGATGGACTGGCCCGGCGGCGCCGTCGACCGGTCGCTGGTGCCCGCCCGGCGCCTCGGCCTCGGTGACGGCGTGCGCGTCGTGCCCGGCGGGACGTCGGTGCGGCGCGGCGCCCACCTGGCGCCCGGCGTGGTCGTCATGCCCCCCAGCTACGTCAACGTCGGCGCCTCCGTCGGGGCCGGGTCGATGGTCGACAGCCACGTGCTCGTCGGCTCCTGCGCCCAGGTCGGCACCGGCGTCCACCTGTCCACCGCGGTCCAGCTCGGCGGCGTGCTCGAGCCGGTCGGCGCGCGGCCGGTGGTCGTCGAGGACGACGTCTTCGTCGGCGCGCAGTGCGGCCTCTACGAGGGGGTCGTCGTGCGCTCCGGCGCGGTCCTGGCGCCGGGGGTCTCCCTCACCTCGTCCACCACGATCTACGACCTGGTCGAGCAGCGGGAGGTGCGCGGCGAGGTACCCGCGGGCGCCGTCGTCGTGCCGGGCTCGCGGCCGGCCCGCGGCGACTACGCCGACGTGCTCGGCCTGTCGCTCTACGCACCCGTCATCGTCAAGTACCGCGACGCCTCCACCGACGCCGCCACCACGCTCGAGGACGCCCTGCGGTGAGCCCCGTCGCCACGAGGGCGAGCGGCCTGGCCGTCTCGCCCATCCGACGCATGGCCGTCGGCGCCCCCGACGGGACGGTCAGCCTCGGGCTGGGCGAGCCCGGCTGGCCGGTGCCGCTGGTCGCCCGGCAGGCGCTCGCCGCCGCCGGTGCGGCCGAGGGCGCCCTGCCCTACGGCCCCAACACCTCCTCCCCCGAGCTCGTCGCCGCGGTGCGCGACCAGCACGCGGCGGCGCACGGCATACCGGGGCTGTCCACCGAGCAGGTGATGGTGACCTCGGGCAGCCAGGCGGCGCTCTTCGCGCTCTTCTGCGCCCACGTCGAGGCCGGCAGCACGGTGCTCGTGCCTGACCCCGGGTTCGTCTCCTACCGCTCGCTGGCGCACCTGTGCCAGGCGCGCGCGGTCGGCTACCGGCTCGGCGAGGGCGGCGCGCTCGACGCCTGGCAGGTCGAGACGGCGCTCGAGGCGCACTCCGACGTCTCGCTCGTCGTGCTCAACCACCCGGCCAACCCCACGGGGGGTATGGCGTCCGCCGCCGCCCTCGCGCGCGTCGCCGAGGCGTGCGCCCGGCGCGGCGTGCTGCTGGTCTCCGACGAGGTCTACCGCGAGCTGTGGGTCGGCGAGCGCCCGCCCGGGCTGCACGACACCGCCGGCGTGGACGCGGGTGTCGTGCTGGGCTCGGTGAGCAAGGCGTTCGGCGCGCCCGGGCTGCGGGTGGGCTGGGCCGTCGGCGCGGCCGAGTTGCTGGCGCCGGCCCGGGTCGTGCACAACGCGATGACGACCGCCCCCGCCCGGCCCTCCCAGGAGGCCGCCACCGCACTGCTGCGCGCCGCCGACGAGGTGCTGGCGGAGGCGCGCGGGCACGTGCGGGCCCGGTGGGCGCTGCTCGCGCGCGTGGCGCCCCACCTCCTCCCACCGGACACCTCGGGGGGTGGCCGCGCAGGCTTCTACCTGTGGCTGCCCCTGCCCGACGGTGTCCCGCCGGAGGAGACGACCGACTTCGCGCTGCGCGTGCGCGACACCAGCCGGGTCACGACCGTGCCCGGCGACGCGTTCGGGCCGGCCGGCGCCGGCTGGCTGCGGGTCAGCCTCGGCGGCCCGCTGGAGGAGCTGGACGAAGGACTGGCGCGGCTCGCGCCCTGGTGGAAGGCATGATCTTGGCACCGTCGACGATCGACCTCTTCGCGTTCGGCGAGGACCGGCTGCTGGAGCTGACGGCCCAGCACCCGACGCCGTTCTTCGCCTACGACCTGCCGGCGGCCCGCGAGCGCTTCCGCCGGCTGCGGGCCGTCCTGCCCGCGCGGGTCCGCCTGGCCTATGCGGTGAAGTCCAACCCCGGCCTGCCGCTGCTGGAGACCTTCGCCGCCGAGGGTGCGTGGTTCGACTGCGCGTCGGCCGGTGAGGTCTCGGCGGTCCTGGCAGCCGGCGGCACCGGTTCCGGCATGGTCTTCGCCGGCCCGGCCAAGTCCGAGCGCGACCTGCAGGCCGCGCTCTTCGCCGGCGCCCGGGTCCAGGTGGACGGCATCGAGGACGTGCAGCGGCTGCATACCCTGCACGCCGGCCCCGAGCCGCTGCGGGTCAGCGTGCGGGTCAACCCCGCCTCGGGTGTGTCGGAGGCGGCGGCCATCATCGGGGGCGGCGGGCCGAGCGCGTTCGGGGTGGACGAGGAGGTGGTCGACGAGTTCCTCGCGCAGGCCGCGGCCTACGACCGCGTGCGCGTCAGCGGGCTGCAGGTGTTCGCGGCGAGCAACGAGCTCGACGCGGGCCGGCTCCTCGACAACCACCGCACGGCGCTGCGCATCGGGCGGCGCCTGCACGAGACGCACGGCATCGAGCTCGACCTCGTCGACGTCGGGGGCGGGCTCGGGGTCCGGTATGCCGCCGCGCAGCCCAGCCTCGACGTGCGGGCGCTCGGCGCGGGGCTGGGCCGGGTGCTCGAGGAGAACGAGTGGTTCACCGGCGAGCTGCTGCTCGAGCCGGGACGCTGGCTGTCGGCCCCGACCGGGGTCTACTGCGCGCGCGTGGTGCGCACCAAGGTCTCGCGCGGGGAGCGCTTCGTCATGCTCGAGGGCGGCATCAACCACCTGCTGCGCCCGCTGCTCACCGGCCAGTCGTTCCCGACGCTGGCGGTCCGGCCGGGCGTCGGGGTCATCGGCGGGCGGTCCGCCAGCGGCGTGGGGGGCGACCTCGTGCCCACCACCCTCGCCGGGCCGCTGTGCACGTCCCTGGACCGGGTCGGCACCGGTGACCTGCCGGCGGACCTGCGCCCGGGCGACGTCGTCGTCCTCGGCCAGGCCGGGGCCTACGCCTCCACGCAGGCGATGACGCACTTCCTGTCGCACCAGCCGCCGGAGCAGGTGTGGGTGGACGGCGCGGGCGCGGCGACCGGTCGGGCGGTGCAGCTGTCCGGAAGTCCTGCCTGACCCTCGTGCACCGCTGTCGTGTCACGACGGTCGCTCCAGCGACGGGCGTGTCACGACAGCGGTGCACGGCGGTCGTCTCGCCGCGCCACGGGGGCGCCCCCCGGCCACGATGGAGAGACACCACCGCACGTGAGGAGGGCACCACCATGACCCGCCCGACCCCCGCCAGCCCGACCCCCGACAGCCCGACCCAGTCCACCCCGGACCCCGCCACCCCGCTCGCCGTCGTCACCGGCGCGTCGACCGGCATCGGCCGCGAGATCGCACGCGAGCTGGCCTCCCGCGGCTACGACCTGGTCGTCTGCGCCGACGAGCCGCAGATCGAGCACGCGGCCGCGGCGGTGATGAGCGGCACCACCACCGCCACGGCGGTGCAGGCCGACCTGGCCACCGAGGACGGCGTGCGGCTGCTCGTCGACCGGGTCCGTGACCTGGGTCGCCCCGTCGACGCGCTGGTGCTCAACGCCGGCGTCGCGGCGGGCGGACCGTTCCTGGAGACGTCATGGGCCGAGGACGCCCGGCTGGTGGCGCTCAACGTCAACCACGTGCTGGCCGTGGCCAAGGAGCTGCTGCCCGACATGGTGCGGCGCGGCCGGGGCCAGGTGCTGGTCACCTCCTCGATCGCGGCGACCATGCCCGGGCCCTGGTACGCCACCTACGCCGCGTCCAAGGCGTTCCTGCACTCCTTCGCCCAGGCGCTGCGCTTCGAGCTCAAGGACACCGGGGTCACCGTGACCTCGCTGCTGCCCGGCCCCACCGACACCATGTTCTTCGAGCGCGCCGGCATGCAGGACACCGAGGTCTACGACACCACGAAGGACGACCCCGCCGAGGTGGCGCGGGACGGGGTCGAGGCCATGCTCGAGGGTGCGGACGCCGTCGTCGCCGGGTCGCTGAGAAACAAGGTGCAGGCCCTGGCCACCAACCTGCTGCCCGAGCAGGTCAAGGCCCGGCTGCACGCGAGCCTGACCAAGGAGAAGGACGACTAGCACCCGGAGGGTCGCCATCGCCCGGGCCGAGCCCGGGCGGCACACTGGGCCGATGGGCGAGGACCAGACCCGCCGGGCCTACGACACGGTCGCCGACGACTACGCGCGCCTGCTCCCGGACACCCGGGCCGAGACCCGGCTGGACCTGGCGATGGTCGAGGCCCTCGTCGACCACGTCCGGGACGCCGGAGAGGTGCTGGACGCCGGGTGCGGCGCCGGGCGGCTGACGCGCTACCTCGCCGACCGCGGCTGCACCGTGCGCGGCGTCGACCTGTCCCCAGGCATGGTCGCGGCCGGACGTCGCGCCCACCCCGACCTCGATCTCCAGGTCGCCTCTCTGCTCGACCTGCCGTTCGCCGACGGCCGCTTCGCCGGCGCCCTTCTCTGGTACTCCACCATCCACACCCCCGGACCCGGCCTGCCACCGCTGCTGGCCGAGGTCGTGCGCGTCGTCCGGCCCGGCGGCGTGCTGCTCGTCGGCTTCCAGGCCGGGCACGGCACGGTCGACCTGGCCGCGTCCTACGGCCGGCACGGGCACGACGTCGAGCTGACCCGCTGGCGGCGCACCCCCGACGAGATGGCCGCCCTGCTCACCGCGGCCGGCACCACCGAGGTCGCCCGGCTCGTGCGTGCCCCTGACCCCCAGCAGCCGTGGGAGGACGACGACCAGGCGTTCCTCCTCGTCCGCCGCACCGACGACCCGACCCCTCCCACCCCCGGACCCGCGACCGAAGGAGACCCCGCGTGACCGCATACCTCGCCCCCCGCCCCTGGGTGCCGGAGCCGAGCGAGACCCTCGTGCAGGAGGTCGCGGCGCGCACCGCCGGCCTGACGCCGCAGGACGTGCTCGGCGAGCTCGACCGCCTCGTCGCCGACAACCGCCGCATCCACGACGCCGACTGCGTCAACCTCAACCCCGCGACCAACGTGATGAACCCGCGCGCCGAGGCGATGCTCTCCACCGGCCTCGGCTCACGCCCGTCGCTGGGCTACCCGGGCGCGAAGTACGAGATGGGCCTGGAGGCGATCGAGCGCATCGAGGTCGTCGCGGCCGAGCTCGTCGCCGAGGTGTTCCGGGCTCGGTATGCCGAGGTCCGCGTGCCCTCGGGCGCGGTCGCCAACCTCTACGCGTTCCTGGCCCTGACCGAGCCGGGCGACACCATCGTCGCGCCGCCGCCGTCGATCGGCGGGCACGTGACCCACCACGCGGGCGGCTCGGCGGGGATGTACCGCCTGCGCACCGTCCCCGCCCCGGTCGCGCCCGGCGGCTACACCGTCGACATCGACGAGCTTCGCCGGGTGGCCCACGAGGTGCGGCCACGGATGATCACGGTCGGTGCGAGCCTCAACCTCGAGCCGCACCCGGTGCCCGCGATCCGCGAGATCGCGGACGAGGTCGGTGCCACGGTGCTCTTCGACGCCGCGCACCTGTGCGGGCTCATCGCCGGTCGCGCCTGGCCGCACCCGCTCGAGCAGGGCGCGCACCTGATGACGTTCAGCACCTACAAGAGCCTCGGCGGCCCCGCCGGCGGCGTCGTGGTCACCGACGACGCGGAGATCGCGCAGCGCCTCGACGCGATCGCCTACCCCGGGCTGACCGCCAACTTCGACGCCGGCAAGACCGCCGCGCTCGCCGTCACCATGGTCGACTGGCTGGTCGCGGGGCAGGGGTATGCCGCCGCGATGGTCGCCACCGCCGCGCGCCTCGCCGAGGAGCTGAGGGCCGCGGGCGTGCCCCTCTTCGAGCTCGCCGACGGCGCACCGACGCGATCGCACCAGCTGGCCGTGCGCGCCGCCGCCTGGGGCGGCGGCCAGGCCGCGGCCCGCCGGCTGCGCCGCGCCAACATCCTCAGCTGCGGCATCGGGCTGCCCGAGGAGCCGGTCGACGGCGACGTCAACGGGCTGCGGCTCGGGACGCCGGAGGTGGTGCGGCTGGGGATGGGCCCGGAGGACATGCCGGAGCTGGCCGGGCTCGTCGCGCGCGGGCTCGACCCCGACAGCGACCCGGAGACGGTGGCCCCGGAGGTGACCGCCTGGCGCCGACGGTTCGGCGGCGTGCACTTCACCGCGCAGCAGCCGGGCTGAGGGCGCCCGGGGCAGGTGCGACCGGCGGTATCGTCACGCTCATGGCCCACCCGCCCAGGGGTCGACCGGCTGTCGCCGGGACGGTCGGGGCGCTCGCCCTCGTGGCGCTCGCCGCGGTCGGCGCCTGGGCGGAGGTGACCGCCGGGACCGCCCCGCGCATGGTCGCCCTCGACGTCTGCGTCGGCCTGGCGCTGGGCGCGGCCGCGCTGCTCTCCCCCGTGCCGGTGCGCCAGCGCGTCCTCGTGGGCGGCGCGGGTGCCGCGTGGCTGCTCGCCTCGTCGCTGCCCGTCCCGACGCTGCACCAGGCGGTGCTGGTGCTGGCGGTCGGCTGGTTCCCCGACGGCACCCCGCAGCGCCGACTGAGGGCCGTGCTGGTGGCCGGTGGTGCGCTGGCGGTCGCCGGGTGGGCCGTGCTCGTCACCGTGACGCCGGCAGGGCTCACGCTGCCGGCGCCGGTGATGCGCGGCGGCGGCCAGGTGCTCGCGGGCACGGCGCTGGTGACCGCGGGGCTGTGCGCGGTGCACCGGCGGGCCCGGCCGGTCGCGAGGAGCGTCTTCCCGCTCGCCACCGGACTCGTGCTCGGCGGCTTCCTCCTGCTTGTCGGGGTCTCCGCCCTCGCCGCGCTCCGGCCCCCGCACCCCGCGACGGTCCTCGTCGGCTGGAAGGTGGCCCTGCTGCTGGCCGCCGCCGGCCACGTCGTGGCCGCCCACGCACTGACCCGGGCGCCCGGCCGGCTGGTGCGGGACGCCATCACCCAGCACCGCGACCGGCCGGCGACCGCACGGGCCACGGCTCTGCAGGCGGTGCTGGCCGACGCCCTGCGCGACCCGGGCCTGCGCGTCGTGGTCGCCGACGCCCGGACCGGGCGCCTCGAGGCGCCCCACGGGTCGCACGTGGTCAGCGTGGACGGCCGGCCGGTGGTCGCGGTCACCACGACCTCGCCGCTGCTGCGCGACCCGGCGGTGGCCGGGCCGCTGGACGAGGCGCTGGGGCAGGCGGCGCGGTCGTTCGAGCTCGCCGCCTCCCGGGAGGACCACGTCGCGGCGCTGCGGCGGGCGCGCAGCCGGCTCGTGGCCACCGACCAGCGGGAGCGCCGGCGCCTGACCCAGCGGCTGCAGTCCGACGTGCTGCCCGACCTCGCCGGGGCCACCGCGCGGCTGACCGGGCTCTCCGCGGAGCCGCAGGGCGACGCCCTGGCCATCGCCCTGGCCGAGCTGCGGCACGCCCAGGAGGACATCGCCGCGCTGCTGCACGGCTCCCTGCCCTACGAGGTGGGCGGCGGACGGCTGGTGGAGGCGGTCAGCCAGCTGGTCGGCAGCCTGCCCGTGCCGGGGTCGGTCGAGGTGGCGGGCACCGTCGACGGCCCGGTCGAGGTGGAGGGCGCCGCCTACTTCCTCGTGGCCGAGGCGCTGGCCAACGCGGTCAAGCACGCGCAGGCCGACCGGGTGGTGGTCCGGCTCACCGGGGGCCGCGCCAGCCTGGGAGTCCGCGTCACCGACGACGGACGAGGGGGCGCCGACCCCTCCGGCTCCGGCCTGCTCGGCATGCGCGAGCGGGTGGCGGCGCTGGGCGGGACCTGGCGGGTCGACAGCGTCCCCGGCGGGGGCACGGTCGTCGAGGCGGTGCTGCCGCTGGGCCCGGGCTGACCGGAGCTCGAGGCCCGGGCTGACCGGCCACGGAAGAGGCCGTCGACGCTGGTCGCGTCGACGGCCTCTCGGGGTCCTCGTCCCTGCCCTGCGGGCCCCGCCCCGTCAGTGCGTCGGCGCGTGGGCCAGGTGGACCCGGACGAGCTGTTCGTGCACCCACGACCACCACTGGTGGGCGGCCGCCGGGGCGGGCCCGGCCTCCTGCGCCGGGGTGCGGCGCTGACGCAGCTGCTGCTGCAGGTCCCTCTCCCGCTCGTGCGCCATGCTGCGCGCGGCGAGCATGTCCAGGTGCTGGTTCACGATGTCCTCCTCGCGGGTATGCCGTGGCCGGCCGGGTCACCGGCCGTCGCCCGGCCAGCCGATGTCGGCACCGTCGACGCGGGTGCCCGTGCCGCCCGTGCCGGAGCTGTCCTCGTCGGCCATCTCGGCGCGGGGGATGCCGGTGTGCGGCGCCGTGACCTTGCCCTCGTCGGCCATCTCGGCACGCGGGATGCCGGTGTGGGCAGCCCCACCCTTGCGGGGGGTCAGCCCGGCCGGGGGCACCTCCATGCCGGCGGTCTCCGGGAAGGCCTGCAGGCGTGCCTTGCGGACGTCTTCGGAGAGGTCGGCCGCGGTGAGGGTGGAGGGACGCGCGGCCAGGCGGGCCTTGCGCGCGTCCTCGGCGACGTCGGCCTGCGAGACGGTGCGGTCGGTGTCGTCGACGGTCTGGGTCCCGCAGGCGGCGAGCGCCAGGGTCCCTGCCAGCAGTGCTGCCACGGAGGTGCCTGCGTGGCGTCGGGTCATGCTCATGGGTCCTACCCCTTCGATGTCGGTGGTGCGTCGTCCTGACCCCTCCACGGTCCTGCCGGGGGGCCGGTGCCCACCAGCGCGTCACCACCGGACCTGGTGCGGGAAACACGGTGCCCGGCGGCCCCGAACCCGGCGGGAATCACGGGTGCGGCGGGTCGCTCCCGGCGGGACACTGAAGACATGCACCGCCAGGGCGCGCGTCTGGCCGCCGGGACCGTTCTGCTGCTGCTGGTCACCCTGGCCGCGGCGGACGACCTGCTGGGCATCGGCAGCCTCACCTCGGGCCCGGCCCTGGCCACCGTCCTCGCCTGGCTCGTGTGCGCCGCCGCCGTCGCGGTCGCGGTGCGGTGCGCCGGCAGCGGCGGGTCGACCGCGGCCTGGATGCTGCTGCTCCTCGCGGCGGCCGCCTGGGCTCCGGCCCTGAGCGGGCGCAGCTGGGTGCCGGCCGTCCTCGACGGTCCGCTCCTCGCGGCCGCCGCCCTCGTCCCGCTCCTGCTGGCGCTGCACGGCACGGCGTGGGCCGGGCGACCGGGGCCGCGCGCGCTCGTCGTGGTCGCCGGCCTCCCGGCGCTCGCGGCCGCCGTCACGGTCCTGGCCTACTCCCCCCTCGGCGACCCCCTGTGCACCACCGGCTGCGGCTCGGCCGGCGCGCCGTGGGCCGACCCCGCGCACGCCCGGGAGGTGACCGTCCTGGTCGCCCTCCTCACCGGCGCCTCGGCCGCGGCGGGCCTGGTCCTGGTCTGGCGACGGCGACGCCATACCCCCGGCTGGGTGGTGCGCGGCGTCGTGGCCGGCCTGCTGGTCGTGCCCGTCCTGGGGTGGCTGCGCGCGACCGCGTGGGGGCTGACCGCGGGGCCGCCCGACCGGCCGGTGTGGTCGCTGCTGCCGGTGGCGCTGGCGACCGCCGGGACCGGGGCCTACCTGTGGACCCTCGCCTCCGTGCGCCGCCGGCTGCGCGCGGTCGTCACCCGGCTCGGCGACGTCACCGCGGACCCGTCGCTCGGGCAGGTGCACTTCGCCCTGCCCGAGGAGGGGCGGTGGATCGACCTGCACGGGTCGGCGGCGCAGGAGGGGCCCGACCCCGGGCAGGCGCTGGTCGTCACCGACGACGCGGGCCGCCCCTGGGCCCGGCTGAGCATGCCCGGCGGGCAGCCGGTGGACGACCTGGCGTGCGACGCGTCGGTGTGGCTGCTGCTCGAGAACGCCCGGCAGACCGCGATGCTGCGCGCCGACCAGCGGGCCGTCGAGTCCTCGCGCCGGCAGGTGGTCGCCCGTTCTGACGGGGAGCGCCGCCGCATCGAGCACGACCTGCACGACGGCGTGCAGCAGCGCCTGGTCTCGGCCAAGCTGCACCTGGCCATCGCCAGGTCCGCGGCGCCGGCGGAGGTCTCGGGCGACCTGCTGGAGGTCGACGACCGGCTGCAGCACGCGCTCACCTCCCTGCGCGACGTCTCCCACGGGCTCTTCCCGCGGTCGCTGGAGGCCGAGGGCCTGACCCCCGCCCTCCAGGAGCTGGCCGGCACGCGGCCGATGACCCTGCACCTGGCCGGTCCCGTCGACGACGTGCCGCTGCCCGTGCGCACCACCGTGTATGCCGTCGCCCACCGTCTCGTCGGCGAGGCCGTGGGCGAGGGCCATCCCGTGCCCGAGCTGACCGTCCGGCGCTCCGGGGGGACCGTCACGGTCGACGCCCGCCTGGCCGGCCTCGCCCGGACCGACGTCGCCGAGGCGCTGCTGGAGGTCGAGGACCGGGTGGGGGCGCTCGGCGGCCGGGTGCGGGCCGCCGCGAGCCACGGCGTCCTGCACGTGCGGGCGGAGCTGCCGTGCGGGTCGTGATCGCCGACGACGTCATGCTGGTCCGCTCCGGGATCGCCCGGCTGCTGGGCGACCACGGGGTCGACGTCGTCGGTGAGGCCGGTGACGCCGCGGAGCTTCTGCGGCTGGTCGCCGTCGAGCGGCCCGACGTGGCGGTCGTGGACATCCGCATGCCGCCGACCCACACCGACGAGGGCCTGGTCGCCGCCCAGCGGATCCGCCGCGACTACCCCGGGACGGCCGTCGTCGTGCTCAGCCAGTACGTCGAGCCGGTCTACGCCCAGCGGCTGCTGGCCGACCACCCCGGAGGTGTCGGTTACCTGCTCAAGGAGCGGGTCTCCGACGTGGCGGTGCTGGTCGACGCGCTGCACCGGGTGCACGAGCAGGAGAGCGTCATCGACCCCACGATCGTCGCCCAGGTCCTGCGCGGCCACCCCGCGGGCTCGCCCGTCGGCCGGCTCACCGAGCGCGAGCGCAGCGTCCTGGCGCTCATGGCCGAGGGCCGCTCCAACGGCGGGATCGCGCGGGAGCTGGTCCTCAGCGAGCGCACGGTCGAGGCGGCGAGCGCCAGCATCTTCCGCAAGCTGGGGCTCAGTGCCGCGCCCGACCTCAACCGCCGGGTGCTGGCCGTGCTCACGCTGCTGCGCGGCGGCTAGCCGATCCGCCGCCAGGGCTTGACGACCAGGTAGAACGACGGGTCCTCCGAGACGAGGTCCGACAGTGTCAGCACGTCACCGTCGAGGGACCAGCGCACCCGGTGCGTGCTGGGCGGCAGGCAGCTCGTCGGACCCTGGTCCAGGTCGCGGTCGCAGTCGGTCAGCCGCGCCTCCTCTGCGGTGTCGTGGGTCAGGTATGCCGTGTCACCGGTCCCGGTGACCCAGCCCACCTCCCGGGGGTTGGCGTCGTGGTCGGCCGGCAGCTCCCCGGCGTAGTCGCAGTCGGTGCCGGTGGAGGAGCGCAGCGGCGTGCAGTCGAGCTGGAAGGTCCCGTCGGCCAGCCTGAGGGTCCACACCCCGGTGGCGCCCTCGGCCGTCCGCGCCAGCCCGGAGGCCTCGACGTCGTCCGGGCCGATCTCGACGCGGTAGACCCCGTCCGGCAGCGCCGCCGGGGTGTCCGGCACGTCCAGCTCACCGGGCCCGACCCGGGTGACGAGGGGGACGTCGCGGCACTGCCGGGCGTCGAGGGCGTCGACCGGGTGCCCTGACCCGATGGCCCGCACCTCGGCGAGGACCGGGTCGTCCTGCAGGTCGTGGAGCACGGGGGCCACCGCCCGGTGCAGCTCGGCGAGCTCGGTCTCGGTGGCCAGGTGCACCTGGGCGCCCGACTCGCACAGCTCGCGGACCAGCGTGTCCTCGTCGTGCTCGCCCTCGACGCTGGCCCGCACGGCCCGGTCCGCCGCCTGCCGGACCCACCCCCGCTGCTCCTCGGTGAGGGCGTCCCAGGTCTGCTCCGAGAGGCTGAGCACGAAGACCTTGGGCCACAGCACGACGTTGCCGGTGATGTGCCCGGCCTCCGTCGTCATCCCGTTGTGGTGGTACTGCGCCACGTCGAGCTCGACGCCGTCGAGGCGCCCGGCCCGGACCTCCTCGGGCCACTCGTAGGTCACGTGCACCGGCTCGCCGCCGAGCGCGCGCACCGTCGCGTCCTGCACCGGGGAGGCGTAGGAACGGAACCGCACGTCTCCCCAGTCCCCGACGCCGACCAGCGGGCGGTCGGCCGCCATCGGCCGGCGCAGCGGCCCCACCGCCAGCCCGAGCCCGACGACGCCGGAGCCCTCGAGACGCTCGAGCAGGGTGCCGGCGGTGGCCGAGGTGACCAGCTCACCGACCGCGGCGTAGGAGGTGAGCGTCAGCGGGGCCTCCACGACCTCCAGGCCCTCGATCCCCGCCGCGGCGAAGGCGCGCGTGGACGGCCACCCGCCGTCGACCCGCCCCTGGGCGATCGCCTCGACCAGGCGGGTCTCCGTGTCGGGCTCGGTCCCGCCGAAGGTCTCCAGGTCCACCTCGACCCGCAGGGCGCCCTCGGACACCTCGCCGAGGGCGTCGACGAACGCGGGCGGCCCGTACGACATACCGTTGTTGTCCACCGCGTCGACCGAGGCGAGCGTGATCACCCGCACCGCGCTGCCCGCCTTGTCGGGCCCCGCCTCGGCCCGGCACCCGGCCAGGGCGAGCATCAGCGCGCAGGGGACGGCTACGACCGCGGCGAGTTTCACATCCGGCTCCTCCTGCGTCCAGTGTGGCCCTGCCGGCCCGCCGCCGCCACGCCTGGCCGCCGTGCCGGCCACCGGCGTCGGTGGCACGCTGGGCAGGTGGCGCGCGAGCGGCATACCCCGGAGGAGCCCCGGCCCGAGCAGCCGCTGGCGCGGTACCAGCGGATGCGCGACTTCTCGCGCACGCCCGAGCCCAGCGGCGCGGTCGCGGCCGGCGGCGGGGATGAGCGCGTCTTCGTCGTGCAGCGCCACCGCGCGACGCGCCTGCACTACGACTTTCGGCTCGAGGTCGACGGCGTCCTCGCCAGCTGGGCAGTGCCGAAGGGCCCGACGCTCGACCCGGAGGTGCGGCGGCTGGCGATCCACGTCGAGGACCACCCGATGGAGTACCTCCACTTCGAGGGCGTCATCCCCTCCGGGGAGTACGGCGGCGGCGACGTCATCGTCTGGGACACCGGCACGTGGGAGCCGCACTCCGACGAGGACCCGGCGACGGCGATCCGCGACGGCACGCTGCACGTGGTCCTGCACGGGGAGCGGCTGCGCGGCGTCTTCATGCTCGTGCGGACCGGCCGCGACGGGGGCGACAAGGAGCAGTGGCTGCTCTTCCACAAGCACGACGAGCACGCGGTCGAGGGCTGGGACGCCGAGGACCACCCGACCTCGGTGCTCAGCGGCCGCACCAACGACGAGGTCAAGGCCGACCCCGACCGGGAGTGGCACAGCGACCTGCCCGCCGCCGAGGCGTCGGTCGCGCTCAAGGTAGAGCCGCCGGAGCCGGTGGGCGAAGACGAGCTGGCGGCCCTCGACGCGCTCGGGGGGTCGGGCAGCTGGGAGGTCTTCGGACGCTTGCTCAAGGTCACCAACCTCGACAAGGTCCTCTTCCCCGCGCGCGAGGGCGAGGAGCCGGTCACCAAGCGCGACCTGCTCCGGTATGCCGCGCAGGTCGCGCCGGTCTCGCTGCCGTACCTGGCGGGGAGGGCGCTCAACCTGCACCGCTACCCCGGCGGCGCCACCACGAAGGGCTTCTGGCACAAGGAGCTGCCCGGTCACGCGCCGTCGTGGGTGCCCCGCTGGGACAACCCCGGCGCCGGCCCCGGGGAGACGAAGACCTACCTCGTCGTCGACGAGGCGGCGGCGCTGGTGTGGGCGGCCAACTTCGGCGCGCTGGAGTGGCACCCGTGGACGTCCCGCACGGACGCCCCGGACCTGCCGACCTACGTGATGTTCGACATCGACCCGGGCGAGCGGACGGGCTGGGAGGAGACGCTCGTGCTCGCCCGGCTGCACCGGACCGCCTTCGAGCACATGGGGGTGCGCGCCTACCCGAAGGTGACGGGCCGGCGCGGCATCCAGGTGTGGGTGCCGATCCGGCGCGGGCCGAGCTTCGCCGACACCCGGGCGTGGGCGGAGAAGGTCTCCCGCAGCATCGGCGCGGTCGTGCCCGAGCTGGTCAGCTGGACGTGGGAGGTCAAGGGGCGCAAGGGCCTGGCGCGGCTGGACTACACCCAGAACGCCGTCAACAAGACCCTCGTCGCGCCCTGGAGCCCCCGCCCGGCAGCGGGTGCGCCGGTGTCGGTGCCGATCGCGTGGGACGAGCTGGACGACCCTGACCTGCGGCCCGACCGGTGGACGGTCCGGACCGTGATCGAGCGGATCGCGGAGACCGGCGACCTCTTCGCCGGCGCGCTGCACCACGACCAGGTGCTGCCGCGGGTGCGGTGAGGGCCACGGACAACACTCACCGACTGTCCCAGTTACGTCGTCAGACCGCGCTCGACGGCGACGAAACCGGGACACTCGGCGGGACCTGCCTCAGCCGACCCGGTCGTCGACCTTCACGTCACCGCCCTCGGCGTGCTTGGCGCAGTGGGCGCAGCAGTACCAGCGCTCCTGCACCTCCACGCCGTGGCCGATCACCTTGCACCCGCAGTGCTCGCACACCGGCGCCAGCAGGTGGATCGCGCACTCGAAGCTGTCGAAGGTGTGGGTGTTGCCGGCCGTGACGACCTCGAAGCTCTTGTCGTAGTCGTTGCCGCAGACCTCGCAGGTGGCCATGGCTGCCGTCCTCTCCCGGTGGGGTTCGGGCCGGGCGTCGACCCGATGCCTCCGACCGTAGGGGCGCCCCGTCCCCCGTGCCACCGGGAATGCCGGTGCGGCACGGCATACCCGGTCGGTAGGGTGCGCGGCCATGACCACCTCCCCGATCACGCTGACCCGCCTCGACCCGACGGGCGCCGACCGCGGCGCGCTGGTGGAGTTCATGACGGGCAGCGTCTTCCCCTTCCACATGGTCCCGCGGCCGACGCCCGCGCAGGTGGAGGGGTGGATCGGCGAGGGCGCCTACCGCGACGAGGACAACGACTCCTTCTGGGTCGAGCACGCGGAGCTGGGGCGGGTCGGGTTCTTCCGCCTGGAGGACCTGACCGACGACGCGCCGGTGTTCGACCTGCGGCTGGGCGAGGGCTTCCGCGGCCGGGGGCTGGCGGCCGAGGTGCTGCGCGCGGCCACCGAGCTCGTCTTCACCACGATGCCGCAGGTCAACCGGTTCGAGGGGCAGACGCGGGAGGACAACCTGGCGATGCGGCGCACCTTCCTGCGGTGCGGCTTCCTCAAGGAGGCGCACTACCGCGAGGGCTGGCCGGTCGAGGGCGGTGAGCCGGTCGCGTCCGTGGCCTACGGGATCCTGCGCCGCGACTGGCAGAGCGGCACGGTCACGCCGTTCGTGTGGGAGGACCTGGCCTGAGCCTCACGCGTCACCGCGACATCGTCGTTCGGCGGTCGACATCGCCCAGCTGGGCGATGTCGAGTGACTGAGGGCGAGCACGCCTTCGGGGTATGCCGTGGAGCCGGCGCGGTGCGTGCCGTGCCGGTCACGCCGTCTCCCACTCGTCGAAGATCAGCCAGGTCCGGGTGGCGCGGACGCCGGGGACGGCCTGGATCTGGCCGAGGACGACGTCGCGCAGCTCGTGGTTGTCGTGGGCGCGCACCTGCACGAGGATGTCGAACTCGGCGCCCACCAGCGCCACCCGCTGGACGCCGGGGATCTCCGAGAGTCCCTGGGCGACCCGCCGCCAGCTGTCCTGCTCGATGCTCACGGACACGAAGGCCGACGTCGCCAGCCCCATCCGGTCGGGGTCGACCGTCACCGTGAAGCCGGTGATCACGCCGTCGCGCTGCAACCGCTCCAGCCGGGCGTAGGCGTTGGCGCGGGAGATGTGCGTCTGCTCGGCCAGCGCCCGCACCGAGAGGCGTCCGTCGGCCCGCAGCGCGTCCACCATCGCCAGGTCGGTCTCGTCGAGCTGCGCCACCCGTCTTCCCGGTGGTGCCACTCGTCGCTGGGGCGTGGACGTTGTGTCGTCGTTCATCGCCTCATCGTGCCAGATGTCTTGACCTCACGGCTCAGTTTCACCCGTGTGTCCGGCCTGGGTGACGATAGGGACAACGAACGTCTGTGAGGATCTCAACGATGAGCGACATCGCCCACCTGCTGCCGTGCGCGGAGCCGGTCCGCTTCCTGGCGCCCGACGGCACCCCCGCCGAGCCGACCGCCGAGACTGCGGCCACGATGGAGGCCCGCGGCTACGTCATACCCGACGACGAGGACCTGCTCGCGGTGTGGCGCGGCATGGTCGTCGGCCGCCGCTTCGACGCGCAGGCCACCGCGCTGACCAAACAGGGCCGCCTCGCGGTCTACCCCAGCTCGCGCGGGCAGGACGCCTGCCAGGTCGCGCCGGTGCTCGGCCTCGGCGCAGACGACTGGATGTTCCCGACCTACCGCGACTCGATGGCCCTGGTCACCCGCGGCATCGACCCCGTCGAGGTGCTGACGCTGCTGCGCGGCGACTGGCACTGCGGCTACGACCCCGTGTCGACCCGCACGGCCCCGCAGTGCACCCCGCTGGCGACCCAGGCCGTGCACGCGGCCGGCGCCGCCGACGGCCTGCGCCGCAAGGGTGTCGAGGGGGTCGCGCTGTGCCTCATCGGCGACGGCGCCACCTCCGAGGGCGACTTCCACGAGGGCCTCAACTTCGCGGCCGTCTTCAACGCCCCGGTCGTCTACCTCGTGCAGAACAACAAGTACGCCATCTCCGTCCCGCTGGCCAGGCAGACCAAGGCGCCCGCGCTGGCCTACAAGGGCGTCGGCTACGGCGTGCGCAGCGAGCAGGTCGACGGCAACGACCCCGCGGCCGTGCTCGCGGTGATGCGCGCCGCATACCGGCACGCCCGCGAGGGCAAGGGGCCCGTGCTGGTGGAGGCGCACACCTACCGCATGGAGGCGCACACCAACGCCGACGACGCGACCCGCTACCGCACGCCGGACGAGGTCGACGGGTGGACCGGGCAGGACCCGCTCGTGCGGCTGCAGGCCTACCTGGTCGGGCGCGGGGTGCTCGACGACGCGCGGATCGAGGAGGTCAGGGCCGAGGCCGAGGCCTTCGCCGCCGACCTGCGCACGCGGATGAACGCCGAGCCGCAGGTCGACCCGATGCACCTGTTCGACCACGTCTACGCCGAGCCGACGCCCCAGCTGCGCGAGCAGCGCGAGATGGTGCGCGCCGAGATCGCCGGGTCCGCGCACGCCGCGCACGGCCCGGCCGAGGAGAAGGAGGGGGCGCGATGAGCCGGCCCACCACATACGCCCAGGCCCTCAACGCCGCGCTCCGGGACGCCCTGACCGAGGACGAGTCCGTCCTGGTCTTCGGCGAGGACGTCGGCGCGCTCGGCGGCGTCTTCCGCATCACCGACGGCCTGACCCGCGACTTCGGCGAGGAGCGCTGCTTCGACACACCGCTGGCCGAGGCGGGGATCGCCGGGTATGCCGTGGGGCTGTGCACGCAGGGCTTCCGGCCGGTGATCGAGATGCAGTTCGACGCGTTCGGCTACCCGGCGTTCGAGCAGGTCGTCTCGCACGTGGCCAAGATGCGCAACCGCACCCAGGGTCGGCTGACGCTGCCGATGGTGATCCGCTACCCCTACGCCGGCGGCATCGGCGGGGTCGAGCACCACTGCGACTCATCCGAGGGCTACTACGTCCACACGCCGGGGCTGCACGTGGTGACGCCGTCCACGCCGGCCGACGCCTACAGCCTGCTGCGCGAGGCGATCGCCTCCGACGACCCTGTCGTGTTCATGGAGCCCAAGTCGCTCTACTGGTCCAAGGCCGAGCTCGAGCTGCCGACGCGGACCGAGCCGTTCGGCACGGCGGTCGTGCGGCGCGAGGGCGCCGACGTCACGCTCATCACCTACGGGCCGCAGGTACCCAACGCGCTCAAGGCCGCCGAGATCGCCGCGGTCGAGGAGGACTGGGACATCGAGGTCGTCGACCTGCGCACGCTGGTGCCCTTCGACGACGAGACGGTGATGGCATCCGTGCGCAAGACCGGCCGGGCCGTGGTGCTCGCCGAGGCCCAGGGCTTCGCCGGGATGGGCGCGGAGGTCGCGGCGCGGGTCAGCGAGCGCTGCTTCCACTCCCTCGCCGCGCCGGTGCTGCGCGTCACGGGGCTGGACATCCCCTACCCGCCGCCGATCCTGGAGCACTCCCACCTGCCCGGCGTCGACCGCATCCTCGACACGGTCGCGCGGCTGCAGTGGGACGACGAGCCCGACCTGACCTTCGCCGACCGGCCCGGCACGACGGGGGTGCCCGCGTGAGCGCGACCGACCAGGTCTTCCGCCTGCCCGACCTCGGGGAGGGGCTCACGGAGGCCGAGATCGTCAGCTGGCACGTCGCGGTCGGGGACGAGGTCGGCGTCGACCAGGAGGTGGTCACGGTCGAGACGGCCAAGGCCGCGGTCGACGTGCCCTGCCCCTTCGCCGGCGCCGTCGCCGAGCTGCACGCCGAGCCCGGCACCGTCCTGGAGGTCGGCGCCCCCCTCATCACCATCGCGGGCGGCGACGGGGCGGGTATGCCGGTCAACGGCGCCTCGTCCGCGGGTGCGGGT
This sequence comes from Ornithinimicrobium pekingense DSM 21552, assembly GCF_000421185.1. Lineage (GTDB taxonomy): Bacteria > Actinomycetota > Actinomycetes > Actinomycetales > Dermatophilaceae > Ornithinicoccus > Ornithinicoccus pekingensis. The sequence continues at coordinate 95,894 of NZ_ATWJ01000013.1, forward strand.
GCTGCGGGCGAGCAGTACCGCGAGGAGGAGCGCGCCGGTGCCAAGGCGGCCGACGACTCCCCCGAGCGGCCGCTGATCGGCTACGGCGCGGGCGACGGCCCCGCGCGGCGCAGCGGCGGCCGACGCCGCCGCACCGCTACCACCACCCCCACCAACCCCACCGCCCCCCTCTCCCCACCGACGACGTCGGGTGCACGCGAAACCACCCCACCGACGACGTCGGGTGCACGCACGGGCCGCGCGGTCCGCGTCATTTCCCCGCTCGTCCGCCGGCTGGCGCAGGAGTGGGGCATCGACCTGACGACGGTGACGCCAGGCCCGACCGGGGTGATCCGCCGCAAGGACCTCGAGGCGGCCCGGGACCGTGCACCCGACGTCGTCGGTCGGGGTGAGAAGCGTGCACCCGACGTCCCCGGTCGGGGTGAGAAGCGTGCACCCGACGTCCCCGGTCGGGGTGAGAAGCGTGCACACGACGTCCCCGGTCAAGCGAAGGGTCTGCGCGAGGAGCGGGTCCCGATCCAGGGCGTGCAGCGCCTCATGGTCGAGCGGCTCTCCACCTCGCGCCGCGAGATCCCCGACGCGACGACCTGGGTCGACGTCGACGCCACGCGCCTGATGAAGGCCAAGGACCGCCTCAAGGCGGCCCGTCCCGACGCGGGGATCGGCGTCCTGCCCCTCCTGGCGCGCATCGCGGTCGCGGGGCTCACCGCATACCCGGCCCTGAACTCCTCGGTGGACCTCGACGCCGGCGAGATCGTGCGCCACGGCGCGGTCAACCTCGGCTTCGCCGCGCAGAGCCCGCGCGGGCTGGTCGTGCCCGTCGTGCACGGCGCGCAGGCGATGACGACCGCCGAGCTGGCGGCCGCCCTGCGCGAGTTGACCGAGAGGGCGCGCGAGGGAAGGCTGTCCCCGGCCGAGCTGACGGGCGGGACGTTCACGCTCAACAACTACGGCGTGTTCGGGGTGGACGGCTCGACGCCGATCATCAACCACCCCGAGGCGGCGATGCTCGGCGTCGGGCGGATCGTCGACAAGCCCTGGGTGCACAAGGGCCGCCTCAAGGTCCGCAAGGTCACCCAGCTGTCCTTCACCTTCGACCACCGGGTGTGCGACGGCGGGACGGCGGGCGGCTTCCTGCGGTTCGTGGCCGACTGCGTCGAGGACCCGGGCGTGCTCCTGGCCGACCTCTGAGGGCTCGCGCGTGCGCCCGGCGACCCCCGACGACCTGCACGAGATCTGCCGGTCGCTGCCCGAGACCGAGCTCGGGGTCACGTGGGGCGACGTGCCGACCTACGTCGTGCCGCGCGGGCCGAAGGGGCGGGGCTTCTGCCTCTTCCGCCCGGCGCGCCGCGACGCCGTCGACCCCGCCACGGGTGAGCCCTACGACGACCTCGTCGTGCTCCGCTGCGGCAGCCGCGAGGACCGTGACGCGCTGCTCGAGGACGAGAGCCTGCCCTTCTTCACGATCGACCACTTCCGCAGCCACGACACGGTGGCGGTGCTGGTGCGGCTCTCACGGCTGGGCGAGATCGACGTCGACGAGCTGCGGGAGGTCGTGACCGAGGCGTGGCTGGCGGTCGCGCCGCGACGGCCGGCCAAGGAGCACTTCCCGGGCCTCTAGGCGACCGTGCCCCGTGCTCGACCTCGCAGGGGCACGCCGACCAGCGCCAGACCGACCAGCGCCCACCCGGCCAGCACGAGCAGCGCCATACCCGCGCCCGCGCCGTCGAAGAAGGCGACCGACCGCAGCGCCGTCGCGCCCGCACCCGGCGGGAGCCACTGGCCCAGCGCGCCCCACCCTCCGGGGAGCATCTCGGGGGCGCTCGTGACGCCGGAGAGCGGGTTGCCCAGGACGACCATCACCAGCGCGCCCAGCGCCAGTCCGCCGCCGCCGAGGAGCCGGACGAGCCCGGCCACGACTGCGCCGACGGCCAGGACGAGCAGGGCAGCCGCCGCCGCGTTGGCCCAGAAGGAGCCCTCGAGCGCCCCGAGCCAGCCCTGGAGCAGGCCGACGACGACCAGGCCGCCGAGCGCCGCGCCGGCCAGCAGCACGCCACCGCGCACCACCGCACCCCCGCGCACGCGCAGCGCGGTCGCCGCACCGAGCGCCAGACCACCGATGACCAGCGGAAGCAGCCCGGCCGCCAGCCCCACCCCCCGCGGGTCGTCGGCCGGGAGCGGCACGACGTCGGTGACAGGAAGCGGACCTCCGGCCTGCGGGGGTATGCCGTCCGCCAGCTGCGTCAGCACCTGGGCGACTGCGGGGCTCGCGGCGGAGGCGAACAGCGCCTCGCCACCCTGCGGCCCGAGGACGAGCGCACCGTAGACCTCACGGTCCCGGACGGCCTGCTCGGCCTCCGCGCGGTCCGCGAGCACCCTCACGTCGAAGGCGTCCGCGCCTGCGCCGGAGGCGAGCTGGGCCTCCACCTGCTGCACCACCGCTGGTGGTGCGACGACCGCGAGGGCGACACCCCGCGGCGCGGTGCTGACCGCCGGCCAGGCGAAGGCCGCCACGAGCAGGGCGAGCAGGGTTGCGACCCCGAGGGGGACGCCCACGGCGTGCGTCCGGCCGCTGCCGTCGTGGCCCGGGGAGGAGCCGGGTGTGCCGACCCGCGTCGTCGTGGGCCCGTGCTGGGTCATGGTCATGATGCCTCCAAACCGAATGCTCGTTCTTTGACGTCTCCAGCGTGGACCCGCCGGTCGCTCCTGTCAAGAACGATCGTTCGGTTTAGAGTGGGACCATGCCCCGGGTCACCGACGAGCACCGTGCCGCACGCCGCGAGCAGATCCTGTCCGCGGCCGTCGTCTGCGTCGCCGAGGAGGGCTTCCACAAGACGACGATGGCGCACGTCATCCAGCGGTCCGGGCTGTCGGCCGGCGCGGTCTACGGCTACTTCCGCGGCAAGGACGAGATCATCGCCGCGATCGCCGAGCAGGCGCTGACCCTGGTCACGCACGCGGTGGACGAGCTGGTCGCAGCAGGGCAGGTCCCGTCGGTGTGGGAGCTCGTCGGCCACATCGCCGGCACGGCCGAGGCACGGGCGGCCGCGACCGGGGTCGACCTGACCCGGGTCATGGTCGCGGCCTGGGCGGAGGCGGTCAGGGACGAGCGGGTGCGCGCGGTGGCTGCTCCGTTGGTGGCGCGGCTGCGCGACCGCGTCGCCGACGTCGTCGCCGCCCTCCAGGGCGAGGGCCGCTGGGACCCCGGCGCCGACCCGCACCTCGTCGCCCAGGCGGTGGTCGGGCTGGTCCCCGGCTTCGTGCTGCAGCGCCTCATCGTCCAGGACGTGGACGCGGCCGGGTATGCCGTCGCCGTCAGGGGCCTGCTCGAGGGCCAGCGGGAGCCGGCTGGTCGACCGGCACCAGCCTGAGCATCTCCCGCTCGGTCTCGCGCGAGAGCGCCCCGGGCCCACCGGTGAGGACGAGGCGTTCCGGGCGCAGGTCGCCGACGGCCTGCCGGGTCGCGGCGGGCACCCGGTCCGGGGCGACGAGGAGGACCGCACCCCCCTCGGCGGCAGCCACCGGGGCCGCCGCGAGCGCGTCGGCGAAGTCGGTGGCGACGCTGACGTGCAGCACCCGGCCCGGCTCGGTGTCCTGGGCGAGCAGCACGGCCGTCTCGTAGCGGTTGGTGCCGCCGCGGCGCTCTACCTCGCCGGCGAACGTCCCCAGCTCGGCCAGCACCTCCTCCGAGACCGAGCCCGGCCCGCCGGCGACCACGATCCGCGTCGGCGCCAGGTCACGCAGGGCGTCCGCGGTGGCGTCCGGGACGTTGCCGGGGCGCACGAGCAGGATCGGGCTGTCGCGCTGCCCGGCCTGGGCGGCGGCGGCGAGCGCGTCGGGGAACCCGCCGCCGGTGGCGACGTAGACCGTCCCGCCGCGCGTCACCGGCTCCAGCCCGGAGATCCGTGCCGCCGTCTCGTAGCGGTTGGTGCCGGCGACCCGCGCCACCGACGGGGCGTAGGCCAGCAGCTCCTCCAGCACGCCCTCCCCGACGGCGGTGCCGCCCCCGACCACGACCACCTCCTCGGGCGCGCGCCGGACCAGCGCCTCACGGGTGGCCGCGGGCAGCGAGTCAGGGTTGGCGGTGCGGCCCGCTCACGCGGTCCACGGAGGGGCGGTATGCGGCCACGCCGGCCTCGTGCAGGCGCTGGTGGATCGGGTCGGTGAGGGTCTGACCGTAGAGGGGCGACAGGTGCGAGCCGGACCCGTAGAGCTGGACCCGGCCGATCACCGGGGCGCACAGCGGGTTGAGCTCGGAGGGAGGACAGACCCAGTCGCGCAGGTCGACGAAGGAGGCACCCTCCACCTCCCGCGCCCCGGCCCGCATCGAGGGGTTGCCGCTCGCGGCCTCCGGCAGCGGCACGGCGCAGGTCGTCAGGTCGGCCCCCTCCTCGAGGGCCTCGGCGACGCAGCCGGCGGGGGAGCCGCCGGTGGGGGCCGGCGAGTCCCACAGGCCCACGACGTGCGCGACCCCGAGGCCGCGCAGCCACTGCCAGGTCCGGGCGTAGCCGTCCCCGACGTCGCGGCGCATGGCGCCGGTGAGCACGATCTGCGGCGGGTCGGCGGCCAGGTGCTCGGCGAGCGCTGCGTTGTAGTCGTCGCAGGCCTCGTAACCGGGGGTCGGCTCGTCGACGAAGGCGCAGGCGCTCTTGGTGTAGGCCCGCAGCGCCCAGCCCTCCCGCAGCGCGATCTCCTCCAGCGCCGGGAAGAGCCGCCCGATCTTGGAGTCGCCCACCATCGCGACCTCGGTGGCGCTGGTCGGGTCGCCGTAGACGCAACCCTCCCGCAGCGTCGTGCGCGCACGCCCGACATGGCAGCCGTCGTCGTAGTAGGAGGGCTGCAGGGCGTAGAGGTCGGACAGCGGCGGCGTCATGGGCAGCACCGGCCCGACCCGTGTCTGGTCCGCAGGCTCCAGGACCGGCGTCCACCACGACTCCCCGCGCAGCGACCGGGCCCCGAGGTCGTCGTCGGTGGCGTCCAGCGCGGTCGCCGGCGGAGCCCCGAGCAGGAGGGCGGCAGCGAGCAGCGAGGTGAGCCACCGACCGACCCTTCCTCGCGATCCCGGCGGACGACGTTGCAGGTCAGGGGGCACCGCGCGAGTCTACGAAACCGGTGCGCGCCGCCTGGTCACCCCACCAGTCTGATCAGCTCGCGCCGGGTCTCCGTCGCGACCACCCCGGGACCACCGGTCAGCACCACCCGATCGGGGCGCAGCGCCCTGACGGCGTCTCCCGTGGCGGACGGCACCTTCTCGGAGGCGACGAGGAGGACGGCGCCGCCGGACGCTGCGGCCAGGGGTGCCGCCGCGAGCGCGTCGGCGAAGTCGGTGGCGACGCTGACGTGCAGCACCCGGCCCGGTGGGGTGTCCCGGGCGAGGAGGGCGGCGGTCTCGTAGCGGTTGGTGCCGCCGCGTCGCTCCACCTCGCCGGCGAAGGTGTCGAGCTCGGCCAGCACCTCCTCCGAGACCGAGCCGGGCCCGCCGGCGACCACGATCCGCGTCGGCGCCAGCTCGCCGAGGACCTCGGCTGTCGCGTCCGGGACGTTGCCGGGCTGCACGAGCAGGATCGGGCTGTCCTGCTGCCCCGCCTGGGCGGCCGCGGCCAGCGCGTCCGGGAAGCCCGTCCCCGTCGCCACGTAGACCGTGCCAGCCACCTTCACCCGACCGAGCCGCGCCAGCTGCGCGGCCGTCGCGTAGCGGTCCGGGCCCGCGACCCGGTCGACCCGTGCGGCATACGCCGCGAGCTGGTCGAGCACCCCGTCCTCCACCTTGGTCGGGCCCCCGACCACGACGACCTGCGCCGGCGCGAGCCGGACCAGCGCCTCGCGGGTCGCCGTCGGCAGCGAGCCGGGGGTCGTGAGCAGGACCGCGCCGCCGTCGGCGCCCGCCGTGGCGGCGGCAGCCAGGGCGTCGGGGTAGTCACGCCCGCTCGCCACGAACACCCGCCCGCCGGGCTGCACGGACCGGGACAGCTCGGCCGCCGTGGCGTAGCGGTCCCGACCGCTCACGCGGTCCACGGAGGGACGGTATGCGGCCACGCCCGCCTCGTGGAGGCGCTGGTGGATCGGGTCCGTCAGGGTGGCGCTGTAGCCCTGGGCCAGGTGCGAGCCGTCGGAGTAGATGTGGGACCGGCCGACGACCGGGGCGCACAGCGGGCTGAGCTCGCTCTCCGGGCAGACCCAGTCGCGCAGGTCGATGAACTCGGCGAACGGAAGCACCTCGGCCGCGGCACGCAGCGACGGGGTGCCGCTGACCGCCTCCGGCATCTCGATCGCGCACCCCGTCAGGTCGGTGCCGTCCTGCAGGGCGTCCACGACGCACTCCGTCGGGTTCGGCTTCGGGACGGGCGTGTCCCAGAAGGCGACGACGCGCTGCACACCGATCGAACGCAGCCAGGACCAGGTCCGCACGTAGTCGTCGCCGACGTCGCGCCGCATGCCACCGATGAAGGCCATGTCGGGCGGATCCTGGCGCAGGTGCTTCCGCAGCGCGGCGTTGTAGTCGTCGCACTCCTCGTAGCCGGGGGTGGGCCGGTCGACGAACGAGCACGAGCTCTTGGTGTAGGTCCGCAGCACCCAGCCCTCCCGCAGGGCGATCTCCTCCAGCGCCGGGAAGAGCTGGCCCACCTTGGAGTCGCCGATCATCGCGACCGTCACGTCGCTGGAGGTGTCGCCGTAGAGGCAGCCGTCCGCCACCACCGTCGAGCGCCGCGGGGCGTGGCAGCCGTCGGCGTAGTAGGCCGGGTGCCACCGGTGCAGGTTGTCGACCGGAGGGATCTGCGGGAACACCGGTCCGCTGCGGGTGAGGTCCCCGGGCCCCAGCTCCGGCACGCTCCAGCCCTCGCCGCGCAGGGACCGCGCGCCGAGGTCGTTCTCGTCCCCGACGACCGCGGTGGCGGGCGAGGCGCCCAGCGCGAGGGCGGCCACGAGCAGCAGGGCCAGCCAGGCGCCGACCCTCCCCCGTGAGCCCGACGGACGACGTTGCAGGTCAGCGCGCACCGGGGAAGTCTATGCAACCGCTCCTACGGCATACTCCCCGACATGCGCCCCCGCAACCGTGAGGTCCAGGACGCCCTCGACCGGGCCGGCATCGGCTCCCGGATCGTCGTGCTCGACGCCCACGCCCGCACGGCGGTGCTCGCGGCCGAGCAGCTGGGCTGCCCCGTCGGGGCGATCGCCAACAGCCTCGTCTTCCTGGCCGACGGCGAGCCGCTGCTGGTCATGGCCAGCGGCGGCGCGCGCGTGGACACCGACGTGATCGCCAGGGCGGTCGGCGCCGCCACGGTGGGCAAGGCCGACGCGGAGCAGGTGCGCGCGGCGACGGGCCAGGCCATCGGCGGCGTCGCGCCCACCGGCCACCCCCGCCCGCTGCGCACCCTCGTCGACGAGGACCTGCGCGCCCACGAGGAGGTCTGGGCGGCCGGCGGCACCCCGGACACGGTCTTCCCGCTGAGCTTCGAGGAGCTCGTGGCCCTGACCGGCGGGACGGTCGCGACCGTCCGGTGACGGCACGCCCCCCGGTGGCCGGAGGCCTGTCGGCGGTCGCGGATAGGGTCACCGCGTGACCTTGTTCGTGCACCGCGCGGCGAGCACCGACGTGCTCGCCGACGGCCTGGCCGAGCTCCTCGCGACGCCGCTGGAGGACCCGTTCGCCGAGGAGGTCGTCGCCGTGCCCGCCAAGGGTGTGGAGCGCTGGCTCGCCCAGCGGCTGTCGCACCGGCTCGGCGCCGCCCCGGGCGGAGCCGACGGGGTCTGCGCCGGCGTGCGCTTCCTCAACCCGCACTCCCTCGTCGCGCTGGTGCTCGGCGTCGAGCGCGACGACCCGTGGCACCCCGAGCACCTGGCCTGGCCCGTCCTGCGCGCGGTCGACGCGAGCCTGGGCGAGCCGTGGGCGAGCACGCTGGCCACCCATCTGGGGTATGGCGAGACCGGCACCGAGGGCGAGCTGCGTCGCGGCCGCCGGTATGCCGTCGCGCGTCGCCTCGCGGGGCTGTTCGCCGACTACGCGGCGCAGCGGCCGGCCATGCTCGCGGACTGGCGCGAGGGCGGGTCGGGCGACGGGCTGGGGTCCGGCGACGGCCCGGGGACGGGCGGTGCGGTGGCCGACGACCTGGCGTGGCAGCCCGAGCTGTGGCGCCGCGTCCTGGAGGAGGTCGGGGGCGAGCCGCCGGACGTGCGGCAGGCCCGGGTCGTCGCGGCCCTGCGCGAGCGGGGGGCCGCGGGGCTGCGGCTGGGCTCCGACCTGGTGCTCCCGGGTCGGCTCTCGCTCTTCGGCCACACCCGGATCGCCCGCAGCGAGGTCGAGGTCCTCGGTGCCCTGGGCGAGCACCTCGACGTGCACCTGTGGCTACCGCAGGCCTCCCCCGCCGCCTGGGACGCGCTCGCCCCCGCCGCTGCCGGCGGGCCGGTGCCGCGGTCGCAGGACACCTCCGCCGCCGCGGTCCACCACCCGCTGCTGGCCAGCCTGGGGCGCGACGCCCGCGAGCTGCAGCGCACGCTCGCGCTGGCCGGCGGGCTCGACCGGCCGCTGGGCGCCCGGTGGGTGGGCACGTCCCCCGCGGAGGGCCCGCCCACCCTCCTGCGCCTGCTGCAGCACGACCTCGCGCGCGACCACGTCCCGTCGGAGGACGAGCGGCAGGAGCGCGCCCTCGCCCTGGACACGGGTGCTGACGGCCTCGACCGCAGCGTCCAGGTGCACGCCTGCCACGGCCAGACCCGCCAGGTCGAGGTGCTGCGCGACGTCCTGGCCGGGCTGCTGGAGCGCGACCCGACGCTCGAGCCGCGCGACATCCTCGTCATGTGCCCCGACATCGACGCCTACGCACCGCTCGTCCACGCCGGCTTCGGCCTGGGCGAGGTGGTCCGCGGCGACGACACGGGCGGGCCTCGCGCGGACAGCACCGGCGCACGGCGCAGCCACCCGGCGCACGGCCTGCGGGTGCGGCTCGCCGACCGGGCCCCACGTCATACCAACCCGTTGCTGGCCCTCGCCGACCGCCTCGTCGAGCTCGCCGGCGGCCGGGTGACCGCCGGCGAGGTGCTCGACCTGGCCCGCAGCGCTCCGGTACGCCAGCGGTTCGGCCTCGACGACGACGCCCTCGAGCGGCTCGGCGACTGGGTCGAGGCGGTCGTCGTGCGGTGGGGGCTGGACGCCGAGCACCGCGCCGACTACCAGCTCAGCAGCCTGCGGCAGAACACCTGGCGCGCGGGCCTCGACCGCGTGCTCGTCGGTGCCGTGGTCGACGGCCGCGAGACCGACCACGTCGGCCAGACCCTGGCCCTGGACGACCTCGACAGCGGCGACCTCGACCTGGCCGGGCGGCTGGCCGAGCTCGTCGACCGGCTCGGCACCACGCTGCGGGCGCTGCGGGCCGCGGACACCGCCGAGCAGTGGCTGACGGTCATCGGCGACGGCGTGCTCGGCCTGGCCGACGTGCCGCACCGCGACGCCTGGCAGGTCGCCCAGCTCGAGCGCGAGCTGGCGCGCGTGGGCGCGGCCGCCCGCTCCCGCGGCGGGTCCTCCCCGTCGCTGTCGCTGTCCGACGTGCACGCCCTGCTGCGCGAGCAGTCGGCCGGGCGCGCGACCCGCTCCAACTTCCGCACCGGCACGCTGACCGTGTGCACGATGGTGCCGATGCGCTCGGTGCCGCACCGCGTCGTCTGCCTCGTCGGCATGGACGACGGCGTCTTCCCGCGGTCGAGCACCGCCGACGGTGACGACGCCCTCGCCCGGCGTCCCGTCACAGGGGAGCGCGACCTGCGCAGCGAGGACCGCCAGCTGCTGCTCGACGCCGTGATGTCGGCGCGCGACACCCTGGTCGTGACCTACACCGGCGCCGACGAGCACTCGGGCCAGGAGCGCCCACCCGCCGTGCCGCTGGGTGAGCTGCTCGACGCGGTGCGCGCCACCGCCGCCGGCCCCGCGGTCGAGCGCGTCCTCACCCGCCACCCGCTGCAGCCCTTCGACCGCCGCAACCTCGGCGCCCCCCTCACCGACGACGACGCGCTGCTGCCGGGGGGTATGCCGTTCAGCTTCGACCCCTCCGCCCTCGCCGGTGCCCTGGCCCAGGCCCGCGAGCGCGCCGAGCCGGTGCCGATCGCCGCCCACCGGCTGCCCGCGCCGGCCGCCGAGGAGCTGGCCCTGGAGGACCTGCTGCGCTTCTTCGACAACCCGGCCCGGGCCTTCCTGCGGTCCCGGCTCGGGATGCTGCTGCCGGAGGTCCCGGAGCTGCGGGGCGAGGGCATTCCGATCGAGCTCGACGGGCTGCAGAAGTGGGACATCGGCGAACGCATGCTGCAGGCCGTCCTCGCCGGGCAGGACCCGGTGCAGACGGTCGACGCCGAGCGCTGGCGCGGGTCGCTGCCGCCCGACGAGCTGGGCCGGGCGACGATGGAGCAGGTGACCCAGGACGTCCAGCGTCTGTGCGAGGCGGTGTGGCGGGCCGTCCGCACGGGCACCTGGGGCCAGGGGCTGCCGCGCGACAGCGTCGACGTCGACATCGCCCTGCCCGGTGGCCGGCACCTCGTCGGGACCGTCCCCGGCCTCGTCGACGGCCACGCGCTGACCGCCACCTACTCCACCGTGCGGGCCAAGCAGCGGCTGCGCGCCTGGGTCGTCTCGCTGGTGCTCGCCGCGGCCGGGCACGGCGGAACGAGCCGGCTGGTGGGCAGGTACAGCTGGGGCAAGGGCGACAAGAGCCCGGTCCTGGTCACCTCCGGCCCGCACGACCCGGCGCGGGCGGTCGAGCTGCTCGATGCGCTGGTGCGGCTGCGCGACCGCGGCGTCTGCGAGGTCCTCCCGCTCCCGGTCGCGACCGCCGCGACGTGGGCCGAGACCTTCGCCCGCACCGGGAAGGAGACCCTGGCCGACAACCTCGCGGCCAAGGAGTGGGTCACCTCCGACGCCGGCTTCGTCCCCGGTGAGCAGGACGACCCGTCGTGGCGCCGCGTGCTGGGCGGCAGCGCGCCATACCCGGTGCTGACCGGCCCCCCGCAGCCCGACGAGACCTGGCACCCCGGCGTGACCTCACGCCTGGGGCAGCTGGCGCTGCGGGTCTGGGGCCCGGTGCTCGACGGCGCCCAGACGATCGGGAGGCCGTGAGATGACGGGCGCGACGACGAGCACCGGCGCGGCCGCGCCGCCGGTCACGACCATGGCCGGCTTCGACATCTGCGACCCGCTGCCCACGGGGACGATGCTGCTGGAGGCCAGCGCCGGGACGGGCAAGACCTGGACGATCGCCGCGCTGGTCACCCGCTACGTCGCCGAGGGGGTGGTGCCGCTGGAGGAGATGCTCGTGGTCACCTTCAGCCGGGCCGCGAGCCAGGAGCTGCGGGCACGGGTGCGCGAGCAGCTCTCCGAGGCCGAGGCGGTGCTGGCCGGGCGGCGCCCGGCCGACCCCTCCAACGAGCTGCTGACGCTGCTGCTCGACGTCGACGACGAGGAGCGCGCCCGGCGGCACGCCCGCGTGCGCACGGCGCTGACGAGCTTCGACGCCGCGACGATCGCGACGGTCCACCAGTTCTGCCACGAGGTGCTGCGCAGCCTGGGCGTGGCCGGTACCTCCGACGCCTCCGCCGAGCTGGTGGAGGACCTCGACGACCTCCTCGTCGAGGTCGTCGACGACATCTACCTGCGCGGCTTCCGCTCCGACGCCAAGCCGGTCTTCAGCAGGCGCGAGGCGCTGGAGCTGGCCCGGGCCGCGGTGGACGACGTCTACGCCGACCTGCGCCCGACCACCGCCGAGAAGGGCAGCCCGGTGGCGCGGCGGGTCGGCTTCGCCCGGGCGGTGCGCGCCGAGCTGGCCGTCCGCAAGCGCCGGCTGCAGGTCCTGCACTACAACGACCTGCTCACCCAGCTCGCCGACGCCCTCGAGCAGCCCGGCTCCCCCGCCCGCGACCGGATGCGGCAGCGGTGGAGCGTCGTGCTGGTCGACGAGTTCCAGGACACCGACCCCGTGCAGTGGCAGGTGCTCGACCGCGCCTTCTCCGGCCACGCCCGCGCCATGGTGCTCATCGGCGACCCCAAGCAGGCCATCTACGCCTTCCGCGGCGGCGACATCGTCACCTACCTCGCGGCCGCGGCCGGCGCCACCGACCGGCGCACCCTGCCCCGCAACTTCCGCTCCGACCCCGCCGTCGTCGACGCGCTGACCGTGATGCTCGAGGGCGCCGAGCTGGGTCACCCGCAGATCGCGGTGCGTCGTGTCACCGCCGCCCGCGACTCCTCCCGGCTGCGCGGCGCGCCCAGCGACGCCCCCGTACGGCTGCGCCAGGTCCTCCTCGGCGACCACCTCGGCGACGACGACCGGATCGGCCCGACCCGCGCCCACATCGCGCGCGACCTCGCGCTCGACGTCGCCGCGTTGCTCTCCTCCGGGGCCACCTTCGACGGCCGCCCGGTCCAGGCGCACGACGTCGCCGTCCTCGCCCACCGCGGCAAGGACCTCCTCACGGCCCAGGTCGCGCTGCGGGAGGTCGGCATCCACGCGGTCAGCGCCGGCGGCTCCAGCGTCCTCGACAGCGGGGCGGCGCACGACTGGCTCGCGCTGCTGGAGGCCATGGCCGCACCGCACCGCGCGCTCCTCACGCGCGGCGCCGCCCTCACCGACCTCCTCGGGTATGCCGTGCCCGACCTCGACGCCGGCGGCGAGGAGCTCGACGACCGTCTGGCCCAGCTGGCGCGCGACCTGGCCGGCGTCTACGCCCGGCAGGGGATCGCCGCCGTCCTGGAGCGCCTGGTCGCGGCCGGCCTGCCCGAGCGGGTGCTGGGCCAGGTCGGCGGCGAGCGGACGCTGACCGACATCAAGCACGTCGCCGAGCTGCTCCACCACGCCGGGCGCGAGGACCAGCTCGGGCTGGTCGCGCTGCTGGAGTGGCTGCGGGCGCAGATGGCCGAGGACGGGCCGAGCACCACCGGCGCCCGGACCCGGCGGCTCGACAGCGACGCCGCCGCGGTGCAGCTGCTGACCATCCACGGCAGCAAGGGCCTGCAGTTCCCCGTCGTCTACCTGCCCACCCTCACCGACCGCAACGTCCCCGACGTGCCGCGCATCCCGCTGTGCCACGACGAGCCGCCCGAGCGCACCCGCTACCTCGACGTCGGCGGCAGGGGCGGACCCGAGTGGGCCGACTCGGTGCGGCGGCACAAGGAGGAGGACGCCGGGGAGTCCCTGCGGCTGCTCTACGTCGCCCTCACCCGCGCCCAGTCCCAGGTGGTCACCTGGTGGTCGCCGACCACCCGCAACGGCGGCCCCTCCCCGCTTCACCGCGTGCTCTTCGGCCGCGAGCCCGGCGCGGGTCCCGTGCCGCCGACGGCCCGGGTGCCCAAGGACGACGGCCAGGCGCACAGCCGGCTGCGGGCCTGGGCCGACCTGGGCGCCTTCTCGCTCGAGCGGGCCGACCACGCCGCGCCCAGGACGGTCGAGGCGGGCGGCGCCCCCGCCGACCTGCGGGTGGGCCGGTGGACCCGGCGCATCGACCAGGGGTGGCGGCGCACGTCATACACCGCGCTGTCCACGCCCCGCGACCCCTCCGGGCTCGAGCTGACCGGGGGCGTCGGCAGCGAGCCCGAGGTGACCCCGCGCGAGGACGAGCCCGACACCCCCGACCCCGTGGTCGCCGGCTCCCCGGCCCTGCCCGGGCTGGAGATCCCCGTGCCGGGGGCCGACGTGCCCTCGCCGATGGCCGACCTGCCGGTGGGCGCGACCTTCGGCTCGCTGGTGCACGGGGTGCTCGAGCACGCCGACCCGCAGGCGGCCGGCGGGCTGCGCGCCGAGCTGCTGACCCACATCGCCGAGCAGCGCGTCCAGTGGCCCGTGACGCTCGACCCCGACGAGCTCGCCGACGCGCTCGTCGCCGTCTGCGACACCCCGCTCGGGCCGCTCGCCGGCAACGCGACGCTGCGCGAGATCCCGATGTCCGACCGGTTGCGCGAGCTCGACTTCGAGCTGCCGCTGGGTGGCGGCGACCTGCGACGACAGACCCCGTCGGCCGCCCGCGAACCCTCCGCGCGCGTGCTCGGCGACCTCGTCCCGCTGCTGCGGGCGCACCTGCCCGCCGGTGACCCCGTGCGCGGGTGGTCCGACGTGCTCGAGCACAACCCCGAGCTCGCCGGGCAGGAGCTGCGCGGCTACCTCACGGGCTCGGTCGACGTCGTGCTGCGCACCGGCGGCCGCTACCTCGTGGTCGACTACAAGACCAACTGGCTTGGCCGGCCCGAGCAGCCGCTGACCGCCGCCGACTACCGCCCCGAGATGCTCGACGAGGCGATGGGGCACTCCTCCTACCCCCTCCAGGCGCTGCTGTATGCCGTCGTCGCCCACCGCTTCCTGCGCTGGCGGCTGCCCGGCTACGACCCCGCGAAGCACCTCGGCGGGGTGCTCTACCTCTACGTGCGGGGCATGTGCGGGCCGCGGACCCCGGTCGTCGACGGCCACCCGTGCGGGGTGTTCTCGTGGCGGCCGCCGGTGGCGCTGGTCACCGGCGTCTCAGACCTGCTGGACGGGCGGCTCGACGCAAGGAATGACCAGCGATGACATCGATCGAGACCTTCGAGCCGGTCGGCGAGCACGACCGGCGGCTCGCGCTGAGCGCCAGGGGCGCGCTCGGCGCCTTCAACCGTGCCGGGGTGCTCACGGCCGCCGACGTGCACATCGCCCGGACGCTGGCCCGGGTCACCCGCGAGCAGGAGGAGGACGCGGTGATCGCCGTCGCCCTCGCCTCGCGCGCGGTGCGGTCGGGGTCGGTCGCGGTCGACCTGTCCACGGTCGCCCCCGACGAGGGCGACCTTGCCGAGCTGCCCTGGCCCGACCCCGACGGCTGGACCGACCGGGTGGCCTCCAGCAAGCTCGCCACCCAGGGCGCGCTCGTCGTCGACCAGGGCCTGGTCTACCTGCAGCGCTACCACCACCAGGAGGTCCAGGTCGTCGACGACCTGCGCGCCCGGGCCGACCTGGGCCCGCTGCCCGTCGACGAGGCCGTGCTCGCCACCGGCCTCGAGCGGGTCTTCCCCGGTGAGGGGTATGCCGAGCAGCGCGCGGCGGCGGACGCCCTGGCCCGCGCGCGCACCGGCGTGCTGACCGGCGGGCCGGGCACCGGCAAGACCACGACGGTCGCCGGGGTGCTGGCGCTGCTGGCCGAGCAGGCGGCCGCCGCCGGCGAGCGCCCGCTGCGGGTCGGGCTGGCGGCGCCGACCGGCAAGGCCGCGGCCCGGGTCAAGGCGGCGGTGTCGGGCGCGCTGGAGGAGATCCTCGGTCGCACCCCCGACCCCGCCGTGCGCGCCGTCATCGAGCCGCTGGGACGCGTCGAGGCGATGACGCTGCACCGGCTGCTCGGCTGGCGGCCCGACAGCCGCACCCGCTTCCGGCACGACCGCACCAACCGGCTCTCCCACGACGTCGTGCTCGTCGACGAGGCCTCGATGGTGTCGCTGACGCAGATGGCCCGGCTGCTGGAGGCGCTGCGCCCCGGCGCCCGGCTCATCCTCGTCGGCGACGCCGACCAGCTGGTGTCGGTGGACGCCGGGGCGGTGCTGGCCGACATCGTCGCCGGGGCGGCCCTGGACCCCGAGAGCTCGCCGGTCGCTCTCGCCCGGCTCCGCACGGTCCACCGGTTCGGCGAGACGATCGGTGCGCTCGCCGAGGCCCTGCGCGTCGGTGACGCCGACGCGGTGGTCGCCGCGCTCTCGGCGGGCAGCGCGGAGGTGGAGTGGGTGCGCGAGGAGGACCCCACGGCATACCTGCGCCCGCTGCTGACCCGTCACGCCCGGGCCGTTCTCGACGCCGCCCGCCGGGGTGACGCCGACCGGGCCATGCAGGCGCTGGGGCGGCACCGGCTGCTGTGCGCCCACCGCGAGGGGCCGCAGGGCGTGCGCACCTGGAACCATCTGACCGAGACCTGGCTCGGGGAGGACACCGGCCTGACGTTCTACGACCCGATGTACCTCGGGCGACCCCTCCTGGTCACCGCCAACGACTACGCCACGGGGGTGCTCAACGGCGACACGGGCGTCGTCGTGGCCTCGCAGACGCCCGACGGCACGCCGGTGCGGATGGCGGTCATCGAGGGGGCCGCGGGGCCGCAGCGGTTCGCGCCGAGCAGGCTGGGTGACGTCGAGACGATGCACGCGATGACGATCCACAAGGCCCAGGGCAGCCAGGCCGAGGAGATCACCGCCCTGCTGCCCGAGGCCGACTCGCCGCTGCTGACCCGCGAGCTGTTCTACACGGCCGTGACGCGGGCCGAGCGCACGGTGCGGGTGGTCGGCTCCGAGGAGGTCGTGCGGGCCGCCGTCGCCCGCCGGGTGGTCCGGGCCAGCGGGCTGCGGCAGCGCCTCATACCCTGACGGGCTCGCGCTCGGCGGCCGGCGCGACGACCTCCTGGTGTCCGCGGCCGGGGCGCAGGGCCATCAGCGCGTAGAGGATCGCGGCCAGGTCGACCAGCTCCTGGGTCAGCGCGCCCGCGACCGCCGGGATGTGGCCGAAGGCGGCCACGACCATCAGGCCGAGACTGAGCACGACGCCGAT
The DNA here is from genome assembly GCF_000421185.1 of Ornithinimicrobium pekingense DSM 21552. Lineage (GTDB taxonomy): Bacteria > Actinomycetota > Actinomycetes > Actinomycetales > Dermatophilaceae > Ornithinicoccus > Ornithinicoccus pekingensis. Next base: position 112,417 of record NZ_ATWJ01000013.1, read on the forward strand.
CCAGATGGCGGTGAGCGCCACCCGGTAGGTGTGCCGCCCGACCTCCACCGCCTGCACGACCTTGCCGATGTCGTCGCGGGTGATGACCACGTCGGCGGCCTCGCTGGCGGCCGTGGCGCCGCGCGCCCCCATCGCGATGCCGACGTCGGCGGCGGCCAGGACCGGTGCGTCGTTGATGCCGTCGCCGACCATGACCACGGGGCGGTGCGGCATCGCGGTGACGATCCGCACCTTGTCCTGCGGCAGGAGCTCGGCGTGCACGCCGGAGGGTTCGACGCCGGCGTCGGCGGCGAGCGAGACGGCGGTGGTCCGGTTGTCCCCGGTGAGGACCACGACGTCGCGGATCCCCAGGTCGCGCAGCACCTGCACGGTGGCGGCCGCGTTGGGGCGCAGCGGGTCGGCCAGCACGAGGTTGCCGGCGAACCGTCCCCCCACCGCCACCGAGACGGCGGTCTGGCCGGCGCCCAGCTCGGCGGGGTATGCGGTGGGGTCGGTCTCGCGCACCAGCTGCAGCTTGCCGACGACGATCTGCCGCCCCTCGACGGTTGCGGTCACGCCGTGGGTGGCCAGCTCCTCGCCGTCGACGGCCTCCGCCAGCGCGAGGCCGCGGCGACGGGCGGCACGGATGACCCCCTCGGCCAGGACGTGGGAGGAGTGCTGCTCCGCGGAGGCTGCCAGGCGCAGGAGCTCGTCGGGGTCCGTGCCGGGCGCGGCGTCGACCCGGACGAGCTCGGGCTCGCCCCGGCTCAGCGTCCCCGTCTTGTCGAACGCCACCGACCGGGCCCGGGCGAGCGCCTCCAGGGTCCCGCCGCCCTTGACGACGATGCCCAGGTGAGCGGCCCTGCTGGTCCCGCCGAGGAAGGCCACGGGTGCGGCGATCAGCAGCGGGCAGGGGGTGGCCAGCACGAGCACCTCGGCGAAGCGCACCGGGTCGCCGGAGAGCCACCACGCCAGGCCGGCGACCAGCAGCGACACCGCGGTGAAGGGCACCGCGAACCGGTCCGCGACCCGCACCGTCGGCGCCTTGTTCTCCTCGGCGCGGGCCACCAGGCGCAGGATGCCCTGGTACTGCGAGTCCGCCGCCCGGGCCGTCGCCCGCATGCGGACCGCGCGGGTGCCGTTGAGCGCGCCGCTGAGCACGGTGTCCCCGCGGCCGCGGACGACCGGCAAGCTCTCGCCCGTGAGCGAGGACTCGTCGAAGGTCGCCTCCTCGTCGAGCAGCACCCCGTCCACGGGCACGACCTCGGCGGGCCGCACGAGGAGCACGTCCTGGGGCTCCACCGCGTCCACCGGGAGGTCCTCGACGAGCGGGTCGCCGGTGCCGGTGCCGGTGGTGCCGGTTGTGCCGTCGGCGCCTGTGCCGTCGGCACGGGCCCCGGGTATGCGGTGCGCCACCTGCGGGGCCCGCGCCAGGAGCGTGGTGAGCTCGGCACGGGCGCGCGCCGCCGCATACTCCTCGAGCGCCTCTCCACCGGAGAGCATGAGCACGATGATGACCGCGGCGACGTACTCCTCCACCGCGACGGTCGCGATCATCGCCACGACCGCGAGGATGTCCAGCCCGTAGTGCCCGCGCAGGACGTCACGGACCATGCCGGCGCCGGTGCGCGCGATGACCAGGACGACGTAGAGGCTGGCCACCCACCGGGCCACGGGCTCCTGGTCCGCGACGAGCAGGCCCAGCACGAGGGCGAGCAGGATGAGCGTCAGCCCGACCACGGGGTGACGTCGGACCGCTGCGGCGACCGCGCCCATGACCTAGGGATACCGCAGTGCGGTGGCGCCCACCAGCAAGGACAGGCTGTGCTTGCCCCGCGTGCCACGCCCGCGTCCGGCGCCCGGCGCCCCGCGCCCCGCGGCCCCGCGCCCCGCGGAGGATCGCGCGCACTGTCGTCCGTCCACATCCTCGGGACGCCTGTCCGGTCTGTCCACAGACCGCTGCGCGGGCCTTGTCCGGGCCGCGGAAGGTCGATGGGATGGAGGCAGCAGCGCAGGAGGGAGGTGCACGATGACCGTCGAACCGCAGGACCACGAGGACGAGGCCCCGGTGGTCGATCTTGCCGCCCGCCGCGCCCTCCGGGACGAGCGCCGGGCCGGGGAGGGTGAGGTGCACCCGTCGGTGCTGCGCATGCGTGCCGCCGGTGCGAAGCGGTCGGTGCAGGACGCCGACCTCCTGCGGGCCACGGCCGACGTGGTCGACGCGGTCCGTGACTCCGTGCTCGACCGCCGTGGTCTCGTCGGTGTCGAGCTGGGCCGGACGCAGTCCGCCTCCGTCGCCCAGGAGGCGCGCAATCTGGCCGTCGGCGAGCTCCAGCTGGCGATCGGGCTCGGGGTGACCGAGGCCAGGGTCATGGTCAACGCCGCGACCGCCCCGGGGGACGTGCGGCGCGTCGTCGACCGCGCGCTGCGCTCCGGAGAGGCGTCCTGGGCGCTGGTGCGGGCGTTCTTCGAGAGGACGACCGGGCTGAGCGACGAGCAGCGCCTGCTGGTCGCCCTGGCCCTCTTCGGCGACGACCCCGCCCTGGCGCACGAGGACCGGCTCGACCCCGACGGAGGCCTGCACCACCTGCCCTGGGGCCATGCCCGGTTCGGCGCGGCCCTCGACGGCGAGGTCACGGCGTGCCGGTCGACCGATCCCGACGACGAACGCGACCGCCGCGCCAAGGCCTACGCCCGCCGCCGCCTGACCCTCAAGGTGCACGACGACGGCACCGCCACCCTGCGGGTGACCGGGCCCGCGGCCACGATGGTCGCGGTCAACCAGCGCATGGACCGGGCGGCCCGGACGCTGCGCAAGGCCGGTGACCCCCGCACCCTCGACCAGCTCCGGGTCGACGTCGCCGGCGCCACCCTGCTCTACGGCACGGTCACCCTGCCCGGGGTCGGCGATGGCGCTGGCGAAGGCGCGGGCGATGGCGAAGGAGACGACGCTGAGCACGACGCTGCCCCGACGCCGGGTGACGACGTCCATGACACTGGTAGCTCCACCACGACCTCGACAGAGCATGAGGGCCTGGTCGACGAGATCCTCGCTCCCGAGGAGCTGGCGCACATCGCCCGGGTGGTCAACGCCCTGCCCCTGGTCCAGCTGCAGGTCGTCGTCCCCTACAGCACTCTCGCCGGTGGCTTTCCCCTCTGCGGCAGCTGCGGACGAGGAACAGCGGAGGATCCACCGCTCCCAGACCCCTCGTCAGCCCCACCACACCCGGAACCACCGCACCTGAGACCGCCAGGTCCCCGACCATCGCCGGAGCCTGCCCAGCCGCCACAACCCCACCGGCGCGGCCGGGGCCGCGTCGCCGAGGTGCTGGGTCCGCACCCCTTCTTCATCACCGACGGGCACGCCCGTGAGCTGGCGCTCTTCCCGGGCACGACGCTGCACCGGCTCGTGGTCGACCCCCTCGACGGCCGTCTCGTCGAACGCACCATCTCGACCTACCGCCCGGACACCGACATGCGACGGCAGGTCGTCGCGGCCGACGTCTTCAGCCGGGCTCCCGGGTCCCGGCTCGGCGCGCACGCCGGCGAGCTCGACCACGTCACCCCCTACGGCTGGGCCGGCGGGCCGACGAGCGAGACCAACCTGGCGCTGCTGGCCAAGCGTCCGCACCAGTTCAAGACGGACGGGGCGTGGCACGCCGCGATCAACGACCGGCGCGACGTGACGTTCACCTCCGTGCTCGGCCAGGTGACGACGACGCGGGTGCACGACTACCGGACCTACCTGCGGCAGCGCCACCCCGACGACCTCGAGGCCCGCCGGGACCTGGCCGGCCGGCTGGTCTACGCCGCCCTCGCCGCTCGCCCGGCAGCACGTCGGGGAGGCCGGCCCGACGACGGGATCCGGCTGGACTGGACCGGGCGGAGCGGCACCACCTACGACGGCCCCTCCCCCAGCCACCCCACGCTGGACGACCTGCTCGACGAGGAGCCGCAGGACGGTCATGGTGCCGACGGCGGCGCGGACGACGGTGGTCCGGCGTGAGCGTCCCCGCCCACGACGCGCGCCCCAAGGCCTCACCGGACGCGCACCGCCCGGCCACCCCTCTCGAGGTGACCGGGCGGCGGGGCCGACCTGGTGTCCCGTCCAGGCCGGCAGGGGCACTTCCGCCGCGTGTCCCGCGCGGCGGCGCCCGAGGCGGGCGGCCGGGTGTCCCTCCCCGGCCGCCCGAGCTCTGTCAGGCGGCGGCCAGTCCCTCGGCCGGGCTGACCCGGGTCGCGCGCCGGGCCGGCAGCACGCTGGCCAGCACCCCGGCGACGAGCGCGAGACCGACGATGATCCCGACCCTGGCCCACGGCACGGCCAGCTGCACCGTCGTGTCGGCGGGCAGCAGCGTCTGGATGCCGAGCACCGCGTACCCGAGACCGAGCAGCAGCCCCAGTACGGCACTGACCAGCGCGAGGAGCACCCCCTCGGTCAGCAGCATCCCGCGCATCTGGCCGCGGGTGAGGCCCAGCCCGCGCAGCAGCGCGTGCTCGCGGTGCCTCTCGACGACCGACAGCGACAGCGTGTTGGCGATCCCGACCACCGCGATGACGACCGCCGCGCCCAGCAGGGCCGTGGTGACCATCACCAGGATGTCGAGGACCTGCACGACGACCGCCCGCTCGACCGCTGCGCCCTCGGCGAGGAGCCCGTGGTCGTCGGCGACGTCGTTCACGTCGGACATGACCGCAGCCACTTCGGCGTCGTCGGCCAGGCGCAGCAGGGCGCCTCCGGTTCGGACGTCGTCGCCGGCGAGGTCGGCCAGCGTGTCCTCGTGCAGCACCACGCTCGAGCCCAGACCCAGCTCGATGACCGTCAGGTCCCGCGCACCCGCGGCACCGGTGACGGGCAGGGTGTCGCCCGGCTCCACCTCGAGCATCACCATGCCCAAGTTGCTCAGCCCGACCGTGTCCGGTCCGACGCTGGCGACGAGGGTCTCGCTGCGCATCGTGTCGCCGGCGGTCGCCGGGTCCAGGCCGACCGCGCGGGTGCCTCCCCAGCTCTCACCGAGCACCACGTATGCGGTGTCCACGGGCGTCACCGCCGCGATCCCGTCGACCGCGGCGAGGGTGTCGGGCACGGACGGCTCCAGGGCGACGGGCAGCGGGCCCGACTCGGCCAGGGCAGCCGTGTCCAGGTCATCCCCGTCCGCCGCGGCACCCGAGCCCGCTCCGTCGCCCGAGTCCGCCCCGGCACCGGCGTCAGCCCCTGGGCGGCTCTCACCGTCGGTGGTCAGCAGGAAGTCCACGGCGTAGGCGCGGTCGATCTCGCCCAGGGCGGTTCGCTGCCCGGTCGCCGCGCCGACCGAGGTCATCGTGATGAGGGTGACGCCGACGAGAAGGGCGGCACTGGTGGCGGCGGCGCGTCCGGGGTTGCGGACCGCGTTGTCGACGGCCAGCCGTCCCGGCACCCCGGCGACACGGGCCGCCAGGCCCAGGCCATGGACCGCCGCGGGCACGATGACCACGGCCGCGACCAGGACACCGGCGAAGGACACGACACCGCCGGCGATCCCGGCCAGGATCTCCCGCTCGGTCGCGGCGTAGACCATGGCCGCCGCACCGGCGCCGACGAGCAGCACCGCGACGCCCAGCCGGACCCAGCCCACCCGGCGCCGGTCGGCCGCCGGCCCGGCCGGACGGAGCGCGGCCAGCGGCGAGACGCGGGTGGCGCGCACGGCCGGCCACAGGCTGGCCAGCACGGTGACCAGCGTCCCCACCACGACGGGCACCGCCAGGCTGAGCGCCCCGACCTGCAGACCCACCTCGAGCGGGATGCCCAGGTCGACCCGCCGCCCGAGGGCCAGCAGACCGGCACCCACACCGGTCCCGACGCCGACCCCGACGACCGAGGCCACGACCCCGAGCACGACCGCCTCGAGGACGACCTGGCACCGGACCTGGCCGCGGGTCGCGCCGACGCAGCGCAGCAGGGCCAGCTCCGCGGTGCGCTGGGCCAGCGTGATCGTGAAGGTGTTGGCGATGACGATGGCGGCGGTGAGCAGCGCCACGGCGCCGAAACCCAGGAGGATCGCCGCGAACACCGCAGTGTCGCCGGTCAGGGAGGCGACCCGCTCCTCGGCCGCCTCGGCCCCGGTCTGCACGAGCACCAGCGGCTCCGCCGCGTCCTCACGGCCTCCCGTCGCGGCCTCGCGCACCGCCGCCGTGAGCGCCTCGCGGGCAGCGGCGTCGTCCGCGCCCGAGAGCTCCACCGCCAGCAGCTGGTAGGTCAGGTCGGGGTCGATCTCGCGCAGCGTCGCGTCGGAGGCCGCGAAGGTCGGGCCGTAGCTGAGCATTATGTCGGCCCCGCCGAAGTCGGCCACGCCGCTGACCGTCAGCGACGTCGACCGTGCCTCCTCGGCACCGGTCGGCACCGCGAGCTCGAGCTCCTCGCCCGGCGCCAGCCCCTCGTCGGCGAGGGCGGTCGAGATCAGCACCTCCCCGTCGGCGGCGGGCATCTGCCCGCTCAGCAGCGTCACGCCGCTCACCGGCAGCGGTCCCCCGTAGACCCAGTCGCGCGGGCCGCGCTCGCCGCTGACGTAACCCTCGCCGCGCACGGACCCCACCCCGTCCAGGGCCGCGACCGCGTCGTAGGCCGCCGCGGGGACAGAGTCCCCCTCCAGGGAGACCACGAGGTCAGCGTCCTGGATCCCGGCGGCGACGGACTGCTCGACCCCCGCCTTGGCGGTGGCCAGCACCACCAGGCTGGCGGTCAGGAAGGCCACCCCGATGACGATCGCCACGGCCGCCGACAGCAGGCGCCGCCCGCGGGAGGCCAGGCCGGCCGTCATCCACCCGTTCGTCGTCCACCTGCTCGTCACGCGCGCCATCACGCCCTCCCGAGGGTGCGCACGGCCTCGAGCACGTCGTCGGCGTCCGGCTCGACGATGTCGCCGGCGACCTGCCCGTCCGCGAGCAGCACCACCCGGTCGGCCACGGCCGCCGCGGTGGCGTCGTGCGTCACCATGACCACCGTCTGGCCCCACTCGTCGACCGAGCGGCGCAGCAGCGCCAGCACCTCGGCACCGGTCGTGGAGTCCAGCGCCCCGGTCGGCTCGTCGGCGAAGATCACCTCCGGGCGGGTCACCAGCGCCCGCGCCAGTGCGACCCGCTGCTGCTGCCCGCCGGACAGCTCACCCGGGCGGTGCCCGAGCCGCTCGGCCAGGCCGAGGCCCTCCACGACCGACCGCTCCCACCCCGGGTCGACCCCGCGGCCGGCCAGGTCGAGCGGCAGCCGGATGTTCTGCCGCGCCGTCAGCGTCGGCAGCAGGTTGAACGCCTGGAAGACGAACCCGACCGCCCGCCGCCGCAGCGTCGTCAGCTGCCGGTCCGACAGGGAGGTCAGCTCGGTGTCGCCGAGGAAGACCCTTCCCGAGGTGGGGGTGTCGAGGCCGGCCAGCAGGTGCATCAGCGTGGACTTGCCGGACCCGCTGGGGCCCATGATCGCGGTGAACCGCTGCGCCTCGACGCCCACGGAGACCCCGTCGAGCGCACGGACGGCGGTCTCCCCCGCACCGTAGGTCTTGGTCAGGTCGATGGCGCTGGCGGCCAGGGCGGTCGCAGCAGCTCGTTGCACGTCGGTCGTCGTCATGGTGGCGACGCTAGGTGCGGGCGGCCGCACGCCTCGTCAGCCGCCGGTCCCGACCCCGGGACCGTCACCTCATACCGGGGTATGACGTGCCGGCTCGGCGCGCCCGGGCGCCTCGTCCGGAGTGCTGAGCTTGAGCCCGACGACGCAGCCGATGATCCCGACGAGGAAGAGCGCCTTGAGCGGCGTGAGCGGCTCGGTGCCCGTGACCGCCGCCCACAGCACGGTGAGGAGGGCACCCGCACCGGTCCACACCGCATACGCCGTGCCGGTGGGGATGGTGCGCATCGCCCGGCCGAGCCCGACCAGGGACAGCACGGAGAAGACGACGAACACCGCGGTCGGGACCGGCCGCGTCAGCCCCTCCGACTGCCCCAGCGCGGTGGCCCAGACCGCCTCGAGCACCGCGCTGACCAGCAGGATCACCCACGCCATCGTCAGGACACCACCTTCAGGCCGACGACGCAGCTGACGATGCCGAGCAGCAGCAGCACCCGCACGAGCGAGGCGGGCTCGGTGCCGCGCGCCATCGCCCAGACGACGGTGAGGCTGGCGCCGGTGGCGGTCCACACGGCGTAGGCCGTACCGGTCGGGATGGTCTGCATCGCCACGGCCAGGCCCCACACCGACAGCACGGTGGCGACGAGGAAGACGACGGTGGGACGCCGGCGGCGCAGGCCGTCGGAGGCGCCGAGCGCGGTGGCCCAGACGGCCTCCAGCACGCCGGAGCCGATGAGCAGGACCCAGTCCATGAGGGGTACTCCTTGACGAGGTGGTCAACGATCGAGATGGTCGGCCAGTCTTGTCGTCACCGGGTACTGAACCCTCGTCCGGGACGGGCGTGGCAACTCGCGCCCGTCACCTGAAAGCCTAGCAACGCCCCTCAGCCGGGTCGACCGGCCAGCCCGGTCTCGTAGGCCGTGATCACCATCTGCACGCGGTCGCGCAGGTCGAGCTTGTGCAGGACGCGGCCGATGTGGGTCTTGACCGTGGCCTCGGCCAGGTAGAGCTCGGCGGCGATCTCGGCGTTGGTCAGCCCGCGACCGACCGCCTCGAGCACCTCGCGCTCGCGCTCGGTCAGCGGCGCGAGACGGGCGGTGGCGGCGCGGCGCTCCGCGGCCCGGGCCAGCTCCAGGTCGGCGTCGGGCAGCTGCGGCACGAAGCGCTCCAGCATCCGCCGGGTGGTCGACGGCGCCATCGCCGCGTCCCCGGCGTGCACGGCGTGGATGGCGGCGAGCAGCTCGGCCGGACCGGCGTCCTTGAGCAGGAAGCCCGCCGCGCCGGCGCGCAGGGCGGCGAAGACGTACTCGTCGAGGTCGAAGGTGGTCAGCACCAGCACCTTCGGCGGGTCCGGCGTCTCCGAGATGCGCCGGGTGGCCTCGACGCCGTCGAGCCGTGGCATCCGGATGTCCATGAGCACGACGTCGGGCCGGGTCGCGGCCACGCCCTCGACGCCGGCGAGCCCGTCGCCGGCCTCCCCCACGACCGTCATGTCCGGCTGGGCGTCCAGCACCATCCGGAAGCCGGCGCGCACCAGCTCCTGGTCGTCGACGAGGAACAGCCGCACGGGCGCGTCGCCGGTCACGCGGACTCCTTCTGCTCGGATGAGGACGAGGGTATGCCGTCGTGCCGCCCGGTCGGGATCGTGGCCACGACCTCCCAGCCGCCGCGCGAGCGCGGGCCGGCGTGGACGGTGCCGTCGAGGACCTCCACGCGCTCGGTCATGCCGACCAGGCCGTTGCCGGCGCCGTCGCCGCGGTGGGGCGGCCGGTGGTCGTCGCGGCCCCCGTCGTCGCTCACCCGCACCAGCAGCACCGCCGGGGTGCGCAGCAGGTCGACGTCGGCGGACGCGTGCGGCCCGGCGTGCTTCATCACGTTGGTCAGCGCCTCCTGCACGACACGGTAGGCGGCGAGGTCAACCTCCTTGGCCAGGTCATCGAGCCGTCCGCGCACGGCCAGGTGCACCGGCACCCCGGAGTCGCGGACCCGCTGGACCAGGTCCTCGAGGTGGGCCAGGCCCTGCAGCGGCGCGAGCTCGACGTCGGAGTCCTCGTCGCGGAGCACACCGACGAGCCGGCGCGTGTCAGCCAGCGAGGTGCGCGCCGTGTCGGCCAGCGTCTCCAGGGTCTGGGCCGCCCGCTCCAGCGCCGCCCGGTCCGCCCCGATCGCCGGCGGCTCCGACAGCGCCCGGCGAGCGGCATACAGGGCCCCGTCCGCCTGCACGACGACGACCGCGAGCGAGTGCGCGACGACGTCGTGCATCTCCCGCGCGATCGAGGCGCGCTCGGACTGGGCGGTGAGGCGTGCCCGCTGGGCCTGGTCACGGGCGAGCGCGGCGTTCTGCTGCTCGAGGCGGGCCACGACGGCCTTGCGCCGGCGCACCACGTCGCCGAGGACCCAGGCGACGAGGACGAACATCCCCAGGAAGAAGGCCTGGAAGGCGATGACGACCAGCTGCTGGCTCACCGGCTGGAACCGCAGCCGCCAGTCGAACGCCGCGACCAGCGCACCCGCCAGCCCGAGGAACATGACCGTGAACGACTGGCGGCGCGTGCCGAACGCCGCGGCGCTGTAGACCGCGATCGGCACGGCGACGTTGGCCGGGTGCGGCTCGTCGGTGACCGCCACCTGCACCAGGCAGACCAGCGCGACGGCCGCCGCGGCGACCAGGGGCTCGCGGCGTCGCCACAGCAGCGGCAGCACCTGGACGACCCCGAGCACGAAGTGGCCGGCACCCGCGCCCGTCCAGGTGATGACCACCCACAGCAGCAGCGCACCGACGAGCAGGACGTCGGGCGCCCACGGGTGGCGGCGGACGTCACGGGCCAGGTCGCGCAGCTCTCTCATCGCCGTCGAGCCTACGGGCGGGTCGGGCGCCCGGCGTCGGACCGTGGTCTCGTGCCGGGTGCGACCGGGGTATGACGTGACCGGTATGACGCGACCGCATTGGCGCGCGCAGGTAGCGTCACGCCATGACCGCCGCGAGCCCGCAGACGGCCACCGCCCTGGGCCGGGTCCGCGGCGCCCCCACCGTCCTCGACGCGCTCGACGCCTTCGACGAGGTCGCGTCGGCGGCCCGCACCGAGGGAACGGACGCCCGGGCCGCCCTGGCGGCCGGCATCGCGGACCCGGACGACCCGCTCGTGGTGCTCGCCGCCGTGCACGCGGCCGGGGCCGTCGGCGGCGCGGTCGCCTCGGCCCTCCTGCTCGACCTGCTGGAGGGCTCCGACGACCAGGCGGAGCCACGACGTGCGCACCTGCGCGAGCACGCTGCCTGGGCCCTGGCCGCCGGTCCCCGCCTGCCGGCCGCGGTCGACCCGCTGCGGCGCGTCGTGGCCGGGGGCGGCTTTGCCGGCGTCCTGGCCGAGGCGACGCTGGACGGCTGGGACGCGGCCCGCCCGCCCCGTCGGCGCTCGACCACCCGGGACGGGCTGACCGTCGCCCAGCTCTTCCTGCACGGTGAGATCGACGGCTCCCTGAGCCACGCCGGCCAGGGCGACACCGGGGGCATCGCCACGCTGCTGGTGCGGCTGGGCGACGCGCTGCTGCACGAGCCGGGGGTCGAGCGGGTCCTGACGCTCTCGCGCGCCGCGCAGCCGTCCGGGGAGCACGAGGCCGGGCAGCACGAGCCCGGGGAGCAGGAGCCGTGCAGCGCCGAGGCCCTGCGCGCGCCGGGGCACCACTACCCCGGCATCCCGGTCCCGCACCCGGCCCCGCCGGCCAGCCGCAGCTGGGGCCTGCGGGCCGCGGCGCTGTCCGGCGTCCGGGCGGCACTGGCGGCCGGCGCACCCGTCGACGTGCTGCACGTCCGCATGGCCGACGTCGGCTCCTGGGCCGCGGCGCAGGTCGCGCGGGAGCAGGGCATCCCCCTCGTGCTGACGCTGGCCCCCGACCCGCACGCGCTGCTCGCCTCCCGGGAGGCCGCGGGCACGCTGAGCCGGGCGAGCCTCGTGGACGCCGACCTGCGCGAGCACCTCGTCTTCCGGGTGCGGCTGCTGCGGGCGCTGCGGCAGCAGGCCGACGCGCTCGTCGTCTTCCCGCGCCCGGACCTGCAGCGCGACCTGCGGGCCCTGCTGCACCTGCGTGAGGACGAGCCCGTCCACGTCGTCCCCGAGGGGATCGACGTCCACGCCCTCGAGCACGCCGACCGGCAGGTGGGGCTGGCGATGACGGGCGCGGCCCCGACCGCTCCGGTCGCCGCCGCGCTTGGCGAGCTCGACGAGCTCCTGGCCACGCTGCCGCAGCAGCGCCGCGACCTGCCCCTGGTGCTCAGCGTCGGCCGCCTGCACCCGGTCAAGGGCATGGTCACCCTGGCGCGGGCCTGGGCCGACCACCCGCACCTGGCCGACCGCTGCACGCTCGTCGTGGTCGGCGGCGACCTGGCGCGCCCGACCGCCGACGAGGCCGAGCAGCTGGCCCTGCTCGACGCCGTGGTCCCCCGCCAGGACGGTCCCGCCCGTGGCTTCCTCCTCGCCGGGCACCGCAGCAACCCCACGGTGGCGGTGTGGCTGTCGGCGGCGCGGCGCGGACGGCCCGGCCTGAGCGCGCCCGGCGGCGTCTACGTCTGCGCGAGCGTCAAGGAGGAGTTCGGCATCGCGCTGTGCGAGGCGCTCGGCTCCGGGCTCGTGGTCGTCGCCCCCGACCACGGCGGGCCGCCCACCTACGTCGAGCACGGGCGGACCGGCGTCCTCGTGGAGACCACCGACCCGGTCGCGCTCGCCGGAGCCGTCGCCGACGCCCTCGACCTGGCGGCCGCCCCCGACGCCCCGGCTCGCGAGGCTCACGCCCGGCAGGTGGTCGCCGACCGGTTCAGCATCGAGACGATGGCCGGCGCGCTGGCGCGGGTCTACCGGGAGGTCGCGCGATGACCCTGCTCGTCGTCTCCCCCGACTACGCCTCCCACCTCTTCCCGCTGGCCACCCTGGCCACGGCCTGGCGCGACGCAGGCGAGCGGGTGGTGGTGGCGACGGGCCCGGCGACCGACGCGCTGGTCCGCGGCTTTGGGATGGAGCGGGTCGACCTGCGGCTGGGGCGAGGGTCCAACCCCGGGGTCATCCGCGCCGAGGAGCAGCCCCGCGGCGAGGACGACGCGCTGCGCGGCTTCTTCGCCGCCACCCGCCGGGGCCCCGTGGCCACCCTGGCGTTCCAGGCCCGGGCGCGCCGGGACGACCTGCTGTGGGACCCCATCGACACCGCGCGGCGGGTGGAGGAGGTCGTCAGCCGGGTCCACCCCGACCACGTGCTTGTCGACCACCTGGCCTTCAGCGCGCGGCTGGCGCTGCGGGCCGCCGGCGTCCGGCACGCCGACGTGGTGCTGGGCCACCCCTCCGCGCTCGTGGTCGGGCACGACGAGGTCTACGGGCTGCCGCCCTCCTGGCCGGCCGCGATGCGACCGCCGGAGGAGGACCTGGCCGGGCTGCGGACGCTCTGCGAGGAGGTGCGCGACCGCTTCACCGCCGACTGGAACACCGCGCTCACCACCCTCGACCCCGGGGCCCCCGCCAGCCCGGACGCCTTCGCCGAGACCGGTGACGTGCTGCTGCTCAACTACCCCGGTGAGCTGCACGAGCCGGGGCGGACCGGCCGGCTCGGGCCGCACGCCTTCCTCGGCTCGGCCGTCCGCGAGGAGCCGCCGGACAGCGAGGTCGAGCGCTGGCTCGCCTCCTCGGAGGCACCGGTCGTCTACGTCAGCCTGGGCAGCTTCCTGTCGGTCCGCTCCGACGTCCTCGCCCGCGTCGCCGCGGCGCTGCGCGACCTGGACGTGCGGGTGGCCCTGGCGACCGGCTCGACCGCACCCGCCGACCTCGGACCGCTCCCGCCGCACTGGCTCGTCCGCCCCGTCCTGCCCCAGGTCACGCTGCTGCGCGCCGCCCGGCTGGCCGTCACCCACGGCGGCAACAACAGCGTGACCGAGGCGCTGACCGCCGGGGTCCCCCTGCTCGTCCTGCCGCTGTCGACCGACCAGTTCGCGGGCGCCGCCGCCCTCGAGCGCACCGGTCTCGGGCTCGTCCGCGACCCCAACGTCGCGCCGCCCGAGGAGCTGCGGGAGGCCGTCCTCGGGCTCCTGACGCCGGACGCCGGGCGGGACGCAGCGCTCGCCCGGCTGGCGCACGACCTCACGACCCGGCCCGGGCCGCAGCGCGCCCGCGCGGCGCTGCTCGACGGCATACCCGCCTAGACCTCCAGCGCGCGCACGACCGGCACCCCGACGCGGTAGGGGATGTGCAGCCAGCTCGGCGCGTCGACGAGCGCGAGGTCGGCGCGCAGGCCGACGGCGACCCGCCCGATGTCGGTGCGGCGCAACGCCTGCGCGCCGCCGACGGTGGCCGCCCGCAGCGCCTCGGCGGGCGTCATCCCCATCTCCCGGACGGCGAGCGCGATCATCAGCGGCATCGAGGAGGAGTAGCAGGTGCCGGGGTTGCAGTCGCTGGCGATCGCCACGCGTGCACCGGCGTCGAGCAGCCGCCGCGCGTCGGGGTAGGGCTGGCGCGTCGAGAACTCCACGCCGGGCAGCAGCGTCGCCACGGTGTCGCTGCCGGCGAGCGCCTCGACGTCGGCGTCGGTGAGGTAGGTGCAGTGGTCGACGCTGGCGGCGCCGAGCTCGACCGCGAGCTGCGCGCCCGGGCCCTCGCCCAGCTGGTTGCCGTGCACGCGCAGCTCCAGGCCGGCGTCACGCCCCGCCTCCAGCACCCGGCGCGACTCCTGGCCGTCGAAGGCGTGCGGGCTCGCGGGCTCGCAGAAGACGTCGACCCACCGCGCGTGCGGCGCGCACGCCTGCAGCATCTCGCCGCAGACGAGGTCGAGGTATGCCGCGCGCCCGGCGGGGTCACGCCGGTCCGGGGGCACCACGTGAGCACCCAGGTAGGTCACCTCGGGGGTGACCTCGCGGGCCAGCCGCAGCGCCCGGACCTCGTCCTCGACGGTCAGCCCGTAGCCGCTCTTGACCTCCACCGTCGTCGTGCCCTGCGCGCGCATCTCCTGGACGCGGTGCTGCAGGGTGGCCCGCAGCTCGCCGTCGGTGGCCGCGCGGGTCGCCTCGACCGTGACCGCGATGCCGCCCCCGTCGTAGGGCGTGCCCGACATCCGGGCGGCGAACTCCGCGGAGCGGTCGCCGGCGAAGACCAGGTGGCTGTGGCTGTCGACGAAGCCGGGCACGACCGAACGGCCCTCCAGGTCGATGGCCCAGTCGGCCGCAGGCGCCTGGGCCGCCGGCCCCACCCACTCCACGGTCGGGGCGCTGTCCTCCCCGCCTCCGCCGATGACGACCGCGGCGTCGCGCAGGACGCCCAGGCCGGCGTGCAGGGGTTCGTCGACGGCTCCCTCGGTCGTCGACTCGCAGGTGACGAGCTCGGCGATGCCGGTGATGAGCATGCTCATGGGCTCAGCGTTCCTTCCACAGGGGGGTGATGGCCTCGTGCAGCAGGCGCCCGACGTCGCCGAGCCGGTGCCTCCTGGCCTCGACGACGACCCGGCCGTCCACGACGACCGTGTCGACGTCGGCGGCCGTGGCCGCGAGCAGGATCTGGCCGGGGTCGGACCCGGCGGTGCGCACCGTGTCGTCGCGGACGGCGACGAGGTCGGCCCGGGCCCCGACCTCGAGGCGGCCGGCGTCGGGCCAGCCGATGCTGCCGTGCGCGGTCGCGGCCTCCAGCAGGGCCGCCGGGGCCAGCCGGCCCCGCCGCAGGCTGGCGAGGCGCTCGTGCATCTCCAGCGCCCGCGCCTCCTCCAGCAGGTCGACGACCGCGTGCTGGTCGGAGCCGAGCGAGAGCCGGGCGCCGGCGTCGCGCAGCGCGACCGCCGGGCCGATGCCGTCGGCGAGGTCACGCTCGGTGGTGGGGCAGAAGCAGGCCCACGACCGGTGGCCGCCGAGCAGCCCCACGTCCTCGTCGGTCAGGTGGGTGGCGTGGACGGCCGACAGGTCCGGCCCCAGCACGCCCTCGGCCTCGAGCAGCCCGGCCGGGGTGCGGCCGTGGGCCGCCAGGCAGGCCTCGTTCTCGGCCGGTTGCTCCGACAGGTGCACGTGCAGCGGGGTCCCTTCCGCACCGGTGCCGCCGGGGTGCGGCCGCGACCGGGCGGCCGCGGCCACCGCACCCAGCTGGTCGCGCGGCACGGCCCGCACGGAGTGGACGGCGCCGCCGACCCGCAGGTGCTCCGGGCCCCCGTCGAGGTGGTCGCGCAGCTCGCCGACCCGCGCCGCCCACGCCCCGGCGTCCCCGTCGCCGAAGCGCAGCTGCGGGCCCTCGAGCGCCGCATACCCGTCGGCGCCGAGCCCGCCGGAGAGGTAGCAGGTATCCAGCAGCGTCAGCCGGACGCCGGCCTCGCACGCGGCCTCGACGAGCGCGTGCCCCATGGCGTTGGCGTCGGCGTAGCGGGTGCCGCCCGGCCCGTGGTGCAGGTAGTGGAACTCCCCGACCGCGGTGACGCCGGCCAGCGCCATCTCGGCGTAGGCGGCCCGGGCGAGCGTCAGGTAGCTGTCGGGGTCGAGCTGGGCGGCGACGGCATACATGCCCTCGCGCCAGGTCCAGAAGGTGCCGCCCCCGGCGTGCGTGCGCCCGCGCAGCGCCCGGTGGAAGGCGTGGCTGTGGCTGTTGGCCAGGCCGGGCAGCACGACCCCGGGCAGGACCCGGTCGCCCGCCTCGGCGGACCGACCGGCGTCCACGGCGGTGAACCGGCCGTCCTCGATGGTCAGGCGCACGTCCCGCGCGGGGCCGTCGGGCAGGTGGGCGTGCGCGGCGAACCAGGTCGTGCTCACCGTTCGCCCCCGGTGGACGGTGCGGCGGCGAGCGCGTCGACGCGGTCCACGACCTCGTCCGGGGCCAGCTCGGAGGTGTCGAGGACGAGGTCGGCGCCCCGGCGCAGCAGCGGCTCGTAGCGCTCCTGGTCGGCGCGCACCCGCTCGAGCTCGCCGGGCTCCTTGCCGAAGTCGTTGCCGGGCCGCACGCCCAGCCGCTCCCGCAGGACGGGCCACGGCGCGACCAGCACGACCACGTGGTCGACGAGGGGGTAGAGCTCGGCCTGCCCGTCGCCGGTCGCCGCGACGACGAGCGGCCGGTCGTGCCGCGGCTGCTGCAGGATCGCCCGGATCTCCGGCAGACGCAGGTCGGTGCGGTCGGGGTGCTCGTCGACGAGGCCGTCCTCGTCGGTGTCCACGGTGCGCCAGCCCCGCCCCCGCAGCGCCTCCAGGACCGTCGACTTGCCGGTGCCGGACATGCCGGTGAGCAGCACCTTCGTGGCCGTCATGCCGCCCCGTCCTGCGGCCCGTCGCCGGTCGTCGCGCCACCGGTCGTCAGGTCGCGCAGGCAGTCGGCGAGCGCGGCGACCCCGGCGTGGCAGTCGGCGGCCTCGGCGTGCTCGGCCGGGCTGTGCGAGACCCCGGTCGGGTTGCGCACGAAGAGCATGGTGCTCGGCACGCCCGCGGTGGCCAGGATGCCGGCGTCGTGGCCGGCACCGGTGCCCAGGACCGGCGCGGAGACCTCGGCGTCGCGGTCGAGCACGCGACGCAGGCGCTCGCTCAGGCCCTGGTCGAAGCGGGTGGTCGGCGTCCAGCTCTCCCGCGTGACCGTCGCGCCCATCTCCTCGCCGCGGGCCGTGAGCTCGGCGACCGTCGCGACCACCTGCTCCTCGTCGGCGCCGCGGGCGTCGAGCCAGCCGGTGACGTGGGAGGGTATGGCGTTCACGCCGCCGGGGGTGACGTGCACCTTGCCGACCGTGGCCACGCACCCGCGCTGCGTGGCGACGTGGCGCGCCCCGAGGACGAGGTCGGCATACCCGAGCATGGCGTCGCGGCGGTCCTGCAGACGCGTGGTGCCGGCGTGGTTGGCCTCGCCAGGGAAGTCGAAGCGCCACCGTCCGTGCGGCCAGATGTCGCTGGCGACGGCGACCGGGGCGCCGAGGTCGACGAGCGCGCGCCCCTGCTCCACGTGCAGCTCGACGAAGGCGCCGACACGGGCGAGCGTCTGCGGGTCGGGTCCGAGATCGTCCGGGTCGCGGCCGGCGGCGCGCAAGGCCTCGGCGTAGGTGGTGCCGTCGGCGTCGGTGAGGGCGAGGGCCCTGGCCGGGTCGAGCTGGCCGGTGAGCACGCGCGACCCGGCGCAGGCGATGCCGAAGCGGGCGCCCTCCTCGTCGACGAAGTTGGTGACGGCGACGGGCACCTGCGGCCGCACCCCCGCCTCGCGGAGCCGGTCGACCGCGGCGAGCGCGGAGACGACGCCGAGCGGGCCGTCGAAGGCGCCGCCGTCCGGCACGGAGTCGAGGTGGGAGCCGGTGACGACCGCCCGGCGGCCGGCGGCCACGGCGTCGTCGACCGTGCCCGGCCCGTCCCACCACCAGCCCCACTGGTTGCCGACGCGGTCGGTGGTCAGCTCCAGCCCCCGGCGGGCGCACTCGCCGGCGAACCACTCGCGCAGCGTGTGGTCCTCGGCCGTCCAGGCGAAGCGGCGGTAGCCGCCGCTGCGCGCCTGCCCGACGGACTCCAGGTCTGACCACATGGCGTCGAAGGCCGCCAGGCTGCCGCTCCCGCTCCTGCGTGCGCTCACGGGTCCGACTCTAGGAGGGAGCCTGGGGTCGCGTCGGCCCGCCCCGCCAGGACGCGTCCGGGATGTGAGACCCGGCGGGCGGGGCAGCCGTCAGGTGGTCGCGCCGGGCGCCCGCAGGCGCGAGGTGATGTCGGCGCACTCGAGGCAGACGTCCTCCGGCACCACGCCCGCCCGCATGAGCCAGCCGAAGACGACGCACCCCACGCACAGGCCGGCCAGCGCCTCGAGCGCCGGGAAGACGGCCATGACGACGGCGACGACCAGCACCGCGGTGCCGAGCCAGGCCGCACCGGTGGCCAGGTGCAGCAGCCACAGCACGGAGGCGAGGCCCGTCAGGACCGCACCGACGGCGGCGGCGAAGCGCTTGGGGGTGCCGGCGGTCGGGTGCGGCAGGGCCGGGACGCGCGGCCGCACCCAGCGGCTCACCACGCGGGCGAGGGGGCTGACCCGGGGGCCGAGGGTCGCACGGAGGGTGAAGTCTGCCGCGAGCGGCAGGAAGACCCACCACTGCTGCAGGGCGAGCATGAGCAGGACGGCGAGGAGGACGACCCCGGCGGTCAGCCGGGCGGTCACCTCGTCGACGACGGCGGGGAAGCGTGAGCGCATCACCACATGATGCATCACCATAGCAGTCGTTATGAAATCGCGAGGTGGGCGCACCGGCGGTAGCGTGCGCCCATGAGCGAGGAACGGGCCCTGCACGCGGTCGTGGCCAGCGGTCTGCCCTACGCGGTCACGCGGCACGGTCGCGTCGGGAGCCTGGCGGAGGCTGCGGCCGTCCGCGGCGTGGAGCCGCGCGACATCGTCAAGACGCTGGTGGTGCGGCGCGCCGAGGGCGACTACCTCTTCGTCCTCGTGCCCGGCGACCGCGAGATCGCCTGGCCCAAGCTGCGCGAGCTGCTCGGGGTCAGCCGGCTGTCGATGCCGGAGGCCGCGGTGGCCCAGGAGGCGACGGGCTACGAGCGCGGGACGATCACGCCCTTCGGGTCGACGACGGCGTGGCCGGTGGTGGCGGACGCCTCGCTCACCGGTGACCCGCAGCGCAGGATCTCGGTCGGTGCCGGTGCGCACGGCGTCGCTGTCACCGTGGGGGCGGAGGCCGCGCTGGCGTTCTGGGACGCGCAGGTCGCCGACGTCACCGAGCCGCTCGGGACGCCCTGACCTCAGCCCTTGCTGACGTCGGGCAGGGTCCGGGCGACCCCGACGCCGACGAGACCCAGGGCCGCGAGGAAGACGAGCGCGGCGACCGGGCCGAGCAGCGCGAGCGCGCTGGAGGCGGCCCCCACGACCAGCAGCAGCACGCCGATCGCGGTGTTGGAGACCGCGACATAGCTGGTGCGCCGCTCCTCCCCCGCCATGTCCACCACGTAGGTCTTGCGGGCGACGCGCACGCCGGTGTGGGCCAGGGCCAGCAGCAGGTAGGTCACGGGGTAGAGCCACCACGTCCCCCGCGTCGCCGGCCACAGGTGCAGGCCCAGGAAGGCCACCACCAGCACGCTCGCCCCGGCGGCCGCACCGGTCATCAGGCGCTGGGAGGACCGGTCGGCCCACCGCCCGAAGAAGCGGCCGCCGACGAGCCCGGCGACGCCCTGGGCGATGACGAAGGGGCCCAGCCCCGCCAGGCTGGTCTCGCCCTCCTGCGCCGCGAGCGCGACGACGAAGGGCGGCGACAGGGCCGAGACCAGCAGCAGCCCCCGCGCCCAGACGAACCTGCGGAACGGTGCGTCCTCGCGCAGCAGCCGCCACGAGGTGGTGACCCACCCCTCCTGGTCGGACGCCTCCACCGGCTCACCCTCGGGCTCACGGACCGCGGCGTAGACCGCCAGGGCCAGCACCCACGCTCCCGCGGCCGCGCCGAGCAGGACCGCCAGGACCGTGACGCCGACCTCGTCCCCGCCGAGCACGCGGATGCCGAGGCCCAGGGTGATGGCCACGGCGCCGGAGAGCAGCGTCGACAGACCGTTGATCTGCCCGCGCTCCCCCTTGGGCACGGTGCGGCCCAGGACGTCCTTGCCGGCGAGGGAGCTCAACGAGCGGGACAGCGAGAAGACGCCCAGGAGCAGCACCACGGCCACGCCGGCCGCCCAGCCGGTGAGGCCGGCGACCGCGAGCGCCATACCCGCGGTGGAGACGGCCTGGCCTGCCGCGCCCCACAGCCAGAAGTGCCGCCGCCGGGCCGAGCGCTGCAGCACCGGCGACATCGCCGCCTGCGGCAGCATCGAGCCGGACTCCCGGACGGGCACGAGCAGGCCCAGCACGGCGGCCGGGGCACCGACGGCGGTCAGCGCCCACGGCAGCACGGTCTTGGCGTTGACGACCTGGTCGCCGGTGGCCTGCAGGGTGTTGGCCGCGATCTGCAGCAGGCCGTTGCGCCCGGTGCTCCGCTGCTCCTCGAGGTCCTGGTCGTCCCGGTCGGCGCGGACGAGGGCCTGGTAGAGGCGGGCGGTCGAGGTCACCGGGTCATCGTGCCGCACGACCCGGCCGCTAGAAGAGCCAGAGCGCCAGCGGGATCGCCAGCACCAGGCTCAGCGCGACCCGGACGAACCAGATGGCCAGCAGCCGCGGGATCGAGACCGGGATCTGGGTGCCGAGCAGGCTGGGCACCATCGCGGAGAAGAAGATGACCTGGGAGACGCAGACGACCGCGACGACGAACTTCACCGACATCGCCGACTCCGTGACCAGCGCGGCCGGCAGGAACATCTCGGAGATGCCCAGCGCGGCGGCCTTGGCCACCAGCAGCGGCTCGGGGATCTGCAGGGCCCAGGTGATCGGGTAGAAGAGGTAGCCCAGCCAGTCGAAGACCGGGGTGTACTTGGCCAGGACGAGGCCGATGAGCCCGACCGACAGGATCGAGGGCAGGATCGCCATCGCCATGAGCACGCCGTCCTTGAGGTTGGCCAGGACCGTGCGCCCGACGCCGGGGTCGGCGGCGACGGTCGCCCGGGCGGCCCGCCAGGCGGCGCCCAGCCGGGACCCCTCGGGGTCCTGCTCCGGCCGCGGCGTGACGCCGGGGGCGTAGTCGTCGGGCTCGCGGGACAGCGGCCAGACCCGCACGGTGACCGCGGTCACCAGGAAGGTGATGACCAGGGTGGACCAGAAGTAGAGGGTCCAGTGGCCCATGAGGTCCAGGGCGCCGGCCACGACGATCATGAACGTGGCCGACACCGTGGAGAAGCCGGTGGCGATGGTCATCGACTCGCGGCGGTTGTACTTGCCCTCGAGGTAGACCCGGTTGGTGATGAGCAGCGCCAGGGAGTATGACCCCACGAAGCTGGCGACCGCGTCGATCGCCGAGCGCCCCGGCGTGCGGAAGACCGGCACCATGAACGGGCGCACCAGCACCCCGACCAGCTCCATCAGCCCGTAGCCCACGAGCAGCGCCAGGAAGACCGCCCCGATCGGCACGAGCAGCCCGACCGGGATGACCAGGGCGTTGAGCAGGAACGGGCCCATGTCGTCCTCGAAGAGCCACGCCGGTCCGACCCCGAGGACGAGCATCACGCCGACGACCAGGCCCAGGACGCGCAGGACCGAGAAGACCGTGGTCGTGCGGTCGCGGCGCCAGGTGCCGGACACCCAGGGGTATGCCGCACCCGCGGCGATGAGCGCGAGCGCGTACCACGGCAGGACCGCGGGGATCTCCGCGCGCAGCCAACTGACGACGTGGTCCAGCGGGATCGTGCTCCTGTCGCCGATGGTGACCGGCACGAAGAACATGAGGATGCCGATCGCGGACAGGACGAAGAACTTCCACATCGCCGGCTTGCCGGTCCCGACCTGCTGGTCGGAGGTGGCGGTGCTCATCGGTCCTCGTCCTCGCGCATCGGCACGCGCACCCCGCGCTCCTGCGCGACCTGCTCGGCCTCGGCATACCCGGCGTCGACGTGGCGGATGACGCCCATGCCCGGGTCGTTGGTGAGCACCCGCTCGAGCTTCTGCCGGGCGAGGTCGGTGCCGTCGGCGACCGAGACCTGCCCGGCGTGCATGGAGCGGCCGATGCCGACGCCGCCGCCGTGGTGCAGCGACACCCAGGAGGCACCGGAGGCGGTGTTGACCAGGGCGTTGAGCAGCGGCCAGTCGGCGATGGCGTCGGAGCCGTCGATCATGCCCTCGGTCTCGCGGTAGGGGCTGGCGACGGAGCCGGCGTCGAGGTGGTCGCGGCCGATGACCAGCGGCGCGGAGACCTCGCCGGAGGCGACCATCTCGTTGAAGCGGACGCCGGCCTTGTCGCGCTCGCCGTAGCCCAGCCAGCAGATGCGCGCCGGCAGGCCCTCGAAGGCGACCTTCTCGCGGGCTCCGCGCAGCCACTTCTGCAGGTGGTCGTTGTCCGGGAAGAGGTCCATGACGGCCTTGTCCGTGGCGTAGATGTCCTTCTCGTCGCCGGAGAGAGCCGCCCAGCGGAAGGGACCCCTGCCCTCGCAGAAGAGCGGGCGGATGTAGGCCGGGACGAAACCGGGGAACTCGAAGGCACGGTCGTAGCCGCCCTTGCGGGCCTCGTCGCGGATGCTGTTGCCGTAGTCGAAGACCTCCGCGCCGGCGTCCTGGAACCCGACCATGGCCTGCACGTGGTGGGCCATCGACTCCTGGGCGCGGTCGGTGAACTCCTCAGGCTTCTTCTCCGCCAGCTCGTGCCAGTCGGCCAGGTCGACCCCCTCGGGCAGGTAGGACAGCGGGTCGTGGGCGGAGGTCTGGTCGGTAACGACGTCGACCTCCGCGCCCCGGCGCAGCAGCTCGGGGAAGACCTCGGCGGCGTTGCCGACGACGCCGACGGAGACGGCCTCCTTGTCGGCCCTCGCGCGCAGCACCCGCTCGACGGCCGAGTCGAGGTCGTCGGCCACCTCGTCGAGGTAGCGGCTCCTCACCCGCCGGCGCAGGCGGGCCTCGTCGACGTCGACGATGAGGCAGGTGCCGCCGTTGAGCGTGACGGCCAGCGGCTGGGCGCCGCCCATGCCGCCGCAGCCGCCGGTCAGGGTCAGCGTCCCGGCGAGCGTGCCGCCGAACCGCTTGGCGGCCACGGCCGCGAACGTCTCGTAGGTGCCCTGCAGGATGCCCTGGGTCCCGATGTAGATCCAGGAACCCGCGGTCATCTGGCCGTACATCGTCAGGCCGAGATGCTCCAGACGCCGGAACTCCGGCCAGTTCGCCCAGTCGGGGACGAGGTTGGAGTTGGCGATGAGCACCCGCGGCGCCCACTCGTGGGTCTGGAAGACGCCGACGGGACGGCCCGACTGCACGAGCATCGTCTCGTCCTCGCGCAGGTCCGTCAGCGTGCGGACCATGGCGTCGAAGCTGCGCCAGTCGCGTGCGGCCCGGCCGGTGCCGCCGTAGACGACCAGGTCGTCGGGACGCTCGGCCACCTCGGGGTCGAGGTTGTTCATCAGCATCCGCAGCGGGGCCTCGGTGGCCCACGAGCGGGCGGTCAAGGTGGTGCCGCGGGCTGCGCGCACGGGACGGGCGCCTTCCATGGGGGTCTCCTTCGACGGGGGTATGGCGTGGGCCGGGTGGGGCTGACCTCCATCAGACCCTCCGCCCGGCCCGCCGCCAACCCTTCTCGCACACCCGACGTCCGGCATGCGAGACGGCACAGTCTCTCCGCACCCTCCACACCAGCGATTGGGACCGAGTAGTGTCGCTATGGCGACGCCGTTCGGTCACAGTGTCGGCCAGGTCGTGAGCGCACAGCCCTCCGAGCACGGTCGCGCCCGACCGGCCCACCCCCGGTGGCGCAGCGCGAGGGCGAGCTCACCCGCGACCTCGCACGGCTGGTTGTCCAGCTCCAGGGGTGTGACGCGAAGGGTCACCTCGCCGCGGCCCGCCGCGCGCCTGTCGCGCCGCCGGTCGACATGGAACCGCTCACCGGCATGCCAAAGACGGCCGTCGATCTCCACGTTCGTCCTGAAGGTTCGGTTGGTCAGGTCGGTCCTCGTGCGCGGTCCTGCCGCATCGCCTGGCGCGCGAACGGAGGCAGCCCGTGCGGCCGACGGACACGCCCCTCGAACCACGTCTCGGGCAGGCTCTCCGCCCCTTCACCCACCTCCCAGAACGCCAACCGCAGCTCCCGCCGCATCCGATGCCGGGACCGGCCCTCGAGCTCGCTCAGCAGTGCGACGGCGTCGACCGACCGCTCCTGGCACGCCCGCGCGGCCAGGGCTACGGCGTCGTCGACCGAGCAGTCAGCCCGGTCGGCGATGTCGATCACGGTCGCCGCCAGGCGGGTGACGGGCAACCCGTCCACGCGCACCGGGTCGAGGTGACGACGCCGGACCACACGGATCCCCGGCATCGGCTCGGGGTGACGCTCGTGCGGCACCCCGACGCAGAGCTCCGCCGGCGGGGTCCACTCGAGCCGCCACACGTAGGACGCGGAGCGCAGGAGCAGCACGCTACCGGTGCCGCAGCGGAGCAGGCCGGCCCAGGCCCGCGCATGCCAGTCGACAGAGCCGCTGTGGGTGAGGTAGACGCCGGGGTGGAGCTGCTGCCAGTCGCCCCGCCGCAGCCGCCACCTCACCCGGGCCGCCGTCATGCCGGAGGCGAGCGCCTGTGCCCGGCTGACCACACGGCTCTGCCGGCGCGCCAGTCGGTCGAGGTCCACCACCCGATGTTGCCGCGGTCAGGGTGCACCTCGCGGCGGTTGTCCACAGAGGGACCGGCGCGTGAGTCCGTTCACACGACCGAGCGGGGATGTCCACGCGGTGGGCCGTGCGCACCGCGGCACACAGCTGGACCGATCGGTGTCGTGATGGCGACACCGATCGGTCCCAGCGACGGCGTTCGGTAAGGACGATAGACCGCAGGTGGCGGCAGGACGGGTGCGGCGCAGGGGCCGCGGCAGAGGCCGCCCCTCAGGCGAGCGGGCCCGTCTGCTGCTCCGCGGCGGCACGTACGTGACCGTCCAGCACGAGGTCGACGACAGCCTCGATCTCGGGCGAGAGGTGGCGGTCCGGCCCGGGGCCGGCGACACCGGCGCCGCGCAGCAGGGCCACGACCGCGGCGGTGGCCGGCGCCGGTGCCAGCGGGGCCCGCAGGTCCAGGGCGCGGGCGGCGGTCAGCACCTCGACCGCGAGGACGCGGGCCAGCCCGTCGACGCTGCGGCGCAGCTTGCGGGCGGCGCCCCAGCCCATCGACACGTGGTCCTCCTGCATGGCCGAGGACGGGATGGAGTCGACGCTGGCCGGGGCGGCCAGCCGCTTGAGCTCGGAGACGACGGCGGCCTGGGTGTACTGCGCGATCATCAGTCCCGAGTCGGTGCCCGGGTCGTCGGCGAGGAAGGGCGGCAGACCGTGGCTGCGGGCGACGTCGAGGAAGCGGTCGGTGCGCCGCTCGGCGATGCTCGCCACGTCGGCGGTGACCACCGCGAGGAAGTCGAGGACATGGGCGACCGGGGCGCCGTGGAAGTTGCCGTTGGACTCCACCCGGCCGTCGAGGGTGACCACGGGGTTGTCCACGGCGGCGGACAGCTCCCGTCCGGCCACCAGGCGGGCGTGGTCGCAGGTGTCGCGGGCGGAGCCGTGGACCTGCGGCGAGCAGCGCAGCGAGTAGGCGTCCTGGACCCGGGTGCAGGCCTCGGTGCGGTGGCTCTCCCGGATCGCGCTGCCGCTCATGACCGCGCGGAGGTTGGCCGCCGAGGCTGCCTGGCCCGGATGCGGCCGCAGCGCCTGCAGGTCGGCGGCGAAGACGTCGTCGGTGCCCAGCTGCCCCTCCACGCTCATCGCGGCGGCGACGTCGGCGGTGGTGAGCAGCGTGCCCAGGTCGTGCAGGGCCAGCACGAGCATGCCGAGCATGCCGTCGGTGCCGTTGATGAGGGCCAGCCCCTCCTTCTCCGCCAGCTCCACCGGCGTGATCCCCGCGGCGGCGAGGGCGTCCCCGGCGGCCAGCAGCTCACCGGACGCGTCACGGACCTGCCCCTCCCCCATCACGGCCAGCGCGCAGTGGGCGAGCGGGGCGAGGTCGCCGGAGCAGCCGAGCGAGCCGTGCTCGCGGACGACCGGGGTGATGCCGGCGTTGAGGAGCGCGGCATACGCCTGGGCTGTCTCGACCCGCACGCCGGTGCGGCCGGTGGCGAGCGTGGACAGGCGCAGCAGCATGGTCGCGCGGACCACCTCGCGCTCGACCTCCGGGCCGGAGCCCGCGGCGTGGCTGCGGACCAGGCTGCGCTGCAGCTGGGCGCGCTTCTCCGGCGGGATGCTGGTGGTGGCCAGGGCGCCGAAGCCGGTGGAGATGCCGTAGTGCGGCTCGGAGTCTCCGGCGAGGCCGTCGATGATCCGGCGGGTCGCCGCGACCGCCTCGAGCGCGGCGTCGGACAGCCGCACGGGGGCGCCGTGCCGGGCGACGGCGACGACGTCCTCGGGGCTGAGCGGGCCGACGTCGACGGTGACCTCGGCGGGCAGGGTGGGGACGGGCAGACGGCTCATGGCCCTACTCCACACGACCCGACGAGCCTGCAGCAGCCGCGTGCCCGCTCATTCGTCTCACATGCCAGACAGGGCCACCACAGCCGGCCCTGACGCGCCTCAGAGCAGGCCGGCCCGCTTCGCCGCCCGGCGGGCGGTCGCCGGCACGACGACGACGAACCGCTCGAGCACGACCATCGTGTCGTCGGTGACCTGCTCACCGGCCGCGGCGCCGGCGGCGAAGTGCACCCGGTGGGTGGCCCGCCACTGCTCCAGCGACCCCTCCCCCTCGCGGCGGGCGTGGTCCTCGCCGACGTCGCCGAAGCGGACGACCTCGACGTGCGTGGTGCGGATCAGCGCCCGCGGCCGTTCCCGGCCGTCGACGACGATCGAGAGCAGCCCCGGCTCGGGCAGCACGACGTCGACACCCGTGCGCACGAGGGTGTCACCCTCCGCGGGCCCCTGGCCGCCGGTCGGCACGTCGGCCTCGGCGTCGGCCCGCCGCCGCGCCTCGTCCTCGTACTCGTGCAGCGCGGTGGCCGTGGCGGTCTTGCGGCCGCCCAGGACCAGCTCGAGCAGCCGGTCGGACTCCTCCGGCGTCGCCCCGAAGGACCACGCCGGCGGTGGCAGGGTCTCGGAGACGGTGGCGCCGAGGTAGGCCCCCGCCGGGTTGAGGCCGCCGCGCACCCGCGCGTCGGCCCAGAAGCGGCTGATCTCGGCGTCGTCCACACCGACCACCGTAGACGCCCGCCGCCGCGGCGGCGGCGGCATACTGGCGCGGTGGCCAACGCACCCGCAGCAGCGCACGCGCTCGACGTGCTCATGCTGCTGGCCCGCCACGCCACGCCCCTGCCCGCCGCGACGGTCGCCCGCGAGCTGGGCCTGCCCCGGTCCACCACCTACCACCTGCTGGCGGTGCTGGCCGAGCGCGGCTTCGTCGTCCACCTGCCCGAGGAACGCCGCTACGGCCTGGGGGTGGCGGCCTTCGAGCTGGGCTCGGCCTACACCCGGCACGCGCCGCTGCAGCGGCTCGCCCGCCCGGTGCTCGCCCGGCTGGCGGACACCACCGGGCACAACGCCCACCTGGGGGCGCTGCACGGGCGCGACGTCGTCTACGTCGTCGAGGAGCGCGTCGCCGGCCGTCCCTCGCTCGTCAGCGACGTCGGCGTCCGGCTGCCGGCCTCGCTGACGGCGACCGGCCTGGCGATCCTCGCCGCCCTGCCCGCCGCCCAGGTGCGCGCGCTCTTCCCCTCCGCCGACGCGTTCGTCCAGCGGCACGGCGTCGGGCCCTCGTCGCTGTCCACCCTGCGCCCGCTCCTCGCGCAGGCCCGGACCCGCGGGTATGCCGTGGAGCACGGGTTCGTCACGCCCGGCCTGGACTCCGTCGCCTCCGCCGTGCTCGACCACTCCGGCCACCCGGTCGCCGGGGTCGCCGTGACCGCCGAGCGCGAGCACCTGAGCCCCGGGGCGGTCGAGGACGTCGTGACCCAGGTGCGCCGCGCCGCCCTCGAGGTCTCCCGGCGGCTCGGGCACCGGGCACGCCCGTGACACCTGCGGTCCTGCCGGCCCCCTGACGGGTCGCCCCCGGGCCGATCCGTCGTTACCGTCAGGGCGCATGGACATCCTCTGGGGCATCGGCGGCATGCTGGCCCTCATCGCCCTCGGCCTGCTGCTCTCCTCCAACCGGCGCCGGGTGCGGTGGCGCACGGTCCTGTCGGCCCTGGCGATCCAGATCGTCTTCGGCGTGCTCGTCCTCTACTGGTCGGCCGGCGTGGCGGTGCTCGGCACGGTCACCGAGGGCGTGCAGGCCGTCATCAACTCGGCCAACGCCGGCATCAGCTTCCTCTTCGGACCGGTGCTGCCGCAGGGCGAGGACGCGGGCGTGGTCTTCGCCTTCCAGGTGCTGCCGGTCATCATCTTCTTCGCCTCCCTCACCGCGGTGCTCTACCACTTCGGCATCCTGCAGTTCGTCGTCGAGAAGCTCGGCGCCGCGCTCGGCTGGGCGCTGGGCACCCGCAAGGCGGAGTCGGTCAACGCCGCCGCCAACATCTTCGTCGGCCAGACCGAGGCGCCCCTGGTCATCCGGCCCTACCTGCGGGGGCTGTCCCGCTCCGGCCTGTTCGCCGTCATGGTCGGCGGTCTGTCGACGGTGGCCGGCTCGGTGCTCGTCGGCTACTCCCTGCTCGGCGCCCCGCTGGAGTACCTCATCGCCGCCTCCTTCATGGCCGCCCCCGGCGCGCTGATGATGGCCAAGCTCATCGAGCCCGAGACCGAGGAGGAGGACGAGCACGAGGAGCGCGACGGCATACCCGACGGCGAGGAGCCGCGCGAGGAGGAGGCGCACGAGCGCGCCGAGGAGGACGACGACGAGCTCGAGGGTATGGAGTACCGCAACGTCATCGACGCCGCCGCCTCGGGCGCCGGGGACGGGCTGAAGCTGGCGCTGAACATCGGCGCGATGCTGCTGGCCTTCATCTCCCTCATCGCGCTGGTCAACCTGCTGCTCGGGGTGGTGGGCGGCTGGTTCGGCAACCCCGAGCTGACCTTCGAGCAGATCCTGGGCTACGTCTTCGCGCCGCTGATGACCGTCATCGGCGTGCCGTGGGCCGAGGCGACGAGCGCCGGCAGCTTCGTGGGGCAGAAGGTGGTCGTCAACGAGTTCGTCGCGTTCAGCAACTTCGCGCCGACCATCGAGGAGTTCAGCCCCAAGACGGCGGCCATCATCACCTTCGCGCTGACCGGCTTCGCCAACCTGGGTTCCCTGGGCATCCTGCTCGGCGGCCTCGGCGGGCTCATCCGGCACCGGCGGCGCGAGATCGCCCAGCTGGGCCTGCGCGCGATCGCGGCGGGGACCCTGGCCAACCTGATGAGCGCCACGATCGCCGGGATCCTCATCGGCTGAGGACGGGCGGTCGGTAGGTTGGGCGGCATGCGAGCCATCACGATCAGCGAGCCCGGAGACGCCGACGTCCTTGCGGTGACCGAGGTGGACCGGCCCGAGCCCCGCGAGGGGGAGGTCCTCGTCGAGGTCGTCACGGCGGGCGTCAACCGCGCCGACGTGCAGCAGCGCAAGGGCTTCTACCCGCCGCCGGAGGGGGCCTCCGCGCTGCCCGGCCTGGAGGTCAGCGGCACGGTCAGCGCCCTGGGCCCCGGCACCGAGGGCTCCGGGTGGTCGGTCGGCGACGAGGTGTGCGCGCTGCTGGCCGGGGGCGGGTATGCGGAGCACGTCGCGGTGCCAGTCGGCCAGCTGCTGCCCGTGCCGGCCGGGGTGAGCCTGGCCGACGCCGGCGGCCTGCCCGAGGTCGCCTGCACGGTCTGGAGCAACCTGGCGCTCGAGGCGGGGCTGAAGGAGGGCGAGACCGTGCTGCTGCACGGCGGGTCCAGCGGCATCGGGACCATGGCCATCCAGGTGGCCAGGCAGCTGGGCGCGCGGGTGGTCGTGACCGCCGGGTCGCAGGCCAAGCTCGACGCGTGCCGCGAGCTCGGTGCCGACGTGCTGGTGAACTACCGGGAGCAGGACTTCGTCGAGGAGGTCCGCGGCGCCACCGACGGGCGTGGGGCGGACGTGATCCTCGACGTGGTCGGCGCGAAGTATCTCGGCCGCAACGTCGAGGCGCTCGCCCCTGACGGGCGGCTCGTGGTCATCGGGCTGCTCGGCGGTGCCAAGGCCGAGCTCAACCTGGGCCAGCTGCTGTCGAAGCGGGCGCGGGTCATCGCCACGTCGCTGCGGTCACGCCCGCTCGAGGGCAAGGCCGAGATCGTCGCCTCCGTGCGGGAGCACGTGTGGCCGTGGGTCGAGCAGGGGCTGGTGCGCACGGTGGTCCAGTCGCGCCACCCGCTCGAGCAGGCCGCCGAGGCCCACCGCGAGATGGAGGCGTCCGGCCACGTGGGCAAGATCCTCCTTGACGTGAAGCGCTGAGCAGGCCGCATACTGTCCTCGCAGGTCTGACGGGGGGCTCCGCCGAACGACGAGACCGCACCGCCGTGTCCCGTTCGTGATGGGGGTCCTCCCGTGCTCTTCTCCCGCCGACGTCCGCTCCTGTGCGGGCTCGTCCTGACCCTGCTCGCCGCCCTCGGCCTGCCGGCCACCGGGGCGGAGGTCGTCCGGCAGCAGGAGGAGGTCCTCCACGACCCCGACGGCCGTGACGGCGACTTCTTCGGCCAGGCTCTCGCCGTGTCCGACCACCGCGTCGTGGTCGGCGCGCCCGGCAAGCCGCCGGCCGGCACGTCGGTGTCGGACGTCAACCCGGTCGGGTCGGTGTCGGTCTTCACTCCTGCCGCCGACGGGTCGTTCTCCCGGACCGAGCTGCGCCCCTCCGACGGTTCCTACCGTGACTGGTTCGGGATCTCGGTGGCCACGGCGGGCGACCTCGTGGCGGTCGGCGGCTCGGGAGCGGCCACCCGCTACGCGGACGGGAGCTACGGTCACGACGGCTCCGGCGCCGCCTACGTGTACGAGGACGGCCCGCAGGGAATGGCGGAGGCGCGGTTGCGACCTGCGGAATCGCTGCCGCACAGCCGGTTCGGGGAGGCTGTCGCCACCGACGGTCGCCGCGTGGTCGTCGGGGCGCCGGGCAGCTCATCGGCGTCCGGCGACCTGTCCGCGGGTGCTGTGCACGTCTTCGAGCCGACCGCCGAGGGGTGGCGCGAGCAGCGGGTCGTCGCCGCGGCGCCGGTGGAGTATGCCGGGTTCGGCGCTGTGCTGGCGGTCGCGGGCGAGCGGATCCTCGTCGGTGCCCCCAGGGAGCGGCCCAGCGGCGCCGTGCACGTCCTGGGGCCCGACGGCGCCGGCGGCTACCGCACGGAGCAGGTGCTGCGGCCCGACCCCGCCCTGGCCACCGGCCGCTTCGGGCAAGCGTTGGCCGTCGACGGGGACCG
This sequence comes from Ornithinimicrobium pekingense DSM 21552, assembly GCF_000421185.1. GTDB lineage: Bacteria > Actinomycetota > Actinomycetes > Actinomycetales > Dermatophilaceae > Ornithinicoccus > Ornithinicoccus pekingensis. The sequence continues at coordinate 143,796 of NZ_ATWJ01000013.1, forward strand.
CCTGGTCGTCGGAGCACCCGGTTACGGCTCCGGCACCGGTGACCGCCCGGGCAGCGTCCACGTCTTCGACGCCGACGACACGGGGGTCTACGCCCTGCGTACCCGGCTCGACCCCGACGGCCTCCCGATCGTCCCGACCGACCTGGGCACCTCCGTCGCGGTCCGAGGCGACCGGGTCGTCAGCGGGGCGGTGCCGGAGAGCGGAGGGTCGGGCACCGTGCTCGTCTTCGACCTGGACGCCGGCACCGGTGTCGAGCGGGTCCGGCAGGGGTGGATCCCACCGGAACCCTGGTCCTACCGGGTGGGTGTCACGGTGGCCTTCTTCGGTGACCGGATCGTGGCAGGAGGTACCGGGAGCGATCCCGGCACGGGCCGCCCGCAGGGCGCCCTGCACCTGCTGCGGGAGCACGAGGGTGCCGAGATCAGCCGCACCGCGGCCGCCAACCGCTACGCCACCTCGGCCCTCGTGGCGGCGGAGTTCTCGCCGGGGACGCCCCTGGCGGTCGTGGCGACCGGTGCGTCCTTCCCGGACGCCCTGGCCGGCGCCGCGCTCGCCGGAGGCGGGGGCGGGCCGGTGGTCCTCACCAGAGGGGACTCACTGAGCGACTCCGCGAAGTCCGCCCTCGTCGCGCTCAGGCCCCGCACGATCGTCGTGACAGGCGGACCGGGAGCGGTGTCCGACAGCGTCCTCGGTGCGATCCAGCAGGCGACCGGGGTCCGGCCCGTCCGGCTCGCCGGCGGCGACCGCTACGCGACGGCCGCCGCCGTCGCCGGTCAGTTCCCCAGCGGCGTCGACGTCGCCTACGTGACCGGCGGGGCCGACTTCCCCGACGCCCTGTCGGGCAGCGCCCTGGCCGCGGCTCAGGACGCCCCGGTGCTGCTGACCCGCCAGGGCAGCCTGCCCACCAGCACCCGTGACGCCCTGGCCCGGCTCAAGCCGCGGCGCATCGTCGTCCTGGGCGGCACCGGTGCGGTGGGCGCGGCCGTCGTCGACGAGCTCAAAGCCCTGGCCCCGACGGTGCAGCGGATCAGCGGCGCCAACAGGTATGCCACCGCGGTCGCCGTGAGCGCCCAGGTCGCGCCCGGCGTCCCCGTCGTCTACCTCGCCAGCGGGACCGGCTTCGCGGACGCGCTCTCCGGGGCCGCGCGCGCCGGCAGCCTGGGAGCGCCCCTGCTGCTCACCCGGCCGACCGACGTGCCCTCCGTCGTGCGCGCGGAGCTCCTGCGGCTGCGGCCGGACCGGATCGTGGTCCTGGGTGGCGAGAACGCGGTGACCCCCCAGGTCGAGACAGCCCTGCACGAGCTCGTCTACCCCTGAGAGCTCGCGTCTCCCGGTGCTCGCGCTGGAGGGTCAGTCGACCGTGCCCAGCAGCCGCCCCACGCGCGGAGGCTGCTCGGCGGCGGCGATCGCGGCCATGATGCCGAAGGTGTCGCTGTCGGCCTGGGCCAGCTCGCCGGGGGTGAACCACTCGGCCTTGCGGGCCTCCGTCGCCAGGTCGAGGTCGGGCCGGGTCTCCAGGATCACGCGGAAGACGACGTCGATGACCTGACGCTCGGCGTCGACCCGGACGGTGACCGGGTCACCGGGGTCGACGTCCAGGCCGATCTCCTCGGCGACCTCGCGCCGGACGGCGTCCGAGGGCTCCTCGTGCTTGCCCATCAGGCCGCCCGGCAGGCTCCACCCCTCGCGGTGCGGCTGCCAGAGGAACAGCACGCACCCGTCGTGCTCCAGGACGCACACCGCACCGGCCGTGTAGCTCGGCGCCCCCACGCGCACGGCGGCCCGCTTGAGCGGGTTCGGCATGACCCGGAAGCCCACCAGCGCCGCGGTCCCGGCCTTGCGGCGCATCGTCTCCCAGTTCACTGCCCCACTCAACCACACCGCGTCGTCGGTCGCGCCCGTCGCGTACGCACCGCGTCGTCGGTGGGGGTGAGGGCGTGCGGGCGACGTCGTCGGTGGGTGAGGGGGGTGGGTCAGAGGGTGGCGGCGAGGGCGCGCCCGGCCTGCCGGCCGCTGAAGAGGCAGCCGCCGAGAAAGGTGCCCTCCAGCGAGCGGTAGCCGTGCATGCCGCCGCCGCCGAAGCCGGCGACCTCGCCCGCGGCGTAGAGGCCGGGCACGGGGGTGCCGTCGGCGCGCAGCGCCCGGCCGTCGAGGTCGGTCTGGATGCCGCCGAGCGTCTTGCGGGTCAGCACCCGCAGCCGGACCGCGACGAGCGGACCGTGCTTGGGGTCGAGGAAGCGGTGCGGCGGCGCGGTGCGGACCAGCCGGTCGCCGCGCGAGCGCCGCGCGGCCCGCACCATCGCCGTCTGCACGTCCTTGCCGAAGTCGTTGTCGAGCTCGCGGTCACGCGCCTCGACCAGCTCGCGGACCGCCGCCGCGTCGACCAGGTCGTCGCCGGTCAGGGCGTTCATGCCGGCGACCAGCTCCTCGACCGTCCCGGCGCGCACCACGTCGGTCCCGGCGTCGGCGAACCGCTGCACGGGCTCGGGCACGTCGGTGGTCACCCGCCCCAGCACCTGGCGCACCGAGCGGCCGGTGAGGTCGGGGTTCTGCTCCGACCCGGACAGGGCGTACTCCTTGCCCAGGACCGTCGTCGTCGCCACGAACCAGGAGTGGTCGTGCCCGGGGGTCGCGGTGCGCAGGTGCGCGAGGGTCCCCAGCGTGTCGAAGCCGGGCAGGCAGGGGAAGGGCAGGCGCCGGCCCAGCGCGTCGAGCCACAGCGAGCTGGGCCCCGGCAGGATGCGTATGCCGTGCCCCGGCCAGACGGGCGAGTGGTTGGGCAGGCCCTCGACGTAGTGCCACATCCGGTCGCGGTTGACCAGCCGGGCACCGACATCCACGACCGGGTCGAGCATCGACCCGTCGACGTAGGCCGGGACGCCGGTGAGCAGGTCCTGCGGGGGCGTGCCGAGGCGCTCCGGCCACCACTGCCGCACCAGCGCCGGGTTGGCGCCGATGCCCCCGCTGGTGACCAGGATCGCCTGGGCCCCCAGCTCGAACCGGGTGGCCGCCACCCGGCTGGACGGCGCGCCACGGTCGGCGTCGTCCCCCACCAGCACCTCGCCGCGCACCCCGGTGACGGCGCCGCCCGACACCACCAGCTCGGTGACCCGGTGCCGCCCGTGCAGCTCGACCCGGCCGGTCCGCACCCCCTCCCGGACGGCCCGCTCGAAGGGCTCGACGACCCCCGGCCCCGTCCCCCAGGTGATGTGGAAGCGCGGGACGGAGTTGCCGTGGCCGGTGGCCCGGCCGTCCCCGCGCTCTGCCCAGCCCACGACCGGGAAGAGCCCGACTCCCTTCTCCCGCAGCCAGGACCGCTTCTCGCCCGCGGCCCAGGCGACGTAGGCGCGCGCCCACCGCATACCCCAGAGGTCCTCGGCGTCCGCGCCCTCGAGCCGGTCGAAGCCGGCGCTGCCGCTCCAGTCCTGCCAGGCCAGCTCCTCGCTGTCCCTGATCCCCATCCGCCGCTGCTCGGGGGTGCCGACGAGGAACAGCCCGCCGAAGCTCCACCACGCCTGCCCGCCGAGGTGGTCGGCGGACTCCTGGTCGACCAGGGCGACCCGGTGACCGGCGGTGACCAGCTCGGCGGTGGCGACCAGCCCGGCCAGCCCCGCCCCGACCACGATGACGTCAGCGTGCATGGGGGGCAGGGTAGCGAGCACCTGCCCCGGTCTGCGCGTCTACGCTGTCCCCAGCCATGGCCACCCGTGACAGCCGACGCCTCCCGACGCCGCCGCCCGGCGTCCTCACCGGCCTGCGCCGGGGCGTCGTGCTGGTGCTGCTGACCCTGGTCGCCTTCGTCGGCGGCGTCGCCACGACGCAGCTGTGGCCGGTGCACACCGAGACCGGCTACTTCGCCGCCGACGTCTCGGTCGCCCCCCGGCTCGACTCGACCGTGGAGCTGCCGATGGTCGTCGGCGACGTCGTCATGACCTTCGACGGCCCGCTGCCGGCGCCGGGGCTGCGGGCCCAGGTCTCGGTCCGCGAGGAGGTCACCGACCTGCTGCGCAGCGGCCGCCTCGACGCCTCCAGCCTGCAGCCGAGCCCCGAGGAGCTGCGCGAGGCCATCGACCACGGCGTGCGGGAGGTCGGGTGGAAGTTCGCCACGGGCGCGCTCGTCACCTCCCTGCTCGTCCTGCTCACCTATGCCGTCGCCCGGCCCCACCACCTGGGCCGGGTCGTGGCCGCGGCGACGACCGCGACGGCGGTGGCGCTCGCCGCCCCGGGCGCCGCGGCATACCTGACCTATCGGGTCGACAACGTCGCCGAGTTCCGCGCGACCTCGCTGCTGTCCCTGGTGCAGACGAATACCGGGCTGCTGGACAGCCTGACGGCCAACGCCTCGCACGGCGCCGTCTACGTGACCAACCTGCTGGCGCTGTCCGACGCGCTGCGCGAGGAGTTCACGCCCGGGGCGGTCGAGGTCCCGGTCGCGGCGCGCTTCCTGCTGGTCAGCGACCTGCACGGGATGAACCAGTTCCCGCTGATGCGGCAGATCGTGGCGAGCGAGGGCATCGACGCGGTCATCGACGCGGGCGACCTGCTCAACTTCGGGCAGCCGCGCGAGGGGGCGCTGACCGACCTCTACGCCGGCATCGAGAGCCTCGGCGTGCCCTACATCTTCGTGCGCGGCAACCACGACGCCGTCTCGGCCGAGGACGAGGCCGTGCTGCGCCGGCTCTCGCGCATCCCCAACGTCCTGCTGCTGGAGCCGACCGCGGGCGAGCTCGTGCGCGTCGAGGTCAACGGGGTGTCGGTCAGCGGCTTCAACGACGTGCGCTACTACAACCAGCGCGGCGCCGACTTCGGCGAGGAGCAGGCCGAGGCGGCCCGGCGGTTCCGCGAGGCCACCGAGGGCACCGTGCCCACCGACCTCGTCGTCACCCACCAGCCCTACGCCGCCGACCGGGTCGAGGCGACCGGGGCGACCGTCAACGGCCACATGCACGCGCCGGACCTGGAGCGCGGGCACATCCAGGTCGGGTCGTTCACCGGGGGCGGGCTGGTCAACCAGTTCCGGCTGCCACCGCTGACCGAGGAGGCGCAGGAGGCCGCGGAGGAGGACCCGGACACGGCCGGCGAGCTGCAGGGCCACCCCTACAGCTTCGACATCCTCAACGTCGGGCAGGACTGCTCGATCATGAGCCTGACGCGCTACAGCTACCGCAACCTGGTCTCCGGCCGCCCGCAGTACGACGACGTGCGCCTCGTCAACGGCCGCACCATCCAGCCCGACCCCCCGCAGGACCGCATCTGCGGCCCGGAGCTGGGCGTGGTGACCTCGCCGCTGCTGCCGGTCGCGACGACCGACTCCGCGGTGAGCACCGACGACGCGACGCAGACGGTATCGATCCCCCCGCCGTCCGGGCGCCCCGAGGACCTGGACCTGTCGACCGAGGGCCCCGACGAGGTCGTCGTCACCATCGCGCCCTGAGCGGGTGTGCTGGGTGAACCGTCGAGCGACGCGGAAGCCGTCCCGCGCGGGGGAAGCTTCCCCCGCACGAGCCGGTCTCCCCAGCACGAGCCACCGTCGCCCGCACGAGCGTGACGCGGGCGTCAGGGCCGCTCGCGGGCGGACCGTCAGTCACGCGAGAAGGCGCGCTGCTCCTCCTGGGCGATGACGCTCTCGAAGTAGAGCGCGGACTGGGCGCCCTGCACGACCGTCGTGTTGACCAGGAAGGTCGGCGTCGAGGACAGTCCGATCGAGCGGGCCTCGGCGGTGTCGGCGTCGACGGCGGCCGCGAGCGCCGGGTCGTCCAGCGCCTGCTCGAAGGCCGCGAGGTCGGGCACGCCGACCTCCTCGGCGATGTCGAGCAGGTCCTGGCGCTCCAGCTCGGCGTGGCCCTCGCTGGAGCGGGCGAAGACGGCCGTCTGGTAGGGCTCGAGCAGGTCCTGGGCGGCCGCGGCGCGGGCGGCGACCGCGGCCTGGTGCGACTGCTCGTCGAAGATGACGAAGTCGCGGAACTCGATGCGCAGCACGCCGGCATCGACGAGCGGCTGCAGCTCGGGGCGGGTCTCCACCGCGAACTGGGCGCAGTAGGGGCAGCGGTAGTCGGCGTACTCGATCATCACGACCGGGGCGTCGACCTCGCCGACCGCCATCGGGTCGTCGGGGTCGCGCCGCTGCAGGTCGAGCATGAGCTGCTGGACCTCCTCGGGCGGGGTCTGCGCGGCTGCGTCATCCGACGCGGTCCCCTCCGGCGCGCTCTCCTGCGCCTGCTGCTCCCCCGTCTGCGCCGGCGCCGCGGCCGAGGGAGGCGTCGAGGGGCCGCGTGCCCCGTCGCTGCCCTCGGTGCCGAGCGCGAGCCAGGCGATGAGCCCGATGACCAGCGCCACCACGGTCACCGCGACCGCCCACGCGATCGAGGAGGCCCGGCTGTCGTCCGCGGGCGGTGAGAAGGCGGGGCCGGGCTGCTCTGTCACCCCGCCAGCGTCCCACACGGCCACCGTCACGCCGCCTCCAGGCCCGGCGGTCAGGCGGGCTCCGCGCCCTCCCCGACCGACCAGGTATGCCGTACCTCGTAGCGGGGCGTGCCGTGGGGGCCCTGGCCGAGCCAGGAGGCGACGAGCAGCACCTCGTCGGCACGCCATACCGGGGTCCGGAGGGTGTCGAGCGCCTGCAGGAGATGACCGGCGGGGTGCGGGCGACCCACCGCCCGGGCGAGCGTGACGTGGGGCCTGAAGCGGGTGCCGGCCACGCGCGCGCCGACGTGGTTGGCGACGGCGCGCAGCCCCGTGGCCCAGTCGGCCAGCGTGCCCCGCGCGCTCTCCTCCACCCCGGCCCACAGCACCCGCGCCGCGCCGGGGTCGGGGAAGGAGCCCGCCCCCGCCAACCGCAGGTCGGTAGTGCCCCGGCGCGCGAGGAAGGCCTCGCCCTGCGCGATGAGCTCCTCCTCGCGCCACTCGTCCAGGTCGGGCAGGAAGGCGAGCGTGAGGTGCAGGTGCTCGGCCCGGGTCCAGCGCCACTCCCGGCGGGAGGCCACGCTCTCGCGGCGCGGCCCGAGGAAGGTGTCGAGGTCGGTGACGACCTCCTCGGGCAGGTCCACGGCGAGAAAGGCGCGCATGCCCCCATCGTGGCCGATCCGCCGCGCCGCCGCCGTCCCGGCCGCGCGCCGGCGGGCACGGCATACTCCCAGGTCATGAGGATCGTCGTGGCTCTGGGCGGCAACGCGCTGCTGCAGCGCGGCCAGGTGCCCGACGCCGCGGCGCAGGTGGAGAACATCCGGCGGGCGATGCGGGCGCTGGCGCCGCTGACCGACGACCACGAGGTCGTCATCACGCACGGCAACGGCCCGCAGGTCGGCGTCCTGGCGATGGAGAGCGCGGCGGACGCGCGGCTGAGCCAGCCCTACCCCTTCGACGCGCTGGGCGCGATGACGCAGGGGCTGATCGGCTACTGGATCCTGCAGGCGATGGGCAACGAGCGCCCCTACCGCCAGCTCGCCGCGGTGCTCAACCAGACGCTCGTCGACGCCGACGACCCGGCCTTCGCGGACCCGACGAAGTTCGTCGGCGAGGTCTACGACGAGCAGACCGCCCGGACGCTCGCGGAGCGGCACGGCTGGGACGTGCGCCCTGACGGGAAGCACTGGCGCCGCGTGGTCCCCTCGCCGCGACCGCGGGAGATCATCGAGACCCGGCTCATCGACCAGCTGCTCGACGACTCCGCCGTCGTGGTGTGCGCCGGGGGTGGCGGGGTGCCGGTGGTGCGGACCGCGACCGGCGACCTGCAGGGGGTCGAGGCGGTCATCGACAAGGACCTGTCGGCGGCGCTGCTGGCGCACCGGCTGCGGGCCGACCGGCTGCTCGTGCTCACCGATGTGCCCGCGGTGATGGAGGGCTGGGGCACGCAGCGGGCTCGCGAGATCCGCCGCACGACGCCGGCCCGCCTGCGCGCGCTCGACCTGCCCACCGGCTCGATGGGCCCCAAGGTCGAGGCGGTATGCCGTTTCGTCGAGGTCGGGGGCCGGGGCGTCGCGGCGGCGATCGGCAACCTCGAGGAGGCCGGGGCGCTGGTGGACGGCTCGGCGGGGACCTACGTCACCGCCGACGGCTGAGCGGGCGGCGGGCGGGTCAGCGCACGTCGGCGAGCGGGCCGTCCATCAGCCAGCCGGCGCCGATGACCGGGTCCCACCGGGCGATGCTGACGTGGTCGACGAGGCCGAGCTGCTGGAAGGGGTCCTCCCGCAGCAGCTCCAGCAGCGGCTCCTCCGCCTCCCCGAGGAGCAGGATCAGCGCGGCCGCGGGCCCGTCGGCCTGGCGGGCCATCGGCCCGGAGAGCAGCACGACGCCCTCCTCGGCGAGGCGGGAGAGGAAGGCGCGGTGGGACGGGCGGTGCTCGTCGAGCGCGGCGGTGTCCTCGGAGTAGGCGTACTGGACGGCGAAGATGGCCATGGGGCCAACCTAGCGCCGCGCGCGGGCGCTAGGTTGGGACCAGCCCCCCGTCTGCCCGAGGAGCCCGCAGCACCATGAGCACGCACGACGCCCTGAGCGTCCGCCCGGTCCGCTTCACCGACGCCATCCCCGCCTGGCGCACGGTCCTGGACGCCCTGGGCGCGGTCCTGCTGAGCGAGGACGACGGGTGGCTGGTCTTCCAGCTGGGCGCGGGGCGGCTGGCGCTGCACGCGGCCGCGGGGTCCTCGGAGGCGGCCGGGACCACCCTGCTCGGCCTGGAGACGAGCGTGCCCCTGGAGGAGGCGGTGAGCGCGGCGGCCGGGGAGGGCGTGCCGATCGAGCTCGGTGACACCGACCACGGGCTCGCGGGCATCGTCACGGCCGCCGACGGGGTCCGCCTCACCGTCGACACACCCTCCCCCAACCCGCGCGAGCTCGAGGCCACCCAGCCGGGGCTCGCGGTCATGCCGGTCTGGCACACCACCGCCGGCCGGGTGGCCCTCGACGTCCTCGACGGACTGGGTATGCGGCGCCGCATCACCCTCGAGGACGGGACGTGGGCCGACCTGACCGCCCGCGGCGGCGGGCTGCACGGCGTGCAGCCGATGAGCGACGTCGGCACCGAGCTGGCGTTCGAGCTCAACGGCAACCTCGACCTGCTGCTCGAGCCGCTGACCGCGGCGGGGGTCCCGGCACGGATCGCCCAGGAGGAGTCGGGGCGGGTGCTGCGCTTCGCCGACCCCGACGGCGGCCCGGCGCTGCGCGTCCTGGAGCGGGAGCCCGACCTCTACAGCTACGCACTCTCGGAGATGTAGCCCTGCCGTCCACGGCAGAGCGCTTCTCCCTGTCCGCCGAGCAGCAGCACCTGCTCGACGGGTGGCTGCCCGGGCACGCGGTGACCGCCGACCTCAGCTGGGGCCTGGTCGACACGGTGGTGCTGCGGGTGCACCACGACGGGCGTGACGTCGTCGTCAAGGCCGGTGGCGCCGGCAACCACCACCTGCGCCGGGAGATCCACGCACGCCGACGGTGGACCGGCCCGTGGCTGGCGACCGGCTCGGTCGGCGCCCTGCTGCACGCCTGCACCGAGGCGGGTGTGCTCGTGGTGGAGCACCTGCCCGGCCGCCTCGTCCAGGACGTCCCGGAGGCTGCCGGCGACCCCGCGACCTACCGCCAGGCGGGACGCCTGCTCGCGTCCTTCCACGCCCAGCACCGCGAGCGGGACGTCGGCCACGAGGCCGCCGCCGACGCGAAGGTGCGGTGGTGGCTGGAGCAGGAGCACCGCATACCCGCTCCTGCGGTCGCGGGCGTCCACGAGGCGCTGGCCTCCCACGCCCATGACGTCGTCGACCTCGTCCCGACGCACGGTGACTGGCACACCCGCAACTGGCTGGTCCACGAGGGTGAGGTGAGGGTCATCGACCTCGGCAGGGCCGAGCTGCGGCCCGCGTGGACCGACCTGGTGCGGCTGGCCGGCCGGGAGTGGGTGGGTCGCCCCGACCTCGAGGAGGCCTTCCTCGACGGCTACGGCAGCGACCCCCGGCCGCGGGGGCTGTGGCGCGCCACGCTGCTGCGGGAGGCCGTGGGCACCGCGGTGTGGGCCTACCGCGTCGGCGACCACGCCTTCGAGGAGCACGGTCTGCGCCTGCTCGAGGAGGCGCTGGAGCGCTACCGCTGATCCCCCGGTCAGTCCAGCGGGAAGACCACGGCGCCGGCCCAGCCCACGTGCTCGGTGCCCCGCTGCAGGCCGGTGCGGTAGGTGAGGTCGATCCCGTCCACCACGGCCACCGTGCCGGCGTCGGACGGGGTGAACCTCAGGACGACCTGGTCCCAGTCGGTGGACCTGCGGTGGTCCGCGGGGGCGGCGCACCGCCGCTCCGCGTCGTCGCCGTAGACGATCCCGATGTTCGCCCCGTCGCAGAGCAGGACCTCGGTCTGGACCTCACCGCCGAAGACGCGGACCCGGGGCTCGCCCGCGATCAGCTCCACGTCGTGACCGGCGAGCTCGACCATGACGACGTAGACGGGCGTGAGCCGCTCGGGCCGCGCCCCGAACTCACCGCCCGGGCCGCCGAAGGCTCTCGGGTGCGACCACCACCAGGCGACCGCGAGGGCGGCGAGGAGCAGCAGGGCGACGGCCACCCGCCGGCGGGTGGGCTGCCGGGGCGGCCGGGGGCCCGCCGCCCCTGTCCGGTCCTGCCGGTCGAGCACTGCGCTGCCGGCGTCCTCGGCGATGGTCATGCCACAGTGTCGGGCCGGCGGGCGGGCGTGGCAAGCACTCCGCGCCGGGCGTCTCCGGACCGGATCAGGACCTCTCCCTGGTCCGCGAGTGGGTGCGCTGGCGGGACGCGCACGGGCGGACGTGACGAGCGGCACGTCCCGTCCTGGCTCGACGGTGCGGCTCCGCGGCCCGAGACGTGCTAGCGTTCTGAGCGACTCGCCGTACCAGTGGCCTACGAGGTTTCCGCGTTTGATTGACCGGATGTGCCGCAACGAGGACGCCATCGGTGGTCCGGAGGCGCCGCGCACGTGGGCCCCGACAGTACACAAGAATGAGGCAGCACAAGTGGCAACAGGCACCGTGAAGTGGTTCAACTCCGAGAAGGGCTTCGGCTTCATCGAGCAGGATGGTGGCGGCGCTGACGTCTTCGTCCACTACTCGGCGATCGACAGCTCGGGTTACCGCGAGCTCCAGGAGGGCCAGAAGGTCGAGTTCGACGTCACCCAGGGCCCCAAGGGCCCGCAGGCTGACAAGGTTCGCTCCCTCTGAGCTGACACCAACGTCGCAAGACGCCCCGCGCCTCTGGCGCGGGGCGTCTTGCGTTGTCCTGTAAGTGCCCCTACCAGGGCATCATCCGCTGGTTCCACCGGTCCCGCTCGGCCTCCTGGGAGGAGACGTAACCGCAGCGGCGGCAGCGCACCAGCCTCGGCGCGCCCCAGTCGGAGTGGTCGGCGTGCCGCACCCAGTGGTGGCCGATGACCCGGCACGACCAGCGGCGCCAGCCCATGCCTCCACGGTCCTCCTAGCCGAGCGCCCGCGCAAGGTCCTCCCACAGGTCCTCGGGGTCCTCGACCCCGACCGACAGGCGCAGCAGGCTCTCCGGCACCGACGCCACCTCGGCCGCGTGACGCCGGCGCCGCTCGAGCTGGGACTCCACCCCGCCCAGGCTGGTCGAGTGGGTCCAGACCCGCACCGCCGAGCACACCGCCTCGGCCGCCTCGGCGCCCCCGACCACCTCGACCGAGACCATCGCGCCGAAGCCGGGGTAGCGGACGCGCTCGACCGCCGGGTGCTCCTCGAGCCGGTCGACGAGCAGCTCGGCGGTGGCGCTCGCCCGCTCCAGGCGGACGTGCAGCGTCCGCACCCCGCGCAGCACCAGCCAGGCCTCCATCGGGCCCGGGATGGCACCGTGCAGCGTGCGGTAGGTGCGGACGCGCTCCTGCAGGTCGGGCCGCTCGGGCGAGACCACCACCGCGCCGAGCAGGGTGTCGGAGTGACCGGCGAGGTACTTCGTCGCCGAGTGCACCACCGCGTCCACGCCCCAGCGCAGCGGCTGCTGGGCCACCGGGGTGGCGAAGGTGTTGTCGCAGACGACCAGGGGGCGGTCCGGCCCGTAGCGCTCCCGCAGCCCGCGGACGACGGCCACCACGTCGGTGAGCTCCATCATCGGGTTGCTGGGCGACTCCAGCAGCAGCAGGTCGGCCCCGTCGCACGCCTCGACGATCCCGGCCACGTCCTCGGCTGCGACGGTGCGCACCGACAGCGCGCCCGCCCGCTCCCGCTCGGCCAGCAGCCCCGCCGTCCCGCTGTAGACGTGCGTCGGCCGCACGACCACCCCGCCCGTCGGCACCTGTCCGACGACCGCGGCCACCGCGGCCATGCCCGAGGCGAAGGCGGACGCCATACCCGCCTCGAGGGAGCCGAGGACCTCCTCCAGCGCCTCCCAGGTCGGGTTGGAGACGCGGGCGTAGTTGACCTGCCCGTCGGCCACGTAGGTCGAGGTCAGGTGCACGGGGGTGTTGACCGGCGCACCGGGGGCGCGGTCGGGGCGGCCCAGCGCGACGGCCCGGGTGGCGGGGCGCAGGTCGGCGTGGGCGTGGTCACCGGGGCTCGGCCGGCGCTCGGGCGTCATGGGCTCACGCTGCCACACGCCGGCGCCTGAGCAGGCTCAGGAGCTCTCGGCGTGCCCCTCCGGCCCGGCCGCCTGGCGCTCACGGTATGCGGCGGCCGCCACCCGGTTGCCGCAGGTGGTGCTGCAGAACCGGCGGGAGCGGTTGCGGGTCAGGTCGACGAGCACGTCCTGGCAGTCGTCGGCGCCGCAGGTGCCCAGGCGCCCCAGCTCCCCGGCCCGCACCAGGTCGACCACGGCCATCGCCAGCTCGACCGCCATCCGCGTCGCCAGCGGAGCGTCGTCCGGGGTGGCGTGCAGGTGCCAGTCCCACTGGTCGTGGCGCACGAGGCGGGGCAGCGCGCGGTTGTCGGCGAGCATGGCGTTGACCAGGGCGACGACCCCCTCCTCGTCCCGCTGCCACAGCTCCCGGAAAAGGGGGCGCAGCGCGCGGACCTGCTCCAGCTCGTCCTCGTCGTGGCGGATCGGCCCGGTCCACCCCCAGCGGGTGACGAAGTCGTCGAGCTGGTCCACCGTGGTCAGCGTGTCGGACCCGTCGGTCGGGTCGTGCGTGTTGACCAGGTCGACGGCTCCCTGCAGGGCCACCTCGGTGTCATGGGTAAAAAGCATGTTGACTCCTGACGCTCCTCTCGCCTATCGTCATGAGTGTCAACGGCTGACACCCATGATCCCACGTCGGGCCGTGACGCGCGGCCCGCCCACCGAGAGGAGGCGCGCGTGACCGCTCCCACCCCGACCCGCCGTCGCCCCACCCCCACCACCCCGCGGCCGGCACGCTCCCCGCGCGCCCTGCTCGTCCTCGGCCTGCTGATCGCGCTGGTCTCGGCGCTGGCCTTCGGCAGCTCCGGCGCCGTGGCCAAGAGCTCGTTCAACGCCGGCTGGTCACCGGCCGCCGCCGTGACGGCCCGGATGGCCCTCGGCGCGCTGGTGCTGGCCGTCCCCGCCGCCCTGTCGATGCGCGGGCGCTGGCACCTGCTGCGCCGGCGCACCACCTGGGTCCACGTGGGCCTCTTCGGCGCCCTCGCCGTCGCCGGGGCCCAGCTCTTCTACTTCCTCGCCGTGACGCAGCTGTCCGTCGGCGTCGCGCTCATGCTGGAGTACCTCGGGCCGATCCTCGTCGTCGGCTGGCTCTGGCTCGCCCACGGCCAGCGGCCCCGCCGCCTCACCCTGCTCGGCGGCGGCGTGGCGATGCTCGGCCTGCTCCTGGTCCTCGACGTGCTCGGCGACGTGCAGGTCAGCACGCTGGGCGTGGTCTACGGCCTGCTGGCCGCGGTCGGCCTGGCCGTCTTCTTCGTCCTCGGCGCCGACGAGTCCAACGGACTGCCGCCGATCGCCTTCTCCGCCCTCGGCATGGCCGTCGGCACCCTGGTGGTGACCCTGGCCGGCCTGGTCGGCGTCGTGCCCTTCACCATGACCACCGCCGACGCGACGCTGGCGGGCCTGGAGGTGCCGTGGTGGGTGCCGATGCTGTGGCTGGGCGTGGTCGCGGCGGCCTTCGCCTACGCCACCGGGATCATCGCCACCCGCATGCTGCGGGCCAAGGTGGCCTCGTTCGTCGGCCTCGTCGAGGTGCTCTTCGCCGTGCTCTGGGCCTGGGTCCTGCTCGGCGAGATGCCGGCGCCGGTCCAGCTGGCCGGCGGCCTGCTCATCGTGGCGGGCGTCGTGGCGGTCAAGCTCGACGAGCAGCCGGAGGTGGCGGAGGACCTTGCCGTCGAGCCGATCCCGGCCGCCGGTAGTCGTGGGTGAGGACGTCGTCCGGGTCGAGCACGTCGAGCATCGCGTCGGCGATGGTCCCCAGCTGGCACACCTGCTCCTCGTCGATCAGGTCGAAGACGTAGCGGCGGACGGCCTCCACGTGGGCCGGGGCGGCCCCCGCGAGCACGTCATACCCCTGGTCGGTGAGGGTGACGCGCGTGGCGCGGCCGTCGTCGGGGTCGGGCGAGCGCCGCACCAGCCCGCGCTCGTCCAGCTTGCGCGCCACGTGCGAGAGCCGCGGCAGCGTGGCGTTGGTGCGGGCGGCGAGGGCGTTCATCCGCAGCATGCGCCCGTCGGCCTCGGAGAGCATGGCCAGCACGTAGTACTCGAAGTAGGTCAGGCCCGCCTCGCGGCGCAGCTGTGAGTCCAGCGCCCCGGGCAGCAGCTCCATCACGGCCTTGAGCCGCACCCAGACGTTGAGCTGCTCGTCGTCGAGCCAGGTGGGAGCCATGGCGGTGAGCCTAGCCCCGGGGGATGACCGGGCGGCGGACCCCCGGGTGCACGGGCCACTCAGCTGAGTGCTCCGTGCACGGATCTCGCCGGTATGCCGTGCACGCGCCACTCACCCGGGTGGCCCGCGCACGGCATACCCGCGCTCACCGCCCGCTCGCCCGCCGCACGAAGTCGGTGATCCCCTCGGCCTCCTCGACCCGGGTGCCGGCCCCGACGTAGGGCATGTGGCCGGTCTCGAACCACGCGTGCTCGATCCGGTCCAGCGCCTGCTCGGGCAGCCGCAGGTGGGCGACCATGTCCTCGGCCGCGCCGTAGGGCGTGGCCAGGTCGTAGTAGCCGTACTCGATGCGCACGCGCAGGTGGGGGTTGGCGCGCATCACCCGCTCGAGCTTGTCGGTGACGTTGATCGGCCGGGCCTCGAACTCCTTGTAGGACCAGTGCTCGATCGCGTCGGAGAAGACGGCGTAGGGCAGGTCCAGCTCCGAGCGCAGCTCACCGCGCAGGTAGTGGTGGATCGCGGCCGCGTAGGGGCCCATGATCGCGTCGATCGAGGGGTCGGCGTCCATCCCCTCGGCGATGCCGGAGTGCAGCACCCCGGTGATCCGCCCGTCGATGCGCCCGACCGTGCGGCCCTCGTCGCGGAGCAGCTCGGTGCAGAAGCGCCAGTGCTCGGGCCGCAGGTCGCAGCGGTCCAGGTAGTCCTCCGACAGCCCGGTGAGCGAGGAGAGCTGGGCGAGCACGTCATACCTCTCCTCCTCGGTGAGGCGGTTGCCGCGCCCGAGCGCCCAGCGGTAGGCCCCGGCGGCGAGCTCCTCGGCGTCGGCGAGCACCTCGCGCAGCGACCGGCCCGGGTGCTTGCCGTGGAAGTGGGCGATCGCGGCGTAGGTGGGCAGGTAGGACAGGCACGCCTCGTCGTGGCGCAGGAAGCGGAAGTCCTGGGTGCCGAAGTCGAGGACGCTGGAGATGAGCACGAGGCCGTTGAGCTGCATCCCGAAGCGGCTGAAGAGGTGCTCGGCCACCGACACCGCGCGGGTCGTGCCGTAGGACTCGCCGCACAGGAACTTCGGGCTCATCCAGCGGTCCTCGCGCGTGCACCACAGCCGGATGAGCTCGCTGACCTGCTCCACGTCCTTGCCGAAGCCGTGGTAGTCCTTGGCCTTGCCGCCCTTGACCGCGCGCGACAGCCCGGTCGACATGGGGTCGATGAAGACGAGGTCGGTGGCCCGCAGCGGCGTCTGCGGGTTGTCCGTCAGCGCGTAGGGCGGCGGGGTCGGCTCGTCCACCTCGCCGGCGTCGACGATCCGCGGGCCGAGCACGCCCAGGTGCAGCCACACCGAGCTCGAGCCGGGGCCGCCGTTGAAGACGAAGGTCACCGGCCGGTCCTTGGGGTCGGCCCCCTCCGGCAGGTCGAGGGTGTAGGACGTCACCGCCAGCTCGGCGCGCGGCGTCCAGCCCTCGAAGACGTCGTCCTTGAACTCCTCCTCGCGCAGCACGATCCGCCCGGTGCGGGCGGTGTAGCTCAGCTCGCCGTCGTCGGTGGCGAGGGTGTGGTGGGTCTCGACCAGCAGGTCGCGGGGCTCGGGGGCGCCCTGGGTGTCGTCCTTCGTCGTGTCCTTCGGGGCGGTGACGTCGTCGCTCATGCGAGGACTGTATGCGGCGTGCCGAGGGCGGCGGTGCGGCATACCGTCGGGGTATGGAGTGGTTCGTCGCCGAGGACGGATGGCTGGGGCGGGCGGTGTTCCTGCACGCCCTGGCCGCGCTCTACGTCGTCGCCTTCGTCGCGGCCGCGCGCCAGGGCCCGGCGCTCATCGGCACGCGCGGGCTGACGCCGGTGCCGGACCACCTGCGACGGGTGGGCTTCCGGCAGGCGCCGAGCGTCTTCCACCGCTGGTGGTCCGACCGCTTCTTCCTCGCGGTCTGCTGGACGGGCGCGGGGCTGGCGGCGCTGACGCTGGCCGGGGTGACCGCGCGGCTGCCGCTGGTGGCGTCGACGGCGGTGTGGCTGGCGCTGTGGGCGCTCTACCTGTCGGTCGTCAACGTCGGCCAGCTCTGGTGGTCCTTCGGCTGGGAGTCGCTGCTGTGCGAGGTGGGCTTCCTGGCGGTCTTCCTGGGCAACGCGGCCGTCGCGCCGCCGCTGCTGGTCCTGCTCCTGCTGCGGTGGGTGCTCTTCCGGCTCGAGCTGGGCGCCGGGCTGATCAAGATGCGCGGCGACCCGTGCTGGCGCGACCTGACCTGCCTGCACCACCACCACGAGACCCAGCCGATGCCGGGGCCGCTGTCGTGGTTCTTCCACCACCTGCCGGGGCCGCTGCACAGGGTCGAGGTCGCCGCCAACCACGTCACCCAGCTGGTCGTGCCGTTCGGGCTGTTCCTGCCCCAGCCGGTGGCCGGGGTGTGTGCCGGGATCATGCTCGTCACCCAGCTGTGGCTGGTGGCCAGCGGCAACTTCGCCTGGCTCAACTGGCTGGCGGTCGTGCTGGCCGCCTCGGTGCTGCCGGACGCCTTCTGGGCGTGGCTCCTCCCCCGCCCCGTGCAGGACTGGCTCGTGCCCGCGCAGGCCGGCGCGACGCCATACCCCTGGGCCGGGGCGGTGCTCCTGGTGACGGCGCTGGTCCTCGTCCTGAGCTGGCGGCCGGTGCTCAACCTGGTCTCGCCGGGGCAGGCGATGAACGCCTCCTTCGAGCCGCTGCGGCTGGTCAACACCTACGGGGCGTTCGGCAGCGTGACGAAGGTGCGGCACGAGATCGTGGTCGAGGGGCTCGACGAGGACGGGGTATGGCGTGAGTACGGCTTCCGCGGCAAGCCCGGGCCGCCGGGGCGCTGGCCGCGGCAGTACGCGCCCTACCACCTGCGCCTGGACTGGATGATGTGGTTCGCGGCGCTGTCGCGGCGCTATGCCCGGCCGTGGTTCCCCCGGCTGCTGCGGCGGCTGCTGGAGGCCGACCCGGCGACGCTGCGGCTGCTGGCCGTCGACCCCTTCGACGGACGGCGGCCCGAGGCGGTGCGGGCGCTGCTCTACCGCTACCGCTACACGACCTGGGCCGAGCTGCGGGCGACGCGCGCGTGCTGGCACCGCGACCTGGTCGGCGAGTTCGCGCACCCGGTGACGCTGGCGACGGCCGAGGCGGACTGGGCGTGAGGGCTGTGCTGGGATAGGAGGATGACCAACCCGTTCCTGGCACCGTCCACCCTGCCCTTCTCCCTGCCCGACTACGCGACCATCACCGACGCGCACGTGCGGGAGGCGCTGGAGATCGGGATGGAGCAGCAGCTGGAGGAGCTGCGGGCGATCGCCGAGGACACCTCGCCGGCGACGGTGGAGAACGTCCTGCACGCCTGGGAGCGCAGCGGCGCCGTGCTGGAGCGGACGCTGTCAGCCTTCTGGGTGGCGCGGTCGGCCGACACCAACCCCGAGCGCGACGCGATCATGGCCGAGTTCTCCCCCCGCCTGGCGGCCCACCAGGACGCGATCCTGCTCGACCCGGCGCTCTACGGCCGGCTCAGGGCGCTGTCCGAGCGGGCCGACGCCGGTGAGGTCGAGCTCGACGATCAGGACGCCTTCAACCTCTCCGAGCGGCTGCGCGCCTACGAGCGCGGCGGGATCACGCTGCCGGCCGGGCAGCAGGCCCGGCTGCGCGAGCTCAACGGCGAGCTGGCCACGCTGTCCAACGAGTTCGACACCGCACTGGTGGCCGGGCGCAACGCCGCGGCCGTGCACGTCACCGACGAGGCCGAGCTGGCCGGGCTGTCCGAGGACGAGAAGGCCCGGCTGCGGGAGGCGGCGCGCGGCCGCGACCTCGACGGCTGGCTGGTGCCGGTCGTCAACACGACGGGGCAGCCGCTGCTGGACAACCTCGAGCACCGGGGCCTGCGGGAGCGGATCTTCCGCGCCTCGGTCGGGCGTGGCCTCGGCTCCGGGGACCCTGCCCACGACACCCGCGACACCCTGGTGCGGATCGCGCGGCTGCGGGCCGAGCGGGCTGCGCTGCTCGGTTACCCCCACCACGCCGCCTACGTCCACGAGGTCGCCTGCGCCCGGACCACCGAGGCGGTCAACGACCTGCTCGGTCGGCTCACCCCCGGGGTCGTGCAGATCGTCGAGCGCGAGGCGGAGGCGCTGCGGGCGCGGCTGGAGAGCGTGGAGCCGGGGGCGACCCTGGAGCCGTGGGACTGGCAGTTCCTGGCGACGCGCGAGAACGCCGCGTCGGCGTTCGACACCGACCAGCTCAAGCCCTACCTGGAGTTCGAGCGGGTCCTGACCGAGGGGGTCTTCGCGGCCGCGACGGCGCTCTACGGCATCACCTTCGCCGAGCGGCCCGAGCTGGTCGGCTACACCTCCGAGGCCCGGGTCTTCGAGGTGCGGGAGGCCGACGGCTCGGTGCTGGGCGCCGTCGTCATCGACGCCTACACCCGGCCGAACAAGAAGGGCGGCGCGTGGATGACCTCCATCGTCGACCAGAGCCACCTGCTCGACCAGCAGCCGGTCGTGACCAACACGTGCAACGTGCCGCCGCCCGCGGAGGGGTCGCCGAGCCTGATGACCTGGGACAACGTCATCACGCTGTTCCACGAGTTCGGGCACGACCTGCACGGGCTGCTGTCGGACGTGCGCTACCCGTCGCGGTCCGGGACGTCGGTGCCGCGCGACTTCGTCGAGTTCCCCAGCCAGGTCAACGAGATCTGGGCGTGGGAGCCGGCGCTGCTGCGGCGCTTCGCCCGGCACCACGAGACCGGCGAGCCGATCCCGGACGAGTGGGTGGACAAGCTCGTGGCGAGCCGGACCGAGAGCGGCTACCGGACCCTGGAGCTGCTGGCGGCGATGCTGCTCGACCAGGCCTGGCACCAGACCCCGCTGGCGGAGCTGCCGGAGGACGGGTCGGGCGTCGAGGCCTTCGAGGCGGCGGCGCTGGAGCGCGCCGGGGCGGCCCACCCGCTGATCCCGCCGCGCTACCGGTCGGCCTACTTCCACCACATCTTCGGCGGAGGCTATGCCGCGGGCTACTACTCCTACCTGTGGTCGGAGGTCATGGACGCCGACACGGTCGCGTGGTTCCGCGAGCAGGCGACGGCCGAGCAGCCCGGCGGGATGACGCGCGAGGCGGGCGACCGCTTCCGCGCCGAGCTCCTGGGCCGCGGCGGCTCGCTGGAGGCGCTGGAGACCTACCGGCGCTTCCGCGGCGCCGACCCCGACGTCTCCCACCTGCTGGCGCGCCTGGGCCTGACCGCCTGACGACGTCTGGTCCCGCTCCCCCTCTGCGACCGACGACGTCGCGCGCACGCTCCTCACCCCACCGACGACGTCGCGCGCACGCTCCTCACGCGACCGACGACGTCGCGCGCACGCTCCTCACGCGACCGAGGACGTCGCGTGCACCAACGGGGACGGTTCTGACCACAGACTGCCCACCTCTTGCTACCGTCGCGGGGACACCGATCGAGGAGGACCGATGTCGAAGACCGCCGTGCTGGTGTACGCCGTCGTGGGGGCGGGGCTCATCGCCTGGGCCGTGATGTCAGGCGACGCGTTGCCGCTGGGGCTTCTGCTCCTCGCGTGTCTCGCCGCGCTCCTGCATCTCGTCGGGCCGGGGAAGATGGGCAAGGCCGGTGCCGACCAGCAGCTCCGGGAGCAGGCCAGGGCGAGGTATGGCGTGCACGCGCCGGACCGGCCCCGCTTCTGACCACCTGACGCCCTCGGTCGCGGGTGAGGCGGGCACACCACGTCCCCGGTCGCCGCTGGGGCGTGCGCGCCACGTCCTCGGTCGCGGGTGAGGCGGGCGCACCACGTCCCCGGTCGCGGGTGGGGGCGGGTCAGCCGATGAGCTCGCGGGTCTGGGCGGCGGGCAGGTAGTCGTAGCGGACGAAGCTGCGGGTGAACGTCCCCGAGCCGTGGGACACCGAGCGCAGGTCGATCGGGTAGCGGGCCAGCTCGTGCTGGGGCACCTCGGCGCGGACGACCGTGTGTCCCTCCGAGCCCACGGGCTCGGTGCCGTAGACCTGGGCGCGGCGACCGCGCAGGTCGGCCATGACCGCGCCCACGTAGTCGTCGGCCACGGTGATCTCGACGGCGTCGACCGGCTCCAGCAAGGACACGGTCGACTCGTTCGCGGCCTCGCGCAGGGCCTGGCCGGCCGCGTTCTGGAAGGCCATGTCGGAGGAGTCCACCGAGTGCGCCTTGCCGTCGACGAGCGTCACGCGCACGTCGACGCAGGGATAGCCGGCGAGCACACCCTCGGCGAGCTGGTTGCGCAGCCCCTTCTCCACCGAGGGGATGAACTGCCGCGGGACGGCGCCGCCGACCACCTTGTCGACGAACTCGAAGCCCGCGCCGCGCTGGAGCGGCTCGATCTCCAGCTGCACCACGGCATACTGCCCGTGGCCGCCGGACTGCTTGACCAGCCGGCCCTGCACCTGCACCGGGCGCACGAAGGTCTCGCGCAGCGAGGTCTTGACCGGCTCGGTCTCGACGTCGACGTTGTAGCGGTTGCGCAGCTGGTCGAGGACGTCGTCGATCTGGGCGGGACCGAGCGTCCACAGCACCACCTGGTGGGTCTCGGCGTTGTGCTCCAGGCGGAGCGTGACGTCCTCGCTGATGAGCCGCTGCAGCGCCCCGGCGAGCCGGTCCTCGTCCTTGCTCGCGGCCGCCCGGACGGCCACGGGCAGCAGCGGCTCGGGCAGCAGCCACGGCTCGACCAGCGCGGGCCGGTCGGAGTCGGAGAGGGTGTCGGCGGTCTCGGCGGAGGCCAGCTTGGTGACGAGCACGAGCTCGCCGGCGATCGCCGCGTCACGCGGCACGGTGCCGGCGCCGCCCGGGCCGGGGGTCATGATCTGCCCCACCCGCTCGTCGTCGTCGTCGTGCCCCGGGTGGCCGGGGACCTCCCGGCCCACGACCCGCTCCAGGTGGCCGCTGACGTGCAGCCGGGCGCCGGCGGACAGCGTGCCGGAGAAGATGCGCACCAGGGACAGCCGGCCCACGTAGGGGTCGGTGGTCGTGCGGACGACCTCGGCCACCAGGGGCGCCGACGGGTCTGCGGTCACGTCATACAGCTCCTGCCCGGACGGGTCGGTGACGACCGGCGTCCAGGCCTGCTCGGGCGAGGGGAAGGCCGCGACCATGAGGTCGAGCAGGCGCGGGACCCCCATGCCGGTCGGGGGGTTGACGACAACGATGGGGAAGAAGCGCGCGGTCGTGATGGCGGCGCGCAGGTCGGCGCGCAGGCTCTCCCGGTCCAGCTCCTCCCCCGACAGGTAGCGGTCCAGGAGCGACTCGTCCTCGGAGGTCTCGATGATGGCCTCGACGAGCTCGGCCCGCTGGCCCTCGACGTCCGCGCGCTCCTCGTCGGTGAGCGGGCGGGCCGTGCCCTCGGCGTCGCACATCGTCTCGTCGAGCAGCTCGACGATCCCCGTCAGCTCCTGGCCCTCCACGACCGGGACCGACAGCGGCACCGCCGTGCCGAAGACGCGTCGGCACTGCGCGACCACGCTGTCGTAGTCGGCGCGGGCCAGCTCCAGCTGGGTCACCGCCACCAACCGGGGCACCCCCACCGCGTCGCACTCGCGCCACAGCATCCGGGTCGCCTCGTCGATGCCGCTGCCCGCGGCGACGACGAAGACCACCGCGTCGGCGGCCCGCAGCCCGGCGCGCACGTCACCGACGAAGTCGGGCCTGCCGGGGGTGTCCACGACCGTGACGACGGTGCCGCTGCCCTCGTGCACCGTGCTCGCGACACCGAGCGCGGTCGAGGCCTCCTCGGCCTCCTTGACGTGCCCGAGCTGCCCGCTGGTCAGCTGCTCCAGCAACGCGCTCTTGCCGGTCCCCTGCGGCCCGACCAGGACCACGTTGCGGATCTCGGAGGGGCTGCTCGGTGCACGGAACGAAGAGGCGCCGTTGCGGTTCATGCGGCATAACCTACGCCTACTACACGAAGTAGTGTCTACCGGTCCCCCGAGCCCTCCGGGCCTGCCGCGTCGGCGACCCGGCGGCCCACCTCGAGCATCCTGCCGACCAGGCGGGAGAGGTCGGCGAGCTCGTCGAGGTCGAGCCCCTCGAGCAGCCGGGCGCGCGCCTCGCGGGTCGGCCCCTCCAGCGCGGCGAGCACCGTCTGCCCCTCCTCGGTCACCCGCAGCAGCAGCCGGCGACGGTCGGCGGGGTCGGGCCTGCGCTCCAGCCAGCCGCGCGAGGCGATGCGCTCGACGATGCCGCTCATCGTCGGCGTGGTGACGTCGAGCGCCCGGGCCAGGTCCTGCCCGGTGAGGTCCGGCGTGGCCCGGACCAGCACGAGCACCTGGACCTGGCGCAGGGTCAGGTCGGCGGGCACCCGCACCGGGTCGAGCCAGCGCACCACGACCGCGTGCAGCGCGTCCTCCGACCGCACGATCTGTGCGGTCAGCTCCGCCCGCCGGTCCTGCGGCTGCGTGCGGGTCATAAGTCTCCTCGTCAGTTCGTCCCGGGCTAACTGTTGGTCTTAGGCTAGGCATCCTATGTCGCGCCTCACGCTCTTCAGCGTCCGCAACCGTGCCCTCGTCGCGCTGACGACGCTCTTCGCCGTCGTGGCGGGGCTGTGGTCGACCTCCGCCCTGCCGCGCGAGCTCTTCCCCTCCCTGCAGTTCCCGGTGCTGGCGGTCACCACCCCCGTGCCCGGCTCCAGCAGCTCGGTCGTCGAGGAGCAGGTGACCGAGCCGGTCGAGGTGGTCGCCCAGGGGCTGAACAACGTCGTCGAGGTGACCTCGACCAGCACCGACGGCTTCTCCTCCGTCGTCGTCGAGCTGGACTACGGCACCGACCTCGGGGCCGTCCAGACCGACCTGCAGCGCGCGGTCCTGGCGCAGGCCCCCAACCTGCCCGACGGCGCCGAGCCGCAGATCTTCGCCGGCAACCTCGACGACTTCCCGATCATCCAGCTCGCCGCCACCGGCGGCGAGGGCGTGGACGCCGACGAGCTCGTCGACCGCCTCGAGCGGCTCGTCGTGCCCGAGATCGAGGACGTCGACGGCGTGCGCGCGGCGACCCTGTCCGGCGTCGCCGACCGCGTCGTCACCGTCGACCTCGACGACGAGGAGGCCGCCGAGGCCGGCGCCACCGTGCCCTCCGTCGCCCAGCTGCTGCAGGCCAACGGCGTCGTCGTCCCGGGCGGGACGGTGCTCGACGGCGACGCCGAGCTGCCGGTCCTGGTCGGCTCGCGCCTCACCTCGGTCGAGCAGATCGAGGCGCTGCCGCTGCTCACCCCCCAGGTCATGGGTATGCAGCAGGCCGCCGCCCAGCAGCGCACCGCCGCCGCCGAGGCGCGCACCGCCGCGGACGACGCGACGGCGGCCGCCGCGGCCAGCCCGGCCGACCCCGAGCTCGCCGCCGGCGCGGCCGCCGCCCAGGCCGCGGCCGAGCAGGCCGAGACCGCGCTCGAGGAGGCCGGGGAGGTGGAGGTCCCGACCCTCGGTGACGTCGCCGAGGTGACGCTGGAGACGCGGGCGGCCACCGCATACACCCGCACCAACGGCGAGCCCAGCGTCGGCATCGCCATCACCAAGACCCCCGACGGCAACGCGGTCGAGATCTCGCACGACCTCGCCGACCTGCAGGCCGAGTTCGGCACCGCGCTCGGTGGCGGCGAGCTGGTGACCATCTACGACGGCGCGCCGTTCATCGAGAAGTCCATCGAGGACCTGGCCACCGAGGGCGTGCTGGGCCTGGGCTTCGCGATCCTGGTCGTGCTGGTCTTCCTGCTGTCCGTGCGCCTGACGCTGGTCACCGCGCTGTCGATCCCGCTGTCGCTGCTCATCGCGCTCATCGGCCTGCAGGCGCTGGGCTACAGCCTCAACATCCTCACCCTCGGTGCCCTGACGATCGCCGTGGGCCGTGTCGTCGACGACTCCATCGTGGTCATCGAGAACATCAAGCGGCACATCGCCCGCGGTGACGAGCGGCGCACCGCGGTCGTGGAGGCCACCCGCGAGGTCGCCGGAGCGATCACCTCGGCCACGGTGGCCACCGTGGCGGTCTTCCTGCCCCTCGGCTTCGTCGGCGGCCAGGTCGGCGAGCTGTTCCGGCCCTTCGCGGTGACCGTGGCCCTGGCCATGCTCGCCTCCCTGCTGGTGGCGCTGACGATCATCCCGGTGCTGGGCTACTGGTTCCTCGGCGGCGGCCGCGCCACCCCCGGCCGGCACGAGGAGGAGCCCGACGAGGCGCGCGACACCCCCGACCGGCTGCAGCGCGCCTACCTGCCGGTGCTGCGCACCGCCGTCGCGCACCCCTGGGTCACCGTGCTGCTCGCCGCGCTCGTGCTCGGCGGGACGGGGTATGCCGCCACCCTCCTGAAGACGGACTTCATCGGCTCCGCCGGGGAGAACACCCTGCAGGCCACCCTGACGATGCCCACCGGCACCCGGCTCACCGACACCGACGAGCAGGCCCGGCAGGTCGAGGAGTGGCTGGCCGACCAGGACGAGGTCGCCGCCTACCAGGTGGTCGCCGGCAGCCCCGGCGGCATCGAGGCGGTCTTCCTCGGCAGCGGCGCCAACACGGCGACCTTCGCGATGACGCTGGAGGAGGGCGTCGACGGCGAGGCCTTCGGCGAGGAGCTGACCGCGCACGTCGAGGAGCAGCTCGGTGAGGGGGCCTCTCTCGTGGCCACCGCCGGCCAGCAGATGGGCAGCACCGACCTCGAGGTCGTCGTGCAGGCCCAGGACGAGGACGACCTGCGCGCCGCCGCCGGGTCGGTGACCGAGCTCGTGCAGGACGTCGGCGCCACCGACGTCACCAACGACCTCACCGACACCGTGCCGTCGCTGCGGGTGCGCGTCGACCGGGCCGCGGCCGCCGAGGCGGGCGTGACCGAGGCGCAGGTCGGCCAGCTCGTGCAGGCGGCGACCGACGGCACCCGGGTGGGGCGCGTGGAGTTCGACGCCCGCCAGGTCGACGTGCTGGTCCGGCAGGGAGCCGCGGACGACGTGGACGGGCTGGAGGAGCTGCAGGTCGCCACCACCGCCGACGGCGACCCGGTGCTGCTGGGCGAGGTGGCCGAGCTGGAGACGGTCGAGGAGGCGGTCACGATCACCCGCGTCGACGGCCTGCGGGCCGCCACGGTGTCGGGCCGCCCCAGCGGCGACGACCTGGGTGCGCTGAGCGCCCAGCTCGGGGAGCGGCTCGACGGCCTGGAGGTCCCCGACGGGGTCCAGGTCGAGCTCGCCGGCGTCTCCGCCGACCAGCAGTCGGCGTTCAACGCCCTCGGGCTGGCGCTGCTGGCCGCGATCGCCATCGTCTACCTGGTGATGGTCGCGACCTTCAATTCCCTCGTCCAGCCGCTCATCCTGCTCGTCTCCGTGCCGTTCGCGGCCACCGGCTCCATCGGCCTGCTGCTGCTGACCGACAAGCCGCTGGACGTCGCCTCGATGGTCGGCATGCTCATGCTCGTCGGCATCGTCGTGACCAACGCGATCGTGCTCATCGACCTGGTCAACCAGTACCGCGCCCGCGGCCTGGACCGCGGCACCGCGCTGATCGAGGGCGCCCGCCACCGGCTGCGACCGATCATCATGACCGCGCTCGCGACCATCCTGGCCCTGACCCCGATGGCCCTGGCGATCACCGGCGGCGGAGCGTTCATCTCCCAGCCGCTGGCCATCGTGGTCATCGGCGGCCTGGTCACCTCGACGCTGCTGACGCTGATCCTGGTGCCGGTGCTCTACGAGCTGGTCGAGCGGGGCGCCGCCTGGGCCGGCGGCCTGCGCGGACGGCGGGCGGCCCGCCGGGCCTGACCGGCGGCGCAGCGGCGGTCCGCGGCCTCGCGCGGCGGGGCGGGGAGGGCGGGAGCGCGGCGGCCGAGTGCGCCCGCACGGGCTCAGCGTTCTCGTGCGGGCTCAGCGTTCTCGTGCGGGGGAAGCTTCCCCCGCACGAGAGGACTTCCCCGGCACACGACGGCGTCCCCGGCACGAGGCACGGCCCCCCACCCGCGGGCCGGGGGGCTGTGCCGGGTATGGCGTCAGGGCGCCCGGTCGTCAGCGCCCTGGTCGACCGTGCTCTGCTCGGTGACCCCCGGGGTGGTCGCTGTCGGCGTGGCCGTGGCGCGGTCGTCGACGCCCTCCTTCGGCACGATCGCCCCCTCGCCGGCCGGGACCAGCCCCTTGCGCACGATGAAGGGCTCCTCGCGGAAGGCCATGATGAGCATCGGCACCATCGCGAAGACGAGCACGAAGACCGGCAGGCCCATGACCGTGATCACCTGCTGCAGCGAGGCGAGCGCCTCGTCACCGCCCAGGACGATCAGGCTGGCCGCGACCGCGCCCTCGGAGACGCCCCAGAACACCCGCTGCCGGGTCGGGCCGCCCTCGGCCTCGCCGGAGCAGAGCATGTCGACGACGAGGGAGGCGGAGTCGGAGGAGGTGGCGAAGAACAGCGCGACCACGACGATCGCGACACCGGAGACGAAGGTGGCGGCGGGGAAGTTCTCGAAGAAGGCGAACATCGCCAGCGGCACGCTCTCGGCCACGGCCGCCGACAGGTCGCCGCCGCTGCCGCCGATGCCGTCGATCTCCATCGCCGACCACCCGAAGATGACGAACCAGACCAGCGTGAACAGCGACGGCGCGACCAGCACGCCACCGACGAACTCACGGATGGTCCGACCGCGCGAGATGCGCGCCAGGAAGATGCCCATGAACGGCGACCAGGTCACCGTCCAGGCCCAGTAGAAGACCGTCCAGCTGCCCTGCCAGCCCCAGCCGCCCTCCTTGGAGAACTCCGCCATCGAGTCGTTCCAGAACGACAGCCGCACCACGTCCTGCAGGTAGTAGCCCAGGCTCTCCAGGATCTGCCGGAGCAGGAAGATCGTCTCGCCGAAGAACAGCACGAAGAGCATGAGGCCGATGGCCATGCCGATGTTGAGGTTGGACAGCCGCTTCACGCCCTTGTCCAGGCCGGCGACGATCGAGGCGGTGGCCACCACGGTCAGGACCGTGATGATGACCACCCTCAGCCAGACCGCGTCCTGCAGGCCGGTCAGCGCGCTCAGCCCCGCGCTGATCTGGGAGGTGCCCAGCCCCAGCGACACGGCCAGGCCGAAGATGGTGCCGAGGACGGCGAAGACGTCGATGACCTTGCCCGGCGTCCCGTAGATGCGCTCCTTGAGCAGCGGGTAGAACGCCGAGGAGAAGCGCAGCGGCAGGCCCTTGCGGTAGACGAAGTAGCCGAACGCGAGCCCGGGCAGGGTGAAGATCGCCCAGGTGTGGATGCTCAGGTGGTAGAGCGAGATGCTCATCGCGTTGCGCGCGGCCTCGACCGAGTAGGGCTCGACGCCGGAGAACGGGGGCGTGGCGAAGTGCGACATGGGCTCGGCCACGCCCCAGAACATCAGCACGGTGCCGATGCCGCCGGCGAAGAGCATCGCGAACCACGACAGGTTGGTGTAGGCTGGCCGGTCGTCGTCGCCGCCCAGCCGCAGCGAGCCGTAGCGGCTCAGCGCGACCCAGATGAGGAAGACCACCCAGGTCGTGACGCCCAGGATGAAGAACCAGCCGAGCCGGGTGACGACCCAGTCACGGCCCTGGCCGAAGACCTCCCCCAGCGGCCCGGGGAAGGCCAGCAGGAGGATCAGGATGACGATCATCAGGCCTGCGGACCAGAAGAAGATGTGGGGGTTGGTCCTCAGTCCGAGCCGGCGGGCGAGTGCTTCCATGCCCTAGAGGTTTTCGCACTCACGGCGGGGTGTCCACCGGAGCGCCGCCCGGCGGCGTCCCCGCGCCGTCACCAGCCCCACCCTCAGCGCGGCACGGTGCCCCACCCCTCGGGCCCGCCGGTGCCGGCCTCGTACTCCTCCATCGGGACGCGGTCGGCCCGCCACGCCTCGAGCACGGGCTCCACGATCCGCCACATCTGCTCGGCCGTGTCGCCGCGGATCGACAGCATCGGGTTGCTGTCCAGGATGCCGGCCAGCACCTCCCCGTAGGGCCGCATCCGGGGCTGGCCGAGGGTGGTGTGCAGCCGCTTCTGCTCCAGGTCCAGCGGGTCGCCCTCGGCGTTGATCGAGATGTCGAGGCTGACCGCGCCGGGGCGCAGCTCCAGGACCAGCTGGTCGGGCGACCCGCTGTCGTGCAGGCCGTCGGGGATGTGGGAGGGCTCGCGGAAGGTGACGACGATCTCCTTGCGGTTGTCCCCCATCGCCTTGCCGCTGCGCAGCACGAACGGCACGCCGCTCCAGCGCTGGTTGCGGACCGCGACGGTGAGCTGGGCCAGCGTCTCGGTGCCGCGCGCGGGGTCGACGCCCTCCTCGGCGGCGTAGTCGGGCACCTGCCGGCCGTCGATGGTGCCGGCCGTGTAGCGGGCGCGACGGGAGGCCACGACCGGGTCGTCACCCCACAGGCTGGTCGCCCGCAGGACCTGGGCCTTGAGCGAGCGCAGCTCCTCGTGGTCCATGCTCGCCGGCGACTCCATCGCGAACATCGCCAGCACCTGGAGCAGGTGCGACTGCGTCATGTCGATGAGGGCACCGGCGTGGTCGTAGTAGCCGGCCCGCCCCTCCAGCGCCAGGGACTCGTCGTAGTAGATGTCGACGCGCTCGATGTGCTCGGCCGACCACAGCGGCTGGAAGATCCGGTTGGCGAAGCGCAGGCCCAGCAGGTTGAGCACCGTGTTGATGCCCAGGAAGTGGTCGATCCGGAAGATCCGGTCTTCGGGCACCACGCGGGTGGCCTGCCGGTTGAGCTCGACGGCGCTGGCCAGGTCGTGACCGAACGGCTTCTCCATGGCCAGGCGGGTGCCCTCCGGCAGGGAGATCTGCTCCAGCAGCCGGCACACCTGCACGGTGACCTGCGGCGGGAGGGCGAAGTAGATCACCAGACCGTCCTCGACCGACTCCACGAGGTCGCGCAGCTGGGACACCTCGAGCGCCTCGGTGACCTCGTAGCGGGCGTCGGCCACGACGCGGTCGACCGTCTCCTGCGGGGCCTCGGCCTCCTCGAAGGACTCCCGGACCCGCCGGTGCCACTCCTCCTGGGCCATCTCCTCCCGGTCGGCGCCGACGACCACCACGTGGCGGTCCGGCTCGACCCGCAGCAGCGAGCCCAGGCCGGGCAGCAGGAGGCGGCGGGTCAGGTCCCCGCCGGCGCCGATGATCAGGAGCGTGGTGGCTGCGTCAGGCATGCGGCCCATCCTTGCAGCCGACCGTCCGGACCGCCGGTCCGGCGCGTACGCTGGGCGCGCGATGCGGACGGTGGCGGCAGGTCAGACGGAGGGCACGAGCGGCTTCTTCTGGGAGAGCCAGGGCTTCGTCGTCGCCTTCCTCTTCCTCCTGGCCGTCGCCATGCTGCGGGGACAGGCCACCTACTGGCTCGCCCGGGTCGTCACCGAGCAGACGCTGGCCCGCACCGCCCCCACGAGCGGCTGGCGTGCCGGGGTCCACGCCTGGCTCCGGGGCGAGGGGGTCGCGCGCGGCCGCGCCTCGCTGCAGCGGTGGGGGCTGGTCATGGTTCCCCTGTGCTACCTCACCGTCGGCTTCCAGACGCTGGTGCTCGCGGCGGCCGGGATGATCCGCGTGCCGTGGGTGCCGTTCACCCTCGCCCAGCTGCCCGGGGCCGCGGCCTGGGGCCTGATCTACAGCACGATCGGCTTCGCGGTCTGGGGCGCGACGATCGCCGCGCTGGCGGGGCAGCCGCTGGCGGTCGCCGCGCTCGCGGCCGTGCTGGTCGTGGCCGGCGCGACGGTGGTGCTGCGCCGGCGGCGCCGGGAGATCGGCCGGGCCCGCAGCGGCGCCGCGACCTGAGCCACCCGCCGTCCTCCGGGGCCGCGTCTCAGCCGACCCAGGTGGGCGCCGACCACGCCAGGCTGTGGCCCGTCTCCTCCAGCAGCCCCTGGTCCACCGCCCACACGTCGACCGACCCCTCCTTCTCCGCCGCCACCAGCAGCCGGCGCCCCTCTTGACCGGGCAGCCAGCCGATGAACCGCGGCCAGTGCGCGACCACGACCTGCTGACGCAGCGTGAGGTGCCCGCGCTCGCCGACGGCGAACACCGACACGGTGTCGGTGCCGCGCGTGGAGACGTAGACGTGCGCACCGTCGGGGGAGACGACGATGCCGCCGGTCGTGGTCTCCCCGGGGCCGGGGCCCTCGGGAGCCGTGGTGACCGTCTGCGTCACCGACCAGCCCGACCCGTCGCGCCCGAGCGTGTGCACGGTCTGGTCCAGCTCGCCGACCACCCACACCAGGTCGTCGCGGCCCGGCGCCGGCGCCAGGTGGCGCGGCCCGCTGCCGGGCGGCAGCACGACGTCACCGGTATGCCGCAGCGCGCCACCCTCCTCCACGCTCACCTCGCGCACCCGGTCCGAGCCCAGGTCGCACACGAGCAGCCGCCGGTCGTCGAGGAACACCGCCTGGTGGGCGTGCGCGGAGTCCTGCCGCTCGTGCGGCCCGTCGCCCTCGAGCTGCAGCTCGTCGACCAGCTCCAGCGTGCCGCCGTCCCCGTCCCCGTCCCCGCCTGCCCCCGTCGAGACCAGCCCGACGCTGCCGCTGACGTAGTTGCTGGCGACCAGCCACCGGCCGTCCGGCGAGAGCGCGAGGTGCGCGGGCCCCATACCCCCGCTCGGCGCGGACGCGACCACCCCCTCGCCGTCACGCACCCGCACGACCTGCGAGCCCTCCCCCTCGGCGACGGCATACAGGTCCGGGCCGTCCCCGGGGCGCACGAGCCAGGACGGGTCCGCGGGGCCCGGGAGCGGCTCGACGTCCCCGAAGCCGCGGTCGGTGAGGGTCACCCGGGCCAGGCCGGAGCGGCCCTCGGGCTGGTCGGTCGTGTATCCGCCGAGGTAGAGGGTCGTCATGGCGTCATGGTGTCAGCGACCGGCCGGGCCCACCAGCCGACGGGCGACGGGAGCGGGCGGGCCTACAGTTGCCCCATGGGCCGCGAGTACGACCAGGACACGACCGTCGGCAACAGCACGCTGCGCATCCGCACCCGCGGACGCGCCGTGCTGTCCAACCCGATGACCAACCGCGGCACGGCGTTCACCGCCGCCGAGCGCGAGGACCTCGAGATCGACGGGCTGATGCCGACCGGCTTCACGACGCTGGAGAACCAGACCCGACGCGTCTACGAGCAGTTCCGCTCCAACAAGTCGATGCTCGGCAAGTTCCTGACGCTCAACGCGCTGCGCGACCGCAACGAGGTGCTCTTCTACCACCTGCTCTCCAGCCACCTGGAGGAGATGCTGCCGGTCATCTACACGCCCACGATCGGTGAGGCGATCGAGCGGTTCAGCTCGACCTACAACCGGCCGCGCGGGGTCTTCCTGTCCATCGACCACCCCGAGAAGATCGAGAAGAGCCTGCTCAACTACGGGCTGGGGGCCGAGGACGTCGACCTGATCTGCGTCACCGACTCCGAGGGCATCCTGGGCATCGGCGACCAGGGGATCGGCGGCATCCAGATCGCGATCGGCAAGCTGTCCGTCTACACCGCGGCGGCCGGGATCCACCCGCGCCGCAGCATCCCCGTCGTGCTGGACACCGGCACCGACAACCTCGGCCTGCTCTCCAACGACCTCTACCTCGGCGAGCGCCACAGCCGCGTGCGCGGCCAGCGCTACGACGACTTCATCGAGCAGTTCGTGCAGACCGTCACCCGGGTCTTCCCCAACGCGATGATCCACTGGGAGGACGTCGGCACCGCCAACGCCTACCGGATCCTGGACCGCTACAAGGACGAGGTCTGCACCTTCAACGACGACATCCAGGGCACCGCCGCCGTCGTGCTCGCGGCGCTGCTCGCGGCGGTCGAGGTGACCGGCGTCGACCTGGACGACCACCGGATCGTGGTCTTCGGCGCGGGCAGCGCGGGTATGGGGATCGCCGGCCTGGTGCGCGACGAGATGCTGCGGACCGGACGCTCGGAGACCGAGGAGGAGGCCTACTCCCGCTTCTGGCCGATCGGGATCCAGGGCCTCTACCTCGAGGGCGACCACCGGCTGCACGACTTCCAGAAGCCGTGGGCGCGCAAGCGGCTCGACATCGCCGGCTGGGACGTGCAGGACCCCGAGCGCATGACCCTGCTCGACGTGGTCCGCAACGTGCGCCCGACCATCCTCATCGGCACCTCGACCCGGGGCGGCGCCTTCACCCGTGAGGTCGTCGAGGAGATGGCCCGGCACTCGACGCGGCCGATCATCTTCCCGCTGTCCAACCCCACGAGCCGGGCCGAGGCGACGCCGGCCGACCTGCTGGAGTGGACCGAGGGCCGGGCCCTCGTCGCGACGGGCAGCCCGTTCGAGCCCGTCGACGTCGAGGGCGTGCGGCACACGATCGCCCAGTCCAACAACGCGCTGATCTTCCCCGGCCTCGGCCTCGGGGTCGCCGTGAGCCGGGCGTCGCGGGTGACCGAGGGCATGATCTCGGCCGCGGCCAAGGCGCTCGCCGGCATGGTCAACACCTGGCGGCCCGGCGCCCCGCTGCTGCCGAGCATGAGCGACCTGCGGCTGGTCTCGGCCACGGTGGCGATCGCCGTGGTCCGGCAGGCGAGCGAGGAGGGCGTGGCCCAGGTGGCCGTCGAGGACCCGATCCAGCAGGTCTACGAGCGCATGTGGCAGCCCCGCTACCCCGACATCGAGGCCATCTGAGCCGAGGACCGGCCCCGCGAACGCGCCGAGTGACCCACCTTCGCAGCGCCGGACCGCGGACCGAGCGACCGACGTGGGCCGCTCGGCACATCTCTCAGCGAGTGTCGCGGCGGTGGACCAGCAGCGAGAGCCCCAGCAGCACCAGGCCGCCCAGCGACAGCGCCGCGCCGACCAGGGAGGGCGCGCGGAAGCCGTGGCCCGCGGCGATGACCAGGCCGCCGACGTAGGCGCCGAGGGCGTTGGCGATGTTGAGCGAGGAGTGGTTCATCGCCGCGCCGAGGGTCTTGGCCGGTCCGGCGACCGCCATCAGCCGCAGCTGCAGGGCGATGACCCACGCCGAGCCGGAGACCGCGACGAGGGAGAGCGTGACCAGCGCCGGCACCAGCCAGCGCGAGGTCTGCCAGAAGGCCAGCAGCGAGACGGCCGAGGTCAGCCCCATGAGCAGCAGGGTGCGCAGCACCGACCAGTCGCCCAGCCGGCCGCCGAGCCAGGTGCCGACGACGGAGAACGCGCCGTGGACGAGCAGGAACACCGGCACCCACGACCGGTCCAGCCCGGTGACGACCTCGACGGTGGGGGCGATGTAGGAGTACATCGCGAACATCCCGCCGAAGCCGACCGCGCCGATGAGCATCGTCAGCCAGAACTGCAGGCTGCCGAAGGCGCCCAGCTCGGTGCGGAAGGAGGCGTGCCGCTCGGCCGCGAACGCCGGCACCCACGCGCGCACGAGCACCGCGGTGAGCACGCCGATGACGGCCACCGCCCAGTAGGCCACCTGCCAGCCGAGCTGCTGCCCGGCCCAGGTCCCCAGCGGCACGCCCGCGACCATCGCGACCGGCAGGCCGAGCATCACGGTGCCCACCGCGCGGCCGCCGCGCCCGGGCGGGGCCAGCGCCACCGCCACCAGGGCGGCGAGCCCGAAGTAGGCACCGTGCGGCAGGCCGGCCAGGACGCGGGCGGCCAGGAGGGTGCCGTAGCCCGGCGCCAGCGCGGTCAGCGCGTTGCCCAGGGCGAAGACGAGCATCAGCCCCACGAGCACGCCGCGCCGCGGGAGCCGGGCGGCGCCCAGGGCGATCAGCGGCGCACCGACGACCACGCCCACGGCATACGCGGAGATGACGTGCCCGGCCGTCGGGATGTCGACGCCCACGTCCTCGGCGATCTGCGGCAGCAGGCCCATCGTGACGAACTCGGTGACGCCGACGCCGAAGCCGCCCAGCACGAGCGCGAGGACGACCAGCGCCAGCGTGCGGGCGCGGGGGGTGTCCGGGGGCGCGACGGGGGGAGCTGCGGGCAGGGTCAACGAAGGAGCCCTCTCTGGGCGGCACGACGGTGGGGGGTCCATCAAGGGTAGGCCCACCGGCGTCTCGTCGACGCCACCGTGCTACGGCCGCCCGTTCCCTGCCACAGTGGTCCCATGCTCACGCGCGTGGCGACGTTCAACGTGGA
This sequence comes from Ornithinimicrobium pekingense DSM 21552, assembly GCF_000421185.1. Taxonomy (GTDB): domain Bacteria; phylum Actinomycetota; class Actinomycetes; order Actinomycetales; family Dermatophilaceae; genus Ornithinicoccus; species Ornithinicoccus pekingensis. The sequence continues at coordinate 178,569 of NZ_ATWJ01000013.1, forward strand.
GAACCTCTTCGACCGGGCCCGGATCCTCGCCGCCGACACCTGGGAGGAGCACCGCGAGGACCTCGAGGCGTATGCGGTGCTCACCCGGATCCTGCAGCAGGAGCGCTACTCCGCGCAGGACAAGGAGCGGATCGCCGAGCTGCTGGTCGAGCTGGGGCTGGGCCGCTCCGACGAGGGCGAGCTGCTGCGGCTGCGGCAGAACCGCGGGCGGCTGGTGCGCCGCCCCCGGGAGGGCGGGCTCGTCGTCGAGGCCGACGGCCGCGGCGACTGGATCGGCTGGCTGGAGCTGCGGCGCCAGTCCCCCACCGAGCTGGCGCTGCGGCACACCGCCCAGGTCGTCGCGGACCTGGCCCCCCACGTGCTGGGCGTGGTCGAGGCCGAGGACCGGGTCGCGCTGGGCCGCTTCAGCCGCGACCTGCTCGAGCCCGCCGCGGGGTGGGGGTTCGAGCACGTCATGCTCGTCGACGGCAACGACGACCGCGGCATCGACGTCGGGCTGATGTGCCGCGCCGGCTACCCGATCGGGCCGATCACCAGCCACGTCGACGACCGCACCCCCGAGGGGCTGCGGGTCTTCTCGCGCGACTGCCCGGAGTACGAGGTCGCCCTGCCCGGCGGCGGACGCCTCGTCGTCATGGTCAACCACCTCAAGTCCAAGGGGTATGGCGGCCAGGCCGTCTCCGCGCGCTCGCGGCGGCGTCAGGCCACCCGCGTCCGGGAGCTGTACGACGCGCGTCTGGCCGCGGGCGACGACCTGGTCGTCGTCCTCGGGGACCTCAACGACACCCCGGACTCCGACGCGCTGGCACCGCTGCTCGGGGACGGCGGCCCGCGTGACGTGAGCGCCCACGGGACGTTCGACGACGGTGGCTGGCCCGGGACCTACACCACCGGGAGGGCGGGCAACAAGATCGACTACATCCTGTGCTCCCCGGCGGTCTTCGACGCGATCCGCGCCGGCGGGATGCACCGCCGGGGTGTGTGGACGGCCTCGGGGCGGTGGCCGATGTACGACACGCTGACCCGGGAGGTCGACGCGGCCAGCGACCACCACGCGGTGTGGGTCGACCTGCAGCTGTGACCGCGCCGGTCAGCGTCCGCCGTTGGCCTCCGCGCGGGGCCGCACCAGGGCCACCAGGGTGACGCCCGACTGGGGCACCGTGGTGGTGCGGCCGACGACGGTCGCGTGGCCGTCCTCCACGGAGAACATCAGCACCGCGTCGGGCTGGCGCTCCAGGAAGTCGTCGAGCGTGTGCTGCTCGGTCAGCTTGGTCTGGCGCACCGCCATCCCCTCCCGGACGCGCTGCTCGAGCTCGGGCGCGGACAGCGCGGGGCGGAACGCCAGCCGCGCCGTCAGCTTGCGGGCCGTGCGCTGCTTGGCCTGGGTCGCGGTGGCCCCGCTCTCGGGGGAGCTGCGCCGGCGGCTGCCCGACCCCTGCTCCTCCGCCTCCTCGTCCCGACGCTCGTCCTGCCGGCGCAGCTGGAAGGTCTGGGAGCTGCCGAGGGTGTGGGCGAACTCGCGGGCCGCCGTGGAGTTGGTGGCGTCGTCGTAGGTGGCGGCGACGAAGGAGCCGATGCCCGCGAGCTCCATGTCCTCCACCGCATACTCCGAGAGGATGTGCGTGCGCTCGACCCGCAGCCCGGCCATCCGGGCCTGGCTGACCTCGGCGGGCGACAGCGACACCAGCAGGGTCGGCACGCCCAGCCCCTGCAGGATCCCCGCGGCCTGGCGCGCCCAGACCGGCGCGCCGGCGAAGAGGATGCCGTTGGGCGTGGTGGTCGCCAGCCCCAGACGCTCGGCGAGGCGCCCGACGCCGAGGCCGTAGACGGCCACGGTGACGACGATGGTGACGAAGACCAGCGGGACGAGGTCGGAGGCCTCGGCGACCAGGGCGGTGAGCCGCTCGGCGTTGGCCTCCAGCTCCAGGGCCTCCAGAGGAGGCAGGTCGATCTGACGGGACTCCAGCACCGCGTTCTCGGCGGCGTGCTCCAGCTCCAGGGCGAAGATGCTCGTCACGGCGGCGGCGACGATGCCGCGCGGCGCCATGAAGGACAGCAGCGTGCGCTCCTCGCGGGTGGCCGAGGTCCCCAGCAGCCCGAGCCAGACAGAGGCGGGTCGCACCACCAGGATCAGCAGCGTCACGAAGACGAGCGCGATCGGCGCGACGGCCACGACCTCGGCGGGGGAGATGCGGCCGGCGAGCATGACGAACAGCGCACCGACGATCAGCACCTGCAGGTGCTCCTTGAACTCCCGCACGTGGTCCAGCCGCAGGCCGGGGCGGTTGGCCAGGTAGATCCCGAGCATCGTCACGGTGAGCAGCCCGCTCTCGGCCTGCAGCTGGTTGGAGACCACGAGGGCACCCACCGCCACCGCCAGGAAGACGACGCCCTCGAGGAAGTCGGGGATCCAGTGGCGGCGCATCGCCACCTCCAGGCCGACCCCGAAGACCAGGGTCAGCGCGGTGCAGATGAGCAGCAGCCGCCCGAGCATGACCAGGGCGGGCCCGATCGAGACCTCGGGGCCGCTGATGATCACCGTCTGGAAGACGAGGACGGCGAGCACCGCCCCGATCGGGTCGACGACGATGCCCTCCCACCGCAGCATCGAGGACACCCGCCGCGTCGGGCGCAGCTGGCGGACGATCGGGGCGATGACCGTGGGGCCGGTGACGACCAGGAGGGCGCCGATGAGCAGGGAGAGCTGCCAGCCGATGCCGGCCACCATGCCCGAGGCGGTGATGAGCACCCAGGCCAGCGCCACGACGACCGTGCACAGCCGCACCACCGCCGTGCCCAGCCCGCGCAGGTCGCGGAACCGCAGGGACAGCGACCCCTCGAAGAGGATGATGCCCACCGACACGCTCACCCCGGCGAAGAGCACGTCGCGGCCGAGCACCTCCTCGGGCGTCACGACCTGCCCCAGGCCGAAGCCGACGACCAGCAGCAGCAGGATCGACGGCACCTTGGCCCGGTAGGCGAGGAGCTGGCACGCGGCGGCCAGCGCGAGCACCAGGGCGAGGTAGGGGGCGACTTGCACGCGTGCCAGTGTGCTGCATACCCGGCTCCCCGCGCAGGAGCGTGCCGCCGGGACGCCGTCAGCCGGCGACGGCCTCGAGGAGGCCGGCTGCGAGCAGCACCTCCACGGCCGCCCGCGTCTGCTCCAGCGCCGTGCCCTCCGGCGGCGGGCCGAAGGCTGTCTCGAGCACCTGCGCGAGCTCCTCGAGGGTCACCGGCCCGTCGGCCTGCTCGCGGATGAACGTGCCGAGCGCCGACACGCGGTGGACCTGCCCGTCGACCAGGACGAGGGACTCGCCGCCGCGGTGCAGCTCGTCGTGGGCGACCACGGCCCGCACGCTCACCACGGGTCGCCCCGCCCGAGGATCTCGGCCGCGACGGGCTCGAGGGAGGCGGCCTCGGCATACACGACGCGCTGCGCGCCGCCGGTGCGCTCGAGCACGTCGGCCAGCCACCGCAGGGGCCCCTCGGTGCGCATGAAGCCCGACGACTCGGGGGTGAGGGCGAGGACGGCGTCGAGCACGTCGAGCTGCTCCACGCGCGGCGGGCCGGGGTGGCCCACCTCGCGGCGGAGCACGACGACGCCGGCGAGCCACGGCGCGGCGACGGGGGCGGTGAGCCCCGCGGTGCCCGGTGGCTGCTCGTCCTTGGTGCCGGACCAGTCGGGGCGGCGGGTGGACAGCGGCTTGAGGTAGGGCACGACCGTCCCGTCCCGGCCGATCCCCACCGTCTCGTCGCTGACGTAGGCCCGGCCAGGTCCGAGCGCGCGGCACAGCGTCGTCTTGCCCGTGTTGCCCGGCGCCACGAACGCCGCCGTGGCCCCGGTGAGGGGGTCGGCCAGGCCGGCCGCGTGGAGCATGAGCAGCTCTCCGGCGCGCGCGGTGATCACGGCGTGGGTGATGCTCTGGGTGAGCCGCTGGAGCAGCCTGGGCAGGTCGCGGTCGTGGACCACGGTGTCCCGGCGCTCCCAGGGCTCCGGCCGGTCCTCGGGGACGACCCCGGCCTCGACGACCAGCGGCGGGGCCGTCGTGCCGGCGGCGGGCCCGGTCCCCTCGCGCAGGGCGAGGTGCCAGCGCTCGCGCAGCACCCGCGCGAGCTCCTCGGGCTCCTGCCCGGTGACCCGCACGTCGACGTCGGTGCCCAGCACGTGCAGCGGGACGATGTCGGCGGCGGAGGTCACGGCGTCACCCTACGTCTGCGCCCGTCGCCCGTCGCCGCGCCGCACTAGGGTCCAGGGTCATGGACGAGGTCACCGGCACGCCGGAGGAGGAGGCGCTGGCGCGGGCGGTGCACGCCGTGTATGCCGTCGAACCGGCGGAGTTCGTCGCGACCCGCAAGGAGTGGGTGACCCGTCTGCGCGCCGACAAGCTGCGCGAGGTGGCCCGGCAGGTGGCGGCGCTGCGCAAGCCGACCGTGTCCGCCGCCGCGGTCAACGCTCTGGTCCGCGCGGACGACCCGGTCGTCGCCCGGCTCGAGGACGTGGGCGCCAGGATGCGTCACGCCCAGTCCACGCTGGACGCCGCGGCGCTGTCGGCGCTGCGGGACGAGCGCGACGAGGTGCTGCGCGCCTGGGTGGCGGCGGCGCGCGAGCATGCCGGTGGCGCGCTCACCGCCGCGGTCGAGGCGGAGGTGCGCGACACCGCCGTGGCCGCCCTCGCCGACCCGGCCGCCACCGAGGTGGTGACCAGCGGGACGCTGACGCGGGCGCTGTCCTACAGCGGGTTCGGCGAGGTCGACGTCGCCGACGCCGTCGCACGGACCAGCACGGGGGTGATGCTCAGCCGCATCGAGGGTGGCCGGGGGGCGGACGAGGGCGAGGTCGCGGAGGACGAGGACGAGGAGGACCTCGCGGAGGGCGGCACCGAGGAGGTGGTCGCGGACGATGACGCCGAGCCAGACGAGGACGACGCGGAGGACGAGGACGCCGGCGCCGAGGACGAAAGCACCGAGGCTGCCGGCGAACCCGAGGCCGACCTCGCCACCCTCGAGATGGAGCTGGACGAGGCCGAGAAGGTCGTGGCGGCGGCCCGTGCCGCACGCCGCACGGCCGTCCGCGAGCACGAGGCGGCGCAGGAGCGGGCGACCTCGGCCGCCGAGCAGGTGGCACAGGCACAGCGGCTGCTGGAGCAGGCCCGGTCGGCGCTGGAGGAGGCCGAGGCCGAGCAGGGACGCACCACCGCGGCCCTGGAGGAGGCCGAGGAGGAGCTACGCCGCAGCCGTCAGCAGCGGGACACCGCCCGGGCGGCCCTGGAGGAGGCCGAGGACGGCTGAGCCGCCTGGCACAGGGCCCTCTCGCCGGTCACCACGCTCGTGCGCCACGCTCGTGCACCGCTGTCGTGACACGACGGTCGTCACCACGACGGGCGTGTCACGACAGGACGGCACGAGGGTCCGCCAGACGTCACCGCCCGGCGTCCCCCGCGGCAGTCGTCCCGTGGGGCAGGCGTCGTCAGCGGCGCGTGTCGACGGAGCGGATCAGGCGCCAGGCGAGCGGGAACGCCGCGGCGGCCAGGCCGGCCTTGACCAGGCCGGGGAGGATGAAGGGCGTGACGCCGTAGGCGGCGATCGTGGCCGGGTCGCTCAGGCCGAGCACGGCGGCCATCCACGGGACGCCGACGAGGAAGGGCGCGACGGTGGCCAGGCAGAAGCCGGCCATCGCCAGCAGCGGCCGGCGGTCCCACGCGCGCTCGGCGAACCACCCGGCGACCGCCGCGGCGGCGATGAAGCCGACGATGAAGCCGAAGGACGGGGCGAGCACGTAGGCCGGGCCGCCCGCGAAGCCGGCGAACCACGGGACACCGGCCAGGCCGGCCACCAGGTAGGTGGTCAGGGCGGCGGCACCGCGACGCATGCCCAGCGCACCGCCGACGAGGATGACCCCCAGCGTCTGCCCGGTGATCGGCACCGGCCACATCGGGATGGTCACCTGGGCGAGCAGCCCGACGACGACGGCTCCGGTGACGACGAGCGCGACGTCGGTCATCGTCGAGCTGCGGGCGACCAGACGGTCGGCGAGCACGCCCGGGCGGGCGGCGAGTGCGGCGGTCGACACGAGGTGTCCTCCTGGGCGGGGCGGGCGGGAGACGAGCGATCCACAGCCTGCCACAGCCGGGGGCGCGCACGCACCGGGCCCGGTCGTCCTGAGCTCGCCCCCGGCCCGCCCCGGTGAGGTTGGCGGACCGGCGAGCGCACGGCATACGCTGGGGCTGCATCGACGCCGGTCGGCCCGCTCCTCGGGTGGGGCACGACCGGCGTCCGCCCGTCCGGACCACGAGCCGTGGCCGACCCCCGACGCGCTAGGAAGAGCCCCATGAAGATCGCCGTGCTGACCGCCGGGGGCGACTGCCCCGGACTGAACGCCGTCATCCGCGGTGTGGTGCTCAAGGGCGACCGCATCTACGAGCACGAGTTCGTGGGCGTCCGTGACGGCTTCCGCGGCCTGGTCGACAACGACATCGTGCCGCTGCCCCGCCAGCGCGTGCGCGGCCTGTCCAAGGTCGGGGGCACGATCCTGGGCACCTCGCGCGTCAGCCCGATGACCAACGGCGGCACCGACCGCGTCAAGGAGGTCATGGACCAGCACCACATCGACGCGCTCATCGCCGTCGGCGGCGAAGGCACGCTGACGGTGGCCCGCATGTTCCACGACGCCGGCATCCACGTGGTCGGCGTGCCGAAGACCATCGACAACGACCTGTCGGCGACCGACCGCACGTTCGGCTTCGACACGGCGGTGTCGGTGGCGACGGAGTCGATCGACCGGCTGCGCACCACCGGCGAGGCGCACAGCCGGTGCATGGTCGTCGAGGTCATGGGCCGCAACGTCGGCTGGATCGCCCTGCACGCCGGCATCGCCTCGGGCGCCCACGCGATCCTCATCCCCGAGGTGCCCGTGACGCGCCAGCAGCTCTTCGACTGGGTCCGGCATGCCATGGACCGCGGCCGTGCGCCGGTCGTCGTGGTGGCCGAGGGCTTCACCTTCGCCGGCGAGGAGGAGAAGGTCGGCAGCGACCGCACCGACGGCTTCGGCCGCCAGCTGCTCGGGGGCATCGGCGACCAGGTCACGCGGATGATCGAGGAGGCCACCGGCATCGAGACCCGCAACACCACGCTGGGCCACCTGCAGCGCGGCGGCGTGCCCAGCTCCTACGACCGGGTGCTCGCCACGCGCTTCGGCACCGCGGCCGTCGACGCGGTGAGCAACCGGCTCTGGGGCACGATGGTGGCGCTGCACGGCATCAACATCGTCAACGTCAACCTGCGCGACGCCACCAGCGAGCTCAAGACGGTCCCCCGGGAGCAGTGGGACGAGGCGGCCATCCTCTTCGGCTGACCTGGCCGCCCTCCTGCGCGAAGGGGCGCCCGGACGGCGCGCCTAGGATCGGGGGATGACGCATCCCGGCCCCCCGCACGAGGCGACCGCACGCGACATACCCCTGCCCACCGCGGACGACGTCGACGCCGCCGCGGCGCGCATCGCCGGCAAGGTGGACCGCACCCCGCTGCAGCGCAGCGAGCGGTTGTCGGCGTCCACCGGGGCCGACGTGTGGCTCAAGCGCGAGGACCAGCAGCCGGTCCGCTCCTACAAGGGGCGCGGGGCCGCCAACCTCATCGCCCAGCTGGACGCCGAGCAGGTGTGGGCCGGGGTGGTGTGCGCGAGCGCGGGCAACCACGCCCAGGGGGTCGCCCACGCGTGCGCGTCGCTGGGCGTCAACGCGCGCATCTACCTGCCCGCGACCACGCCCCGGCAGAAGCGGGAGCGGGTGGCCGCGATCGGCGGGGACTGGGTGGAGACGGTGGTCGGCGGGGCGTCCTACGACGAGGCCGCGGCGGCCGCCCTGGACGATGCGCGGCGCACCGGCGCCACGCTGGTGCCGGCGTTCGACCACCCGCACACGATCGCCGGCCAGGGCACGATCGCCCTCGAGGTCGTCGAGGACCTGACGGCGGCCGGCCGACGGCTCGACGTGCTCGTCGTGCCGGTGGGCGGGGGCGGGCTGCTCGCCGGCTGCCTCACCTGGCTGCGGGAGCGCCACCCGCAGGTGCGCGTCGTCGGGGTCGAGCCCGCCGGCGCGGCGAGCATGATCGAGGCCACCTGGAAGGGCGGACCCACGACGCTGGCGACGATCGACTCCTTCGTCGACGGCGCCGCCGTGCGCCGCGCGGGCGACCGGACGTATGCCGTCGTCGCGCGCCACGCCCCCGAGCTGCTCGCCGTGCCCGAGGGCCGGATCTGCACCGAGATGATCGACCTCTACCAGACCGAGGGCGTCATCGCCGAGCCCGCCGGGGCGCTGGCCGCCTCCGCGCTGGACCGCGTCGGCGTCGAGCCGGGACAGACCGTGGTCGCCGTGGTCTCCGGCGGCAACAACGACCTGCTGCGCTACCCGGAGGTGATGGAGCGCTCGCTCATCGACCGCGGGCTCAAGCACTACTTCCTGGTCGACTTCCCCCAGGAGCCGGGGATGCTGCGCACCTTCCTCGACGAGGTGCTCGGCCCCGACGACGACATCTCGCTGTTCGAGTACGTCAAGCGCAACAACCGGGAGACCGGGCCGGCGCTGGTGGGGATCGAGCTGGGTCGCCGCCAGGACCTGCCCGGGCTGCTGGAGCGGATGGACGCCTCGTCGATGGACGTCGAGCCGATCCCCCACGACAGCCCGCTATTCCGCTTCATCCTGTAGCGCCCTGCGCCGGGACCCCGTCGCGGCGGGCACCTGTCCCGTGGTGCCCGCCGCGATCCCGCCACACCACCCTGTCCCGGGGTGCCCGCGTGGATGCCTGTGCGCTCAGCTCATCGCGTCGACATACTCCTCGCTGTGCCGCGGCGCCTGCGCCGCAGCGGCCGGACCGACGCGGCGCGGCCACCAGAAGCGCTCGCCGAGGACCCGCACGATCGCGGGCACGAGCACCGTCCGCACGACCAGGGTGTCGAGCAGCACGCCGATGCAGATCACCACACCGATCTGGGCCAGCACCACCAGCGGCAGGACGCCCAGGACCGCGAAGACCGCGGCCAGCAGGATGCCGGCGCTGGTGATGACGCCACCGGTGGCGCCGAGCGCGCGCAGCACCCCGTCGCGGGTGCCGTGCGCCCCGGCCTCCTCCAGCGTGCGGGTGATGAGGAAGATGTTGTAGTCCACGCCCAGGGCGACCAGGAAGACGAAGGCCAGCAGCGGCATGCTCGCGTCGATGGCCGCGAAGCCGAAGACCCCGGTGAAGAGCCACCACGAGACGCCGAGGGCGGCCGCGAAGGTGGCGACGACGCTGCTGACGAGGATGACCGGGGCCAGGACCGAGCGGAGCAGCCCCATGAGGGCGAGCAGGACGCCCGCCAGGATCAGCGGCATGACCTTCCACCGGTCCTGCAGGCTGCCGGCGTCGGCGTCGGCGCCCGAGGCGTCGCCACCGGTGACGTAGACCTCCGGGCCGTCGGTGCCGTCGGTGCCGTCGAGGGCGGAGCGGATGTCCTCGACCGTCGCGCGCGCCTCGTCGCTGCCGGGCTCGGCGTCGAGGACGACCTGGACCTGCCCGATGCCGGCCGCGGGGGCGACCGGGGTGGCCTGGTCGACGCCGTCCACCCCGGCGACCGTCGCGGCGAGGTCCTCCAGGACCGCGGCGTCGTCGGTGCGCGTCACCACGAGCACCGGGTCGGAGGCACCGGCCGGGAAGGACTCCCCCAGCCGCTGGGCGGCCGTGATCGCCTCGGGCGTCTCCAGGAACTGGTCCTCCTGGGCCAGGCCGCTCTGCAGCTGGGTCAGGCCGAACGCCATGGCGGCCAGGACGGCCAGCGTGCCGGCGATGTAGGCCACCGGGGCCTTGGCGACGGCGTCACCGACCCGGCGCCACAGCGACCGCGACTCGGCCAGCACCGACTGGCCCTCGCGGGGCACCTGGGGCCAGAAGATCCAGCGCCCGAAGATGACCAGGGCCGCGGGCAGGACCACCAGCACCGCCAGCATCGCCACGACGACGCCCACGGCGCTGGCCAGGCCGAGGCCGCGGGTGGACGGGAAGACCGACAGGAGCAGGCACAGCACGCCGATGACGACGGTGCTGGCGCTGAAGATGATGGGCTCGGCGGCCCGCCGCAGGGCCACCCGCATGGCCTCGTAGCGGGACTCGTGCAGCCGCAGCTCGTCCCGGTAGCGGCTGATGAGCAGCAGGGCGTAGTTGGTGCCCGCACCGAAGACCAGCACGGACAGGATGCCGATCGTCGACTCGTCCCACGGCACGCCGAAGGCCTTGAGCACGTAGGTCGCGGTGGAGGCGGCGGCCTGGTCGGCGGCACCGACGACGGTCAGCGGGACGATCCACAGCACCGGGCTGCGGTAGGTCACGATGAGCAGCAGCGCCACGACGCCCGCGGTGACGGCCAGCAGGGTGAAGTTGGCGCCGTCGAAGACGGAGGCGAGGTCGGCCTCGATGCCGGCCGGGCCGGTCACCCGGGCGGTGACACCCTCCGGCACGGTGTCGGCCAGGGCGGTGCGCAGCTCGGTCACCGCGTCCCGGGTGTCGGTGGACGTCGGCGCGTCGAGCGTGAGCACCCCGATGGCCGCCGTGCCGTCCTCGGCCGGGATGACGGGGAAGGCTCCCTCCGTCACGCCCGGCGGAGGACCACCGGCCTGGCCGCCCTCCCCCTCGGGAGCACCCTCAGGAGCACCCTCGGGAGCACCGCCCGACGGCGCCTGAGCGCCGCCCTCGGCGGCCTCGGCGACCTCGGCGGCCTCGGCGCCCTCCGGAGCCACGTCCTCGAGGACCTGCGCCAGCTCGGGCAGCTGCTCGGTGATGTCGCCGTCCTCGACGGTGAAGAGGACGATCGCGCTCTTGGCCCCCTCGTCGGGCAGCTCGTCGAGCAGGGCCTGGCCCTGCGTGCTCTCGAACCCCGCGGGCAGCTGGTCGAGGGAGGAGGCGTCGCGCTCGGCCTGGCCGACGCCCACGATCATGCCGACCGCCAGCGCCATGCCGAGCAGGGCGACCAGCCACGACGAGCGGCGGTTGACGATCAGATCGACGATGCGCGACATGGGTCCGGCCTTCGGGGTAGTCTGTGGCTGTCTCGGCAAGTATCTAAGTAAATGAGATACTTCGCGAAGGAGACGCTACCACCCCATCCCGATCGGTGCAAGGTTTGTCACAGGTTAGTCATATGTCGTCGGACGAGGGTCCGCAGACGCGCTGGGTGCAGGACTGGCAGCGCAGCGAGGTCCTCGACGCCCTGCGCCGGCTGCTGAGCACCAGCGGTCGGGTCGGGCCGGCGATGGCCCGTCGCGCGGAGCTGACCCACACCGAGCTGTCCGCGCTGGAGCACGTGATGGAGGAGCCGCTCGGGCCGACCGAGCTGGCGCAGCGCCTGGGCGTGACCTCGGCCGCCGCCAGCGGCATCGTCGACCGCCTGGTCGCCCGCGGCCACGTCGAGCGGCAGCCGCACCCGACCGACCGACGCCGCACCGCGGTGGTCTGCACGGCCGGCGGGCGCGAGGAGCTCATGGGCCACCTCATGCCGATGTTCGTCGGGCTCGCCGCGCTGGACGCCTCCCTCACCGAGGAGGAGCGCACGGTCGTGCTGCGCTTCCTCACCGAGGCCGACCGGGCCGTCGGTCGGCTCCTCTGAATGACGGCTATCCTGGGTCGGTGACTTCCCACGACGCCCCCGCGGGCGGTCGGACCGCCGCGGCCATCACGGTCTCCGACCGGAGCTCCGACGGGCGGCGGGAGGACACCTCCGGCCAGCTCCTCGTCGAGGCCCTCCGCTCCTACGGGTATGCCGTGGACGCCCCCGTGGTCGTGCCGGACGGCGTCGACACCGTCGCCGGCGCGCTGCGCGACGCGGTCGCCGCCCGGCACCGCCTGGTCGTCACGACCGGCGGCACCGGGATGGGGCCGCGCGACCTGACTCCGGAGGCCACCCGCACCGTGATCACCCGCGAGAACCCCGGGCTGGCCGAGCTGCTCCGGCACGAGGGTGCACGCCATACCCCCTATGCCGCCGCGTCGCGCGGCGTGGTCGGCGTCGTCGACTGGCCCGACGGGCAGGGCGTCGGCGGCACGCTCGTGGTCAACCTGCCCGGCCGCCCGTCCGCCGTCACCGAGGGGATGGACGTCATCGGCCCGCTGCTGGGCCACCTCGTCGACCAGGTCGCCGGAGGTGACCACTCGTGACGTCCGGCCCCCTGGTCGACCGCTTCGGCCGCGTCCACCGCGACCTGCGCATCTCGGTGACCGACCGCTGCTCGCTGCGCTGCACCTACTGCATGCCCGAGCAGGGCGTGCCGTGGCTGCCGCGGGACACGATGCTGACGACCGAGGAGGTCGTACGCCTGGCCGGCGTGGCGGTCTCCCTCGGCATCGAGGAGATCCGCCTCACCGGCGGCGAGCCCCTGCTGCGGCGCGACCTCGTCGACGTCGTGGCCGGGCTGGCCGCGCTCGAGCCCTCCCCCGAGATCTCGATGACCACCAACGGCGTCGGCCTGGCCAAGACCGCCCGGGCGCTCGCCGACGCCGGTCTCACCCGCGTCAACGTCAGCATCGACACGCTGCGCCGCGACATCTTCCTGGACCTGGCCAAGCGCGACCGGCTCAAGGACACCCTCGAGGGCATCCACGCCTCCGCCGAGGCCGGTCTGGTGCCGGTCAAGCTCAACACGGTGCTCATGCGGGGCGTCAACGACCACGAGGCCCCGGACCTGCTGGGCTTCGCGCTGGAGCACGGCTACCAGCTGCGCTTCATCGAGCAGATGCCGCTGGACGCCCAGCACCAGTGGGACCGCACCCAGATGATCACCGGCGAGGAGATCCTCGAGCGGCTGCGCGTCCGCTACGACCTGACCCCGCTGCCCGACGAGGCCCGAGGCAGCGCCCCGGCAGAGCTGTTCCTCGTCGACGGCGGGCCGGCCACGGTCGGCGTCATCGCCTCGGTGACGATGCCCTTCTGCGGCACCTGCGACCGGGTGCGGCTCACCGCCGACGGCATGGTCCGCAACTGCCTGTTCGCCACGGGCGAGACCGACCTGCGCACGTCGCTGCGGGCCGGCGCGTCGGACGAGGAGCTGGCCGACCTCTTCCGCGCCTCCATCGGCGCCAAGCTGCCCGGGCACGGCATCAACGAGCCCGACTTCCTCCAGCCACCGCGCCCGATGAGCCGTATCGGGGGCTGACGTGGCCCCGGGCGCGCCGTCCACGACCAGCAGCACCGGTGACGCGCGCCCGGCCCCGCTGAACCCCGCGGGCCTGACCCCCGGCTACTTCGCCGGCGTCATGGCCACCGGCATCGTCTCGATCGGTGCGCAGCTGCGCGGCTTCACGCTGCTCGCCACCGTGCTCTTCTGGCTGGCCGTGGGCTTCTACCTGGCCCTCGTCGCGCTCACCGCCTGGCGCTTCGTCGCGCACCGCGACCGCATGTCCGAGGACTTCCACGACCCCGCCCGGGCGTTCGGGTTCTTCACCTTCATCGCGGCCACCGACGTGCTGGCGGCAGCGCTGGTCGGCGTCGGCCGCAGCGGCGTCGCGGCCGTCCTGCTCGGCGTCGCGGTGCTGGTCTGGCTGGTCCTGGGCTACGTCATACCGTGGACGGCCGTGCTCGGCAGCGACCGGCGCCCGATGCTCGACACCGCCAACGGCACCTGGTTCATCTGGGTGGTCGCCAGCCAGTCGATCGCGGTCGTCGCCGCCAGCCTCGAGCCGGTCTACGACGGGCTGCGGCACGAGCTGGCGATCCTGGCGGTCTTCGCCTGGTCGGTCGGGGTCGTGCTGTATGCCGCGTGCGCGGTCTTCGTCGCCCTGCGGGTGATGCTCTACCCCCTGGAGCCGCGCCACCTGGACCCGCCCTACTGGGTCGCCATGGGAGCGGTGGCCATCACGATCGTGGCCGGCGCCCGGATCGTGGAGATGAAGGACGCCCCGATGATCGACGTCACCCGCGACCTGGTCGCCGGCCTGTCCGTGGTGTTCTGGGCGTTCGCGACGTGGCTGATCCCGGTGCTGGTCGCAGCCGGGTTCTGGCGGCACGTCCTGCACCGCGTCCCGCTGGTCTACCAGCCCACGCTGTGGAGCATGGTCTTCCCGCTCGGCATGTACTCCGTCGCCGGCATCTACCTGGGCCGCGCCGACCGGCTGCCGGTGGTGGAGGCTGTCGGCACGCACTGGTTCTGGGTGGCCCTGCTGGCCTGGGTCCTCGTGGCCGCCGGGATGGGTGCCGACGTCGCCCGCAAGGTCGTGGCCGCGCGTCCGCTCACGTGACGGCGCGGACCGCACCCACCAGGCCCCACAGCGCCCACAGTCCGAGGGCCACGAGGAGCACCCGTGCCGACCAGGCGACGGCGGCCCGGGCGCCGGTGGACAGCGTCGGCGCGAGGCGCTGGTGGACCAGCCCGACGACGACGGCCAGGCCCAGGAGCGGCAGCAGGAGGCCCGCCAGCACCCACACCAGCAGCAGGGGCGCGACATACCTCAGGCGCGCCGTGGCGAACCAGGACCCGGGCGCGAGCCAGCGTTCGGCGAGGAGGGCGAGGAGCGGGACGAAGACGGCCGGCAGGGCCACGAAGAGCAGCACCGGCAGCCAGTCCGGCCCGAGGATCCGGAAGTCGCGGCCCTGGGGGTGGACGAGGAAGGCGCCCACGACCACCGCGCCGCCCAGCGTGAGGGAGGCGACGCGCACCGCCGGCGCGCCGAGGGCGAGCCGGCGCAGCGCCAGGTAGAGGAGCGCACCCGTCAGGCCCGCCTGGACCGCCGCGCCGAGCAGGTTGAGGGTCCCGCTCGCCGTGAGCTGGCCGATGCGGAAGCCGTCGTCGGTGATCCGTCCGGCGTCCTCGGGGTTGAGCCGGGCCAGCAGCCCCATGGCGAGCCGTCCCCCGACGCCGCCGACGACCAGGCCGACGACCGCCCCGGCGAGCGATGCCGCGGCGAGGGCTCGCACGACCCTCTCGAGCGCGGGTCGCGGCGGAGGAGGCGCAGGGTCGAGGACCTGCTGGCTCTGGGCTGTCGGCACGGCGGCAGCCTAGGGCCGCCGAGGCCTCGGCCGGAAGG
Source organism: Ornithinimicrobium pekingense DSM 21552 (assembly GCF_000421185.1). Taxonomy (GTDB): domain Bacteria; phylum Actinomycetota; class Actinomycetes; order Actinomycetales; family Dermatophilaceae; genus Ornithinicoccus; species Ornithinicoccus pekingensis. The sequence goes on from NZ_ATWJ01000013.1 coordinate 193,611, forward strand.
GCTTTTCGCCCGGCCGTCAGCCGCCGGCGAAGGGCGGGAGCACGTCCAGGACGGCGTCGTGGGCGATCGCCAGCCCGCGGTCGTTGACGTACTGCCCCTCGTGGAGCACCGAGCTGCGGCGCAGCACCCGCTCCAGCTCGGCCCCGTGCAGCTCGACCAGCCGGTCGAGCAGACCCCCCAGGTCGTCCGCGTGCACCTGCTCGGTCTCGGTGCCGGCCGCCTCCGCCGCAGCGGCGAAGAACCTCACGGTCGCCATCGTCATCCCTCCAGGTCGAGTCGGTCCGTGGCCATGGTCGCACGTCCCAGACGGCGTTCCCAGTCCTGCGCGTCCTCCCAGGTGTCGACGTCCCCCAGGTGCTCCGCGCCACGCTCCACGGTCTGCCAGGACAGCCCGGACACCAACCGGCGGACGGAGGTATGCCGTGCCTCGCCGAGGTCCCGGAGCGCCGCCTCGAGCGCGGGGCGGCGGTAGACGGCGAGCAGCCACTGACGGTGACCGCCGGCGTCCTCGTGACTCACCGCGTCCACGTCCTCGCCCAGTCCCGGCAGCGTGGCACAGAGGGCGGCGAGCGCACGGGCGGCGCCGGGCTGGTCCACCGCCACGACCGCGACCCAGGACGCGGCGGGCCGCAGCACCTCGAGGCCGGCGGCGATCCCCGCCACGGGCCCGCCGTCCGGCGGGTCCTCCAGCGTCCGCGGGACGTCGGCCGGCACGGGGGTGTCGCCGACCACGACCACCCGGCCGCCCAGGGCGGGGGCGGCGTCCAGAACCCGGTCCAGCAGCGGGCGCCCGCCGAGCGTCAGCGCCGCCTTGTCCTGGCCTCCGAGGCGCTCGCCGCGGCCGCCGGCCAGCACCAGCAGGTCGATGGCGTGCACACCACGTCCTCGGTCGCCGTCCGGGCGTGCACCCGGTGTCGTCGGTGGGGTCACGGGCGTGCACACGGTGTCGTCGGTGGGGCGGTGGGCGGGCGCACGGTGTCGTCGGTCGGGATGGGGAGTGGGGTCGGGTCGGGTGCGTCAGTAGGTCGGGAGGGTGGGGTCGACGCGCTCGATCCAGGCGAGGATGCCGCCGGTCATCACGCGGACGTCGGGGTGGCCCACCTTGACCAGGTGGGCTGCGGCGCGACGGGCGCGGGGGCCGGTCTTGCAGTAGACGACCACGGGCCCGTCGGGCAGCTGGCCGACGAGCTCCTCCCAGGTCAGCACCTCCCCGACCGGGACCGTCAGCGCGCCCGGGACCGTGCCGAGGGCGTGCTCGGCGGGCTCGCGCACGTCGAGCAGCACCGGGGCGGGACCGCCGGGACCGCCGGGACCGCCGGGACCGTCGGTGCCGGCCAGCTCGTCGCGGACCTCCTCGGCGGAGACCTCCACGAGCGGCACCAGCTCGCGCACCTGCTCGTGGGCGGGCGGCGCGACGACGGCACCGACGGGGCGCAGCGGGACCTCGCGGGTGCGCTGCGACAGGGCGTCGACGAGCAGGACCCGCCCCACCAGCGGCTCGCCGAAGCCGCAGATCAGCTTGACCGCCTCGCCGGCCATGATCGAGCCGACCTGTCCGACCAGGGCCCCGAGCACGCCGGCCTCGGAGCACGAGGGCACGTCCTCCGGACGCGGCGGCACCGGAAAGAGGTCGCGCAGGCTGACCGACCCCTCCAGCCCCGGCACGAACGCCGAGATCTGGGCGTCGAAGCGCAGCACCGCGGCCCACACCACCGGCAGCCCGAGCGCGGCGCAGGCGTCGGACACCGCATACCTCGTGGGGAAGTTGTCCGCGCCGTCCAGGACGAGGTCGTGCCCGGCGAGCAGCGCCTGGGCGTTCTCCGGCGTGATCCGGGTGTGGTGCACGGTCACCGACACGTCGGGGTTGAGGCCGCGGACGTAGCCGGCCGCCGAGTCGACCTTGCGCTGCCCCACCGCGTCGGTGCGGTGGACGACCTGGCGCTGCAGGTTGGTGGTGTCGATGACGTCGTCGTCGATGATCGTCAGGTGCCCGGTGCCGGCGGCGGCCAGGTAGGCCAGGATCGGGCTGCCCAGCCCGCCCGCGCCGACGACGGCGACGCGCGCGTTGAGCAGCCGCCGCTGCGCCTCGATGCCCATGCCGGGCACGAGCAGGTGGCGCGAGTAGCGCGAGACCTGCGCCGGGGTCAGCTCGGGGCCGGGCTCGACGAGCGGCAGGAGGCGGTCGGTCACGCCCGGCAGCGTACGCGTGGGCGTCATCGGTCCTGCACCGGGAGGGAGACGGTCAGGACGCACACGCTGTCGACGGCGGCGACGACGTCGTGGCGGGCGGGAGGTATGGCGTGCGCCGTGCCGGCGGGCAGGGTCCAGGACCCCTCGGCCGTGCTCAGCGTCACCTCGCCGGACAGGCACAGCAGCGAGGCCGGGCCCGGTGCGTCGTGCTCGGGCAGCCCGCCGCCGGCCGGCAGGCCGAGCAGGATCATGTTCTGCCCCGGCTGGCGGACCACGGCGCGCACGGCCCGGCCCCGGCCGGAGGACCGTGCCTTCTCCAGCAGCCGGCGGCCCTCGGCGGTCAGGTCGACCACCCGGGAGGGGTCGACCTCCTCGACCGGCTGCAGCGCCAGGTCGCCCAGCACAGGGTGGTCGGTCACTGCACGCGCTCCCAGCCGCGCTTCTGGGCCCGGGTGCCGGTCGCCGTGCCGGGTCGCTCGTCGCGGCTGCGGTAGACGATGTAGGGCCGGGTGAAGTAGCCGACCGGCGCGGAGAAGACGTGCACCAGGCGGGTGAACGGCCACATCGCGAAGAGCAGGAACGCCAGCAGCGCGTGCAGCTGGAAGCCCAGCGGTGCACCCTCCATCAGCGAGGCGTCGGGCTGGAACCAGAAGATCTGGCGGAACCACGGCGAGACGCCGTCGCGGTAGTTGTAGTGGTCGCCCGCGATGCCCAGGTTGAGCAGGGTGCCGGCGACGGTGTTCCACATGCCCAGCACGATGACCACGGCGAGCACGGCATACATGACCTTGTCGTTGACCGTCGTCGCGCGGAAGACCGGCCCGACCGTGCGCCGCCGGTAGACGAGGATGGCCAGCCCGACCAGGCAGGCGATCCCCGCCGGCAGGCCGCCGGCGAGCGCGACGATGTGGTAGAGCTCCTGGCTCATCCCGGCCTGCTCGGTCCAGCTCTGCGGCACGACCAGCCCCATGAAGTGCCCGACGGCCACGAAGAGGATGCCGAAGTGGAACAGCGGGCTGCCGATCCGCAGCAGCCTGTCCTCGTAGAGCTGGGAGCTGCGGGTGGTCCACCCGAACTTGTCGTAGCGGTAGCGCCAGAAGTGCCCCACGACGAAGATCGCCAGGCAGATGTAGGGGAAGATCACCCAGAGGAAGGTGCTCATCGAGGGGCTCCTACGGGGATGGTCGGGCCGAGGGACTGGGACGAGGAATGGGGTGCCCCTCCGCCGCAGGCGTTCGGGGGGTGCACGGGGGGCGGAGCCCCCCGGGTGTGGCCGTCGAGGGCCGGGTCCATGGCGTAAGGGGCGTCATCGATCCCCACGGTCTCCTGCGGGGGGCCCTGGGCGATGAGCGCGGCGAGCGCCTGCTCGTCGTCGCCGTCGAGCGCGGGCAGCGTGGCGCGGACGGCGGCGACCACGTCCAGCCAGGGCGAGCCGCGGCGGTCCAGGGCCCGGCGCAGCAGCTCGATGCCCACCCGGTGGTCGTTGAGCACCTTCCAGGCGGTGTCCGGGGCGACGGTCGCGCCGAACTCCAGCACCACCGGGAGGAAGTCAGGAAGCTCACTGTCCGCGTCGTCGAGCTCGACCCCGTGCTGGCGGTAGAGCTGCTTGAACTGCACCAGCGCCACCCCGCGGTTGCGGGTGTCCCCGTGCAGGAAGTAGGTCAGGTGCAGCGCGCACTTGCGGGTGACGTCGAAGGTGTCGACGTAGTCGCGCTGCAGCTCCGGCAACCCGACGGCCTGCACGTGGTCGAGGAACCGGCCCAGGGGCTCGCCCGCCGCCCGCGGCAGGCCGGCGACGACCTCCCGCAGGACCGGCAGGCGCCCAGGCAGGTCCTCCCCGGGATAGTCCAGCAGCAGCGAGCACAGCTGCCAGGTGTCGGCCTGGGCGCGCGCGTCGAACCGGGGGCTGGTGCGCCGGTGGCGCCGCCAGGGCATCATCGCTGCGGCCCTCCGTCGGCGCCGGCCACGTTGTCCGGCCGGGCCTCGCCACCCTCGAGGAGCGACCGGTCGTCGGTGGGCTGCTGCGGGGTGCCACCGCCCGCCGAGACCTCCACGCCCTCCTCGCGCCGGGGGAAGAGGCCCTCGGGCATACCGCGGCCGTCCCAGTTCAGCAGGTTGACGCGGCCGCGCTTGGCGCCGCCGGAGACGAGGGTGTCCGCGCCGGCCCGCTCCTGCAGCATCATCAGGTTCTCCACCGCGACCGGGGTGACGGCACCACGGCCCGAGCCCTCGCCGAACGGGCCGGAGGAGTCGAGCAGCTCGTCGTCGAAGGAGCTCACGGGGCAGTCGGTCGCCAGCTCCTCCAACGCGTGGGCCTGCTCGCCGTGCGCCGTCGGGATGACGTAGCGGTCGCCGTACTTGGCGATCGCCAGGAGGCGGAACATCTCATACATCTCCTCCTCCTCCATGCCGACCGCCTCGGCGATGTGCGCCTGGGGGTCGCGGCCGAGGTTGATGTCGCGCATGTAGGACCGCATCGCGGCCAGGCGGCGCAGCACCGCCTCGACCGGCCGGGTGTCGCCGGCGGTGAAGAGGTTGGCGAGGTACTCCACCGGGATGCGCAGCGCGTCGATCGCCGCGAAGAGGTTGTCCTTGTCCTCGGCGTCGTAGCCGGTGTCCTTGATGACGTCGACGACCGGGGACAGCGGCGGGATGTACCAGACCATCGGCATGGTGCGGTACTCCGGGTGCAGCGGCAGCGCCACCTTGTAGTCGTTGATCAGCTTGAGCACGGGGCTCTTCTTGGCCGCCTCGATCCAGTCGCCGGGGATGCCCGCGCGCTCGGCCTCGCGCTCGACCGCCGGGTCGCGGGGGTCGAGGAAGACGCTGCGCTGCGCCTCGTAGAGGTCGTGCTCGTCCTCGACCGCGGCCGCCTCGAGGACCTTGTCCGCGTCGTAGAGCATCAGGCCGATGTAGCGCAGCCGGCCCACGCAGGTCTCGGCGCACACGGTGGGGATGCCGACCTCGACGCGCGGGTAGCAGAAGGTGCACTTCTCGGCCTTGCCGGTCTTGTGGTTGAAGTAGACCTTCTTGTAGGGGCACCCGGTGACGCACATGCGCCAGCCGCGGCACTTGTCCTGGTCGACCAGCACGATGCCGTCCTCCTCGCGCTTGTAGATCGCGCCGGAGGGGCAGGAGGCCGCGCAGCTGGGGTTGAGGCAGTGCTCGCAGATCCGCGGCAGGTAGAACATGAAGGTCTGCTCGAACTCGAACTTCACCTTGTCCTCGATGCCCTTGAGCATCGGGTCCTTGGCCGCGTGCTCGGTGGAGCCGCCGAGGTCGTCGTCCCAGTTGGCCGACCACTCGATGTTGATGTGCTTGCCCGAGATCAGCGACTTCGGGCGGGCGACGGGGAAGGTGTCCTGCGCCGGGGCGTTGAGCAGCGTCTCGTAGTCGTAGGTCCAGGGCTCGTAGTAGTCCTGGATCGAGGGCATCTTGGGGTTGGAGAAGATGTTGAGCAGCTTGTTGAGGCGCCCGCCGGCGCGCAGCTTGAGCCGGCCGTTGTCGGCGCGGACCCAGCCGCCCTTCCACTCCTCCTGGTCCTCGTAGCCGCGGGGGTAGCCCAGCCCCGGCCGGGTCTCGACGTTGTTGAACCAGACGTACTCCATACCCTGGCGGTTGGTCCACGCCTGCTTGCAGGTGACCGAGCAGGTGTGGCACCCGATGCACTTGTCCAGGTTCATGACCATGGCCATCTGTGCCATGACGCGCATGTTGTCTCTCTCCCTCAGGTCGGTAGGTCGTGCGTCGGGTGGATCAGTAGGTGACCGGGGCGGTGCGCCGGCGGATGACCGTGACCTCGTCACGGTTGCTGCCGATCGGCCCGATGTAGTTGAAGAAGTAGGAGAACTGGGCGTAGCCGCCGACCATGTGGCTGGGCTTGAGCAGGATCCGCGTGAGGCTGTTGTGGATGCCGCCGCGCTTGCCGTCGGTCTCGGTCAGCGGCACGTCGATGAGCCGGTCCTGGGCGTGGTGCATGAAGACCGTGCCCTCGGGCATCCGGTGGCTGACGATCGCCCGGCAGGCGACGACGCCGTTGCGGTTGACCGCCTCGATCCAGTCGTTGTCACGCACGCCGATCTTGGCGGCGTCCACGTCGGACATCCAGATCGTCTGCCCGCCGCGCGAGAGCGAGAGCATGAACAGGTTGTCCTGGTACTCGCTGTGGATCGACCACTTGCTGTGCGGGGTCAGGTAGCGGACCGCGACGGCGACCGCGCCGTCGTGCTCGCTCTGCCGACCGACCGGGTCCTCGCCGAAGAGCGTGGTCATGTTCAGCGGCGGACGGTAGGTCGGCAGCGACTCACCCATCCCCTGCACCCAGTCGTGGTCGAGGTAGAAGTGCTGGCGGCCGGTCAGGGTGTGGAACGGCTTGGAGCGCTCGATGTTGATCGTGAACGGCGCGTAGCGCCGGCCGCCGCTCTCCGAGCCCGACCACTCCGGGGAGGTGATGACCGGCACGGGCGCCGCCTGGGTGTCGGCGAAGGTGATCTGCTTGCCCTCGTGCTCGGCCGACAGGTCGTGCAGCTGGGTGCCGGTCCGCTTCTCCAGGAACCTGAACCCCTGGGTGGCGAGGTGGCCGTTGCTGACCCCGGACAGGTGCATGATCGCGTCCGCGACCTGGATGTCGGTCTCGACCCTCGGCTGCCCGTCGGCGACGCCCCCGTGGACGGTGCCGTTGCGCCGGCGCAGGATGTCGACCTCGCGACCGACCTCGTACTTCACGCCCTTGGTCAGCATGCCGACCTTCTCCAGCAGCGGGCCGATGGCCGTCATCTTGTCGTAGACGGCGGTGTAGTCGCGCTCGACCTCGGCGACGACCGGCATCGTCCGTCCGGGCACCGGCTCGACCTCGCCGGTGCGCCAGTCCTGGACCCGGCCGTGCACGGTGGCCATCGCCTCGGGGGTGTCGTGCCACAGCGGCTTGGTGACGACGTCCTTGCGGGTGCCCAGGTGGTCGACCGCCAGCTCGGAGAACCGCCTGGCGATCACCTTCCACGCCTCCCAGTCGCTCTTGGCCTGCCACGGCGGGGCGATGGCGGGGTTGAAGGAGTGGATGAACGGGTGCATGTCCGTGGTGTTGATGTCGTGCTTCTCGTACCACGTCGCGGCCGGGAGCACGACGTCGGAGAACAGCGTGGAGCTGGTCATCCGGAAGTCGAGCGTGAGCAGCAGGTCGAGCTTGCCCTCGCCGGCCCGCTCGGGCCAGGCCACGTCCTGGGGCCGGTGCTCCGGCGAGGCCTCCACCGCCTTCACCGCGTTGTCGGTGCCGAGCAGGTGCTTGAGGAAGTACTCGTTGCCCTTGGCCGAGGAGCCGAGGAGGTTGGAGCGCCACAGCGACAGGACCCGGGGGTAGTTGTCCGGGTGCTCGGGGTCCTCGACCGCGAACCGCAGCGTGCCGTCCTTGAGCCGGCTGGCAACGTAGTCCCCGGCGGCCATGCCGGCCTCGGCGGCCTCGTCGGCGACCTGCAGGGAGCTGCGGTCGAACTGGGGGTAGGACGGGACCCACCCCAGCCGGACGGCCTGGGCGAGCAGGTCCATCGTGGAGCGCCCGGTGAAGGCGCCGGTCGCGCCGTTGACCGCGTCGGCGTCGAAGGTGTCGTAGCGGTACTGGCTGGTGTGGACGTACCAGTAGGACGTCTGGTTCATGTGGCGCGGCGGCCGCACCCAGTCGAGGGCGAAGGCGAGGTGCTGGAAGCCCATGAGCGGGCGCACCTTCTCCTGGCCGACGTAGTGCGCCCAGCCGCCGCCGTTGCGGCCCTGGCAGCCGGTGATCGAGGTCAGCACCAGCAGGGCGCGGTAGATCTGGTCGGAGTGGTACCAGTGGTTGATGCCGGCGCCCATGAGGATCATGCCGCGGCCCTGGGTGTCGATCGCGTTCTGCGCCCACTCGCGGCCGATCCGGATGATCTGCTCGACCGGGACGCCGGTGATCTCGGCCGCCCAGGCGGGGGTGGCGGGGGCCGAGGGGTCGTCGTAGCCGGACGGCCAGGCCCCGGGCAGCCCGTCGCGGCCCACGCCGTACTGGGCGAGCATGAGGTCCAGGACCGTGGTGACCAGCCGGTCGCCGACGCGGCGGACCGGCACGCCGCGACGCTCCAGCACCTGCTGGCCCTCGAGGTTGTCGAAGCGCGGCAGCGCCACCTCGACCGCCTCACCGGTGTCGCCGTAGAGCGAGAGCACCGGGCGGATGTCGCCCAGCTCGAGGTTCCACCGGCCCTCGCCCTCCTCGCCGAAGCGGTGGCCGATCGAGCCGTTCGGGATCGCGACCTCACCGGTGGCCCCGTCGAGGACCGCCGGCTTCCACATGGCGTTCTCGCTGCCCGCCTCGGGGTGGCCCTCCAGGTCGCCGGCGACCAGGAACTTTCCGGGCCTGTAGGAACCGTCTCCGGCGTCATCGAGCGTCACCAGGTAGGGCAGGTCGGTGAAGCGCTGGTTGTAGTCGGTGAAGAAGTCGACCTGGCGGTCCACGAAGAACTCGCGGAGGACGACGTGCCCCATACCCATCGCGAGCGCGCCGTCGGTGCCGGGGGCGGAGGCGACCCACTCGTCGGCGAACTTGACGTTGTCGGCGTAGTCCGGCGCGACCGCGATGACCTTCTGGCCGCGGTAGCGCGCCTCGACCATCCAGTGGGCGTCGGGGGTGCGGGTCAGCGGGACGTTGGAGCCCCACATGATCAGGTAGCCGGCGTCCCACCAGTCGCCGGACTCGGGGACGTCGGTCTGGTCGCCGAACATCTGCGGCGAGGCGTTGGGCAGGTCGGCGTACCAGTCGTAGAAGGAGAGCATCGGCGCGCCGATGAGCTCGTGGAAGCGGGCTCCGGAGGCGTAGGACACCGGCGACATCGCCGGGATCGGGGAGAAGCCGGCGATCCGGTCGGGGCCGAAGCGCTTGATCGTGTAGACGTGGGCGGCCGCGACGAGGTCGACGACCTCCTCCCAGCTGGCCCGCACCAGGCCGCCCTTGCCGCGCGCGGACTTGTACGACCTCGCGCGCTCCTCGTCCTGGACGATCGAGGCCCAGGCCAGCACGGGGTCGCCGTACTGCTGGCGGGCGGCGCGGAACATCTCCAGCAGCGTGCCGCGCACGTAGGGGTAGCGCACGCGGGTGGGACTGTAGGTGTACCAGGAGAAGGCGGCACCGCGGGGGCAGCCGCGCGGCTCGTACTCCGGGCGGTCCGCGCCGGCCGAGGGGTAGTCGGTCTGCTGGGCCTCCCAGGTGATGATCCCGTCCTTGACGTAGACCTTCCAGGAGCAGGACCCGGTGCAGTTGACGCCGTGCGTGGAGCGGACGACCTTGTCGTGGCTCCAGCGGTCGCGGTAGAAGGAGTCGCCGCTGCGGCCGCCTTGCAGGCTCAGGGTCCGCCGGTCCTGCGAGACCTGGCCCCGCGTGAAGAACCGCCTGGTCCCGACCAGCGCCTCGCTCAGGGGGCCGTCAAGACCGGCGGCGGGACGCTCGTGGATGTCCGTCATGAAGGAAGCACTCCTTGAGTGGTGGGCGGGTCGGGATCGGTGATGGTACCCAGGTCAGGGGCCTGGACGGGGGAGGCCTCGCCCGGCACGTACAGACGCGCGCGACAGGTGGTCGGCCCGACGAACGGCTGCAGGCTGACCCGGGCGTCGGGCTCGCCGACGGCGTCGAGCGCGCCGCGCAGCAGGCCGCGGTGCACGCCGCAGACGACGTCGGGGTGGGTGTGCGCCAGGTCGAGGAAGGGGCAGTCGCGCAGGGTGATGTCGACGGCCCTCCCGTCCTCGGCGGGCTCGGTCTCGGGGGTGTAGCCCCACTCGGCCAGCAGCTCGATGACCCCCTCCACCGCAGACCGGGAAGCCGTCGCCGGGGCGGGCGCCCCGGGCTCGGGGGCGTGCGCCGCCTCGGCCTCCTCGGCCCGGTGGCGGGCCCAGCGCACCCCCGCCTCCTCGGGCGTCATCTGCTCGGCCTCCCCGGCCGACATCGCGGAGGCCAGCAACCCGGCCAGCACCTGGTAGGGCCCGGCACCGTGCTGGGCGGTGTCGGTCTCGCCGAGCACCTGCTCGCGCAGCACGTACTTCTTGCTCGGCCGGCCCACGCCGCCGCTGCGCACGAAGTGGGACTCCAGCACACCGCCGACCACCAGCTGGTCGACGTGGAAGCGGATCGTGGTGGTGTGCAGCCCGAGGCGCGAGCCCAGCTCGGCGGCCGTCAGCCCGACCGGACGCGTGGCCTCGTCGAGGGCGGCGAGCTCGTCCACGACGGCCCTGCGCACCGGCGAGACGAGCAGGGCCGCCCCGGCGGGCGGCTCCGGCCGCGTGGGCTGGATGGCTGGAACTGGCACCTTCACCTCCTCACAAGGGCCGTCCGGCTCGTCGCATCGATGAGCCGGTCACGTTACTGGGTGGTGGCGGCGAGCTCCTTGCGGAAGCCCACCAGGGTGAACAGGCCACCCCCCACGGCCACGACGGCCAGGAGCAGCAGACCGAGGGTGTAGCTGCCGAAGGCGCCGTAGATCGCGCCCATCAGCAGCGGGGGGACGAACCCGCCCAGACCGCCGGCCGCGCCGACGACACCGGTCACGGCGCCCACCCGGGCCGGCTCGACGAGCGCGGCCACCAGCGCGAAGACGGCACCGGCACCGGCACCGAGCCCGGCCGCCATGCCGAGGAAGGCGACGGTCCCGACCGGCTCCAGGGCCACGGGGTAGGTGTTGTCCCCGACGATGACGGTGGTGCCCGCCCCCACGAGGGCGGCGAGCAGCGCGAACAACCCGGTTCCGATGAGCAGGGAGGCCAGGACGAGGGTCTTGGAGAAGCGGTCGCACAGCCAGCCGCCGATGGGCCGGGCGACGACGGAGACGACGACGAAGCCGGCCATCCGCAGGGCGCCGTCACCCTTGTCCATGCCGAAGTTGTTGACCAGGTAGGTGGGCAGGTAGACGCTGAAGGCCACGAAGCCGCCGAAGGCGATGGCGTAGAGCATCGCCAGCTTCAGGGCCACCGGCTGGGCCAGCGTGTGCAGGGCGGCGGAGAGCCAGTTGCCGCCCCGGGCACCCCCGGCGCGGCCCGGGGGCACGCGCAGGACGAACCAGGCCAGCACGGCATACCCGGCGAGGAGCACCGCGACCAGCACGAAGGGGGCGGGGCGGCCGAAGGCGTTGGCCAGCTGCAGGGTGGTGAACGCGGCGACCGCGGTGCCGCCGGTGCCCATGCCGAAGATGCCGAGGGCCGCGCCGCGCCGGGCCGGGGGGTGCCAGGCGTTGACGAACGGCACGCCGACCGCGAACGAGGTGCCCCCGATGCCCAGGAAGAAGCCGCCGATGAGCAGGGCGGCGAGGTTGTCGCCGAAGAAGCCGAGGAAGAGCACCGGCAGGATGGTCAGGACCGCGACGGCCGGGAACATCACCTTGGCGCCGAGGCGGTCGGTGAGCGCGCCGGCCGGGATCCGGCCCAGGGAGCCGACGATCACCGGCGTGGCGACGACCAGCGACTGCTGCAGGGAGGTCAGGCCCAGCTCCTCGCGCAGGGTGACCGCCAGCGGCGAGAGCAGGGCCCAGGCCCAGAAGCAGATGGCGAAGCCGAGCGTCGCCATCACGAGCATCGTCCGGGCGGTGCGGGGGTCGGGCTCGCCCGTCGCGGCGGCCGTGCCGGCCCCGGCTGGGGCGGCAGCAGGTGCGCCGGGGTCGGGGGCGGGCGTGCCGACGTCGCGGCTCGGGGAGTCAGTCATCAACGGTTCACTTTCGGCGTCGAGCTGTGCGGGCAGGGGGCGTGCGTGGTGCCGGTCCGTCGGGGTCGGACACTACGGAGCATAGTGGACGACGGACTCCGTTGTTTAGTTTATATTGGATCTGTCCGTCAAACTCCCCCACGACCCGCGAAGGACTCCTCATGAGCGACACCACCGCCCCCGCCGGCACCACCGCGCTGCCCCTCACCGACCGCAGCGGCTGCGCCTGCGGCTGCACCGACGAGGGCGTGCCCGCGCTCGACGCCCGCGAGATCCCCCACGCGATCCGTCACGCGACGATCTTCGGGGCGCTCTCCGGCCTGCGCCCGGGCCAGCAGATGGACCTGGTCGCCCCGCACGACCCGCTGCCGCTGCTCGCCCAGATCACCGACCGCGAGGGCGAGGCCATCACCTGGGACTACCGGGTCCGCGGCCCGGAGGCCTGGACCCTGCGCTTCACCCGCTCCGCCTGACGATGTGCACCTACTGCGGCTGCGAGTCGATCCAGGTGATCGGCCGGTTCATGGCCGAGCACACCGAGATCATCAACGCCGCCGGCGAGCTGCGCCGGGCCTGCGAGGGCGGCCGCGCCCCGCAGGTCGCGGCGGCCGTCGACCGGGTCGAGGCGCTCCTGCACCCGCACACCCGCGACGAGGAGACCGGCCTGTTCGCCGTGATGCGCCGCCAGGAGGAGTTCACCGACCACATCGACAGCCTGTGCTCGGAGCACACCACGCTCGACGCGCAGCTCGAGGCGATCCGCAGGGCCGGCGCCGGTGTCGACCCGGCGCTCGTCGACACCTTCCTGCACGACCTGCGTCACCACATCGACCGGGAGGACAACGGCCTGTTCCCCGCGGCGGCGATCGCGCTGGACGGCCCCGACTGGGCCGAGGTCGACGAGGCGACGCCGGCTCCGGCCCCGCGTGCCCCGGCCCCGCCGGCCGGGGCACGGGGACAGGCACCGGACCGGGGATGAGCCGGAGCACGGGCCTCGCCGGCCGGAGCCCACGCTGGGCCCCGCTGCTCATCGTCGGGGGCGGGCTGGCCCTGCTGGCCGGCCTGGACGCCGCGCTCACCCTGGCCGGTCTGCCCGCCCCCGTCGGCAGCGCGCGGCTCGCGGTCCTGCACGGGCCGCTCATGGTGCTGGGCTTCCTCGGCACCGTCATCGCCCTCGAGCGTGCCGTCGCGCTGCGCACGACGTGGTCCCTGCTCGCCCCCGCCCTGCTCGGCGCCGGCGCCCTCGCCCTGGTCCTGCTGCCCCGGCCGCTGCTCGGACGGCTGCTGCTCGTGCAGGGCATGCTGCTGCTCGTCGTGGTCTACCTCGCGCTCTGGCGCCGCAACGGGGACCTGCTCGTGGCCGTCCAGGCCCTCGGCGCGGTGCTCGCAGCCGCGGCCGCGCTCTTGCTCACCCGCCTCGAGGTGGCCACCGTGGTGCCGCTGCTCGTCGGCTTCGTCGTGCTGACCATCGGCGCGGAGCGCGTCGAGCTGGCCAGGCTGGCGATGCCTGACGGTGCCCGGCGCACCCTCACCGCCCACGCCACCGGCCTCACCGGCGCCGCCCTGACGGCCGTGCTGTGGCCGGTGACGGGCGGGCGCCTGCTGGGCCTGTCGCTGCTGCTCCTGACGGCCTGGCTCGTCCGGCACGACGTGGCCCGCCGGCTGGTCCGCACGAGCGGGCTGCCGCGCTTCGCCGCCGCCGCGCTGCTCACGGGCTACTCCTGGCTGGGGGTCGCCGGGCTGGGCCTGGTGCTGCTGGGGTCCCCGGCCGTCTCCCCCGCCGGTTACGACATCGTGGTCCACGCCACCTTCCTCGGCTTCGCGATGTCGATGATCCTGGCCCACGCCCCGGTGATCCTGCCGGCCGTGCTGCGGGTCCGCCTGCCCTACACCGCCGTGATGTGGGGCCCGTTGGTCCTGCTGCACGTCACGCTGCTGGGCCGGGTCCTCACGGTGGCCGCCGGCACGACGGCCGGCTGGCACGCCGCGCTCGTGGGCAACGTCGCCGCCGTCCTCCTCTTCGTCGCCGTCGCGGTCCTCACCGCGGTCGGCGCCCGGCGCCGCCCGAGCGGGCGCGCACGCCATACCCCTCGCCCCTCCCCCGCCCCGACGACCGAGGACCACGCGCCCGCATGCCTGCCCTGACCAGCCCTGCCGCTCCCCCCACCGCACGACCGACCGGTCCCGCCCGCCCCGGCGGCGCCCGGGGCCGGTGGCCGATGCGCGACTACCCCGGCGTGCTGTGGATGGTGCTCGCCGTGGTCATGACGTTCGTGCACCCCTTCGTGCCGGGCTCCCGCTGGCTCATGGTGCACCTGGTCCTGCTGGGCGCCCTGACGCACTCGATCATGGTGTGGAGCACCCACTTCACCCAGGCGCTGCTCAAGACCGCGCCTGGGCTGGACGAGCGGCGCCAGCAGAACCGCCGCCTCGTCCTGCTCCTCGTCGGCACCTCGACCACCCTGGTCGGCGTGCCCACCGCGCAGTGGTGGGTCACCGCGACCGGGGCGGCCCTGGTCACCGCCGCCGTCGTCTGGCACGGCGTCCAGCTCTTCCGCCGGCTGCGCTCGGCGCTCCCGGGCCGGTTCCGGGTGACGGTGCGCTACTACCTGGCCGCCGCGGTCTGCCTGCCGGTCGGCGTCGCCCTGGGCGCCACCCTCGCGCTCGGCCTCGACGACGCGGCGCACGGGCGCATCCTGCTGGCGCACATCACCGTCAACGTCCTGGGCTGGGTCGGCCTGACCGTCACCGGCACCCTGCTGACCCTGTGGCCGACGATGTTGCGCACCCCGATCGGGGCCGACGCGGAGCGGCGTGCACGCCAGGCCCTGCCCGGGCTCGCCGGTGCCGTCGCGCTGCTGGTCGCCGGTGCCCTCGCCGACCTGCGCTGGGTCACGGTCGCCGCGCTGGGCCTGTATGCCGTGGCGCTGCTGTGGTGGGCCTCCGCCGTCCTCGCGCCGGTCCGGACCGCCCGCCCCCGCGAGTTCGCCCCCGCCTCGGTCGGCCTGTCGCTCCTGTGGTGGCTGGTCGCCATCGTGGTCATCCTCGTGCGGCTGTCGACCACGCGGACCTGGGCCGAGTTCACCGACGGCTTCGGCACCACGAGCGCCATCCTCGTCGTGGGGTTCGCAGCCCAGCTGCTGCCCGGCGCGCTGTCCTACCTGGTCCCGTCGGTGCTCGGCGGCGGCAAGACGGTCGTGCGCGCCGGTCAGGCGTGGTTCGACCGGTGGGGCACCGCGCGGCTGGTCGTCGTCAACGGCGGCCTGCTCCTGTGCCTGCTGCCCGTCCCGAGCATCGTCCGGGTGATCCTGTCGGTGCTCGTCGTCCTCGCCCTCGCCGCCTTCGTCCCGCTGATGCTCGGGGGGATCCACGCCGCGGTGCGTGCCAGGAAGGAGGTGGAGGCGGCCCGGGCGCGGGGCGAGCGTCCGGCCGGGTCGAGTCCGACGCCCGGCACCCCCGCCGGCGAGCCGGACCGGATGCCCTCGGTCTGGTCCGGCGGGCAGCTGGTGGCCGCGGTGTCCGCGCTGGTGCTGGCCGTGTCGGTCGGCGTCGCGCTGGACCCCGCCGCTGCCGGGCTGCCGGGGGGCACGACCGGCGGGGCCGCCGCGGTCGTGGCGACCGGCAGCACCACCACGGTGCAGGTGTCCGCGGTCGACATGCGCTTCGAGCCGGCGCGCATCGAGGTCCCCCGCGGGGACCGCCTCGTCGTCGAGCTGACCAACACCGACCCCACCAACGTGCACGACCTGCAGGTGCTTGGCGAGCGCACGCCCCGCCTCGCGCCCGGCGAGTCGGCCACGCTCGACCTCGGCGTCGTCGGGGAGACGGCGCAGGGGTGGTGCACCATCGTCGGCCACCGGCAGATGGGCATGGTCCTGGACGTCGTGGTGACCGGGGACGGCGGGGCGCCGGTCGCCGCGACCGACCACACCGGGCACGGCGACGCTGCCGTCGGCGTCGGCGGCCCCGCCGCGGTGCGCCTGGACCCTGCCGCCACCGTGACCGACCCGGTCGACCCCGTCCTGCCCCCGCTCACCACCCCGGCCGGCACCACGCACCGGCTCACGCTGACCGCGACCGAGGAGGAGCTCGAGGTCGCGCCCGGCGTGACGCAGGTCCGCTGGACCTTCGACGGGCAGGTGCCCGGCCCCACGCTGCGCGGCAGGGTCGGTGACACCTTCGAGGTCACGCTCGTCAACGACGGGACGATGGGCCATTCCATCGACTTCCACGCGGGGGCGCTCGCGCCGGACAGGCCGATGCGCACCATCCCGCCCGGTGAGTCGCTGGTCTACACCTTCACCGCCGAGCGGGCCGGCATCTGGATGTACCACTGCTCGACCATGCCGATGAGCAGCCACATCGCCGCCGGCATGCACGGTGCGGTCATCATCGAGCCCGAGGAGGGACTGCCCGCGGTCGACCGCGAGTACCTGCTCGTCCAGTCCGAGGTCCACCTCTCACCGGGCACCGGGCAGGGCGAGGCGCCCGCCGCCGAGGTGGACGCCGCCTCGATCGCGGCCGAGCAGCCCACCTTCGTCACCTTCAACGGCATCGCCGACCAGTACGACGAGCACATGCTCGCGGCGCGGGTCGGCGAGCGGGTGCGGCTGTGGGTGCTGGACGCCGGGCCGAGCCGGCCGACCTCCTTCCACGTCGTGGGCGGCCAGTTCGACACCGTCTACGCCGAGGGCGCCTACTCCCTCGGCCCCGAGGCCGGCGGGGCAGGCGCCCAGGCCCTGGGGCTGCAGGCAGCCCAGGGCGGCTTCGTGGAGCTGACTTTCCCGCAGGAGGGCCACTACCCCCTGGTGTCGCACATCATGGTCGACGCCGAGCGCGGCGCCCACGGGTTCGTGCGCGTGACCGGCTGAGCTCAGACCGCGACGTAGCCGCCGGTCTCCGCCCGCTGCAGCACGCCGGCGCCGAGCAGCCGGTCGATCATCGGGTGGTCGGGGTCGGTCCCCCAGCGCGCGCGCCAGGTCGCGGCGTGCCGCAGGGCGATGCGCAGCTCGTCGGCCGTGTCCGGCGCGGGCACGGGCTGCAGGTATGAGGCCGCGCCCCCCACCCACACCAGGGAGCCGCCGGCGTCACCCACCTTGCGCGCGAAGTCGGCGTCCTCCAGGCCGTGACCGGTGTAGTCGGGGCAGAAGCCGCCGACGTCGGCGAAGTCCCGCGCGGTCATCGCGAAGGCGCACCCGCGGAAGTGGCCCCAGTCCGGCTCGTGCAGCAGCTGGCCCGGCTCCAGCACCGGGTCGCTACCGGTGGGCGTGGCGATCTCGGCCAGGTGACCGAAGGGGTAGCCCAGCGCCTCGTTCTCCAGCGGAGGCAGGTGCAGCAGCGGGCCCTGCCAGACCACCGGCCCGCTCACCCCGTCCGGGGCGCCGGTGGTGACGGCGTCGGCATACCGCTCGAGCGCGCGCTTGCCGGGGATGACGTCGCCACCCATGAAGACCAGCAGGTCAGCGCCCTCCTCGACCGCGGCCTCGGCAGCGGCGTTGCGGGCCTGCGCCAGCGGGAGCGCACGGCGGTCGGACTGCACCGGTCGGACCACCGTGCGCCACCGGTCGGTGCCCAGGGGCAGGCGGCCCCTCGTCAGGTCACGGTCGCCCATCGACACGACGCTGTGCACGACGGGAGGGACGGAACCGACGGACAACCCGTCCACCTGGCCGAGGAGGTGCTCATGGCGTCCCTTGGCCATGGTCAGAACTGCGATCGTCGAAGACACGCTCCAGACACTAGTCCTGGTGCCGCGAGGTCCAGTACCCCCTTGAGGGTGGGACCTGCACCGGCTCTGACGAGGGAATAGACTGCTTCGATGACTACGCCAGGCCCGGTGCGCGTCGCCATCGTCAACGACTACGAGGTGGTCGTCCACGGTCTGGCGGCCATGCTGGCGCCCTACCGCGACCGGGTCAGGGTCGTGGAGGTCGACGTCGACGGCCACGTCGCCTCCGAGGTCGACGTCACGCTCATGGACACCTTCGCCCAGCAGCCGATCACCGACTCCCACCTCGAGCAGGTCCTGTCCAGCCCCCGGGCGGGCAAGGTGGTCGTCTTCACCTGGAACATGCAGCCCGAGCTGGTCGACCTCGCCCTGGCCAAGGGCGCCCGCGGCTACCTGGACAAGAGCACCCACGCCGAGCAGCTGGTCGAGGCGTTGGAGAAGGTGGCCGGGGGCGACGTCGTCGTCTCCCCCTCCTTCGGCCCGGGGACCGACACCGACCTCGAGCCCGCCGACACCCAGGGCGACTGGCCAGGGCGTGCCCACGGCCTGTCGCCCCGGGAGGCGGAGGTGCTGGCCCTGATCACCCAGGGGCTGACCAACACCGACATCGCCCGGCGCACCTACCTGTCCATCAACTCGGTCAAGACCTACATCCGCAACGCCTACCGCAAGATCGGCGTGACCCGCAGGTCCCAGGCGGTCCGCTGGGGTCTGGAGAACTCGATGACGCCCGGCTCCGAGCGCACCAGGACCCCGCGCGGTCAGGCCGGCACGTAGACGACGGCCGAGTAGGGCCCCAGGTCGAGCACGGCGCTGCCGTCGCTGACGTCGAGGTCGGGGGTGGGGTGGTCGCCGAAGAGCTGGCTGTAGCGGCGGGCGTCGCTGTTGAAGACCAGCTGCCAGTGCTCCCCGGGGACCTTCACCTCGCGCCGGACCGCCTCCGCGGTGAGGTTGAGGGCGACGAGCACGTGCTGGTCGTCGTCGGTGGAGCGCACGAAGGCGATGACGTTGGCGTCGTCGTCGAGGGTGACCAGCGTGGTGCTGGGACCGGAGAGCCCGGGGGTGGCGCCGTCGAGGTTGCGGCGCATCCGGATCAGGTCGCGGAACATCTGGGTGATGTCGCGGAAGGCCCAGGCCCGCTCCCAGTCCAGCGGCACCGTGTCGCGGAACCACTCGTCCTCGAGGAACTCCTGGCCCTGGAAGAGCATCGGCATACCCGGCGCCGTGAGGACGAGCGCGGCTCCCAGCGTCGCGCGCTTCTGCGCGTGCCAGCCGTCGGCGTTGTCCCCCTGCACCTCGGTGGTCATCCGCGCCTTGCCGTTGGCCACCTCGTCGTGGGACTCGACGTAGACGACCCGGTCGAAGGCGTGGTGGTAGGAGTGCATGACCGCCCGGGCCACCTCGGGGATGGAGCGGTGCTCGTCGGAGGGGGTGATGAGCGCCTGGCGCACCGGGTGGACGAACTGGTTGTCCCACTGGGCGTGCATCGCCGCGCCGCCGTCCTCGGTGGAGGTGACGGCCGGGTCGTTGTGCAGGTCCTCGGCGATGACCAGCCGGCCCGGGAAGTCGGTGCGCACGAGCTCGCCGACCGCCCGCATCATGGCCCAGCCCTCGGGGATGTCGCCGCTGAAGCCGTCGATGTGCCGCATGTAGGGCGTCATGTCGAGCCGCAACCCGTCGACGTGGTAGTCGCGCAACCACATCCGGGCGTTGTCGAGGATGAAGTCACGGACCTCGGAGCGGCCGTAGTCCGGGCGGGTGTCGCCCCACGGCGTGTGCGACCGCTCGTCCTGGTAATAGTAGATGCCGCCCTTGCCGTTCTCGCTCCAGCCGTCGAACTGCCAGGTCGGCAGGTCGCTGGGGCCGAAGTGGTTGTAGACGACGTCGACGAGCACCGCGATGCCGTGCCGGTGCGCCTCCCGCACGAAGGTCTTCAGGGCGTCGGGGCCGCCGTAGGTGTGCTCGACGGCGAAGATGTGCGCCGGGTTGTAGCCCCAGGAGTAGTCGCCGGCGAACTCCATCAGCGGCATGAGCTCGATGGCGTTGACGCCCAGGCCGACGAGGTAGTCGAGCCGCCCGGTCAGGTCGTGCAGGTCGGCCGGCCCACCCTCGGGCGTCTCCATGAACGAGCCGATGTGCGTCTCGTAGATGACCAGCTGGTGCTGGCCGGGGGTCTCGAAGCGCTCGTCGCCGTCCCAGTCGAAGCGGCCCTGGTCGTAGAGGATGCCGTTGCCGACCGAGTTGGTCACCGCCAGCGCGCGGGGGTCGATGCGGAAGAAGGTGCCCTCGCCGTTGGTCAGCAGCAGCTTGTACTCCTGCCCGTGCTCGGCGCCGGGGGCCTCGCCGTACCAGTGTCCGTTGCCCTCGGGGGCGAGCTCGGTCGCGCCCTCGTCCCAGTCGTTGAAGTCGCCGACCACCCGGACGGCGTCTGCGTTCGGGGCCCAGACCCGGAAGGCGAAACCGCCCTCGATGGGGAAGGCGCCCATGCCGGGGTGGTGCTCGCTCACGGATGAGCCTCCTGCTCGTCGTCGGTGCTGGTGGCACGCCCTGCTGGGCGGTGCGGGGTTCACTCTAGGGCTGCCGGGCGACCGGTGCCGACCGTCGGGCACACTGGCCGTTGTGACCGACACCCCCACCGCGAGGCGCCAGCTGGCCGACCTCGGGCCGATCGAGCAGCTGCGCGCGGGTCGGCTCGCGCCCCGGCTGGCGCTGCTGCTGGTCGGGCTGTTCCTCTACGGCGCGTCGATGGCGATGGTGGTGCGCAGCGTCCTGGGGCTCATCCCGTGGGACGTGCTGCACGTGGGGCTGCAGCAGCACCTGCCGCTGACCTTCGGCACGGTCGTCGTCGGCGTCTCGGTGCTGGTGCTGCTGCTGTGGATCCCGCTGCGCCAGCGGCCCGGCCTGGGCACGCTGTGCAACGCCTTCCTCATCGGGCCCGCGGCCGACCTCACCCTGGCGGTGCTCCCGCAGACCGACGAGCTCGGCTGGCGGGTGGTGCTCCTGCTCGGCGGCATCCTGCTCAACGGGGTGGCCACGGGGATGTACATCGGCTCGCAGTTCGGCCCCGGCCCGCGGGACGGCCTGATGACGGGGCTGGCGCGGGTCTCCGGCCGCTCGTTCCGCCTGGTGCGCACCGCGATCGAGGTCAGCGTCGTCGCGGTCGGCTGGCTGCTGGGCGGCGTCGTCGGCGTCGGCACCGTGCTCTACGCCGTGGCCATCGGTCCGCTGGCCCAGCTGTTCCTGCCGGTCTTCACCGTGGACCTGTCCCGACCGCACCCGCGCCGGTGACCCGCCCCTCGGCGCCCCCGGCCTGGACCGTCACCGCGGTCGTCGCCGCGCTGGCGATGGTGGGGCCGTTCACCATCGACACGATCTTCCCCGGGTTCGTCTCGCTGGGCCGGCAGTTCGAGGCCGACGCCACGGCGCTGCAGCAGGTGACGAGCGTCTACCTGCTCACCTTCGCGGCGATGAGCGTGCTGCACGGGCCGCTGTCGGACGCGCTGGGCCGCAAGCCGGTCATGCTCGCGGGGCTCCTCGGGTATGTCGTGGCCTCCGTGGTCTGCGCCCTCGCCCCCAGCCTCGGCTGGCTGCTGGTCGGCCGGGGCCTGCAGGGCGTCTTCGCCGGGGCGGCCACCGTCGTGAGCCGGGCCGTGATCCGCGACCTCTACTCCGGGGCCACGGCCCAGCGGCTGATGAGCCAGGTGATGATGATCTTCGCGATCGCCCCGGCCCTGGCGCCGATCATCGGCGGCTGGCTCCTGCGGCTCGGCCCGTGGCCGGTGATCTTCTGGTTCGTGGCGGCCTACGCCCTCGTCGTGGCGGTCGTCATGGTCCTCGTGCTCCCCGAGACCCTCGACCCGGCCGACCGGGTGCCGCTGCGCCTGCGC
Source organism: Ornithinimicrobium pekingense DSM 21552 (assembly GCF_000421185.1). Classification (GTDB taxonomy): domain Bacteria; phylum Actinomycetota; class Actinomycetes; order Actinomycetales; family Dermatophilaceae; genus Ornithinicoccus; species Ornithinicoccus pekingensis. Next base: position 215,113 of record NZ_ATWJ01000013.1, read on the forward strand.
CCCGTCCTGTCCGGCCTGTGGGACGTGGCGCGGTCGCTGACGTTCGTGCGGCTCACGGTCGCGATGGTGGCCACCTTCGGGGCCTACATCTTCTACGTGCTGGCGGCACCCATCATCGTCGTCGACCTGCTCGGGCTGGGTGAGCAGGACTTCTGGGTGCTCTTCGTGCCGCTGGTCGGCGGCATGGTCGTCGGGTCCTGGGTGAGCGGGCGGGTGGCCGGGCGCGTGGCCGGCCCCGTCCTCGTCGACCGGACCATGCTGCTCGTCCTCGCGGCCGCGACCACCAACCTCCTGGTCGCCCTGCTGGCGCCCCGGCTCCCCTGGGTGCTCGTCGGCCCGACCCTGCTCGGCACGGCGATCGGCATGGCCTTCCCCGTGCTGCAGCTGGCGCTGCTCGACCTCTTCCCGCACCGCCTGGGGTCGGCGGCCTCGATGTCGGCCTTCGCCGTGCTCATCTCCAACGCCGTCCTCGCCGGTCTCCTGGCACCGCTGGTGACCGGCTCCCTGCTCACCGCCGCGCTGGCCAGCGCCGCCCTGTCGGTGACCGGTGGGCTGCTGTGGGGCTGGCACCGCGCGGCGACGGGCGGGGCGACCCGCGTCGCCGAGCTGCACTGACGGTATGACGCATCAGGTGGACTGTGCAGCTGGGCGTCGTGAGTGCGACGGCGGACGTCAGCTCCCGGCCGGAGCGACCCCGACCGCAGCCACCGACTCGCGCCAGATGCCCAGGGCCTCGGCCACGAGCGCCTCGTCGACGACGAGCGCCGGGATGAAGCGGACCACCTGGCCCCACGCCCCGCAGGTGAGCAGCAGCAGCCCGCGCCGGGCGGCCTCCTGCTGCGCCGCTGCGGCCGTGGCGGCGTCGGGCTCGCCGTCGACGTCGCGGAACTCCGCGCCGAGCATCAACCCCAGCCCGCGCACGTCGGTGATCCGGGGGTCGTCGGCCGCGACCTTCTCCAGCCCGGCGCGCAGCTGCTCGCCCCGCACCGCTGCGTTGTCGACCAGGCCCTCCCCCTGGATCACCTCGAGCGTGGCCACGGCCGCGGCGCAGGCGACGGCGTTGGCGCCGTAGGTCCCGCCCTGCGAGCCCGGCCAGGCGCGGCTCATCAGCTCCTCGGAGGCGGCGATGCCCGACAGCGGGAAGCCGGAGGCCAGGCCCTTGGCCGTGACGAGCACGTCCGGCCGGCCGTCGAAGTGGTCGTGACCCCAGAACCGGCCCGTGCGGCCCCACCCGGTCTGCACCTCGTCCACCACCAGCAGGATGCCGTGCCGGTCGGCCCGCTCGCGCAGGCCGGCGAGGAACTCGGTGGACGCCGGGACGTAGCCGCCCTCACCCAGGACCGGCTCGACGACGAAGGCCGCCGTGTCTGCGGGGGCGCTGACGGTCTGCAGCAGGTGGTCGAGCTCGCGCAGCGCGAACCGGGTGGCCTCCTCCTGGGTCCACCCGTAGTGGGTGGGGTTGGGGAAGGGCGCCAGGTGCACGCCCGCCATGAGGGGGGCGAACCCGGCGCGGAACCGCGTGCCCGAGCTGGTCATCGACGCGGCCGCGACCGTGCGGCCGTGGAAGCCGCCGTGGAAGGCGACGACGTTGGGCCGCCCGGTCGCCTGCCGCACGAGCCGCAGCGCCGCCTCGACCGCCTCGGAGCCGGAGTTGGCGAAGAACATGCGGTCGAGCCCCGCCGGGAGCACCTCGCCCATCCGCTCCACCAGCGTCAGCAGCGGCCGGTGCATCACGGTGGTGTACTGCGCGTGGATAATCCGCCCCACCTGCTCCTGGGCGGCCGCGACCACCCGCGGATGGCAGTGGCCCGTGCTGGTGACGCCGATCCCCGCGGTGAAGTCGAGGTAGCGCCGGTCCTCCTCGTCGAAGATCAGCGCACCCTCGCCGCGCGCCGCCACGACCCCTGTGGCCTGCCTGAGCACCGGGGACAACGTCGTCGCCATGCCACACACCTCCAGCGTTGGTAGATTGTCGACAATCACCGTATCCCATCTGACGTCCCTGCCCGGCCCTCGAGAAGGAGCGGTTTCCGCCATGACCCCCACCGTCGTCAGCACCGTCCCCTCCCAGCTCTTCGTCGCGGGGAGGTGGGTCGACGCCACGGGAGGGGCGACGTTCGAGGTCGTCAACCCGGCCACCGGCGAGGTGGTCCGCGAGGTCGCCGACGCCACGCCCCAGGACGGGCGCGCCGCCCTGGAGGCCGCCGTCGCGGCCCAGCCCGGGTTCGCCCGGACCACGCCCCTGGAGCGTCACGAGATCCTCATGACCGCCTTCGGTCTGCTGCACGAGCGGGCCGACGACCTGGCCCTGCTGATGACCACCGAGATGGGCAAGCCGCTGGCCGAGGCGCGCGGCGAGATCAGCTACGCCGCGGAGTTCCTGCGGCATTTCGCCGGGGAGGCGCTGCGCATCGACGGGGGCTACCAGGTGGCGCCGCAGGGCGGGGCCCGGATGCTGGTCACCCGTCAGCCGGTCGGCCCCTGCCTGCTCATCACCCCGTGGAACTTCCCGATGGCGATGGGCACCCGCAAGATCGCCCCGGCGATCGCGGCCGGCTGCACCAGCGTGATCAAGCCCGCCCACCAGACCCCGCTGTCGATGCTCGCCTTCGTCGACATCCTGCGCGAGGCCGGGCTGCCCGACGGTGTCGTCAACTGCGTGACCGCCACCGACTCCGGCGGGGTCATGGAGCCGCTCATCCGCTCCGGTCTGGCCCGCAAGCTGTCCTTCACCGGGTCGACGCGGGTGGGCAAGATCCTGCTCGAGCAGTGCGCCGGGACGGTCCTGCGCACCTCGATGGAGCTCGGGGGCAACGCCCCCTTCGTGGTCTTCGAGGACGCCGACCTCGACGAGGCGGTGACCGGGGCGATGGCGGCCAAGATGCGCAACATGGGCGAGGCGTGCACCGCGGCCAACCGGATCTACGTCCAGGAGTCGGTGATCGAGGAGTTCGGCGCGCGGCTGGCCCGCCGGATGGGGGCGCTCACCGTGGGCGACGGCACCCACGAGGGCGTCGACGTCGGCCCGCTCATCGACGAGGCGGCCCTGGAGAAGGTGACGACGCTGACGGCCGACGCCGTGGAACGCGGCGCCACGGTCCTGTGCGGGGGCGAGCCGGGCGAGGGGCCCGGCTTCTTCTACCCGCCGACCGTGCTCACCGGGGTGCCGACCGACGCCCGGATGTCAGCGGAGGAGATCTTCGGCCCGGTGGCCCCGCTCACCCCGTTCAGCACCGAGGAGGAGGCGGTGCGGCTGGCCAACGACACCCCCTACGGCCTGGTCGCCTACGTCTACACCCAGGACCTGCGTCGGGCGCTGCGCACGGCCGAGGCGATCGAGAGCGGCATGGTCGGGCTCAACCAGGGGGTGGTCTCCAACCCCTACGCCCCCTTCGGCGGCGTGAAGGAGTCCGGCCTGGGCCGCGAGGGCGGGCCGACGGGCATCGACGAGTACCTGGAGACCAAGTACGTCAGCATCTCGATGCCCGACTGAGGAGCCACGGCTCTCTCAGCCGGCCCCCTCCCGGTCGAGCGCCCGCTCGCTGAGCTCGACGAGCTCGGTGACGGCGTCCTCCATGTGCGCCACCAGGAGCCGGTCGAGCAGCTCGCCGTCGCCGTCCCGCAGCGCCTGGACGATGGCGCGGTGCTCCTCCACCCGCAGCACGTCGTGGGCGTAGGTGCTGCCGAGCGCATGGATGCAGATCCGGGCCTCGGCCGCCTGGGTCTCGTGCACGCGGCGCAGGCGCTGGCTGCCGGTGAGCCCCACGAGGGTCTCGTGGAAGCGGATGTCGGCCTCGGCGACGCCGCGGGAGTCCCCGGCCTCGGCGGCCCGGGCCATCTCCTCCAGCGCCGTGCCGAGCGCGTCGGCCGCGGCGACGTGGTCCCCCCGGACCAGGACGTCGGCGGCGCAGCGCTCGATCGCCGCGCGCGCGAGGTACATGTCGCGCACGTGCTCGGGGGTCAGCTCGACGACGAAGAGGCCGCGGTTGCGGACCGAGACGAGCAACCCCTCCTGGGCGAGCCGCTGCAGCCCCTCGCGCAGGGGCCCGCGGCTGACACCCAGCTGGCGTGCCAGGTCGGCCTCGAAGAGCTGGGCGCCCGGCGGGAAGTCCCCGCTGGCGATGGCCGCACGCACCAGCGCGGCGATCCGTGAGGGCGTCGACTCCTGGACCAGCGGCTCGAGCACGGCGGCCGACGGGGTCGCGGCGCGCGGGCTCACCGGCCCTCCGACCCTGCCCGCACCCGGTCGACGGCGACCCGCAGCCGCCGCACCCCCTCGTGGATGCGCTCCGGCGCCGTGGACGCGAAGCACAGCCGCAGCGCGTGGGGGAAGCGGCCCTCGGGGGAGAAGGCGTTGCCCGGGATGAAGGCCACCCCCTCGTCGAGCGCGACCTCGAAGAGCGCCTGGGTGTCGACGGGCTCCTCGAGGGTGACCCACAGGAAGAACCCGCCCTCGGGGTCGGTCCACCGGGCGAGGTCGGCGAAGTGCTCCCCGAGCGCCTCCTGCATCGCCTCCTTGCGCAGCCGGTAGCGCTCCCGCTGCGTGGCCAGGTGCTCGGCGAGGTGCCCTCCCCGCAGAAAGCCGGCGACGAGCCGCTGCATCGGCAGGTTGGTGCAGGTGTCCATCGCCTGCTTGGCGCTGATCAGCACCGGCTGCAGCGAGGGGTCGGCGTCGACCCACCCCACCCGCAGCCCCGGCGCGATGATCTTGGAGAAGGTCCGCACGGAGAAGACCAGCGGGTCACCGTCGGCCAGCTGGTGCAGCGTCAGCACGTCCTCGCCGGCGAAGCGCAGCAGGCCGTAGGGGTCGTCGTCGACGACCACGCTGCCCCACTCGCGCGCCAGCTCCAGCAGCTGCCCGCGCCGCTGCTCCGACATGGTGGCGCCCGAGGGGTTCTGGAAGGTCGGGACGGTGTAGATCGCCTTGGGACGGCCGTGCCGCTCACCCAGCGACCGCAGCTCCTCGACGACCATCCCCTCGCCGTCGACGGGCACCTCCAGCAGCCGGGCCTGGTAGGACAGCGCCGTCCCGCTGCCGTTGGTGTAGGTCGGCGACTCCACGGCGACGAGGTCACCGGGGTCGACGAAGAGCTTGCAGGCCAGGTCCAGGCCCTGCATCCCGCCGCTGGTGATGGTCAGCCGCTCGGCGGTGGTCGCGTCGCCCGTGCCCGCGAGCGCGCCGAGCAGCGCCTCGCGCAGTGCGGGGTCACCCTCGGTCGCGGCGTAGTCGAAGGCGTCCGCGGCGCCGGCACCGATCGTCTCCCGCCCGACCTCGGCCAGGGTCTGCGTCGGGATGGCCTCGGGCGCCGGGCTGCCCATGGCGAAGCGCACGATGTCGTGGGTGCGCGTGGCCAGCAGCGAGGTGCTGGAGTCGATCACCGAGCCCACCAGCCCTGCGGCGCGGGCCGCCAGGGGCAGCGTGGAGGTCGTGCTGGGTGGTGCGCTCACGTTCGTGGCCTCTCGTCGGGTGCGTGCGTGCGGGTACGGGGTCTGCGCCGGGTCAGTCCTTGACCACGAGGTCCTGGGGCAGGGGGGCCAGCCGCTCGACGGCACCGTCCGGGCCGGTGCCGACGAGGACCGGCTCGGACAGCTCGTAGCCCCAGCCCTCCATCCACATGCCGAGGATGACGTGGAACGCCATACCCCGCTGGAGCCGGGTGAGGTCGCCCGAGCGCAGGCTGATCGTGCGCTCGCCCCAGTCGGGCGGGTAGCCGACCCCGATCGAGTAGCCCACCCGGGAGCCCTTGACGTAGCCGTGCCGGCCGACCGCGTCGGCGAAGGCGGCCTGCACGCGGTGGCCGGTCGACCCGGGCCGCAGCTCCTCCAGGGCGGCGCGCAGCCCCTCGGTCACCGCGTCGGCGCACCGGCGCAGCTCGGCCGGGGGCGGGCCCAGGCTGACCGTGCGGGCGAGCGGCACGTGGTAGCGGTGGTAGACCCCGGCGAGCTCGACGGTGGTCGCCTCCCCGGGGCGCAGGGGCAGGTCGCTCCAGGTCAGGTGCGGCGTGCCGGCGGTCTCCCCCGTCGGCAGCATCGGCACGATGGCCGGGTAGTCGCCGCCGAGCTTGCGCGCGCCGAGGGCCTGGGCGTACTGGATCTGCGCGACGACGTCGCACTGGCGCCGGCCCGGCTCGACGTGCTCGAGGGCGATCCGCATGACGTTCTGGGCGATCTCCCCGGCGACGCGCAGCTTGTCCTGCTCCAGCGGCGACTTCACGACCCGCACCCAGTTGACCAGCTCGTGGCTGTCGACGAGCTCGGCGCTGGCCAGCTGGGCCCGCAGCGCCAGGTGGCTGCGCACGGAGAAGTACGGAGCATCGGTCTCGACGCCGACCCGGGCGGACGGGGTGTCCTCGAGCACCCCCAGCTCGACCGCCTGCCGGCCGATCCAGTCGAAGGGGTGCCGGTCGGGGCGGTGCACCAGGTCCTCGGGATAGCCGTGGATCTGCTCCACGGGCAGGTATGCGGTGTAGTGGGCACCCTGCGCGTCCATCTCCCGCATGAACAGGTGCGGCTCGCCGCGCACCGGCACGACGAGGCACTGCGGCATGTAGAACGACCAGGCGTTGTAGCCGGTGAGGTAGTACAGGTTGGCCGGGTCGGCCACGACGAGGGCCGACAGGTCGCTGCGCGCCATCGCCTCCTGCACCCGCGCCAGCCGCTCGAGGTACTCGGGCACCGGGAACGGCCGGGAGCGGATGCTCTCCCGCTCCATCAGCTCCCCGCCGGAGGTGGTCATGCTGCATCGTGCCTCACGGGGAGGATTGTTGACAATAAGACACCCCCTTCCTACGTTGACCGGGTGAGCACCAGCCGCCCCGTCATCGCCGTGCTGTGCGCCACCGTGGACGACGTGCCGCCGCACCTGGAGCAGCTGGCCGGGCGGGCCGAGCTGCGCCCGACGGACGAGGAGGGGCTGGCGGAGGCGATCGCCGGTGCCGACGCGCTGCTGCTGTGGGACTTCTTCTCCCGCGCGGTGCAGGACGTCTGGCCGCGGGCCGACCGCCTGCGGTGGGTCCACGTCGCGGCCGCCGGCGTGGACACCCTGCTCTTCGAGGAGCTGCGCGCCTCCGACGTCGTCGTGACCAACGCCCGCGGGATCTTTGACCGCCCGATCGCCGAGTTCGTCCTCGGGGCCGTGCTGGCGCACGCCAAGCGCGTCCACGAGAGCCACGACCTGCAGCGCGAGCGGCGATGGCGGCACCGCGAGACCCGGCGGGTGCAGGGCGCACGGGTGATGGTCGTGGGGACCGGCGCCATCGGGCGGGAGACCGCCCGGCTGCTGCGTGCCGTGGGGATGGAGGTGGTCGCCGCCGGCAGCCGGGCCCGTCCCGAGCCGGACCCCGACCTCGGCCCGGTCGTGGCCAGCGCCGACCTGGCCGATCACGTGGTCGACGTCGACTACCTGGTCAACGCCGCCCCGCTGACCCCGGCCACGCACGGCCTCCTGGACGCGAGGGTGCTGGCGGCCCTGCCCGCCCACGCCCACCTGGTCAACGTCGGGCGTGGGGCGACGGTGGTCGAGGAGGACCTGCTGGCCGCGCTGCGTGCCGGCGCGCTGGACGGCGCCACCCTCGACGTGTTCGCGACCGAGCCGCTGCCTCCGGGCTCACCCCTGTGGGACACCCCCGGGGTGGTCGTGTCGGCGCACATGTCCGGCGACGTCGTCGGCTGGCGTGACGCGCTGGCACGGCAGTTCGTCGACAACGCCGCCCGCTGGCTCGACGGCAGCCCGCTGCTCAACGTCGTGGACAAGCAGCTCGGCTACGTGTCGACGGCTGGTGCCTGAGCCCACCTCCGCGCTGCACCGCCGCGGACGTTCGGGTAGACCGGACGCATGAGAGTCCTGGACCGGCCGGCGGAGCAGCGCGAGCACCTCGCCCAGGAGCTCCTCGACCGGTTGACCCCGCTGATGAGCGCCCTGGGCATCATCTTCGTGCTGCTCATCCTCGGTGAGCAGCTCAGCCTGCCGGGCTCGCGTCTCTCCGCGGCGCTCAGCGTGCTGGGGTGGGTGCTGTGGGCGGTGTTCGCCGCCGAGTTCGTGGCCCGGGCCGTCGTGGCCCCGCACACCGGCCGGTTCCTGCGGCGCAACTGGTGGCAGATCGCCTTCATCCTGCTGCCGTTCCTGCGCGTCTTCCGGCTGGTCCGGGCCGCGCGCTTCCTGCGCACGGGCCGGGTCCTGTCGGGCGCCGTCCGGGGCACCCGCTCGGCCGCCTCCGTGCTGCGCGGACGGCTCGGCTGGCTGCTCTCGCTGTGGTCGATCACCGTGCTGTCGGTCAGCCAGCTGCTCTACGCCTTCAGCGACTTCGCGACCTTCGCCGAGGCGCTGCACGCCACCGCGCTGGGCGCGGTCACCGGCGAGCCGCTGGCCCCGGACGACCTGGTCGCCCGCCTGACCGAGCTGTTCCTGGGCGTCGTGTCGGTCGTGGTCTTCGGCACCCTCGCCGGGACCGTGGGCGCCTACTTCCTGCGCTCGGACGAGCAGGCCGCCGTCGAGGCGTCCTGACGGTCGTGCGGCCCACGAAGGTGCGCTGCGCTCCGACGCCTGCGCAGCAGCCGGCCCGTGCGCGCCGTCAGCCAGCCCCCGAGCAGGGCCGGAACGAGCGCCAGCGCACCGGCGGCCGCCCCCTGCGCGCGCACGCCGCCAGGCCCCGGGTCCACGACGTCGCGCGCCAGCTGCCACCCGACGACCAGGGCCACGCCCAGCGCGGCGGTGAGGGTCGCGACCGCCCACGACGACCACCAGGCAACGCGGTCGCTGCGCAGCCGCGGCTGCAGCACCGCGTTGACCAGGCCGCCGGGAGTGCCCACCACCCCGCCGAGCGTCGCGCCGAGGAGCAGGCCGAGCACCGGTGCTCCGAGGAGCAGGCTGGCCCGCTCGACCACCCGACCGCCGTCGACCCCTCCACCCGCCAGCGCCACCGCGGCCCAGCCCAGCCCGCAGAGCAGCCCGGTGGCCGCGCCGACGGCCACGCCCCACCCGAGCCCGGCCGCGGCATACCGCCACTCCACGGCGTGCGGGGCGCTCACCGCACCACCTGACGCAGGCGGCCGTCCAGACGTCGCGTCCAGCCGCGCTGGTCCAGGTGCTCCAGCAGGGGGACCGCGACCCGGCGGGTCGTCCCGAGGGCCTGCCGTGCGGCGCTCAGCGTGAACGGCTGGTCGAGCGCCGCCAGCTCGCGCATGGCACGCGCGGGGGCGTCGGGCAGGAGCACGACGTCGTCGGGCAGGCGGACCAGCCTCCCGAGCCGGGCCGCTGCCGCCAGCTCGACCGGGCCCAGGCCCAGCCGCGCCAGGTCGTCACGCTCCGGCGCGGCGAAGGGGGTGGCGCGCAGCCGAGCCTCGAGCTCGGCGACCCCCGCCTCCGCGGGGCCGAGGCCGCCCGCCTCGGGGACGCAGACCCGTCCGCCCGCCACCGTCAGGCCGGCGTGCGCGGCGACGTGGCGCACCAGGTCGGCCTCCGGGGGCGCCAGGTCGTCCGGTAGGGACCCGCCGGCCGAGACGGGTCGCAGGTGCCCCGGCAGGTCCAGGGCGTGCGCCACCCCGGCGAGCGGCATCCCCGCGCTCAACGGCTGCTCCTCGTGGTGCGCCCGCACCGCGCGCCCCGCCCGGTCCGACCAGACCTCCACTGCCCCGGGGTCGACCCACCAGCCCTCCACCCGCTGGCCGGTGGAGGGGTCGCCCAGCCCGAGACGCCGCAGGACCGTCGGGTGCTCGGCCGAGCGGGACCGCAGCCGCAGGTCGGCGAGGGCCGTCGTGGCCGCATCCCCTGCCCTCCCTGCGTCGGCGGCCGCGAGTGACTCGGCGCGGGTGCGGGCCGCGCCGCGGCGGCGCAGCGGGAGCGGGTCCACGTCGAGAACGCGCGCCGACCACAGCCGGCGGGTGCCCGGGTCGCGCAGGACGGCGCGGTCGCCGACGTGCCACGGCAGGGCGAGGGGGAGCGACAGCCGGGCGTACCCCGGCCCGAGGGGGCGCAGCCGCACGGGGTGGTCGGCCGTTCCCACGTGCAGCACGAGATGCTCCGGAGGACCGCCGTCCGTCCCGGGCCGAGCACCCGGCTCCCCGGCGCTGACCGGGGTGAGGCCGACATCGACGGCACGCGCCGACGCGAAGGCCCCGGGGGTCGTGAGCACGGACTCGCGGCCGACCTCCTCGGTGTCGGTGCGGCGCAGGTTGACCGCCACCCGGGACACCGGCCCCACGGCCTCGCGTCCGACGTCACCGCTGTGCAGCCCACGGACGACCACCTCGCGCACGCGGTCGCCGGACACCAGGGTGAGGGTGTCGCCGACGGACAGGGTCCCTGCCCCCAGGGTGCCGGTGACGACGGTCCCGGCCCCCTGGACCGTGAAGGACCGGTCGCACCACAGCCGCACCGGGGCGTGCGGGTCCGGCGCCGGCAGGCGGGCCACCAGCGCGTCGAGGGCCGCCCGCAGCTGCTCCATACCCGCTCCCGTGCGCGCCGACACCAGCTCGCCGGGAACGTCGAGCCCCGCCGCTGCCAGGCGGCGGGTCGCCTCGGCCCGGACCTCCTCGGCCCGCCGCGCCTCGGCGAGGTCGGCCCGGGTGAGGACGAGCAGGCCGTCGGTGATGCCGAGCGCGCGGACCGCCGCGAGGTGCTCCTCGCTCTGCGCCTGCCAGCCCTGGTCGGCCGCGACGACGAACACGACCGCCGGCGCCGGTCCCAGGCCGGCCAGGGTGTTGCCGACGAACCGCTGGTGCCCCGGCACGTCGACGAACGCCACGTCGGCACCGCCGGGCAGCCGCGTCCAGGCGAAGCCGAGCTCGATCGTCAGGCCCCGCTCCTTCTCGGCCGCGAGCCGGTCGGGGTCGCGCCCGGTCAGCGCCTGCACGAGCGTCGATTTGCCGTGGTCGACGTGCCCGGCGGTGGCGAGCACCCGCCTCATACCCCGGTCGTCCCCAGCGCCTCGCGCAGCGCGCGCAGCAGGTCGTCGTCCCGGTCCGGAGGTATGCAGCGCACGTCGACCAGGCCGCGCCCGTCCTCGACCCGCGCCAGGACGACCGGCACGTCCGGGCTCGCGGGCCGGCGCAGCCGCTCGACCGTCTCCACCGGCAGCTCCACGGCCCAGCCGGGCAGCGGGACACCCGGCGCGCCCCCTCCTCCGACCCGCCCCTCGACGGGGACGACGTCGCGTCCGAGCGCGCGGGCGAGGCGTTCGGCCCGGGGCCGCAGCTCCTCGGCCGTGGCGTGCAGCGCCTCGCGGACGGGGCTCGCGGCCGTGCGCACGGTGGCCTCGAGCGCGGCCAGCGTGAGCTTGTCGACGCGCAGCGCCCGCGCCAGCGGGTGCCGGCGCAGCTGCTGCACGGTCGCCTGCTCGCCCAGGACCAGCCCCGCCTGGGGGCCGCCGAGCAGCTTGTCACCGCTGGCGGTGACGATCGTGGCGCCGTCGCGCAGGGCGGTGGCCGCGTCCGGCTCCTGCGGCAGCACCGGGTCGGGCGCGAGCAGGCCGGAGCCGATGTCGGCGACGACGGGCACCCGGGTGCCGTCGGGGCGCCGCAGGTCGCGCAGCTCGGCCAGCCCGGCGGCGGAGACGAAGCCCTCGACGCGGAAGTTGCTGGGATGCACCTTGAGCACGCACCCGGTGTCCGCTCCCACCGCGTCGGCGTAGTCCTGGCGGTGGGTGCGGTTGGTGGTGCCGACCTCGCGCAGCCGCGCCCCGGTGGAGGCGATGAGGTCGGGCAGCCGGAACCCGTCGCCGATCTCGACCATCTCGCCCCGGGACACGACGACCTCGCGACCGGCGGCGAGCGCGGTGGTGGCCAGGACCAGGGCGGCGGCGCCGTTGTTGACCACGAGGGCGTCCTGCGCCGCGGGCACCGCCTCGCGCAGCGCCGCGAGCGCTCCCGTGCCGCGTCGGCCACGCGCCCCCGTGGACAGGTCCAGCTCGACGTCGACGTAGCCGGTGGCGTCGAGCACCGCCTCGACCGCCGCACGCGACAGCGGCGCGCGGCCGATGTTGGTGTGGACGACCACGCCGGTGGCGTTGAGCACCGGCGTGAGGGAGGACGCGCGGGCGGGGAGGGCGGCGAGCGCGGCGGCCGCGACCTCCTCGGGGTCGATCTCTCCACGGCGGGCCCGGTCCTGGGCACCGGCCACCGCGGCCCGGACCGACGACCGCCCCAGCCGGGCGGCCGCCGCGGCCAGGGGCGGGCTCGCGAGGAGCACGTCGGTGCGGGCGATCGCCCGGCGCGGGTCGCTCTGGCTCACCGTGCGCTCCCTTTCCGTCCCGGGGCGTCCTCGCCCCGCAGCTGGCGGAGGCGGACGGGAATCGAACCCGCCAGACCGAGATGCTCGGCCTCACCGGTGTTGAAGACCGGGGGGCCCACCAGGAACCCTGACGCCTCCAGGGGCCAGCCTAGACACCCGAGCCTAAGGTGGGCGCATGCCACCCACCCGTCTGACCCAGCTGGCCCGCGGCGGCGGGTGCGCCTGCAAGATCCCCGCCGGTGAGCTGGAGGACCTGGTGGCCGGTCTGCGGGGCGCTCGCCCGGGAGGGGCCGACGTCCTCGTCGGCCTGGACGACGGCGACGACGCGGCAGCCGTCCGCATCGAGGGCGGCGTGGCGGTGCTGTCCACCGCCGACTTCTTCACGCCGGTCGTGGACGACCCCTACGACTGGGGCCGGATCGCGGCCGCCAACGCCCTGTCGGACATCTACGCCATGGGCGGCACCCCGGTGATGGCGATCAACCTCGTCGGCTGGCCGCGCGAGAGCCTGGGTCCCGACCTGCTGCGCGCGGTGCTGCAGGGCGGTCTGGACGTCGCGAGCTCGGCCGGCTGCCCGGTGATCGGCGGCCACAGCATCGACGCCCCCGAGCCGCTCTACGGGATGGCGGTCACCGGCACCGCCGACCCCGACCGTCTCATGCGCAACGACGCCGCCCGGGCCGGGCTGCCGATCAGCCTGACCAAGCCCCTCGGCGTGGGCGTGCTCAACAACCGCGCCAAGGCCACCGGCGAGGTCAGCCCCGAGGCGGTGGAGAGCATGGCGTCGCTCAACCGGGAGGCCGCGCTCGCCGCGCTGGCGGCGGGGGTGCGGGCGGCCACCGACGTCACCGGCTTCGGGCTGCTGGGCCACCTGTTCAAGATGTGCCGCGCCTCCGGGGTGAGCGCACGGGTCGACGCCGCGGCCGTGCCCTACCTGGACGGTGCCCGGCAGGCGCTCGCGGCCGGGCACGTCCCGGGCGGCTCCCGGCGCAACCTGGACTGGGTGCGGCCCCACCTGGCCACGGCGCCCGGTGTCGACGAGGACGAGCTCGTCCTCCTCGCCGACGCCCAGACCTCCGGCGGCCTGCTCGTCGTGGGCGAGGTGCCCGGGGCGCCGGTCGTCGGCGAGACGCTGCCCGCCGGAGCGCTAGGGCAGGGGGTCCTCCTCCAGGTCGCGTGAGCGCCCGGTCGCGGACGTGGTCCGTGCGGGCGTGCTCTCCTCGGGCGTGCTCTCCTCGGGCGCGGTGTCCCGCCGGGGCGGACGCGTGACCAGGGGCAGGGCGACGCCGACCAGGGCGAGGATGCCGACGACGGTGAAGCCCAGCGTGTAGGCCTGGTCGTCGCCGACGAGCCAGGAGATGAGCAGCGGACCGGCGACCCCGCCGATCGACCAGCCGATGAGCATGAGCCCGTAGATGGCCCCCGAGTACCGGACCCCGAAGAAGTCGCTGGCGGTGGAGGGCAGGGTGCCGAAGGCGCCGCCGTAGCAGAGGTAGATCACGGCCGCGAGAACGCAGAAAAGCACCACGTCGGAGGTGTGCGGGATGGCCAGCAGCGCCAGGCCCTGCAGCCCCAGGATCCCCAGGAACGCCGGTCGCCGCCCGATCCGGTCGGAGATCGCGGCCCACAGGATGCGCCCTGCTCCGTTGAACAACCCCATCACCCCGACCAGCGTCGCGGCCCCGGCGGCGCTGAACCCGGCGACGTCGGTAGCCGTGCCGGCGGCGATCGAGACGAAGGAGATGCCGGCGGTGACCGACACGGTGAGGATGAGCGTGAGCAGGTACCACTGCGGCGTGCGCATCGCCTCCTGCTGCGTGTAGTCGTGCCCGGCACCCACCGGCTCGGCCTCCGTCTCGGTCTCCTCCTCGGCACCGGACGACTCGTCCGCAGACTCGTCCGCGGGCTCGGCACCCACGCGGTAGCCCTGCGGCGGGTCGCGAAACACCGACGCACCCAGCAGCCCGGCCACGAGGTAGGCCAGCCCCAGCCACAGGAACACCTTGGTGGGATAGCGCTGGTAGTCCTCGCTGGCCCCGATCATCGCCTGCGCCAGCGGCGAGGTGATGACCGCGCCGAAGCCGAAACCGCCCACGGCGATGCCGGTGATCAGGCCCCGCTTGTCCGGGAACCACTTCTGCAGCATCGAGATCGGGACGATGTAGGCCAGCCCGAGGCCGACCCCGCCGAGCACGCCATACCCGAGGATGAGCAGCCACAGGTCGCCCGCGTCGCGGGCGAGGCTGGCCAGCATGATGCCCCCGGAGTAGACCGTCACGCCGGCGAGCGCGACCGGGCGGGGGCCCCGCCGGTCCTGCAGGCGCCCGCCGAGGAAGGTCCCGACGAAGATCATCCCGATCGCGACCTCGAAGGGGATGGCGGCCTGCACCTTGCTCAGCTCGAAGGCCGACGCCTCGGACTGGAGGGCCTTGGCGAAGGTGCTCCAGGCGTAGACGGCACCGATCGCCAGCTGGACCAGCACCCCGCCGGCGAGGACCAGCCAACGATGTCCGGAGGGGGTGTCGCTCGCGTCGCTCATGCCATCTCCTGGGTGGGCGGACCGGAGGCCGTGGCGGCCGGACCGGGGTTACCGGACGGTGACGATGCTGTCGTGGACGGCACCCTGGGCCCGGCGCTGCTCCAGGCGGCGCTTCTGGGGACCGACGGTGTAGCGGGGGTCGCGCGCGGACTCCATACCGGCCTCGACGACGCCGAAGCGGGTGAGCGCCGACGCGGCGGCGAGGGCGACCCCGGAGGCCACCGACACCAGGCGGCTGCGGCCGGCCAGCAGGGTGCCGAGGCCGCCGGCGACGGTCAGGAGCCTGGCCAGGCGCAGCGTGCGGCCGGCCTTGCCGGTCTCCAGCGGCTCGACGAGCTCGAGGCCGTGCAGGTGCTGCTCGAGCCGCTGCATGGCGACGAGGTCGGTGGCCGCCCCGATGAGGGCGAAGCGTCGGGCCGGACCGGCCTCGGTCACCGGGCTGAGCGCCATCTGCACCCCGCCGGAGGCCATCGCGGCCGAGGCGACGAAGACGAAGGGCAGCTGCGAGCGGCTCTCGAACCAGACGGGCGTGACGGTGTCGGACAGCAGCACCGCCGTGTATGCGGCCAGGGGCGGGGCGAAGAGCGCCTGCCCCGCCGCCGCCGGCGCGTCCATCAGCGCGAGCGTGCGCTGGGCCGTGCCGAGCACGCCGCGCTCGGGCACGTCGACCGCCCGGGCCACCTCCGCGGCCGTCGCCACCCCGGCGAAGGCGGCGTAGCCGGACAGGATCCAGGTGCCCACGCTCATCGGCGAGGTCAGCTTGACGGTGCGCAGCATGTTGAGGAAGCGTTCGGGCCTCCCCAGGTCGGCGACGAGGGCCGCCCCGCTGAGGACCACGGCGGTCATCGCGGTGTAGCGGCTGTTGCGGCGCAGCACGTGCCGGCCGGTCGCCGCCGCTCCCGTGGCGATGAGTCCGGAGCCCGCCGCGACGCCGCCCAGGAAGAGGTAGAGCGGGATCTCGTGCTTCCAGGGCACCGGCTTGATGACCGGCTGGCCGTAGTAGTCGGAGAACTCGGCGTCGGGCACCGCCGGGGCCTCGCGGCGTCCTCCCCCGTCCCGGTTCAGCCAGCTCCGGCCGGTGCGGGCCAGGTCGCGGGCCGCGCCCGTGGCGTGGCCGCGCACGGAGCTCCGCCGGCGGCGCCGACCCCCCTCCTCCGGCGGGCGGTAGCTGTCGAACCTCGAGGTGGTCACGGGCGTCTCCCGACGAAGGCCAGCGCCGCCGCACCGAGCAACCCCACCCCGGCCAGGCCGGCCTTGCGGAACATCTCGGCCAGCTTCGCCGTGGGGACCACCGGGTCCGGCGGCAGGCCGTAGACCTCGGGCTCGTCGAGCAGGAGGAACACCGACCCGGTGCCGCCGACGCCGTCGTCGTCGTTGGCGCCGTAGAGCCGGGCCTCGGTAAAACCCTGCTCGTGCAGCTCGGTCACGCGCTCCCGGGCGATGTCGACCATCTCCTGGCGCGTGCCGAAGCGGATCGAGGTGGTCGGGCAGGTCTGGGCGCAGGCGGGCGTCTGGTCGTCGGTGAGCCGGTCGTAGCACAGCGTGCACTTCTGGGCGATGCCGACGTCGGGCACGTGCCCGTCCTCCCGCACGGAGACGGCCGCGTCGGTGCGCCGCTCGATGACCCCGAACGGGCAGGCCCCCACGCAGTAGCCGCAGCCGTTGCAGACGTCGGCCTGGACGACCACCGTGCCGTGCTCGCTGCGGAAGAGCGCACCGGTGGGGCAGACGTCGAGACAGCCGGCGTGGGTGCAGTGCTTGCACACGTCGGAGGCCATGAGCCAGCGGAAGTCCGGCAGGGCGCCGACCATCGGCGTGCCGTCGACGGTGGTCCCCGGGCTCGCCGCGCCCGAGGCGCCGGCCGTGCCGGCCGCGATGGACGTGCCGGCCCGGCTCGCCGTGCTGGACGCGAGCATGTCGCGCAGGTCGGGGCCGTGCCCGTCCGCCGGGGCGGGCGGGGTCCCGTAGCCGGCGGGCGAGCCCCCGGCCGGGGCACCGCCGACGGCTGCCGGGGGCGCCCCCATCCCCGGCATCCCCAGCTCGACCAACCGACGCCCCGACTCCCGCGCCTCGGCGATCCGCTCGCGGCTCTGCTCCACGAAGGCGACGTGCCGCCAGGTGCTCGCGCCCAGCCCGCCGGTGTTGTCGTAGGAGTTGGCGCTGAGGGTCAGCCCGTCGAGCGGGATCGCGTTCCACTCCTTGCACGCCACCTCGCAGGCCTTGCACCCGATGCAGATCGAGGTGTCGGTGAAGAAGCCCTTGCGCTCGGGAGCCTCCTGCCAGCCCGCGTCGGGGGCCGGGTCGGTCCGCCCGGCCAGCTGGCGTGCGAGGTAGCCCATCAACCCGTTCCTTCCGTGTCGGCCGTCGCGCTGGTGGAGCCGGTCTCCCCGGGAGCGCCCGCCGCGGCCCGGCGTCGCGCCATCTCCGGCGGCACCTCGTCGACGCGCTCGTGGGCGGTGGCGGCGGTGGTGCCCGCCCGGGACTGGTACTCCGAGACGAGGCGGAGCAGCTCCTCGCCGCGCGGGCGCCGCCCGGGCCGGATGTCGCAGGAGGCGACCTTGGACTCCTGGATGTGCACGTTGGGGTCGAGCACCACGCCGAGCAGGTCGTTGGCGGAGTCGCCCTCGACCACGGCGTCCCGGCCGATGCCCCAGTGGTAGGGCAGCCCGATCTGGTGCAGGGTGCGGCCGGCGATCGTCAGCGGGCGGACCCGGTCGGTGACCAGGACACGGGCCTCGATGGCGCTGCGCGCCGAGATGATCGTGGCCCACCCGCCGTTCTCCAGCCCGACCTCCTGGGCGAGCTCGGGCGAGACCTCGCAGAACATCTCGGGCTGCAGCTCGGACAGGTAGGGCAGCCAGCGGCTCATCCCGCCGGCCGTGTGGTGCTCGGTGAGACGGTAGGTGGTGAAGACGTAGGGGTAGACGTCGCTGCCCGGCTCCTCGCCCGAGGGGCTCCACAGGTTGTCCTTGCGCGGGAAGATCAGCCGGCTGGGGTTGCGCTGCTGGGCGTAGAGCGGGTTGTCGACGGGCGACTCCTGCGCCTCGTAGTGCGTGGGCAGCGGTCCGTCGACCATGCCCTTGGGCGCGAAGAGCCAGCCCTTGCCGTCGGCCTGCATGATGAACGGGTCGTCACCGGCCAGGGCGGCCGGGCCACCGTCGTCGGGGGCCGGGCGGAAGGACGGGTCGCGGTCGACCGGGAAGTCGGGGACGTCCTTGCCGACCCACCGGCCCGCCTCCTCGTCCCACCAGACGTACTTCTTGCGCTCGCTCCAGGGCCGCCCCTGCGGGTCGGCCGAGGCACGGTTGTAGAGGATGCGCCGGTTCATCGGCCAGGCCCAGCCCCACTGGGCGGCCACCTCGTCCTGCTCGTGCCGGGGCACCCGGTTGGCCGACCGGTTGACCCCGCCGGCGAAGACACCGGTGTAGATCCAGCAGCCGCCGGACGTCGAGCCGTCGGCCCGCATCTGCGTGAAGGAGCTCAGCAGCTCGCCGGCCTTCTCCCCGGTCAGGTGGGAACCGTTGATCTCGCGCAGGACGGCCTCGCCGTCGACCTCGCCGTGCTCGTCCTGGGGGTAGTCCCAGGTCAGGTCGAGCAACGGACGGTCGCGCTCGTCCGTCGAGCCGGCGAGCTTGTCGCGCATCCGCCGGCCCAGCTCGTAGAAGAAGTCGAGCTCGCTCTGCGCCTCGCCCGGCGGCCGGACCGCCTGGTGGCGCCACTGCAGCATCCGCTGCGTCTGGGTGAACGTCCCGGACTTCTCCACGTGGGTCGCCGCGGGCAGGAAGAACACCTCGGTCTGGATGTCCTCGGTGCGCACCTCGCCCGTGGCGATCTCCGGGGAGTCCTTCCAGAAGGTGGCGGTCTCGATGAGCTGGAGGTCGCGGACCACCAGCCACTTCAGGTGGCCCAGCGCGAGCCGCTGCATCCGCGCGTGGGCCGAGCCCACCGCCGGGTTCTGGCCGACGACGAAGTAGCCCTCGACCTCGCCGTCGAGCATCGCCATGGTCGTCTGGTAGGTGCCGTGGGCTCCCGTCAGGCGCGGCAGGTAGTCGAAGCAGAAGTCGTTGTCCGGGGTGGCGGCGTCGCCGAACCAGGCCTTGAGCAGGCTGGCGGTGTAGGCCGGGGACTCCGTCCAGAAGCCCTTCTGCAGCGGCGAGGCGATCTGGGACAGGTAGTCCTCGAGCGTGTCGTGCTCGCCGGCCACCGGCATCGGCAGGTAGCCGGGCAGCAGGTTGAACAGCGTCGGGATGTCGGTCGAGCCCTGGATGCTGGCGTGCCCGCGCAGGGCCATGATGCCGCCGCCGGGGCGGCCCATGTTGCCCATGAGCAGCTGCAGGATGGCGGCCGCGCGGATGAACTGGGCCCCGAGGCTGTGCTGGGTCCAGCCCAGCGCGTAGGCGAAGCAGGTCGTGCGCTCACGCCCGGAGTTGTCCGTGATCGCGCGGGCGACCTCGTAGAACTGCTCCTCGGGTATGCCGCACACGTCGCGGACCATCTGCGGCGTGTACCGGCGGTAGTGCCGCTTGAGGATCTGGAAGACGGTCCGGGGGTGCTGCAGGGTCTCGTCCCGCACCACGCGTGCGTGCTCCAGGGGGGCGCCGTACGAGCCCAGCTCCTGTCCCGCGGCCCGGGCGCGCGTGCGCGACTCCGGCTCGTCGTCACCGGCCGGTTCCTGGATCTCGCCGTCGGTGTCCGCCCGCGCCTCGTAGGCCCAGGAGGCGTTGTCGTAGGTGCCGGTGCGCGGGTCGTAGCCGGAGAACACGCCGTCGAGGTCCTCGGTGTCCACGAAGTCCTCGTTGACCAGGGTCGCGGCGTTGGTGTAGGCGACGACGTAGTCGTGGAAGTACAGGTCGTTGCTCAGGACGTGGTTGATGATCGCGCCGAGCAGGACCACGTCGGTACCCGCCCGCACGGGGACGTGCGTGTCAGCGATCGCCGAGGTGCGGGTGAAGCGGGGGTCGATGTGGATGACGCGCGCACCGCGGGCCTTGGCCTCAGAGACCCACTGGAAGCCCACGGGGTGGCACTCGGCCATGTTGGACCCCTGGATCACCACGCAGTCGGCGTTGGCCATGTCCTGCAGGGCCTGGGTCGCACCGCCGCGCCCGAACGAGGCTCCCAGACTGGGAACCGTGGAGCTGTGTCATATCCGGGCCTGGTTCTCGATCTGGATCGCCCCCGACGCCGTGTACAGCTTCTTCATGAGGTAGTTCTCCTCGTTGTCGAGGGTGGCTCCCCCGAGCGAGGCGATCCCCATGGTCCGGCGGACCCGGCGGCCCTTGGAGTCGAGCTCCTGCCAGGTGTTGCGGCGGGACTCCAGGTAGCGCTCGGCGATCATGTCGATCGCCGTGTCCCGGTCGAGACGCTGCCACTGCGTGCCGCCGGGTGGTCGGTAGAGCACGTGCGTCTGGCGGGACGGGCTGTTGACCAGCTGCTCGCTGGCGGCGCCCTTGGGGCACAGGCGGCCCCTGCTGACCGGCGAGTCCGGGTCGCCCTCGATCTGCACGACCTTCTCGTCCTTGACGAAGACCTTCTGCCCGCATCCCACCGCGCAGTAGGGGCAGACGCTCTGGACCACCCGGTCCGAGGTGGAGGTGCGTGGCGTCACCTCGCGCGTGCGGCGTGAGGTGACCGAGGCTCCCCGTCCGAGCAGGTCACCGGTCGCCAGCTGCCGCAGCACGGGCCAGCCCAGGAAGGTCGAGTCCTTGCGTGCCATGGTCACCGCCGCCTCGTGTCGTGGAACGTCCGCGTCCGACTGCCCATACCGTAGCCCGGCCCGCGACGTTCGCCACCCGAGGCGACCCGGGGCCGCCGGACCGTGCGGGCGTACGACATATGGTCGTAGAATGGGGCCACCAGCGTCCCGAAGAGAAGGAGGCGGGAGCATGCAGCAGGTGCGCCCCATGCAGATCCTGTCCGAGGCCGAGTGCTGGGCCCGGCTCGAGGCGACGGAGTTCGGCCGCATGGCCTACCACCTCGCCGACGAGGTCCACATCGCACCGGTCAACTACGCCGTCACCGACCGACGGCTGGTCTTCCGCACGGCCGAGGGCTCCAAGCTGCTCGGCGTCGTGATGAACGAGGACGTGGCCTTCGAGATCGACCGCATCGACGACGGCGACGAGCGCGCCTGGAGCGTCATCGCGCGCGGCAAGGCGCGGATCCTCGAGGGCGAGGAGGCCAGGGCAGCGGACAACCTGCGGCTGCGGCCGTGGGTGTCCTCGGAGAAGCACAACGTGGTCGCGATCGACGTCGACGAGGTGAGCGGGCGGGAGTTCCACCTGGCACGCCCCTGGCAGCACATGCTGCCGGACTAGGTGGCTACTGCCGAGGATCCTTCGTAAGCCATGGCGCGTTCGGGCCGAGCATGCTCGGATCGTTCGGTCGGTGTGCTAGTTTCGCGGCTCATCCGCCGACGCTTCTCGAGGACCGCTCATGACCACGCCCCCGACCACCCGGCTCACCCGTGCCGTCCGAGCGGGCATCGACACCGACCCCTCGGAGGGAGCGGTCATCCCGCCGCTGCACCTGTCCTCCACCTACAGCTTCACCGGTTTCGACGAGCCGCGGCGCTACGACTACTCCCGCTGCGGCAACCCGACCCGGGACGTGCTGGGCGAGGCCCTGGCGACGCTCGAGGGCGGGCACGGGGCGACCGTCACCCCCAGCGGGCTCGCGGCCGTCACCCTCGTCTGCTCGCTCCTGCTGGGCCCGGAGGACACTGTGCTCGTGGCCCACGACTGCTACGGCGGCAGCTGGCGGCTCTTCGACACCCTCGCCGCCCGCGGGCACCTGCGCTACCGCACCGTCGCCCTGGGTGACCTCGCCGCGGTCGAGGCGGCGCTGGCCGGCCCGACCCCGCCGGCGGCCGTGTGGCTGGAGACGCCGTCGAACCCGCTGCTGCGGATCACCGACATCGCCGCCGTGTCCGCGCTCGCCCACCGCGCCGGGGCGCAGGTGGTCGTGGACAACACCTTCCTCTCACCGGTCCTGCAGCGCCCGTTCGAGCACGGTGCCGACCTGGTCGTGCACTCCACGACCAAGTTCATCAACGGGCACAGCGACGTGGTGGGCGGCGCCGTCGTGGCCCGCACCGCGTCGCAGCACGAGGCCCTGCAGGACCTGGCCAACGTGCTCGGTCTCGTCGGCAGCCCCTTCGACGCCTACCAGACGCTGCGCGGCCTGCGGACGCTCCATACCCGGCTGCGGGCCCACGACGAGAACGCGCAGGCGCTCCTCGGCGTGGTGCTCGGGCACCCCGCCGTCGCGGCGGTCCACCACCCGAGCCTGCCCGACCACCCGGGGCACGCGGTGGCCGCGCGGCAGCAGGACGGCTTCGGCTCGATGCTCTCCGTGGACCTGGCCGGCGGGGTCCCCGCGGTCCGCGCGTTCGTCGACGGGCTGCGCTGCCTGACGCTGGCCGAGTCGCTGGGTGGCACGGAGAGCCTGGTCGCGCACCCGGCCACGATGACGCACGCCTCCATGACGCCCGAGGCGCGGGCCGCCGCCGGCATCGGCGAGGGGCTGCTGCGCCTGTCGGTCGGCATCGAGCACCCCGACGACCTGCGCGCCGACGTGCGGGCCGCGCTCGACCGGGCGGTGGCGGCCGCCGGCTGACCGGCCGACCGGCTAGGACTCAGCCCCGCCGGCCACTCGCGGGGCTGTCAGTCGCCCTTGTTCAACCCCGCGCTGATCATGCTCATCACCGACGAGTCGGCCAGGGTGGTCACGTCGCCGACCTCACGGTGCTCGGCGACGTCCTTGAGCAGGCGGCGCATGATCTTGCCCGAGCGGGTCTTGGGAAGCTCGGGGACGACCATGATCTGCCGCGGCTTGGCGATCGGGCCGATCTCCTTGGCCACGTGCTGGCGCAGCTCGGCGATGAGCTCGGCGCCCTCGCCCTCCTCGTCGGCCTCCGCGACCGCGTCGGCGCGCAGGATGACGAAGGCGCAGATCGCCTGGCCGGTGGTCTCGTCGGCGGCGCCCACGACCGCGGCCTCGGCGACCTTGGGGTGGGAGACCAGGGCGGACTCGATCTCGGCCGTGGACATCCGGTGGCCGGAGACGTTCATGACGTCGTCCACCCGCCCGAGGACCCAGATGTTGCCGTCCTCGTCGAGCTTGGCGCCGTCACCGGCGAAGTAGACGTTCTCGAACCGGCTCCAGTAGGTCTCCTTGTAGCGCTCCGGGTCGCCCCAGATGCCCCGCAGCATCGACGGCCACGGCTCGGTGAGGACCAGGTAGCCGCCGGACCCCTTCTCCACCGGCTTCCCGGTGTCGTCCACGACCGCGGCGGAGATGCCCGGGATCGGGCGCATCGCGGACCCGGGCCGGGCCGCGGTGACGCCGGGCAGCGGGCTGATCATGATCGCGCCGGTCTCGGTCTGCCACCAGGTGTCCACGATCGGGCAGCGGTCGCCGCCGATGACCTCGCGGTACCACATCCACGCCTCGGGGTTGATCGGCTCGCCCACCGAGCCGAGCAGGCGCAGCGAGGACAGGTCGAACTTCGCCGGGATGTCCTTGCCCCACTTCATGAACGTGCGGATCGCCGTCGGCGCGGTGTAGAGGACCGACACCTTCTTGTCCTGCACGATCTCCCAGAACCGGCCCTGGTGCGGGGTGTCGGGGGTGCCCTCGTACATCACCTGGGTGGCGCCGAGCGTCATCGGCCCGTAGACGATGTAGGAGTGGCCGGTGACCCAGCCGATGTCGGCGGTGCACCAGTAGACGTCGGACTCGGGGTGGATGTCGTGCACCACCGAGCTGGTGTAGGCCGTCTGCACCAGGAACCCGCCGGTGGCGTGGAAGATGCCCTTGGGCTTGCCCGTGGTGCCCGAGGTGTAGAGGATGAACAGCGGGTGCTCGGCGTCGAAGGCCTCCGGCTCGTGGGTGTCGGCGGCCGCCCCCAGCGCCTCGTGCCACCACAGGTCACGATCGTCGTCCCAGTCGACGTCCTGCTCGGTGCGCCGCACCACGAGCACCTTCTCGACGGGGGACTCCCCCACGGCCAGCGCCGCGTCCACGGCGGGCTTGAGCGCACCGGGCTTGCCGCGGCGCCAGCCGCCGTCGGCGGTGATGACCACCTTCGCGCCGGCGTCGTCGATGCGGCTGTGCAGCGCCTCGGCGGAGAACCCGCCGAAGACCACCGAGTGCGGGGCGCCCAGGCGGGCGCAGGCCAGCATCGCCACGACCGCCTCGGGGATCATCGGCAGGTAGATCGCGACCGCGTCACCCTTGCCGACGCCGAGGTCGGCCAGGGCGTTGGCCGCCTTCTGCACCTGGACGTGCAGGTCGGCGTAGGTGATGTCGCGGGTGTCACCCGGCTCGCCGACGAAGTGCAGCGCGACCCGGTCGCCGTGGCCCGCCTCGACGTGCTTGTCGACGGCGTTGACGCAGGCGTTGACCCTGCCGCCCACGAACCACTTCGCGAACGGGGCCTGCGACCAGTCGAGGACCTGGTCGAAGTCGGTCTCCCACTGCACGTACCTGCGGGCCTGCTCGGCCCAGAACCCCTCCCGGTCCTGCGCCGCGCGGTCGTAGAGCTCGGCCGTGCCGTTGGCCTGCGCCCCGAACTCCTCGCTCGGCGGGAAGGTCCGCTCCTCGTGCAGCAGGTTGGACAGGCCCTCGGACGTGGTCTCGGTCGACATCGTGCCTCCTTGCGTCGTTGCGTGGTCTGGGTTCGAGTATGCCGTGCGGCCGGGGTCGGTGGTCGACCGATGCGGACACCCGTGCCCGGGCAGGCTCCCGACCTCCACCTCGGCCCCGTCCCCCGGAGCACGCTGCCCGCTGGACACCGCGACCACTGTGCGGGCCCGGTATGCCGTGACGGAAGGCCTGCCGGGCCGGCCACCGGCGAGAGGCGGGCGGGGCGCGCCGAGCGGTCGTCCGGTCACGACGAGCGGCGGACCGGTGGTGCGGCGCGACGAACGGTCCCCCCGGTCCGCCGGGGCGGCAGTGTAGAGCCACCGCGCCGGCGCTGACCAGTGGGCAATATTGCCCATGTCCTCCGGCCCCCCGGCGCTCCTAGCGTGGGGACACCCACAGCCGACGACCCACCGGAGGTCCATGATGTCGTCCACGCCCACGCGCGCCCTTGTCGGACTGGCCCTGGCCGGCCTGGTGACCGCCTCGGTGGTCCCGGTCGCGACGGCCGGAGAGCGCAAGGGGGGTGATGACCGGGGCAGGGTCGTGGCGACGGGGCTGGACAGCCCGCGCCACCTGTCCGCCTCCGCACGCGGTGACCTCTACGTCGCCGAGGCGGGCGAGGGCGGCGACGACTGCGTCCTCGGCGAGGCACCGGGCGAGCCGGAGCCGGTCGAGGTGTGCGGCGGCACGACCGGGGCGGTCACCCGGGTGACCCACCGGGGCCACCAGAGCCGCGTCGTCACGGGCCTGCCGTCGTTGCGGCTGGGCGAGGACGTCATCGGCACCTCGGACGCCGAGCTGCACGGCCGGACCCTGATGATCTCCGTGGGCCTGGGCAACCCGCCCGAGACCCGGGACCACCTCGTCGAGGAGCACGGACGTGCCTACGCCCGCCTGGCCACCGTGCAGTCGGCCCGGCTCAAGGGCTCGCACACGACCAGGCTGCGCACGGAGGCCGACCTCGCCAGGTCCGAGACCCGGCGCAACCCCGACGGCGGCCTGCTCGACACCAACCCCAACTCGATCGCCCGTGACCGCGGGGGCTGGGTCGTCGCCGACGCCGGCGCCAACGACGTGCTCCGCCTCACCGACAAGGGCCGGCTGCGGCTGGTCACCGTGCTGCCCGAGGGCATGGCCGAGGCACCGCCCTTCCTCGAGCTGCCGCCCGGCACGCAGATCCCCTTCCAGCCGGTGCCGACCTCGGCCGTGCGCGGCCCGGACGGGGCGATCTACGTCAGCCAGCTGACCGGCTTCCCCTTCCCGCAGGACGGCGCCGGCATCTGGCGGGTCGGCCGCGACGGCGTGGCCCGCCCGTGGGCCACCGGCCTGACCAACGTCACCGACCTGGCCTTCGACCACAAGGGCCGGCTCTACGCGGTCCAGCTCTCCGACGTCGGGCTGCTCAACGAGACCGGCCTGCCCTCCGGGTCGCTGGTCCAGGTGCGCAAGAACGGCAACCACCGGACCGTCGTCGACGACCTCGACGCGCCGTTCGGGGTGGCGCTGCACCGGGGCGACGCCTACATCACCACGTGCACCGTCTGCGCGGACGGCGGCCAGGTGATGAGGTTCGACCTCGACCGCTGACGGCGGGGGCGCTCCCGCCGTCCGACCCGACCGGTCGTCGGTCCTCACGGGGGACCGGCGGCCGGCCGGTGCGTCAGGAACGGTTGCCGAAGCTGTCGGCGATGCGCTGCAGCCGCGCCCGGTAGTCGGCCCACCACCGGGCGTCGCCGGTGGCCATGTTGGTGTTGCGCGCGGAAAGTCCCACGGCCCCGTCCAGCTCCTCCCGCAGGATGTCGGCGTGCCCGGCGTGCCGGGCCAGGTCGCCGGTGACGTGCACGAGGACCTCGCCGAGCGTCGTCGTGGGCCTGCCCCACCACGGGACGTGGCCGGCTGCGGCCAGCGGCAGCTCGGTGATCGTCGCGTCGGCGTGCTGCTGCACGCGGGCGTAGAGGTCCAGGACGTCCTGCGTCGACTCCTCCGCGGGCACCCAGAAGTCGGCGTTGTCCTCCCCGTCCATGTCCCAGCCGAGCTCGAAGGGCACCGGCCGCCCGAAGACCAGGCCGAAGTACTCCGCCTCCACGCCCGTCGCGTGCCGCACCAGGCCCAGCAGGTTCGTGCCGGTCGGGGTCATCGGCGAGCGCACCTCGCGCTCGCCCAGGCCCTCCAGCTTCCAGATCAGGGCGTCGCGCTCGAGGCGCAGGTAGCGGTGCAGGGTGTCCTTGAGCTCCATACCCGCGAGGCTAGCGAGAGGTGATCTCCTCGGGGGTGTGCAGGCGCACCAGGGTGCGCGTGGCGGTGCGGGGTATGCCGTGCGGCGTCGCCAGCGAGACCACGACCGCCGTGAGCACGGCGGTCGGGACCGTCCACGCGGCCGGGTGGGCCAGGAGGGCCGCCGGCCATCCCGACCCCGGTCCGAGCACCACGCTGGCGACGAGCGAGCCGGTGGCCAGCACCGCCCCGGTGACCAGCCCCGCGGCCGCGCCGTGCACCGACAGCCGTGACCACCACACCCCGAGCGCGAGCAGCGGGAAGAAGGTCGAGGCGGCGACCACGAAGGCCAGCGTGACGAAGGCGGCGAGGGGGACCTCGGGGAAGAACCGGCTCACCGCGTAGGGGACGACGACCGCCACGACCGCGGCCAGGCGGAAGCCGGTGACCTCCGAGTGGTCGCCGGCGGTGACCCGGCCGAGCAGCGGGCGGAGCACGTCCTGGTTGAGCACGCCGGTGACCGCGACCGCCAGGCCGGAGGAGGTGGACAGGAAGGCGGCGAAGGCGCCACCGGCGAGGGCTGCCGTGAGCACGTCGGAGCCCAGTCCGGGCACGACCTCGGCCGGCAGCCGCAGCACGACCGTGTCGGCGCGGACCCCCGCGTCCAGGACCGGCAGGTAGGCGCGCCCGAGCACGCCGTAGACGATCGTGAAGACGTAGAACAGGCCGAGCAGCGCCAGGACGTGGACCGTCGTGCGGCGGGCGGCCGTGCCGTCGGGGTTGGTGTAGTAGCGCACCACGACGTGCGGCAGCCCGGTGGTGCCGAGCGCGAGGCCGACGACCAGCGAGAGCGTGCGGTAGAGGTGGTGCTCCTCGGGCGCGCGGCCGGTGAACGGCTGCGTCCAGCCCACCCCGACCTCCGGCGTCGGGCCCTGGGTGACCCACCACACCGCGAGGATCATCCCGGCGGGGATCGCGAGCGCGCTGAGCTTGAGCCAGTACTGCACGGCCTGGACCAGGGTGATCGAGCGCATCCCGCCGGCGGCGACGGCCAGGACGACCACGACCAGCACGACGAACGCGCCGACCCACAGCGGAGCCCCGGTGACCAGGCGCAGGGTGAAGGCGGCACCCTGGAACTGGGGGATGAGGTAGAGCCAGCCGATGAGGACGGCCAGCACCGAGCACAGGTGGCGCACCGCCCGCGACTCCAGGCGGGCCTCGGCGAAGTCGGGCAGGGTGTAGGCCCCGGAGCGGCGCAGCGGGGCGGCGACGAGGACGAGCAGCACGAGGTAGCCGACGGTGTAGCCGATCGGGTACCACAGCGCGTCGACGCCCTGGTCGTAGATGAGGCCGGCGACCCCGAGGAAGCTGGCGGCCGAGAGGTACTCCCCGCCGATCGCCGCGGCGTTGCGGCGCGGTGAGACGACACGGCCGGCGACGTAGAAGTCGCTGGTGCGCCGCGCCCACCGCAGCGCGAAGACGCTCAGCCCCAGCGTGACGAGGCAGACGGCGGCGATCGTGCCGACGGACAGCGGTCCGGCCACCGACCTCAGCGCTCCTGGGTGACGATGTCGGCGAACCGGCGCTCGGTCCGCTCGGCCTGCCGGGAGTAGACGGCGGCGGCGGCGATCATCGCCGGGTAGAGCAGCACCCCGAGGACGAGCCACGGGAAGGGCAGCGGGCCGAGGTGGAGCTCGCGGGTGGCGGGGACCGCGGCGAAGAGCAGCGGGAGCCCGAGCAGGGTGGTGGCGACCACGCCGAGCACCGCGAGCGCCAGGCGGAGCTGGGCCCGGAGCAGGCCCCGCAGGTAGAGCTCGCCGACCTCCGTCTGCTCGACGAGGGCGCTGGTCGCGGTGCGGCGCCGCGGGGCGCTGGCCCCGCGGCGGGAGGAGGTCACCCGGACCCGCTGCGTCGGCGCGCTCCTCGGCGCCCTCGAGGTCATGCCCCGAGCACCCGTTCGCGCACCTCGCGCACGTGCCGGCGGGCGACCGGCAGCTCGGTGCCGTCCGGGGCCAGGACGAGGCTGAGCTTGCCGTGGCCCTGGCGCACCTCGGCCACGTGCGCCAGGCTCACCAGGGTGGAGCGGTGGATGCGCACGAAGCCGGCGTCGGACCAGCGCTCCTCCAACGCGGCCATCGGGGTGCGCAGCAGGTGGGAGCCGGTGGCGGTGAAGAGCCGGACGTAGTCGCCCTGCGCCTGCACGTAGCGGACGGCCGAGCGCTGCACGAAGCGGGTCACGCCCCCCAGCTCCACGGGGATCCGCTCCTCCGCCGGCGGACCGCCGGGTGCGCCGGTGCCCGAGCCGCCCGTGGGAGCAGCCGGGGCGGGCCTGTCGGGACCGGTGTCGTCAGCGGCACCGCCCGGGGGTGCGCCCGGGGGTGCGCCCGGGCCCTCGGCGCCGGCGCGCGGCATACCCGCGACGACCCGGTCGACCGCCTGGGCCAGGCGCGCGGCGGACACCGGCTTCATGACGTAGTCGGTCGCGTGCACCTCGAAGGCGTCGACGGCGTGCTCGTCGTGGGCGGTGACGAAGATGATCTGGGGGCGGTCGGCGAAGCGGGCGATGACGCGGGCCAGCTCCATGCCGTCCAGCCCGGGCATCGAGATGTCGGAGAAGACGACGTCGACCGGGCCCGCCTCCAGGGCGCGCAGGGCGTCGGTGCCCGATCCGACCGCGACCACGGCCGAGAACCGCCCGTCCTGCTCGAGCAGGTAGGCCAGCTCGGAGAGGGCGGGCGGTTCGTCGTCGACGACGAGGGCGCGCATGGTGCCATCGTAGGCATCCGCCCTCCGGCGACCCGCTAGGTCGAGGGGTGCACGCCGGGCGCGTACTTCGGCACCCGGAAGCTGACCCGGGTGCCGAGCCCCGGGGCGGTCTCCACCACCAGCCCGTGGTCGTCGCCGTAGACCCGGCGCAGGCGGGCGTCGACGTTGCCCAGGCCGACCGACTCGCCGGAGCCGTCGCCCCCGGTCTCGCCGTCGAGCGCCCGGCGCACGTCCTCGGGGTCGGAGCCCGCCCCGTCGTCCTCGACGCTGATCTCGGCCAGGTCGCCGCGGTCGGTGGCGGTGATCGTCACGGTGCCCGTGCCCACCTTGTCGGCCAGGCCGTGGCGCACGGCGTTCTCGACGAGCGGCTGCACCGCCAGGTAGGGCACCGCGACGGTGAGCACCTCCGGGGCGACCAGCAGGTTGACCTGCAGCCGCTCGCCGAAGCGCGCCTGCTCCAGCACGAGGTAGCGCTCGACGTTGCGCAGCTCGTCGGCGAGGGTGGTGAAGGTGCCTCCGCGGCGCAGGGCGTAGCGGGTGAAGTCGGCGAACTCGAGGAGGAGCTCGCGGGCACGGTCGGGGTCCGTCCGCACGAAGCTGGCGATGGCGCCCAGGGAGTTGTAGATGAAGTGCGGGCTGATCTGCGCGCGCAGGCTGCGCAGCTCGGCCTCCATCGCCCGGGTGCGCTCCCGGTCGAGCTCGCCCAGCTCCAGCTGGCCGCTCACCCACGTCGCCACCTGCTCCGTCGCCCGCGCCAGCCCGGCCGACGGACGGTCGGAGTATGCCGCGAGCGTGCCGATCACGCGGTCCTCGACCACGATCGGGGCCACCACGCCGGCGCGCACGTCGCACTCCGGCCGGTCGCACGGCAGGTCGCGACGGCCCAGCACCACGACGTCACCGGTCGTCAGCACGCGCCCGGCGTGGTCGAAGGCCCGGTCGCCGTGGTGCTCGCCGTGCCCGGTCCACACGAGCAGGCCCTGGGTGTCGCAGAGGGCGAGCGCCGACCCGCCGAGCATGAGCCGCAGGTGCCGGGCCGCCTTGGTCGCGTTGTCCTCGGTCAGCCCCTCGCGCAGGTGGCGGCCGGCCTGGGCGCCGGTGCGCAGCGTCTCGTAGGTGATGCGGTCGGCCTCGGACAGGAAGCCCCGGGCCACCCGGCGGCGGCGCAGCCACAGCCAGGCCTGCAGCGCCACGAAGACGGTGGCGACGAGCAGGGCCGTCGGGAGGTGGAGGCCGTCCTGCATGGACGCAGACTAGGGCGCACGAGGCGGCGGGGCGCGCACCCGGCAGGTGACGTCATACCCCACGGGGTATGATGGCGGTGTTGTCCCCCACCACCCCGCACCACCAGGAGCGACCCCATGTCCTACGGCAAGCACACGCTCGACGACCTGCGCGGCCCGGCGCGTGAGCTGCGCTCGCGCATCCCCGAGGTCTACGCCGGCTACTCGGCGACGCACAAGGCGGCCCTGGCGCCGGGCGAGCTCGACGTCGCGACCAAGGAGCTCATCGCCCTGGCGATCGCCGTCAGCAGCCAGTGCGACGGGTGCATCGCCAGCCACGCCCGCGGCGCCGCCCGGGCCGGGGCCACGGAGCAGCAGGTCGCCGAGGCGCTCGGCGTGGCGATCCTCATGAACGGCGGGCCCTCGACGGTCTACGGCCCGCGGGCGATGGAGGCCTTCCTGGAGCTCGCCGGGCCCGCGCAGCCGCAGGAGCCGGCCTCGTCCTGACCGAGGCACCCGGTCGCACCGGCCGCACCGGTCACGTCGCCATCGCCCTTGGGCGGTGGACCTCGTCCAGCTGGGCGATGTCGACCGTCCGAGGGCGCGGTCGTCGTGCCGGGGGGAGCCTGGTTCAGCGCTCCTCGTCGGTCCACCACCCGGGCTCGCGGCCGTCCTCGCCGGCGTCCAGGGTCAGGGTGAGCCGCTCGTCGCCGGCGGAGAGCAGCAGCGCGATCCGGGTGCCGGTGACCTCGGTCACGCTGACCTGCGCACGGGTCAGCCACGGGTGGCGGCGGCGGAGCGAGACCAGGTGACGGTGGGTGTCCAGGACCTCCTGCCCCCGGCCGTCGAGCTCGTCGGGCCCGGCCGGGAAGCGCGGGCGGATCTCGTCGTCGCCGCCGGGCCGGTCGTGCTTCGTGCCGGTCATGCCGAACTCGTCCCCGGCGTAGACGGACGGCACGCCGGGCAGGAGCATGAGCAGCGCCACCGCCAGGGGCAGGTGGCGCTCGTCGTGCAGCCGGGTGGCGATGCGGGTCACGTCGTGGTTGCCGACGAAGGTCTGCGGCACGAAGGCCCGGCACAGGTCGGCGTGCCGGCCGACCGTCCACGCGAGCTCGTGCAGGTTGCGGTCGTTCAGCGAGCTCCAGACCGACTTCCACAGCTCGTACTGCGTCACCGAGTCCACGCCGGAGGCCGCCACGAAGTCCTCGTAGGGGCCGTGGATGACCTCGGCCAGGATCCACACCTGCGGGTATGCCGCGCGCACCCGCTCGACGATGCCGCGCCAGCTCTGCGCCCCCGGCGCGTAGGCGGCGTCGAGGCGCCATGCGTCGACCCCGCGGGAGAGCCAGTGCGTCATCACCTCCACCACGTGGTCGGCGACCGGGGGGTGCGTCAGGTCCAGCTCGACCAGGTCCAGGTGGCCCTCGAAGCAGAGCGGGTAGCCCTCGCTCCACCGCAGCCAGCGGCCCTCCTCGCTGTCCGGACCTGCGGCGAGGGCACGCTGCACGACCGGGTGGTCACGGCTGACGTGGTTGAAGACCCCGTCCAGGCAGACCCGCACACCGCGGGCCCGCGCCTCGCGCAGCAGCTCGTCGAGGTCGCGGTCGTCGCCGAGCCGGGGGTCGACCCGCAGGTGGTCGAGGGTGTCGTAGCCGTGCGTGCGGGAGGCGAACACCGGGCCCAGGAGCAGCCCGTTGGCGCCGAGACGGACGACGTGGTCGAGCCAGCCGGTCAGCCGGCCGAGCCGGTGCCGCACCGGCTCGTCGTCCGCGGCGGTCGGCTCGGCCCCGACGAAGCCCAGCGGGTAGCAGTGCCACCAGATGACGTGGTCGGCCCAGCCCATCAGCGCACCTGCGACGGCTGCGGACGGACGACGTCGACGAGCAGCACGGCGGACAGCTCGGTCGCGGCCTGACGCACCTGGTCGAGGTCCACGGCCGCGTGCCGCTCGGCCACCGAGGGCTCGACGCTCGTGAGCACCGCGTCACCACCGCGCTCGGCCACCCGGACGGCGAGGTCCTGGCGCAGCTGCTCGCTGAGCAGGCCGCCCTCCCCGCCCGCGCGCCGGGCGAGCTCGACGGCATACCGCTCGGCGTCGGTGACCGCCTGCTCGTCGTCGCTGGTGAGCATGAGCGCGGCACGCTCGAGCAGGCAGGTGCCGCGGCCCACGTCCCCGTCCCCGAGCTCGGCGACGGCCCGGGTGAGCAGCGGGCGGTCGTCGCGCCCCGCCTGCGCCGCGATGAGCGCCAGCTCGATGCCGAGCACCCGCTCCCGGGTGCGCGCGCCGACGTCACCCTGGCGCAGCCCGGGCGTGTAGTGCTCCGAGGGGGCGCTCTGGGCCATCGTGTCAAGGTACTCGCGCTGGGCCTCGTCCGGGGTGTGGACGGTGTCGCGCAGCGGGATCGCGCGGATCGCGAGCGTGGCGAGGAAGACGACGGCCATGATGGGCAGGCCGAGCACGAAGACGTCGTGCAGCTGGTCGGCCAGGCCGGCCCGCACGGCGGCGAGCACCTCCGGGGGCAGGTCGGCGGTGGCGGCCGGGTCGAGCGCCGCACCGGCGCCCAGCTCGTCGAAGGCACCGCCCGCCTGCTCGGCGACGTCGGCCGGAAGGCGCGAGGCGATCGCCGGGCCCATGCCGATCGTCATGACGGCGCCGAAGAGCGCGATCCCGACGGTGTTGCCGACGTTGCGGAAGAACTGCAGCGCGGCCGTGCCGACGCCCAGGTCGGCCCGGGACACGGCGTTCTGCACCACGAGGGTGTACTGCTGCATCGACAGCCCCAGCCCCGTGCCCATCACCGCGATGGCGGCGGTCAGCTGCCACTCGGTGGAGCCGGCGTCGAGCCGGGTCAGCATCCACAGGCCGACGGCGATGACGACGGTGCCCAGCAGCATCAGCTCCTTGTAGCGGCCGGTGAGCGTGACCAGGTAGCCGGACACGATGCCGATGACGATCAGCCCCAGCATCATCGGCATGAGGATCAGGCCCGACTCGGTCGCGCCGACCCCCAGCACGCCCTGGGCGTAGACCGGGACGTAGATGATCGCGCCGAACATCACCATCGCCAGGCCGAACGCCGCGACGTTGGCCCAGGTGAAGATGCTGTTGCGGAACAGCCCCAGCGGCAGCAGCGGGTTCTCCGCGCGCAGCTCGACCAGGACGAAGAGCGCCAGCAGCACGGCGCCGCCGGCGAGGAGGCCGACGATCACCGGCGAGCCCCACGGGTAGGTGACGCCGCCGAAGGAGATCGCCAGCAGCACCGCCACCAGCGCCGGGGTGAGGGTGACGATGCCGAGCACGTCGACCCGTCCCCGCGTCGCGGTGTGGTCCAGGTGCAGGAAGCGGGCGATGATGAACACCGCCGCCACCCCGATGGGCAGGGCCGCGAAGAACAGCCAGCGCCAGCCCCAGTGGTCGGTGATCCACCCGCCGGCGATCGGGCCGGCGACCGAGGTCACGCCGAAGACGGCACCCATCAGGCCCTGGTACTTCCCGCGCTGCCGGGCGGGGATGATGTCGCCGATGATCGTCTGGGACAGCGGCATCAGCGTGCCCATCCCCAGACCCTGGACCGCGCGTCCCGCGACGAGCGTCCAGAAGTTCGGCGCGAGCCCGGAGATGACCGAGCCGACCATGAAGACCACCAGACCGCCCAGGTAGAACCGGCGGCGGCCGAAGATGTCGGAGAGCTTGCCCACGATCGGGACCACGATGGCCGAGACGAGCATGGCGGCCGTGGCGACCCAGCTGTAGTGGTCCATCCCGCCGAGCTCGACGACGATCCGCGGCATCGCCGGGCCGACGATGCCCTGGCTGATGGAGGCGACGAACATGCCGAGCATGAGGCCGACGAAGACGCGGCGGTGCTCGGGCGAGAGGCGGTAGGGGGCGGGGGCGGTCGCGGTCACGGCGCGCTCCGCTCGCGCCGGTCGGCCCGGCGGGCCTCGAGCGAGTCGGTCAGCTGGGAGAGCAGGCGCGCCAGCTCGGCCCGGTCGTGCTCGGCCCAGCCGTCGAGGGCGTCGGTGACCAGGGCCACCCGCCGCGCGCGCTCGCGCCCGACGGCGGCGGCGCCGGCGTCGGTCAGGGACAGCAGCGAGGCGCGGCCGTCGGCGGGGTCCGGCCGGCGGCCGATCAGGCCACGGTCGGCGAGCGAGCCGAGGCGGCGGCTCATGGTGGAGGGGTCCAGGCCCTCGGCCCGGGCCAGGTCGCGCGAGCGCACCTCGGCCCCCTCGGTGCCGGGCAGGGCGAGCCGGACGAGCACGATGAAGTCGGTGCGGGACAGCTCCTCGCCCTGGAAGTCGTGGATGAGGCGGCCCATCGAGGTGATGGCGCGCGCCAGCTGCTCAGAAAGTTGCATGATGCACACATCATCGTCGTCCGGGCGTGGTTTATTCCGCTCCCCCTGTCCACCGGTCGGTGACGGCGATGACTTCGGGGCGCCGCCCGGGTCGGACCTGGTGACGGCGCCCGCGTCGGCGGCGCACGGCATACCCGACCCGGAGGAGACCCGACATGCCTCAGCACCACCTGCTCTTCGTCAACCTGCCCGTGGCCGACCTCGGGCGCAGCCGGGCGTTCTTCGCGGGCCTGGGCTACCCCTTCGACGAGGACTACTGCGACTCCGACGCGCTGTGCCTGCGGCTGGGCCCCACCCACTACGCGATGCTGCTGCGCGAGGACTTCTTCGCCGGCTTCCACGACCGGCGGAGGGCCCCGCGCGGCTCGGTGGAGACGCTGCTGTGCCTGTCGGCCGACTCGCGGGAGGCGGTCGACGAGCTCGTCGACCGGGCCGTCCTGGCCGGCGGCCGCGACGTGCGGACCGAGGACCACGGCTTCATGTACGGCCGGTCCTACAGCGACCTGGACGGTCACATCTGGGAGGTCATGTGGATGGACCCGCAGGCCGCGGGGGCTGGACCGGAGGCGCTGGTCGGTGCCAGTGTGGACGGCGGGCCCGGTGCGGCCGGGCCCCGCGACGAAGGGGAGATGCGATGACCGTGCTCGACGGCGGACGGACCGCGACGGCGCAGGCCGCCACCGACACGACGTTCGAGGAGCTGACCGCACCGCTGCGGGGTGAGCTGCTGGCGCACTGCTACCGGATGCTGGGGTCGGCCGGGGAGGCCGAGGACATGGTGCAGGAGACCTACCTGCGCGCCTGGCGGGCGTTCCACTCCTTCGAGGGCCGCTCCTCGGTGCGCACGTGGATGTACACGATCGCCACCAACACCTGCCTGACCGCCCTGAAGCGGCAGTCGCGACGCCCGCTGCCCAGCGGCCTGGGCCAGCCGCCGGGCGACCCCCGCGTGCCCGTCGTGGAGGACCGCTCGCGGGACTGGCTCGAGCCCCTGCCCGACCGGATGGTCTGGGGCGAGGCGCAGCCGGACCCGGCCGAGGCCGCCGTCGCCAGCGAGGGGGTGCAGCTGGCGGTCGTCGCCGCGCTCCAGGACCTGCCCCCGCGCCAGCGCGCCGCCCTCGTGCTGCGCGACGTGCTGCAGCTGTCGGCGGCCGAGACCGCCGAGGCGCTGGGGTGCACGGTCGCCGCGGCCAACTCCGCGCTCCAGCGGGCCCGGGCCA
Source organism: Ornithinimicrobium pekingense DSM 21552 (assembly GCF_000421185.1). Classification (GTDB taxonomy): domain Bacteria; phylum Actinomycetota; class Actinomycetes; order Actinomycetales; family Dermatophilaceae; genus Ornithinicoccus; species Ornithinicoccus pekingensis. The sequence goes on from NZ_ATWJ01000013.1 coordinate 251,310, forward strand.
CCCTGGGCGACGGCGTCAGCAGCGCCGGGCGCCGGGTGCACGAGCTCACCGAGGGCGAGCGCGAGATCTTCGCGCGCTTCTGCGAGGCCTTCGAGCGGTATGACGTGCCCGCGGTGGTCGGGGTGATGGCCGACCAGGCGCGCTGGCAGATGCCGCCGTTCGACCGCTACTACCTGGGCCGGCAGGCGATCGCCGACCTCATCGGCACCCAGTGCCCGGCCAGCGGGCCGCTCGACCTGCGCATGGTGCCGACCGTCTCCAACGGCCAGCCCGCCGCGGGGATGTACCTGCGCGGCCCCGACGGCGTCCACCGGCCCTTCCAGCTGTGCGTGCTGGACATCGTCGACGGGCAGGTGACCTCGGTGGTGGGCTTCTTCTCCCCCGACGCGTTCGAGCAGGCCGGGCTGCCGGGGGAGCTGAGCAGCTGAGCGGCCGGGTCCGGGGACGACGAAGGCCGCACCGTGCGCCGAGGAGGTCGGCGGGCGGTGCGGCCCGTGTCGTGCTGCCGGAATCCCGGCGTTGCCGGCGGGGGCGTCAGCGGGGCAGGTGCTCCACCGGGCGCCAGGAGGCGCCGACGCGGCCCAGGGTGTGGGCGCCGCGGGCGACACCACGCCCGAGGTCGGCGGGGGCGGCTCCGCGCGCACCGGCCGCACGGCCGATCACGAGCAGGGAGATCAGGGACAGGGCGACCAGCAGGGTCAGCTCGAGCATGGGTCAACCTCCTTGGGTCAGATCGTGGTTCAGGGTCCGACCACCGGTGACGACCGAGGTCGTCTGGTGATCTGTCATCTAATCTGACAGGCTTTTTTCATAAGGACAAGTCACGGTTTCTGCCGGGTACCTGTAAGAATGCCTACATGTTCAACCCCGACCACCTGATCACCCTGCGTGCCGTCGTCGAGGAGGGCACGGTGCTCGCCGCGGCCGACCGGCTGCGCCTCACCCCCTCGGCCGTCAGCCAGCAGCTGGGGCGCCTCCAGGAGCAGGTCGGACAGCCCGTGATGGTGCGTCAGGGCAGGGGTCTGGTGCCCACCGACGTGGCCGCCGTCCTGGTCCGTCTGGCCCACGACGTGGAGGAGCTGGACGAGCGGGCCCGGGCCGAGCTGGACCGCCTGCGCGAGCAGGTCTCGGGGCCGCTGGTTGTCGCCGCGTTCGCGACCGCCCTGCGCGGCCTCGTCGCGCCGGCCACGCGGCTCCTGGCCCAGAGGTACCCCCACCTGGAGGTGACGATCCGCGAGCACACCCCCGAGGAGGCGATGCCCGCGCTGCGCCGCGGCGACGTGGACCTGGTGCTGGTGCACGACTGGACCGACCGGCACGTCTCGATCCGGACCGGGCTGCTCGCCCACCTGCTCGGCCTCGACCCGGTCGACCTGGCCACCCTGCGCGACGAGCCGCTGCAGGTCGGCCCGGAGGGGGTCGACCTCGACGACCTGGGCGGCCGGGTGTGGATCGACGACACCCCGGGCGTCTTCAGCGACTGGCTGCGCGGGGCGCTCCAGGAGCGCGGGCTGCCGCACCGCATCGGGGCGACGGTGGACAACCCGACCGCCCGGCTGGAGCTGGTGGCCCACGGCTTCGGCATCTGCCTGCTCCCCCGGCTCGGCCGCGACGTCGTGCCGGCGCAGGTCGTCACCCACCCGCTCATCGAGGCCCCGACCCGCCGGGTCCACGCGGTCCACCGCGACGCCAGCGGACGCCGGCCCGCGGTCGAGGCGGCCGTGGAAGCCCTGCGGGACGTCTGGCGGGCCCGCGAGGAGCTGCCGGACGACCCCAACGGCACGTGAGGCCGCGCACGACCCACTCACGCGAGTGCGCTGTGCACGCCATACCCCGCGAGGGCGTGCAGGCACCTGACTTCGATGGTGGCGCCGGAGAAGGTCGCTCGCGCGGGGGTAATTTCCCTCGCACGAGCACTGTTCCCCCGCGCGAGCACTGTTCCCCCGCAGGCGAGGCTCAGGCGCTGCGGCCGGCGACCGAGGCGATGCCCAGCCAGGTGTGGTGGTTGCCCGCCCAGCACCAGCCGAGCTTGGGCGCGCCACGACGGTCGCGCCCGTCGCGACCGGTGCCGTTGCTGATCCACAGCGCGGGCACCCTGCGGTCCAGGCGACCGGGGCGCGAGGCTGGCCGGCGTGACCCGGACGTCATGAAGCAGCGGTTGCGCTCCAGCAGCGCGGGCACCTGCAGCGCCCAGGCGACACCCTCGGCGGCCGTCATCAGGCTGCGGCCACGGTCGCGGATCTGCGGGTCCACGGTGTCGGGGCTGAGGTCGACGTACTCGTCGCCGCGCTCGGGCCCGGCCACCGCGTAGAGGTCGGCATCCGGCAGCTCGACGCCCTCGGCCGGGCCGAACTCCTCCAGGTCGGTGAGGTCCTCGACCACGAACCCGCTGCGCCCGCCCAGCCGCAGCAGCGGCACGAGGTCGGCCACCGGGGTGTGCCGTGGGTGCACGACGAGCAGGTCGCCCCGCAGTCCCTCCGGCAGGGGCGGGACCTCCAGCCCGAGCCGCAGCAGGTGGGCGTGCTGGTCGGCCAGCGAGGGCAGGGTGGGGACGGGTGCGGACACGGGCGGCCTCCTGGGTCGACGACCCCGGTCAACGCCGCAGCGGCACGCGGGCATTCCCGCGCGCCGCCGGCGCCGTCCCGCGTCGCAGCGGCGTCAGAAGACCGGCTTGCCCCCGGTCACCCCGAGCACCGTGCCGGAGACGTAGCTCGCCTCGTCGGAGGCCAGGAAGACGTAGGCCGCCGCCACCTCCACCGGGTGTCCCGCTCGCCCGAGCGGGGTGTCCGAGCCGAAGCCCTCGACCTTGTCCGCCGCCATCGTCGCGGGGATGAGCGGCGTCCAGATCGGGCCGGGCGCGACGGCGTTGACGCGGATGCCGCGCGGCCCGAGCTCGGCGGCCAGGTTGACCACGAGGTTGTTGAGCGCCGCCTTGGTCGCCGCGTAGTCGAGCAGGTGGTCCGAGGGCGAGTAGGCCTGGACCGAGGTGGTGATGACGACGCTGCCGCCGTTGCCCTCCAGCTCCGAGGCCAGCTCGCGCACCAGCCAGAACGGCGAGAACACGTTGGTGGCGAAGGTCCGCTCGACCTGCTCGGGCGGGAACTCCTCGAGCGTGTCGTGGGTCATCTGGTAGGCCGCGTTGGCGACGAGCACGTCCAGCCCGCCGAGCGCCTGCACGGCGTCGCGGGCCAGTTGGCGGTTGGCCTCGAGGTCGCGCAGGTCGACGGCGAAGAGGTGGGCCGTGCCGCCCGCCTGCTCGACCAGCTCCTTGGTCCGCTGCGCGTCCGCCTCCTCCTCCGGCAGGTGGGCGACCGCGACCTGGGCACCCTCCTTGGCGAAGGTGATGGCGACCGCCCGGCCGATGCCGGAGTCGCCGCCCGTGACCAGTGCGCGGCGGCCGCTGAGCCGCTCGCGGCCGGTCCACGACTCCTCGCCGTGGTCGGGGGCAGGCTCCAGCTCCCCGACGGTGCCGGGCCACTCCTGGGTCTGGCCGGGGATCGAGGTCAGGTCAGGACGGGTCATGCTTCCTCCTTGGGTATGGGGTGTGGTGCCGGTCGGGTGTGCCGCCTGCCTCACACGTCGCGCTCCCAGCGACGTAGCGCCGCGCAGGCGGCGAGGAACTGCTCGGAGGTGGTCGTGGACAGGTCGAGGCAGGCCTCGTCGAGCCGGTCGGCGATGCCACCGGCCTGCAGCAGCGGCTGGGCGCCGGGGACGTAGCCGATGTACTTGTAGTGCGAGAACGCGTCGGAGACGAAGTCGCGCGTGGCCGGGTGGCCGGCGAGCTCCTCGGCCCCCGCGCCCTCGCCGAGCAGCGCCACGGCGTCGAAGAGCACCGACGGGCCGCCGTCGATCTTGTGGTCGACCGGCCGGCGTTCGCCGCCGGCCAGCGTGACCCCGCCGACCTTCAGGCCGATCGTCTCGACGATCGCACCCCCGTCGGAGAAGGCCTTCGTCAGCGCGTCGAGCGCGGCCCCGTCGACGCCGTCGGTGACCAGGACGCCGAGCTTGCGGCCGGCGAAGCTCTCCGGCGCCCGGGCCGTCATGCTCAGCGCGGGCGAGGGCGCCAGGTCGTGGTCGGGCTGCACGTGCGGGGTGGTGGCCTCGGGCAGCTCCATGCCCAGCCCGTCGGCGACGCCGGCGGCCAGCTCCTCGTCGACGTTGCGCAGGTTGGCCACGATCCGCTCGCGGATGACGGGGATCTCGCACTTGGACAGCTCGAAGACGAAGGCCATCCGGATGTGGTCCTGCTCGGGCGCGCTCTGGCTGCGCCAGAACTGCCCCGCCTGGGAGTAGTGGTCGGCGAAGGACTCCGCCCGTACCCGCCGGGTGTCGCCGCTCTCGGGGCGCTCGACCGTGCGGAAGCCCGCCTCCCGGTCGGCCCGCGGCCCGGCGGCGGCGCCGGTGAAGGAGTTGGGCTCGTAGTTGGCCCGGCCCGCCTGGCGGCCCATCTGCATGTGGCCGTCGCGCTGGAAGTGCGCCACCGGGCAGCGCGGGGCGTTGACCGGCAGCTGGGTGAAGTTGGTCGAGCCCAGCCGCTTGAGCTGGGTGTCCAGGTAGGAGAAGTTGCGCCCCTGCAGCAGCGGGTCGTTGGTGAAGTCGATGCCGGGCACGACGTTCTGCGTCATGAACGCCACCTGCTCGGTCTCGCTGAAGACGTTGTCGACGACCCGGTCCAGGCGCATCGTGCCGATGACGCGCAGCGGCACCTGCTCCTCGGGGATGATCTTCGTCGCGTCGAGGACGTCGAACTCGAAGGAGTCGGCGAAGTCGTCGTCGAAGGTCTGGACGCACAGGTCCCACTCGGGGAAGTCGCCGTTGTTGATGGCGGTCCACAGGTCACGCCGGTGGAAGTCGGGGTCGGCGCCGTTGATCTTGACCGCCTCGTTCCACACCACCGACTGCAGGCCCTGCCGGGGCACCCAGTGGAACTTGACGAAGGTGCTGCGCCCCTGGGCGTTCACGAACCGGAAGGTGTGCACCCCGAAGCCCTGCATGAAGCGGAAGGACCGCGGGATCGCCCGGTCCGACATCTGCCACAGCAGCATGTGGGTCGACTCCGGCATCAGCCCGACGAAGTCCCAGAAGGTGTCGTGCGCGGACTGGGCCTGGGGCCAGCCGCGGTCCTGCTCCTCCTTGACCGAGTGCACCAGGTCGGGGAACTTCAGGGCGTCCTGGATGAAGAAGACCGGGATGTTGTTGCCGACGAGGTCCCAGTTGCCCTCGTCGGTGTAGAACTTCGTGGCGAAGCCGCGCACGTCGCGCGCCAGGTCGAAGGAGCCCAGGTTGCCGGCGACCGTGGAGAAGCGCACGAACACCGGCGTCTCCTTGCCGGCCTGCGCGAACAGCGACGCCCGCGTCAGGTCGGAGAGGTCCTCGGCGGCGGTGAAGGTGCCGTGCGCGCCATACCCCCGGGCGTGCACGACGCGCTCGGGGATCCGCTCGTGGTCGAAGTGGAACATCTTGTCCCGGAAGACGTGGTCCTCCAGGAGGGTGGGGCCCCGGTCGCCGGCCTTGAGCGAGTTCTGGTCGTCCGAGAGCACCTGTCCCTGGGAGGTCGTCATCGCCGGGATGCCGTCACCCGGCAGCTGGTGCAGCTCGCCGCCCTCGCCCGGCTCGGTCGCGTCGGTGTAGAGCGGGTTGTCGGCGGCGGCACCGGCGTTGCTCGGCGTGGGCGGCTGCGGCGGGGCCGGGTCCTGCGGGTAGGAGGGCAGCTGCGGACCACCGTCCTCGACGGCGGGCGCGGCACTCGTGGCGGGGTCGGGCTGGGACATGGCAGGGCCTCTCCGGCGGAGTCGTGGACGCCTCCGACGGTATGGAGTCCCTCCCGCCCCCGCGAGGCGAACGGTCCTGGCGGCGCGGTGCCTCAGCGCTTGGGGTTGACCCACCGCCAGCCGCGCGGCGGCTTGCCCGGGTCGGCGCCCATCTCCCGCACGACGACGTCACCCATGAGCGTGTAGCCGCGCACCACGAGCCGGGCGCCGGTGCGCTGCGCCGGCTCGCGAGGGTCGGTCTCGGTCTTGACGTCGCCCAGCAGCGTCCCGCCGTTGACGACCACGTCGGTCCCGGGCGGCACGACGATCTTGACGTCGCCCATGAGCGACCAGGTCTCGACCTCGAGGGTCTCCCCCGGGGTGATGACCTCGCGCAGGTCGAGCTTGAGGTCGCCCATCAGCTGCAGGGCGTTGGTCCTGCGGGCCGCCTGCCACCGGCCGGTGCGCACGATGTCGCCCATGAACGCCACGAGCGGCTCCGACTTCTCCTGGCGGGCGGGCGGCGGGGCGCCGCGGTAGGGCGGCAGGACCTCTCCCGAGACCGGCACGACCTCCGGCAGACCCGACCCCGGGCTCTGCGGCCCCGGCAGGGGAGGGGGTGGGGGTGCGTCCTGCGGGCCGCCGGCTGCTGCACCACCGACCTCGCTCGGGCCGGGCCACCGCTGCGGCTGGTCCTGCTCTCCCCCTGGCCCGTACGTCATACCTCCACGGTAGTCGCCCGACCGCGCCGCTGTCGGCGGGGCCACCTACGCTGACGCGCATGGAGTTTCGATACCTCGGCAACAGCGGACTGAAGATCAGCGAGATCACCTACGGCAACTGGCTCACCCACGGGTCCCAGGTGGAGAACGAGGTCGCCCACCGGTGCGTCCGGGCGGCGCTCGACGCCGGCATCTCGACCTTCGACACCGCCGACGTCTACGCCAACACCAAGGCCGAGAGCGTGCTGGGGGAGGCGCTGAAGGGCGAGCGCCGCGAGAGCCTGGAGATCTTCACCAAGGTCTACTGGCCGACCGGCCCGGGCGGCAAGAACGACACCGGCCTGTCCCGCAAGCACGTCATGGAGTCGATCGACGGCTCCCTGCGGCGGCTGCAGACCGACTACGTCGACCTCTACCAGGCCCACCGCTACGACACGGAGACGCCGCTGGAGGAGACGATGCAGGCCTTCGCCGACACCGTGCGGCAGGGCAAGGCTCTCTACATCGGCGTCTCGGAGTGGACCGCCGACCAGATCCGCGAGGGCCACCGGTTGAGCACCGAGCTCGGCTTCCAGCTCATCTCCTCCCAGCCGCAGTACTCCATGCTCTGGCGGGTCATCGAGCCCGAGGTCGTGCCGGCGTGCGAGGAGCTGGGCATCTCCCAGATCGTCTGGAGCCCGATGGCCCAGGGCGTGCTCTCGGGCAAGTACCTGCCCGGGCAGCAGCCCACCGAGGGCCGCGCCGCCGACGAGAAGATGGGCCGCGGCATGAAGGGCTTCATGTCGGAGGAGACCCTCACGGCCGTCCAGAACCTCAAGCCGCTCGCGGAGGAGGCCGGCCTGACGATGCCGCAGCTCGCCGTCGCGTGGGTGCTGCAGAACCCCAACGTCGCGGCGGCGCTCGTCGGCGCCTCCCGGCCGGAGCAGGTGGAGGACAACGTCAGGGCCGCCGGCGTGAAGCTGGAGTCGGACCTGATGGCGAAGATCGACGAGGTCCTCGGTGGGGTCGTGGAGCGTGACCCGGCCAAGACCGCGCAGAACGCACCGCAGGAGCGGGTGGCCTGAGGACTCACCCGCGGATCGTCGTCACCACCTCGGTGAGGGACGGTCGGCGCGGGGTCGAGGAGAAGCCGAAGCGGGCGGGCGGGTCGACCGGGGTCAGCGTGCCCAGGTCGACACCGTCCAGCCTGGCCGTCGCGCCGGTGACGGCGCGCACGTCGGTCGCCCCGTAGTACTCGCGCCGCCCCTGCCCGGCGCTCCCGCGGGTCCGCACGCCCCGCAGGACGACCCGGGCCACCGGGTCGGTGAGGGTCGACAGCAGCGGGCTGGCGGCGAGCCTGCCGGGTATGCCGCTCAGCAGCCACCCGAGGGCCGTGCGCGGGCCCAGGGTGGCGTCGAGGGTGAGCGAGGGCGTCGCGACGCGCAGCCGCCCACCGCTCCTGTCGCCGGTCACCGCGACGTCCTCCACGCGCGTCTCGTCGAAGGTGTAGGTGCCGGTGACGAAGTCGGCCACCTCGTGCGACGGCGCGAGCAGCAGCCGGTGCCCGTCGGCCCGCTCGACCATGACGTCGGCGAAGGCCCCCAGCGGGGAGCCGTCCCACATCCCGACGACCAGGCGCACCCCGCTGCTCGTCCCCACCCCGAGGATGCGGCCGGTGAAGGTCCACCTGCGCGACGTCATACCCCCATCCTGTGCCCTGACCGGCGTGCTGACAGGCTGAAGCCATGACCGCCCCGTTCGACCTGACCCTCGAGCAGATGCGCGAGCACCGCTCCGCCAAGTGGAGCCGCGTGCCGGAGGACGTGCTCCCGGCCTGGACCGCGGAGATGGACGTGCGCACCGCGCCCGCCATCGCCGAGGCGCTGCGGACCGCGGTGGACCGGTGCGACCTGGGCTACGCGGGCGACCCGGGGCCGGTCACCGAGGCCTTCGCACGCTTCGCCCGGGACGCCTGGGACTGGGACCCGGGCGCCGGGGACGGCCGGCTGCGGCTCTTCTCCGACGTCGGCCACGGGGTCAAGGAGGTGCTGGCGGCGCTCACGGAGCCGGGTGACCGGGTCGTGCTCAACCCGCCCGTCTACCTCTCCTTCTACCCCTGGCTGCGCTCGCTGCGCCTGGAGGCGCACGAGGTGCCGATGCTCGACGTGGCCGCAGGCGGACGCCTGGACCTCGAGGGTATGGAGCGCGCGCTCGCCTCGGGCACCCGCGTGGTGCTGCTGTGCAGCCCGCACAACCCGCTCGGCCACGTCTACCCCCGGGAGGACCTGGCGGCGCTGGCCGACCTGGCCGTCCAGCACGGCGCGGTCGTCGTGTCCGACGAGATCCACGCCCCGCTCGTGCACCCCGGCAGCCCCCGGCCCTTCGTGCCGTGGCTGACCGTCTCCGACGCCGCGCGGGAGGTGGGCATCGCGCTCCACTCGCCCTCCAAGGCCTGGAACACCGCGGGGCTCAAGCTCGCGGTCGGCGTGACCGCCTCCGCCGGGCGCTGGCCGGACATCCGCCCGGAGGCCGACTGGGCGCCCTCGATCATGGGCCAGTACGCCGCGGTCGCGGCCTACACCGAGGGCCGCGACTGGCTGGCCACGGTCACCGCCGCGCTGGAGGAGCGCACCGGCCAGCTGGTGGACCTGCTCGCCGACGTGCTGCCGGACGTGCGCTTCGCCCCGGGCAGCGCCTCCTACCTGGCGTGGCTGGACTGCCGGGAGCTGGGCCTGGGCGAGGACCCCGCGCGGACGTTCCTGGAGCGGGGCCGAGTGCTGCTCTCCCCCGGGCCGGCGTTCGGCGCCGGCGGCGAGGGGTTCGCCCGTCTCAACATCGGCACCAGCGAGGAGCTGATGGTCGAGGCGGTGCGCCGGATGCGGTCCGCCCTGGACTGACGGGGCGGGCTACTCCCCGGGGCAGCGGATGGCCCCGACCCGGGCCAGCCCGGCCAGGTCGCCGGGGCCGAACCCGACGCGGCCGGTGGTGTTGACCCCCGCCATGAGCTCCCCGTCGTCGTCGACGTGGTCCAGGCCCAGCACGTGGCCGAGCTCGTGGTCGAGGACGGCGGCGTGCTGCTCCCACCGGGTCAGGTCGCTGGTGTCCAGCACGACCTGGCCGCTCGCGTGCCACAGGCGGCCGTCCGGTCCCTCGACGTAGGTGGCACCGCCCAGCCCGGCCGACCGGCCCTCGAGGGAGGGGACCGACACCGGGTCTGCCCACGACACCAGGACGGAGGCCCCGAGCTCGCGGGGGCGGTCGCTCCAGACCTCGTCCGTCTCCCCCACCAGCGTCAGGTCGAGCCCGGAGGCGGCGCTGACCCGGCCCAGCGAGGCCAGCACGATCTCGGCCCAACCCTCCGGCGCCCCGTCGGGGTTGACCGCCACGGGGACCGACCCGCACGGGGAGAAGCCCACCGGCTCGTCGGTGCCGGGCTGGGTCTGGAGGAAGGCGTAGGAGCCGCCGGCGCCCGGGTCGACGGCGGGCAGGACCCGCACCCCTCGGGCCGGCTCCCAGCCCCAGAAGGACGACCCCGCAGGGGGCGTCCACCGCTGGACGACCTCGTCCAGGAGCCCGTCCTGCCACCGTCTCCCGGCGTCCGTCTCCGCCCCGGACGCCGCGTCCTGCTGGTCCGCCGCGGTCGCGCCACCGGCCAGCCCGGGGTCGGCGCCCGGCAGGCCGAGGACCGACCGTCCGGTCGCGGCCACCCACCCGCGCAGGGCTGTCGTCTGCTCGGCGAAGGTGACCACGCCTCCCGCGAGGAGCAGCGCCACCAGGAAGAGGACGAGCGGCCCGCGCCGGCGGCGGGTCCGACGCGGGGCCCGGTGCGAGCCGCGCACCGGGACCGGGTCGTGGGCCCGCAGCGGTGCGACACCCTCCGGGGAGTGGTGGCGCCAGGTCGTGTCAGGCCGTTGGGACGGGTGGCCCGGCGGCGCACCCCCCAACCCGTAGCGGCGGTCCCACTCGTCCAGCTGGGCGAGCCGTCGCTCCAGCTCCTCGGCCCGCCGCCTCCGCGCGGCCCTCTCGAACAACCCCATCAGCGCATTCTGGCCTACCGCGGCCCGCCGTGGGGAGGTTACGCCGGACCCGCACCCGGCCGCCCGGAGCGGAGGGTGTGGACAGGGCGTGGCACCGGTGGAATCCTGTGCTGGCCTGCGAGGAGAGTGAGGCGGTCACGGACACGACGGCGTGGTGGATGGAGGTCGCGGCGGAGGTCCTCGCCGAGAGCGAGGTCGGGACCGCCCGCGGCGTCCTGGCGGCCGCCCTGCTGACCCGGACGGGAGCGGCCAACGCGGCGCGCGTCCACGTCGACTGCGAGGGACGGGTCCGCTGGTTCCGCACCGGACCCGCGCCGGACGTCCCGCCGGAGGAGATGCCCACCCCCGAGGACATGCGACGCCACCCGCTCTTCCACCACCACGTCGTCTCGCGCCGCATGGCCCCGGTGCTGCTGACCGACCTCATGGCCGGCGGTCTGAGACTGGACCCCGACACCCTGGCCATCATCGACCGGCTCCGCATCACCGTCCACCAGCTCTCGGTGCCGGTGGAGCCGCCGACACCCGAGGCCGGCTACGACGGGTGGCTCCTGGTCGGCGAGGCCGTCCTGTCGAGGGCGGCGGTGGAGGAGATGACCCGGATGCAGCCCCTGCTGCGCGGCCTCGACCGGCACCTGCGCCTGCTCGGGGACCTGGTGCCCCGCGCGGCGTGTCCCCTGCTCACGCCGCGCGAGGCCGTCGTGCTCGCCATGCTCGCCGAGGGCTCGACGGTCACGGCGATGAGTCGCCGCCTGCTCATCTCCCCGCGCACCGTGCACAAGCACCAGGAGAACCTCTACCGCAAGCTGACGGCGGTCGACCGCCTCTCTGCGGTCCTGCGGGGCCAGGAGCTCGGGCTGCTACCCCGTCGGCAGCCCGCGGCCCCCGGCCCCCCTTCCGGCCCCGGTTCCGTGGTGGCGCCTACATCGGCGGCATCATCGGCACGCAGCCGGCCTCCATGATGTGGGCGACCGCCAGCTCGGCGAGGGCCCCGAAGTCGTCGTCGGAGAGGTACTCGAACGGCGTCGGCGCCTTGCCCTTGCCCATCGCCCCGCTGCCCACGATGGCGCGGCTGTGGATGAGCGGCTCCTGAGTCAGGCCCTCGTCCACCATCCACGCCGCCACGGCGTCGTCGACGGCCCCCCCGCACTTCTCGACGTCACCGGGCGCGAGGAAGATCATCGTCCCGAGGTCGCTGAGCGGCGTCCACGCGGTCCCACCCGCGAGGTGGTGCTGGTAGGCGGCGTCCGCCCACTGGTCCTTGTAGCAGTGATGGGCCGATGCTGCGCCGGCACTGGTGACCAGACCGGCCGCGGCGAGCGCCGCGGCATACCTGACCCGGGTCGACATCCGCATGACAGTTCCTTCCACGTCCGGGCGCCCACCGGGACCGGTGGCGCTCACGCGCACCACGGTCCCGGAGGGCGGACCGAAGGGCCATACGCACGAGTGCGTATGGACTGCATACCCTTGCCCCATGTCCCGACCCCACCTGTGGATCCGCGCCGAGGCCCGCCCCACCGAGCAGCGCGTGCCCATCGTCCCCGCGCACGCCGCCCAGCTGATCTCCGACGGCTTCGAGGTCACGGTCGAGGAGTCGCCGACGCGGGTCGTCCCCCTCGAGGACTATGTCGCGGCCGGGTGCGCGACCGTCCCGGCCGGCTCCTGGCCCGACGCGCCCGAGGGCGCGGTCGTCGTCGGCATCAAGGAGCTGCCCGAGGACCCCGCCGACCTGCGGCACACCCACGTCTTCTTCGCGCACGCCTACAAGGGCCAGGAGGGCTCGCAGGAGGTGCTCGACCGCTTCCGCCGCGGCGGTGGTGAGCTGCTCGACGTCGAGTACCTCACCGTCGGCGGCAAACGGGTCGTCGCCTTCGGGTTCTGGGCGGGCTACGTGGGCGCGGCGCTCTCCGTGCTGCGCCACCGCGGCCTGCTCGACGGCGCCGTCGCACCGATGACGCGCGAGGACCTCGACGACCGGCTGCGGGGCAGCGCCGGCGAGACGCCCGAGCGCGCCCTGGTGATCGGCGCCCGGGGCCGCTCTGGCCAGGGGGCCGTCGAGGCCCTCACCGTGGCCGGCTGCGCCGTCACCCGGTGGGACCGTCCGCAGACCGCGCGGCTGGACAAGGCGGCGTTGCTGGACCACGACCTCCTGGTCAACTGCGTCGTCAGCGCCGGCGCCGGCGGCCAGGAGGCGTTCGTGACGGCTGCCGACCTGGACGCGCCGCGGCGGCTGCGGGTGGTCGGGGACGTCACCTGCGACGTCACCTCCGAGGCCAACCTCGTCCCGGTCAACACCGCGGTCACGACCTGGACCGAGCCGGTGCGTCGTCTCGGCCCCGAGGAGCACCCGCTGGAGGTCATCGCCATCGACAACCTGCCCTCCCTGCTCCCGCGGGAGTCGAGCGAGAGCTTCTCGGCCGAGCTCACCCCGCTGCTGCCCGACCTGGCCGACCGTGCGGGCCCGTGGGCAGCGAGCCTGGAGTGGTTCCGCCGGCACGTGCACCAGGGCTGAGGACGCCCGGGGCACCGTGCGGCGTAACGATTGCGTAACGGACGACCCGCCGCCGCGGCGGGGCGTCCGGCCGTCCCAAGGCGCGCGCGCGTAGCAAACCGCGCCCGCCACTCGCAACACGGCACGACAGAACTCCCGGCCCTCGCTACGTTGGCAGGAAAGACCCCCGACGACCCGAGGAGCAGACCCATGCCTGTCAACCCCACCACCCGTCGCCGCACCCTCGCCGTGGCCGCCGCCAGCGCCCTCGCCCTCACCCTGAGCGCCTGCGGTGACGGCGGCTCCGAGGAGGCCGGCGGGGAGGGCAACGAGCTCAACCTCGACCAGGAGGGCACCCTGGTCGTCGCCATGAGCGGCGAGTTCCAGCCCTTCAGCTACTTCGAGGGCAACACCCTCACCGGCTTCGACTACGACATCGGCGCCGCGATCGCCGAGGAGATGGGCCTGGAGCTCGACGCCCAGACGGGCGCGTTCGACACCCTGATCCAGGGCGTCGACGCCAACCGCTACGACGTGCTCATCGCCTCGATGACGCCGACCGAGGAGCGCGACGAGCAGGTCGACTTCACCGACAGCTACTACGTCTCCGGCGCCCAGGCCTTCGTCGCCCCGGACACCGAGTGCACCGACATCTCCGAGCTGGACTCCCCGACCATCGGCGTGGCCAGCGGCACGACCTACCAGGACTGGCTCAACGAGAACGGCGGCGACTGGGTGGGCGAGATCCGCACCTTCTCCTCCGACGTGACCGCCCTGCAGGACGTCTCCACCGGCCGCCTGGACGCCGCGATGACCGACCGCAACGTCGGCCTCTACCAGATCCAGGAGTCCGGCCTGGACCTCGTCGAGTGCGGCGAGCCGGTCTTCACCGAGGAGCCCGCCTTCGCCGTCGAGGAGGGCAACACCGCCCTGCGCGACGCACTCAACGACGCGCTGTCGACCATCAAGGAGAACGGCACCTACGCCGAGATCTCCGAGGAGTACTTCGGCAAGGACATCTCCACCACCGGTGGCGACTCCTCCGGTGCCACCGACGACGCGGCCGAGACGACCGAGGGCTGAGGACCACCGCCCGTGTCCGACTTCCTCGAGCTGTTCGCCGAGTACTCGCCGCTCTTCCTCGAGGCGACCTCGGTCACGCTCCGGCTGACCGCCGCCGCCCTCCTCATGGCCATGGTGGGCGGCGCGGTCGTGGCCGCCCTGGCCATGAGCAAGGTGCGGCCGCTGCGGTGGCTGGCGACGGCATACATCGGCGTGGTGCGCGGCACCCCGCTGATCACCCAGATCTTCATCATCTACTTCGGCCTCACGGCCGTGGTCACGCTCGAGGCCTTCTGGGCCGGTGCTCTCGCGCTGGCCTTCCACAACTCGGCCTACATCGCCGAGATCATCCGGTCAGGCTTCCAGGCGGTGCCGAAGGGGCTGACGGAGGCCTCCCGGTCGTTGGGCATGTCCAAGGTCAAGACGCTCAAGCGGGTGCAGGCGCCGCTGGCGCTGCGCACCACGCTGCCCGTGCTGGGCAACCAGTACATCATCGCGGTCAAGGACTCCTCGCTGGTCTCCTTCATCGGGATGACCGAGCTGTTCCAGACCTCGCGCAACATGGCGGCCACGACCTACGAGCCGCTGACCGCCTACATCGTGGTCGCGATCTACTACCTCGTCATCGTGCTCGCGCTGACGGCCCTCGTGGCCTGGCTCGAGCACCGGCTCAGCGCGCACAGGAGGCCGGCCCAGGCATGAGCGAGCACACGACACCCACGGACGGGCAGCCCATCGTGCAGATGCGCGGCATCGTCAAGCGCTTCGGCACCACGACCGTCCTGGACGGCATCGACCTCGACGTCGCCCAGGGCGAGGTGGTCACGCTCATCGGTCCCTCCGGGGCGGGCAAGAGCACCCTGCTGCGCTGCGTCAACGGCCTGGAGCGCATCACCGACGGCACCATCGAGGTGGCCGGCGAGCGGCTGTCCTACACCGAGAAGAGCCTCAACCACCTGCGGGCCCGCATCGGGATGGTCTTCCAGTCCTTCAACCTCTTCCCGCACATGACGGTCATGGAGAACGTGGCGGTCGCCCAGCGGGAGGTGCTCGGGCGGGGCAAGGACCAGGCGCGCTCGCGCGGGGCCGAGCTGCTCGAGCGGGTCGGGCTGGGGCACAAGGCGGACGCCTATCCCGACAACCTCTCCGGCGGCCAGCAGCAGCGCGTGGCGATCGCCCGGGCGCTGGCCATGGACCCCGCGGTCATGCTCTTCGACGAGCCCACCTCCGCCCTCGACCCCGAGCTCGTCGGCGAGGTGCTCGACGTCATGCGGGCCCTGGCCGACGACGGGATGACGATGATGGTGGTGACCCACGAGATGCGCTTCGCCCGGCGGGCCGCCGACCGCGTCGTCCTGCTGGCCGACGGCGGCATCGCCGAGCAGGGGCCGCCCGAGCAGGTCCTCGACTCGCCCACGAGCGAGCGGGGCCAGGCGTTCCTGCAGCAGCTGGCCGAGCACTGAGCCGCCGGCGCACCCGCGGCCGTCAGGCCAGCGGGTGCGCCGCCGTCAGACCCGGCTGACGCCCCGGCTCGACGTACCACTCGTCGCCGAAGGCGAGGGCGAACTCCTGCGCGCCCATCGCCAGCATCCACCGCACGTCCTCCTGCGAGGCGTGGCAGGCCAGCGCCTCCCGCTTGGCGTCGATCACGCCGCGCACGTCGACGCGCCAGTGCAGCTCCGCCTCGGGCGTGCCGAAGGGGTTGCCGTCGTCGGCCGGCGCGTCCGGGTCCCAGTCGAACTCCTCGCCCACCTGGCCGGCCTCCTTGGCCAGGGCGTAGCCGCGGCGCAGCTCGTCGCGGTTCATCGTCGCCTCGAGCACCCGCGGCGTACGGGCCGCGCGGGCAGCCGCGCGGTGGACGACGTGGTGCACCTTGACGTGGTCGGGGTGCCCGTAGCCGCCGTGCCAGTCGTAGCCCACGACCACGTCCGCGTCCTCCTCGTCCAGGACCGCCACCAGGCGTCGGGCCGCCTCGTCGGTGGCGGCCGTGTGGAAGGACTGCTCGTGGGCGTTCTGCTCCCACCCGCTCATCCCCGAGTCGGCGTAGCCGAGCCAGGCCACCCGGGAGGTGCCGAGGACGCGCGCCGAGGCCTCCGCCTCCGCGCGGCGGCGGCTGACGACCGTCTCGCCCTCGGCGAGGTCGTCGGGGACCGTGCCGTGGTCGCCGTCGGTGGCGTAGACGCAGACCACCCGGTGCCCCGAGTCCACCGCCAGGCGCATGGTCCCGGCCGTCTGGGACGCCTCGTCGTCGGGGTGGGCGTGCAGGAAGACGATGGTGCTCATGGGGGTCCATCCTCACACCCGCACCTGCCGCTGCGGGTCTGGAGCGCCGGTGTGACAGGTATGACGCGGGTGATCCGTTGTGCGCCCCTGCCCGTCGTGGCAGGCTGAGGCCATGGGCCTCGCAGACGTGTTCCAACGACGCAGCGACGGAAGCTCGGAGCCCCCGACACCTGTCCCGCCGCCCGTCCGCCCCTCGGTCGCCGAGCAGTTCGCGACGCTGTCCCGGCTCGGGCTGGAGCCCCAGGACGGCGTGACCGCCACCGACGTCAGCGCCGACCGCGAGGCGGCGATCCTGCTCAAGCGCCATCCCTACACCGCGGCGCTGCACTGCCTGGCCCGTGACCCCGGCGGCGGTTTCACCTCCCACCCGCGCGTCACCACCGTCGACCTCGAGCACGTGGTCGGCCCCGACTCCTACCCCGCCCTCGTGCGCAAGCTCGCGGACGCCGCGGGCACCGCGCACCTGCTCGGCGACGTCGTGGGCGGCGTGGACCGCGAGCGCGGGCGCTGGGTGCTGCGGTTCACCTTCGACGGCGTGACCCGGGAGATCCACCCGAGGCTCGACCACGACCGCGCCGACGCCGGCGTGATGCCCGAGATCTTCGACGCGGTGGCCGGCCCCGGCCAGCGCGCCGCGCAGGTGCGCCACGGCCAGACCATCTCCGTGGCCTACGTGCCGAGCCGCCACGAGGGCGAGCTCCAGCGCGTGCTCGACCGCTGGGCCGAGCTGGCCTGACCGCTCGGCCTGACCAGCTCGGCTGACCCGCTCGGCTGACCCGCACCCCGCCTGACCGCTGCGGGCCGTCTCTCTGCGTGCCCGATCTCCGCGTGCCCACGAGCCGTCCTCGACGTGCGATTTTGCACCCGGGGCCATTGCCGTGATGCACTTAGGCGTACCTAAGTTGGTTCTTCTCCTTCAAGGACGTGCACATGGCTCTGCCCTCCCGCCTTCTCCCCGTCGCCACCGCCGGCGCCCTGGTGCTGACGCTCGCCGCCTGCGGAGGCGGTGACGAGCCCGACGCCACGCCGGGAGGGGACACCACCGAGGGGTCCGGCACCACCGGTGAGCCGGCCGCCGGCGGGGCCGAGGAGGGTGACGGCACCCTGACGCTGTACTCGGGCCGCAACGAGGAGCTCGTCCAGCCGGTCCTCGACGCCTTCACCGAGGAGACGGGGATCGAGGTCGAGGTCCGCTACGGC
The DNA here is from genome assembly GCF_000421185.1 of Ornithinimicrobium pekingense DSM 21552. GTDB lineage: Bacteria > Actinomycetota > Actinomycetes > Actinomycetales > Dermatophilaceae > Ornithinicoccus > Ornithinicoccus pekingensis. The sequence continues at coordinate 268,837 of NZ_ATWJ01000013.1, forward strand.
GACACGGCCGCGATGGCCGCCCAGATCCTCGAGGAGGGGGACAACTCCCCCGCCGAGGTGTTCCTCGCCCAGGACGCCGGGGCGCTCGGGGCCGTCTCCCGCGAGGGCCGCCTGGTGGCGCTGCCGCAGGAGACGCTCGACCTCGTGCCCGAGACCTACCGCTCCGTCGACGGCGACTGGGTCGGGCTCACCGGCCGCTCGCGCGTGCTCGTCTACAACAAGGACGCGGTGAGCGAGGAGGAGCTGCCGCAGACCGTCGAGGAGCTGACCGGCCCGGAGTGGACCGGCCGCCTGGGCATCGCCCCCACCAACGCCTCCTTCCAGTCCTTCGTCACCGCGCTGCGGGTCCTCGAGGGCGACGACGCCGCGCAGACCTGGCTCGCCGACCTCGCGGCCAACGACCCGCAGATCCGCGAGAAGAACGGGATGATCGTGGCCGACGTCGACGCCGGCGCCATCGACGCGGGCCTGGTCAACCACTACTACCTCTACGAGCTCGCCGAGGAGCAGGGCGTGGCCCCCGAGGAGCTCACCGCCGCGCTGCACTTCTTCGGCGCCGGTGACGCGGGTGCGCTGGTCAACATCTCCGGCATCGGGCTGGTCGACGAGCAGGCCGACGGCGACGCGCAGGCCCTGGTCGACTACCTGCTCAGCGAGGCCGGCCAGACCTACTTCGTCGAGGAGACCTTCGAGTACCCGATGATCGAGGGGGTCGGAACCCCCGCCGACCTGCCGCCGCTCGAGGAGCTGGAGACGCCCGAGATCGACCTCAACGACCTCGACGACCTGCAGCGCACCATCGAGATGATCACGGAGGCGGGTCTGCTCTGAGCGCCTCCCGCCCGCACGCCGCGCTCACCGCCGGGGCCCTGGCCGCCACGGCGGTGGCGCTGATCCCCCTCGCCTACCTGCTCTTCAGGACGGCGCAGGGGGGTCTTGGCGCGTGGGTCGAGGCGGTCGCCACCGAGCGGACCGCCCGGCTGGCCACCACCTCGCTGCTGCTGGCCGGGGTCGTGACCGCCGCGTGCCTGGTCATCGGGGTGGCCAGCGCGTGGCTGGTCACCCGCAGCAACACCCCCGGGCGCCGCGCCTTCGCGGTGCTGCTGGCGCTGCCGCTGGCGGTGCCCAGCTATGTCGCCGCCTTCACGTGGGTCTCGGTCGCCGACCTGTGGACGGCCACCCCGGGCACCCGCTTCGAGGGCTTCGTCGCCGCGGCGGTCGTGCTGACGCTCTACACCTACCCCTACGTCTACCTCCCGGTCGCGGCCGCGCTGGTGCGGGCCGACCCGGCGCAGGAGGAGGTCGCGCGCTCCCTCGGCCGCGGCCCGCTGCACACCGTGCTGACCGTCACCCTGCCGCAGGTCAGGCCGGCCGTCGTCGGCGGGGGGCTGCTCGCCGCGCTCTACGTCCTCGCCGACTTCGGGGCCGTCTCGATCCTGCGTCTCGACACCTTCACCCGGGCGATCTTCACGGCGTTCAGCGCCGGCTTCAACCGGCAGGGTGCACTCACCCTGGCGACCCTGCTGGTGCTCGTCACGACCGTCATCCTGCTGCTCGAGGGGCGCACCCGCCGCGCGGGGGCGCGCTTCTCCGGCACGCACGTCACCCGCCCGGCCCGCGCCGCCGACCTCGGGGTATGGCGCTGGGCCGGGGCCGCCGGCCTCGGCGCCGTCCTCCTCGCGGCGCTCGGGGTGCCCGCCCTCTCGCTGGCCCGGTGGATGGCCCGGGGCACCTCGGCCGGTGACGCCACCGGCCGGCTGTGGGACGCCGCCGTCGGATCCCTGACCGCGTCGCTGCTCGGGGCCCTGCTCACGATCCTGCTGGCGCTGCCGCTGGGCATCCTGGCCGCGCGCCACCCCGGGCGGCTGAGCCAGGCCCTCGAGCGCACGGCATACCTCGCGCACAGCCTGCCCGGTGTCGTCGTCGGCCTGTCGCTGGTGTTCTTCGGGGTGACCGTGGCGCTGCCGTTCTACCAGACCACCTGGCTGCTGGCGCTGGCCTACGCGACGCTGTTCCTGCCGCTGGGCGTGGGCGCCGTGGCGTCGGCCGCGAGCCAGGCCCCGCGCTCGCTCGAGGAGGCCGCAGCCGCGCTCGGCCGGTCCCCCGCCCAGGTGTTCCGCCGGGTGACCCTGCCGCTGACCCTGCCCGGCATCGGCGCCGGTGCCGCGCTCGTCTTCCTCACCGCGATGAAGGAGCTGCCGGCGACGCTGCTGCTGCGGCCCACGGGCATGGACACCCTCGCGACGCGGCTGTGGAGCGCGACCGCCATCGGCCGCTACGCCGAGGCCGCCCCCTACGCCCTGGTCCTGGTCGCGCTCGCGGCCGTCCCCACCTGGCTCATCGTCCGGCGCACCGGCATCCTGCCGGCGGCGGGCGAGCGGGAGCCCCTGCGCCCGGTCGAGGTCGAGGACCCGACCGGCGCGTCCGACCTCCTGGAAGGCGTGAAAGCATGAGCCTGAGCAGCCTGTTCCGCACGGAGGGCGACCGAGGCCAGATGACCGGGAGCACGACCGTCGACCCCGGCGGCGCCCAGCACGCCGTCACGGTCGTCGACGTGGCCAAGCAGTTCGGCGCCGTGCAGGCCCTCGACCGCGTCAGCCTGACGATGGAGGCCGGCGAGTTCCTGGCGGTGCTGGGGCCCTCGGGCTGCGGCAAGACCACCCTGCTGCGCTGCCTGGCCGGCTTCGAGCGGATCGACGCCGGCCGGATCGCCCTGGGTGGGCGCGCCGTGGCGCTGCCCGGCATCCACCTGCCGCCGCACCGGCGGCACGTGACGGTCGTGCCCCAGGAGGGCGCGCTCTTCCCGCACCTGTCGGTCGCCGACAACGTCGGCTTCGGTCTCGACGGCTCGGGGACCGGACGTCGGGGGGCCAGGGGCGCCCGGAGGGCGGGCCGGGTGGAGGAGTGCCTGGAGATGGTCGGGCTGGCGGGCATGGGCGCCCGGATGCCGCACGAGCTCTCCGGCGGGCAGCAGCAGCGGGTCGCCCTGGCCCGCGCCCTGGCGCCCCGACCCCCGCTGGTGCTGCTGGACGAGCCGTTCAGCGCGCTGGACGCCTCGCTGCGCACCGAGCTGCGGGCCGACGTACGCACGGCGCTGCGCGAGGCGGGCGCCACCGCGATCCTGGTCACCCACGACCAGGGTGAGGCCCTCTCGATGGCGGACCGCGTGGCCGTCATGTGCGACGGCCGGATCCGGCAGGTCGGCACGCCCGAGGAGGTCTACGCCCGGCCCGAGGACGCGTGGGTGGCGACGTTCGTCGGGGAGGCCGACCTCGTCGAGCTGCCGCACGGGCAGGGTGGCCCCGGCTCCGTCGCGACGGGCCTGGGCCCGGTGCTGATGACGCAGGGCCGAGCCGACGCCTCCCACCTGGTGGTGCGCCCCGAGCAGGTGCGCCTGGTGCCGGAGACGTCCACCGACGCGCCGGAGTGGGCGGTCGCCACGACCGTGCGCAGCGTCGACTTCCACGGCCACGACGCGCTCGTGACGCTGGGTCTGCCGGACGGCGGCGTCGCCCGCGCCCGCACCGGTGCCACGCCGCCCCACCCCGGGGAGCGGGTGCTCGCCTGGGTCGAGGGCAGCTGCCGGGCGGTCCCCTCCGGCGACGCCTGAAGGGCGCACCGAGCAGGGCTCAGGAGCAGGCGGCGTCGCGCAGCGCCTGCAGGCCCGCGAGGTCGCCGTCGCCGAGGCCACGCTGAGAGCTGTACTCCGGCGCCATCAGCTGCGAGGGGTCCTCGGTGTGGCCGAGGCCGATGACGTGCAGCAGCTCGTGCACGAGCACCGGTCCGGGGTCGGTGCGTCGCAGGAGGCCACCCGGCATGTCGGTGTCGAGCACGACCATGCCGCCCACGGCACGCCCGCCCCCGCCCGGACCCTGCACATAGCTGGAGCCTCCGATGCCCGCGGTGCGGCCCGCGAGCTCGGGCACCTCGCTCTCGTCGGCCCACATCAGCAGCACCGGCCCGGCCCCCCGCTCCTGATACTCCCGGTCGTCGGTCTCGCCCACGACCTCCAGGACGAAGCCGCTGGCGTCGTTGACCTGCGCCACCGCCGAGGCGACGAGCTCGGCATACCCCTCGGGCGCGTCCTGCGCGTTGACCTCGAGCTCGATCGTGCCGTCGCACGGCCAGGTGACCGGCGTGCCGCGCGGCGTGGTGGCCATGAAGGTGTAGCCGTCGCCGCCCGAGCCGGGCACGCCGACGATCGGGTCGATCGCGGCGTCGCGCAGGTCGGTCAGCGCCAGGCTCGGGGACAGCGCGACGGTGCCGACGATGACCGCCCCGACCACCAGGAGCGTCCCCAGCACACCGCCGCACGAGCGGCGCTGGCGGACGGGCTCGGTCATGGGCCCAGTCTCCCCCACCCGCCTGGGCGTTCCGGCGGGACGACCTGCGGCGGCCGCGCGACCATGACGCCATGGCCAGCTACGAGGTGAACGAGGCGGGCGTGGCCCGGTGCCGCGAGCTCATCGATGCCCGGCAGTACGTCCTGGACTCGGAGTGGTCGGAGCGGCAGCCGGACGCCGCGGCGCAGAACGCCTTCCTGGATCGGCACCCGATGGAGGAGTATGCCGCGTGGCACCTCGGGCTGACGGTCGGCGCCACCGACGGGACCAAGGGTCGCTACGCCTTCGGCTACGGCGACTTCCGGCGCGTGCACCGCTCGGCCCTCATCGCCTGCGTCTTCCGGGCGGCGCAGTGGCGGCACAAGGCGGTGGAGCTGGCCGCCCACGACCTGCTGCAGCGTCTCGACAGGCGGTCGGGCGTCACCTTCCCGGGCGGCTGAGCCGCGCGGCGGCCCACTCCGCCGCGGCGTCGACGAGCGAGACGGTGTGCAGCGCGGGCAGGTCGTGCACCGGCACCCACCGGACGTCGTCGGTGGTGCCGTCGACCTCGACCGTCAGCGTGCCCCCGGTGACCGAGGCCAGGTAGACGACCTGGAGGGCGTGCAGCGGCCGGCCCTGGCGGCGCGTGCGCCGCCGCTCGGTGGGGATCCAGTGGTTGCGCACGCCGAGGAGCCCCTCGAGCCGGACGGTGAAACCGGTCTCCTCCCGCACCTCGCGCAGGCAGGTGGCCTCCGGTGACTCGCGGTGCTCGAGGCCGCCCCCCGGCAGCGTCCAGCCGGCGTACTCCGTGCCGTCGGCGTCACGCTCGCGCCAGTGCGGCAGCAGCACCCGGCCGTCCTGCTCGATCCATGCGTAGCACCCCACCCTGGTGTCGAAGTCCACCGGCCCAGGGTAGGGGCGGAGGGCCACCCGGCGCGGGCGAACCCCATACCGCGCCCCCGCCCACCCGCTGCAGCCGCAGGTCGAGGATCACCAGACGCGCTGGTCGCACCCGCCACGGCGTGGTCGTCCTTGGCCGGCCGGCCTCGCCCAGCTGGGCGATGTCGACCCGCCGAGGGCGAGGCCGGGGGGTCCTGTGGACAACGACGGCACTCCCGATCGCTTCCCGGGCAGGCTGTGGCGGCATGGAGCCGACGACCTGCCTCGCACCGGGCCAGCGCGACGAGGTGCTGCACCTGCTCGCCGCCCAGCACCACACGCTCAGCAGCCGCGACCTCAAGGGGCTGCGGATCGGCAGCGAGGGCGTGCGCGCCCTGACCCGGACCGGGGTGCTCACCAGGGTGGCCCGGGGCGCCTACGTCTCCACCACGGTGCTCGCCGCGGCCGATCCGGACGAACGGCACCGGCTGACGGCTCTCGCGGTGGCCCGCACGTGGCCGGAGGGTGTCGCGGTGAGCCATGCCAGCGCGGCGATGCTGTGGGGGCTGCCGGTCCTGTCCCGTCCCGACCGGGTCCACGGCAGCCGCACGGGGGCCGGGCAGTTCCGTCGGGCTGCCCGCTACACCATCCACACCGGCTACTCCGCCGCCCGGACCTCCTCGGTCCGCGGGGCTCCTGTGGTGGAGCCGGCGTTCGCGGTCGTCGGCGTCCTCGAGAGCTCCGGCGTGCAGGAGGCGGTCGTCTGCGGCGATGCAGCCCTGCACCGTGGCCTGGCGGTGGTCGACGACCTCGAGCGAGCCGCGTCTGCAGCCGGACACCCGTCGGCACGACGCCTGATGCAGCGCGCCGCTGGCCTCATGGACCCAGCCTGCGAGTCCGCGGGCGAGACGCTCTCGCGCCTCCTGCTGGGCAGGCTCGGGTATGCGGTGACCTCGCAGGTCGCCGTCCACGCTCCGCACGGCGGCTTCGTCGGACGGGTGGACTTCCTGGTCGACGGCACCAGGGTGGCCGTGGAGTTCGACGGCATGGTGAAGTACGGCGAGCGCAACGCCCTCGTCCTCGAGAAGCGGCGTGAGCTTGCGCTCCAGCGCGCGGGCTACACGGTCGTCCGGATCGTCTGGGCGGACCTGTCGCGACCGGACCGGGTGCGTGAGCTCCTCGAGACCGCCATCGCGGCCGACCGGGCTCGGTCAGCCTGACCCCCGGCCGCGGCACAGCAGGGTCGACATCGCCCAGCTGGGCGATGTCGAGCCCAGCTGGCCGATGTCGACCGGTGCATGGCGAACCCACCAGGACTCCCGGAGGCGCGGCGACCCACGGACCTGCCGTGCCTTACTGGCCGAGACCGCCCAGCATCGTCTCGAAGTCGGTCACGTCCGTCGGCAGGTCGTTGCCCGAGCGGCGGCGGCGGACCCCGTCGAGGTCCTCGGAGCTGGGCGCGAAGCCCGCCACCGAGCCGGTCTCGGCGACGACCAGCGCCGCCAGCTCGGAGGCCGCCCGCGTGATGCGCGCGGTCAGCGAGTCGTGCTCGCCCCCGCCGAAGTCCTCCGTGGCCGCGAACACGCCGGTGGGCACGACGACCGCCCGCAGGTAGCCGAACAGCGGCCGCAGGGCGTGGTCGAGGACCAGCTGGTGGCGCGCGGTCCCGGCCGTCGCGGCGATGATCACCGGCATCCCGGTGAGGGCGTCGGTGTCGAGGATGTCCACGAACATCTTGAACAGCCCTGAGTAGCTGGCGGTGAAGACCGGCGTCACGGCCACCAGCCCGTCGGCGGAGCTGACCAGGTCACGAGCGCGCCGGACCGCGGGGGTCGGCATACCCCCGGTGGTCATGGTGGTGGCCAGGTCGACGGCGAGCTCGCGCAGCTCGATGACCTCCACCTGCGCGCTCTCGCCGCGCGCGCTGACCTGCGTGCCGACGGCCTCGGCGATGCGGTCGGCGAGCAGCCGGGTGGACGACGGCCGGGACAGGCCTGCGGTGATGACGACGATGCGACGGGACACGTGCGGCTCCCTGGGTCGGGGACGTTCGGGTGGTTCGAGAGGGGTGTGGGCGGTCAGCGCGCGACTGCGGCGGCCTGCTCGGCGGCCCGGACGGGCGCGACGAGGTGGTGCGGCGCGTCGGGGCCGGCGGCGACCAGGCTGGCGTGGGTGGGCGGGTCGCTGGGCACGTGGGCCGGGCGCCGCGCCTCGAACTCCCGCCGCAGCACGGGCACGACCTCGCGACCGAGGATCTCCATCTGCTCCAGGACCATCTCCACCGGCAGGCCGGCGTGGTCGATGAGGAACAGCTGGCGCTGGTAGTCACCGACAGCGTCGGCGAAGCCGAGGGTCCGCTCGATAACCATCTCCGGGGTGCCGACCGTCAGCGGCGTCGCCCGGGTGAACTCCTCCAGGCTCGGGCCGTGACCGTAGACCGGGGCGTTGTCGAAGTAGGGCCGGAAGACGCGCTTGGCCTCCGCCTCGGTGGCACCCATGAAGACCTGCCCGCCCAGACCGACGATCGCCTGGTCGGCACCGCCGTGGCGGTAGTGCTCGAAGCGGCGGCGGTAGAGGTTGACCATCTGCGCCGTGTGCTCGATGTTCCAGAAGATGTGGTTGTGGAAGAAGCCGTCCCCGTAGTAGGCGGCCTGCTCGGCGATCTCGGTGGAGCGGATGGAGCCGTGCCACACGAAGGGCGGCGTGTCGTCCAGCGGGCGCGGCGTCGAGGTGAAGCCCTGCAGCGGCGTGCGGAACTTGCCCTGCCAGTCCACGACGTCCTCGCGCCACAGGCGCCGCAGCAGGTGGTAGTTCTCGATGGCCAGCGGGATGCCCTGGCGGATGTCCTTGCCGAACCACGGGTAGACCGGGCCGGTGTTGCCGCGGCCCATCATCAGGTCGACCCGGCCCTTGGCCAGGTGCTGGAGGAAGGCGTAGTCCTCCGCGATCCGGACCGGGTCGGTCGTGGTGATCAGGGTCGTCGACGTGGACAGGAGGAGACGCTCGGTCTGCGCGGCGATGTAGGCCAGGTGGGTCGTCGGGGCCGACGGCACGAACGGCGGGTTGTGGTGCTCACCGGTCGCGAAGACGTCCAGCCCGACCTCCTCGGCCTTGAGGGCGATGCGCGTCATCGCCTCGATGCGCTCGCCCTCGCTGGGCGTGCGTCCGGTGGTGGGGTCGGTCGTGACATCGCCGACGCTGAAGACACCGAACTGCATGGGGCTCACCTTCTCCGGGGTAGTTGATGTATCAACTTTACCAACAGGGGCCCGTCCGGGTCTATTCCAGGGTGCCTCGGTCGGCCACGTGCCGCCAGTCGTCCTGCGGCCGGTAGCCGAGGTCGACCAGGGCGCCGGTGAGGTCCCAGCGCCGGGCGGCGTTGTCGGAGGTGACGTAGTAGATGCCGAAGCGGACCGGCGCCTGGACCGCCCGCCGCAGCGCCTGGGCCATGTCCCGGGGGCTGGTCCACATCCCCTGGGTCAGCTCGTCGTCGGCCGCACCGAAGTCGCCGCTCTCCCAGCCGATCCGCAGCGCGATCACGTCCAGCCCGTGCTCGTCGTGGTAGAAGCGGCCCAGGACCTCACCGAAGACCTTGGACACCCCGTAGAGCGAGTCGGGGCGGGGCGGCTGGTGGTTGTAGACGGGCCACTGGCGGTCGCGGTCGTACATGCCCATCGCGTGGTTGGAGGAGGCGAGCACCACCCGTCGCACGCCGGCCTGCCGCGCGCCCTCCAGCACCGTGCGCGTACCGACGATGTTGAGGTCGAGCACGTCCTCCCACGGAGCCTCCGGCGAGGCGGCCCCCGCGAGGTGGATCACCGTGTCCACGCCCTCGAGCGCGGTCGTCACCGCCTCCAGGTCGCGCACGTCGAGGTCCTCCACGGGCGGGTCACCGTCAGCGTCGGCGTCGGCGTCGCTGAGACGGAGGTCGAAGTCTGTCTCCTCGTCCTCGCGCAGCAGCCGCAGCACGTCGTGGCCGATCGTGCCGGCGGCGCCGGTGACGAGGACGGTCGTGCGTGGTCGGTCCATGGGCGCGACGCTAGGCCGTCACTGCCGGGCAGGCCCGTCGAACAGCCCGGCCCGGCCGAACATCTGCGCGGTGTCCCGCGCCGACGGCATACCCGCGTCGGGGTCCGCGCCGTGCTCGAGCAGGGCGTCGACCACCTCCGGCTCCCCCTTGAACACCGCGCCCGCGAGGGGCGACTGCCCCCGGTCGTTGAGACGGTCGACGTCCGCTCCCCGCCTGGCCAGCTCGCGGACCAGGTCGGCGTGCCCGTGGTAGGCAGCGAGCATCAGAAGGGTGTTGCCGGCCGGGTCGGTCAGGTCGGCGGGGGCGCCGGCGTCGACGTAGGCCGCGAGCTGCTCGGTCCGCCCCTGCCGGGCGAGGTCGAGGAGGGCGTGCGCCAGGTCGATCGTCTCCTGGTCAGGTCCCGGGGACGGCGGGGGGTATGGGGTGTCAGGCTCGGTCATCGGTGCTCCTCCTCGCCGCCGCCTCGCTCTGCAGCGGCCGTAGGCTCTCCCGTCCGAGCCTAGGGGAGGGCCGGGGTAGCGTCGGAGGATGACCACCTCCCCCGCCCGGCTCGAGGAGGCCCTGCGGGCCGCCTTCTCCTCCGACCCGAGCGTCCGCCAGGAGGCGGCGCTGCGGCTGGGGACCCTGGCCGACGCGGCGTCGGCGCCGCAGCTGGTCGCCCTGCTCGTCTCCGAGCCCGACTTCTACGTCCGCGAGACCCTGACCTGGGCCGTGGTCAACCAGGCGCAGGCGGCCCTGCCGCACCTGCTCGCGGCGCTCGAGGGCGGGGAGCCGTCGAGGGTGCAGGTGCTGCACGCGCTGAGCAAGATCCGCGACCCTCGCGCGGTGGCCCACGTCCTGCCGCTCGCGGACGACCCGGACGACGCCGTGGCGGCCAAGGCGTGGTGGGCGCTGGGGCGCACGGGCACTCCGGAGGCGGCGCCCGCGCTGCTGGCGCACCTGGGCGACCCGGACGAGGCACGTCGCCGCGAGCTGACCCGGGCGCTCGAGCAGCTCGGCGAGCCGGCGGTGCCCGGCCTGGCGGCACGGCTTCGCGACGGCGACGCCCTCACGCGCAGGCACGCCGCCGAGGTGCTCACGGTCATCGGCGACCCCGGTGCGCGCGGCGCGACCGTGGCCCTGGTCGGCGCGGTCGAGCACGACGACAAGGAGGTCGCGCTGGTGGCGGTGGAGGCTCTGGCCCGGCTCGACGTCCCCGAGGTCGACGAGGCGCTGGAGCGGCTGCGGGGCTCGGGCGACCGGTGGCTGGCGATCATCGCCGACTGGCTGCTCTCGGACCGGGCGGACCGGGCGTAACGGTCACACCGTCCTGGAGCCGGCAGCAGCCTCAGGCCGCGAGGAGGAGCGCCAGGGCCGCGGTGTCGACGTCGGAGCCGGGGTCGGCCAGCACCTTGCTGGTGAGGCGTGCGATGTGACCGTGGGCGTCGACCTCGACCCAGGCGGCGCGGTGCTCGAGGCCCAGGTCCGGCACCCCTGGGAGCAGGATGCAGCCCGAGGCGGTCTCGTACTCCGGCACCGAGGAGAGCGTGCTGCGCGGCGGGTGCAGCACCGCCAGGCCGGGTGGGGTCCGGTCGGCGAAGCGGCCCGGCTGCAGGTGCTCCTCGCCCAGGATCGGGCCCTCCGCCAGGACCAGACCCACCGCCCCCTCGGGCGGGCCGTCCGGGACCTCCTCGGCGACGCGGAAGACGGTGCTGCCCTGAGGCAGCATGCCGGGGACGGCGGCGAGCTGGACCGCGAGCAGGAGGAAGTCGGCCCACTCCAGCGTGTCGTCCGGCCAGCGCCCGATCAGCACGAACCCCGAGAGCTCGCCGTTGCGCTGCAGCGGCGCGACCTCGACCGGCGGCAACCCGCGATCCGACATCCGCGCGACCTCCTCGCCCTCGTCCGGACAGGCACCAGATGGTGGTCCCTCCAAGACTGCCACGGAAGAGGCGCCGACGGGCAGTGCTCGGACGGGGATCGCGTCGGGCGTGTCGGCGCGCACCTCTACGCTGCCCGATGTGTACAGCACCGTGGCGATCAGCGGCTACCGCTCCCTGCGCGACGTCCGGCTGCCGCTGGGGCGGCTCACGGTCGTCACCGGGGCCAACGGGACGGGCAAGAGCAGCGTCTACCGCGCCCTGCGGCTGCTCGCCGACTGCGGCGCCGGGCGGGTGGTCGGCTCGCTCGCCCGCGAGGGCGGGCTCGGGTCGGCACTGTGGGCGGGCCCGGAGACGCTGGGCGGCGCCCGGCGGGGGTATGACGTGCAGGGCACGGTGCGCAAGGACCGGGTCGGGCTCCGCCTGGGGGTCGGTGGTGACGAGCTGTCCTACCTCGTCGACCTCGGCATACCCGTGCAGTCGGGCTCGGCGTTCGACCGCGACCCGGAGGTCAAGCGCGAGGCTGTCTGGACCGGGCCGGTCATGCGACCGGCGACGCTGGTGGCGCGGCGCCGGCACCACAGCGTGGAGCTGCGCGACGACGCGGGTCGCTGGGCCAGGGCACCGGTCAGCGTCCCGGCCTGGGCCAGCATGCTCACCGAGGTCGTCGACCCGCTCGCCGCGCCGGAGCTGTGGGCCGTGCGCGAGGCGCTCCGGTCGTGGCGGTTCTACGACGGCTTCCGCGTGGACGCGGCCAGCCCGGTGCGCCAGCCCCAGGTCGGCACCCGCACGTGGGCGCTGGCCGAGGACGGGGCCGACCTGGCCGCCGCGCTGCAGACCATCGCCGAGGACGGGCGCTCCGCGCTCGACGACGCGGTGGCCGACGCGTTCGACGGCGCCAGGGTCGACGTCGTGCCGACCGACGGACTCTTCGACGTGCGGCTCCACCAACCGGGGATGCTGCGGCCGCTGCGCTCCGCCGAGCTCTCGGACGGCACGCTGCGCTACCTGCTCTGGCTGGCGGCCCTGCTGACCCCGGTGCCACCGCGGCTCATGGCCCTGAACGAGCCGGAGACGAGCCTGCACCCGTCGCTGGTCGGGCCTCTCGGCCGTCTGGTCGCCGCCGCCGCACGGCGCACCCAGGTCGTCGTGGTGACCCACTCCGAGCCGCTCCTGAGCGCGGTGGCCGACGCGCTCGGCACCGACCCTGACGCGGCACGCGACGGGGAGGACCTCGCGCCGGGAGAGGTGGCCCCGCTGCGCCTCGTCAAGCTGACCAAGGACCTGGGCGAGACCCAGGTGGCCGGTCAGGGCCTGCTCAGCACGCCGCCGTGGGAGTGGGGCCGACGGTAGCGGCGCCCGGGGCGTCGCAGGTCGTCAGCGCGCCTGGTCGTAGGAGTCGACGACGGCGACCGAGAGGGGAAACTCCACGGGGAAGGTGCCGAACAACAGCTGCCCCGCAGCGCGCGCGGCCTCTCGGACGGCGTCGGCGACCGCGTCGGCCACCGCGGCCGGGGCGTGGACGATCACCTCGTCGTGCAGGAAGTAGACGAGCTCGGGGTGTGCCCCGGCCATCGGTTCGTCGTCGAGGAGACGGCGGAGGTGTCCCATCCAGCACAGCGCCCACTCGGCGGCCGTGCCCTGGACGACGAAGTTGCGCGTGAACCGGCCCCAGTCGCGAGCCACCTGCCTGGCCCGCTTCTCCGCCCCTGGCCCCGATCCGGGGCGCTGGGCCGCGTCCTGGGCCTCGCGCCACGATGACGGGGGTAGGGGTGAGGTCCGCCCCAACCAGGTCCGCACCCGTTCACCCCGTTCACCTGCGCGCGCTGCCGACTCCACCAGGTCGATCGCGCGGGGGTAGGCACGCTGCAGCTGCGGCATGAGGGCCCCGGCCTCCCCGGTGGTGGCGCCATACATCGCCCCCAGCATGGCGATCTTCGCGTGCTGGCGAGACGGCACCACCCCCTGGTCGACGAGGGCCTGGTAGAGGTCCGCCCCGGCGGCCGCCGCGGCCATGCGCCGGTCACCGGACATCGCGGCGAGCACACGCGGCTCGAGCTGGGCGGCATCGGCCACGACCAGCCGCCAGCCCGGGTCCGCCCGGACGGCCGCGCGGATCTGCCTGGGCAGCTGCAGGGCGCCACCGCCACGGCTGGCCCACCGCCCGGTGACGACGGCACCGGCCACCCAGTCCGGCCGGAACCGGCCGTCGCGCACCCACGCCTGCGACCAGGCCCAGCCGTTGGCGGTGTGCAGCCGGCTGAGCTTCTTGTAGCGCAGGAGCGGTTCGATGACCGGGTGGTCCAGCTGCTCGAGCTCCCCCTGGCGCGTGCTGGACACGTCGAGCCCGGCCCGGCGCAGGGCGCCGACGAGGTCGACAGGTGAGTCGGGGTTGAGCCTCGGGGCGCCCAGAGCCGCCTGCACCTCGCCGCACAGCTGCGCCATGACCGCGGGCCGCCCGCCGTAGCTGTCGCGCGTGCCGAGCAGCTCGGTGAGCTGGGCGTCGTGGACCTCGACGCTGAACGGCACTCCTGCGGAGTTGAGCTCCTGGGCGACCAGCCCGCCGACCGACTCGGCATGACAGAGCAGCGCGAGCCGGCCGTCGTCGTCGGTCTGCGCCAGGCATCGCTGCTGGGCAAGGTGCTCGACGACACACTCGTCGATGCCGAAGCGGTGGACCGTCAGGTCGAACAGCCGCTCTCCCTGGTCGGGGTGTCCAGCCACGTCGGGCCCCGGAGGTGGGGCGTCCCAGGAGGACGGGACTGCTCGGGCGTAGTCGGTATGCCGGACCGCGTCGGCCCGGCGCAGCAGCGTCCGGACCAGGCGGAGGTCCACCGCCCGGCGCACCCGCACGCCCGCGCGGAGCAGCGTCGGGTAGAGGGCGGCGCTGTCCGCCCACACCCACCGCGTGCTCACGGGCTGGGCGGCGACCCAGGCAGGCAGGTCGGCGAGGAGGACCCGTGTCCGCTGTCCTGGCGCTCCCTGCTCGACCGCCACGACCTCCACCGCCTCACCGGCAGCGGCGATCACCAGGTCCATGGCGGGCAAGCGTAGGCGGGACCGGCCCCGACCAGCCGCAGCGCCGCTGGCACACCACCACAGGGCATGGTTGTGGGCCCGGTCGTGGTGGCCGGGCTGGGGGGCGGGGTCATCGCAGGTGCCAGGTGACGCCGGTGGCGTCGATGCTGGCTCGTAGGTCGTTCTGGTGGACGTGGGTGTGGTGGCGTTCGCAGAGCAGGGCGAGCTTGTCCAGGTCGGTCGCGCCGCCGTTTGACCACCAGGGGTCGTGGTGGGCGATGGTCCACTGCGCGGGCACGGTGCACCCGGGGAAGGTGCACCCGCCATCACGCAGGTACAGGGCCTTGACCTGCTCGGGGCTGGCCAGGCGCCGGGCCCGCCCCAGGTCCAGGACCTGGCTCTCGCCACCGAGGATCACGGGGATGACCTCGGCCTCGCACGCGGCCTGACGCACCTGCGCCGCGCTCAGCAGGTCCCCGCCCAGGCTGACCCCGTGCCCCGGGGTCTCCTCGCGCAGGTCGTCCAGGTCCATCGTGACGAACAGGGTGGCCCGGGCCATCTGGGGTGTGCCCTGCGGGCAGGACAGGCCCCTGGAGAACACGGTCACGAACGCATCGAAGCGGCGCTGGGTCGCGCTGCGCTCATCCGGTTCGCCCTCGGGACCTGGGGTGGGGGCGGCCAGGCGGGAGGTCAGCGCGCCGGTGATCATCGCGGCCTGCCCGGGCGGGGCGTCGATGACGAAGCGGGTCATCCCCCCGGACCGGCGGAGCACGGCCACGCCCCGCTGGGCGTGCGCGGCCCGCTCGGCCCGCTCCCGCTGCGGGCGGTCCAGCACCAGCTCCAGCAGGCGCTCGGTGGCCCGCCGCAGCTGCAGATCGGACAGGTCCGCGTTGGCCGCGGCGTCGGTCAGGATGTCCACGTAGGCGCCGTACTGGTCAGCGTCCAGCACCCCGCGGACCTTGCCCAGCGCCTCGCAGATG
>NZ_ATWJ01000014.1 GCF_000421185.1 Ornithinimicrobium pekingense DSM 21552
ACAGCGGCAGAAGAGTGCGGATTCGTGGCAGCCGCTAAGGTCGCGTCATGAAGCCGTCGCCGGGGGAAGTCGCGTCACGAGTCACTGCCATTGTGGAGTCGCCGTGGCCCCGACATCTCGAGGATGGTTTGCCCTGGCTGCAGTCGTTCGGTATCGACACGGACACAGCGGAGGAGACCCCGCGCCGGGGCGCCGACCGCTCCTGGCACATGGCGGCGATGCCCTCCTGGGGAGCGGTCCGTGCAGGGTGGGGCACCTACCGGGACGAGTTCGCGGACATCTTCTGGTTCCTGTGGGACGGCGAAAGCTCCGCTGATGTCCTACGGGCGGCCGACGACCTAGCTCGTGCCCTGACGGACGTCCATGGCGATCCTCGTGAAGTCACTGAGGCAACCCAGTACAGCGGAGGCTCCTGGTGGTGGCAGCTGGAGCAGCACAGCATCGAGATGTACGCCTACAGCGGCGCAGTCAACCCAGATGGCTACCCGACCGGGTCCCCCTGCGTGCAGCTACAGATCGACCTCCGCGCAGTCGCTGAGCCGCGAGAGGCGGAAGCCCGTCGCACCCATGGGTAACCGACCACCGGCTTCCTGCGGCCAACGTCGAGACATGATTCCCACGGCGCACTGACGGTTCAGAACGCGCGACTCGCGGCATGAAGGGTGCTCGGTACTAACGGATCAGGGCCGTCCCGCCCTACGCGGGACCGATATCCGGCGACGTCAGGGGAGGGACTGTGGGAAGGTCGGCTATGACTAGCTCGAGGGCTTCCGATCCATACAACGTGCTTGCCGCGATCGACGCCGCGGTCGAAAACCCGGTCATCCTCGTCCAGCTTCTGCACAGCTGCCGCGACCGCGATAGCGCTTTCGACATGCTCCAACGCGAGTTCGGCTGGAACGAGCATCAGGCGCGTGCGGTCATGGACATGCAGTTCCGCCGAGTCGTCGAAGAGGATCGGCAACTGATACGACGGCAACTGGAGGGCGACGACTAGACCCGCCGCACACGGCATGGTGGGTGTTCCGGGCGAGATGCCTCGCCCAGGGAGAGCAACCGACTGGCGGCAATGTCGGACGCGCCGAAGGCTAGCGTCCTCCTGGCGGCAGATCCGTGCGTTGCCGGTGGCACTGGAAGTTGCATACCTATGCAGTGGGGAGGGCCTTGGGGGGTCTGCTGGCCCGTAGTTTCCTGTGCTCCAGTGGTTCGTCGTGTCCGAATGGGTCGTCTATCGGGACACTGTGACCCTTGCGATTGAGCCGGTTGCGCCGCGTCGGTATCTCTCAGGGAGTGCCCCTGCGTCCAACGCTGCCGATGGCCTGGAACAGCAGGGAGGGTCGCCCGCCGACGGAGTTGATGAAGATGGTGGTGACGGACAGGGCCATCGCGACCATCGCCCACACCGGGTACACCAGCCCGGTGGTGGCCAAGGGGATGCCGACACCGTTGAACAGGAACGCCAGGGCGACGTTCTGGCGGGTGCGGCGGTAGCTGGAGCGACTGATCGTCCGGGCGGTGATGACCGAGCGCAGGTCGTCGCGCACGACGATGATGTCGGCGGACTCGACGGCGATGTCGGTGCCGCCGCCCATCGCGATGCCGACGTCGGCCTGCATGAGGGCGGGGGCGTCGTTGATGCCGTCCCCGACCATGACGACGCGGGTACCGTCGGCCTGGAGGTCTCGGACGATCTCGGCCTTGCCCTCGGGCAGCACCCCGGCGCGGACGTCTTCGATGCCGAGCTGGGCGGCGACGTGGCGGGCGGCGCGTTCGTTGTCGCCGGTGACCAGCACCGGGTCCAGGCCGGCGCCGCGCATCTGGGCCAGGGCCTCGAGGGCGTCAGCGCGGATCTCATCCCCCAGGGCGATCACCCCGAGCGGTTCGCTGTCGGCGGCCACGGCCACGACGGTTCGCCCGGCGGCCTCCAGTCTGTCGATGGCTGCAGCGAGTTGGTCCAGGTTCACGCCCCGCTCGGTGAGGAACCCGGGGCGTCCAACCAGGACGTCGCGGCCGGCGACGCGGGCCATCACACCGAAGCCGGTGACGGACTCGAAGCTCTCCGCGTCCGTCACGGCGAGACCCCGGTCGGTGGCGGCGTCCACGATGGCGCGGGCCAGGGGGTGCTCGGAGGAGGACTCGGCAGCCGCGGCGGTGGCGAGCATGCCGCCCTCGTCGACCAGTGCCTCGATCTCCCGGACGCCGGGCCGTCCCTCGGTCAGGGTGCCGGTCTTGTCCAGCACGATGGTCCGGACCTGTCCGAAGGTCTGGAAGGCCTCCCCGGTGCGCATGATGATGCCTAGGTCGGCGGCCTCCCCCGCAGCGCGCACGATCGCCAGCGGCGCCGCGATACCCACCGCGCACGGGTAGCCCATCACGAGCACGCCGAGGCCGGCGAAGACTGCGCGGCGCACGTCGGGCTCCCCGGCCAGCAGCCACGACCCGGCCAGCCAGCCGAGCAGCGCGAGCGCGGCGACGATCAGCACGGTGGGTGTGTAGACCCGCAGCACCCGGTCGACCAGGTGCAGGATCCCGGGCTTGAGCGCCCGGGCATCCTCCACGTGGCGCACCACCTGGGCCAGGAAGCTGTCGGTCCCGACCCGGGTCACCTCCACCAGCAGGGTCCCGGAGGCGTTGATCGACCCGCCGACGACCTCATCCCCGACGGCCCGATCCACCGGTACCGACTCACCGGTAACCAGGGACAGGTCGACGGTGGAATACCCGTCGCTGACCCGCCCGTCGACCGGGATCCGCTCCCCCGGACGGACCCGTACTAGGTCGCCGGCAGCGACCTCGGCGATAGGGACGTCGCGCTCGGCACCGTCGCGGACCACCCGGGCGGTGTCGGGCTGCAGATCGAGCAGCTTGCGCACCGCCTGACTGGAGCGGGTCTTGACCAGCAGCGAGAGCCACTCGGAGAAGATGTGGTAGTTCGCCACCAGCACGGTCACCGCGAAGAACGGCGCCGTCGGGTAGTCCGGCAGCAGGTTCGTCAGACCGATGACGCCGCCGGCGATGCCCGCGAACGCGCCAACCTCCAGCAGCACGTGCTGATTCAAAATGCGCCGGCGCGCGGCCTGGTAGGCCATCCGCAGGATGTGCGGGGCGACCCCGAACACCACAGCCAGGGCCAGTGCCCCGGTGATTGACCCGGCTGCCGCGTCACCGATCAGCCCGGTCTCCCGGGCCGTGTAGGCCAGCGCAGCCGGGGCGATGATCAACAGCGCACCAAGAGCCGCGCGCGTCCTGCCGGCGGGACGCACGATGGCGTAGGACACCGGCACCATCAGGGCTACCACCGACGCCGGCACCAGCACCGACCAGATGCCGGAGACCTCCAGGATCAGCGCGATCGCGGCCAGGCTCGCCGCGACCGCGGCAAGCAGCCGCTTGCCCTCCCGGACGAGGTCGGCTTCCTCATCCTCGAACGGACGCAGCTTGCGCGGGTCGTACAGGTCGTAGCCAATGTCACGCAGCGTGGCCAGGATGTCCTCAGGTGCGATCAGCGCCGGGTCGTAGTCCACCAGCGCCTGCTCGTGGGTGAGGCTGACCGCGACCTGATCCACCCCCGCCTGGCGGCCCAGGGCCTTCTCGATCGTGCCGGTGCACAACGAGCAGTGCAGGCCCGCGATCCGAGCCCGAATCCGGGCGTGCCCGGCCAAGTGGCTCGGCTCCTCCGCCCACAGCTGCTCGGTACCGCTGTCGGCCGGAGCGGTCATCGAGACGGCCCCTGGATATCACCGGTGACCTGGTAGCCGGCGGTCTCTATCTGGGCCGCCAACGCTGCATGGTCGGTCACGGCCGAATCGAAACGCACCCGCACCTGGCCGGTGCGGTGGTCCGCGGTCGCCTCGCGGACCCCGTCCAGCCGGCGCAGCACCTTGCCCACGCGCTGTTCACACCCGCTGCACGTCATGCCCTCGACCTGCATGATCACGTTCTCCACCATCTGTTCCTCCGGTAGCAGTAGTCACTGAGCCACGTGCCGTGACGCCTCGCACAGACCGCCCTCGAGGGCCTCCTGCGAGGTCCCGCGCACGGGGTTGCTCGGCGATGATCAGACCACGGTAGACCTTCCACTCGACTGGAAGGTCAAGTCCTCCTGTGCGGACACACCGCCGCTGTCGACCTTCCAGGCGCAGGAAGGCTCAGAGTGGGTATCGTCCGTATCCCCGCGCCTCAGGGGCCGACCGGAAGGACCGGTGCCTCTCGTCGACAACCGCACCGAGCAGCTGATCAACGTCCTCGCCGAGTGCGTCGTCAAGTGCGAGGCGCGGGCGAACGACTGCGCCAGCCAGGGCAACGCCGACCTCGCTGGCTGCCTGACCCTGTGTGTCAGGCGTGCATCCCGCTGCTCGCCCGCGGCAGCCAGTTCTCCACCTAGCTGTGCCAGACCTTCGCCGACGCCTGCGAGCAGTGCGTGCAGGCGTGCGAGTGGACTGGCATGACCGAGTGTGCCGAAGCCGGCCGCAAGGCCGCCGAAGCCTGCCGTCAGATGGCTGGTGCCGCCACCTGACCCGCTCGCCCGGGGCGGCCGGTGCAGCCTCAGCTCAGGGTTGGGACTGCACCGGCGCCTCCACTTTCGCCTCCACCTTCTGCCGGACATGCTCGATGAGCTGGCAGGTGGTCCCCGCGTCCACCGGCGGCAGGTTGTCCGCCTCGGCGGCGAGCTCCACGAGTTGGCCGCGCAGGTCCTGTAGCTCGGTGATGCGCCGGTCGATCGTGCTCACCTGCGCGTCGAGCACCCCGCGGACATACGTGCAGGGCGCCTCGCCCCGCTCCCGGAACCCGAGGATCTCTTTGACCTCATCGAGAGTGACCCCGAGCCGCTGGGCGGTGCGGATGAACCGCAACCGGTCGACGGCGTCCTCGTCGTAGATGCGGTAACCCGAAGGGGTGCGCCCCGGGTCGGGCAGCAGCCCGATCGACTCGTAGTACCGGATCGTCTTCGGGTTCACGCCCAGCCGGCCAGCCAGCTCACCAATCCTCATCCCAACCTCCCGGTCACAACCTTACAGCCAGCGGGAAGGGTGGTCCCCGTTGACACGAGTCGGACCGGCCCACATGCGGAACGTTCTCGGTGCTGGCACCGGACGCCGCCGACGCGATCAGAGGTAGCGGCAGACGGTCGTGGCGTCGCAGCTGGTCGGGTCGACCGTGGCGGCATCGTCGCGGAGGCGGGCGACGGTGTGCCGTAGTGCCTGCAGGTCGGCGATCTGGCGGTCCAGGTCGCCCAGGCGGGCCTCGAGCAGGTCTTGGACGTGCTGGCAGGGCGCGACTCCGGCGTCGCGGATGTCGAGGACCTGACGGATCTGGGCCAGAGTGAGCCCAGCGGTTCGGCTGCGGCGGATGAAGTCCAGGCGCGCCAGAGCCTCCGGGGCGTAGTCCCGGTATCCGCCGGCGGTGCGCTCGGGTGCGGGCAGGAGCCCGGCTTCTTCGTAGAACCGCAGCGTCTTGGTGGTGGTGCCGCTGACTTGGGCCAGCTCACCGATCCGCACGGTGACCCCTTGCTCGATCCTTTTCGATGTTCACCTTGACCTTCCCCTGTACTGGAAGGTCCATTGTGACCTCTGGAGACGTGCGACGCGAAGGATGGTGTGAGATGGGTGAGAACTACGACGTCGATCTGGCCGTGATCGGCTCCGGGGGTGCTGCCATGTCGGCGGCCATTGCGGCCAGCCAGGCCGGCAAGAGCGTTGTGCTGATCGAGCGCGGCGTCCTGGGTGGCACGTGCGTGAACATCGGCTGTGTGCCGTCCAAGACGCTCCTGGCGGCCGCCGGAGCGCGGCACGCCGCACTCACCAACCCCTTCGCAGGCGCTCCAACGTCCGCCGGGCCGGTGGATCTGGGCGCCCTGGTCGCCCAGAAGGACGCGCTGATCGCGCGCCTGCGCGAGGCGAAGTACGCCGACGTGGCCGCCGCCTACGGCTTCGAGGTCCGCCCGGGCCAGGCCACCTTTCTGGACAAGGACACCCTGGCCGTCGACGGCCAGGCGCTGCGGGCCCGGGCCTACCTGATCGCCACCGGCTCCACCCCCGCCGTCCCGGACGTGACGGGCCTGGACTGCGTGGACTGGCTCACGTCCACCACGGCGATGGAGCTGCTCGAGCTGCCGGAGTCCCTGGTCGTCATCGGCGGCGGCTACGTCGGGATGGAGCAGGCCCAGCTGTTCGCCCACCTCGGCGCCCGGGTGTCGCTGGTCGGTCGCCTGGCGCCCCACGCCGAGCCGGAGCTGGCCCAGGGCCTTCGGGAGATCTTCGCCGACGACGGCATCAGCGTGGTCGAGGAGCACGCCACCGCGGTGGCCACTGACGTCGGCCCTTCAGGACAGGACGTCGTGGTGAGCACCGCCTCTGGCGCGCAGGTGCGCGGAGCACGGCTGTTGGTGGCCACCGGGCGCGTCGCGCGCACCGACGGTCTCGACCTCGCCGCTGCCGCGGTGGACGTGAACGAGCGGGGCTTCGTCGTGGTCAACGAGACCCAGCGCACCAGCAACCCGCGCATCTACGCCGCCGGTGACGTCTCGGGGGCCGCCCAGTACGTCTACGTCGCCGCCGCCGGCGGTCGGGCCGCCGCGCTGAACGCCCTGGCCGACGACGACGGGGCCACGCCAGCACGCGTGGACTACACCGGTTTGCCTGCCGTCGTGTTCACCCGGCCCCAGCTGGCCTCGGCGGGGCTGACAGAGGAAGAGGCCCTCGCCCGCGGCCACGCGTGCGACTGCCGGGTCCTGGACCTGTCCGACGTTCCCCGGGCGCTGGTCCAGCACGACACCAGGGGCGCGGTGAAGCTCGTCGCTGACGCCACTACCGGCAAGGTCCTGGGCGTGCACGCCCTAGCCGACGGCGCCGGGGAAATCATGCTGGCGGCCACCTACGCCATCAAGGCCGGCATGACCGTTGACGAGCTGGCTGACACCTGGGCGCCGTACCTGACCATGGCCGAGAGCCTTCGCATCGTCGCCGGCCTCTTCCGCAACCAGATGGCGACGTCCTGCTGTGCCTGAGACCCCTCGCGTCCACCCACCTCGACCCGGGGCGCGGCCGAGCACGGCGGACGCCGGGCCCTCGGTGCTGGTGTAGCCGTGCTGCGTCGGGCACACCTTGCTGTTGGTCGTCGGCGTCACCGTACCCCGATCAGTGGAGACAGGAGCGGTCGCTCCAAGGCCGCGCAGGTACTTCCGCATGCTGATGCGAACCTTCGTAACGGGTATGCAGCAGGCTGACCGCCCTCAATTCGGCGGAGTCGTGATGTCACGCACCTCGGTGGGGTCGTGATGTATCGCCCGCCGCACGACAGGATCAGCCGTCGCCGGCTCGACGGACGACCAGGAGGGGCCCGGCCCCTCACGTGAAGGGCCGCCATGGCGGCCTGCGGCTCTCTGCTCGTCTCGCTCCCCGCGGCCCGGGGTCAGACGCCCGGGACGAACACCCGCCGGTGCGCGGTGATCGTCTGCAGCAGGCGCTGCTCGCGGTGCAGCCACTCCGGGTCGGGACGCCCGCCCGGCTCGTTGTTGAGGTGCTTGCGGACCATCGCCAGCTCGCCGCTCTCGTCCTGGAAGGCGGTCATGGCCTGCTGGGCCCGTCTGCCGCCGGCACCGCGCGCCCAGCTGCGGGCGCGCCGCCGCTCCCCCGGGTCGGCCAGCATCGCGACCTCCGCGGGGGTGAACCAGCCGTTGATGCCGTAGCCGGTGAGGGTGTCGCGCAGGATCCGCGACTCCCTCCGCCGGGTCCAGCGCAGCAGGAGCAGGAAGGCGACGAAGAGGGGCACCTGGACGATGGCGAAGATGACCAGGTAGGCGTCGGCCGCCACGACCGCGCTGTAGTTCCACAGCGCGTGCAGGAAGACGGCCGCGGCGAAGCCCACCACGACGACCCAGGCCGAGGAGAGCCGGCGGCGGTGGGCGACCAGCCCCAGCGCCAGGCCGATGCACACGGTGAACATCGGGTGCGCGAACGGGCTGACCAGGCAGCGCATGATGAACAGCCCCACCAGCCCGGGCGTGCCCAGCTCCACGTAGGCCTGCCCCAGGTAGAGGATGTTCTCGACGAAGGCGAAGCCCGCCGCGACCAGACCGGCGTAGACGATGCCGTCGGTGACGCCGTTGAACTCCCTGCGCGCCCGCCAGAAGATCAGCAGCACGCCCAGGCCCTTGGCCAGCTCCTCGGTCAGCGGGGCGAGCACGACCGCACCCAGGACCAGCGGGTCCTCGTGCAGCCCGGCGAAGAAGGCCACCCCCAGCTCGTTGAGCACCAGCGCGCCCAGGGTGGAGATCAGCGCACCCCACAGGAAGGCGAACCACAGCAGGCGCGCCGGCTCCGCCTCCAGCCGGTCGACCCACAGGAACGTCGGGACCACGATGCCGATCGCGATCGAGGCGCTGACCAGGGCGAGGCCGGCGGCCGCGAGGCCGATCACGTCATACACGATCGCGCCCAGCAGCAGCGCCGCGATGCCGAAGACGGTGACGACGGCACTGGTGAGGACCAGCCGTCGGATGGCCGGGCGGCGCGTGACGTTGCGCGGCACCGGCGCCGAGGGCTGGAAGGTCATGACCTGGTGCCAGGGCGCCTGCTGCGCACCTCCCGACGGCTCCCGGGGCGGCGCTGCGGGGGTGTGCGGTGCGCCCGCGGGGGGCGGCGAGTGCGGCGGGAGCATGGCCGCGAGGCTATCGCGCACCCGCGCCAACTAGGCTCGCCCCGTGAGTGGTGATGAGCGGATCGTGTGGATCGACTGCGAGATGACGGGCCTGGACACCCGGGCGGACGCCCTCGTGGAGGTGGCCTGCCTGGTCACCGACTCCGAGCTCAACGTGCTGGGGGACGGCGTCGACGTCGTGATCCGGCCGCCCCAGGAGGCCCTGGACCAGATGGGCGACTTCGTGCGCGACATGCACACGCGCTCGGGCCTGCTGCCGCTGCTGGAGCAGGGCATCACCCTCGAGGACGCCCAGAGCCAGGTGCTGGACTACGTCCGCAGCCTGGTGCCGGAGGGGCGCAAGGCGCCGCTGGGCGGCAACACCGTCAGCACCGACCGCGTCTTCCTGGCGCGCGACATGCCCGAGCTCGAGGCCCACCTGCACTACCGGATCATCGACGTCTCCTCGATCAAGGAGCTCGCCCGCCGGTGGTACCCGCGCGCCTACTTCGCCTCGCCACCGAAGATCGGTGGTCACCGGGCGCTCGGGGACATCCTCGACAGCATCGCCGAGCTGCGCTACTACCGGGAGGCGGTGTTCGTGCCGCATCCGGGACTGGACAGCTCCTCGCTGAGGGAGATCGCCGGCCGGCACGCGCGCAAGCACCCGGGCTGACCCTCCGCGGTCCTCTCGACACGGGCTGAACACGCGTGTAGCGTGCTGAACATGCGTTCAGCACGGACGTCGACGACGGCCTCCGACGGCGACCTCACCGGGCGGGCCCGGATCCTCCAGGCGGCCGTCAACCGGTTCGCGGTCGACGGGACGGCGGCGCCCCTGCGGGCGATCGCCTCCGACGCCGGCGTGAGCGCCGGCCTGATCCTGCACCACTTCGGCTCGCGGGAGGGGCTGCGCGAGGCCTGCGACGAGCTGGTGCTGACGCAGATGCGCGAGAGCAAGACGAGCGTCGTCGCACGGCCGTCCGGTGGCGCCGCGCTACTGGTCCAGCTCGCCCAGGTGGAGGGGTATGCCGCACTCGTCGGCTACGTGCTGCGCTGCCTGCAGGAGGGCGGGCCACGGCTGCGCACCCTCGTCGACCACATGGTCGAGGACGCCGTCGCCTACCTGCACGAGGGCGAGGCCGCGGGGACGGTGAGCCGCAGCCGTTTCCCGCAGGCCCGTGCCCGGTTCATGGTCGAGCAGGCGCTGGGCGCCCTGCTGCTGCAGCTGCCCGCCCAGCAGGACCGGCTGGACCTGCAGGAGCTGCCCCGGTGGCTGCGTGACTACTCCGAGCGCATCGTCGGGCCGGCCCTCGAGCTCTACACCGAGCCGCTGTTCACCGACAGCAGCCTCCTGGACGCCTACCTGTCGACCACCACGACCGCCGCACCGACCGACCACGAGAGAGCGAGCACCCCATGAGCGACATCGCCGTCGAGGTCCGTGACCTCGTCAAGACCTTCGGGTCCACCCGCGCGCTGGACGGTTTCGACCTGACGGTGCGCTCCGGGGAGGTGGCCGGCTTCCTCGGGCCCAACGGCTCGGGCAAGTCCACCACCATCCGGGTCCTCCTGGGCATGCTGCGCGCGGACGCCGGCACCGCCCGGGTGCTCGACATGGACCCCTGGCACGAGGCGGTGGCTGTCCACCGCCGGGTCGCCTACGTCGCCGGGGACACCAGCCTGTGGCCCAACCTGACGGGAGGCGAGGCGATCGACGTCCTGACCCGCGGGCAGCGGGACGAGCGCCACCGCCGGCGGCGCGCCGAGCTGCTGGAGCGCTTCGAGCTCGACCCGACGAAGAAGGCCCGGACCTACTCCAAGGGCAACCGGCAGAAGGTGGCGCTCGTGGCGGCGCTGGCCGCCGAGGCCGACCTCTACCTGCTCGACGAGCCGACGTCGGGCCTGGACCCGCTCATGGAGTCGGTCTTCACCGAGGAGGTGCGGGCCCTGCGCGACGAGGGACGCACCATCCTGCTCTCGAGCCACATCCTGGCCGAGGTGGAGAAGCTGTGCGACACCGTGACGATCATCCGCGCGGGCCGGGACGTGGAGTCCGGGACGCTGGCCGACCTGCGCCACCTGACCAGGTCGACCGTCACCGCGACCGTGCGCCCCGGCAGCGGGGCCGACGCCGGCCTCCTGGCCGCGCGTGCGGGCGTGCACGACTTCGCCGCAGACTCCGGCCGGCTGAGCTTCGACGTGGACGACACCCACGTCAACGACCTCCTCCCGGTGCTGGCCGCTCTCGGGGTGGAGAACCTGACGATCACCCCGCCCTCCCTCGAGGAGCTGTTCATGCGCCACTACGGCGACGACCTGAGCGAGGACGTGCAGGCGTCATGAGCACCACCACCGCCCCGGGCACCCGACGCAGCGTCCGGAGCACCGCGCCGGCCGACCCGGAGGTCTTCGCGGGCACCGGTCGGCTGGTCCGTCTCTTCCTGCGCCTGGACCAGTTGCGGATCACGGTCTGGGGGCTGGCGTTCCTGCTGCTGATCGCCGGGTCGGTGGTCTCGCTCGAGGCGACCTACCCCACGCAGGAGTCGCTGCAGGCACGCGCCGCGCTCATGGACAACCCCTCGGCCATCATGATGACCGGGCCGGCCTTCTCCCTCGACAACTACACCTTCGGCGCGATGCTCGCCAGCGAGCTGTCGCTGTGGGTCTTCCTGCCGGCGGCGATCATGAGCGTGCTGCTGGCCGTACGCCATACCCGCGCCGAGGAGGAGGCCGGGCGGCTGGAGACCCTCAGGGCGCTGCCGGTCGGACGTTTCGCTCCCCCGACCGCCGCACTGGTGACGGTCGCGGTCGCCAACCTCGTCGTCGCGCTCGCCGTCGTCGTGGCTCTCGTGGGGACCGGCGTGGAGGTCGCCAGCTCGGTTGCGTTCGCCGTCGCGACGGCGCTGACCGGGCTGGTCTTCGGGGCGGTGGCCGCGGTCACCGCCCAGGTCACGGAGCACGCCAGGGCAGCCTCGGGTATGGCGCTGGGCGCGATCGCGGTCGCCTTCCTCGTGCGCGGGGTGGGCGACGTCATCGACAACCAGGGCTCGTGGCTGTCGTGGCTCTCCCCCTTCGCCTGGGCGCAGCAGACGCGCCTGTTCGTCGACCTGCGGTGGTGGCCGCTGCTCGTCTCGGCCGCCGCGGTCCTGGCGCTGCTCGCGCTGGCGGTCACGCTGGCCCGTCGGCGTGACCTCGGGGCCGGGCTGCGCGTCCCGCGTCCGGGACCGTCGCAGGCCGCGGCCGGGCTGCTGTCCCCCGCGGGGCTGGCGCGCAGGCTGACCCTGGGGACGTTCGTGGCCTGGGCGATCGGCCTGTTCCTCTTCGCGATGGCGTTCGGTTCCCTGGCCACGGCGCTCGACGAGATGGTCGAGGACATGCCGATGGTCCAGGAGTGGATCGACATCGACGTCGAGGACCTCACGAGGTCCTTCTCGGCCGTCATGCTCGCCTTCCTGGCCATCGGGCCGGCCGCCCTGCTGGTCTCGGCGGTGCTGCAGCTGCGCGGCGAGGAGCAGGCAGGGCGCGTCGAGGGGGTGCTGGCCACCGGCAGCTCGAGGGGCTCGCTGCTCGGCGGCTGGCTGGCCGTCGTGACGGCCCTGACGCTCGGCACCCTGGTCCTGCTGGGCCTGGGCGTCGGGGTGGGCGTGCTCACCGCCACCGGGGAGACCACCTGGGTCGGCGAGCTGACGGTCGCCTCGCTCGCCTACGTCCCGGCGACCCTGCTGCTGGGCTCCGTGGCCGTCGCCCTGCTGGGGCTGGCGCCCCGGTGGTCCGGGCTGGCGTGGGTGCCCGTGGTCTGGACCGCCATCGTCGTCTTCCTGGGGGACCTGCTCGACCTGCCGGGATGGGCCAGGGACCTCTCGCCCTTCGCCCGCACGCCGATGCTTCCGGGTGCGGACGTGGAGCTGACGCCGCTGCTGGTGATGGCGGGGCTGACGCTGCTTCTGACGGCGGTCGGGTTCGTCGGGCTCCGCCGCCGCGACATACCTGCCTGACCCCGCACGCAGAAGACCCCCGGCCACCGGTCGGGGGTCTCCTCGTCCCTGAAGGACGGTCGGGGTGAGTGACGGGACTTGAACCCGCGACATCCGCGACCACAACGCGGCGCTCTACCTGCTGAGCTACACCCACCATGCTGCCCGCGTGCGGACAACGCGGACCATCGTACCCCCTGCACGGCGGTGCTCCGAACCCGCGTCCGTCCCCGCGGTGTCAGCGGGCGTCGACGTCCCTGCCGCGGCCCGGGAGGCCGCGGTCCTCGCCCGCGTCGTCAAGGTCGCGGGCCGCCTCCATCCGCAGCTGTCGTGCCTCCTGCACGATCTTCTCGGACTTCTCGACCTTCTTCTCCGTGCCCTTGGTGTCCCGCGGCGGGAGCTGGATGGTCTCCTCCGCCGCCATGCCGGCGGCCAGCTCCCGGCCGCGCTCCAGCTCGGCGTCCAGCTCGGCCCCGAGCACCAGGACGTTGTTGATGATGAAGATCAGCAGGAGGAGCACGATGACACCACCGATGGCGCCGTAGGTCTCGTTGTAGTTGCCGAAGTTGGCCACGTAGATCCCGAACCCGGCTGCGGCGATGATGGCGACGACGACCGCGAGCGCGGCGCCGGGGCTGAGCCACCGGAACTTCGGCTGCCGGATGTTGGGCGTGCCCCAGTAGAGCAGCGCCACGATCGCGATGAGCATCAGCAGGATGAACGGCCACTTGGCGATGTTCCAGATGGTGTTGGCGGTCCCCGACAGGCCGATCGCCCCGAAGATCAGCTCGGAGACCGTCCCGGACAGGGTGATGGCCAGCACGATGGTCATGAGCATGACCAGGATGACCACGGTCAGGCCCACGAGCATCGGGCGCAGCTTCCAGACCGGACGGCCCTCCTCGATCTCGTAGACCTTGTTCATCATCCGGCTGAACGCGTTGACGTAGTTCGAGGCCGACCAGAGCGCCCCCAGCAGACCGACGATCAGCAGGAGCCCGGCCCCACCGGAGTCCCCCATGGTGTTGAGGTAGCCCGTGACGGTGTCGATCGTCTCCTGCTGCAGGCCCAGCTCGCCGCCGAGGTCGGTCACGGCGGTCTGGGTCGCCTCGCCCTGCCCCAGGAAGCTCAGGCTGGTCGACAGCGCCAGCAGCATCGGGGCCAGGGACATGATCGCGAAGTAGGTCAACGCGGCGGCGAGGTCGGAGCCGCCGTCCTCGCCGAACTCCGCGACGGTCCGCTTCAGCACGCTCTTCCAGTGCGGCTTCGGCAGGTCGCCCGGACTGTCCGGACCGCGGTCGGCGGCCCGGTGGAACTCCTGGTCGTCATGGGCCCGGTCGAGCGTCTCTCGCTTCTCGCTGTCAGTCACCTCGCCAGTTTTGCACGGGGACAACGAAGGGGCAGGTCGTCTCGACCTGCCCCTCCAGTGGTGCGCCCACAGGGACTCGAACCCCGAACCCGCTGATTAAGAGTCAGCTGCTCTGCCAATTGAGCTATAGGCGCGACAGCCGACAACTGTAGCAGCGCCCCGGCCCGGGTCCCAAAACGCCTCCGCCTGCCACAGGGTTCGGCGAGGTGCACGGCATACGTCAGGATGGGGCCCATGCGCGCACTGGTGAAGCCGAACGCCGGACCCGGACTCGAGCTGCGGGAGGTGCCCGAGCCGGAGCCGGGCCCCGGCGAGGTCAAGATCCGGGTGCTGCGCGCCGGCCTGTGCGGCACCGACCTGCACATCGAGTCCTGGGACGACTGGGCGGCCTCGATGCTCGAGCCGCCGCTGGTGGTCGGGCACGAGTTCTACGGCGAGATCGTCGAGCTGGGCGAGGGGGTGCCGACCGACGACCGCTACGGGCTGGCGGTGGGTCAGCGGGTCTCGGTCGAGGGGCACGTGGTGTGCGGGACGTGCCGCAACTGCCGGGCGGGCCGTCAGCAGATGTGCGTGCGCACGTCCAACCTGGGGGTGAACCGCGACGGCGCGTTCGCCGACCACGTCGTGGTGCCCCATACCAACGTCTGGGTGCAGCCCGACCTGATCGACCCCGAGCTCGGCGCCCTCTTCGACCCCCTCGGCAACGCCGTGCACACCGCCCTGTCCTTCCCGCTCACCGGCGAGGACGTGCTCATCACCGGCGCGGGGCCCATCGGGGTCATGGCGACGGCGATCGCGCGCCACGCCGGCGCGAGGTATGTCGTGGTCACCGACCTGTCGGACTCGCGCCTGGAGCTGGCGCGGCAGGCGGGGGCGGACGTGGTCGTCAACGTCGGCCGCGACCGGATCGCCGGTGCGCAGGAGCAGCTGGGCATGGTCGAGGGCTTCGACGTCGCGATGGAGATGTCGGGCAGCCCGCACGCGATGCGCGAGCTCATCGAGAACTGCACGCACGGCGGCAAGGTGGCCCTGCTGGGGCTGCCGCCGGAGTCGTTCGCCATCGACTGGGGCAAGGTCATCACCCACATGCTCACGCTCAGGGGCATCTACGGCCGGGAGATGTACGACACCTGGTACAAGATGACGTTCATGCTGCAGACGTCCGAGCAGCTGCGCGACCGGGTCCGCTCGGTCATCACCCACCGCTTCCCCGCCGAGCAGTGGCAGGACGCCTTCGACGCCGCCCGCTCGGGTGAGGTCGGCAAGGTCATCATGGACTGGAGCTGAGGAGAGAGACATGTACGGAGTCAAGGACCAGCTGCGCGCCGAGCTCGACCAGATCGAGGCCGACGGGTTGACCAAGAACGAGCGGCTGATCACCACGCCGCAGTCCTCGCACATCAGCACCACCGCGGGCGACGCGCTCAACTTCTGCGCCAACAACTACCTCGGCCTGGCCGACCACCCCGAGATCGTCGCGGCCGCCCGCGACGCCCTGGACGAATGGGGCTTCGGGATGGCCTCGGTGCGGTTCATCTGCGGCACGCAGACCCAGCACCGCGACCTGGAGAGGCTCATCGCCGACTTCGTCGGCACCCAGGACTCCATCCTCTTCCCCTCCTGCTTCGACGCCAACGGCGGCATCTTCGAGGTGCTGCTCGGCCCGGAGGACGCGGTGATCTCGGACGAGCTCAACCACGCCTCGATCATCGACGGCGTGCGCCTGTGCAAGGCGCAGCGCTACCGCTACAGGAACCGCGACATGGCCGACCTGCGCGCCCAGCTCGAGGCGGCGCGGGACAAGGGCGCCCGCCGCACGCTGGTCGTCACCGACGGCGCGTTCTCGATGGACGGCTACCTGGCGCCGCTGGAGCAGATCTGCGACCTCGCCGAGGAGTTCGGCGCGATGGTCATGGTCGACGACTCCCACGCGACCGGCTTCATCGGCGAGAAGGGCCGCGGCTCGCACGAGGCCTACGGTGTCATGGACCGGGTCGACATCATCACCGGCACCCTGGGCAAGGCGCTCGGCGGCGGCTCCGGCGGCTTCGTCGCGGCTCACCAGGAGATCGTCGACCTGCTCAAGCAACGGGCCCGCCCCTACCTCTTCTCCAACGCCGTCGCCCCGTCCGTGGTCGCGGGCTCGACGAGGGCGATCGAGCTCGCGCGCGACTCCGACGAGCCGCGCCGGGTGCTGCGCCGCAACGCCGAGCTCTTCCGCTCGCTCATGACCGAGGCCGGCTTCGAGCTGCTCCCCGGCGAGCACCCGATCGTGCCGGTGATGTTCCCCGGCGAGGACGGCGCCCGCCGCGCCTCGCAGGTCGCCGACGCCATGCTCGCCAAGGGCGTCTACGTCATCGCCTTCTCCTACCCCGTCGTCCCCAAGGGGAAGGCGCGCATCCGCGTCCAGCTGTCGGCCGCCCACTCCGAGGACGACGTCCGCGCCTGTGTCGAGGCCTTCGTCGCGGCCCGCGACGAGGTCGGCTGACCACCCCTCTCCCGACCGACGACGCCGGGTGCACGCCCCACCCGCGACCGAGGACGCCGGGTGCACGCCCCACCCGCGACCGACGACGCCGGGTGCACGCCATACCTTCCACCGAGGACCGCGGGTGCGCGGTCACGCTGAGGGGCCGGACGGAATGTGTACACACCACGTCGTCGGTCGGCCGGGAGCTGTACACACCGCGTCGTCGGTCGGCCGGGAGCTGTACACACCACGTCGTCGGTCGGCCGGGAGCTGTACATACCACGTCCTCGGTGGGGATATACTTGAAGGGTTGACAAAGGGTTTCGCGCGCCGGGTGGCTGGGACGGCGTGCACTGCACGAGAGGTGTGCCGCCCTTGTCACCCGTCCAGTCCTACCAGCGCCTCTTCGCGCTCACCGGGCCGCTCTACGTCCTGATCGCCTTCGTCGGACGCATCCCGCTGGCGATGTCCCAGATCGCCTCCCTCCTCGCGGTCACCGCGGCGACCGGCTCCTACACCGCAGGCGGCGTCACCGCCGGTGCCCTCGCCATCGCCAACGCGGTCGGTGCGCCCGTCGCCGGCAGCCTCACCGACCGGCTCGGCCAGCGGCCCGTCCTCCTCGTCCAGAGCGTCGTCGGCACCGTGGGGCTGGGCGTCCTGGCGTGGATGACGATGACGCACGAGGCGGGCGCGGCCTGGTGGCCGCTGCCGGTGGTCGCGGCTCTGGGCGGGGCGTTCGTCCCGCAGGTCGGGACCATGGCCCGGGTGCGCTGGCGCCCCATCAGCCGTCGCGGCAGCGACGACCCCCGCGTGATGGACGCCGCCTTCTCCTACGAGGGCGCGGCCGACGAGGCGTCGTTCGTCCTCGGCCCGGCCGTCGTCGGGGTCATCGCCGCCGTCGTCGACCCCGTCGCCTCGCTGGTGGTCGCGGCCGTCCTGCTCGGCGCCTTCGGCACCTGGTTCGCCGTCCACCCCACCAGCGCCCTGGTCGGCCCCGCCCCGACCAGCTCGACCGCCGTGGCCCGCCTGCTGACGCCCGCGCTGGTCATCCTCGCCGCCACCCAGCTGTCCATCGGCATGGTCTTCGGCTCGGTCCAGACCGGCACCTCGGTGCTGGCGACCGAGGCCGGCATGCCGGGGATGACTGGTCTGCTCCACGCCCTCCTGGGAGTGGGCAGCGTGCTCGCCGGGCTCGCGGTCGTGGCCGTGCCCGAGACCTTCCCGCACGCCCGGCGCCTGCGCGTCTTCACGACCGCGCTCGTCGTCCTGTCCCTGCCCCTGCTGCTCGTCGGCTCGCTCGCCGGGCTCACGCTCGCGCTGCTCGGCCTGGGTTTCGCGATCGCGCCGTCGATGATCACCACGTTCGCGCTCGCCGAGCGCATCACCTCCGTCCGCCGCCTCGGGGCGGCGATGACCCTGCTGGCCGCGGCCACGGGGGCCGGGTATGCGGTGGGTGCCGCCCTGGCGGGCCGGTTCGCCGACCTGGCCGGTCACCGTCCGGCCTTCGCCGTCACCGTGGGCGCGACCCTCCTGGCTGCGGGCCTGGCCTGGGGCGGAGCCCGGCGCCTGCGCGCCTCCGTGCAGGCGCGGACCGCCACCGACGGTGGCGAGGCGCTCGCGTCAGGCTCGGCAGGGCACTCCCCCGAGCCCGTGGACGCGCTCGCGCGTTCCTGATGCTCCCGTCGCCCGGGTAGCGGCGACGGAGCAGGTCAGGCCGGGGTCGGACCCGGTCGAGACCCGGTGTCAGGCCCCGCAGCCCCCCGCACCGCAGGCGCACCCGCCGACGCGGCCGCCGCCGCACCCGTCGGTGTCGACCGCGGCCGAGGCGGCCGCCAGCTCCTGCGGCGTCAGCGGCTGCGCGCCGAGTCGCTCCCCCAGCTGGGCGAACACCTCCACCAGGCGGCGCACGTGCCACTGGTGCTCCTCCTGGGGGTGCTCGTGCACCTGGGCACCCGTGAGCCGGTCGGAGAGCCACACCGCGTGGCCGGCCGGGTTCACCGCCGAGTCCATCCCCCACCACACGTCGACCGGGCAGCGCACGTCCGCGGGGTCGACGCCCCAGGGCTCCTGGACCTGCACGAGGTCGAGGACGATCCCGTCGGCGCCGGCGTGGGCGCCGAGGCCGAGCTCGAGCTGGTCGCGCAGGAACACCGGGTCCTGCAGGGCCAGCGCGTGCAGCATCCGCTGCTGCTCGTCCATGCCGCGGACCCACTCGTGCTGCTCCATGCCCGGACTGCCGGCGTCTGCCGCGCCCGGTGCCTGGGGCCAGACCAGGGTCAGTGCCGCCACCCGCTCGGGGTGGAGGGCCGCGAGCGCCAGCGCGGCAGGCGTGCCCCCACCACCGGCGAGGACACCGACCGGCCCCTCGATCCCGGCGTGGTCGAGCACGTCCAGCACGTCCTGGGCCAGCTCCCGGGCCGGGCGCGCCTCGCCGCCGGGCGTTTCTCCATACCCGGGCCTGTCGTAGGTGAGCACCCGCAGCCCCAGCGCGAGCAGCGCGTCGCGGGCGGGGGTCCCGCTGAAGCGCGAGCCCGGGGTGCCGTGCAGCGCCACGACGGGCAGGCCGTCCGCCGCGCCCTGGACGCGGTAGGCGATCCCGCTGGTCGTGGTGGTCGTGCCGTCGGCGGTGCTGGTCGTCACGCGTCCCAGTGTCTCAGAGCCACCCGGACCGCTTGAACGACCGCCACAGGAAGACCACGACCAGCGCCATCACGGCCACCGCCAGCGGGTAGCCGGCCAGCCAGTGCAGCTCGGGCATGTGGTCGAAGTTCATGCCGTAGATCCCCGCGATCAGGGTCGGCACCGCGATCATGGCCGCCCAGGCGGAGATCTTGCGCATGTCGGAGTTCTGCTGCACGCCGATCTGCGACAGGTGCGTGGCCAGCACGTCCGAGAGCAGGGCGTCATAGCTCTCGATGTCGGCCAGCACCGTGGCGAGGTGGTCGGCGGTGTCGCGGAACTGCAGCCGCAGCTCCGGGGAGACCAGGCTGCCGTCGTCGTCGGCCAGGTGCTCCAGCGGGACGCGCAGGGGCAGCGCGGCGCGCCGGAACTCCAGGACCTCGCGCTTGAGGCGGTAGATCGTCGCCGAGTGGGAGGTGTTACCCCCGCCGAAGACGTCCCGCTCGATCTCCTCGAGGTCCCGGGCCACCTCCTCGTCGATCTCCTGGTAGGTGTCGACGACCTTGTCGATGAGCCCGTGGAGCACCGAGACGGGGCCCTCGCGCAGCAGCTCCTGCTCGTGCTGCTCGAGCCGCTCACGGACGTGGTGCAGCGGGGCGACGTCGCCGTGGCGCAGCGTGGCCACGAAGTGCGGACCGATGAAGGCCATCAGCTCACCGGTCTCGATGTCGGAGGTCTCCTCGACATAGCGCAGGGTCCGGACCACGGCCAGCAGCGTGGAGTCGTAGACCTCCACCTTGGCCCGGTCGCTGCCGTCGAGGGCCTCCTCGACCGCCAGCGGGTGCAGGTCCAGCTCGGAGACGACGAAGTCGAACTCCTCGGGCGTGGGGTCCTTCAGCCCGATCCAGACGAAGTCGGCCGCGGGCGCGTCCTCGGCGCGCAGCCGCACCAGGGCGTCGCTGACGTCCGCGCACTCGTGGCGCTTCCCCTCCCGGTAGAGGGCCTGGTCGACGATCACGGCGTCCCCGGACGGCGGCTCAGAGGTAGAGCCCGGTGCCGGCGTCGGGCACCCGCTCGGCGGCGACGGCGTGGATGTCCCGCTCGCGCAGCAGCACGTAGTCCTTGGACCCGAGCTCGACCTCGGCCCGCTCCTCGGGGTCGAAGAGCACCCGGTCGTCGAGCTGCACCTGACGGACGCTGGCACCGGTCGCCACCACCCGCGCCCAGGCCAGCCGCTTGCCGACGCTGGCGGTCGCCGGGATCACGATGCCGCCACCGGAGCGGCGCTCACCCTGCTCGCCCTCGAGGGACACCAGCACACGGTCGTGCAGCATCCGGATGGGCAGCTTGCCGGAGTCGCCCACCTGCGCGGGTCAGCCGCGGTAGAACGCGCGGCGCGCCAGGCCCAGCACCAGGGCGGTGCCTGCGACGCCGCCGAGGACGTTGGCGACACGGTCGAGGCGCACGTTGCCCTGCTCGTCGAAGGCCGCGTCGTTGGCCTTGCCCTTGAGCGAGGCGATGGTGTTGGCCTTGATCGTCTGGGGGCTGACGCGGTAGGCGAGCTCGTCGACGCTGCGCGCCATCCTCGTGCGGGTCGCAGCGAGGTCTGCCTCGATCTCCTTGACGGAACGTTGCTGCTGCTGTGCGGCCATGTGCGTCGTGTCCTTGAGGTAGGTGAACAGCGGTTCTGCTGAGACGATAACGCAGAACACCTGCTCACGAACCTCAGGAGGTCACCTGCCATGTCCCGCCTCGAGCCCGGTCAGCCCGCCCCCGGCTGGACCCTGCCCACCGCCGACGGTGGCGAGCTGAGCCTGTCCGACCTCGCCGGCCGGAAGGTGATCCTCTACGTCTACCCCGCCGCGATGACGCCCGGGTGCACGACGCAGGCGTGCGACTTCCGCGACAACCTCGCGGTGCTGCAGGAGGCGGGGTATGCCGTCGTCGGCATCTCCCCCGACCCGCCGGCCAAGCTGGCCAGGTTCGTCGAGAAGGAGGGCCTGACCTTCCCGCTGGTCTCGGACGAGTCCAAGGAGGTGCTGACCGCCTACGGTGCCTACGGGGAGAAGAAGAACTACGGCCGCACGGTGATGGGCGTCATCCGCTCCACCTTCGTCCTCGACGAGCAGGGCACGGTCGAGCTGGCCAGGTACAACGTCAAGGCCACCGGTCACGTCGCCATGCTGGCCAAGCAGCTCGGGGTCGCGCTGCCCGCCTGAGGCCGTCGCCTACGCTGGTCCCCGCGCGCTCGTGGTGGAACTGGCAGACACGCAGGATTTAGGTTCCTGTGCTCCGGCGTGCGGGTTCGAGTCCCGCCGAGCGCACCAGCGTATGGCGTGCGCGCGCCGCGAGGGCATGGACGGTGCAGCGCCCAGCCACTAGCGTTCGGTCATGGAACGCACCCCACGGCGGGCGCTGCCCGCACTTCTGACCACCCTGGCCGTCGCCGCCCCGCTGGCCCTCGCCGCCGGACCGGCGCAGGCCGCCCCGCCGGAGTACACCTACGACGCCCTGGGCGACTCCTACGCCGCCGGGTTCGGGCTCGCACCGGAGCAGGCGCACCCCTCCCTCCTGGACGGCCGGATGCGGATCGCGCTGGACGACGCGGCCGCCATTCCTGGGGCCACCGTCACGAGCCTGGCCGGTCAGCTGGCCGCGCTCGACGACGAGACCGACCTCGTCACGCTGTCGGTCGGGGGCAACAACCTCCCGTGGACCCAGGTGGTCCTGACGTGCGCAACGCAGCCCGACGAGGTGTGCCTCGGTGCCACCACTGGCGTCAGCGGAACGGTGGCTACGCAGCTGCCCGCTGGACTCGCGACGGCCTACTCCTTCGTCAAGGCGGCGGCTCCTGGTGCACACGTCGTCGTCACCGGCTACCCGCGGTTGTTCTCCCCGGAGTACGGGGACTACACCGGCAGTGTGGGCCCGCTCTCCTTCACCATCTCGGTGGCCGAGCAGCACGCGATGAACGCCCTCGCCGACCAGCTGAACACCACCATCGCCCAGGTCGCGCAGGCGAGCGGGGTCCAGTACGTCGACGTGGCGACCCGCTTCGACGGCCACGGCATCAACGCCCCTGACGCCTGGATCGGCGACGCCGACGACCCGGAGGCGCTCCACCCCACGGCCGAGGGCCAGCGCGCCTACGCCGCCGCCCTGACCGCCGCGATCAACCCGCGCGACCTGCGGCGGTAGGGCCTCAGCGTCGGCTCAGCCCCGGCGACCGTCCGAGGCCAGCCGCACCTCGCCGGCCACGGTCGTCACCACCTCGCCGCCGACCCAGGTCTGCCCGTCCCCCGTCTCGACGTGCACCCGTCCGTCGCGCCGCAGGCGCGTTCCCTGGCCGGCCACGTAGCGCCCGGGCAGCCTGCCGGCCTGGACGAGCCACTGGGCCAGGCCGGCGTTGAGGCTGCCGGTGACCGGGTCCTCCACCAGCTGAGCACCGTCGCGGAAGAAGGCCCGCACCTCCAGGTCCTTGCCCCCCGTCGACGGGTCGGCCCACCTGCCGGCCACCCCGACCGCCAGGCCGAGCGTCCCGTCCTGCACGTCGACGACGGGGAAGTGCTCCGGCACCGGCTCGACGGCCAGCACCGCCTCGGCGTCCGCGAGCTCGACCCCGACCCACCCGGGGCCGTTGTCCACCCACTCCATCGCGACGACGTCGCCGGCGGACAGACCCAGGGCCGCGAGCACGCGCCCCCGGTCGGCGTCCTCGACCGGGCCGGAGCGCACGAGCGGGGGCCCTGCGAAGGCCAGCCGCGGCTCGCGACGGACGGTGACCAGCCCGGCACCGCACTCCTGCACGACCCGGTCCGGGTGCGCCGGCCGCCCGCCCGCCTCGAGCCAGGCGTGCGCCGAGCCGAGCGTCGGGTGACCGGCGAACGGCAGCTCGCCCCCGGGGGTGAAGATCCGCACCCGGTAGTCCGCGGCGGGGTCGGCGGGCGGCAGCAGGAAGGTGGTCTCGGACAGGTTCGTCCACCGCGCGAAGGCGGCGAGCGTCTCCTCGCCGAGCCCCTCGGCGTCGTGGACGACGGCGAGCGGGTTGCCCAGAATGCCGTCCCTCGCCCCCGGTGGCCCGAAGACGTCGACCTGGCTGAAGCGGCGCGGGAGGGCGGGGCGGTCCATGCCCCCATCCTGCCCGCTCGCGCGTGGGGCGGGCGGGGTCGGCTCAGACCACCCGCAGGCCGTGCTCGGGCACGCCCGGGGTCAGGACCTTCCAGGCCCGCCCCCACGTGCGGGCCTCCGCGACGACGGCGTCCACCATCTCGGTCGTGGTCAGGCAGAGCACGGTCGGGCCGGCGCCGGAGACGACCGCGGCATGGCCCAGCCCGCGCAGGGTGTCGACCGCGCCCATCGTCACCGGGTAGACCCCCCGCCGCTGCTCCTGGTGCAGCCAGTCCTGGGTCGCGTCGAGCAGGAGCGTCGGCTCCGCGGTCAGCGCGTGCACGAGCAGCGCGGACCGGCCCGCCTGGTGCACCGCGTCGGGCCGCGGCACGTGCGGCCCGAGGACGGCCCTGGCCACCGCGGTGTCCACGCGTTCCCGGGTCGGGACGAGCACCACCGGCACCACGTCGGTATGCAGCGTCGGGCGCGCCGTGCGCACCACCCGGGGCGAGGGCATCCAGGAGACGGTGAGCCCGCCGTAGACGGAGGCCGAGGAGTTGTCCGGGTGGCCCTCGGCGATGCCCGCGTGGGTGTTCACCAGGCCCAGGTCGGCCTCGGTCAGCTCGCCGCCGCGCGCGAGGGCGAAGCCCAGACCCAGCCCGCCGACGATGGCCGAGGCCGACGAGCCGAGCCCGGCCGACATCGGGATCCGGTTGCGGCAGGTCAGCCGCAGCCCGTAGCCGTCGAGCCAGCCCAGGCCGCAGGCCAGGAGCGCCTCGCGCATCCGCGCCGCCACCAGGTGGGTCTCGTCGCGCGGCAGGCTGTCGCGCCCCTCCCCCTCGAGCACCACCTGCAGTCCCGCGCCGGCGGGGAGCACCGTGACGTCATACCCGTCCTCGATGCCGAGCGCCAGGCCGACCGCGTCGAAGCCGGGGCCGAGGTTGGCGGTGCTCGCCGGGACCGTGACGGAGACCGAGCGGCCGGTCTCGGGCGCGGCCATCACTCCAGCCCGAGCGCCCCGGCGGCGCTCACGACGTCGACGCTGACGCGGACCGGCTCGATGTCGGAGCCGTCGGCGGTGCGCAGCGCCCACTGCGGGTCCTTCAGCCCGTGGCCGGTGACGGTGCACACCACGGTCGCGCCGGCCGGCACCTTCCCGGCCACGTGCATCTTGAGCAGGCCGGCCACCGAGGCGGCCGAGGCCGGCTCGACGAAGATCCCCTCCCGCGAGGACAGCAGCCGGTGGGCGTCGAGGATCTCCTCGTCGGTCACCGCGTCGATCAGGCCGCCGGACTCGTCGCGCGCGGCCTCCGCCTGCCGCCACGACGCCGGGTTGCCGATGCGGATGGCGGTGGCGATCGTCTCGGGGTGGCTGACCGGGTGGCCCAGCACGATCGGCGCCGCGCCGGAGGCCTGGAAGCCCCACATCCGAGGACGCCGGGACGCGACCGCCACGCCGTCGGCGCCGGGCGCGGCGGAGTCGGCGTACTCGCTGTAGCCCTTCCAGTAGGCGGTGATGTTGCCGGCGTTGCCGACCGGCAGGCAGTGGATGTCCGGCGCGTCGCCCAGGGCGTCGACCACCTCGAAGGCCGCGGTCTTCTGCCCCTCGATGCGGGCCGGGTTGACCGAGTTGACCAGCTCCACGGGGTAGGCCTCGGCCAGCTTGCGCGCCAGGTCGAGGCAGTCGTCGAAGTTGCCGTCGACCTGGATGAGCGTGGCGCCGTGCGCGATCGCCTGGGAGAGCTTGCCCATCGCGATCTTGCCCTCGGGGACCAGCACGCCGCACGCCATGCCCGCCTTGGTCGCGTAGGCGGCGGCGCTCGCGCTGGTGTTGCCGGTCGAGGCGCAGATCACCGCCTTGGCCCCCGTGCGGGCGGCGTCGGAGATCGCGGCGGTCATGCCACGGTCCTTGAACGACCCGGTGGGGTTGAGGCCCTCGTACTTGACGTGCACCTGGGCACCCACGAGCGCCGAGAGGTGCTCGGCGGGGATGAGGGGGGTGCCGCCCTCGCGCAGCGTCACGACGCGCTCGGTCACCGACGCGGGCAGACGGTCGGCGTACTCGGCGATCACGCCGCGCCACTGGTGCGCCATGGAAGGTCCTCTGCTCGGGCGGGGAGGGGCACGTCAAGGGTATGCGGTGCCGCCGGGCGGGCCGGGCGCGGCCCCGCAGATCTCGTCGGGCCGGGCACCGCGCCGGATCTGAGACAATGGTGGGGTTGGCCCGCCCCCGTCCCGGCCGATGAGCAGCGTTGGACGGGACGGCGCCCGCACGGCGGGCGGTCCGGCGAGGCACGTACTGGATTACAGCGAAGGGCAAGGTCAGGTATGCGGTTCACCAGCGGTCAGGTCGTCGTCCACCCCCACCACGGCCCGGCGACGGTCACGGGGACCTTCTCCCGGACCGTCCGCGGCGAGGAGATGCATTACCTGCAGCTGGTCGTCAAGCACAACGCGCTCGAGCTGGCGCTGCCGACTGCCAAGGCCGAGGAGCTGGGGATCCGGCCGGTGATGGGCGCCGGGAAGGTCGCCGAGATCTTCGACCGGCTGACCGCCGAGACCGGCTTCGAGGAGTCGCAGTGGTCGCGCCGCATCAAGCACAACGTCGACCGGCTCAACTCCGGCGACGTGCTGATCCAGGCCGAGCTCGTGCGCGACCTGACCCGCCGCGACGCGGACAAGGGGCTCTCGCTCGGCGAGCGCGACCTGCTGCGCGACGCCCGCCGCCCGGTCGTCGACGAGCTGAGCATCGTCCTCGACCTCCCGGCGGAGGAGACGCTGCGGGTGCTGGAGGCCGCCGTGACCGACGGGACGCGCCCCGACCTCACCGGGCTCGACGACCGCCTGGCCTCCGCGAGCTGACGAGGGTCGACGTCAGGACGGTGCCAGCAGCGCCGTGACGTCCCTGGCGAGCGCCCGGAA
Source organism: Ornithinimicrobium pekingense DSM 21552 (assembly GCF_000421185.1). GTDB lineage: Bacteria > Actinomycetota > Actinomycetes > Actinomycetales > Dermatophilaceae > Ornithinicoccus > Ornithinicoccus pekingensis. Next base: position 26,102 of record NZ_ATWJ01000014.1, read on the forward strand.
CGCCTCGCCCCGGTGGGACACCTCGTGCTTCTCGGCGCTGGTGTGCTCGGCCAGCGTGCGCCCGTCCGGTCGCACGAGCAGGGGGTCGTAGCCGAAGCCGTTGGAGCCGCGGGGCTCGCGGCCCACCACGCCACGGCAGGTGCCCTCGCGCACGATCTCGGTCCCGCTCTCCCCTGCCCTCTCCCCCGGCAGCACCAGGGCCGCCGCGCAGACGAAGCCGGCGCCGCGGTGCGGCTCGGGAACGTCGGCGAGCTGGGCGAGCAGCAGGGTGTTGTTGGCCACGTCCTTGTCCGTCCCGGTCGCCTCGGCGAGCGGGCCGGCCCAGCGCGCGGAGAACACCCCCGGTGCCCCGCCCAGCACGTCGACCGCCAGCCCGGAGTCGTCGGCCAGCGCCGGAAGACCCGTGGCGCGTGCGGCATACCTCGCCTTGAGCAGCGCGTTGTCGGCGAAGGTGACCCCCGACTCGACGACGTCCTCCAGGTCGGGGAACTCGTCGAGCCCGACGAGCTCGAGCCCGGCGGCGTCCAGGGCCTCGGCGAGGATCTCGCGCAGCTCGGTGACCTTGTGCGCGTTGCGGGTGGCCAGGACCAGGCGCCGGTCGGCCCCGTCCGCGGTGCGGCTGGTGTCGCCGCTCACCAGGTCGGGGGGCCCTGGTCGACGGCGGCGCCGGCCTCGTGGGCGTCGGCCCCGCCGATGTCGTCCGCGCCGAGCGCGGCCTCCTGGCGGGCGGTCAGCTCGGCGCAGCCCTCGGCCGCGGCGTCGAGCATCGCGTCCAGCAGCTCGCGGTCGAAGGGGGCGCCCTCGGCCGTGCCCTGGATCTCGACGTAGCGCCCGTCCCCGGTCATCACGACGTTCATGTCGGTGTCGGCGGTGGCGTCCTCCTCGTAGTCGAGGTCGATCACCGGCTCGCCGTCGACGATGCCGACGCTGACGGCGCAGACGGAGTTGGTCAGCGGCTCGGCGTCGGCGGCGATGAGCCCCTGCGCCCGGGCGGACTCGACCGCGTCGACCAGGGCCACGAAGGCACCGGTGATGGCGGCGGTCCGGGTGCCGCCGTCGGCCTGCAGCACGTCGCAGTCGAGGTGGATGGTGTTCTCGCCCAGCGCCTCGAGGTCGATGACCGCACGCAGCGACCGGCCGATGAGGCGGCTGATCTCGTGCGTGCGCCCGCCGACGCGGCCCTTGACCGACTCCCGGTCGGAGCGGGTGTGGGTGGCGCGGGGAAGCATGGCGTACTCCGCCGTGGTCCAGCCCTGGCCGCTGCCCCTGCGCCAGCGCGGCACGCCCGCCTCGAACGAGGCCGCGCACAGCACCCGGGTCCGCCCGAACTCGACGAGCACGCTGCCCTCGGCGTGGTCGAGCCAGTTGCGGGTGATGCGGATCTCGCGGAGGTGGTCGGGGGCGCGGCCGTCGTGGCGGCTTCCGGTCGTCATGCCGACCAGCGTAGTTGGTGCGGCCCCCCCGGCCGGGGCGGGCGGGATGGGCCACCCGCCCCGGCGGCCCCGAGCGGCGCAGGCGGTCAGGTCGAGGGGTGCGGCCGCGGCCGGGTCAGAGCCATCCCCCGGACCGCGAAACCTGCCGCGAGCGCCTCGCCGACGATGCTCACGACCTTCTCGGGCGACCACAGCGGGTCGTACATCGAGGGGACCGGGCCGATCGCCGGCACGTTCACGAAGTGGTAGAGGATGACCGGGACGAGCGCGGACAGGGCGACCAGCAGCGCGAGCAGGTAGGCCCAGCGTCGCCCGGTCAGCAGCAGCACGAGCGAGGCGACGCCGGCCACGACGCCCTGGATCCGGAAGAGGTTGCCGCCGCCGATCCCGTCCGGCGCCGCGACGTCCATCACCGGGGCCATGCGCAGGTGGACGAAGGCGTCGACGGCAAGGCCGAGGACGACCACGGCGCGCGTCACCAGCTCGGCCCGGCTGCCCACCCTCGTCGGCGCCTGCCTCGGTGCGGTCCTGGAGCCTGCGGTCATGATCCGTCTCCTTCCACGACGAGCGTGCCGGTCATCGCCGGGTGGGGCGTGCAGTGGAAGGGGTACTCCCCCTCCTCGGTGGGTGCCGTGAAGGTCACCTCGGAGCCGGGCCCGACCACCACGTCGAAGGCATCCCCCTCGTCCGCGGTGACCGTGTGCCCGACGCCGTCCAGGTTGCGGACCACGATCTCGGCACCCGGGGGCACCGAGTCCGGCAGGACGTAGTCGAATCCCTCGATGACGATGACCTCGCGCCCGGTCGACGCGCCGGCATCGTCCTGCGTCGCGGTGGCGCCGTCCTGAGTGGCCGCGGTCCCACCCTGCGTGGCGGTGGCCGTGGCGGGGGGCTGTGCCCCGTACCCGAGGTCCGCCCCCGGCGCCGCGGTGTCCGCGTCACCGCCCTGGCTGCCGCACCCGGTGAGGAGCCCGGCCGCGAGCGCCAGGGCGGCCACGCGGGCCAGGACCGCCGGGGTGCGCGGTCCGGGGAGGCGGGGGGTGCCGTCCATGGAGGTGGTACGGAGTCCGGCGGCAGAGGGATTGCGCTAGAGGACGGCGGTGGACCACACCGAGCCGGAGGGGCCCACCAGCTCGACGGCGGCGAGCGTCCCCGGGTCGGGCACGGCGACCACCCAGCTGTTGGGGCGGTCCTCGGCCAGGCTCCAGACCCCGACGTCCTCGGTGGTGCCGTCGGCGTGCCGCAGCCGGCAGGTGTAGGTCCGTCCGACCGGCCCGGAGGTCACGTCGATGACCAGCAGCGTGCCCTGGTCGCCGTAGCTCGGCGAGACCGTGCCCACGGTCTGCCCGTCCGCCGTCAGCAGGGGCGTCGCCCAGGGCGACGCGGGGTCCGGCTCGTCACGACCGAGGTATGCCGTCGCTCCGGCGCCCGCCGCGACGCCCAGCACGGCGGCCGCGGCGGCCCGGAGCACGGCCCGGCGGGAGGGCCCGGCGCCCGGCGGGACCGCGGAGCCCCCGGCCGACGTGTCCGGCCGGGGTGCGCCGTGGCGTGCCCGGGCGATGCGCTCCAGGGTCGCGGTCTCGAAGGCCGGTGGCGGAGCCACCCGCGGCACGGCCGGCAGCACCAGCTCGACCGCGCCGGCGAGGTCGTCGTAGGAGCGACGGCAGGCGGCGCAGGTGGACAGGTGGGTCGAGAGCCGCTCGGAGGTCTGCCGCTCCGCCTGGCCGAGCGCCAGCTCGACCAGCTCGTCCTCGTCCGGGCACGGGCCGGTGCGGGCGGGGGGCCGCTCACTCATGGGTCGTCTCCATCGTGGCCCGCAGCCGGCGCAGGCCGGTGCGGATCCGGGTCTTGGCGGTGCCGAGCGGGATCGACTCGCGCTCGGCCACCTCGGCGGCGGTGCAGCCGGCGAGCACGGCCAGCACCACGGCCCGGGCCTGCTCCGGCGCGATGCTGTGCAGCCGGCGCACGGCCTGCTCGGTCTCCAGGCGGTGGACCGCGCTCTCCTGCAGGTCGGGCGCCTGGGCCGTGGTGTCCTGCACGAGCTGGTCGAGGATCAGGTCGTCGGTCGGGGTGCTGCGGCGGGCGCGCACGGCGTCGATCGCGGCGTTGCGGGTGATCGTCAGCAGCCAGGTGAGCACCGAGGCGCGGCGCACGTCATACCCGGCGGCTGCCGACCACGCCTTGACGAACACCTCCTGGCAGACGTCCTCGGCGAGCGCGGGGTCGCGCGTGATGCCCACCGCCATCCCGAAGACCGCGCCCTGGAACCTGCGCACGAACGCGGCCGACACCGCCGGGTCGTCCAGCGCGAGCCCGGCCAGGAGGGCGGCGTCGTCGGCGCGGTCGGCGCGCGAGACGGGGGCCATGCCTGAGAGTACGGCCGGCGGACCCTGCAGGGATTGCTCAGACCCGGACGGTCTGCCCCGGCCGGGCCACCTCGACCTCGCCGGCCCAGGCACGCGACGCCTCGGCCACCGCGTCCTCCGTGCTCGTCCACGGCGGCAGGTGCGTCAGCATCAGCCGGCGGGCCCCGGCGTCGCGCGCCGCGGTGGCCGCCCGCAGGGCGGTCAGGTGCACACCGCGCCCGGTGTCGCGGCCCTCGAGGTAGGAGGCCTCGGACAGCACCAGGTCGGCGTCTGCCATGAGCGGGGCCAGGTTGGGGCAGGAGTCGGTGTCGCCGGTGTAGACCAGCACCACCCCGTCGGCCGCCACCCGGAACCCGAAGGTCGGCACCGGGTGCCACACCTCGTAGGGGGTGATGGTGAAGGGACCGAGCTCGAAGGGGGTCGCGTCGGCCAGGGTGCGGAAGTCCATGCCTCTCATCGCCTCCGGCCCGCCCACCCCGTAGGCCCGGGCCATGCGCTCGGCGGTGTTGTCCGGGCCGTAGACGGGCAGGTCGCCGTCGGCGGGGTGGGGACCGTGCTGGCGCAGCACCCGCAGCCCGGTCAGGTCCAGGCAGTGGTCGGGGTGCAGATGGGACAGGACCAGCGCGTCCAGCGTCATCGGGTCGGTGTGGCGCTGGAGCGTGCCGAGCGCGCCGGACCCGAGGTCGAGCAGCACCTGCCAGGTGCGGCCCCGGTGCTCGGCGCGGACGAGGTAGCAGCTGGCCGGTGACTCGGGGCCGGCCATCGACCCCGTGCACCCGACGATCGTCAGATCCATGAGCACATGGTGCCCGCTCGCAGGGCGTCGTGGACAGAGGTGACGTTCTTCAGAGCGGCGTGGGCAGGCAGCTGGCGCGGGTCAGGGCCGGTGAGCGACGACGAACACGCGGCGGAAGGGCAGCACGACCCGGCCCTGCGCATCCGCGCGGTAGGCCTCCCGCAGGCGCGCCCTGAACTCTGCCTCGAAGCGGGGCCGCAGCTCCGGCGGCAGCGCCTGCATGGTCGGTCGGGCACCGGTGCCCGAGACCCAGGTGAAGACCGGGTCCTGCCCCTCCAGGACGTGCAGGTAGGTCGTCTCCCAGGCGTCCACCTGCCACCCCAGGTCCTGCAGCACGGTCAGGTAGGTGGCGGCGTCGTGGGCGTCGGGCGCGGCGACACCTGCGGTGTGCTCGGCGTAGTCGGGCTCCGCGGCGAGGTCGCGCCGGATCGTGTGGCTCGGCTCCTCGAAGTTGCCGGGCACCTGCATCGCGAACCACCCTCCGTCGGCCACCCGCCCGACCAGGGACGGGAGCAGGTCGAGGTGCCCGGGCACCCACTGCAGGGCCGCGTTGGTGACGAGGACGTCGGCCTCTTCGTCCGGCCGACCCTGACCGCCCTCCGCACGACCCCGCCGGGCCCACTCCCTGATGTCCCCGAGCTCGGCCGTGACACCCCCGACGCCGGCCGCCCGCTCGACCATCTCGGCGCTGGAGTCGACCCCGACGACGCGCGCCCCGGGCCAGCGGTCGACGAGGAGACGCGTGAGGTTGCCGGCACCGCATCCCAGGTCGACGACCGTGCGGGGCTCCCCGGCCCCGATCCGGGCGACCAGCTCGACGAAGGGCCGACCGCGCTCGTCGGCGAAGGTCAGGTAGCGGTCCGGGTCCCAGGTGTGCACGTGGCTCCTCCTCGACACAAGTTATCTTGACATCAAGATAATATCTCCCCCGGGGTGGACGCCCGCACGGGGTCGCGGGACAATCACCTGTCATGCTGCCCGGCCGCAGTGAGCGCACCCGGATCCTCGAGCGGGTCCAGCAGGCGTGCGCCGTGGCGCAGGATCCGCTGGAGCTCCTGGAGCACGTCGCCGCGGTCGTGCGCCGCGCGGTCCCCTATGCCGCCGCCGGCTGGATCGTGGTCGACCCGGACACCATGCTGATGAACGGGGTCTACTCCGAGGACGTCGACCGCGACCTGCACCTGGAGCTGATCGCCCTGGAGCTCGGGCAGGACGACGTCAACAAGTTCTGGCAGATGGCGCGTCACGGCGTCGCGGCGGCGGCGCTCAGCGCGAGCACCGGCGGCGACCTCGGGCGCAGCGCCCGGTGGGCCCGCGTCTACGGGCCGCACGGCTACGGCGACGAGCTGCGGGCCGTGTTCGCGGGGAGCGGCGTCGCCTGGGGCCACGCGTGCCTGACGCGCCGGGCGGGCGAGCCCATGTTCGACCCCGAGGAGGTGCAGCTCCTCACCGCCCTGGCCCCCGCCGTGACAGAGGGGATCCGCCGGTGCTACCTGCACGACGACCCCGCTGGCACGGACCTGGACGAGGACCGGGGATTCGTCGTGGTCGCCGACGACGGCTCGGTCGAGACGGTCAGCCCCCAGGTGACCCGGTTGCTGGGCGCACCCGACGACGCCGCCCTCGAGAGCACCATCGTCCTGCACCAGGTCGCCCAACGGGCCCGCGCCCTGGCCGCGGGCGGGGCGGACGGGCCCCCCGCCATGGCTCGCACCCGCTCGCGCGACGGAGCCTGGCTCGTGGTCCGGGGCATCCGGGTCGCCGACCCACCGGACGAGACAGGTGCCGCACGGGCAGGAGGCGGCCGCACCGCGGTCGTGCTCGAGCCGGCGCACGGGGCCGACCTGGCCCCGATCCTGCTGGAGGCGCACGGCCTGACGCCCCGTGAGCGCGAGGTCACCCGGCTCCTGCTCCACGGCATGTCCACCGCACAGATCGCCCAGGAGCTGTGGATCAGCGCCGAGACTCTGCGCGGTCACGTGAAGGCGGTGTTCGCCAAGCTGGGGGTGTCGAGCCGGCCGGAGCTCGCCGCGCTGCTCTCGCACGAGCCGCGACTCCGGCTGCCGCCCGACGGGCCTGGCGACCGGCATACCCGGTGATGCCGGGACGGAAGACGTAGCCGACGAAACGCAGGCCGGGCAGCGACTCCTGCCCCGTGCGCACCAGGGGCATCCCCAGGTCGCCGAGCACCCCCAGGTGGCCGACGAGCGGCTCCAGCCCGCGGTCGAACCCGGTGGCGGCGATGACGACGTCGGCGCCGACCGTGCGCCCGTCGCGCAGCCGCACACCGTCCTGCTCGAGGCCGACGGCCTCGGGCACCACCGTGAAGGCTCCCGCACGCAGCGCGTCGACCACCTCGCGGTCGACCATCGCGGTGCCCGCACCTCTGCTCATCAGGGCGGAGATCGCCCCCTGCACCGGTTGAGGGAGCCCGTGCTCGGTCAGGTTGCCCACCACCCGGCGCGACATCGCGGCCAGCATCCGGTCGACCAGGCGCGTGGGCAGGTGCAGGAAGAGGGGTGTCGGCAGATCGGCCGGCAGGCCCCCCATCCGGCGGAGCAGGACGGTCGGCGGGGTGCGCACCGACAGGGTGACCCGCGCGGCACCGTCCCGCGCCAGCTCGTGTGCGATCTCCAGCCCGGTCGACCCGGCCCCCACGACCACCACCTCGGCGCCGGCGAAGGGCGCCGGGCAGCGGTAGTCGGCGGAGTGCAGGAGGGTCCCGCCGAAGGCTGACGGGTCACGCGCCCAGGCCGGCAGCACCGGGCGGTTGGCCAGGCCCGTGGCCACCACCACCTGCCGGGTCGCCAGCGTGCCGCCGGACGTGCGGACCGACCAGCCCTCGGGGACGGGGTCGAGCCGTCGCACCTCCACCCCGGTGCGCACCGGAACACGGTGGCGCCGTGCGTAGGCGCGCAGGTAGCCCACGTACTGGTCCCGGGTGGGGAACTGTCCCCACGCCCGGGGGAAGGGCGCGCCCGGCAGCGCCGAGTGGATGCGGCTGGTGTTGAAGCGCAACGAGTCGTAGCGCGACGCCCACGCCGCGGCGACATCGCTGCCCTTCTCCAGGACCGTCGCGGGTATGCCGCGCGCGTTGACCTCCGCGGCGCACGACAGGCCCGCCGGACCGCTGCCGATGACGAGCACCTCGTCCATGGCCCCTCCCTGACCCGGCCGACGATCGGCCGTCCTCACCAGGCTGGCGCGCACCGCGGGCCGCGACCACCCCCCACCTGGGGGGTCCTGACCGAGCTCAGGCCTCGACCCGCTCCTCGGCACGGCCGACGAAGGCCTGGTGCACCTGGTCGACCTCCGGGCCGAGGAAGCGCCGGGCCAGGAAGGTGAACCCGTGCGGGTCGCCGGTGGTCAGCCACTGGTGCTGCGGCACCGCCCCGGCCGGGGCGAGCAGGTCGCCGTCGGTGAGCACCCGGAACAGGTCGGCGGCCGTGGCCGCGGCGGAGCTGACGAGCGTGACCTCCTCCCCGAGGACGTACTGGAGGGCCGACGTCAGCAGGGGGTAGTGCGTGCAGCCCAGGATGAGGGTGTCGATCCGCTGCTCCTGCAGCGGCGCCAGGTAGTCCCGCGCCGTGGCCAGCACCTCCGGCCCGCTGGTGATGCCCGCCTCGACCAGCTCGACGAAGCGCGGGCAGGGCTGGGAGAAGACCTCCACCTGCGGCGGGGCGGCGACGAAGGCGTCCAGGTAGGCCCGCGACTGGTGGGTGGCCTGGGTGGAGATGACCCCGATCCGCCCGGAGCGCGTGAGCGACATCGAGCGGCGCACGGCGGGCCGGATGACCTCGACGACGGGCACGGCATACCTCTCGCGCGCGTCGGCGAGGACCGCCGCGGAGGCGCTGTTGCACGCGATGACCAGTGCCTTGACCCCGTGGTCGACGAGCCGGTCGAGGCACTCCAGGGCGAAGCGGCGCACCTCGGCGATCGGCCGGGGCCCGTAGGGCGTGCGCGCGGTGTCGCCGAGGTAGAGCACCGACTCCTGCGGCAGCTGGTCGAGCACCTCGCGCGCGACCGTCAGGCCGCCGAAGCCGGAGTCGAAGACCCCGATCGGGGAGTCGGTCATGCGCCGCCGCTCAGTCGTCCGCGGAGGTGTCGGCCGAGACGAAGGGGTTGCTCAGCGAGCCGATCCCCTCGACCTCCACGACGCACCGCTGGCCGGCGGTGATCGGACCCACCCCGGCCGGGGTACCGGTGAGGATGACGTCCCCGGGCAGCAGGGTGAAGGCCGCCGAGGCGTGGGCGATGATCTCGGCGACCCCGAAGATCATCTCGGCGGTCGTGCCGTCCTGGCGCACCTGACCGTCCACGGTCGCGGTGATCCGCAGGTCGGAGACGTCCAGGTCGGTCTCGACCCAGGGCCCCAGTGGCGTGAAGGTGTCCATGCCCTTGGCCCGTGCCCACTGGCCGTCACCGCGCTGCAGGTCGCGCGCGGTCACGTCGTTGGCCACGGTGTAGCCCAGGATGACGCTCTTCGCGTCCTCGGCGGAGACGTCCTTGCACACGCGCCCGATCACCACGGCGAGCTCGGCCTCGTAGGAGATCTCCTGGGCGAACCCCGGGATGACCACGGGGTCGCCGGGGCCGCAGACCGAGGTGTTGGGGATGAAGAACATCATCGGCTCGGTGGGCAGCTGGCTCCCCATCTCGCGGACGTGGTCGGCGTAGTTGCGCCCGATCGCCACGACCTTGCTCCGTGGGATGACCGGCGCCAGCAGCCGCACGTCCTCGACCTCGAAGGTCTCGCCGGTCAGCTCGATCCGGGTGTAGAGCGGGTCGCCGGAGATCTCGGCGATCTTCTCGCCCGCCCCGTCGACGAGGCCGAAGCGGGGGTCGTCCCCGGTGGTGAATCGGCAGATGCGCATGGGCCAAGGGTATGGGGTGGGCGGGGCGGGTCCTCGGCCGACGTACCGTGGGACACCGTGCAGGTCCTCCCCGAGCAGGTATGGCGCGAGCGCGCCGCGGCGCACGCCGCTGCCGTCGAGCAGCTGTCGGCCGACCGGCTCGCCCGTCGGGTGCAGGGCCGCAGGCACCCGGTCGACGACTTCCTGTGGGAGTACTACGCCTTCCGTCCCGCGCAGCTGGCCCGCTGGCACCCCGGGGCCGGGGTCGGGCTGGAGGGGGCCACCGAGCGGGCGGGCTGGTCGTTCTACACGGTGGCCGACGGCACGGCATACCTCGACCTCGAGCGGTTCCGGGACCGGCGCGGCCGGGCCGTCGGCTTCGTGCGCGACCTGCTCACCGCGACCCTGTCGCGGCCCGGACGGTTCGGCTGCTTCGGCCTGCACGAGTGGGCGATGGTCTACCGCGCCGGAGAGGATGAGGTGCGGCACGGCGGGTGGCCGCTGCGGCTGGGCAGCGCCGGCACCGACGAGGTCGTCGAGACGCACACGGTCGCCTGCTCCCACTTCGACGCCTACCGGTTCTTCACCCCGGACGCGGCACCGCGCAACACCCTGACCCCGACCCGGGAGGGCCAGCTGGCGATGGAGCAGCCCGGCTGCCTGCACGCCGGCATGGACCTCTACAAGTGGTGCTTCAAGCTGGCCCCCACGGTGCCCAGCGAGATCACGGTGGAGGCCTTCGGGCTGGCGCGCGACGTCCGCGAGCTGGACATGCGCGCCGCGCCCTACGACCTGCGCGAGCTGGGCTACGAGCCGGTGCGGATCGAGACGGCCGAGGGCAGGGCGGAGTACGCCCGGGCCCAGCGCGGCTTCACGGTGCGTAGCAACGCGCTGCGCCGCCGGCTGCTCGAGACCCTCGACGTGCTCGGCCCCGTGGGCTGAGCAGCGCCGCCACGCAGCGGGTCAGACCAGCTGGTACATCCAGCCGTGCCGGTCCTCGGCGCGGCCGTACTGGATGTCGAGCAGCTCCTGGCGCAGCGACATCGTCACCTCGTGGCTCTGCGGCATGGCGACCTCGCCGCCGTTCCACGCGAGGCGGCCGACCGGCGTGATGACCGCGGCCGTGCCGCAGGCGAAGACCTCGGTGATCTCGCCGCTGGCGACGCCCTCGCGCCACTCGTCGATGGTGAAGCGGCGCTCCTGCACCTGCAGGCCGCGCTCGCGGGCCAGCTCCAGCAGCGAGGAGCGGGTGACACCCGGCAGGATCGTGCCGGTCAGCTCGGGGGTGACCACCCGCCCGTCGGCGTAGAGGAAGAACAGGTTCATGCCGCCCAGCTCCTCGACGTACCGGTGCTCCTGGGCGTCGAGGAAGACGACCTGGTCGCAGCCGTTCTCGATGCCCTCGGCCTGGGAGGCGAGGGAGGAGGCGTAGTTGCCGCCGCACTTGGCGGCGCCGGTGCCGCCGAGGGCCGCGCGGACGTACTGCTCGCTGACCCACAGGCTGACCGGCTTCAGGCCGCCGGTGAAGTAGGCCCCCGCCGGGGAGCAGATGACCGAGAAGAGGTAGCGGTTGCTCGGGCGGACCCCGAGCGCCTCCTCGGTGGCGATCATGAACGGGCGCAGGTAGAGCGAGGTCTCCCCCGACTCCGCCGGGGGCACCCATCCCTGGTCGAGGGTGACGACCTCCTTGATCGCGTCGAGGAACATCGTCGGCGGCAGCTCGGGCATCGCCAGCCGACGGGCGGAGGCGTTGAACCGCTCGGCGTTGCGCTCGGGCCGGAAGGTCCACACCGAGCCGTCGGCGTGCCGGTAGGCCTTCATCCCCTCGAAGATCTCCTGGGCGTAGTGGAAGACCGCCGCGGAGGGGTCCAGCTGGATCGGGCCGTAGGGCACCACGCGCGGGTCGTGCCAGCCCTGCTCCCTGTCCCAGTCGATGACCGCCATGTGCTCGGTGAACAGGCTGCCGAACCCGGGGTTCTCCAGCAGCCGGGCGATCTCCTCCGGCGAACGGCGCTCGCTGCGCTCGGTGACGGCGAAGGACGTGGACGTCGGCGTCGTGGTCATGGGGCCGAGCGTAGTCCGCTCCCCCGACGGTCGCGTCAGCGGATCCAGCTCATCATTGCCCGGACCCGCCGGCCGACGTGCTCCAGCGGGTGGGCGGCGCGGGCCGCGGCGCGGCGGCTCGAGGGCTCCTGCAGGGCGTCGCCCAGCGGCTGCCCCGCGGGTCCGTACTGGCTGGCGAACCCGGCCCCGTTGATCTGGTCCACGCGGGTCAACAGGTCGTGCACGACGGCGAGGTAGGCGACCTCCTCCTCGACGCCCCGGCGCACCAGCTCCTCGAAGGCCGCCTCGACCGCCTTGCGCAGCGGCGTGTGGACCCGCTCGTCGGCCAGCTCGAGAGCGGTGGCCTGGTGCTCGACGGTGGTGACGATGGCGCCCGAGCGCAGCGAGCCCATCGCGGCGGCGTAGGCCGTCAGGGTGGCCCAGGCGGCGCCGCTGCCGTCCCGGGCGACGGCCACCAGGGCCGGGCAGCCCCGTCCGTCGAGGTACTCGTCCCGGATGCGGTGCCCGTCGCCGACGGCCCGCAGCATCGCCAGGTCGACGCCCTCGGGCACGCTGAGCGCACCGGGCAGCACCTGGGCGCCGGAGGTCACGATGACGAGGTCGCCGGGCTCGGTGTGCTCGTCGAGCAGCCGCTGCAGGTCGGCGGTGTCCATGGCGCCGGGGGCGGCGCTGCCGTCGTCGGCCTCCGGGACCAGCACGATGTCGCAGTGGTGGACGGCCTCCTCGGGCCGCGCCACGTTGAGTCCCTCCATCTCGGCGCTGGCCGCACGCCGGCTGTCCGGGTCGGTGCCGACCCACACGTCGACGCCGGAGTCGCGCAGGTTGAGCGCGTGCGCCTCCGCGACGGCGTCGTAGCCGAGGACGGCGACCTGCCGGTCCTGCAGCAGGGTCAGGTCGGCGGAGTCGGGGTCCAGCACGGTGCTCACGGGCTCCACCCTAAGCGCGCGCACCGCATACCTCGCCCGCGCCCACCCGGCCGTGCGCCCGGGTGGGGCTCAGCGCAGGAAGAGGCGGCGCAGGCGCACGGTCGTCAACCACAGGCCCGCAGCGGTCATGCCCAGGAAGTAGCCGACGTGGACCAGCGTCGCGCCGGTCAGGTGCCCGAACGACAGCTGGCGCATCAGCTCGACGCCGTGCCACAACGGCATCGCCATGACGAACCACTGGATCGCCTCGGGGTAGACGGTGATCGGGTAGAGGGTGGCCGAGAAGAGGAACATCGGCAGCATGACGAAGTTGATGAGGTCCATCTGCTGGAACGTCGTCAGGTAGCTGGTGACGCCCATCCCCAGCGCCGCGAAGCCGAGGGCGATGAGCACCGCGACCGGCACCATGAGCAGCGCCCACCAGCTGGTGACCAGGCCCATGACGGCCAGCACCCCGAGGAAGCCCAGGGCGTAGATGAACCCCCGGAACAGCGCCATGAGGATCTCGCCGAGGGCCACGTCGAGCGGCCCGAGGCTGGTCTGCAGCATCGCCTGGTAGAGCTTGGCGAAGCGCAGCTTGAAGAAGACGTTCCACGTCGAGTCGTAGATCGCGCCGTTCATCGCCGAGGTCGCCAGCAGCGCCGGGGCGATGTAGGCGGCGTACGGGATCGGCTCGCCGGCCGGGCCGGTGACGTCGCCCACCAGCCCGCCCATGCCGATGCCCATCGCCAGCAGGTAGAAGACCGGCTCGAAGAAGCCCGAGACCAGGATCATCCAGTTCTGGTTGCGGATGACGGTGAAGCCGCGCTCCAGGACCGCGGCCACGTTGCCCGAGGAGAGCGAGCGCAGGGGCAGGCGCCGGGTGTGCGGTGCCGCCAGGGTGGTCGTGGGCGGCACGGGTGCGGGGGTCGTCACGAGCGCAGCCTCCGGGTGTAGAAGCGGACCGCCAGCATCAGCCCCGCGACGGTGCAGGCCAGCAGGAAGCCCACGTGCACGGTGAGCATCAGCGGGGACAGCGGCGCCCCGTAGGTGGCCAGCCGGGCCAGCTCGGTGCCGTGCCACACCGGCGAGATCCAGCCGATCCACTGCAGGTAGACCGGCATCACCGACAGCGGGAAGAAGGTGCCGGCGAAGAGGAACATCGGCATCACGACGAAGCGCTGGATGAAGGCGAACTGGAAGCCCTCGTCGGTCAGCGTCGCGGCGTAGGCCTGCAGCGGGGCGCCGAAGGCCGTCGCGGCGAGGACACCGACCGGGATGACCAGGAACGACCAGCCGCTGGGCGCGGCGCCGAAGGCCAGCATGACGAGCCAGAAGATCGCCGCCTGCACCAGGAAGCGGATGACGACCGCCACGAGGTGGCCGAGGGCGATCTGGCCCGGGCTGACCGCGGTCGCCATCGGGGCGTAGTAGAGGCGCTGCCACTTGAACCCGGCCATCACGGGGTAGGTCATCTCGGCGGTCACCGACATCACCACGGTCGAGACCAGGAGGGCGGGGGCCACGAACGTCAGGTAGTCGACCCCGTCGACCGCCCCGACCCCGGAGCTGACCAGCGTGCCCAGCCCGATGCCCATCGCGACCATGTAGAGGAGGGGCTGGCCGACGGAGTAGAGCACGATCGGCCAGAAGTAGGCCCGCATGCCCCGCAGGACGGTCTCGGCGTAGTACCAGACCCCCCGGGCGCGGGCGCGCGCGGCCATGACGGCGTGCTCCGGCGCACGGCCGGAGTAGGCGAGCGCGGTGGCGTCGGCGTCGGCCTCGACGCGGGCGTGGTCAGTCAACGAGGCTCCTCCCGGTCAGCCGGAGGAAGACGTCCTCCAGGGAGGAGCGGCGCACGAGGGAGGTGACGGGGTGCAGGCCGCGGCGCCCGATCTCCTCCAGGGAGGCCTCGCCGTCGGCGGTGTAGATGAGGATGCGGTCGGGCAGGACCTCGTTGCGCACGCCCACGCCCTCCAGCTCGGCGACGACCCGTGCGTTGCGCTCGGAACCGAAACGCACCTCGACGACCTCACGGGTGGAGTGGTCCCGGATCAGCTCGCGCGGCGAGCCCTGCGCCATGATCCGGCCCTGGTCGACCACGATGAGCCGGTCGCACAGCTGCTCGGCCTCGTCCATGAAATGGGTCGTGACCACGAGCGTGGTGCCCGCCTCCTTGAGCCGGAAGAGCCGGTCCCACAGGATGTGCCGGGCCTGGGGGTCCAGGCCGGTGGTCGGCTCGTCGAGCAGCAGGATGCGGGGTTCGTTGACCAGGCCCCGGGCGATGGTGAGCCGGCGCTTCATACCCCCGGAGAGGTTGCCCACCTTCTCGGTCGCCTTGGCCTCGAGCTGGGCGAAGGCGAGCAGCTCCTCGGACTTGGGCAGCAGGTAGGAGCGGGGCAGGCCGAAGTAGCGGCCGTACATGACGATGTTCTCGCGGACCCGCAGCTCCTCGTCGAGGTTGTCCTGCTGCGGGATCACGCCCAGGTGCGCGCGGACCTCGGGACCGTGGTCGGCGGGGTCCATCCCGAGCACCTGCAGCTCGCCGCCGGAGCGGTCGAGGGTGCCGCCGATCATCCGCATCGTCGTCGACTTGCCGGCGCCGTTGGGACCGAGCAGACCGAAGCTCTCCCCCGGCTGGACCTCGAAGTCGATGCCGTCGACGGCGGTGAAGTCGCCGTACACCTTGCGCAAGCCACGTGCGCTGATCACCGGTTCTGCCACGTCGCAGGACTCTACGTCGGACGGCCGACAAACCTCCAACCCTTATCGACCGACGACGCCGTCTGCACGCCCCCACCCCCACCGACGACGGCGTATGTACGCCCCCACCACCACCGAGGACGGTCGTCCGGTCCTCTGCCTAGAGTGGCGGGTATGACGATCAGGATCGGTGCGCACGTGGACCAGGCCGACCCGGTGGCCGAGGCGCTCGCACGGGGCACGACGCTCGTGCAGCACTTCCTCGGCGACCCGCAGGGGTTCAAGGGACCGGAGGTCCGCTATCCCGGGGGCGCCCCGGCGCTGCGTGCCGCGGCGGAGGAGGCCGGGGTCGACCTCTACGTGCACGCGCCCTACATCGTCAACGTCGCCACGACCAACAACCGCATCCGCATCCCGAGCCGCAAGCTCCTGCAGCAGCACGTCGACGCGGCGGCCGAGATCGGGGCCAAGGGGCTGATCGTCCACGGCGGGCACGTCAACAAGGGCGACGACCCGGCCAAGGGTTTCGACAACTGGCGCAAGGCGATCGAGGCGACGGACCTCACGGTGCCCGTGCTCATCGAGAACACCGCCGGTGGCGACAACGCCATGGCCCGCCGGCTGGAGCGGATCGAGGGCCTTTGGGCAGCGGTGCAAGCGGCGGACGGTGCGGAGAACGTCGGCTTCTGCCTCGACACCTGTCACGCGTGGGCCGGAGGCATCTCGCTGACCGAGGCCGTCGAGCGGATCCACGCCATCACCGGCAGGATCGACCTCGTCCACGCCAACGACAGCCGGGACGGGTTCGACTCGGGCGCGGACCGCCACACCAGCTTCGGCGCGGGCCAGCTGGACCCCGATGAGCTGGCCAAGGTCGTCCGCGACGCCGGGGCGCCGGTGATCTGCGAGACCCCTGGTGGCCCCGAGGAGCACCAGGCCGACTTCGCCTGGCTCCGCGACCGGGTCTGAGGGCGCACCACGTCCTCGGTCGGGTGGGGGGGGGTCGGGTGGAGGGCGTGCACCCGACGTCGTCGGTCGGGTGGAGGGCGTGCACCCGACGTCGTCGGTCGGGTGGAGGGCGTGCACCCGACGTCGTCGGTCGGGTGGAGGGCGTGCACCCGACGTCGTCGGTCGGGTGGAGGGCGTGCACCCGACGTCGTCGGTCGGGTGGAGGGCGTGCACCCGACGTCGTCGGTGATCAGGCCCGGGCGGTGTGGAAGGCGACGAGCCGGGCCTGGCCGCTGTCCAGCTCGGCCCAGTCGACGTCGAGGGTCAGCACCGCGCAGCTCGCCGTCGGGACGTGGTCCTCGACGGCGTCCAGCGCGCGTCGGTCGGAGCGCTGCTGGTCGGCGAGCCCCGCGGTGACGATGCCCATCACCGGCTGGTGCCCCACCAGCCACAGCGTGGCCGTCTCCTCCGGCACCTCGCGGACGGCGTCGAGCACCTGGGCGGGGCCCCCGTCGTAGAGCCCGCGACCACCCCATACCTCGACGTCGGGCACCCCGGCCCCGGCCAGCAGCTGCTCGGTCGTCTGCCGGGTGCGGGCCGCAGGCGATGACAGCACCAGGTCGGGCAGGAGCTCCTCCTCGGCGAGCCACCGGCCGAGCACCTGCGCGTCGGCCACGCCGCGCGGCGCGAGCTCGCGGGAGTAGTCACCCTGGGGGTGCGACTGCTCGGCCTTGGCGTGCCGGACGACGACGAGCGTGCGGGTCATGCCCCCACGCTAGCGCCGGGCACCGCCCCCGCGTCAGCCCGTCGCGACCACGTGGTCCAGGCGCCCGTGGTCCCGGTATGCGGTGAGCTGGCGGCTCAGGTAGCGCCCCATCCGCGGGTAGGACGCGGGGGTGCCACCACCGACGTGCGGGCTGACCAGGACCCCGGGCGTCGACCACAGCGGGTGGCCCTCCGGCAGCGGCTCGGGGTCGGTGACGTCGAGCGCGGCCCGCAGCCGCCCGGCCGCGCACTCGCGCTGCAGCGCCTCGTTGTCGACGACCGGGCCGCGGGCGACGTTGACGACGAGGGCGTCGTCGGGCAGCGCGGCGAGCGCGGTCGCGTCCACCAGCCCCCGCGTCGCGTCGGTGAGCGGGACCGCCACCGCGAGCACGTCAGCTCCCGGCAGCAGGTCGGTCAGCCGGTCGATGCCGTGCACCCGCTCGACCAGGTCGTCGCCGGCCCGCTCGCGGCTGGCCACCGCGACCACCTCGCACTCGGCTGCCACCAACCGCTGCGCGAGCGCCCGCCCGATCCCGCCGTAGCCCAGGACCACCACCCGGGAGTCGGCCAGTGAGCGGCGCTGCCCCGCGCCGGAGCGGTCCCAGCGGCCCTCGGACTGGGCCAGGACGTAGCCGGGAATCTCCCGCTGCGAGGCGAGCATGAGCGTCAGGGCCATCTCCGCGGTCGCCGTGTCGTGGACGCCGACGGCGTTGGCCAGGTCCACGCCGGCAGGGAGGTAGCGCAGCGCGTGCTCGAAGCCCGCGCTCGCCAGCACCACGCCCCGCAGCCCGGCGATCTCGTCGAGCCGGGTCATCCACCGGCCGGCCGTGAACGGCAGCGACAGCACGTCGACGTCGCGCCCGCCCCCGGGCGGCGTCTGCAGGTCCCGGGGGTCGTAGGGCAGCACCTCGACGCCCTCGACGGGGTCGAGGTGCTCGACGAACACGGTGGGAACGGCGACGGTCGGGGAGGAGGTCACCTGGCTCACGCTACGACGCTCCGTCACCACCCGGTCCAGGTGGGTCGGGTCTCGCCCGGCGTGCACGCCCCACTCACCTGAGTGCGCTGTGCGCCCACCCGCGGGGTATGGCGTGCACGACCCACTCACGTGAGTGGCTTCCGCAGGCCGGGCGTCGGGTGAACAACCTTCCCGGCACGTCCTCAGCCCTCGACGCCCAGGGTGCTCAGGATCAGCTCGCGCGCCCGGGCGGCGTCGGCCTGGCCCCGCATCTCCTTCATCACCTGGCCGATGAGCGCGCCGACCGCCTGCACCTTGCCGCCGCGGATCTTCTCGACGACCCCGGCGTTGCCCTCGATGACCTTGTCCACGGCGGCCTGCAGCGCGCCGTCGTCCTGGACGAGCTCCAGCCCGCGGGCGTCGGCGACCTCGGTCGGCGTGCCCTCACCGGCGACGACGCCCTCGACGACCTGGCGGGCCATCGAGTCGTTGAGCCGGCCCCCGGAGACGAGCGCGTCGAGCTCGGCGATGTGGGCCGGCGTCACGCCCAGCTCGGTCACGGCGACACCCTGGGCGTTGGCGCGGCGGGCCAGGTCGCCGGACCACCACTTGCGGGCGGCGGCCGGCGAGGCGCCGGCCGCGACGGTCTCCTCGATCACGTCGACGGCACCGGCGTTGACGACGTCGCGCATCTCCAGGTCGGTGAAGCCCCAGTCGCCCTGCAGCCGGCGGCGGCGCACCGCCGGGTTCTCCGGCAGGGTGGCGCGCAGGCGCTCCACGTCCTCCCGGCTCGGCGCCACCGGCACCAGGTCCGGCTCGGGGAAGTAGCGGTAGTCGTCGGCGTCGGACTTGGGTCGGCCCGAGGTGGTGATGCCGGTGTCCTCGTGCCAGTGCCGGGTCTCCTGGACGATCTTGTCGCCGGCGTCGAGGATCGCCGCGTGCCGGGTGATCTCGTAGCGCACCGCACGCTCGACCGAGCGCAGCGAGTTGACGTTCTTGGTCTCGGTGCGGGTGCCGAAGACCTCCGCGCCGATCGGCATGAGCGAGACGTTGGCGTCGCAGCGCATCGAGCCCTGCTCCATCCGCACGTCGGAGACGTCCAGGGCCTTCATCAGGTCGCGCAGCGCCGAGACGTAGGCCTTGGCCACCTCGGGTGCGCGCGAGCCGGCCCCGGTGATCGGCTTGGTGACGATCTCGATGAGCGGGATGCCGGCGCGGTTGTAGTCGACCACCGAGTAGTCGGCGCCGTGGATGCGGCCGGTGGCCCCGCCGACGTGCGTCGACTTGCCGGTGTCCTCCTCCATGTGCGCGCGCTCGATCTCGATCCTGAACGTCTCGACCCCCTCACCGTCCTCGGCCGGGATCTCGACGTCCATGTAGCCGTTGAAGGCGATCGGCTCGTCGTACTGGCTGGTCTGGAAGTTCTTCGGCATGTCCGGGTAGAAGTAGTTCTTCCGGGCGAAGCGGCACCACTGCGCGATCTGGCAGTTCAGCGCCAGGCCGATGCGGATCGCCGACTCGACGGCCGTGGCGTTGACCACCGGCAGCGCGCCGGGCAGGCCCAGGCACACCGGGCAGGTGCGCGTATTGGGCTCGGCGCCGAACGACTGCGCGCAGCCGCAGAACATCTTCGTGGCGGTGGACAGCTCGACGTGGACCTCCAGGCCCATCACCGGCTCGTAGCGGGTCAGCACCTCATCGAAAGGAACGGTAAGGAACTCCGTAGCGGCGGCGGAGCCGCCAGTCGTCGCGGTCACGCGCGCGCCTCCTCGGTCTCGTCGGAGCGGGTATGCGGTGCCGCCGCCGGTGCGCGCTCCGGCACCTCGGGCAGCCGCTCGATGACGAAGCCGCCCTGGGCCTCGGTGAGACGGGCCTCGAGAGCCGCGCCCACGGCATACATGCGCTGGTCCTCCATGGCGGGCGCGAGGATCTGGATGCCGACGGGCAGCCCGTCCTCCTCCGCCAGGCCCGACGGGATCGACATCCCGGGGACGCCGGCCAGGTTGGCCGGGATGGTGGCGATGTCGTTGAGGTACATCGACATCGGGTCGTCGAGCTTGTCGCCGATCCGGAAGGCGGTGGTCGGCGCGGTGGGGCTGACCAGGACGTCGGCCTGCTCGAAGGCGGCGGCGAAGTCGCGCGCGATGAGGGTGCGGACCTTCTGGGCCTGGCCGTAGTAGGCGTCGTAGTAGCCGCTGGAGAGGGCGTAGGTGCCCAGGATGATCCGGCGCTTGACCTCGTCGCCGAAGCCGGCGTCGCGGCTGGAGGCCATCACCTGCTCGGCGCTGGGGCTGCCGTCGGGCTCGACCCGCAGGCCGTAGCGCATGGCGTCGTAGCGGGCCAGGTTGGAGCTCGCCTCGGACGGCAGGATCAGGTAGTAGGCCGCCATGGCGTAGGTGAAGTGCGGGCAGGAGACCTCGACGATCTCGGCGCCGAGGGCGCGCAGGTGGTCCAGCGACTCCTCGAAGCGCGCCTGCACCCCCTCCTGGAACCCCTCGCCGCCGATCTCCCTGACGACGCCGACGCGCAGGCCGGTGAGGTCGCGGGTGCCGGTGGCCGCGGCGACGACCGGCGGGACCGGGGCGTCGATGCTGGTGGAGTCCATCGGGTCGTGCCCGCCGAGGACCTCGTGGAGCAGCGCGGCGTCGGCGACGGTGCGGGCGCACGGGCCGATCTGGTCCAGGCTCGAGGCCAGGGCGATGATGCCGTAGCGGCTCACGCCGCCGTAGGTCGGCTTGGCCCCGACGGTGCCGGTGACGGCGGCCGGCTGGCGGATCGAGCCGCCGGTGTCCGAGCCGATCGCCAGCGGCGCCAGGAAGCCGGCGACGGCGGCGGAGGACCCGCCGCCGGAGCCGCCGGGGATGCGCTCGAGGTCCCAGGGGTTGCGGGTGGGGCCGTAGGCGCTGTGCTCGGTGGAGGAGCCCATCGCGAACTCGTCCATGTTGGTCTTGCCGAGGATCGGCATCCTGGCCTCGCGCAGCTTCGTGACGATCGTGGCGTCGTAGGGCGGCACGAAGTGCTCGAGCATGCGGGATCCGGCGGTGGTGGTCAGGCCACGCGTGCAGGCGATGTCCTTGACGGCGATCGGCACCCCGGCCAGGCGGGGCAGCTCCTCGCCGGCCGCCCGGGCCTCGTCGACGTTCGCCGCGGTGGCCAGGGCCCCCTCCGCGTCGACGAGGAGGAAGGCGTTGAGCGCGGGGTTGAGCCGCTCGATGCGGTCCAGGTGCGCCTGCGTCAGCTCCACGGAGGTGAACTCCCCCGCCGCCAGGGCGTCGGCCATCTGGACGGCGGTGAGCCGGGTCAGGTCGGGGTATGCCGTGCTGTCGGTGGTGGTCGTCATGCTCACTCCTCGTCCAGGATCCGCGGCACGCCGAAGCGCCCGTCCTCGGGGTCGGGCGCGTTGGCCAGCGCCTGCTCGGCGCTCAGGCTCGGACGCACCTCGTCGGGGCGGGTGACGTTGACCAGGGGCAGCGGGTGCGACATCGGCGGCACGTCGGCGGCGGCGACCTCGTTGACCTGGCCGACCCAGTCGACGATCTGGTCGAGCTGGCCGGCGAGGGTGTCGAGCTCGTGCTCCTCGAGCTCGATCCGCGCCAGCATGGCGACGTGCGCGACGTCGTCGCGGGAGAGGTTGGACATGGGTGCCAGTCTAAGGTCGGGAGGCCGACCGCCCGGACGGGCCCGGGAGCCGACAGCCGGGCTCGTGCGTCGCACCGTCATGTCACCGTGGCCAGCCTCCGCGACCACCCGCGCCCTGCGTGCCGCCACCACGGCCGTCGTCGCGATGTCGCTCTCGTCCTGCACCTTCAGCAGCCCGGGCCGCGAGCCCGCGGAGGGACCGCTGGCCGAACGGCATACCTGGGGAGGCCTGTGTGCCGAGGGAGCGTGCTTCAGCACGCTGCTCGTGGAGGCTGACGGGACCTGGACCTACGAGGACGAGCGGGGATCGACGAGGGGCGAGCTGCGGCCGCGCCAGCTGGACCGGGTCCACGCCGCGGTCGGTGCCACCGACCTGGGGTCGGCTCCACGGCACGAGGGGCTGTGCGAGGCCGACCGGGACGGCACCTCGGTCCGGTACGGGTGGGCGGCACCGGACGGCTGGCGGACGGCGTCCTCGTGCGAGGTGCAGGTGGACCCGCGGGACCCGCTGGTACGGGCGCTCCCGCCGCATACCCTCAGGAGTATCCTGGACCCATGAGCGAGAGCGGCATTCCGGGCCGCGTCGTGACGGCCCTCGTCGGTGCAGGGCTCGTCGACCCCCAGCGGGTCGACGCAGCCGAGTCCGTGGTCGAGCAGACGCTCGCCACCCTTCCCCAGCAGGAGCAGGCAGCGGCCCGCCCGCGCGTCGGGCCCCGCCTCACCGAGGTGGGCGCCTACGCCGGGGCAGCACTCGTCGTGGCTGCCGTCATCCTGCTCGGCGCGCAGTACTGGGGCGACCTCAGCCCCCTGCAGCGCACCCTGCTGCTGGCGGCCGTGGCCGCCGTCCTCCTCGCCGGTGCGGTCACGCTCGTCCGCGTGGCCGGCGGGTCGTGGCGCGCGCCGACCCGGGTGGGCCTGCGGGTCCGGCTGCTGGCCGGGACCCTCGTGGCTGCAGCCGCCGTCTCCGCCGGGGTGGCGCTGGGCAGCTGGGTCTACGACGCCACCGTCCCTCCGGCGTCCTTCGACGAGCACAACCTGTCGATGACAGCCGGCGTCGGGCTGGCGCTGGTCGTGCTGGTCGGTGGCTACCTGCTGGTGCCGTCGGTCCTGCTCCACCTGGCCCTCGGCGCCGCGACCGTGATGCTGCTGACGAGCGTCTGGCTCGGTGAGGGCGACGGACGCGAGCTCGTGCGCGGCGGGATCACCCTGGCCGTCGCGGGCGGCTGGCTGCTCCTGACCCGCCGGGGCTGGGCGGAGCGCACGGCGGGGTCCGGCGTGGGCGCGCTGCTCCTGCTCCTGGGTGCGCAGCTGCTGCTCGAGCACGACAACCCCGGTTGGGCGCACGGCGCGACCCTGGCCGTGGCCCTGGGGCTCTTCGGCCTGTACTGGTGGCGCGGCGAGTGGCCGTTCCTGGCTGTCGGGGTCCTCGCCCTGACGATGGCCGTGACCGAGGCGCTCGTCGAGTGGACCGAGGGCTCGCTCGGCGCCGGTGGCGCCGTGCTGGTGGCGGGCCTGACGCTGCTGGCCGCCTCGGGCGGCGCGGTCCTGCTGCGTCGCCGGCGCGAGCACGACCACGCCGACCGGCCGGACCGCCCGGGCCGCTTCCATCTCGGCCGACGCGAGCGGCACGCCTGAGCGGTCCTCTCCCGCCCCTGCCGATGAGTCCGCGTCCTCTCACGGGTCTGACA
The DNA here is from genome assembly GCF_000421185.1 of Ornithinimicrobium pekingense DSM 21552. Taxonomy (GTDB): domain Bacteria; phylum Actinomycetota; class Actinomycetes; order Actinomycetales; family Dermatophilaceae; genus Ornithinicoccus; species Ornithinicoccus pekingensis. Next base: position 49,223 of record NZ_ATWJ01000014.1, read on the forward strand.
CCCGTGAGGGGCCGGACCGTCCGGCCGGGAGCACAGGAGACGACCATGACCCGCCTGAGCAGCGTGATGCTGGGCACCACCGACCCCGACCGGCTGCACGCCTGGTACACCGCGGTGGTGCCCCCCGAGACCGATGTCCGCATGGGCGACTACCGCATCCTGGGCTACGCCCGTGGGGTCTATCTGTTCATCGACCCCCGCGACGACGTGCAGCCTCGGCACCCCGACCCTGCCCGGACCATCCTCAACCTCGAGGTCGACGACGCCCGTGCCGTGGCCGCCCGGGTGGAGGAGCAGGGCGGGACCTGGGCGGCGCCGCTCGAGGACCGCGACGGCTGCCTCTTCGCCACCGCCAAGGACCCGGACGGCAACTACGTCCAGGTGATCCAGCTCAGCGACGCCGAGCGCGCCGCGATGCAGGGGACGGACGGACCCCTGCCCGGCGGGCTGCTCGCCGACGAGGCCTTCAGCAGCTTTGCGGTCGCCGACCTGGAGGCCGCCCGGCGGTTCTACGCCGGGACGCTCGGGCTGGACGTGCGGGAGGAGGCGATGGGGCTGCTGAGCATCGGCCTCGGCGGCACCCGGGTGATGGTCTACCCCAAGGAGGACCACGTCCCGGCGACCTACACCGTCCTCAACCTCCCGGTCGCCGACGTGGAGGCGGCCGTGCGCGCCCTCACCGATCGGGGCGTGACGTTCCAGCGCTACGCCGGCTTCGAGCAGGACGAGCTGGGCATCGTCCGCGACGAGGGCCCGCAGATCGCCTGGTTCGCCGACCCGTCCGGAAACGTCCTCTCGGTGCTGTCACGGGTCTGACCCCCTTCGTCGAAGGGCTCCGTCACAAGGCCTGCAGACGCTCCAGCACCTTCGCCGGCCGGGGGTTCGTGTGCGGGACGCCGTCGATCACGACCGTGGGCACCGTCTCGTTGCCGCCGTTGACCTCCCGCACGTAGGCGGCGGCCTCCTCGTCCTGCCAGATGTTCACCCAGGTGGCCTGCTCTCCCGCCGCCCCCAGGTGTCCCTTCAGGCGCTGGCAGAAGCCGCAGCCGGGCCTCCAGTAGATGACGACGGACCGCTCGGACTCGGGCATGGCGAGGACCTCCTGGTGGGTGGTGGTGCGCCCGCCCCGCCACGGGGCGGTCCACCACACGAGGGCGAGACCGCCGGCGGCGTAGGCGGCGGCGAAGAGCCAGTCACGCTGCCACACGGACGCCCCGACGACGGCCACCACGAGGGCGAGCAGGACGATCCACAGGCGGCGCATGCCCCCTAGTGTGCCAAGCCGGGCTCAGCCGGCGCCCGCGGTATGCCGCAGCACGTCGGCGGTCACCTCGAGCTGGCCGCGGTGCTGGACCAGCTCCTCCAGCACGTGCACCAGCGCGCCGCCCTGGGTGCGGCCCGCGGGGCGCGCGTGGGTCTCAGGCCGGTGCTGCCCGACGCAGGGGGCGGACCAGTCGGCGCGCGCCACCGCGTCCGCGAGGCGCGCCCGGCCCCCGTGCACCAGCGCCTCGAGCTCGGCGACCGTGCCGGCCGCGCGGAACTCTGCGTCCCGGTCGCGGTGGTCAGGGCGGCCTGCGACCTTGTGCCCGGCCCAGAAGTCGATGACCCCGACGCAGTGGACGACGATCGCGTAGGGGCTGTTGCTGCCGGGCGGGTCCAGCCGCTGGTTGACCACGCCGTCGCCCAGCTCACGGCAGGTCGCCAGCATCCCCTCCAGCGCGGTGTCGACGAAGGCGAGGTAGTCCTCGTCGGCGAGCTGCGGCATACCCGCGCTCATGCGTCCACCGACCCGGTCCGGAGCAGCTGCACGAACTGCTCCTCGTCGAGCACCGGCACTCCGAGCTCCTCGGCCTTGGCGGCCTTGGACCCGGCGTTGGCGCCGACCACGACATAGTCGGTCTTCTTCGACACCGACCCCGCGGCCTTCCCGCCCCGGCTGACGATCGCCTCCTTGGACTCGTCGCGGCTGAAGCCCTCCAGGGAGCCGGTGACCACGACGGTCAGCCCCTCGAGCGTGCGCTCGACCGACTCGTCGCGCTCGTCGGCCATCCGGACCCCGTCTGCCGCCCACCGCTGCACGATCTCGCGGTGCCAGTCGACCTCGAACCACGCCGTGACCGACTCGGCGATCACCTGGCCCACCCCCTCGGTCGCCGCCAGCTCCTCCACCGAGGCCGCCCGGACGGCCTCCATCGACCCGAACTCGGTCGCCAGGGCCCGTGCCGCCGTCGGGCCCACGTGCCGGATCGACAGGGCGACCAGCACCCGCCACAACGGCTGGGACCTCACCTGCTGCAGGTTCTCGACGAGCTTGACCCCGTTGGCCGACAGCACCCGGCCGTCGACCACGGCCTCCGGCGGGTCGCCCTTCTTGGCCGCCCGCGTGTAGAAGGGCACCGAGCGCACGTCGTCGGCCGTGAGGGAGAACAGCGTCGCCTCGTTGGTCAGCACGCCGGCGTCCAGGAGGGCGCCCACGCCCTCCCCGCCGAGCGCCTCGATGTCGAAGGCGCCCCGGCCGGCCAGGGAGTAGAGGCGCTCGCGCAGCTGGGCGGGACACTCCTTGCTGTTGGGGCAGCGGATGTCCTTGTCGCCCTCCTTCTCCGGCCGCAGCGTCGTCCCGCACGACGGGCACTCGGTGGGCATGACGAACGCCCGCTCGCTGCCGTCGCGCTTGTCGACCACCGGCCCGAGGATCTCGGGGATGACGTCGCCGGCCTTGCGCAGCACCACCGTGTCGCCGATCAGCACGCCCTTGCGCTCCACCTCGGAGGCGTTGTGCAGGGTGGCCCGCTCCACGGTCGAGCCGGCCACCTGCACCGGCTCCATCAGCCCCCACGGCGTCACCCGGCCGGTGCGGCCGACGTCGACCCGGATGTCGAGCAGCCGGGTCGTGACCTCCTCGGGCGGGTACTTGTAGGCGATGGCCCACCGGGGCGCGCGCGAGGTCGAGCCGAGCCGGCGCTGCACCGGCACCTCGTCGACCTTGACGACGACCCCGTCGAGCTCGTGCTCGACGTCGTGCCGGTGCTCGCCGTAGTAGGCGATGTAGTCGCGGACCTCCTCGACCGACCCGAGCACCTTCGTGCGGTCCGAGACCGGCAGCCCCCAGGCGGCCAGCAGCTCGTAGGCCTGCGACTGGCTGGCGATGTCGAAGCCCTCGCGCGCGCCGATCCCGTGCACGAGCATCCGCAGGCCGCGCGAGGCGGTGACGCGCGGGTCCTTCTGCCGCAGCGAGCCGGCGGCGGTGTTGCGCGGGTTGGCGTACGGCGGCTTGCCGGCCTCCACGAGCCGGGCGTTGAGCTCCTCGAACGCCGCGACCGGGAAGTAGACCTCGCCGCGGACCTCCACGAGCCGCGGCACCGGCACCGGCTCGCCCGTGTCGTCACCGCCCTCGACGACCGCGCCCTCCTCGGGCACGCCCTCGGCCTCCTGCTGCTCGGGGGCGCGCAGCTGGTGCGGGACCCCCTCGATCGTGCGGACGTTGAGGGTGACGTCCTCCCCCGTGCGCCCGTCGCCCCGGGTCAGGCCGCGCACGAGCCGGCCGTCCTCGTAGAGCAGGTTGACCGCCAGACCGTCGATCTTCAGCTCGCACAGGTAGTGCACCTCGGCGCCACCGACCTCACGCTCCACCCGGGCGGCCCACTCGTCCAGCTCCTCGGGGGAGAAGGCGTTGTCGAGGCTGAGCATCCGCTCCAGATGGTCGACCGCGGTGAACTCGGTGGAGAACGTGCCGCCGACCACCTGCGTCGGGCTGTCCGGCACGCGCAGCCCGGGGTGCTCCTCCTCCAGCGCCTCGAGGTCGCGCACGAGCGCGTCGAACTCGCCGTCGCTGATGACCGGCGCGTCCTTGACGTAGTAGGCGAACTGGTGGGCACGAATCTGCTCGACGAGGTCCGTCCAGCGGTGCCGCGCCTGCTCGGGCACGTCGTCGGCGGGCTGGGTCTCGGGGAGGGTGCTCTCGCTCACCGGCCCATCCTCGCAGGGTCCACCGACACCCCAGGGGTATGCGGTGCGCCCTCGCCACGGGCGCGCCCCGGCCGGCGCGGCCCGGTGATCAGCAACGACCCGACGAGCACGACGCCCGCGCCGAGGAGCACGACCGGGCCGACGGACTCCCCCAGCACCAGCACGCCGAGCAGCACGGAGACGACGATGATCGGGTAGGTGACGCTCGTGGCGACGGTCGGGCCCGCGGCCCGCACCACGGCATACTGCATCGCCTGCGCCAGCCCGGTACCCACCACGCCGAGGACGACCACGGCCAGGACCGGTCCCCACAGGCCCCAGCCGGAGGCCGTGCCGTCGGGGCCACCGGGAGCGAGCGGCCCGCCGGCGGGTGCGCCGCGCAGCCACCAGTCGCCGAGGACGAGCAGCGGGACCTGGGCCGCCGCGACCAGCACCTGGGCCGCCGGCATGGACAGGCCGCCGGGGTCGACCCCGTGCAGGAAGCGCCGCACGTAGGTCCATCCCACCCCGTAGCTGGCCGAGGCGGCCAGGACCATCGCCAGGCCCGCCGGGTCCGGTCCCCGCTCGGCCGACCAGGGCTGGGCGATGAGCACGACACCGGCGAAGCCGATCGCCACCCCGCGCTGGCGGCGGCGCCCCACCGGCTCCCCGGGCAGCAGCAGCGCCGTGGCGAGCACCGCGACCACCGGCGTCGTGGCGTTGGAGATGCCCGCGACGGCGGAGGTCACGCGCTCCTCCCCGACGGCGAACAGCGTCCACGGCAGCGTGCACAGCAGGGTGCCGGTGACCAGCAGGTGCCCCCAGGTGCGCCGGCCCCGCGGCAGCCGCGTGCGGGTCGCGGCCAGCAGGACGAGCAGCACCGCGACCCCGCAGACGATGCGCAGCGAGGCCACCTGGACGGCGGTCAGCGACCCCAGGCCCAGCTTGATGAGCAGGTAGCTGGAGCCCCAGATGAAGGCGAGCGCGACGTACCAGACCTGCCAGGGCAGCGCGCCGGTCCGGCGGCTCACGCCAGTGCGACCTCGGCGAGGCGGGCGGCCGCGGCCACCGTGCCGGCGGTGATGTCGCGGGCGAGGTCGGGGGCGGCGCCCGCCAGGCCGCAGGAGGGCGTGACGGTCAGGTCGGCGAGCTGGCGCGGGGGCAGACCAAGCTCGTGCCAGCGCCTGGTCAGCTCCTCGACGCGTGCGGGCACCACGGCGGCGCCCCGGTCGGCCGGCAGGGCTCCGGCCCACAGGGCCACGCCGGAGTCGAGCAGGCCGGCCACCCGCTCCCAGCCGGCGGTGCCCAGGAGCGAGACGTCGAGGCTGACCGCGTCGGTTCCCGCCCTGCGCAGCACGTCCAGCGGCACGTCGGCCGCGCAGGAGTGGGCGGCGACGAGCACCGCGCCGGCGCCACGGGCCGCGTCGACGACCGCCCCCAGGGCGGAGGCCAGCTCGCCGGCCTCCGGCGTCCGCAGGACCCGGTAGCCGGACTCGGAGCGGATGTGCCCCAGCGACACCGCCGTCAGCGACGGCTCGTCGAGCTGCACGACGACCTCGGCGCCGGGCACCAGCCGCCGCACCGCGGCCACGTGCGCGGCGACGCCCTCGGCCAGGGACCCCGCCAGGTCGCGGGTCGCCCCCGGGTCGGACAGGACGCGGTCGCCCAGCGGCAGCCACAGCGAGGCGGCCAGGGTCCACGGCCCGGCCGACTGCACCTTGAGCCGGCCCCGGTAGCCGTCGAAGGCCTCGGCCAGCTCGTCGAGGTCCTGGCGCCACAGGGAGGCCGTCCGCTCGGCGTCCCGGCCGGGACGGTCGACGAGGCGCCAGCCCTGCGGCTGGAGGTCGACGGGCAGGTCGACCAGCAGGTGGGCGGTGCGCCCGAGCAGCTCCGCGCCGGGCCCGCGGGCGGGCAGCTCGGGCAGGTACGGCATACCCGTCACGCCCTCGGGCACCGCGCCCGCGAGCTCGCCGCGCAGGACGCGCAGGGCCTCGCGGACGTCCGTGCCGGGCCAGGAGCCGACGCCGGTCGCGACGACTCCGTCCGGGGTGGCCGTCGGGGTGCTGCCGTGGGTGTCGGGCGAGGGTTCGGGCACGTCCCTACCCTACGGTCGCGCCGGACGCGCGCCCGGCGCGGGCGATCGTGCCCGAGCCCACCACGCGGGTGCCGTCGTAGAGGACGACCGACTGACCGGGCGCGACGCCGCGGATCCGCTCGTCCAGGCGGACGGTGAGTCGGTCGGGGCTGCCGCCACCGCTCTCGACCTGCACGGTGGCCGGGTGCTCCTGGCCGTGGGCGCGCACCTGGGCCCCGACGCGCAGCTCCCCGGTCGGCGCCGGGCCGCACCAGCGCACGTGGTCGGCGGCGACCAGGTCCACGCCGAGCAGCTCCTCCGGGCCGACGACCACCGTGTTGGTGGTGGTGTCGGTGGAGACGACATACCGCTTGGACCCGTCGGCGGGCGGCACCTTCAGCCCCAGGCCGCGCCGCTGCCCCACCGTGTAGCCGTGGGCGCCGCCGTGCTCCCCCAGCACCGTGCCGTCGGGGTCGACGACCGGGCCCGGGCGTGACCCGAGCCGGTCCGCCAGCCAGCCGCGGGTGTCGCCGTCGGCGATGAAGCAGATGTCGTGGCTGTCGGGCTTCTTCGCCACCGAGAAGCCGCGCTCGGCCGCCTCCTGCCGGATCTGCGGCTTGGTGGTGTCGCCGAGGGGGAAGAAGGAGTGCGCCAGCTGCTCGGCGTCGAGGACGCCCAGGACGTAGGACTGGTCCTTGGCGGCGTCGACCGCGCGGTGCAGCTCGCGCCGCACACCGCCAGGGGCCGCGGCGTCGGGCACCTCCACCACCTGGGCGTAGTGGCCGGTCGCGACAGCGTCGAAGCCCAGCGCCAGCGCCTTGTCGAGCAGCGCGGCGAACTTGATCTTCTCGTTGCAGCGCAGGCACGGGTTGGGGGTCCGGCCCGCGGCGTACTCGGCGACGAAGTCCTCGACGACGTCCTCGCGGAAGCGCTCGGCCATGTCCCAGACGTAGAACGGGATGCCGAGCCGGTCGGCCACGCGGCGGGCGTCCCCGGCGTCCTCGAGCGTGCAGCACCCGCGCGCGCTCTCGCGCAGCGTGGCGGCGGACTGCGCCAGGGCGAGGTGGACGCCGACGACCTCGTGGCCGGCGTCGATCATCCGGGCGGCGGCGACGGCGGAGTCGACCCCGCCGCTCATCGCGGCGACGACCCTCATGCGCCCTCCTTTCGGGGGTATGCGGCTCACGCCCGGCTCCGGGAGGCGGCGTGGGCGCGGCGGGCGCGCTCGAGCGCCGGCGGCAGGGCGGCGAGAAAGGCGTCGACGTCGGCCCGCTCCGAGCCGTGCCCGAGGGTGAGCCGCAGCGCACCCCGTGCCTCGGCCTCCGGCACGCCCATCGCCAGCAGCACGTGGCTGGGGCGCGGGACGCCGGCCTGGCACGCCGAGCCGGTCGAGCAGGCGATGCCCGCCGCGTCGAGCAGGTAGAGCAGCGAGTCGCCCTCGCAGTCGGCCACGCGCAGGTGGACGTTGCCCGGCAGGCGGCCGGTGACGTCCCCCGGGGACCAGCGGCCGCTGACCGTGATGCCGTCGTCCAGGGCGAGCGCCCCCTCGATGAGCGCGTCGCGCAGGACCGACAGGTGCCGGGCGTGGCTGGCCTGGTGCTCGGCGGCGTGCGCGACAGCCTCGGCCAGGCCGGCGATCCCCGGGGTGTCCAGGGTGCCCGAGCGCAGCTGACGCTCCTGGCCGCCGCCGTGGGTCAGGGGCACCGGCGACTGGTCGCGGCCGGCCGTGAGCACGCCCACCCCCAGGGGGCCGCCGATCTTGTGCCCGGTCACGACGCCGAGGTCGACCGCGGACAGGTCGAGCGGGACCTGGCCGAGGGCCTGGACCGCGTCGGAGTGGAAGGGTATGTCGTGCTCGTGGGCCACGGCGGCCAGCTCGGGGACGGGCTGGACGGTGCCGACCTCGTTGTTGGCCCACATCACGCTCGCGAGAGCCACCGTGCCCGGGCCGCCGTCCGCCTCGATCGCGGCCGCCAGCGCCTGGGGGGTGACGACACCGTCGGCGTCCGGCTCGACCCACGTGACCCGGGCACCCTGGTGCCGGACCAGGTGCTCCACCGAGTCGAGCACGGCGTGGTGCTCCACGCCGGAGACGACCAGCCGGTCCCGACGGGCACCGCTGTCGCGGCCCGCGGCGAGGCGCGCGGCATACGTGCCCTTGACCGCGATGTTGTCCGACTCCGTGCCGCCAGAGGTGAAGATCACCTCGGAGGGCCGCACCCGCAACGCCTCGGCCACGCGCTCGCGCGACTCCTCGACGACGCGGCGGGCCTCCCGGCCGGGGCTGTGCAGGGAGCTGGCGTTGCCGACCTGGCGCATGGTGCGCACCACCACCTCGACGACCTCGTCCAGCACCGGCGTCGTGGCGGCGTGGTCGAGGTAGACGGGGGTCGGAGTCAGCACCGGACGAGTCTACGTGGGCGTGCGGGGAGCACCCGGCCGGACAGGGGCCGACGGGGGCCGGGGGCTGGAGGGGGCCGGACGCAGGACGTCCCGTGGGAGTGCCGGCATGCTCAGCACTCCCACGGGACGTCCGCGGCGCGCGGTCAGCCCTTGCGCCTGCTGATCTCCTCGGTGGCCTGGGGCAGGACGGTGAAGAGGTCGCCGACGACGCCGTAGTCGACCAGCTCGAAGATCGGGGCCTCGGGGTCCTTGTTGACCGCGACGATCGTCTTGGAGGTCTGCATGCCGGCGCGGTGCTGGATCGCCCCGGAGATGCCCGCGGCGACGTAGAGCTGCGGAGAGACCGACACACCGGTCTGCCCGACCTGGCTCGAGTGCGGGTACCAGCCGGCGTCGACCGCCGCCCGCGACGCGCCCACGGCGGCGCCCAGGGAGTCGGCCAGGGCCTCGACCGGGGCGAAGTCACCACCGGTGCCCCGGCCGCCGGAGACCACGATCGCGGCCTCGGTCAGGGAGGGGCGCCCGGAGGCGGCCTTCTCCTTGCGCTCGGTGATCCGGGCCGCCTTGGCGGCGTCGGAGACCTGCGCGTCGACCGCCTGGACGGTCGCCGCGCCGCCGCCGGTCTCCTCCACGGGGACGGAGTTGGGCTTGAGCGTGACCACCGGGCAGCCCTGGGCCACCACCGAGGTGACCGTGTAGGACCCGGCGAAGACGGACTGCACCGTCTGCACGCCGCCACCGTCGGCCGGGGCGACGTCGACGGCGTCGGTGACCAGGCCCGAGGAGGTCTTGATCGCCAGGCGGGCGGCGATCTCCTTGCCGTCGTTGGAGGAGGGCAGCAGCACCGCCGCCGGGGAGTGCTCCTGGACCAGCTGGGCGAGGACCTCGGCGGTCGGGGCGACCAGGTGCTCAGCCACCTCGGGCGACTCCACGGCATACACCGTGGTCGCGCCGTGCCGGCCGAGGACCTCGGCGGCGCCCTGGGCGCCGGCGCCGACGAACACCGCGGCCGGCTCGCCCAGGCGGGCGGCCGCGGTCAGGGCCTCGAGGGTGGACTTGCGGACGTCGCCGTCGACGTGGTCGACCAGGACGAGAACTTCAGCCATTGTGTCGTTGCTCCTGTGGGTCTCGTGGGTCGGGGGTCAGACGAACTTGCGGGAGGCCAGGAACTCGGCCAGCTTCGAGCCGCCGTCGCCCTCGTCGGTGACGACCTCACCGGCCGTGCGCGGCGGACGAGCGCTCACCTCGACAACCCTGGACCAGGCCGCGTCCAGCCCGACCTGGGAGGCGTCGACACCCAGGTCGGCCAGGCCCCAGGTCTCCACGGGCTTCTTCTTGGCCGCCATGATCCCCTTGAAGGAGGGGTAGCGCGGCTCGTTGATCTGGTCGGTCACGCTCACCACGGCCGGCAGGGAAGACTCGATCGTCTCGGAGGCGGTCTCGTCGTCACGGCGGATCCGCACCGTGGAGCCCTCCACCGTCAGCTCGGAGGCGAAGGTCACCTGCGGCAGGCCCAGGCGCTCGGCCAGCATCGCCGGCACCACGGACATGACACCGTCGGTGGAGGCCAGCCCGGTCAGCACCAGGTCCACCGGCGCCTCCTCACCGATCTTCTTGATGGCCTCGGCCAGCACCAGGCTGGTCGCGACGGAGTCCGACCCGGCGATGGCCTCGTCGGTGACCACGACGCCCTTGTGCGCGCCCATCTGCAGCGACTTCTTCACCGCCGCGACCGCGTCCTCCGGGCCCATGGTCAGCACCGTGACCTCGCCCTCGCCGGCCTCGACCAGCTTCAGGGCCTCCTCGACCGCATACTCGTCCAGCTCGGACAGCAGCCCGTCCACAGCCTCGCGGTCGGTGGTGTTGTCAGCCTCGAAGCCCCGGTCACCCTGGGCGTCCGGCACGTACTTCACACAGACGACGATGTTCATCTGTCACGTCCTCGTGGGTAGCGGATGTTGTGTCGGTCCATCTTGACACCTGACGAGGACGTCAACGTACGCGCCCCCGGCCTCACCCGAGCAGGTGCACCCCCCAGGTGAGCCCCAGCAGCAGCAGCGTGAGGACCGGCAGGATGAGCGCACCCGCGATCCGTGCGCCCCCGCCGGGCCGCGGGCTCTGCCCGGGCGCGACGATCTGGTCACCGTCCGGCGGGGCGTCGATCCAGGCCGCGACCACGCTGGTCGCCATCAGCACCACCGCGACGAGGGCGACCGGGAGCACACCGACCTCGAACCAGGTGTCCCGCAGGAGCAGGAAGACCCCCACGAAGGCCCCGATGAGCACGACCGGGGTCAGCAGCGAGACCGCCACCCGGTGCTCCACCGCGACCCGGATCAACGGCGTGGGCCACCGCAGCACCGCACCCATGAGCGCGAGCAGGAGGAGGAGACCGACACCGTCGCCGACGGTGATGGCCAACGGTCCGCCCTCGAGCCAGCCGGTGAGGGCCCGCACCGCCGCGAGCATCCCGACGAGGCCGGCGACGTTGCCCAGGACGGTCCAGCTGTTGATGCTCCAGCTCGGCTCCTTCCCGCTGCTGCGGGCGATCTCCCGGGCATAGGGCACCGGCTCGCCGAACGCCTCCAGCGCGCCCTCCCCCGACTCGGCGACGTGGCTGTCCACGGTGACCAGGGCGTCGCCGATCCGGTCGCCGGCGACGCCCAGCAGCCGCAGCTCGATGATGAAGTCGTCGCGCCAGCCCTTCTCGACGTGCGGGGCGATCTGGCCCGGGTCGCCGAAGACGCCGCCGCGGCCCTGACGCGTGCCGTTCTCCTGGATGTCGTTCATCAGCTTCTCCTTGCTGCGGGCGCACCGTCGAGCAGCGCGCGGGTGGTGGTGGTGAAGGACGCCCAGCGGGCGGCCAGGTCGGCCGCCTCCTGCCGTCCCTGAGGGGTGAGCGCGAAGTACTTGCGGCCGGGACCGCCCTCGCCGGGCCGCCACTCGACCTCGACGTGCCCGGCCTCCTCGAGGCGCCCGAGGAGCGGGTAGAGCGTGCCGCCCTTGACCGCCCCCAGCCCTGCCTCGGCGAGCCGCTGGGTGATGGCGTAGCCGTAGCTCGGGCCGTCCTGCAGGACGCGCAGGACGCACACCCCGAGGACGCCCCGCAGCCATTCGCTGGGCCACTGTTCGGTGTTCATGACTAGATCGTACGCCTGACTAGTCAGATACGCAAACTACTTACGGCTTCGAACACGTCCGACCCCCGTGCACCTCTGTCGTGTCACATCGGTCGTCGCAGCGACGCCTGTGACACGAGAGATCCGCACGAGCGTGCTGGTGGACGGGTATGCAGCGAGGCCGGGCGCTCCCCTCGGAGCACCCGGCCTCGTGGCGGGACGGACGGACCGGTCAGCGACCCTCGAAGGCCGCCTTGCCGGGACCCTCCTTGACGAAGGAGGTCATGCCGATCTCCCGGTCGGTGGTGGCGAAGACGCCGGCGAACTGCATCGCCTCGATCGCCAGACCCGTCTCCAGGTCGTTGTCGAGACCTCGGTCGATGGCCTCCTTGGCGGCGCGCAGCGCGAAGGCCGGCCCGTGCACGTAGCGCTCGACCCGGGCGACGGCGGCGGCGTAGGCCCCGCCCGCGGGGGCGACCTCGTCGACGAGGCCGATCCGGTGGGCCTCCTCGGCGTCGACCATCCGGCCGGTGAAGACCAGGTCCTTGGCGCGGGAGGCGCCGACGAGGCGGGCGAGCCGCTGGGTGCCGCCGGCCCCCGGGATGACCCCGAGCAGGATCTCCGGCTGCCCGAGCTTGGCGTCCTCGGCCACCACGCGGAAGTCGCAGCACAGCGCCAGCTCGCAACCGGCGCCCAGGGCGTACCCCTCGATCGCGGCGACGGTCGGCTTGGGGATGCGGGCCACGGCGGTGAAGCACGCCTGGATGACCGGTGCGCGCTGGACCATGTCGGTGTAGGACATGCCCTGCATCTCCTTGATGTCGGCCCCGGCGGCGAAGACCTTCTCCCCGCCGTAGACGACGACCGCGGCGACCTCGTCGTCCTCGGAGACGAGGCGCGCGGCCTCACCGATGGCGTCCTGCACCTCGATCGACAACGGGTTCATCTTCGGCCGGTCGATCCGGATCGTGGCGATGCTGGAGTCGATCTCGACCCGGACGAACTCGCTGGCGGTGCTGACCGTCCGGCTCACTGCGGGTCACCGCCCGCCTGGCCCTCCTGACCCTGGCCGTCCTGACCCTGGCCGTCCTGCTGGCGCCCCTGGGTGCCGACCGACAGCCACGGGCCGACCTCCGTGCCCTCGGGCGCGTCCGCGGGCAGATCGGGCTGCTGGCCCTGCTCGGCCTGCGACTTGGCCACGACGTTGCGGTGCCACAGCGACAGGGCCTGCAGGATGAGGCCGGTCGCGATCTGCAGCTTGGCCTTGGGCTGCTCCTGGCGGGCGACGATCTGCTCGACGGCCAGCACCAGGTTGCCGCCCGCGATGCCGGCCTTGACCAGGTTGACGCCCAGCGTGACGTCGTTGCAGCCGTTGAGACGCGTCAGCAGGTCGTCGGGCACGGTGCCGGCGACCTGCCACTGGCCGAAGACCCGCATGATGTCGAACTGCTCGCCCTGGACGATCTTGACGAACATCCGCTGGTCCCTGACCTCGAAGGCGACGTCGCCCTCCTTGTCCAGGTCGGGGCTCATCTGCAGGTCCTGCAGCGCGTCGAGCACGCGGCCGGACAGCGGGCGCTCCTGCGGCGGCGGGGGGAAGTTGGGAAGCGACGTGGGATCGGTCATGGGCACCAACGTACCCGTCGCCCTGCGGCCGCCCCAGCCGACCCGGGACGGGTACGGAGCATGCCGGGGTGGCCGCGTCCACGGCGCACGCGCGCTGCATACCCTGGCCCCATGCCCGCCCCGCTCCGCCCCCGCCGCAGCCTCGAGACACCTCCCCCGCTGGGGGTGACGATGTCGGTGCTGGGCACGGAGGTGGCGGTCGTCGCGCGGCACGCCACCGCCGTGGACCTGTGCCTCTTCACCGAGGGCAGCGAGAAGCGCCTGCCGCTGCGCCGCACCGCCCACGGCATCTGGTGGGACCTGGTCCCCGACGGCGCGCTGGTGCCGGGCACCCGCTACGGCTTCCGGGTCGACGGGCCCTGGGACCCGCACGTCGGGCACCGGCACAACGCCGCCAAGCTGCTGCTCGACCCCTACGGGCAGGCCGTGGACGGGTGGGTGCACTGGGAGCCGGAGGTCTACGGCCACGTGGTGGACGGGCGCGACCAGCACGACCACGACACCCGGGACGACCGCGACTCCGCGCCGTTCGTGCCCCGCTCCGTGGTGGTGGACCAGGCCTTCGACTGGGGCGACGACGTGGCCCCGGCGGTGCCGTGGTCGGAGACGGTCGTCTACGAGGCGCACGTGCGCGGGCTGACCATGCGCCACCCCGCGGTCCCGCCGCACCTGCAGGGGACCTATGCCGCCCTGGCCCACCCGGCCGTCCTCGAGCACCTCACCGGGCTCGGGGTCACCACCCTGGAGCTGCTGCCGGTGCACGCCTTCGCCTCCGAGGCGGCGCTCGTGCAGCGCGGGCTGCGCAACTACTGGGGCTACAACTCCCTGGGCTTCTTCGCCCCGCACGCCGGGTATGCGGCCGCGAACGACCCCCAGGGCGTGGTCGACGAGCTCAAGGGCGCGGTCCGGGCGCTGCACGCGGCCGGCATCGAGGTCCTCCTCGACGTCGTCTACAACCACACCGCCGAGCAGTCCTCGCACAACGGGCCGACCCTGTCCTGGCGTGGCCTGGACAACCGGACCTACTACCGCCTCGACGACCGGGGCCGTGACATCGACGTCACGGGCACCGGTAACACCGTCGACCTGCGCGACCCGCTCGTGGTCCGGATGGTGCTGGACTCGCTGCGCCACTGGGTGCAGGAGTTCCACGTCGACGGCTTCCGCTTCGACCTGGCGCCGGCGCTGGCCCGCGGCGACGACGGCTACCGCCCCGACCACCCCTTCCTCGTCGCGCTGCAGACCGACCCGGTGCTCTCGGGCGCCAAGCTGGTCGCCGAGCCGTGGGACGTCGGGGTCCACGGGTGGCGCACGGGGCAGTTCCCGCCGCCGTTCGCCGAGTGGAACGACCGCTACCGCGACACCGTGCGCACCTTCTGGCTGGCCGACACCGGCCGCTCGCTCGCCGGGCAGCCAGGGCACGGCGTGCGCGAGCTGGCCACGCGCATCGCGGGGTCGGCCGACATGTTCGCCGCGGCCGACCGGGGGCCGGTGGCCTCGGTCAACATCGTCACCGCCCACGACGGCTTCACGATGGCCGACCTCACCGCCTACGAGACCAAGCACAACCTGGCCAACGGCGAGGACAACCGCGACGGCCACAGCGACAACCGTTCGTGGAACCACGGCGTCGAGGGTCCGACGACCGACGTGGCGGTGCTGGAGGCGCGGCAGCGGTCGGTACGCAACCTGCTGGCGACGCTGCTGCTGTCCACCGGCGTGCCGATGCTGGTCGCCGGGGACGAGCTCGGCCGCACGCAGGGCGGCAACAACAACGCCTACAACCAGGACAACTCGACCTCCTGGCTGCGCTGGACGCTGGAGCCGTGGCAGGAGGCGCTGCTGGGCGACACCCGGGCCCTGCTGGCCCTGCGGCGCGAGCTGCCGGTGCTGCGCCCTGCGACCTTCCCCACCTACGAGCCGGTCGCCGGGCGATCACGCCTGCGGTGGTACGACGAGAGCGGGCACAGCGTCTCGGACGAGGCGTGGGCGGACCCCTCGCGCCGGACCGTCGTCGCGCTCTACGACTCCCTGCACGAGGTCGACGACCGTCAGGCGGTCGTCCTCGTCGTGCACGGCGGGCTCGACGCCGCCGAGGTGGTCGCCCCCGAGGTGCACGGCGTCGCGACGTGGCGGGTGCGGTGGAGCAGCACGGGGGCGGCGGGCGGAGCGCCGGCCTCCGGCGCGGTCGCTCCCGGGGAGCCGCTGCAGGTCGGCGCCACCAGCTTCACGGTCCTGGTCGGCGCCCTCGAGGGTTGACTCCCGACCGACGACGCCGGACGTACGGCATACCCGCGACCGACGACGCCGGATGTTCGCGGAGCGAACACCGGACGTCGTCGGTCGGCAGGAGAGCGTGCACCCGACGTCCTCGGTCGGGTGGCGGGTGGGTCAGGGCAGCGTGACGAGCCCCAGCTCGGCGTCGGAGGACAGGTGCTCGTGGCGCGGCAGCACCCGCACGGTCCACCCCAGCGACCCGGTGCGGGCCAGGCGGAGGCTACCGTCGAAGCGGTGGCGGCCCTCCTCGTAGGACTGGGTCGGCTCCAGGTCGAGGTAGTCGACGTCGGTGAGCGTGTCCTCCGCGTTGGCGCGGCCGTAGGCCATCTGCACCTTCACCGAGCGCGGGTCCAGGTCGCCCAGCCCGACGTAGGCGTGCACAGCGACCTCGTCACCGATCTGCGGTGCGTCGGACAGGCCCTCGGCGTCGACGTGGTCGATGCGCACGTGCCGCCAGTTGTGCCTGACCTGTCCCACGTAGCGGGCCAGCGAGCGCGCGCCGGCGTAGTCGTCCTCGGCCACCGCCCAGGCGGCGTGGGCCGCCGGCCAGTAGAGGGCCTCGGTGTAGTCGCGCACCATACGGTCGGCCAGCACCTTGGGGCCCAGCGTCGACAGGGTGTGGCTGACCTTGTCGAGCCAGCGCTGCGGCAGGCCCTGGGCGTCGCGGTCGTAGAAGGTCGGCACCACCGTCTTCTCGAGCAGTTCGTAGAGCGCGGCGGCCTCGAGGTCGTCCCGGCGGTCGGGGTCCTCGACACCGTCGGCGGTCGGGATCGCCCAGCCGTTCTGCCCGTCGTACCACTCGTCCCACCAGCCGTCGAGGATCGAGAGGTTGAGCGCGCCGTTGAGCGCGGCCTTCATCCCGGACGTGCCGCACGCCTCGAACGGGCGCAGCGGGTTGTTGAGCCAGACGTCGCAGCCCGGGTAGAGCTGCTGGGCCATCGCGATGTCGTAGTTGGGCAGGTAGATGATCTTCCCGCGGACCTCGGGGTCGTCGGTGAAGCGCACCATCTCCTGGATGAGAGCCTTGCCGGTGTCGTCGGCCGGGTGAGACTTGCCCGCGATGATCACCTGCACCGGGCGGTCGGGGTCGCACAGCAGCTTCTTGAGGCGCTCGGGGTCGCGCAGCATCAGCGTCAGACGTTTGTATGTCGCGCCGCGCCGGGCGAAGCCGATGGTCAGCGCGTCGGGGTCGAGGATGTCCTCGGTCCAGCCGAGCTCGGCCTCGGTGGCACCGCGGTCGAGCAGCGACTGCCGGAAGCGGGCCCGGGCGTCCTCGATGAGCTGCTGGCGCAGCTCGCGCTTGGTGGCCCAGAAGGCGTCGATCGGCACCTCGTGCACGCGGGTGAAGACCGAGCGGGAGGCCACGTCCGGACCCAGGTGGGCCTTGGCCAGGTCGTAGAGCTTGCGGTCGACCCAGGTGCCGGCGTGCACGCCGTTGGTCACCGAGCCGATCGGCACCTCGTCGAGGTCGAAGCCCGGCCACAGGCCGCAGAACATCTCGCGGCTGACCGCGCCGTGCAGCTGGGAGACGCCGTTGACGCGCTGACCCAGCCGCATACCCATGACGGCCATGTTGAAGCGCGAGGCGTCGCCGCCCTCGTAGTCCTCGGCGCCGAGCGCGAGCAACCGCTCCAGCGGCACACCGGGCAGGGAGTTGCCCTCGTCGCCGAAGTGCGCGGCGATCGCGCCCACGTCGAAGCGGTCGATGCCCGCGGGGACCGGCGTGTGGGTGGTGAAGACCGTGCCGGCGCGGACCGCCTGCAGCGCCTCGTCGAAGGTCAGGTCGCCGCCGGTGACCAGCTCGCTGATCCGCTCCACGCCCTGGAAGCCGGCGTGGCCCTCGTTGGTGTGGTAGACCGTCGGCGCCGGCGCACCCGTGATCCGCGAGTAGGCGCGCAGTGCGCGCACGCCGCCGATGCCGAGCAGCATCTCCTGCTCCAGGCGCTGGTCGCCGCCACCGCCGTAGAGGCGGTTGGTGACCTCACGGCGGGAGGCGTCGTTGGTCTCGACGTCGGAGTCGAGCAGCAGCAGGGGCACCCGGCCGACCTGGGCACGCCACACGTGGGCGTCCAGGTGGCCCCCGCGCGGCATGGCCAGGCGGATGACGAGCGGGGAGCCGTCCTCCTCGCGCAGCAGCGACAGCGGCAGGTCGTCCGGATCCAGGACCGGGTAGGACTCCTGCTGCCAGCCGTCGGCGTTGAAGCGCTGGGCGAAGTAGCCCGACTTGTAGAACAGGCCCACTCCGACGATCGGGATGCCCTGGTCGGAGGCGGCCTTGAGGTGGTCGCCGGCCAGGATGCCCAGGCCGCCGGAGTACTGCGGCAGCACCGAGGTGATCCCGAACTCCGGGGAGAAGTAGGCGATCGCCTCCAGCGTGCGGCCGTCCCAGCGGCCGGCGCCCTGCTCGTGGTACCAGCGCGGCTTGGTCAGGTAGCGCTCGAGGTCCTCGTGCGCCTCGTGCACCCGGGTGACGAACTCCTCGTCGGCGGCGAGGCGCTCCATGTCGCGCGTGCGCAGGGAGGAGAGCACGGCGACCGGGTCCTGGCCCGTCGACTCCCACAGCCGGGGGTCGATGCCCGCGAACAGGTCGCGGGTCGGCGGGTGCCAGGACCAGCGCAGGTTGAGCGCGAGGTCGTGGAGCGGGGCAAGGTTGCTGGGGAGCACGGTCCGGACGTGCAACCGACGAATAGCCTTCACGAGGGGCAAGGATAGGCGACCGCGATGCAAGAACTTGCAGCGGCGCGGCGTCGGTGCGCCCGGGGCTGCGGACGGACGAGGGCGGACGCCGGTCGGGCGGCGGTCGGGCACGTGCGGATGCTGCGACGCCCGGTTCACGGGTAGCGTGAGCGGCGTGACCGAGCCTTCGACCACGCCCGCCGCCGACGCCGATGCCGCACCCCGCCCCGACCAGCCACCGATCGACCGCTCCGTGCTGTCCCTCTTCGGCCAGGAGCCGATCGGGCGGATCCCGGTCCTGGACGTGGGACCGGTCGTCGACGGCGGCCGTCGCCCCACCAAGTCCGTCGTGGGCGAGCTGTTCACGCTCAGCGCCACCGTCTTCCGCGAGGGCCACGACGCCGTGAGCGCGACGGCGGTGCTCGTCGACCCCGACGGGGACGAGCACCACGTGCCGATGACCCTCGTCAACGAGGGCCTGTCGCACTGGGAGACCGAGGTCTTCGCCGACCGCGAGGGGGTATGGAGCTTCCGCGTGGAGGGGTGGGCCGACCCCTACGAGACGTGGCGCCACGACGGCCAGATCAAGGTCCACGCCGGGGTCGACGTCGAGCTCATGCTCGAGGAGGGCGCCCGGGTGCTCGAACGCGCGCTCGACGAGGTCGACCGGCCGCAGGAGCACCGGCGGGTGCTCGACGAGGCCATCGGCGCGCTGCGCTCCAGCGCCCTGCCCGTGCCCGAGCGGCTGCAGGCCGGGGTCAGCCACCAGGTCCGCGAGGTGCTCGCTGCGGCGCCGCTGCGCGACCACGTCAGCCCCGGCCCGAGCTACACCTGGTGGGTCGAGCGACCGCTGGCGCTCACCGGGGCCTGGTACGAGATCTTCCCCCGGTCCGAGGGCGCGCGCCGCGACCCGCAGACGGGTCTGTGGACCACCGGCACGTTCACCACGGCGCAGGAACGGCTGCCCGGGATCGCCGCGATGGGCTTCGACGTCGTCTACCTCACCCCCGTCCACCCGATCGGCACGACCAACCGCAAGGGCCGGAACAACTCCCTGGTCGCCGAGGAGAACGACCCCGGCTCGCCCTACGCCATCGGCGCGGCCGAGGGCGGGCACGACGCCCTGCACCCCGAGCTCGGCGGCTGGGACGACTTCGACGCCTTCGTCGCACGGGCCGAGAGCGAGGGCCTGCAGGTCGCCCTGGACATCGCCCTGCAGGCCTCCCCCGACCACCCGTGGGCCCGCGAGCACCAGGACTTCTTCACCACCCGCGCCGACGGCACGATCGCCTACGCGGAGAACCCGCCGAAGAAGTACCAGGACATCTACCCGCTCAACTTCGACAACGCGCCCGCCAAGATCTACGCCGAGGTGCGCCGCGTCGTGCAGGTCTGGATCGACCACGGCGTGAAGATCTTCCGGGTCGACAACCCGCACACCAAGCCGGTGGAGTTCTGGCAGTGGCTCATCGCCGACGTCGCGGTCGACCACCCCGAGGTGATCTGGCTCTCGGAGGCGTTCACCAAGCCGATGATGATGCGCACGCTGGCCAAGGTCGGCTTCCAGCAGTCCTACACCTACTACGCCTGGCGCAACACCGCCGACGAGCTGCGCGAGTACGTCACCGAGCTGGCCACCGAGACCGCCCACTACATGCGCCCCAGCTTCTGGCCGACGACGCACGACATCCTCACGCCATACATGCAGCACGGCGGGGCCACCGCCCACCTGGTCCGCTCCGCCCTGGCCGCCACCCTCGTGCCGACCTACGGCATCTACACCGGCTTCGAGCACGTGGAGCACCTGCCGCGCCCGGGCGCCGAGGAGCACCTGGACAACGAGAAGTACGAGTTCAAGGACCGCCGGTGGGGCGAGGACGTGCCCGGCCGCACGGACCTCACCGGCTGGCTGACGATGCTCAACCGCATCAGGCGCGAGCACCCCTCGCTGCACTGGCTGCGCAACATCACCTTCCACGGCGCCGAGGACGAGAACGTCCTCGTCTTCTCCAAGCACGGCGGCGGCGCGGGCGACGGCTCGGACCGCGACACGGTTCTCGTGGTCGCCAACCTCGACCCGTATGCCGTGCGCGAGACCCGCCTGCACCTCAACCTGCCGGCGCTCGGCCAGGGCCTGGGGTGGCACGAGTCCTTCACCGCCACCGACCTGGTGACCGGCAACCGCTGGACCTGGGACGACGCGCCCTACGTGCGCCTCGGGCCGGGCTACGGCGAGGAGCCGGTCCACATCATCCACGTGACGAGAGACTGAGGAAGGACCGGCGATGCGAGGCCTCAACCTGCACCAGCCAGGGCTGAAGAACGACCCCGACTGGTTCCGCAAGGCGGTCTTCTACGAGGTCCTCGTCCGGGCCTTCGAGGACTCCTCCGGCTCCGGCTCCGGCGACTTCAGCGGACTGGTCGGCCGGCTGGACTACCTGCAGTGGCTCGGCGTCGACTGCCTGTGGATCCCGCCCTTCTACGCCTCGCCCCTGCGCGACGGCGGGTACGACGTCGCCGACTACACCGCGGTGCTGCCGGAGTTCGGCACGCTGCCGGACTTCCGCGAGCTGATCAGCCAGGCGCACGCCCGCGGGATCCGGATCATCACCGACCTGGTGATGAACCACACCAGCGACCAGCACCCGTGGTTCCAGGCCAGCCGTTCCGACCCCGAGGGGCCCTACGGCGACTTCTACGTGTGGTCCGACACCGACGAGAAGTACAGCGACGCGCGCATCATCTTCGTCGACACCGAGACCTCCAACTGGACCTTCGACGCGGTGCGGCGGCAGTTCTTCTGGCACCGCTTCTTCTCCCACCAGCCCGACCTCAACTTCGAGAACCCGGCGGTGCAGGAGGCGATGTTCGACGTCGTCCGCTTCTGGATGGACATGGGCATCGACGGCTTCCGGCTCGACGCGGTGCCCTACCTCTTCGAGGAGGAGGGCACCAACTGCGAGAACCTGCCGAGGACGCACGAGTTCCTCGCGGCGCTGCGCGCGATGGTCGACGAGGAGTACCCCGGGCGGGTGCTGCTGGCCGAGGCCAACCAGATGCCGGCCGAGGTGGTCGACTACTACGGCACCGAGGAGGCCCCCGAGTGCCACATGTGCTTCCACTTCCCCGTCATGCCGCGGCTCTACTACGCGCTGCGCGAGGAGAAGGCCGAGCCGATCATCCGGGTGATGAACGAGACGCCGGCGATCCCCCGGGGCACCCAGTGGGGCACCTTCCTGCGCAACCACGACGAGCTGACCCTGGAGATGGTCTCTGCCGAGGAGCGCTCGGCGATGTACGGCTGGTACGCCCCCGACCCGCGGATGCGGGCCAACATCGGCATCCGGCGGCGCCTGGCGCCGCTGCTGGACAACTCCCGCAGCGAGATCGAGCTGATCAACGCCCTGCTGCTGTCGCTGCCGGGCTCGCCCTGCCTGTACTACGGCGACGAGATCGGCATGGGTGACAACATCTGGCTCTCCGACCGTGACGCGGTGCGGACCCCGATGCAGTGGACCCCCGACCGCAACGCGGGCTTCTCGACCGCCGACCCCGGCAAGCTCTACCTGCCGGTGGTCAGCTCGCTGGTCTACCACTACAACTCCGTCAACGTCGAGGCCCAGATGGCCAGCAGCGCCTCGCTGCTGCACTGGACCCGCGGGATGCTGCAGGTCCGCGGCGCCCACGACGTCTTCGGCATGGGCGAGTTCCACCTGTGCGAGACCGACAACGACGCGATGCTGGCCTTCGTGCGGGTGCTGCCCGAGGACGACGAGGGCGAGCGCGACGGCCACCCTGCCGTGCTCTGCGTCAGCAACCTCTCCTCCCGCCCGCAGGCGGCCACCGTCACGGTGCCCGAGCGGCTCCGCGGCGCCACCGTGCTCGACCTCTTCGGCGGCAACGGGTTCCCGGACATCGCCGACGACGGCACCGTCCGACTGACGATGGGCTCCCGCGACTTCTTCTGGCTCGGCCTGGAGCCGCCGGTCGACGACACCCCCGCCCCCCGCGCCAAGGAGGACTCCTGATGGCCACCCTGTCCCCCGGATTCGACGAGTTCCTGCCGGCCTGGGTCGCGACCCAGCGCTGGTACCGCGGCAAGGGCCGTGAGCCCCGGCTGCAGCGCATCGCCGGCTACCGGTGGGAGGACCCCCAGGGCGAGGTCGGCCTCGAGGACCACATCCTCGTCGACCGCTCGGGCGAGGAGGAGGTCGTCTACCAGGTGCCGCTGTCCTACCGAGCCGAGCCGGTCGACTTCCTGGCCGACGCCCTCGTCGCCGTCGCCGAGCACGACGAGCTGGGCACCCGTTACATCTACGACGCCACCCACGACCCGGTGTTCGTCCAGACCCTGCTGCAGCACATCTACGGCGAGCACGACGTGCCCTCCGTGCGCTCCCGGCGCGTCGTCGCCGGCGCCGCCGCGCCCGCGCTGCACACCTGCCGGGTCCTGCGGGGCGAGCAGTCCAACACCTCGATCGTGGTGGAGCCGTTCGGCCGGACGCGCCCGGTGATCATCAAGGTGTTCCGGGTGCTGCAGCCCGGCGACAACCCCGACGTGACCGTGCCCAGCGCGATCGCGCCGCTGGGCAACCGCATGGTGCCGGGGCCGATCGGGTATGCCGAGGGTCGCTGGCCGCTGCCGGACAGCACCGAGGCCCGGGGGCACCTCGCCTTCGTCCAGGAGTTCCTGGCCGACACCCGCGACGCCTGGCAGGTGGCGCTGGAGTCCGCCCGGGCCGAGGAGGACTTCGCCGGGCCGGCCCGCACGCTCGGTGCCGCCACCGCGCGGGTGCACGCCTCGCTGCGGGAGGCGTTCGAGACGCGCACCGGCGACCGGGAGAGCCGCACGACGCTGGTGGACCAGATGCGCCGACGGGCCGAGGCGGCCTTCGCCGAGGTGCCCGAGCTGGAGTTCTACCGCCAGGACGTCGAGCGGCTCTACGGCGCTCTCGAGGAGCTCGAGCTGCCGCCGCTGCAGCGGGTGCACGGGGACTACCACCTCGGCCAGGTGCTCGAGGTGCCCGGCCGGGGCTGGGTGCTGCTCGACTTCGAGGGAGAGCCGATGCGGCCGCTGGCGGAGCGGACCGCGCCCGACCTCGCGCTGCGCGACGTCGCGGGCATGCTGCGCTCGTTCGACTACGCCGCGGCCTCGGTCGAGCTGGGCGGGGAGGGCGAGCGCCGCGACTGGGCCGACCGGGCCCGCACCGCCTTCCTCCAGGGGTATGCCGAGGAGACCGGGGAGGACCTCGACGCCCAGGAGCTGCGGTCCCTGCTCGACGCGCTCGAGCTCGACAAGGCGCTCTACGAGGTCGTCTACGAGGCCCGCAACCGTCCCGACTGGATGCCCATCCCCGTGGGCGCCGTCCAACGCCTCGTCAACCGAGCCGGGCGACGGCGCGACGACGCTGACCTCCGCGCCGCCTCGGGCGACCAGGGGCGGGTCGGCCGTCACCGCGCCCCGGAGCAGAACGACGTCGCTGCAACCGCCCAGCCCCCTGCGGCTGCCGGACAGCCCCCCGCGGCCGCCGCCGCTACCCGGCAGGGTGGGCCGACGGGGAGCGAGCCCCACGAGCCGGCCGCCGCCGACTTCGGCGTCGTCCACGCCCCGGGCTCCACCGGTGCCGGGTCGCTCACCGACGACGAGGGCCACGTGCGCACCGCGGCGCAGCCCGAGGACTACGCCGCCCGACCGGTTCATCACGAGCACCGCACGTCCCCCGTCGGCGAGACCCCCGCCGCCGGCGAGACCCACGCCGCCGGTGAGACGTCGGCGCCTGCAGCCGGCGTCTCCGGGCAGGAGGCACCCCGCGCCTACCCGCCGGCCAGCGGACGACCCACGAGCGCCAGCGGCGGCGTGCCGCACGCCCCCATCGCCCCGCCGGCCGCGATGGTCAGCGCGGGGGACGCGCAGGAGCAGCGCCCCGACGAGGAGACGGTGGAGACCACCGTGACCGGTGGCGAGGAGCCACCGCCCTCGGTGGACGCCAACGAGCCGGCCGAGGTCGAGTGGCGCTACCCCGGCGCGAGCGGCTCTGCCCCCGTCCTCGGTCCGGACGGCCGCCCGGTCGACCCCGCCGTGCTGCGTGAGCAGGCGTGGTCCGACGCGCTGTCCTCCCCGGCCGTGGTCACCGGCCAGCTCGTCGGCGACGCCGACGGGCAGGACGCGACCGACGAGCACGCGGTCCCCGGCACCCGCTCGAGGACGGTGCGCCGCGTGCCGCTGAGCCCGCCCGCCTCGCCGCCGGCACCGCATACCCGCCCGCTCGACCTCGAGGAGGCGACCGACGTCGCCTACGGCCTGCACCGCAGCCCGCACCTGGTCCTGGGCCCCCACCCGTTCGAGGGGCACGTGACGATCCGGGCCCTGCAGCCCGCCGCCGAGGCCGTCACGGTCCGGCTGGCCGACGGCACCGAGCTGGCGATGACCGAGGAGACCGGCGGCATCTGGGTCGCGGTCGTGCAGCAGGAGGACGTGCCCGACTACCGCCTCGCCGTCACCGAGCGGGGTGGGCACCGGGTCGTCGACGACGCCTACCGGCACCGCCCGCAGATCGGCGAGATGGACCTGCACCTGCTCGGCGAGGGCCGCCACGAGGAGCTGTGGAAGGTCCTGGGCTCCCACGTGCGGACCGTGCGGGACGGGATGGGCGAGGTCACCGGCACCCACTTCGCGGTCTGGGCGCCCAACGCGCTGGCCGTGCACGTCATCGGTGACTTCAACGACTGGGACGGCAGCACGCACGCGCTGCACGTCCACGAGAGCGTCGGCGTGTGGGAGCTCTTCGTCCCCGGGGTCGGGGCAGGGGCCCACTACAAGTACGACATCACCGGCCCGGACGGCACGCGGCGCGCCAAGACCGACCCGATGGCGCGGGCCACGGAGGTGCCGCCCTTCAACAACTCGGTGGTGACCGTCTCCAGCCACCGGTGGAGCGACGGGGACGCCGCGTGGATGGAGCGCCGGGCGCGCACCGACATCCACCACGGCCCGATGAGCATCTACGAGGTGCACCTCGGCTCCTGGCGCCAGGGCCTGAGCTACGAGGAGCTGGCCGAGCAGCTGGTCTCCTACGTCAGCGAGATGGGCTTCACGCACGTGGAGTTCATGCCAGTCATGCAGCACCCCTACGGCCCCTCGTGGGGCTACCACGTCACCGGCTACTACGCGGCCGACAGCCGCTTCGGGCACGAGGACGGGCTGCGCTACCTCATCGACCGCCTGCACCAGGTGGGCGTCGGCGTCATCCTCGACTGGGTGCCGGGGCACTTCGCGACCGACCCGTGGGCGATGGCGCGCTTCGACGGCACCCCGATCTACGAGCACCCGGACCCGCGCAAGGGCTGGCACCCCGAGTGGGGCTCCTACATCTTCGACTACGGCCGCCCCGAGGTGCGCAACTTCCTCGTCGCCAACGCCAGCTACTGGCTGGAGGAGTTCCACGCCGACGGCCTGCGCGTCGACGGCGTGGCCTCGATGCTCTACCTCGACTACTCCCGCGAGGCCGGCCAGTGGATCCCCAACCGCCACGGCGGGCGGGAGAACCTCGAGGCGGTCGAGCTGCTGCAGGAGACCAACGCCACGGCATACCGGCGCAGTCCCGGGGTGGTCATGATCGCCGAGGAGTCGACCTCCTGGCCCGGCGTCACGGCGCCGACCGACGAGGGCGGCCTGGGCTTCGGCTTCAAGTGGAACATGGGCTGGATGCACGACACGCTCGGCTACCTCGCCGAGCTGCCCTACTCCCGCTCCCACCACCACCACGCGCTGACGTTCTCGCTGGTCTACGCCTTCAGCGAGAAGTACATCCTGCCGATCAGCCACGACGAGGTCGTGCACGGCAAGGGCTCGCTGGTGCGCAAGATGGCCGGCGACGCGTGGCAGAAGTTCGCCACCACCCGCGCCTTCCTGGCCTACCAGTGGTCCCACCCGGGCAAGCAGCTGCTGTTCATGGGCTCCGAGTTCGCCCAGGCCCGCGAGTGGGCCGACGGCGGGACCCTGTCGTGGGAGCTCACCGAGCAGCCGATGCACGCCGGCGTCCAGCGCCTGGTCCGCGACCTCAACCGCCTCTACGACGAGCTGCCGGCGCTGTGGCAGATCGACCACCACGAGGACGGCTTCGCCTGGCTCGACGCCAACGACGCCTCCCGCAACACCTACTCCTACCTGCGCTGGGGCAACGAGGGACCAGACGGGCTGCGCCCGGTGGTCGCGGCCATCGTCAACTTCAGCGGCATCGCCCAGGAGCGGGTGCACGTCGGGCTGCCCTACGGCGGCCGCTGGCGCGAGGTGCTCAACACCGACGCCGAGCACTACGGCGGGTCCGGCCAGGGCAACATGGGCTTCGTCGAGGCCTATGACGTCGAGCACCAGCGCCAGCCGTTCTCGGCCCTGGTGACCGTGCCCCCGATGGCGGCGGTCTGGCTCGTGCCCGACCCGGTGGAGCCGGAGCCGGCAGCCCTGGAGGAGCCGGCCGAGCAGGACGCCGGGGCCACGGCCGGAGGGGCCGACGCCGGGGAGCCCGGCGGGCGCCACGACCGCGCCGGCGAGCCGGCCCGGGCCGAGGACCTCATCGACGTCGAGGCGGTCGTGCGGGCCTACACCGAGATCGTCCCCGACCCCGAGGACGTGGACCAGCAGGTCGCGTTCGGCACCTCGGGCCACCGCGGCAGCTCCCTGGACGGCGCGTTCAACGAGCACCACATCCTGGCCACGACGCAGGCGATCTGCGAGTACCGCACCGCCCAGGGCATCGAGGGTCCGCTGTTCATCGGCAAGGACACCCACGCACTCTCCGGGCCGGCCTGGCGCACCGCGCTGGAGGTGCTGGTCGGCAACGGCGTGGACGTGTGCATCGACACCGGCGGGGCCGAGGCGTACACGCCGACCCCGGCGGTGTCCCGGGCGATCCTGGCGCACAACCGTGAGGTCGAGGGCGCGGTCGGGACCGCCGACGGCATCGTGGTGACGCCGTCGCACAACCCGCCCCGGGACGGCGGCTTCAAGTACAACCCGCCGCACGGGGGACCGGCCGACACCGACGCGACCGGCTGGATCGCCGACCGTGCCAACGAGCTGCTCCGTGCCGGCCTGGAGGGTGTGCGCCGGGTGCCCTTCGACCAGGCCCTGGAGGCGGCGGAGCCCTACGACTTCATGGGCGAGTACGTCCGTGCCCTCCCGCGGGTCGTCGACATCGACGCGATCCGCGAGGCCGGCGTGCGGATCGGCGCCGGACCGCTGGGCGGCGCCTCGGTCGACTACTGGCAGGCGATCGCCGAGGAGCACGACCTCGACCTGACGGTCGTCAACCCCCGGGTCGACCCGACCTGGAGCTTCATGACGCTGGACTGGGACGGCAGGATCCGCATGGACTGCTCCTCCCCCGACGCCATGGCCTCCCTCATCGACATGATGCAGGGGGAGTCGTCGTTCGACGTGGCGACCGGCAACGACGCGGACGCCGACCGCCACGGGATCGTCACCCCAGACGCCGGCCTGATGAACCCCAACCACTACCTCGCGGTCGCGATCGACTACCTCTACGGCGGGGCCCGCCCTGGCTGGCCCGAGGGGACGGCCATCGGCAAGACCCTCGTGTCGTCGTCGATGATCGACCGGGTCGCGGCCGCCCTGGGCCGGGAGCTGGTCGAGGTGCCGGTGGGCTTCAAGTGGTTCGTGCCCGGCCTGCTCGACGGCTCGGTCGGCTTCGGCGGCGAGGAGTCGGCGGGCGCGTCCTTCCTCTGCCGCGACGGCTCGGTCTGGACGACGGACAAGGACGGCATCATCCTGGCGCTGCTGGCGGCCGAGATGATCGCCCGGACCGGCAGGAGCCCCTCCCAGCGGTATGCCGAGCTCGTCGCCGAGCACGGCGACCCCGCCTACGCCCGGGTCGACGCCCCGGCAGACCGGGCCGCCAAGGACAAGCTCAAGAAGCTCACGGCCTCCGACGTCACCGCGGACACCGTCGCGGGCGAGGCGGTCACCGCCGTGCTGACCGAGGCGCCCGGCAACGGCGCGTCCATCGGCGGGCTCAAGGTCACCACGAAGTCCGCCTGGTTCGCCGCGCGGCCGTCGGGGACCGAGGACGTCTACAAGATCTACGCGGAGTCGTTCCGGGGCCCGGAGCACCTGGCCCGGGTCCAGGCCGAGGCGCAGCAGCTGGTGGACGCCGCACTGCAGGACTGACCGCACGCTGACGCGGGTCGGCCGGTCGCGCGGCTGGGCGACCCGTCCTGCTCGGGTAGGGTGGCCCGCCGTGACCCCTCCCCCGCACGCGACCGCCCTCGCGTGCCGGGGCAGCCGGTGAGGCGCCTGCGGCGCGGGCTGCTCGACCCACGGCCGCTGCGCGTCAGCACCGACTTCCGGCGACTGTGGGCCAGCGGCCTGGTCTCCGGCCTGGCCGCCCAGATGTCGGTGGTCGCGGTCCTCTTCCAGGTGTGGGACCTGACCCGCAGCCCCGTCTGGGTCGGCACGATCGGCCTGGTCCAGGCGGTCCCGATGATCGTGCTCGGCCTGCTCGGCGGCGCCGTGGCGGACGCCCTGGACCGCCGCGACGTCGTGGTGCGGACGACGGCCCTGCAGGCGCTCGTCGCCGCCGGCCTGGCGGTGCAGGCCGCGCTCGACGTCGGCTCCCTGGCCCTGGTCCTCGGCCTGGTGGCGTTGCAGTCCGGGGCCGCGGCCCTCGGCGCCCCGGCCCGGCGCACCTTCGTCAAGCGGCTGTTGCCGGCCCACCTGCTGGCGGCCGGCGTCGCCCTGCACATGATCGGCTTCCAGGCAGCGATGATGGCCGGCCCCGCGCTCGGCGGCCTCACGATCGCCGCGGCCGGCATCGGCGCGTGCTACGCGCTCAACGCGGCGAGCTTCCTCGTGGCGCTGTGGGCGGCATACCTGCTCCCCCCGATGCCGCCGGAGGGCGCGCGCGGGGCCGCCGGGCAGGAGGACCGGATGGCCGCCGACGCCGCGGAGGGCGGCGGCGACAAGCCCACCGGCGCCCCGCAGCCACGGCGTCGGCTACGGCACCGGGTGCGAGCCGTCCTCGCCTCGCTGGCGGACGGCATCCGGCTGACGGTGCGACGCCCGGTGCTGCGCGGCAGCTTCGCCGTCGACCTGGCCGCGACGCTGCTGGCCTTCCCGGTGGCGCTGTTCCCGATGATCAACGAGCTGCGCTTCGGTGGCGACCCGACGACGCTGGGACTGTTCCTGTCCGCGGTCGCGGTGGGCGGGTTGCTGGCCGGGGTCGCCTCCGGGCTGGTGACCCGCTCGGCCCACCTGGGCTGGATCCAGCTCGGAGCTGCCGTCGTGTGGGGTGCGGCGCTGGCCGGGTTCGGGCTCGCGGGGCCGCTGTGGCTGGCGCTGACCTTCCTCGCCGTCGCGGGTGCGGCGGACACGACGTCGGTCACCTCGCGTGCCGCGATGGTGCAGCTGGACACCGAGGACCGGATGCTCGGCCGGGTCTCCTCCGTGGAGCACGTGATCGGCATCGCGGGCCCCGACCTCGGCAACTTCCGCGCGGGCGTGGTGGCGGGGCTGTGGTCACCCGCGGTCGCGGCCTTCAGCGGAGGGGTGCTGTGCGTGGTCGCCGTGGTGGCGGTGGGACTGACCCACCCGCAGCTGGCACGCTTCCGCGTGCAGGGGCAGCGCCCCTGAGGCAGCTGACCTCGGCGGCGGTCAGCGCTCCTTGGGGATCATGATCCACAGGATGATGTAGACCAGCTCCCCGATGCCGGTGATCCCGAAGATCACGAAGCCCAGCCGCACGAGGAAGGTCGGCAGCCCGAACCGCTCCGCGAGCGCGGCGCAGACGCCGGCGATGATCTTGCCCCTGCGGGGGCGGACGAGGCCGTCAGCCATGACGCGGTCCTTTCCGTCGACTGCCGTCAGTCTGCCACCGCTGCCACCGGGGCCACCGGGGCGCTCAGAACAGCGCGCTCATCAAAGAGCTGCGGGCCTTCTGCACGCGCGGGTCGGAGGCGCCGATGACGTCGAAGAGACCGATCAGGTGCGTGCGGGCCGCGTCGCGGTCCTCCCCGGCCGTGCGGCGGACGACGTCGATGAGACGCAGGAAGGCGTCCTCGACGTGGCCCCCGACCGCGTCCACGTCGGCCGCGTCGATCTGGGCCTGCACGTCGTCGGGACGGTCGGCAGCCGCCTGGCGCACGGCCGCGAGGTCGAGCCGGCTGGTGCGCTCGAGCAGGCGGACCTGGCCCAGCCCCAGGGTGGCCAGCTCGTCGGCCGGGTCGGCCGCGAGCGCCTGCTCGTAGGCGTCGACGGCCGCGGCCCAGTCGCCCCGCTCGATCGCGTCGTAGGCGGCCTGGTGCAGGGGCGGCAGCTCCTGCTCCTGGTCCTCGTCACCGGTCTCGTCCGCCTCGCCGCCGTCGGCGGACACGTCGACCCGGCCGGTGATGGCGTTGGTGACCGCGGCCTCGAGGAACTTCTCCAGCAGCTGGTCGACCTGGGCCAGGTCCTGCACGCCCAGGTAGAAGGGCATCGGCTGGCCGCCGAGCAGGCCCAGAACGACCGGCAGGGCCGACACCTGACCGAACGTCTGCTGCAGGATCGGCGTGAGCGCCTGCATGATGCCGGGGTTGTCGGCCAGGTCCACACCGACCACCTGGAAGCGCCCGTCCTTGGCCCGGGCCGCCTCGGCCAGCTCACGCAGGTGCTGCAGCGACTCGGGCACCTGCGGGGTCCACAGGACCAGGACCAGCGGGGTGGTCAGGCTCGCGTTGACGACGGCCTCGAAGGTCGCGTCGCCGGCGTGCACCAGGGCCCCGCTGCGCCCCGGCACCCCGCCGGACGGCATACCCGAGCCCTGGGCCCCGGCGGAGCCGGCGGCGGCACCCGCGGACGGGGCCGGTCGCTGCGCCCCGGCACGGGCGCCCAGCCCGGACAGGTCGACGGCTCCCCGGAGCGCGGAGGTGCTGAACGGCTGCTGGGACATCAAGGGCTCCTCGGCTCAGACGTGCGTGGTGTGCGAGAGGCGCACCCTCACAGGGTATGGGGTGCGCCGGCGCTCACTCGCCCCAGGCTTCCACGAGCTGCTCGCGCGCGGCGATCATCTCGGGCTTGAAGTCCACGCCCTCGGCCGGCACGCGCATCCCGACGAACACCATGGTCCGCAGCACGGCCTCGTCGGTGATCTCGTCGTCACCGGCGAGCGCGACGAAGGACTCGGGGGCGGTCAGCACGCTGTTGGCGTTCACCGTGAAGGTGGTGTCGCGCAGCAGGGTGCCGATGACGAAGGCCGACCCGTCCTCGAACATGAGGGTCTTGGTGTCATCGGAGACCAGCCAGTTCTTCTCCCGCAGGGAGGCCTGGTCGGCCACGGCCGCGGCCTGCTCCTCGGCCGCCTTGCGCACGGCGGGGCTGTAGCCGTGGGTGCGGTAGTCGGGGATGTCCTCCGGCTGCGGCCAGCTGATGTAGGCCCCGAGCTCCTTGAGGGTGTCGCGCGGATTGGCCAGCAGGGTGCCCTGCCCCTCGCGCAGCACCGGGGTGCCGACCGAGCGCCGGTCGAACGTCGGCACCTCCGTGCCGGGGAGCATCCGGGCCTCCCAGATGATGCGGAAGTCCTTGTCCTCGCCGGTCCGGCTCTCCAGGAGGTGCAGCACCGGGACCTCGTCCGCGGGCACCGTCTGCACGAGCAGGAACTCCGGCAGGTCGCCGTCCTCGCGGCTGATCGCCAGCACGTTGGGCTCCGGGGCGGCGTCCGCCTCGGTCTCAGCCGGCTCGCCGAAGACCTCCTCCAGCTGGTCGGCAGCCTCGACGGCCGTGCGCGCCGAGCCCATGAAGGCGCTGCGCTGGGCGTCGGTGACCTCGTCGCCGTCGCCCTGGAAGGACTCGTGGCGCGCCTCCATCACGGTGGCGGCGACGGCCTCGGCGTCCTCGACCGACATGGCGGCCTGGCCCTCGTCGGTCGTCATCGCCTCGCTGGTGGCGGCTGCGTCGTCGGTGGCGGCCGTGGCGGTCGCGGAGTCGCCGTCCGCGGCGGAGGTGGCCGAGCCGTCGTCACCGGGGCCGCCGGTGGCCGCCCCCTCGGAGGTCGCGCCGGAGGCGGGCGTGGAGGCGTCGTCGGTCTCGTCATCGCCGGAGCAGGCGGTCAGGACGAGCGCCGAGGCCAGGGTGACCGCAGCGGTCATTCGGGAGAACTTCATAACGAAACGGTAAACACTGCGCATTCACCCGCCAAATCAGGGATCTCCCAGGAACCGGCCCGGCAGGACGGGAAAGCCCTCCCGGGGTAGCCTCCGGCCCTCCGGCTCAGGCCCGGAGGCGGTCCTCCACCCGGACACCCTCCTCGTCGGCCGGCCCGCTGACCAGGCGCTCCAGGGCGAGGTAGGCGGCATACAGCACCAGGAGCACGGCGGTCACGTGCAGCAGCAGCGCGAGGGAGACGCCCACGATGACCCCCGCGACCCGGTAGCGGCCCCAGAGCAGAGACAGGGCGCTCGGCACCAGCAGCGCGAAGAGGGCACCGAGGGCCAGCTCCTGCTCCCACGGCCGCTGCCCCATCCACGGCAGCACGTCGAGCACGTCGAAGAAGTCCAGCGTGGCCAGCACGCCGGTGACCGAGACGACACCGAGGAGCGCCACGAGCGCCCCGCGCCAGCGCAGGCTGCGGCTCCACCACAGCGTGCCCAGGGTGACGGCCGCCCACATCAGCCAGGCGCGGACCCGGCCGGTCCCGAGCCCGATCATCGCCCGCCGGAAGATCCGGTCGGCCTCGTGCCGCTCCACCCGCGGACCTCGGTAGCGCTCGGGCGCGACGAGCGCGTCGTGCAGGACCGCGGCGGGCAGGAAGTCGCCGCTGCGCGGCACCAGCCAGGTGAACAGGTCAGGCACGGAGGCGAGGTCGGTGCGGAAGGTGCTCAGGTCGGCCGGGACGACGAACGGCTCCTCGTGCTTGTCGTCGCGGTAGCCGAAGGTCCGCAGCAGGGTGAAGGCACGACCGTCGACGCTGCGCAGCTCCAGCCGCAGCACACCCCCGGTCTCGGCGTCGAAGAACTGCCCCACGCCCCGGTCAGCCCCCGGCGAGCTCGTCGGTCGCGCGCACCAGCGCATCGAGCGTGCCGGGCTCGGAGAAGGCGTGCCCGGCGTCGGGCACCACGACGAAACGTGCCCCGGGCAGGCGCTCGGCCAGGTCGAAGGCGGTGCGGGCGGGGGTGCACATGTCGAGGCGGCCCTGGACGATCACGGTCGGGATGTCCGCCAGCGCAGGCGCCCCGTCGATGAGCTGGCCCTCGCGCATCCAGCCACCGTGGACGAAGAAGTGGTTCTCGATCCGCGCGAACGACAGCGCCTGGGCGTCCTCGACCGCCTTGCGGTAGCCCTCCTCGTCGGGCAGCACGGTGATGACGCGCGACTCCCACCCGCTCCACGCCTTGGCCGCGGGAAGGTGCACGGCGGGGTCGGGGTCGAAGAGGAGCTCGTGGTAGGCGGTCTGCATGTCGCCGCGCCGCTCGGGCGCCACGGGCGCGACGTACTCGGCCCACAGGTCGGGGTAGACGTGCTCGAGGTGGCCCCGTTCGTACATCCACGCCAGCTCGCGGGCGCGCAGGGTGAAGATGCCGCGCAGCACCAGCTCGGTGACCCGATCGGGGTGCGCCTGGGCGTAGGCCAGCCCGAGGCAGGACCCCCAGGAGCCGCCGAAGACCTGCCAGCGCTCGATGCCGAGGTGCTCCCGGATGCGCTCCATGTCGGCCACGAGGTCCCAGGTGGTGTTGGTCGCCCACACCCGCGGGTCGACGGTCGTCGAGGCGTGCGGCCGCGACCGGCCCGCCATGCGCTGGTCGAAGAGGATGATCCGGTAGCGGGCGGGGTCGAAGACGCGACGTTGCTTCGGGCTGGTGCCGCTGCCGGGCCCGCCGTGCACGAAGACGACCGGCTTGCCCTCGGGGTTGCCGGACTGCTCGACATACACCTCGTGGCCGTCGCCGACCGCCAGGTGGAAGCTCTCGTAGGGCTCGATCTCGGGGTAGAAGGTCCGCAGCTCGCTCACGGCACCCTGCCTATCACGGCCCACCCTCCGGCGGGTCAGGCCGGGCGCACCATCCGCACCTCGACGACGCCGTCGTCCTGCTGCACGCTCCGGGTCCCGTCGAGCACGAATCCGTTGCGCTCGTAGAAGCGGACCGCCCGGCCGTTGCCCAGGGCCACCCACAGGTAGGCCGGCCCCTGCCCCAGCGTCTCGTCCAGCAGCCGCTGGGCGATGCCCGTCCCCTGGTGCTCCGGGGCGACGTTGAGCGACCATACCTGGCGGGGTGCGGGGGCGTCCTCGTCCATGCCCGGGCCGATCATGAGGAAGCCCACGGGCTCGTCCTCGAGCAGCGCGACGCGGATGGCCCGGCCGTCGTCGGGGACCGTCCCCTCGGCGTAGGCCCGGGTGACGGCGTACCAGCGCGGCCGGAAGTCGTCGACGGACAGCCCGTCGACCACCTCGTCGTCCATGATGCCGCGGTAGGTCTCGGCCCAGATGCGCACGTGCAGCGCCGCGAAGCCCTCGACGTCCTCGGGCCGGGGCTCACGCACGAGGTATGCGGTCGCGCCGGCGGGGGCCTCATGCCCCTGCCCCTGGGTGCTCACCTCAGCCCTCCCCGAGGTGGGCGTTGACCCGGTCGACCTTGGCGCTCAGCTGGCCGGTGCGTCCGGGCCGGATGTCGGCCTTGAGCACGAGCGAGACGCGCGGGCCGTGCTGGGCGACCGCGTCGCAGGCCGCCTTGACCACGGGCATCACCTCGTCCCACTCTCCCTCGATGGTGGTGAACATCGAGGTCAGCTCGTAGGGCAGCCCGGAGTCACGCACGACGCGCAGGGCGTCGGCGACGGCGGCGCTGACCGAGCCGGTGTCGTCGGAGGCGGACGGGGCGACCGAGAACGCGAAGAGTGCCATGACGCCCACCCTATGCACCCCTCGTCTTCCTCCTCCCCTCCCTTCCCCACTCCCTCCCCTCCCCACCGACGACGTCGTGTGCACGTCACCTGCCCCACCGACGACGCGGTACGTACGATCCCGCCCCCACCGACGACGCGGTGTGCGCGCCAGGCGAGCACGCGCCGCCCCCGGTCGCCAGGAGAGCGGGCACACCACGTCCCCGGTCGCGGGGAGAGCGGGCACACCACGTCCCCGGTCGTGGGCGGGGGCGGGGGCGTCTCAGGTGAGGTCGGCGACCACCCGGTCGGCCGCGGCGTAGGGGTCGAGGCGCCCGGCGAGCACCTCGTCGACCGCCTCGCGCAGCGCGCCGTCCTCGCGCAGCCCGCCCATCCGTGAGCGCAGCCCCTCCAGCGCCAGCGCCTGCACCTCGCGGGCCGCCCGCACGCGCCGGCGCTGCTCGAGCTCCCCGTGCTCGGTCATCCAGTCCCAGTGCTTGTCGAGCGCCTCCAGCACCTCGTCGGCGCCCTCGCCCCGGTCCGCGACCGTGGTCAGCACGGGCGGGCGCCACAGGTGCGGCTCGGTGCGGTCGCCGAGAGAGATCATGTGCCGCAGCTCGCGCACCGTCGCCTGGACGCCGTCGCGGTCGGCCTTGTTGACCACGAAGACGTCACCGACCTCGAGGATCCCGGCCTTGGCCGCCTGCACCCCGTCGCCCATGCCCGGTGCGAGCAGCACGATCGTGGTGTCGGCCAGGCCCGCGACCTCCACCTCGGACTGCCCGACGCCGACGGTCTCGACGAGGATGACGTCGCAGCCGGCGGCGTCGAGGACCCGCAGCGCCTGCGGGGTCGCCCAGGCGAGGCCGCCGAGGTGGCCCCGCGAGGCCATCGAGCGGATGTAGACGCCCGGGTCGAGACCGTGCTCGCCCAGACGGATCCGGTCGCCGAGCAGGGCCCCGCCCGAGAACGGGCTCGAGGGGTCCACGGCCAGCACCCCCACCCGCAGGTCGCGCCGGCGCAGCGCCCCGACCAGCATCGACGTGCTCGTCGACTTGCCCACACCGGGGCTGCCGGTCAGCCCGACGATCCGCGCCCGGCCGGCGTGCGGGGCGAGCGCGGCCATGATCTCGCGCAGGGCGGGGTGACCGTTCTCGACGAGCGTGAGCAGCCGACCCAGTGCCCGGGGGCTGCCCGCGCGGGCCTGCTCGACCAGGGCGGGGACGTCGACCTCGCGGCGCGATCGCACCTGCTTCACCTCGGCTCCGGGGACGGTTCGGGACGGACTGCACGGGAGGTGGTGCGCGACACGGCGGCCGGGCGCACCCGGCCGCCGCGCGACATACCTCTCGTGCCGGCTCTCAGGCCTGCTGGCCGGCAGGCACGCGCACGACGAGCGCGTCGCCCTGCCCACCGCCGCCGCACAGCGCGGCCACGCCGACGCCGCCGCCGCGGCGCTGCAGCTCGAGGGCCAGGTGCAGCAGGATGCGTGCGCCGGACATGCCGATCGGGTGACCCATCGCGATCGCTCCGCCGTTGACGTTGACGCGCTCGGGGTCCAGGCCCAGCTCCTTGGTGGAGGCCAGACCGACGGCCGCGAACGCCTCGTTGATCTCGACGAGGTCGAGGTCGGTGGGCTCGATGCCCTCCTTCTTGCAGGCGAGCGCGATGGCGCGCGACGGCTGGCTCTGCAGCGAGGAGTCGGGCCCGGCGACCATGCCGTGGGCACCGATCTCGGCGATCCAGGACAGCCCCAGCTCCTGCGCCTTGGCCTTGCTCATCACCACGACCGCGGCGGCGCCGTCGGAGATCTGCGAGGCGGAGCCGGCGGTGATGGTGCCGTCCTTGCTGAAGGCCGGCCGCAGCCCGGCCAGGGACTCGACGGTGGTCTGCGGGCGGATGCCCTCGTCGTCGCGGAAGGCCACGGGGTCGCCCTTGCGCTGGGGGATCTCGACCGTGACGACCTCGTCGTCGAAGCGACCCTCCTGCCAGGCCTTCGCCGCGAGCTGGTGGCTGCGGGCGGCGAAGGCGTCCTGCTCCTCGCGGGTGAACTCGCGGTCAGCGGTGTTGGCGTCCTCGGTCAGGTTGCCCATCGCCTGGTCGGTGAAGGCGTCCCACAGCCCGTCGTAGGCCATGTGGTCGCGCACGGTGACGTCGCCGTACTTGTAGCCGCTGCGCGACTTCTCCAGCAGGTGCGGGGCGTTGCTCATCGACTCCTGGCCGCCGGCCACGACGATCTCGGCCTCGCCGGCGCGGACCAGCTGGTCGGCGAGCGCGATCGCGTTGATGCCGGACAGGCAGACCTTGTTGATCGTCAGCGCCGGGACGTTCATCGGGATGCCCGCCTTGACGGCGGCCTGGCGCGCGGGGATCTGCCCGGCGCCGGCGGTGAGCACCTGCCCCATGATCACGTAGTCGACCTGGTCGCCGGAGACGCCGGCCTTGTCCAGGGCGCCCTTGATGGCGAAGCCGCCCAGGTCGGCGGCGCTGAACCCGGACAGCGACCCGAGCAGCCTGCCCATCGGGGTGCGTGCCCCGGCGACCAGGACGGACGTGGTGGTGTCGGTGCTCATGGCTGTCCTCCAGCGGCAGTGGTGGGAGCGGTTCCTCCCGCCATCGTAGTGCGGCCCGGGGACGCTCCGGACCCGGGGCGGGAGGGGGTATGGGGTGCCGCGACGTCAGCCTCCGTGGACCACGGCGCCGTCGAGCACCGTGGCCGACACCGTCGTCCCGCGCAGCGCGCGCGCCTGCTCGCGCGACGTCATACCCGGGGCGCCGAGGGGGTCGACGTCCAGCAGGACGAGGTCGCCGGGGGCACCTGCCCGGACCCGTCGTCCGTCGACCGACGCGGCGAGCGCGTCGCGCGGGGTGATCTGCTGCTCGGGGTGCCAGCTCTCGCCGTCGACCGGGCCGCGGTGCACGGCGACCGCCATGGCCAGCCAGGGGTCGAGCTCGGAGACCGGGGCGTCGGACCCGAGCGCCAGCTCGATGCCGGCGTCGAGGAAGCTGCGCACGGCGAAGGCCCGGTGCGTGCGGTCGGGCCAGCACTGCTCGGTGACGCTGCGGTCGTCGAGCAGGTGGGCCGGCTGCACGCTGGCCCGCACCGGCAGGCCCGCCCACCGGGGCAGGTCGGCGAGGTCGACGAGCTGGGCGTGCTCGATGGAGCCGGTGGCTCCCGTGGCGGCGAAGGCGTCGAGCACCGCCTTCACCGCGGCGTCGCCGATCGCGTGCAGCGCGGCGTGGAGACCGGCCCGGGTGGCCCGCCGCAGCAGCTCGACCAGCTGGTCGGCCGGGACGTTGGCGGCACCGGCCGGGTGGGCGAGCTGGGCGGCGTCGGCGTAGGGCTGGCAGCACCAGGCGGTCCGGGTGTTCAGCGAGCCGTCGGTGATGACCTTGAACGGGCCGAGGGTGACCAACCCGTCGGTCGCGCGGACCGGGTCGCCGGTCCGGGCCCCGGAGCGGATGACGGTGTCCAGGCCCTCGGGGTAGACACCGGTGCGCACCCGCAGCGGTGGGGTGCTGCCGGCGGTGCGGTCGCGCCACTGCTCCCAGGGGGCGCCGAACTCGAGGTCGACGACGCCGACCACCCCCCGGGTGTGCGCCTCGGCGACAGCGGCGGCCACGCCCCGCTCCGCCTCCTGGGCGGCGCCGGGGAGGGTCTGCAGGCGGTCGTAGAGCGGGAACCAGTCGGCCTCGGCGACGATCCCGTCGACCGCCGGGCCGCCCAGCAGGCGCAGGGCCGCGGTGTTGAGCCAGCCGTGGTGCGCGTCGCCGCTGATCAGCGCCACGGGCACGGGCCCGCTGACCGCGTCGAGCGCGGCGACGGTGGGCTGCTCCGCCCAGCCGGCGCTGCGGTGCCCGAAGCCGACGAGCACGCCCGTGGGGCTGTCCAGACCTGCCCTCAGCCGCTCGGCGACCCGCTGCAGGACCGCCCGCGGGCCGTCCGTGCCGGAGGTGTCCAGGCGGGCACGCACCAGCCCCCACTGCGTCATGTGCACGTGCTGGTCCCACAGCCCCGGGACCGCCCAGCGGCCCTGCCCCTCGAGCACGGGGACCGAGGCTGCTGCACCGGCCGCGGCGTCCCGGGCGGACGGCCCCACGGCCGCCACGGTGCCGTCCAGCACGAGCACGTCGACCGGTTCGACGGCTGCCGGCGCGGAGGCGTCAAGGGGCACCAGGCGCACGTCGCGCACGAGCAGGTCAGCCATGCTGCGCAATGTAACCCCCTGCCCGCGGGCACGTGCACACGGTTCGTCGCGTCCTCTCCCCCGGTGTCAGGCCGCGGGCCTAGGCTGACGGTATGAGTGCAACCCCTGGCACCGGCCCGGCAGACCCCGCCCTCGACGCGCTCCAGCCGCTCCTGCTGGGTATCGACCACGTCGGCATCGCCGTCCCGGACCTCGACGCGGCCATCGCCTTCCACGAGGACGTCCTGGGCAACAGGGTGGTGCACGAGGAGACCAACGAGGAGCAGGGCGTGCGCGAGGCCATGGTCGCCGTGGGCCCGGCCGACACCACCGGCGGCGGACCGGAGCCGGCCATGATCCAGCTGCTGGCGCCGACCGGCCCGGACTCCACCATCGCCAGGTTCATCGACCGCAACGGACCGGGACTGCAGCAGCTGGCCTACCGCGTCTCCGACGTGGACGCGGCCGGCGAGGTGCTGCGCGGGCGCGGGCTGCGCCTGCTCTACGACCGCCCGCGCCGGGGCACGGCCGGCTCGCGCATCAACTTCATCCACCCCAAGGACGCCGGCGGTGTGCTCGTCGAGCTCGTGGAGCCCGCCGAGTGACCGGACCCAGGGTCGGGCGGGCGACGCCGCCGCAGCACGGGACCGTCGGCGACGGGGCCCCGGGCGGCCCGGCCGCGCCTGCCGACGGGTCCGGGCCGCCCGAGCCCACCTCGGCCCTCGCGGCGGACGAGACCACCGCCGGGCCCCACCCCGCCGGAGCAGCCGTGCGGGCGCCCGAGGCGCCGGGCGACGGGGGCGACCGGGGCGACGGGGGTGACGGGCTCGACGCGATGCCGCCCGGGGCGGGGAGGGCAGCACGACCCGCGAGGCGGGGTGGCGCGCTGCGCCGGCTGTCTCCCGTCCGCGGGGCCAGGGCCGGACGCGCGGCGGTGCAGCGCTGGCAGGACTACCGCGAGCGCCAGCTGTCCGTGCTCGCCGAGAGCAACCGGCTCCAGCGCGAGCTGCGCGAGCAGGAGCGCACCGTCGTCGCCTCCCCGGACGCCGACCCGGCCGGCACGCCGGACGCGTCGGCGGGGGCC
Source organism: Ornithinimicrobium pekingense DSM 21552 (assembly GCF_000421185.1). Taxonomy (GTDB): domain Bacteria; phylum Actinomycetota; class Actinomycetes; order Actinomycetales; family Dermatophilaceae; genus Ornithinicoccus; species Ornithinicoccus pekingensis. The sequence continues at coordinate 89,478 of NZ_ATWJ01000014.1, forward strand.
CACACCGGTCGGCCCTGGCCCGCCGTCTCGCCGTTCTACGTCGGCTTCACCTTCGCCTTCGGTGCGCTGCTGGCCTGGCTGCTCTTCCAGAACCTGACCCGCCTGACCTCGGTCTTCACCTTCCTCCTCGTCGCCCTCTTCGTCACCCTGGCGCTGGAGCCGGTCGTGCAGTGGCTGACCCGTCGCGGGGTCGCCAGGCCCGCCGCCGTCTTCGTGGTCTTCCTCGGCCTCGTGGGCGTCGTAGCCGCGATCGGGGCGCTGGTGGTGCCCCCGATCGCCTCGCAGACGGCCATGCTGGTGGACCGGGCCCCGGCCTTCCTGCAGGAGCTGGCCAACGAGCCCTGGATCGCCGACCTCGACGAGCAGTACGCCGTCTCCGAGCGCATCACCGCCGAGATCGAGAGCCTCACGGTCGACGGCGCCACGATCTCGACGATCTTCGGCGGCGTGCTCGGCGCCGCCGGCTGGGTCGCCGGCAGCCTGGTCGGGGTCCTGACCTCCGCCATCCTGACGCTCTACCTACTGGCGACGCTGCCGCGGACCAAGGACGCGGCATACCACCTGCTCCCCCGCAGCAGGCGCGACCGGGTGAGCGCGATCGCCGAGGAGATCATGCGCCGGGTGGGCGGCTACGCCCTCGGCCAGGGCGCCGTGGCGACGATCAACGCCGTCTGCTCCTGGGTGATGATGCAGATCCTGGGCATCCCCTACCCCGAGATGCTCGCGGTGCTCGTCGGCCTGCTGGGCCTGATCCCCATGGTCGGCGCCACCCTCGGCGCCGTCGTGGTCGCGCTCGCCGCGCTGAGCGTCAGCCCCACGACCACGCTCGTCGTCATCGTCTACTACGTCATCTACCAGCAGGTCGAGAACTACGTCATCGTGCCCAATATCATGCGCCGCACGGTGTCGGTGCCGGGCGCGGTCACCGTCGTCGCGGTGCTCATCGGCGGCACGCTGCTGGGCGTGATCGGCGCACTGATCGCCATCCCCGTGGCCGCCGGGCTGCTGCTGATCTACCACGAGGTGCTGGTGCCGCGCCAGGAGCGCCTGTAGCGGCGCGGGAGCCTCAGGCCCAGGACCCGCCGGGGCGCCGGCGCTCCCGCGCGGCCCAGCAGACCGTGTGCCAGTGCCGTCGGTTGTCCACCTGGTTCATCGACTCCACCGGCCACACCACGGTGTGCGCCACGTCGGCGCCGACCTCCCCCTGGCAGCCGGGGCAGCGGTAGACCCGTCCGGTGTCGTTGGGCCGCACCTGCCGGGCGGCCCACACCTGCCCGGCCCAGCGGACCTGGCTGGGCGTCGGGTCGCGGCGCAGGGCGGGCGGGGCCTCGCCCCGGCCCCGCGCGGGGCGCCCCGACCTGCGGGGCCGGTTGGAGCGCGGCACGGCAGGGCCGTCAGGAGGTGAAGGGCCGGTCCAGGATGACGTGCTCGACGAGCAGCGGGGAGGCCTCGACCGACTCCCGGGGCAGGCCGGAGCTGCCCGAGGCGAGCTCCTCGCACACCGCGAGGACGTCGTCGGCGCCGATGTGGTCGATCATCGCGAACGGGCCCATCGGGTAGCCCAGGCCGAACTGCGTCGCGGTGTCGATGTCCTCCACGGTGGCGTAGCCCTCGTCGAGCATCCGGACGGCGTCGTTGAGGTGCGGCACGAGCAGGGCGTCGACCACCAGGCCGGCACGGTCGCGGCAGACCACCGGCTCGGCGCCGACCTTGGTGACCAGCTCGCGCAGCACGGCCACGGCGTCGTCGTCGGTGACGCTGGTGCGGCCGATCTCGATCACCTGGCCGTTGTTGGTGGGGGCGTGGACGCGCAGGGCCAGGCAGCGGCCGGGCCGGCCCGACAGGGCGCCCAGCGCGACGGCCGCGGCGCTGTTGACCGTGGTCAGCACGGTGCCCGGACCGGTGATCTCGCCCAGCTCGGCGAAGAGGTCGTCGATGTCGCGGCCCGGGAGCAGGTCCTCGACCGGGTCCCCGGCCGAGGCCGGCTCCCCCAGCTCCAGCCCGTCGAGGTCGTCGACCTCGGTGTCCAGGTCCTGGGCCTCGATGACCACGCCCACGTCCGCGAGCGCCGCGAGCGCCTCGGAGTCAGCGGCCTCGGTGACGTGCACCACGGCATACCCGCCGTTCTCGAGGCGCTCGGCGAGGTCGTCGGCGACCTCGCCGGTGCCGACGACACCCACCGAGGTGACCCCGGTCGGCTCGGGCTGCGGCGGCGTCTGCGCGTCCGCGACGACCGTGCCGCCACCGGGGCGGTCGTAGGTGTAGAAGCCCCGGCCGCTCTTGCGGCCGAGCAGACCGGCGGTGACCATGCGGCCGAGCATCGCGCTGGGGGCGTGCATCGGCGAGCGCGTGTGGTTGTAGATGACGTCACCGATGTGGTGGCAGACGTCCAGGCCGACGAGGTCGACCAGGGTCAGCGGCCCCATCGGCAGGCCGGCGCCGACCCGCATCGCGGTGTCCAGGTCCTCCCGCGAGACATGGCCGTGCTCGAGCATCCGCAAGGCTGAGGTGAAGTAGCCGAAGAGGAGGTAGTTGGCCACGAAGCCGGCCCGGTCGCCCACGACCACCGGCTTCTTGCCCATCGACCGGGACAGCTCGACGACGCTGTCGACCACCGCCTGGTCGCTGCGCACCGTGGTGATGACCTCGACGAGCTTGAGCACGGGCGCGGGGTTGAAGAAGTGCAGGCCCACGACGCGCCCGGGGTGCTTCGTCGGCCCCGCGATCTCGGTGATCGACAGGCTCGAGGTGTTGGACGCCAGGATCGTGCCGGCGTCGCAGATCTCGTCCAGCCGCCCGAAGACCTCGTGCTTGAGCGACATCACCTCGGGCACCGCCTCGACCACGAGGTCGGCGTCCTTGAGGTCCGCCAGGTCGGTGCTGATCGTGACCCGGTCCAGGATCTGCGCCTGCCCCGCCTCGTCGAGCCGGCCCTTGGCCACCGCACGGTCGGTCGAGCCCTGCAGGATCGCCCGGCCGCGCTCGGCATACTCCTGCGTCGTCTCCACCCCGACGACCCGCAGCCCTCCCCTCGCGAAGACCTCCACGATGCCGGCACCCATGGTGCCCAGTCCGATGACGCCGACGGTGCTGATCTCGCGCATGCTCCCGATCCTGCCAGACGCGCACCCGCGGTATGCCGTGGGGCCGGGGCCCCTCGGCACGGCACGGGGGTGGCCCCGCGGGCGGGTTAGGGTTGCCCGCGTGCGTGTCGTGATCGCCCGGTGCTCCGTCGACTACCAGGGGGCCCTGGAGGCCCATCTGCCCCTCGCGACCCGGCTGCTGATGGTCAAGGCCGACGGGTCGGTGCTGGTGCACTCCGACGGCGGCTCCTACAAGCCGCTGAACTGGATGGCCCCGCCGTGCTCCATGGCCGAGGTCGAGCCCGACGAGCTCGAGCGCGAGGAGGGGGTCGAGGCCGTCTGGCTGGTGCAGCACGGCAAGCGCGACGACCTGCTCCGCATCCGCCTGCACGAGGTCCTGTCCGACTCATCGCACGAGCTCGGCATCGACCCCGGTCTGGTCAAGGACGGTGTCGAGGCCCAGCTGCAGGCCCTGCTGGCCGAGCACATCGGCACGCTGGGCCAGGGGTGGACGCTGCTGCGGCGGGAGTACATGACCGCGATCGGGCCGGTCGACATACTGTGCCGGGACCAGGACGGCGCGACCGTGGCCGTGGAGATCAAGCGGCGCGGCGACATCGACGGGGTGGAGCAGCTGACCCGCTACCTCGAGCTGCTCAACCGCGACCCGCACCTGGCGCCGGTCCAGGGAGTCTTCGCCGCGCAGGTCATCAAGCCGCAGGCCCGGGTGCTGGCCACCGACCGGGGCATCCGCTGCGTCACGCTCGACTACGAGGCGCTGCGCGGCCGGGACGACGCGGAGTCGCGGCTCTTCTGACGGGCCTCTTCTGCCCACGGGCGCAGACCGGCCCCGAGACGCAGAGGCGGCACGAGGACGGGCTCCCGCCCGAGGCCGTGCCACGGACAAGGTTCCGCACCACGGACGAGGCGGGCACCATCGTCCCCGGTGCACACCCTGGTCCGCCGCCGTCCCGGCGCGAAGGCCGGTGCACCAGCTCCCCCGCGCGACGTCGCGCTGACCGGGACGGTCGTCCGGTCCCTGCGGCAGGATGGGGCGCATGATCCGCCGCGCGGCGATCGCCGCCCCCAACGCGCACGCCACCCGCGCCGCCGAGCACGCGCTGTCGGAGGGCGGCACGGCCGTCGACGCCGCCATCGCCGCGATGGTCAGCGCCACCATCACCGAGCCGGGCATCGTCGCCCCGCTGGGCGGGTGCTACCTCAACGTCTGGCCGGTCGACGGCGACCCCGTCGTCATCGACGGCAACGTCGAGATGCCCGGGCGGGGCCAGCCGGCGGAGCGGTTCGGGGCGGGGCTCATCGAGGCGGTCTCGGACTACGGCGGGGGCATGACCACCTTCGTCGGGCCCGGGTCAGTCGCCACCCCCGGCATGCTGGCCGGGATGGGGCTGGCGCACGAGCGCTTCGGGACCGCGCCGTGGGCCAGCCTGCTGCAGCCGGCCGCCGAGGTGGCCCGCTCCGGCTTCGCCCTGAGCCGTACCGCCCAGTCCTACCTCGTCCTCGTCACCGACACCATCCTCGCCTGGGACCCGGCCACGCGGGCGCTGCTGACCGACGACGGCGCCGCGCCGCAGGTCGGCCACCCGGTCGCGAGCCCCGCCCTGGCCGACACGCTGGAGCAGATCGGGGCCGAGGGCTGGCAGTCGGTCTACACCGGCGACATCGCCCGCCGGATCGACGCGGACATGCGCGAGCGCGGCGGGCTGCTGTCCGCGACCGACCTGGCGGCCTACCGGGCGGTGGAGCGGCCCGCGCTCCGCAGCCGCCTGGGGGCCTGGGACCTGGCCTGCAACCCACCGCCGTCCATCGGTGGGCCCGTGCTGACGGCGATGCTGCGCCTGCTGCACGCGGTGCGCGAGGAGATCACCCCGGCCCGTGCGGCCCAGGTCATGAAGGAGGTCCTCGACATCCGCCTGGACCGGATCGACACGGCCGAGGACCTCGCCGCAGCGGGCGCCGAGCTGCTGGGGACCCTGCACACCATCGGTGCCACGGGGCTGCCGACCTCGCCCTCGACCGCGCACGTGTCGGTCGTGGACGCGCAGGGTATGGCGTGCGCGCTCACCGCCTCCGCCGGGTACGGGTCGGGGATGACCGTCGCCGGGACCGGGATGATCGCCAACAACGCGCTCGGGGAGCTCGAGCTCAACCGCCTCGGCCTGCACGCGCTCGAGCCGGGCACGCGGCTGGCCTCCAACATGGCGCCCACGACCGCGCGGCTGGCGGACGGCAGCGTGCTGGCCATCGGCACCCCCGGGGCCGACCGGATCACCACCGCGCTCACCCAGGTCATCATCCACGTCGCCCGGCACGGCGAGAGCCTGCAGACGGCGATCGACCGCCCGCGGATGCACCCGCGCCGGCTCGACGACGGCACCGACCGGATCGAGCACGAGCGGGACGAGTCCATCGCGGCCGACCTCGACGCCGTCGGGATGCCGCGGCACGAGCACCCTCCTCAGGCGATGTACTTCGGAGGCGTCGGCGGGGCCTTCCTGCGTCCCGACGGCACGCTCGAGGCGGCCGCGGACCCCCGCCGGGCGGCGGCCACGCTGGTGACCTGAGCACAGGTGTGCCGGGGCGGTCCGGGACGCGCGCGGAGCCGCTCGTGCCTACGGTGGAGGCCATGAGCCATCACCAGCACGACGGCGGCGACGCCGAGCCCGGCACCGAGGTGCAGCAGGCCAAGCAGGAGGCCGCCGAGAACGTGGTCGAGCGCGTCGAGTCCTGGCAGGACGGCGCCGAGGAGCAGACGGTCCGCGAGGAGCTCGCGGAGGGTATGCAGCGCGCCGGTGTCGAGGTCGACGACGCCCAGCTCGACGAGACGGCCGAGCAGATCCACAGCCACGGCAGCGCGGACACCACGCCCGACCCGCGCTGAACCAGGGGCGGCGTGACACCATGCCGCCATGGTCAACCTCACCCGGATCTACACCCGCACCGGCGACGACGGCACCACCGCCCTCGGCGACCTCGGTCGCACCTCCAAGAACGACCCCCGGCTGGTCGCCTACGCCGACACCGACGAGGCCAACTCGCTCATCGGGGTGGCCATCGCGGCCGGCAACCTGCCCAGCCGCATGGAGGCGACGCTGACGCGGATCCAGAACGACCTCTTCGACGTCGGTGCCGACCTGGCGATGCCGCTGCGGGCGAGCTACGACTGGGAGCCGCTGCGGGTGCAGGCGGAGTGGGTCGACGAGCTCGAGGCCGACTGCGACTCCTACAACAGCCAGCTCGAGCCGCTGCGCTCCTTCATCCTGCCGGGCGGGACGCCGGGCTCGGCGCACCTGCACGTGGCCCGGACGGTGGCCCGCCGCGCGGAGCGGGCGGCGTGGGCCGCGCTCGAGGCGCACGGCGACGAGCCGGCCGGCGAGGGCGACCCGAAGGGCGTCGGCGGGGTGAACCCGCTGGCCCCGAAGTACCTCAACCGGCTCTCGGACCTGCTCTTCATCCTGGCCCGCGTGGCCAACCTCGCCGGCGACGGCGACGTGCTGTGGAAGCCCGGTGGCGGCCGCGTCGAGGTGCCGCAGAAGCGTCGCCGCAAGGCCGCCCCGAGCGTCGACCCGGGTGACGACCCGGTGTCGGACGACGCCTGACCGACCGCACCCCACGCCCACCGACGACGCGGTGTGCTCACCCCCACGCCCACCGACGACGCGGTGTGCTCACCCCCAGCCCCACCGACGACGCGGTGTGCTCACCGCGCCCCGGTGTAGATGCCGGTGAGGCGGAACCGCATACCCGGCTCCTCGAGCTCTTCGAGCGCGTGGGCCGTCCAGCCGGCGGTGCGGGCGACCGCGAAGATCGCCGTCCCGGCGTCGCGCGGCAGACCGTCGACGAGGGCCCAGAGCGCAAGGGGGAGGTCCACCGTCATCGGCCAGCCACGTCGGGCGAGCAGCTCCTCGCGCAGCAGCTCGACGGCGTCGGTGACCTCGGTCGTGCAGCGGGGGGAGATCCGCCGGTAGAGCTCCTCGGCACGGGGGTCGGAGCGCTCGTAGACCAGGTGGCCGAAGCCCACCGGCGGCCGGTCTGCGGCCAGCGCCTGCCCCAGGGCGGCCCGAGGGTCCTCGAGCGCGGTGCGCAGCCATCCGTACGCGGCAGCGGGCGCGGTCACGTGCAGGGGGCTGTCGGCGGTGGCCAGGGCGGCCAGGAGCGCGGAGCAGAGGTCGGCACCTCCGGAGACGGCCACCCGCAGGGCGGTCGTCGAGACGGCCATGTCGTGGTCGGCCAGCAGGACGAGCGCGGCGTCGACGTCGGTGACCCGGCCGGTGCCGAGCGCAGCGGCCAGCCGGGCGGCGACCGGTGCGGTGCGCGGCAGGTCCGACGCCGGCGACGACCCGCCGAGACCCTCCAGCGCAGCGACGAGGTGGCCCAGGGCCCGGGACCCCGCCGTCACCGTCGCGGCCGGGCTGCGGTCGTGACGACCCGGGTCGGTCGTGCCGGCGACGAGGACCGCATGCTTGAACCGGTCGAGGACCGAGGTGTGCGGAGGCAGCGCCGCGAGCAGGCGGCGCAGCGCCCCCAGGTCCTCCCCCTCGGGCGGGCGCGGCTGCTCCTCGCTCCCCCACAGCAGGGCGCAGACGTCCTCGAAGGCGGCGGTGCGCGAGAGCTCGACGGCGTCCTTCCCCCGGTAGGCCAGCCGGTCGCCGTGGATGCGGGTGATCTGGGTCCTGACCTCCACCGGCCGAGCGCCCGAGCGCCGTGCCGGCCGGGCCAGCCCCTCGCGCAGAGCCTGCACCGCTGTCGCGTCGAAGAGACTTCCTCCCGGGCCGCCGCGCCGCGTCGGCGTGAGCAGGCCACGGCTGACGTAGGCGTAGACCGTCTCGACCTTCACCCCCAGGTATGCCGCCACCTGGGCGGTCGTGAGGGTGGCGCCGGGACGGCTCACCGCAGCGCTTCGTATGATCTGAACATTGACTGGATCAACGTTGACACAGGATCAATGTTAACGGCACGCTCGGGACATGGACACGATGATCGCCCCGGCCGGCCTCAAGGGCGTCGTGGTCGCCGACACCACGACCGGAGACGTGCGCGGCCAGGAGGGCTTCTACCACTTCCGGCAGTACTCCGCGGTCGACCTCGCCCGCACCCGCGCCTTCGAGGACGTCTGCCACCTGATGCTCGAGGGCGAGCTGCCCACGCCCCGGCAGGCCGCGTCCTTCCGCGCCCGGCTGGCCGAGGCGGCGGCTCTGCCGGACGGACTGACGGACCTGCTGCCCGCCGTCGCCCGTTCCGGCGCCGACCGGGCCTCGCTGGCCCGGTTGCGCACCGCCGTCTCCCACCTGGGGGCGCTGGAGCAGTTCACCCCGACCTGGGGCACCGACCGCGACCGGGTGAAGGCCGACGTGGTCCGCCTCGTCGGGGTCGTCCCCACGATCCAGGCCGCCCTGTTCCGGCTGCGGCGGGGCGACGAGCCGCTCGCCCCACGGCCAGAGCTGGGGGCCGCAGGCAGCTGGCTGTGGATGCTGACCGGTGCGGAGCCGGCGCCCGAGCACCGCGACGCGGTCGCGGCATACCTGACCAGCACGATCGACCACGGCTTCAGCGCCTCGACGTTCACCGCGCGGGTGGTCACCTCCTCGGGCAGCGACGTCGCCTCGGCGGTCTGCGGGGCGATCGGCACCTTCGCCGGGCCGCTGCACGGCGGCGCCCCGGACCGGGCCCTCGACGCGCTCGACGAGATCGGCACGCCCGACCGGGCCCGGGCGTGGGTGCGTGAGCGGGTCGCGGCCGGCGAGCGCATCATGGGTTTCGGCCACGCCGTCTACCGGACCATGGACCCTCGGGCGGCGATGCTGCGCGAGATCGCGCTTGAGCTGGGTGGCCCGCTCGTCGAGCTGGCGGTGCGGGTCGAGTCCGAGGTCGTCGCGGCGCTCGCCGAGCTGAAGCCGGGCCGCGAGCTGCACACCAACGTCGAGTACTACGCCGGGGTGGTGATGGAGCAGTGCGGCATCCCCCGGGAGATGTTCACGCCCACCTTCGCCACGGCGCGGGTGGTCGGCTGGGGCGCCCACGTCCTCGAGCAGACGACGAGCCCGCGCATCTTCCGGCCGGCCGCCCGCTACACCGGGCCCGAGGCCCCGGCCCCGCTGCCCTGACGATCGGGCTCAGGCGACGTTGGAGCTCATCCACCCCGGGGGGACGGCCTCGACCCAGGCCCGCAGCGCGGTGTAGTGCTCCTCGTCCAGCGCCAGGTCGAAGGAGGAGGTGCCGTAGACGACCGGCACCTCGATCAGGCCTGCCCGCCCGATCTCGCGGGCGGTCTCGCCGTTGACGGTGCCGGCCACCCCCAGGTCGAGGTTGCCGCGCATCCACGGCCCACCGGAAAGACCGCCCGGCCCACGCAGGGCCAGACGGTCTTCGGTGAAGCGCAGGGTGCCTCGGCGCCAGGCGCCCTGGGAGGCAGAGCTGCGGTAGGCCACCGGCATAGGCGGGCAGATCAGGCCCTGGTCGCCGAAGATCCGGAACATGACCAGGCCCAGCCCCAGGAGCACCAGCGCGCCGACGGCGGCCAGGAGCACCAGGACGAGGCTCTCCGACATGAGCGGTCAGGCGGTGGGGGTGCTGGTGAGGCTGGCGGCGTCGACGTTGTCGGCGACGATGACCACGCGGTCGTGGTCCACGGACAGGAAGCCGCTGTCGATGGTGACCGTCTCGTCGCCGCCACCGGTCGCGATGCGGACGTCGCCGGTGACGAGGACACCCAGCAGCGGCGTGTGTCCGGGCAGGATACCGAGCTCACCGTCGATGCTCCGGGCGCTGACCATGGAGGCCTCGCCCTCCCAGACCTTGCGGTCCGCGGCGACCAGCTCGACCTTCAGTGCACTCACGTCGGTGTTGTCCTCTCGGGTGTTCGGCCAGACGGTCGGTCCAGTCTAGCGGTCGGCCGGTGCGCCTCCGAACGGGTCCACGGGGTGCCTACGCGAGGCCCAGGTGGGCGGCCTCCTCCCACAGCTCGGCACGCACCCGCGGGTGGGCCGCCTCCTCGATCAGGGCCCGGGCCTGGTCCTTCTCGCTGTGCCCGAACAGCGGCGCGACGCCCTGTTCGGTGACGATCGACGAGGCCTGGAAGGAGGTCACCGGCTCGTCGACCATCGGCACGATCGTGGAGACGTCCGCCTTCGGGTGCCAGGAGCGCAACGCCATGATCGCCTGGCCGCCCTGGGAGTGCAGCGCGCCGACGATGAAGTCGGTCTGCCCGCCGAACCCGCTGTGGATCCGGGCGTCGATGCGCGAGGCGTTGGCCTGGCCGAACAGGTCGACCTCCAGGGCGGTGTTGATGGAGGTCATCGAGCGCTGCCGCGCGATGAGACCGGGGTCGTTGGTGCGCTCGGTGCGCAGCATGTGCACGCGCCGGTTGCCGTCGAGCCACGTGTAGAGCTCGCTGGTGCCGAAGAGGAAGGAGGTCGTCAAGGGGTGTTCTGCGTCCAGGGCCCCCGCGGCGTCCAGGGCCAGCACGCCGTCGGAGAACATCTCCGTCCACAGCCGCAGCCCGCGATGGCCGGTGAGCGCGCCCAGCACCGCGTCGGGGACCGCCCCGATGCCCATCTGGAGCGTCGCACCGTCCGGCACCATGCCGGCGACGCGCTCGCCGATCGCCAGCGCGTCCTCGCCCAGCGGCATACCCTGAGGCGGCGTGGGCAGGGCGCTGCTGGCCTCGAGGGCGAGGTCGATGTGGTCGACCGGCACGAGCGCGTCGCCGTAGGTGTAGGGCATCTGGTCATTGACCTGCGCGACCACCAGCCCCCCGCGCTCACGGCACGCCTCGATCGCCGCCGGCAGCACGTTGACCTCGATCCCCAGCGACACGACGCCGTCGCGCGGGGGCGAGCAGTGCACGAACACGGCGTCGACCGGCAGGGACCGCCGGAAGAGGACCGGCACCAGCGAGAGCCGCGAGGGGACGTAGCGCAGCCCGGGGTGGCGCCGCTGACCCGCCCCCACGAAGCTGGTCTCGACGACGACCCCGTCGCGCTCGGGCAGCCCCGGGGGCCCGTTGAGGGTGTTGAGGACGTAGCGCTCGACGTGCTCGTCCAGGACGCGCACCAGCTCCCAGGGGATGCTGTGGTTGCCGGAGGCGACGACGCGCGGGGTGTCGGGGAGGGCGCGCAGGGCCGCGGCCAGGGCGGAGGTGTCGACGGTGATCACGGGCCCATTGTGCTACGACGCGGCGTCGGACCCAGGGCCGGGCCGGTTCACGCGACGTCCCCGGTCGGGGGTGGGGCGTACACACGGCGTCGTCGGTCGGGGGTGGGGCGTGCGCACGGCGTCGTCGGTCGGGTATGGCGAAGGGCCGGTGAGTCGTGCGACTCACCGGCCCTTCGCCATACCTCAAGGGGTCAGGCGCTCAGCTGTTCTTCTCCAGCTCGGCGGCCTGGCGCTCGACGTCCTCGAGGCCACCGCACATGAAGAAGGCCTGCTCGGGGACGTGGTCGTACTCGCCGTCGGCCACCTTGGTGAAGGCCTCGATCGTCTCGGACAGCGGGACCGTCGAACCCTCGATGCCGGTGAACTGCTTGGCGACGTAGGTGTTCTGCGACAGGAACCGCTGGATGCGACGCGCGCGGCCGACGAGGATCTTGTCCTCCTCGGAGAGCTCGTCGATGCCGAGGATGGCGATGATGTCCTGCAGCTCCTTGTACCGCTGCAGGATCGACTTGACCCGGACCGCCGTGTCGTAGTGCTCGCGGGTGATGTAGCGCGGGTCGAGGATCCGGCTGGTCGAGGCCAGCGGGTCCACGGCCGGGTAGATACCCATCGAGGCGATCGGGCGGGAGAGCTCGGTCGTCGCGTCCAGGTGGGCGAAGGTGGTCGCCGGGGCCGGGTCGGTGTAGTCGTCGGCCGGCACGTAGATCGCCTGCATCGAGGTGATCGAGTGACCACGCGTGGAGGTGATGCGCTCCTGCAGGGTGCCCATCTCGTCGGCCAGGTTGGGCTGGTAGCCCACGGCCGACGGCATGCGGCCCAGCAGCGTGGAGACCTCCGAGCCCGCCTGGGTGAAGCGGAAGATGTTGTCGATGAAGAGCAGCACGTCCTGCTTCTGCACGTCGCGGAAGTACTCCGCCATCGTCAGCGCCGACAGCGCCACGCGCAGACGGGTGCCCGGCGGCTCGTCCATCTGGCCGAAGACCAGGGCGGTCTGGCCGAGGACCCCGGCCTCCTCCATCTCGACGATGAGGTCGTTGCCCTCACGGGTGCGCTCGCCGACACCGGCGAACACCGACACACCACCGTGGTCGCGGGCGACACGGGCGATCATCTCCTGGATGAGCACCGTCTTGCCCACGCCGGCGCCGCCGAACAGGCCGATCTTGCCACCCAGGACGTAGGGGGTGAGCAGGTCGATGACCTTGATGCCGGTCTCGAACATCTGGGTCTTGGACTCCAGCTGGTCGAAGGCGGGCGCCTGGCGGTGGATGCCCCAGCGCTCGGTGACCTCCAGGGTCTCGCCCTCGGGCAGGTCCAGCACGTCGCCGGTGGCGTTGAAGACGTGACCGAGGGTCACGTCGCCCACCGGGACCATGATCGGGCCGCCGGTGTCCTGCACCGCCGCGCCGCGGACCAGGCCGTCGGTCGGCTGCAGGGAGATGGCGCGCACCATGTTGTCGCCGATGTCCTGGGCGACCTCGAGGTTGATCGTGCTCGTGCGGTCACCCATGGTGACCTCGGTCTTGAGCAGGTTGTAGAGCGCGGGCATCTGGCCGGGGGGGAACTCGACGTCGACGACCGGGCCGATGATCCGGGCCAGGCGGCCGACGCCGCCCTGCGTCTGCTCCTGCACAGGAGCGTCAGTGGTAGCAGTCATGACTCAGTGCTTCCTTCTCACTTGGCGTCGGCGAGGGCGCTCGCGCCGCCCACGATTTCGCTGATCTCTTGGGTGATCTCGGCCTGGCGGGCCTGGTTGGCCAACCGGGTGTAGGTCTTGATGAGCTCCTCGGCGTTGTCCGTCGCCGACTTCATCGCCCGCTGGCGGGCGGCGAGCTCGGAGGCGGACGCCTGCAGCAGCGCGTTCCAGATGCGGGACGTGACGTACTTGGGCAGCAGCGCGTCCAGCACCTGCGCCCCGTCGGGCTCGAACTCGTAGAGCGGGTAGATGTCCTCGTCGGCCACCGGCGCCTCGTCCTCGACGACCTCCAGCGGCAGCAGGCGCACGACCTGCACCTCCTGGGTCACCATGTTGACGAACCGGGTGGAGACGATGTGCAGCTCGTCGACCCCGCCGTTCTCGGAGCCGGCGATGAAGTCGGCCGTCAGCCGCTGGGCGATCTCCCGCGCCACCTCGAACGTCGGTGCGTCGGAGAACCCCGACCAGGACTGCTCGAAGCTGCGCCCGCGGAAGCGGTAGTAGCCCTCGGCCTTGCGGCCGGTGAGGTAGGGCACCATCTCCTTGCCCTCGTCCTCCTCCAGCAGCTCGCGCAGCTGCTCGCTGCGCTTCATGACCGAGCCGGAGTAGGCCCCGGCCAGGCCACGGTCGCTGCTGATGATCAGGACACCGGCACGCCGGACCGTCTCACGCTCGGTCGTCAGCGGGTGGTCCACGTCGGCGAAGCTGGCGACGGCCGACACCGCGCGGGTGATCGCGTTGGCGTACGGCGTCGTCTGGGCCACGCGCTGGCGGGCCTTGACCACGCGCGAGGCGGCGATGAGCTCCATCGCGCGCGTGATCTTCTTCGTCGACTGGACGGACCGGCTGCGCTGGCGGTACTCCCGCTGCTGCGCTCCCATATCTCGCCTCTCTTGCTCTGCTCGAGTCGTTGGTGTGGTCGGGGCTGACCCTCGGGTATGCCGTCGTGCTGGGCACCGGTGGCTGCCCGGCCGGGTGGGTGCTGCGCGGGGTGCGCGCCCGCACCCACCCGGCTCACGGCATACCTGCCGGCTGCGTCAGCGGCGACGGACCTTGATCTGCTCCTGGTCGACGTCCTCGCCCTCGAGGGCGTCGACGTTGTCGAAGTCCTCGTCGGAGCCGACACGCACCTCCTGGCTGGCGTCGGGGTTGAACTCCTGCTTGAAGGCCCGCATCGCCTCGACCAGGGCGGCCTCGGTGTCGTCGCCGAGCTTGCCGCTCTCCCGGATGCCGTCGAGCATCGCCTTGTGCTCGCGGCGCAGGTAGTCGACCCACTCGGCCTCGAACCGGCGCACGTCGGAGACGGGCACGTCGTCGATGTGGCCGTTGGTGCCGGCCCAGATGACGCCGACCTGCTCCTCGACCGGGACCGGGGAGGACTGCGGCTGCTTGAGGATCTCGACCATGCGGGCACCGCGCTCCAGCTGCGCCTTGGACGCGGCGTCGAGGTCGGAGGCGAACATCGCGAACGCCTCCATCTCGCGGAACTGCGCCAGGTCGACCTTGAGACGGCCGGAGACCGACTTCATCGCCTTGATCTGCGCGGCGCCACCGACGCGGGAGACGGAGACACCCACGTCGATCGCGGGGCGGACGTTGGAGTTGAACAGGTCCGACTGCAGGTAGATCTGGCCGTCGGTGATGGAGATGACGTTGGTCGGGATGTAGGCCGACACGTCACCGGCCTTGGTCTCGATGATCGGCAGACCGGTCATCGAGCCCGCGCCCATCTCGTCGGAGAGCTTCGCGCAGCGCTCGAGGAGCCGGGAGTGCAGGTAGAAGACGTCGCCCGGGTAGGCCTCACGGCCCGGCGGACGGCGCAGCAGCAGCGACACGGAGCGGTAGGCCTCGGCCTGCTTGGACAGGTCGTCGAAGACGATCAGGACGTGCTTGCCCTGGTACATCCAGTGCTGGCCGATGGCCGAGCCGGTGTAGGGAGCCAGGTACTTGAAGCCCGCCGCGTCCGAGGCGGGAGCCGCCACGATCGTGGTGTACTCCAGCGCGCCGGCCTCCTCCAGCGTGCCGCGCACGCCGGCGATGGTGGAGCCCTTCTGGCCGATCGCCACGTAGATGCAGCGGACCTGCTTGTCCGGGTCACCGGACTCCCAGTTGGCCTTCTGGTTCAGGATGGTGTCGACCGCGACCGTGGTCTTGCCGGTCTGACGGTCACCGATGATCAGCTGGCGCTGGCCGCGGCCGATCGGGATCATCGCGTCGATCGCCTTGATGCCGGTCTGCAGCGGCTCGTGGACCGACTTGCGGGCCATGACGCCGGGAGCCTGCAGCTCCAGCGCGCGGCGACCCTCGGTCTCGATCTCGCCGAGACCGTCGATGGGCTCGCCCAGCGGGTTCACGACCCGGCCCAGGTAGCCGTCGCCGACGGCCACGGACAGGACCTCACCGGTGCGGCGCACCGGCTGGCCCTCCTCCAGGCCGGAGAAGTCACCCAGGACGATGACACCGACCTCGTGCACGTCGAGGTTCAGCGCCAGGCCGAGCGTGCCGTCCTCGAACTGCAGGAGCTCGTTGGTCATGACCGAGGGCAGGCCCTCGACGTGGGCGATGCCGTCACCGGCGTCGACCACGCGCCCGACCTCCTCGCGGGAGGCGGCGCTCGGCTCGTAGGACTGGACGAACTGGTCCAGTGCGTCGCGGATCTCTTCCGGACGGATCGAAAGCTCCGTCATGTCTTTTCTCCTCGTCGTCGGTCCGTGCTCGTCATCGGCGGACCAGTGGTTTTCGGGGTGGGTGTGCGGGTCTGCAGGTCGGGGGTCAGCTGGTCATGCGGCGGTGGGCCTCGGCCAGCCGGTGGCTGACCGTGCCGTCGATGACCTCGTCACCGATCTCCACCCTGATGCCACCGACGACGTCCTCGTCGATGACCACGTTGGTGTGGACCTGGCGGCCGTACTGCGTGCTCAGCGAGCGCACGAGGCGGTCGTGCTGCTCCTGGGTCAGCGGGACGGCGCTGATGACCGTCGCCGTGACCTGGTCCTGACGGCTGGCCGCCTGCTCCAGGTAGGCGGCGAGGGCGTGGTCGAACCGCCGGCCCCGGGTGCTGGCGACGGCCTGCTTGGCCAGGCGCACCGACTCCGGAGCGGCCTTGACCGACAGCAGCCGGTCGACCAGCGTCGTCTTGGCGCGCACGTCGGCCCGTCGGTCGCTGAGCGCGGCCTGCAGGTCCGGGGTGCCCTCGACGATGCGTCCGAAGCGGAACAGCTCGTCCTCGACCTGGGTCAGCCGGTTGTTGCGCTGGGCGTGGGCCAGGATCGCCTCGACGCTGAGCCGCTCGAGCGCGGAGACGAGGTCCCCGGTCTCGGGCCAGCGCTGGGAGACGACCGCCCCGACGACGCGCAGCGCCTCGTCGTGGATCTTGCCGTCGAGGAGGCGCTGGGCCAGGGCGGCCTTGTCCTCCCCCTCGCGCGACGGGTCGCCCAGGTTGCGCCGGAGCACCGGGTTGACGTCCACGGCGTTGGCGACGGCCCAGAGCTCGTCGGCCAGCCGCGAGCCGTCACCGGCCTGCAGCACCTGCTCGAGCGCCGTCTCGGCCTCGTGGTAGGCCCTGCGGTAGGCGCTGTTGTCCATCAGCGGCCCTGCTCGCTGCTGGCGCCCAGCTTCTCCGGGCGGATCGAGCCGGACTCGAGGTCGGCCAGGAAGCGGTCGACGATCCCGCGCTGGCGGGTCTCCTCCTCCAGCGACTCCCCGACGATCTTGCTCGCCAGGGCGGTCGAGATCTCGCCCACCTCGCCGCGCAGCTGGACCATGGCCTGCTGACGCTCGGCCTCGATCTGCTTGTGCGCGGTCTCGGTGATCCGGGTGGCCTCGGCCTGCGCCTGCTCCCGCATCTCCGCGACGATCTGGGCGCCCTGCTCCTTGGCGTTCTCGCGGATGCGAGCAGCCTCGGCACGGGCCTCGCCCAGCTGGTCCTCGTACTGCTTCTTCGCGGCAGCCGCCTCGGCCTGGGCCTTCTCGGCAGCCTGCATCCCGCCCTCGATCGCGGCCGTGCGCTCGGCGTAGACCTTCTCGAGGCTGGGCACGATCTTCTTGGCGACGAACCAGTAGAAGAGGCCGAAGACGATCAGGCCGAAGATGAGCTCCGGCATGTAGGGAAGGATCGGGACGGCAGCCTCCCCGGCGCCCATGGGCTCGGCCTCCTCGGCTGCCATCAGGACGCCCGACGCGATCGTGGTGTAGTCCACGCGCGACTCCTCACGTGTACGTGTCCCTCAGGCGCTCCGGTCGCACCGGTGCACCGCTTGCAGGACGGGTCTGGATGGGCGGAAGGGGGCGTCGTCAGACGAAGAACGCGATGAAGAAGAGGACCAGGCCGAAGATGGCGAGGGCCTCAGCCAGCGCGAAGCCGAGGATGGCGATCGGCTGCAGCTTGCCCTGCGCCTCGGGCTGGCGGGCGACGCCGTTGATGTAGGCCGCGAAGATCAGACCCACGGCGATGGCCGGGCCGATGGCGGACACGCCGTAGCCGAGAAGGGTGATGTCACCAGTCACGTCAAATCTCTTTCTGTGTGATGTCCCGACGGGGCGGCGCCCCGTCGAAGGCTTCGAAACTATTCAGTTGTCGGGTCGGGAGGCTGACGAGTCTTAGTGCTCGTCGGCCAGGGCGCCGCCGATGTAGGAGGCGGCGAGCAGGGCGAAGACGTAGGCCTGCAGGAACTGCACCAGGCCCTCGAAGGCGGTCAGCGCCACACCGAGGATCCAGGCGGGGATTGCCACGGCCATCAGCGCCGGGTCGAAGGTCTTGAACAGGTACCAGCCGCCGATGATGAAGACGACCAGCAGCATGTGGCCGGCGAACATGTTGCCGAAGAGTCGCAGGGCCAGCGTGAGCGGCCGCGTGATGAAGAAGGTGATGAGCTCCAGCAGCAGGATGAACGGCTTGATCCACCCCGGCAGGCCGCCGGGCAGCAGCGAGCCGAGGTAGGGGCCGACGCCGCCCTTCTTGCGGATGCCCACCCAGTGGTAGACGACGTAGACGATCAGCGTCAGCGCGATCGGGAAGCCCACGCGGGCCATCGTCGGGTTCTGGAACGGCGGGATGATGCCGAACAGGTTGTTGAGCAGGATGAAGGAGAAGAGCGCGAAGATGAACGGCACGAAGGGCATGAAGTCCTTGCTGCCGATCATGTCGCGGGCGATGCCGTTGCGGGCGAAGTTGTAGACCTGCTCGGTCACCCACTGGCTCTTGGAGGGCACGACCGCCGCACGGCGGGTGGTCATCCACAGCCAGGCCATGAGGATGACGGTCGCGACCGAGAGCAGCAGCATCGGCCGGGTGAAGTAGTACTCCGTCCCGGGGATGGCGAAGAGGGGCTGCCAGAAGTCTCCCGGCGTGGGCGGGAAGTGGCTCTCGCCCTCCTCGGCCATCGGCACCATCAGCCCAGCGGCCGCAGTGGTCACGCTCACGCGTACTCCTTCTCACAGGTTTCGACGGGTGTCGGGGCGAGCTCCCCAGCGGGGAAGGACGCCACGGGCTCGGGACGGCGCACGGACGTCACGCCCTACCGTACCTGAGCCAGATCACGTACAAGGACAGCACCATCCCGACCACGACGCCCACCGGCAGCAGCAGCCGCAGGTCCAGCGCCCAGTCGGCCAGCCAGCCGAGGGCGCCGAAGGTCAGGGGGCCGGCGATGAGGTAGGCGATGACCGCGTTGCCGAGGTCGGTCTGCTTCGCCATGCCCGGCACGTGCGCCTCGCTGCCGCCGTGCGGGGAGGGGATGGAGGTATGGGGTGCGCGTGCGGGCTCGTCCGCCTGCGGCGACGGCGGGACCTGGCTCATCGTCCCTCCCCCGGCATCGCGACGTCGAGGGCCGAGCGCGAGCGGAGGTAGCCCACGACCAGACCGGCCTGGAAGACCAGGCCCACGAGGATGAAGGCGATCGCCAGCGGGACGACCTCGAGCCAGTCGGTCTGGCCGAGCGACCAGATCACGGCGGCCAGGGCCGCCATCTGGAGCACGAAGACGCCGAAGGCGCCGGCCATGGTGGCGGTCGTCGGGCCGGCCAGCACGCCGCGGATGCCGACGACCCCCAGCACGAACACGGTCAGGGAGATCACGGCGCCCAGGAGCGCCGAGACGGCGGCCCACGGTCCGGCGGCGGCCCAGGTCAGCAGGGGCACCAGCACCACCAGGGGCGCGGTCGGCACCAGACCGCCCAGCAGCATCGAGCGCAGCGGCGTCCGCCGGGGGCGCGTCGGTGCGGTGGAGGTCATGAGGAGGGGCTCCTGAGGTGGTCGGACGGCGCTTGTGAAAGTTATCACAAGCCCTGTGCGTCGGACGAAACCGCAGGTGGGGGCACCTTCCCTCCGGCGCTCGGTCCCGTGCCGTTCCAGGGGCGACGGGTGAGCACGGTCGCCACGACGACGAGCAGAAGGATGCCCAGCGCGGAGACCCACGGCGGCAGGTAGGCGAACGAGACGGCACCGACGGCGATCAGCCCGGCCCACAGGTAGAGCAGGACGACCGCGCGGCGATGGCTGTGGCCGATGTCGAGCATCCGGTGGTGCAGGTGGCCCCGGTCGGGCTTCCACGGCAGCTGCCCGGCGCGGGTGCGACGCAGGACGGCCAGCAGCATGTCGACGAAGGGCAGGCCCATGATCGCCAGCGGCATCGCGATCGGCAGCAGGATCGCCGCCGCGGCCGAGGCGCTGGCCAGCGAGGAGCTCGGGTCCACCGACCCCGTCATCGAGATCGTCGCGGCAGCCAGGAGCAGGCCGAGCAGCAGCGCGCCCGCGTCGCCCATGAACAGCCGCGCGGGGTGGAAGTTGTGCGGCAGGAAGCCGGCGCAGACCCCGATCAGCGCGGCGCTGATGAAGGTCGCCATCGAGAAGACGTTGGGCGGGTCGAAGTTGGTGCTCACCAGGTAGGACCAGCCGAAGAACGCGGCCGCGGCGATGAGCACGACGCCGGCGGCCAGCCCGTCCAGCCCGTCGATGAAGTTGACGGCGTTGGTGGAGATGACGACCACGAGGATCGTCAGGGTCACCATGACCGGCTCGGGCAGCACGGTGACGCCCCCGATGGGCAGCGAGAGCAGCTGCACCCCGAAGAAGGCCATGACGCCGCCGGCGATGACCTGCCCGGCCAGCTTGGTCATCCAGTCCAGCTCGCGCACGTCGTCGAGGGCGCCGAGGACGGTGATGATCGTGGCGGCCAGCAGCACCCCCCACAGCTGCGGCGAGGAGTCGAAGAGCTGGCCCAGGTAGGGCAGCTGCTCCCCCAGGGCGACCGCAGCGGCGAAGCCGACGAGCATCGCCACGCCGCCGAGCCGCGGGATCGGGACGGTGTGCACGTCGCGGTCGCGCACGGCGGTCAGGGCACCGGTGGCCAGGGCGAGGCGGCGCACCAGCGGGGTCGCGAGGTAGGTCACGACCGCCGCTGTCAGCAGCACCATGAGGAACTCGCGCACTGGAAGGCTCCTGCCCGACGCGCCCGACCCGGGCGTGCACCCCGTACCGCGCGGGTATGGGGTGCACGCGGGGCTCAGACGGTGGCCGGCTCCGGGTAGGCCGGGTGGGCGGCCATGAGCTCGGTGACCCGCTCGCGGATCTCCCGGGCGACCGGGTGGTCGGGGGTGCCGTCGGTCTCGGTGACGGCGCGGTGGATGAGGTCGGCCACGACGCGCATCTGCTCGGTCCCCATGCCCTGGGTGGTGACCGAGGGGCTGCCGACCCGGATGCCGGAGGCCACGTTGGGCTTCTCGGGGTCGAAGGGGATCGCGTTCTTGTTGAGCACGATGCCGGCGGCGTCGCAGCGCAGCTCGGCGTCGGCGCCGGTGACGCCCACGCCGCGCAGGTCGTGCAGCGACAGGTGGGTGTCGGTGCCGCCGGTGATCGGTCGGATGCCCTTCTCGCCCAGCGACTCGGCCAGGACGCGTGCGTTGTCGACGACCTGCTGGGCGTAGGCCTGGTAGGCCGGGGTCATGCACTCGGCGAAGTTGACCGCCTTGCCGGCGATGCCGTGCATGAGGGGGCCGCCCTGCATCATCGGGAAGACCGCGCGGTCGATCTTCTTGGCGTGCTCCTCCTTGCAGACGATCGCGCCGCCGCGGGGGCCGCGCAGCACCTTGTGCGTGGTGAAGGAGACGACGTCGGCGTGCGGCACCGGGGAGGGGATGACCTTGCCGGCGACCAGCCCGATGAAGTGCGCCGCGTCGACCCAGAAGATCGCGCCGACCTCGTCGGCGATGGCGCGGAAGCGCTCGAAGTCGATGAGGCGCGGGATGGCGGAGCCGCCGGCCAGGATGATCTTCGGGCGGTGCTCCCGGGCGAGCTTGGCGACCTGGTCGTAGTCGATGTCCTCGGTCTCGGGGTGCACGCCGTAGTGGACGGCGTTGAACCACTTGCCGGAGAAGCTCACCTTGAAGCCGTGGGTGAGGTGACCGCCGTGGTCGAGCGACATCGCCAGGATGGTGTCGCCCGGGGAGGCGAAGGCGCCGTAGACGGCCTGGTTGGCGCTGGCGCCGGAGTGGGCCTGGACGTTGGCGTGGTCGGCACCGAAGAGGGTCTTGGCCCGCTCGATCGCGAGCTTCTCGACCTTGTCCACCTCGGCGCAGCCGCCGTAGTAGCGCGCGTCGGGATAGCCCTCGGCGTACTTGTTGGACAACGTGGAGCCGACCGCGGCCAGCACGGCCGGGCTGGTCTGGTTCTCGCTCGCGATGAGCTGCAGGCCGCTGCGCTGGCGGTCGAGCTCGGAGACGAGCAGGCCGGCGATCTCCGGGTCCTGCTCGACGAGCGCCGCGAAGCTCGGGCCGTAGTAGGTGTCAGGGTTCACCGGCGTGGTCATGATGGTCACTCTAGGGGGTCGGTCTCGTCCGGGCCTCAGGGCGTGAGCGTGCGCAGGGCGGTGCCCGGCACGGTCACGCCGCTGGGCACGACGCTGCCCACGAGCCGGGCCTGGTCCGCACCGTCCTCCTCCGCGTCGACGAGGCCCCCGGACGCCTCGGGCCCGGTGGCCGAGCCCCTGGGGTCAGCAGCCGCGTCCCGCGCGGCGGGGCTGTCGTGCAGCATCGTGGTGCCGAGGACCTCGCGCAGCCGGTCGGCCGAGAGCGCGCCGAGACGCAGCACGACGGGCTCCTGCCCGGTGCAGTCCACGATCGTGGAGGGCAGCCCGCCGGTGCGCGGACCGTCCTCGAGGTAGACCGAGACGGCCCCGCCGAGCTGGTCGAGCGCCTCCTGACCCGTCGTCGCCGCCGGCTGCCCGGTGACGTTGGCGCTGGTCACGGCCATCGGCCCGACCTCTGAGAGCAGGGCCAGGGCGACCTCGTCGTCGGGCATGCGCAGGGCGACCGTGCCGTTGGTCTCCCCCAGGTCCCAGTGCAGCGAGGGCTGGGCACGCACCACCACGGTGAGCGGCCCGGGCCAGAACTGGCGCATGAGGATCTTGGCGTACATCGGCACGTCCACCGCGAGCCCGTCGACCGTGCGCGGGTTGGGCACCAGCACGGGCGGGGGCATGTCGCGGCCGCGGTGCTTGGCGGCGAGCACCATCGCGACCGCGACCACGTCGAAGGCGTCCGCACCCACGCCGTAGACCGTGTCCGTGGGCAGCACGACGACCCTGCCCTCCCGCACGGCGGTCGCGGCCCGCTCCAGCGCCGCGGGGCGGGCCTGCGGGTCGGTGCAGTCCAGCAGCCGGTCCTGCAGCGACGGCGCGGAGCCATCGGACATGGGTGGTCCTCCTCGTGTGTCAGGTGCCGGCCGGACCGCCGACCGACCGGGGAACAGTCTGGCACCTCACCGCACCGGGGACACGGCGTGTTTGAAGTTGCGCCTGGGGCCGCGGTTCGCAAGAGTGCTGCCATGCCGTAGGCGCAGATCGCGTCTTCGTCTACAGAAGGAGTGTGGAATCTATGCGCGGAAGCGGACTGATCTGGACGATCGTGGGCATCCTGCTCATCATCGCCCTGCTGATCTTCATCTTCTGAGGTCGATCGAACCTCCTGACACAGCACCGCCCCGGCCGCCGCACGGCGCCGGGGCGGTGTTCGTGCGTGCTCAGCTGCGGACGGCCCGCGTCACGCGGGGCTTGCCCGCCAGGTCGCGGTGGTCGGCCACCTCGCGCCACACGCCCTGGGCCCGCAGCGCCCGCGGCAGCTCCTCCCCCTGCACGTCGGCGTGCTCCATGAGCAGCACGCCGCCCGGGCGCAGCAGCAGCCCGGCACGCTCCGCCACCTCCAGCGGCACCCGCAACCCGTCCTCGCCGCCGCCGTAGAGCGCCAGCTGCGGGTCGTGCTCGCGCACCTCGACGTCGACCGGCACGGCGTCCGCCGGGATGTAGGGCGGGTTGCTCGTGACCACGTCCACCCGACCGGCCAGGTCGCCGAACGCCTCCTGGGCCCTCCCCTGCCGCAGGTCGACGGCGAGGCCCGTCGCCTCGACGTTGGCGACGGCATACCGGTGCGCCTCGACAGAGAGCTCCACGGCGCCCACGACGGCGTCGGGGCGGGCGTGCGCGAGGGCCAGGGCGATGGCCCCGCTGCCGGTGCACAGGTCGACCACGGTCGGCCGGTCCAGGCCGTCGAGGGCCTGCAGCGCCAGGTCGACCAGCACCTCCGTCTCGGGGCGGGGCACGAAGACACCTGGCCCCACCACGAGCTCGAGGCCGGCGAAGTGCGCCGACCCCGTCAGGTGCTGCAGCGGCACGCGGGAGCGACGCCGCTCGACCAGCTGCAGGTATGCCGTGCGCGTCGCCTCGGGCAGGTCCTCGCCCAGGATCCGCGCCCGCCGCACGTCGGCGAGGTCGCGCCCGGTCACGTGGGCCAGCAGCAGCTCGGCGTCCACGGCGGGGCTGGGCACCCCCGCCTCGGCGAGCGCCGTCGTCGCGGTGCGCAGCAGCCGGTCGAGCCTCACGCGTCGTCGAGCCCGGCGAGGCGGGCCGCCTCGTCGGCGTCGACGGCCGACTGCAGGACCGGGTCCAGGTCGCCGTCGAGCACCTGGTCGAGGTTGTAGGCCTTGAACCCGGTGCGGTGGTCGGCGATGCGGTTCTCGGGGAAGTTGTAGGTGCGGATCCGCTCGCTGCGGTCGACCGTGCGGACCTGGCTGCGGCGCTGCTCGCTGGCGGCGGCCTCCGCCTCCTCCACGGCGATCTGGTGCAGCCGCGCGCGCAGGACGCGCAGGGCCGACTCCTTGTTCTGCAGCTGGGACTTCTCGTTCTGGCAGGAGACGACCAGACCGGTCGGCAGGTGGGTGATCCGCACGGCCGAGTCCGTGGTGTTCACCGACTGGCCGCCGGGGCCGGAGGAGCGGAAGACGTCGATCTTCAGGTCGTTGGCGTCCAGCTCGACCTCGGCGGGGTCGTCGATGTCCGGCATCACGAGCACGCCCGCCGCCGAGGTGTGGATGCGCCCCTGGCTCTCGGTGACGGGGACCCGCTGCACGCGGTGGACGCCACCCTCGTACTTCAGGCGGGCCCACGGCGCCTCACCGGGTGCCGGGGTGCCGGTCGCCTGGATCGACACCCGGGCGTCCTTGTAGCCGCCCAGGTCCGAGGGGGTGCCGTCGAGGACCTCGGTACGCCACCCGCGGCGCTCGGCGTAGCGCAGGTACATGCGCAGCAGGTCGCCGGCGAACAGCGCGGACTCCTCACCGCCCTCGCCCGCCTTGACCTCGAGGATCACGTCGCGGTCGTCGTCGGGGTCGCGGGGCACCAGCTGGCGTCGCAACACCTCCGCGGCCTCCTTCTCGGCGACCTGCAGCCCCGGCACCTCCTCGGCGAAGGACACGTCGTCGGCGGACAGCTCGCGGGCGGTGGCGAGGTCGTCGGCGGCGCGCTCCCAGGCCCGGTATGCCGCCACGGTGGGCGAGAGCGCGGCATACCTCTTGTTGAGCCGGCGCAGCGCGGTCGGGTCTGCGTGGACGGCCGGGTCGGCGAGCTGCTGCTCGATCTCCGCGTGCTCGGTCAGGAGCGGGAGGGCGGAGCCGAAGGGCGAGCTGGACACGCCATACCTCTTTTCACTGGTGGGCCGGGAGGCGCGGTGCCGCTGGGAACGGCGAACGCCGGCCCCGTGACGTGGTGTCACGGGACCGGCGTGGGAAGCCCTACTTGCCGGCCTTCTTGCCGTAGCGCTCCTGGAAGCGGGCCACGCGGCCACCGGTGTCCAGGATCTTCTGCTTGCCCGTGTAGAACGGGTGGCAGTTGGAGCACACGTCGGCGCTGATCTTGCCCGACGTCGAGGTGCTGCGGGTGGTGAACGAGGCACCGCAGGTGCACGTCACCTGGGTCTCGACGTACTCGGGGTGGATGTCCTTCTTCATGTCTCTCCTAGGGTGGTGGTTCCTCCGGGTCGGCTGCGCTGGGTGCGCGCCGTGAACCGGTAGGCCAACTGGCACATTCTGCCAAACCGTGGGCGGGGCGGCAAAATTCCGCCGGCCCCGCTCCGGCCCGTCAGCTCAGTCCTCGTCGTCGAGCCGGACCGAGGAGGTCTGCTGGACCTGGGTCAGGAACTCGTAGTTGTGGCGGGTCTTCTTGAGCCGGTCGATGAGCAGCTCGATGCCCTGGGTCTGGTCGAGCGCGGACAGCACCCGGCGCAGCTTCCACATGATCTTCAGCTCGTCGCCGCCCATGAGGATCTCCTCGCGGCGGGTGCCGGAGGCGTTGACGTCGACGGCGGGGAAGGTGCGCCGGTCGGCGAGCTGGCGCGAGAGGCGCAGCTCCATGTTGCCGGTGCCCTTGAACTCCTCGAAGATCACCTCGTCCATCTTGGAGCCGGTCTCGACCAGCGCCGTGGCGAGGATCGTCAGCGAGCCGCCGTTCTCGATGTTGCGGGCGGCGCCGAAGAACTTCTTCGGCGGGTAGAGCGCCGAGGAGTCCACACCGCCGGAGAGGATGCGGCCCGAGGCGGGGGCGGCGAGGTTGTAGGCACGGCCCAGGCGGGTGATGCCGTCGAGCAGCACCACGACGTCCTGGCCCAGCTCGACCAGGCGCTTGGCCCGCTCGATGGCCAGCTCGGCGACGATCGTGTGGTCGGTCGCGGGGCGGTCGAAGGTGGAGGCGATGACCTCACCCTTGACGCTGCGCTGGAAGTCGGTGACCTCCTCCGGACGCTCGTCCACCAGGACGATCATCAGGTGCACCTCGGGGTTGTTCTCGGTGATCGCGTTGGCGATGGCCTGCATGATCATCGTCTTGCCCGCCTTGGGCGGGGAGACGATGAGCCCACGCTGGCCCTTGCCGATCGGGGCGACCAGGTCGATGACCCGGGTGGTGAGGTTCTTCTGCTCGGTCTCCAGGCGCAGCCGCTCCTGGGGGTAGAGCGGGGTGAGCCGGGTGAAGTCCGGACGGCTCCGGCTCTGCTCCGGGCTCTGGCCGTTGACGCTGTCCAGGCGCACCAGGGCGCTGAACTTGCCCCGGTCGCGCTTGTTGCCGGTCGAGGAGATCGTGTGCTGGTTCTGCCCGTCCTCCTCCGGCGCCTTGATGACACCGGTGACGGCGTCCCCCTTGCGCAGGCCGGCCTTGCGCACCATGTTCATCGGGACGTAGACGTCCGTAGGCCCGGGCAGGTAGCCCGTGGTGCGGATGAAGGCGTAGCTGTCCAGGAGGTCGAGCACGCCGCCGACGGGGACGAGCACGTCCTCGTCGGTGTAGCCCTCCTCGTCCTCGCGCTGGGGGCCGCCCTGGCCCTGGCCGCCGCCCTGCGGGGCGCCGGTGCGTCCGCGCTTGCGGTCGCGGCCGCGCTGACGGCTGCGGCGGCGACGACCGCGGCCGTCGCCGTCCTCGTCGTCGTAGCCGCCATGGCCGCCGTCGTCCTGGCGGCCGCCCTGCTGCCGGTCGTCCTGCTGCCGGTTGCCATGCTGACGCTCGCCCTGCTGCCGGTTGCCCTGCTGACGCTCGCCCTGCTGACGCTCGCCCTGCTGACGCTCGCCCTGCTGACGGTCGCCCTGCTGGCGGTCGTCCTCACGGTCCGGCCGGCGCTCGTCCTGCTGGCGGTTGCCCTGCTGACGGTCCGGCTGGTCACTGCGACGGTCCTGTTGCCGGCGGTCCTGGGCCTCCTGCTGACCGCCCCGGCTGTCTCCCGCCTCGCGGTCCTCACCGCTGCGGGGGGCACCGGCGTGCGACCCGGCGCGGCGGGTCCGGCGGCCGGAGCTGCGCCCCTCGCGCTCGGCCTGGGCGCGGTCGAGGGCGGCCTGCAGGCCGTCCGCCGCGTCCGGCCCGGACGCGGCGGCCTCGGTGCGCTGGGCGTCACGTGCGGGGGTGCGGCCGTCGGCCGGGGTCTCGGTGGCAGCGGCGTCGCCCCTGCGCCCGTCGGCGGGCGCAGCGCTGCTGCTGGTCTCTGCGCGCTCGACGCTGCGGCTCTCGGAGGCGCGGCCCGCGGCACCCCGGGCGGCGGGCCGGTCCGCGGCGGCCGCGCCGGCGGCTCCTCCTCGACGCTCACGGATGGCGGAGACGAGGTCGGCCTTGCGCATCTTCGCGTCGACGGCGATGCCCATGCTCCCGGCCAGCTGCTGGAGCTCGGCGAGGCGGAGGGTGCTGAGCGAGCCGGTCTTGGTCGCTGCAGACTGGGTGGTCTCGGTCACGTGGTTTGTCCTTCCCCCTCAACCGGGCCTGCGGCCCGGTGCGCGGGGTTCTCGGGTGATGGTCCGGTGCCGTGGAGGCGACCGGACGGATACGTGCCACGGACGGACAGGCTCGACGGCCGGCACAGAAACGGGACGTCGGGTTGGACGCCGGTCCGTGGGGTGGGATTGCTCCGGAGCCGACCGGACGAGCGGCCGCCCATGCTCACGGGGCGATCCCAACATAACACGGTGCAGGTGTCGCACCCCACCCCGGCGCGCCCGTCCTGACCTCGTGTCCTGCCCCCGGCCGGGGGCGCCGGCGCTACCGGCCGCGGGCGGCCCGCACGATGTCGCCGAGCACCGCGGAGGCGGTCGCGTCGCCGCCGGCGCCGGCTCCCTGCAGACGCAGCGAGCCGGCCGAGCGGGCCTCCACGATGAGGACGTTGGTGCCCTCCCGGGCCTGCGCCAGCGGGTCGTCCTGAGGCAGCGCCACGGGGCGCACCGCCACCTCGACGCGGTCGCCGCCCCCCGCGGCCGAGCGCCACGCCGAGGCCACGAGCTTGATGACGCTCCCGTGGGCGGCGGCCTGCTCGAAGTCCGCGTCGGTCAGGCCGGTGATGCCCTGGCGCTGCACGTCCTCCATCGACACCGGCAGGTCCCAGGCGGTGCGGGCCAGGATGACGATCTTGGCGGCGGCGTCGAGCCCCTCCAGGTCCTCGGTGGGGTCCGCCTCCAGGTAGCCGAGCTCCCCGGCCTGACGCACCGCCTCCTCGAACGGCACGCCCTTGCGCGCGACCAGGTCCAGGACGTAGTTGGTGGAGCCGTTGACGATCCCCGAGATCGAGGCGATCTCGTCACCCGCCAGGCTCTCGCCCACGACCGCCATGACCGGGACGGCGGCCATGACGGCCGCCTCGTAGTGCAGCCCCGCACCGTGCTCGTCGGCGACGGCCTGCAGCTGCGGTCCCTGCTGGGCGATCAGCTGCTTGTTGGCGGTGACGACCGGGACCCCGCGACGCAGCGCCCGCTCGATCAGCCCGCGGGCGGGCTCCAGCCCGCCCATGACCTCCACGACGAGGTCGGCCCGCTCCACCAGGCCCTCGACGTCGTCGGTGAGCAGCGCCGGGTCGACACCGTCGCGCACCCGGCCGGTGTCCCGGACCGCCACGCCGGCCAGCTCCAGGGGCCGACCCGCCCGGGCCGCCAGGAGCTCGGCGCGCTCCCCCAGCAGCCTGGCCACGGACGCCCCCACCGTGCCGGCGCCGAGCAGCGCGACACGCAGCGCTGCGGGGTCGGAGGAGGGCGTGGGTGCGGACGTCGGCATCGTCATGGCGTGCTCCAGACGGTCGGGTGCGTGGGTCGTGGTGTGCGTGGGGTTCGGCGCGTCGTCGGGGAGCCGCGCGCCGCGGCGCCCCGTGGACGGACGGGTCGTCACATGCGCTCGGGGGCCGAGACCCCAAGCAGGTGCAGACCGTTGGCGAGCACCTGGCGGGTGGCGTCGTTGAGCCACAGCCGGGTGCGGTGCAGGTCGGTGATCTCCTCGTCGGCGGTGGTCGGGCGGACCCGGCACTCGTCGTACCACTTGTGGAAGCGGCCCGCGAGCTCCTCGAGGTACCGGGCCACCCGGTGCGGCTCCCTGAGCTGGGCAGCCTGCGCGACGACCCGCGGGAAGTCGCCCAGGGCGGCCAGCAGGGCCGCCTCGGTCTCGTGCTGCAGCAGCGAGGGGTCGAAGCCGTCCTCGCGGCTCACCCCGTCCTCGCCGGCGAGGCGGGCGACGTTGCAGGTGCGGGCGTGGGCGTACTGGACGTAGAAGACCGGGTTGTCGTTGGAGCGCTTGCGCAGCTCCTCGCCGTCCAGGTCCAGGGGGGTGTCGGCCGGGAAGCGGGCCAGGGAGTAGCGGACGGGGTCGGTGCCGATCCACTCGATGAGGTCGGAGAGGAAGACGGCGTTGCCGCGCCGCTTGCCCATGCGCTCGCCGCTGATGTTGATCAGCTGGCCGATGAGCACCTCGATGTTCTTCTCGGGGTCGTCGCCCGCGCAGGCCGCGATCGCCTTGAGCCGCCCCACGTAGCCGTGGTGGTCGGCACCGAGCATGTAGATCTTCTCGGGGAAGCCGCGGTCCTTCTTGTCCAGGTAGTAGGCGGCGTCGGCGGCGAAGTAGGTGGGCTCGCCGTTGGCGCGGATGAGCACGCGGTCCTTGTCGTCGCCGAAGTCGGTGGTGCGCAGCCAGACGGCGCCGTCCTGGTCGAAGACGTGGCCCTGCTCGCGCAGCCGGGCGACCGCCTCCTCCACCTTGCCGCCCCGGTGCAGCGTCGACTCCGGCAGCCACACGTCGAACTCCACGTTGAAGTCGGTCAGGATGCCGCGGATCTGCTCGAGCATCCACGCGTAGCCCAGCTCGCGCGTCACCGCGAGGCGCTCGCTCTCGGGCAGCTCGAGGACGTCGGGGCGCTCTGCGAGCAGCCGCTCCGCCAGGGGTATGACGTACTCGCCCGGGTAGCCGCCCTCGGGGATGTCGTCCCCGGTCGCCCGGGCCAGGATCGAGGCGGCGAACTTGCCCATCTGTGCGCCGTGGTCGTTGATGTAGTGCTCGGTGGTCACGTCGGCGCCGCTGGCGCGCAGCAGCCGGCCGAGGGCGTCGCCCAGGGCGGCCCAGCGGGTGTGGCCGATGTGCGGCGGGCCGGTGGGGTTGGCGGAGACGAACTCGAGGTTGACCACGTGCCCGGCCAGCGCGTCGTTGGTGCCGTAGCGCTCGCCCCCCTCGACGATCGTGCGCGCCAGCTCCCCGGCCGACGCGGCGTCGAGGGTGATGTTGAGGAACCCGGGCCCGGCCACGTCCACCGCGGCGACGCCGGGGACCTTCCCCAGGCGGGCGGCGAGCTCCTCGGCCAGCTGCCGTGGCGGCATACCTGCGCCCTTGGCCAGCTGGAGGGCGACGTTGGTCGACCAGTCGCCGTGCTCGCGGATGCGCGGACGCTCCACCCGGACCGCGCCGCGGGCGGGCACCTCCAGCGCGAGGCCGTCGGAGGCGGCCTCGGTCAGGAGTGCGTGGATGGCGTCGGCGAGCTGCTCGGGGGTCACCCCGGCAAGTCTAGATGCGCCCCGGCGCGGCCCCGACCACGGGCGTTCGGAGCGGGGGCCTGCACGCTGCTACAGTGTGTCGCTGTTGCCCCCGTAGCTCAGGGGATAGAGCACCGCCCTCCGGAGGCGGGAGCGCAGGTTCGAATCCTGCCGGGGGCGCAACGGGCAAGAGGCCGCTGACCTGGGAGGACCGGTCGGCGGCCTCTCGCGTCGCCGGGTACGGCGAGCGCCGGGCCCCGGGGCCGCCCGTCAGGTCAGGGGTGGGGCCAGCCGCGACCGCAGGCCGCCGTGGAGCCGTCGCTGCAGGCGCAGCTCGTCCCGCAGCCGGGGCGGGACCGGCAGGTGCCGTGCCGTGAGCTCACGGGCGAGGGACTCCATCGCCACCAGCAGCGAGCCCTGGGCGTCGCGCAGGTCCTGCCAGACCACCGGCGCCGTCCGCAGGCCGTTCACGGCCTCGCGGGCCAGGTGGATGTCCGCCGCAAGATCGTTCAGACTCCTGGGGGGGGCACCGGGCAGGTCCGTCGAGCTGCGCTCCATCGGGCACGACTCCGCTCCGTTGCCGGCGTCCGGCGGAAGGCCGGACGTGCTCCGACCCTACTCCTGCCCGGGAGTGCGCCGCGAGCCGTCGGCCGCGACGGCATACCGTGTGCTCATGGCAGGCACGGACGCGCACACCACCCACTCCTTCGTCGCAGGGACGGACCTGGCGGCGCAGGACACCTACGACAACATCGACCCCGCGGACGGCTCGGTGCTCGGCGCGGTCGGGCGCGGCGGCGAGCGGGAGGTCGACGCGGCGGTCGAGGCGGCCGCCGCGGCGCAGAAGGGGTGGGCCGCGACCAGCCCCGAGCACCGCAGCACGGTGCTCACCCGTCTGGCCGACCTCATCGACCGCGACCGCGACGGGCTCGCGCGCCTGGAGTCCGAGGACACCGGCAAGCCGCTGAGCCAGGCCGTCACCGACGCCACCGTGGCCGCGCGCTACTTCCGCTTCTACGGCCACGCCATCGACGCCTACTACGGCACGACGATCCCGCTCGGCCCGGACCTGCACGCCTACACCCGTCGCGAGCCCTACGGCGTCGTCGGCAGCATCGTCGCCTGGAACTACCCG
The DNA here is from genome assembly GCF_000421185.1 of Ornithinimicrobium pekingense DSM 21552. GTDB lineage: Bacteria > Actinomycetota > Actinomycetes > Actinomycetales > Dermatophilaceae > Ornithinicoccus > Ornithinicoccus pekingensis. The sequence goes on from NZ_ATWJ01000014.1 coordinate 121,141, forward strand.
ATGCAGCTGCTCTCGCGCGCCGTGGCCGCCTCCACCGCGGTCGGCAACGCGATCGTCGCCAAGCCGGCCGACGAGACCCCGCGCACCGCGGTGGCGATGGCGCGTCTGTCCGTCGAGGCGGGCATGCCCCCGGGCGTCGTCAACGTCGTCACCGGCCTGGGCGCCGAGGCCGGGGCGGCGCTCGCCCGGCACCCCCGCGTGGCGCACCTGGGCTTCGTCGGCTCCACCGAGACCGGCTCGCTCATCGCCCACGCGGCCGCCGACCGGGTCGTGCCCACGGTGCTGGAGCTGGGCGGCAAGTCGGCCCAGGTCGTCTTCGCCGACGCCGACCTCGAGAAGGCCGCGCGGTTCGTGGCCCGGGGTGTGCTGCAGAACGCCGGTCAGACCTGCTCGGCGGGCTCACGCCTCGTCGTGCACGAGAGCGTGCGCGCCGAGCTCGTCGAGCGCGTCGCCGCCCACTTCCGCCAGGTCGGCCTGGGAGCCGGCCTGGAGGACCCCGACCTCGGCCCGCTCGTCTCGGCCCGGCAGCAGGAGCGGGTGCGCGGGTATGTCGAGGGCGCGGGCTCCGGCGAGCTGGTCCTCGGCGGCACCCCGCCGCAGGACGAGCGGCTGGCCTCCGGCTCGTTCTGGCTGCCCACGCTCATCGACGGCGTGGACCCGGCGTCGGCGATCGCCCAGGAGGAGGTCTTCGGCCCGGTGCTCGTCACCATGCCCTTCACCGAGGACGAGGAGGCCGTCGCGCTGGCCAACGCCACCGACTACGGCCTGCTGGCGGCGGTGTGGACCCGCGACCTGGCGCGGGCGCACCGGGTCGCCGCGGAGGTGGAGGCCGGGCAGGTCTTCGTCAACACCTACGGCGCGGGCGGCGGGGTGGAGCTGCCCTTCGGCGGGTTCAAGAGGTCCGGCTACGGCCGGGAGAAGGGCGTCGAGGCGCTCGACCACTTCACCCAGACCAAGACGGTCGTCGTCCGCCTCGACTGACCGTCCCGTCCGCCCGACGTCTCATCCGCTCGGCGGAGACCGATCTCCGCCCGCGGTGGGATGTGCCGCCCCCGGGGCGCCTGGTTGACTGACGCCCATGACCGACGCCCCACGTGAGGGCACGGGGATCAGCGCCCGGGGGTTGACCAAGACCTTCGGGCCGCTTCGTGCCGTCGACAACCTGACCTTCGAGGTCCGACCCGGCAGGGTCACCGGCTTTCTCGGCCCCAACGGTGCCGGCAAGACCACGACCCTGCGCATGCTGCTCGGGCTCATCCGGCCGACGTCCGGCGAGGCCCTGATCGGCGGCCGGCGCTATGCCGACATCGACCGGCCCATGCAGGTGGTCGGCTCCGCCCTCGAGGCCACCGGCTTCCACCCGGGCCGCTCCGGCCGGGACCACCTGCGCGTCCTCGCCGCCACGCACGGCATACCGGACAGCCGCGTCGACGAGCTCCTCGAGCTGGTCGGGATCCCCGCGGCCGCGCGCAAGCGGGCCGGCGCCTACTCCATGGGTATGCGGCAGCGCCTCGGCCTGGCCGCCGGGCTGCTCGGTGACCCCCAGGTGCTCCTGCTCGACGAGCCGGCCAACGGGCTCGACCCGGAGGGGATCCGTTGGATGCGCGGCTTCCTGCGCCACCTCGCCCAGGACGAGGGCCGCACCGTCGTGGTCAGCTCCCACCTGCTCTCCGAGGTCGAGCAGACCGTCGACGACGTCGTGATCATCGCCAACGGCCACCTGGTCCGCGAGGGCACGATGGACGAGCTGCACGGCGACCCCGCCGTCCTGGTGCGCACGCGTGACGCCTCGGCGCTCGCCGACGCCCTCGTCCGCTCCGGCCTGGCGGTGCAGCCGGAAGGTCCTGCGGCGCTCCGGGTGCAGACCGGCGACCTCGCCCGGGTCGGTGACGTCGCCCTGGCGGCCGGCCAGCCGGTCTACGAGCTGCGGGCCCTGCGCACCGACCTCGAGCGGCTGTTCCTGGACCTGACCGAGGCCCCCGAGCACAGCAACCGCAACCGCCTCCCCGAGGAGATCGACCGATGACCGGGCTCGTCCGCTCCGAGCTGCGCAAGGCCCTGACCACCAAGATGGCCTGGGGCATGCCGCTGGCCCAGTTCGTCCTCGCCGCCGTCTTCGCGGCCATCACCGGCGGCTTCCTGCTCTTCGTCGACATCCCCGGCGCCGACGGGACCCCGATCCCGGCCCGAGAGCTGTTCGAGGACGGTGTCCTGGCCCGGATGACCTACACCGGCGGGCTGCAGGTCGGCTACCTGCTGGCCCTCGTGCTCGGCATCCTGGCGATGGGCAGCGAGTACCGCCACAAGACCCTCACCGCCACCTTCCTCGCCGAGCCGCGCCGCGGCCGGGTCGTCGCGGCCAAGGTCGTGGGACTGAGCGTCGTCGTCGTCCTCAACGGGCTGGCGCACCTGGCGGGGGCGGTCGTGGGCGGCGGGATCATGCTCCTGCTCGCCGACGTGCCGCTCTTCCCCGACGCCGGTGACCTGGCCGGGGTGATGCTCCGGCTGCTGCTGGTGCTGGTGCTGTGGGGCCTGATGGGCCTGGGCCTCGGCGTGCTCCTGCCCAACCAGGTGGTGGCGCTCTTCGTGGGCGTCGCCTTCGCCTTCCTCATCGAGCCGCTGCTGAGCTTCGGCATCACCTTCGTCGACGCGCTCGCCGACGCCGCCCGCTTCTTCCCGAGCCAGGCGAGCACCGCCGCGCTGAGCGTCTTCGAGGGCGTGGACCCCGCGACGGCGCAGAACATGGGGTTCAACCCCGACCAGCTCGACTGGTGGGCCGCGGCCCTCACGCTGCTGGTCTACGCGGCCGTCATGACCGCGGTGGGCTGGGTGCTCACCCGCCGCCGCGACGTGGCCTGACCGGCCGCGTCCGGACCCCGCCCGGACCGGGGTGACGCCGTTCCGACGCGGCGTCACCCCGTCCCGCAGGCACGGGGGGCCTCGGGCTAGGCTTGGCGGAGGCGTGCAGTGTCGATGCTGCACCCGAGGCAGCCCCCGGACGTGAGAGTAGGCGCAGACCCAGTGGCCAACCCCCCGAGCGACAACAGCCTCGCGGACTTCGGAGCCAACGAGTGGCTCGTCGAGGAGATGCGAGAGCGCTTCGACCAGGACCCCGGGTCGGTGGACCCCTCCTGGCGCAGCTACTTCGAGGGAGGTGCCCCCAGCGACAACGGCCGAGCGAGCTCTGAGCAGCCCTCCGCCGCCCGCGCCGAGACCACGTCGGCGACCGGCACCAAGGTCCGCACCGCTCCCCCGCGCGGCAAGGTCGGGCAGGCCCCGCCGCGGCAGACCACCTCCCGGTCCGAGAGCGACACCCAGGCCGTCCAGGCCCGCAGCGCGGGCACGGCCTCCGAGCCCGCGGAGGCCCAGCCGAAGAAGGCTGCGGCCAACGCCTCCGAGCCGAGGAAGACCGAGCCGAAGGCCGCCCCCAACCAGAAGGCGGCAGAGTCCGGCCCGCCGCGCACGGAGTCGCGCAACGACGGCGGGCAGCACCGCAGCCAGCAGAAGAACAAGGACAACGCGGCAGCCCAGGAGACGCCGATGACGCGTGACGCTCCCGCACCCAAGAAGGCCGGTCCGCAGAACGACGTGACCCTCACCCCGCTGCGTGGCGCCACCGCCCGGGTCGTGGCCAACATGGAGAGCAGCCTCGAGGTCCCCACGGCCACCAGCGCGCGCAACCTGCCCGCCAAGCTGCTCATCGACAACCGCACGGTGATCAACAACCACCTGTCCCGGTCCCGTGGCGGGAAGGTGTCGTTCACCCACATCATCGGCTACGCCATGGTCAAGGCGCTCAAGGCGCTGCCGGAGATGAACAACGGCTTCTCCACCAGCGACGACGGCAAGCCCGTGCTCGTGGTGCCCGCCCACGTCAACCTGGGCCTGGCCATCGACGTGCCCAAGTCCGACGGCACCCGCCAGCTCCTCGTGCCCAGCATCAAGAGCGCCGAGAACATGACGTTCTACGAGTTCTGGACGGCATACGAGAAGGTCGTGCGCAAGGCCCGCGACGGCAAGCTGACGATCGAGGACTTCCAGGGCACGACGATCTCGCTGACCAACCCCGGCGGCATCGGCACGCTGCACTCGGTCCCCCGCCTGATGAAGGGGCAGGGCACGATCATCGGCGTCGGCTCGCTGGACTACCCGGCGGAGTGGCAGGGCGCCGCGCTGGAGCGGATCGCCGCCGCCGGCGTCAGCAAGATCCTCACCCTGACCTCGACCTACGACCACCGCATCATCCAGGGCGCCCAGTCCGGGGAGTTCCTGCGCCAGATGCACCAGCTGCTGCTGGGCGCCGACGGCTTCTACGACGAGATCTTCACCTCGCTGCGCATCCCCTACGAGCCGATCCGGTGGAACCCGGACATCGCGGCGACGCACGACGACGACATCTCCAAGGCCAGCCGCATCCAGGAGCTCATCCACGCCTACCGCGTGCGCGGGCACCTCATGGCCGACACCGACCCGCTGGAGTACGTCCAGCGTCGTCACCCCGACCTGGCGATCGAGAACCACGGCCTGACGCTGTGGGACCTCGACCGCGAGGTCGCGACGGGTGGGTTCGGCGGCAAGGCGCGGCTGACGCTGCGCCAGATCCTGGGGATCCTGCGCGACTCCTACTGCCGCACGATCGGCGTGGAGTACATGCACATCCAGAACCCTGAGGAGCGGGCCTGGTTCCAGGAGAAGCTGGAGGTGCCCTTCCAGAAGCCCTCCCCCGCCGAGCAGCTGCGCATCCTGCGCCGCCTCAACGCCGCGGAGGCCTTCGAGACCTTCCTGCAGACCAAGTTCGTCGGGCAGAAGCGGTTCAGCCTGGAGGGCGGCGAGTCGGTCATCGCGCTGCTCGACAAGGTGCTGAGCAACGCCGCCGAGGACGACCTGTCCGAGGTCACGATCGGTATGCCGCACCGTGGGCGCCTCAACGTGCTCGCCAACCTCGCGGGCAAGTCCTACGGGCAGATCTTCCGCGAGTTCGAGGGCAAGTCGGCCCCCGGCTCGGTGCAGGGCTCCGGTGACGTCAAGTACCACCTGGGGACCGAGGGCGAGTTCCACAGCGAGGAGGGCAAGAGCACCCGGGTCTACCTGGCGGCCAACCCCTCCCACCTGGAGGCCGTCAACCCCGTCCTGGAGGGCATCACCCGGGCCAAGCACGACCGGCTCAAGCTGCAGACCGACACCCGCGACAAGGACTACTCGGTCCTGCCGGTGCTGCTGCACGGCGACGCGGCCTTCGCCGGCCAGGGCGTGGTGCTGGAGACGCTGCAGATGTCGCAGCTGCCCGGCTACCGCACCGGCGGCACGATCCACGTCGTGATCAACAACCAGGTCGGGTTCACCACCTCGCCCTACAACTCGCGCTCCTCGGTCTACTGCACCGACGTCGCCCGGACCGTGCAGGCGCCGGTCTTCCACGTCAACGGCGACGACCCCGAGGCCGTCGTCCGCGTCGCGGAGCTGGCCTACGAGTACCGCCAGAAGTTCCACAAGGACGTGGCGATCGACCTCGTCTGCTACCGGCGCCGCGGCCACAACGAGGGTGACGACCCGTCGATGACCCAGCCGCTGATGTACGACCTCATCGAGGCCAAGCGCTCGGTGCGCAAGCTCTACACCGAGTCGCTCATCGGTCGTGGCGACATCACGATCGAGGACGCCGAGGCCGCGCTGCGCGACTACCAGAAGCAGCTGGAGCAGGTGTTCGTGGAGACCCGCGCCGCGCTCAAGGGCGAGGGTGACGGCACCTACGGCCTGGAGCGCCCGCAGGCCCAGGACGAGGGCGACATGGCCACCCGGCAGCGGCCGACCGCGATCAGCGAGGAGGTGCTGCACGCGATCGGCGACGCCTTCGCCGAGGTGCCCGAGGGCTTCAGCGTGCACCCCAAGCTGTCCCGGCTGCTGACGACCCGTCGCGACATGACCCGCGAGGGCGGCATCGACTGGGGCATGGGCGAGCTGCTCGCCTTCGGCTCCCTGGTGCTGGAGGGCACGCCGGTCCGGCTCTCCGGCCAGGACTCCCGCCGCGGCACGTTCGTGCAGCGGCACGCGGTGCTCACCGACAACGAGACGGCCGCCAGCTGGACCCCGCTGAGCAACCTGTCCGAGGACCAGGCCACCTTCGAGGTCTACGACTCGCTGCTCTCGGAGTTCGCGGTGATGGGCTTCGAGTACGGCTACTCGGTGGAGCGGACCGACGCCCTGGTGCTGTGGGAGGCGCAGTTCGGCGACTTCGCCAACGGTGCCCAGACTGTCGTCGACGAGTTCATCTCCTCCTCGGAGCAGAAGTGGGACCAGCGCTCCAGCGTCGTGCTGCTGCTGCCGCACGGCTACGAGGGCCAGGGCCCCGACCACTCCTCGGCCCGCATCGAGCGCTACCTGCAGCTGTGCGCCGAGGACAACATGGTCGTGGCCTACCCCTCGACCCCGGCGTCCTACTTCCACCTGCTGCGCATGCACGCCACGGCCCGTCCGCGCCGGCCGCTCATCGTCTTCACCCCCAAGGCGATGCTGCGGCTGAAGGCGGCGGCCAGCGCCCCGGAGGACTTCACCACCGGGACCTTCGAGCCGGTCCTGCCCGACAGCGCCGAGCTGGACAACGAGGCCGTGACCCGGGTGCTGCTCGCCTCGAGCAAGCTGGTCTGGGACCTCGAGGAGGAGCGCCGCAAGCGCGAGGACACCACGACGGCCATCCTGCGCGTCGAGCAGCTCTACCCGGTGCCGGGTGCCCAGATCGCCGACCTGGTCAAGAAGTACCCGAACGCCGAGCTGGTCTGGGTCCAGAACGAGCCGAAGAACCAGGGCGCGTGGCCGTTCATGGCGCTCAACCTGCCCGAGGCGCTGGCGCACCACGGCGAGGAGCGCCCGCTGCGGGTCGCCTCCCGCCCCGCGTCGGCCTCGCCCTCCACGGGCTCGGCCAAGGTCCACGCCGTCGAGCAGGAGGCCCTGCACGAGGAGGCCTTCGGCCGCCGCGGCTGAGCACGTCATACCGCCAGGAGGGGCCTTCCGCGCACCACGCGGAAGGCCCCTCGTGTCGTCCCCTCCGCACCGCTCTCCCCGCCCCCTTCCCTCCCCTTCCTCCCCTTCCCTCCCCTTCCTGACCGACGACGTCGCGTGCACGCCCAACCCGCGACCGACGACGCCGCGTGCACGCCGTCCCGGCGGCAGGTCCGCCTACCCCGCGTCCTCCGACGGCTGCCAGGGGGCGACGTACGCCTCCGCACTGTGGACCACGTCCCACCGCGCCCCTTCCGGAAGGTCGACAGCCTCGACGCCCCCACCTACGCCGACCCACAGCCGCTGGGAGGCCTCGAGGTCGGCCGCCGCGCCCCAGGACGGCCACCACACCTGGGTCTGCGCGGCGGCGCCCGGCGCAAGGCGGATCTCCGCGGGGTCGACGTGAGCACCTGCCGGAGCCGACTCCCTGACGTGGACGTTGAGAGCGAGGTCCTCGCCCGCGGAGAACACCTGCACCGTCGGCCACCCGGTGACCACGCAGTCGCGGGTGCCGACGTTCGTGGCGACGAGGGTGGTGGCGACCACGCTCCCACCGGGCTCCGGCGTGCTCGTGACGACCTCGAGCTCGTCGGGGTGGCAGAGGGCGCCGGCCGTGGGACCGGCCGGCGGCTCGGGCGGGACGACCACCGGTGCGGACGGAGTCGCCTCCGGCGTCACGTCGACCGGGGACGGGGCGGGCGAGAGCTGCGCGTATGACGCGAGCAGCGGCCACCCGGACTGCAGCCCGGACACGACTGCGAGGGCGGTCGTGACCCCGGCGGCGCTGCCGGCGAGCCGGGCACCGACCCCGCTGGTCCGCACCGCCAGGACGACGGTCCCGAGCGCCGTGGCCCACAGGAGGGTCCGCGGCGGCAGGTACACGCCGAGGTCACCGGCGACCGACACGGTGACGGCGCCCCAGGCCGTGCCCGCCAGCGCAGCACTCACAGCTCCGACAGCCGCTGCGTCCCGGCGTCTGCCACCCCCGAGCCAGCGGTGCGTCGCGGCAGCGGCGGCGAAGGCTCCGCCGACGCTGAGCAGCATCCCGATGACGAAGAGGCCGTCGGAACGCATGAGCACCTGTCGCTGCAGCTGGCCCAGCCCCGGCAGCACCAGAAGCCCGGCGCCCGCCGCCACCACGGCCTCCGCGGCGGCGCTCAATCGCGGGGGCCTGGGGCTCCTGCCGTCCTCAGGTGGCCGACCCCACGGGGCCGTCCCGGAGTCGAGGGTGAGCATCTGCTCCCCGTCGAGCTCCGTCGGCCCGCTGAGACCCCGCTCCACACTCTCCTGCCCGTGCCCCCCGGTCGACATCATGCCCCCATCCGACCAGTCGGGACATTCTCCGGTCAACGCCGCGTGCCCGACGAGGCGTCCACGCCGCACGGCACGGGCACACCACGTCGTCGGTCGGGAAAAGGGCGTGCGCACCACGTCGTCGGTCGGGGGTGGGGCGTGCACACCACGTCGTCGGTCGGGGAGGGGGGAGTGGGCGGGCGAAGTCAGGACATGACGACGATCGCGCGGCCGCGGATCTGTCCCGCGTCGAGCAGGTCGTAGGCGGCCGGGGCCTCGTCGAGGGAGAAGCGGCGCGTCACGGCGCGGCGCACGTCGAAGGCGCCCTCGGACGCCAGGCGCACGACCTCCGGCAGGTCGCGTCGGGTGCGGGCGCCGAAGGAACCGGTGATGGTCATGCCGCGCCGGACCAGGGCCGTGATCGGGATCGCGGCCGTGGCCGCCCCGGCGGCGATCCCGACGACGACCATGCGGCCGCCCTCGCGCAGCAGCGAGAAGCCGAGCTCGACGGTCTCGGGCCGGCCCAGCACCTCCATGACCACCTCGGCGCCGACGCCGCCGGTCGCCTCCAGCACCGCCTCGCGGGCGTCGGCGGTGGCCGAGTTGACCGTCACCGTGGCGCCCAGCTCACGCGCCCCCTCGAGCTTGGCGTCGTCGACGTCGACCGCAATGATCGGGTCGGCCCCCAGGTGCCGGGCGAACTGGATGATGCTCGAGCCCACGCCCCCGACCGCGACGACGGCCAGGGACCGTCCGGCGAGGTCGGTGCCGGCCCGCGCCAGGGCCCCGTATGCCGTGAACGCCGCGCACCCCAGCACGGCCGACTCCTCCAGCGGCAGCGACTCCGGCAGCCGCGTCAGCGCCGTGACCGGCACCACCGCGTACTCGGCCAGGCCCGCCATGGAGTACATCGAGAGCCGGGACCCGTCCGCACGCCGCAGCCGCGACGTGCCGTCGAAGAGGTTGCCGCGGAGCCGGTTCTCGGCGAAGAACGGCTCGCACAGGTCGTCGCGACCGGCCTCGCACTGGTGGCAGGTGCCGCACGGCATGATGAAGGCGCCGACGACCCGGTCTCCGACGGTGAGACCGTCCACGCCGGGGCCGAGCGCGTCGACGTGGCCCGAGACCTCGTGCCCCAGCACGCCGGGCGCCGGGAAGGCCACCTCGCCCTTCATCACGTGCAGGTCGGTGTGGCACACGCCGGTCGCCGCGATGCGCACCAGCGCCTCTCCGGCGCCCGGCTGCGGCGTCGGCACCTCCTCCAGCGTCATCGGCTGCCCCGGACCGTCCCACACCACTGCTCGCATGCCCGTCATCGTGGCACGCCCGCCGGTCCCGCACGTCCGGGACCGGCCGCGCGGCGGCGGGAGGACAGGCCCGTGGCCGTGGATGTGGACGTGGCAGGCTGGCGCCATGGACGACCAGCAGCTCCTCGCCTGGACCGCCGAGCACCGGGTCCTCGTCGCCGACACGGTCGACTCGCTCGGGGAGCCGCACGCGTCGGACCCCACGCTGTGCGCGGGCTGGGACGTGCGCACCCTCACGGCCCACCTGCTGCAGCCGATCCGGGTGCCGTCGTGGCGGTTCCTGCTCACGGCGGCGCGGGTGCGTTCGATGGCGCGCGCCTGCGACGTGATCGCCGAGCGCCTCGCCGACCGGCCGCTGCGGGAGATCACCGCCGAGCTCCGGGACAGGGCAGGCACCCCGGCGAGGCCGTGGTACATCGGCGCCGCCGGGCCGTTCGCCGACAGCTGCATCCACCTGCGCGACCTCGCCCAGCCCCAGGGCCTGCCGGTCACCGTCCCGGTCGAGCGCTGGGCGGCGGTGCTGGACATCATCGCCTCGCCGCGGGGCCAGGAGTCGTTCCTGCCCTCGAAGGGGTTCCTCGACGGGCTGCGCTGGGAGGCGACCGACACCGGCTGGGCCTGGGGCGAGGGCCCCGTCGTCCGGAGCACGGCCGAGGCGCTGGCGATGACGATGTCCGGCCGCACGGCATATCTGGGGCAGGTCGGCGGCGAGGGCGCCGGGCGGCTCGCCGAGCGCACGACGGCCTGACGGGCGGCCCGCGGCGGACGCGCCGCCTCGCCGGACGCGGTCAGCTCCAGCGGACGCGGGCACGTGTGCGCCACATGGCCAGCACGTCGCCCGGGTCGTCGACGGCGCCGGGTGCTGCCCGGTTCCACAGCGCCAGGTAGAGGGCGACGGCCGAGCCGTCGAGGCTCGTGCCGACGACCTCGTCGCTGCCGCGCAGGCGGGTCGTCCGCACCGCACCGTCGGCCCCGATCTCCACCCCCCACTCCCGACCGGAGCCGCGGGCCCGAACCGTGAGGCTGCGCGGCCCTGCGCCTGCGAAGCGGGACCGGCCGCGCGGCACGAACCCGGTCAGCAGCTCGTCGATCCCGTCCAGGGCGACCGGCTCGTCGACCCAGGCCGCGTCCCGGGGGTCGGGAAGGCGTCCCAGGCTCGCCGCGAGGGCGTCGACCGCGTGGATGGTCGTCTCGTGGCACTGGCGCCGCGCCCAGAACACCCGCGGCGGAGGCGCGTCGGCGAGGAAGACCGTCGCCCGCACGTCGTCCGGCGCCGTCTCGATCGTCGTGACCAGGGCGTCAGCCCCCTCGAGGAGCCAGCCGACCGGGTCGGCCACCTGCTGCCCCTCGGCGTTCCAGGCCGGTGGGTGGCACTCCTCGCCGCGCAGGGTGGCGCGCGCCCAGCGGTGCACCATGCCCTGGTGCGCGAGCAGCCGGCGGACCGTCCACGCCGGGCAGGTCGGCACCGCGGCCTCGGGGCCGGCCGCGGCGGCGGACCGGACGAAGGCGTCGACGGCGGTCCGGATCCCGGCGACGTGCTCCTCGACCGTGCGGTGCTCCATACCCGGGATCCTGGCAGCACCTGCCGACAGGACCTGTCCGCAGTCTCCGGGGATCTCCTTCCGTGCCGCGGCCGGCGGCGCGCCGGGATGAACCGGCGCCGCGCTCGGGGCAGGATCGGGGTATGGCGCTCGAGCTCCCCTGCCCCGCGTGCGGCACCCAGATGTATGCCGAGCACGCTCACAACCGCTGCCCACGGTGCCGCTACGTCGAGCCGTGCTGCGACGGCGCGCCGCTGGAGGCCTGCGTGGTCCCGGTGCGCCGGACCACCGACCCCTACCTGGAGGTGCGCTGAGGTGCTGACCACCCAGCTGCAGGTGCGCACCGGCGGCGACGAGGTCGTCGTGGACCTGACGCGCCGGTGCGCCGACTTCGTCAGCGGCCGGGGTGACGGCCTGCTGCACGTCTTCGTGCCGCACGCGACCGCCGGCATCGCGATCATCGAGACGGGCGCGGGGTCCGACGACGACCTGCTCGCGGCCCTGGCCGACCTGCTGCCGGCCGACGACCGCTGGCAGCACGCCCACGGCTCTCGCGGGCACGGCCGGTCGCACGTCATGCCCGCGCTGGTCCCGCCCTACGCGACGGTGCCGGTCGACGGCGGCCGGCTGGCGCTGGGCACCTGGCAGAGCATCTGCCTGGTCGACCTCAACGTCGACAACGCCGAGCGGACGGTCCGCCTGGACCTGCTGCCGGGCTGACGCCCGCGCGCCGGGCCCGCGGCGCGCGGGGCGCTCAGGAGGCTGCCGCCCCGCTCAGGAGGCCCGCTGCTCGGCGCGGGTGAGCGAGTCGTCGGCGCGGATGAGCCCCAGGTGGCTGAACGCCTGGGGGTAGTTGCCGATGAGGCGCCCCGCGCCCGGGTCGTACTCCTCGGCGAAGAGGTCCAGCTCGGAGCCGTAGCCCACCAGCTGGTCCATGAGCGCGCGCGCCTCCTCGACGCGGCCGCTGCAGGCGTACTGCTCGACCAGCCAGAAGCAGCAGATGAGGAAGGGGCTCTCGCCGCCCTCCAGCCCGTCGAGACCGGCGCCCGTGCGGTAGCGGTGCAGCAGCCCGTGCTCGTCCCGGAGGTCCTCCTCGATCGCGGCGACCGTGCCGAGCATCCGCTCGTCGTCGTAGGGCAGGAACCCGGTGTGCGGGATCTGCAGCAGGGAGGCGTCGACCTCGTCGTTGTCGTAGGTCTGGGTGAAGGTGCCGCGCCGCTCGTCGAAGCCCCGGCGCAGGATCTCCTCGCGCAGCCGGTCGCGCAGCTGGCGCCAGTGGTCGGCGTCGCCCTCGAGCCCGTGCTCCTCGACGGCCCGCACGCCCTCGTTGAAGGCGGCCCACATCATCACCCGGCCGTGGGTGAAGTAGTGCAGGTCGCCACGCATCTCCCAGATGCCGTGGTCCTTGCGGTCGTAGTTGGCCTCGCAGTAGCGCAGCAGGTTGCGCTGCAGCCCCCAGGAGTACTCGTCCTCTGCCACCCCGTGGTCGCGCAGCCGGGCCAGCGCCAGCATGACCTCGCCGGGGACGTCGGTCTGGTACTGCTCGGCCGCCCCGTTGCCGATGCGCACCGGCCGGGAGCCCTCGTAGCCGGCGAGGTGGTCCAGCTCCTTCTCGTCCAGGCGCCGCTCGCCGCCCAGGCCGTACATGATCCGCAGGTTGTGGATGTCTCCGGCGACGGCCCGCAGCAGCCAGTCGCGCCACAGCCTCGCCCCGTCGGTGAACCCGTGGTCGACCATCACCTCGATCGTCAGGGCCGCGTCGCGCAGCCAGGTGTAGCGGTAGTCCCAGTTGCGGACGCCGCCCAGCTCCTCGGGCAGCGACGTGGTCGGTGCGGCGACGATGCCCCCCGTCCGCGCGTGGGTCAGGGCGCGCAGCACCAGCAGCGAGCGCCGGACCACGTCGGTGTGGTGGGTGTGGGTCTCGGCGCCGGCGGCCCAGTCCCGCCAGAAGGCCCGGGTCTGGGCCAGCACCTGCTCGGCGTCGACCGGGGCGGGGTGGTCGGTCCAGGAGGGGTGCCATGCCAGGTCCCACGCCACCTGCTCCCCGGCGCGCAGCGGGAAGGTCCCGACCAGGCGCGGTGCGGGGCCGCCTCTCGAGGTGTCCGCGGCCCCCTCGTCGTCGTCGTCGTCGACGACGTGCAGGCAGGGGCCGGTGAGCAGCAGCGCGTCCGGGCCCGCGAGCGACGTCATCCGCCCCCGACCGTCGGCGGTGTCCTCGATCCTGCGGAACCACGGGGTGGCCAGGGCGTAGTCGAACCGGATGCGCAGGTCGTGCTCGACCTCGACCTGCCCCTCCAGGCACTCGACCAGGCGGACGAGGTCGACGTTCTCGTCCGCGGGGGTGAGGAAGTCCAGGACCTTCGCCCGGCCGGTGGGCCCGCGCCACACCGTCTCCAGCACGAAGGTGTCCGGCTCGTAGCGCCAGCTCTCCACCTCGCCGTCGACGACGGCGAGCCACCACCGCCCGTCGTCCGGCCCGCCCAGCAGGGCGCAGAAGACCGCCGGGCTGTCGAAGCGCGGCAGGCACAGCCAGTCGATGCTCCCGTCGCGGGACACCAGCGGCCCGGTGTGCATGTCGGACAGCAGGGCGTAGTCCTCCAGGGGGGTGCTCATGCCGTTCACGGTATCGGCCGCACGCGAGCGCCCCTCCCGGCCCGTGCCCGACCGGGACGGCTCACCTGGAGACCGGCGCCGCGGCCCGGTTGACTGGAGGGCATGTCGACCGCAGCCGTGCTCCGTGACCACACGCTCGACCTCGTCCTCAAGGGCTACACCTTCGCCCGGGAGGCCAGGGACCGCTCCGAGGACCCCAGGAAGGGCAGCCGGCTCATGCTGCGCGCGCTGGGCCGTGGCGCACTGCTCGTCCGCGGCGAGGAGGGCGTGCGCCTGTTCTACGACACCGACCGGATGCGGCGGGAGGGCGCGATGCCGGCGTTCGTCGGCGGCGGCCTCTTCGGCAAGGGGTCGGTGCACGGCCTGGACGACGAGGCGCACCGGCACCGCAAGTCGATGTTCGTCCGCACGCTCATGGACCCGCAGCGGGTCGCCGAGCTGCTCGAGGCCAGCGCCCGGGAGTGGTCGGAGGCGGTCGAGGAACGCTGGCTCTCCGGCGGCAGCGCCTCGGTGTACGACGTGTCCGTCGAGGTCTACGGGCGCTCGCTGCTGCGCTGGGCCGGGGTCGAGGCCGACCGGGAGACGCTGACCCGGCTGGCCCACGACGAGGCGGACATCGTCGACGGCTTCGCGGTGCTCGGCCCGGCCTGGCTGCGCACCCAGGTCAAGCGCCGGCAGTGCGACGCGTGGTTCACCGACCTGGTGCGGCGGGCGCGCGCGGGCGAGGTGACCCCGCCACCGGGCACGGCGTTCGAGGCGGTCCTGGAGCACCGTGAGCTGGACGGCGAGCCGCTGCCGGACCACATCGCCGGGGTCGAGCTGCAGAACGCGATCCGCCCGGGCATCGCCGTGTGCCGGTTCGCGGCCTTCGCCGCGCTGGCCATGCACGAGCACCCGGGCTGGCGCGAGCGGATCTTCACCGAGACCGTCGAGCGGGGCAGCACGACCGACGGCCCGCTGGCGGTCGCCTTCGCCGAGGAGGTGCGGCGCTACTACCCGTTCGTGCCGCTGCTGCCGGCCGTGGCCCGGCACGACCAGGAGTTCGAGGGCGAGCACCTGGCCGAGGGTGACCGGGTGCTCATCGACATCTACGGCACCAACCGCGACGAGCGGCACTGGTCGGCGCCGGAGGCCTTTGACCCGGAGCGCTTTCTGGGCACCGGCGAGGTCTTCGCCGAGTACTTCGTGCCCCAGGGCGGCGGTCGGCCGGAGACGGGCCACCGCTGCCCCGGCGAGATGATCACCGTCGGGCTGCTCGCGCAGACCGTCGCCGAGCTCTCCCGCCTCGACGCCGAGGTCGCGCGCGACGGGCTGGACTGGTCGGTCCACCGACTGCCGACCGCCCCGCGCAACGGGGTGCTGCTCTCCCGGGTGCGACGGCGCGGGTGAGCCGCTCCGGGAGGGCCGGACCCGACGGCCGACGCGGCGTAGTCCGCGTCGGCATCTCGGGCTGGCGCTACGCCCCGTGGCGCGGCGTCTTCTACCCCAGGGGCCTGCCTCAGCGGCGCGAGCTGGAGTTCGCCGCCGAGCGGATGGACACGGTCGAGATCAACGGCTCGTTCTACTCCCTGCAGCGGCCCAGCAGCTACCGCGCGTGGGCGGAGGCGACACCCGAGGGGTTCGTCTTCGCGGTCAAGGGCAGCCGCTTCATCACGCACATGAAGAAGCTGCGCGACATCGACACCGCGCTGGCCAACTTCCTCGCCTCCGGCGTGCTGTCCCTGGGCCCGAGGCTCGGCCCCGTGCTGTGGCAGCTCGCGCCGCGGCACCGGTATGACGCGGAGCAGCTGGAGTCCTTCCTCTCCCGGCTGCCGCGCACCCACGGGGCCGCGGCCGAGGTGGCGCGCGGGCACGACGACCGGGTGCGGGAGACGCCATACCTGGAGGCGGCGGAGCCGGACCGCCCGCTGGAGCACGTGCTGGAGGTGCGGCACCCCACCTTCGACGGCAACGCCGAGTTCCTCGACCTGCTGCGGCGTCACCGCGTGGGGGTCGTGGTCGCCGACGCCGCCGGGCTGTGGCCCTACTTCGACGAGGTCACGAGCCCGGTGGTCTACGTGCGGCTGCACGGCGACACCGAGCTCTATGTCAGCGGCTACGGCGAGGAGGCCCTGCAGGACTGGGCCGGACGGATCCGGCGGTGGCGGGAGCAGGCGGACGTCTACGTCTACTTCGACAACGACGTCAAGGTGCACGCACCCCACGACGCGATGCGCCTGGCGCAGATCCTGCGCGAGGACGACGCCCTACGCTGAGGGGCGTGTCTGTGTCGATGCCGGCCGACTTCGTCATCGCGCGCAACCCCGAGGAGGGCACCACGCTGCCCTACCTGCTGCGCATCCCGCTGGGGACGGACGGCGTCGTGCTCAAGGCCAAGGAGACGTGGCCGCGGACCGGCAAGGTCTACTGCCACCGTGCCGTCGGCTGGCCGCGCGAGCCCGAGATCGTCGAACGGGTCCCGGTGCGCTCGTGCGTCCGCCGCGGCGCGGCGATCGACCTGGTGCTGGACCGCGGCCGGGAGAACCGCTCGCAGTTCGTGCTGACCCGCATCCGCGGCGGGCGCGAGGCGATCTTCTGGCAGACGGCCAGGACGGCGAAGCAGGCACGACCGGCGGTCGCGCTGCCGACGGCGCGGGGGTCAGGGGTCCGCGAGCTGGAGATCCTGGTCGACAGCCACGAGCGCTACGCGTGGACCTTCGAGCACCAGCAGGCGACGACGGTGCGGCAGGCGCTGACGGCGGGTGACTACGGCGTGCGGGTCGGCGGGCGCGTCGTGGCGGCAGTGGAGCGCAAGTCGCTGCAGGACCTCGTCAGCACGCTGACCAGCGGGCGGATGCGCTACGTCCTGGCCGACCTCGCGGCGCTGGAGTCGGCCGCGGTGGTCGTGGAGGACCGCTACTCGGCCGTCTTCAAGCTCGACCGGGTGCGGCCGGCCGTGGTCGCGGACGGGCTGGGCGAGTGCCAGGCCCGCTTCCCCACCGTCCCGATCGTGTTCTGCGAGACACGGGCGCTGGCGCAGGAGTGGACCTACCGGTTCCTGGCGGCCGCCGTCGTCCACGCCGGCGAGACGGCGCACGCCGAGGCGGAGGCCACGCCCCTGCCGGCGGCGGTGGAGCCGACCGCCGCGCAGGTGCGGCAGTGGGCACGGAGCAACGGGTATGCCGTCTCCGACCGGGGCCGCGTCAGCCGGGTGGTGCTGGAGGCCTTCGCGCGACGCAGCGGGTGAGGGCCGCCGGGACGCGGCTGCGGTAGCGTCCCGGCATGGGCCACGACCACGACCATGACCACGACGGGGAGGGCACGGCATACAGCTCGCTGTCCCCGATGGACGCGCGGGTGCGCGCCCTCGAGACGCTGCTGACCGAGCGCGGCCTGGTCGACCGGGCCGCGCTCGACGCGGTGGTGGAGCGCTACGAGAAGGAGGTCGGCCCGCACAACGGCGCGCAGGTGGTGGCGAAGGCGTGGGCCGAGCCCGACTACCGGCGGTGGCTCCTCGAGGACGCCGACGCCGCGATCGCCTCGCTGGGGCACGTCGGACGTCAGGGCGAGCACATGGTGGCGGTCGAGAACACCCCGGAGCGGCACAACATGGTCGTGTGCACGCTGTGCTCCTGCTACCCGTGGCCGGTGCTGGGCCTGCCGCCGGTCTGGTACAAGTCCCCCGCCTACCGGTCCAAGGCCGTCATCGACCCGCGCGGGGTCCTCGCCGACTTCGGCGTCACGCTGCCGCAGGACATGCAGATCAAGGTCTGGGACTCCACCGCCGAGGTGCGCTACCTGGTCGTGCCGATGCGACCGGAGGGGACCGAGGGGCTCTCCCAGGAGCAGCTCACCGCGCTGGTCACCCGCGACAGCATGATCGGGACCGGGCTGGCCCGGGCTCCGCACGAGGTGTCGGCGTGAACGGCGTCCACGACCTAGGTGGCCTGCAGAGCTTCGGCCCGGTGCGACCCGAGCCGGACGAGCCGGCCTTCCACGACGACTGGGAGCGACGCACGCTGGGGATGACCCTGGCCATGGGCGCCCTGGGCCTGTGGAACATCGACCAGATGCGCCACCTGCGCGAGAGCCTGCCGCCGGCGCAGTACCTGTCCAGCAGCTACTACGAGATCTGGCAGCAGGCGCTGGAGGACGCGGTCGGGACGCTCGGCCTGCTCGACGACCCGCCCGAGGGCGTGCACGCCAGGTCGGCGGAGGAGCTGCTCGCGACCGTCTCCGCACGCGGCAGCTACGAGCGGCCGACGAGCACCGGGCCGCGGTATGCCGTGGGGCAGCGCGTGCGCGCCCGGGACCTCAACCCGGTGGGGCACACGCGGCTGCCGCGCTACGCGCGGGGGCGGGTCGGCACGGTCGTCGCCGTGCGGGGCGCCCACGTCTTCCCCGACCGCAACGCCGTGCCCCTGGGGCAGCGGCCCGACACCGCACCGGAGTGGCTCTACACCGTCGACCTCTCCGGCCGTGAGCTGTGGGGCGAGGACGCCGACCCCACGCTGACCGTGTCGGTCGACGCCTGGGAGCCCTACCTCGAGGAGGCGCCGTGACGAGCGCCGCGCAGACCCTGGCCGGGATCGCGGCCAGCTGCGGTGACGGGCTGCCGCTGCCGCCGGCGGCCGCTGGGAGGCCCGGGGCCGGGGCCGGGGATGAGGTCTTCGCCGAGCCGTGGCAGGCGCAGGTCTTCGCGATGACGGTCGTGCTGCACGAACGTGGACTCTTCACCTGGCCGGAGTGGGCACAGGCCCTCAGCCGGCGCGTGCGGGACGGCGCCGACGACGGCAGCGACTACTACCGCTGCTGGGCCGCGGCGCTCGAGGACGTGCTCGCCGACCGGGGCGTGGCGAGCGCCGGGGACGTCGAGGGGGCCACCCGGCAGTGGCACGACGCGGCCGCGCGGACGCCGCACGGGCAGCCGATCGAGCTCTAGCCCGGCTGGTCCCCGAGAGCCGCGCGGTGCTTCGCGGCGAGCTCGGGGTAGTGCGAGACCCCCGTCATCAGGCCCGCCCGCTCCTCCTCGGTCAGCTCGCGCCGGACCTTGGCGGGCACGCCGGCCACGAGGGAGCCGGAGGGGATCTGCACACCCTCGAGGACGACGGCCCCGCCGGCGACGAGGCAGGAGTCGCCGACCGACGCGCCGTTCATGACGACGGCACCCATGCCGACGATCGTGCCGCTGCCGACCGAGCAGCCGTGCAGCACGGCACCGTGCCCGACCGACACGTCGTCGGCGACCGTCGTCGGGAAGCCGGCGTCGGCGTGCACGACCACGTTGTCCTGGAGGTTGACACGTTCACCGAGCGTGATCTGCTCGTTGTCGCCACGCACCGACGCGCCGTACCAGACGCTGCTGCCGGCGCCGATGCGCACGCTGCCGCTGACCACGCTGTGCGGGGCCAGCCACGCGTCGGGGTCGATCTCGGGTCGCCGGTCCCCCAGGGCCAGCACCAGTCCGGTCGTCGTCATCGTCTCTCCTCGCTCGGCTGCCGGGTCACGTTCATCCTGCCGGACGGTCTGCGCCAGGCTGGACGTGGCCGTCGAGGACAACCGTGCGGCCCTCGTGGACGGGTGGCGTTCTGCACTGTGCCCAGCGGGCCGACGCCATACCGTGGCTGCCATGAGCGAGCAGCAGCGCGACGACCAGCACGACCCCTCCGCGGACTCGGGAGGCGGCACTGTCTCGGAGGGCGGCTCCGGCGGGCTCAACGCCGACACGGCACTGGGCGGCGCCGACAGCGTCCCGGACACCCCCGACGTCAACACCGAGGTCAGCGACGCGGTGGACATCAACGAGTCGAGCCAGGAGGGAGAGTCGCCGGCGCAGGACGGCGACGTGCCGGACTGACCCTCGCCCGGGCGCGGTCCTCGCCGGTGGCCCTGTGCCTCACACGGGGCGCAGCGTCACCTCGCGCAGCTGGCCGTCGGCCACCGTGCAGGTCATGTAGGTGCAGGTCGGCTGCCGGCGCCGGTCGGTCGGCGAGCCGGGGTTGAGCAGCCGCAGCCCCTCGTGCTCGGTGTCCCACGGGATGTGGCTGTGCCCGAAGACGAGCACGTCCAGGTCGGGATATGCAGCGCGCATCCGCTCCTCCCGACGCGCCTTGGGCCCGGTCTCGTGGACCACACCCCACCGCAGACCGCCCAGCTCCACCCTGGCCACCTCGGGCAGCCGGGCGCGCAGCTCCTCGCCGTCGTTGTTGCCCCAGACGGCGACCAGTCGTGCCGAGCGGGCCGCGAGCTCGTCCAGCAGCGCCGGAGCCACCCAGTCCCCCGCGTGGACGACGACGTCGGCCGCCGCGACCCGGTCCCAGACCTCGGCAGGCAGGTCCTTGGCGCGCTTGGGCACGTGGGTGTCGGCCATCAGCAGTACCCGCAACCCCGTGTCACCGTCCACCCCGTCACCGTAGCTCGGACGGGTGGATGTCGGTGGCGCGTGATGGAGTGGATGGCTCGACCGGGGAACAGGTCCCCGGTCGGCTACTCGGGAGGAAGAACCTGTGAGAACACGCCATACCCTGACCGCTGCCCTGGCCCTGACCCTGACGCTCGGCACCGCCTCGGCGCCCGCGCTGGCGTCGACGCCCGCCGCGCCCACCGCCACCGCCAGCACCACGTCGTCCGAGGACTGGACCGACGAGCGGTCGCGGGCGCTCCTGGAGCGCCTGCAGGAGCTGGCACCGGCCGGCAGCGACCGTGTCGACACGCTCAACCGTGCCCTCGGCATCGACCCGCAGGCTCGGGCCGCCCAGCTCGAGCGTGCCATCGACGGCAGCCAGTACGAGTGCTCGGACACCGAGCTCATGGGCTGGCTCGACGGGCAGCTCGCCGACTGGGACCTCGTCGACATCCTCATCCTGTCGCTCACGGGCGCCCTCGACTGGCCGACCTACGACGCGCTGCTGTTCCAGCCCGACGGGCCCCAGCACTACGGTGTCGACGGCGAGCACACCAAGGAGCTGGAGAAGACCTTCCGCACGCTCACGGCGTTCTGGGACGTCGACGGCAGCGACATCCGCATGGGCGCGATGCACGGCAGCGTCATCCAGGACGACGCGCGGATGGTCCGGCTGCTGACCTTCCTCTACGGCTACACCCCGGAGGAGGCACAGGAGCTGACCGACCTGATCCAGGACTACCTGCAGCAGGACAAGTTCGCCGGTGGCGACCACCCGCTGTTCTCCTTCAACGCCTTCGCCTACAGCGAGGAGGGCGCGCCGCCGGAGGCACAGCTGGGCATCGGCGACAAGATCATCATGGGTGACGGCATCCTCGAGGGGATGGGGGCCATCGGCCTCGGCGACGTGGCGCCGCGCGGCATCCTGGCTCACGAGTACGGCCACCAGGTGCAGTTCGAGCTGGGTCTGTTCGACGACCACGCCGGGGACGCCGAGGCGACCCGGGAGACCGAGCTCGAGGCCGACGCTCTCGCCGGCTACTACCTGTCCCACCCGCGCGGCGAACGGCTGCGCAACCAGCGCGTGGACGCCTTCGTCCGCAGCTTCGGCGAGGTGGGCGACTGCTCGTTCGCCAGCGACGGCCACCACGGCACGCCCAACCAGCGCTCCGCGTCCGCCGCGTGGGCCGACGAGCTGGCCAACGCCAAGGGCGCCAAGGGCCACGTCCTGCCGGCGGGGACGGTCAGCGACCGCTTCCGTGCCGTGCTTCCGGAGATCCTCGCGCCCGACGCCTGACCCTGGGCGAGCTCGCCGGTGAGGTGCCGCCCGGCCGCAGCGGCCGGGCGGCGCCGTCGCGTCGGGACCGCGGACGGCGGACGGCGGACGAGGCACCGATGGCGTCGATGTGACCTGCCTGCTCTGCCGTGCCACGATGGTCGACGCGCCCGAACCACCCCCGTCGCGCGCCGGCGGGGGTCAACACCCATGAGCACGCACGCCGCCACGTCCCAGGAGGCCACGCATGACCGCTCCGCCGTCCGCCCCCGACTCCTCCACGACCGAGGACGCAGATCCCACGCAGAGCCCCGGGGTCAAGATCCTGCGCCCGGTCTTCATCCCGGCCTCGATCGTGATCTTCGTGCTGCTCGCCGCCACGATCGTCTTCAGCCGGGTGGCCGGCACCGAGCTGGAGTCGGCGACCGGGCGGCTCAACGAGATCATCACCGACGGCGTGGGCTGGTGGTACGTCATCGCGGTGAACATCTTCCTGGTGTTCACGATCTACTGCGCCGTCTCGCGGGTGGGGCGGATCAAGCTGGGCCGGGACGAGGAGCAGCCGGAGTTCGGCCTGGTCTCGTGGTTCATGATGCTCTTCAGCGCCGGTATGGGGATCGGCCTGGTCTTCTTCGGCGTCGCCGAGCCCCTGTCCCACTACGTCGCGCCGCCGGAGGCCTTCGGCAACGACCCCGAGTCGCTGGGCGCGGCCCAGGAGTCCGTCGGGCTGATGATGCTGCAGTGGGGCCTGCACCCGTGGGCCATCTACGCGGTGGTCGGCCTGGGGCTGGCCTACATGTCCTTCCGCCGCGGCCGGCCGCTCGCGGTGCGCTGGCTGCTCGAGCCGCTGCTGGGGCGCAGGCGGATCGAGGGCTGGATCGGGCACACGATCGACACGATCGCCATCGTCGGCACGCTCTTCGGCGTCGCCACCTCGTTCGGCTTCGGGGTCAGCCAGATCATGGGCGGGCTGCAGTACCTCGGGTGGGCCGAGCGCTCCCCGGTGCTGGTGATCGGGCTCATCACGGGCATCACGCTGATCGCCGTCTGGTCGGTCGTCACCGGTGTGCACAAGGGCCTGAAGTGGCTGTCCAACACCAACATGACCGTGGCAGCGCTGATGGCGCTGACCGTCTTCGTCCTCGGACCGACGATCTTCCTGCTGCAGGCGGTCCCGGAGAACCTCGGCCGCTACCTCGTCCAGCTGCCGCAGACCATGTGGCACGTCGGCCGCTACTCCTCCGACGGCTGGGAGGCCGCCTGGACCATCGCCTACTGGGGCTGGTGGACCAGCTGGGCGCCCTTCGTCGGCATGTTCATCGCCCGCATCTCCCGCGGGCGCACCATCCGCGAGTTCGTCCTGGGCGTGCTGCTGGCCCCGACGCTGGTCAGCCTGGTGTGGTTCACCATCTTCGGCGACTCCGCCATCCGCTACCAGCAGGAGACCGGCGCGCTGGCCTCCGAGGACCCCGAGACCGGCGGGCTCGTGGTGGACAGCACCACGGCCCTCTTCGCGTTCTTCGAGTCGATGCCGGGCTTCCTGCCCGTCGTCCTCAGCGTCGTCGCCATCACCGTCGTCATCCTGTTCTTCGTCACGTCCTCGGACTCGGGGTCGCTGGTCATCGACATGCTCGCCAGCGGCGGCAGCACCAACACCTCCCCGGTGACCCGGACCTACTGGGCGGTGCTCGAGGGCGCGGCCGCGGCGGTCCTGCTCGTGGCCGGCGGCAGCGTGGCCCTCACCGCGCTGCAGACGCTCTCGATCTCGACGGCGGCACCCTTCTCGGTCATCCTCGTGCTGGCCTGCGTCTCGCTGCTCAAGGCGTTCCGGCACGAGGTCGCCACCATGCCGCTCTACGTGCAGGTGCTGGAGTCCACCGAGCAGGGCGCGCCCGCCGCAGAGACGGCGGCGCCAGCCGCCCCCGCAGCCCCGGAGGCCCGGCGCCGCTGGCTCGACCAGCTGCGCGGCGTCTCCACGACGCTGGACGGCCTGCCCGTGCCGACCGCCGCACCCGGCGGCCCGGTCCCCCGGGTGGTCAACCTGCGGAGGCTGCGGCACGACGAGGTCACCGTCGACCCGGACACGGGCGCCGTGGACGTCGACCTGCGCACCGAGGACCCGTTGGCCGGCGAGGTCTTCGACACCCCCGAGTTCGAGGCGTCCCAGGAGTTCGTCGACCAGCAGGACGGCGACGTCGACACCTCGCGGGTGGACGGGCCGGAGGCGGGGCGCGAGGACCGGTAGCCGCTCGGCCGGTCGGCCGGTCGGCCGGTCGGCCGGTCGGCCGGTCGACCGACCGGCCGGACACTCGGTCGGGCGACCGGTCGGTCGGGTCCGTCAGGTGCTGCTCTGCCGGGCCCGGCCGGTCGACTCCCGGATCGCCAGGCTGGAGGGCAGCACGACCTGGGCGTCGCGGCGCCCCTCGAGCAGCAGCTCCACGCCATACCTCGCCGCCTCCTCGTACTCCCCGCCGAGGGTGGTGAGGGCGGGGGTGACGATGGTGGCGACGAACATGTCGTCGTAGCCCACGACGCTGACCTCCTCGGGCACCTCGACGCCACGGGCCCGCAGTCGTTGGAGCACGCCGATCGCCAGCAGGTCGTTGTGCGCGACGAAACCGGTCGCGCCGGTGCGCAGTGCGGCGTCGGCGGCCGCCCCGCCGTCCAGCGAGGAGGGCCGGTAGGGGCCCAGCAGGTCGATCCGGACGCCCTCGGCCTCCGCGGCGCCCCGCAGCGCGTTCCAGCGCTGGTGGCGCACCCAGCTGGTGACGGGGCCGCCCAGGTAGACGAGGTGCTCGTGACCGAGCGACGTGAGGTGGTGCACGATCTGCCGTGAGCCGTGGTCCTGCTCCACGAGCGCGCAGGAGATGCCGTCGACCCAGCGGTTGAGCAGGACGACCTTGGTGCGCGAGGCGATCGCGGTCACCTCCTCGTCGGCGAGCCGGCTGGAGGCCAGGACGAAGCCGTCGACCCGCCCGATCAGGCGCTCCACGTTGGCCCGTTCCTGCTGCGCGCTCTCCTCGGAGTTCACCAGGACCAGCGTCAGGCCCGCGGCCTGGGCCCGCCGCTCCGCCCCGGTGATCGCGGCGAAGTAGTAGGGGTTGGTGATGTCCGGCACCACCATCGCGATCGTGCCGGTATGCCGCTCGCCGGACGGGCGGGCCCCCGAGCCCTTGCGGTAGCCGAGCCGCGCGGCCACCTCCAGCACGTGCTCGAGCGTCGCGGGGTGCACCTTGTCGGGCTGGGTCAGCGCGCGGCTCACGGTCGCCGCGGAGACCCCGGACTCCTGGGCGACGTCGTAGATGGTGGTGCGACGGCTCACCGTTCTCCTCCGGCCCGGCCTGCATGAAACTTGGTGAAACTTCTTGATGCGATTACAGCAGTTCTCCTACGGTTCCACAACAACCACCACCGGGCGTCCTGCCGCCCGGCCGACGGACGAAGGAGTCTTCGGTGCCCCCGACACCCGCCCCACCAGCCGGCGGCCCCACCCCCCGCCCGGGGTGGGTGGCGTGGCTGGGTCGGCTCGAGCTGGCCATCGGCTCCGTCGCGCTGCTGCTGATCTTCGCCTCGGTGCTCGTCCAGGCCCTGCAGCGCTACAGCCCGTGGGGCGGCCTCTCCTTCACGGGTGAGCTCGCGCGCTTCTCCCTGGTCTGGCTGACCTTCTCGGCCGTCGGGGTGCTCCTGACGCGGGACGAGCACATCACGCTGCAGCTCGTGGACTCCGTCCGCAACGACCGGGTCCGCACCGCCGTCCACGTCTTCGCGCTCCTGGTGGTCGCCGCCGTCGGGGTCGGCGGCTTCGCCGAGGCCGCCAACCTCGTGCAGACGCAGCGCCGGCTGAGCTCACCGGCCATGGACATGCCCATGTCCTGGCTCTTCGTCATCCCGGCGCTCGGCTTCGCCAGCCTGACCGTCAGGGCCCTGGTCGGCGCCTTCCAGGTCGCCCGGCACGGCGCACCGGGCACCACCCTGGGCGCGGCCGTCGGCGGCGAGGAAGGGGCGGTCCGGTGACCGTCGCGCTGCTGCTGCTCTCGATCGTGGGGCTGTGCGTCGTCGTGTGGCTGCTCACCCGCGGGGACGAGAAGATCCAGCGCATCCCCTTCGACCGGGGCCGCCTGGGCGCCGCGACGCGAGGAGTGCTGGGCCCCGCCCTGGCCCCCGTGATCATCCTCGGCGGCATCCTCTCCGGCGCGTTCACCCCCACCGAGGCCGCCGCGATCGGCGCCGCCTACATGTTCCTGCTGGGTCTGGCCTACCGGGCGATCCGGCTGCGGGACATCCCCCGGCTGCTGTCGGAGACCGTGTCCACGACGGCGTCCATCATGATGATCGTCGCCTCGGCCGCCCTGCTGGGCTACATCCTGTCCCTGGAACGGGTGCCGCAGCTGCTCAGCGAGGCCGTGCTCGGCTTCACCGAGAACGGCACCGTCTACCTGGTCATCGTCGCCGTGCTGATGCTGCTGCTGGGCACCGTCATGGACGCCACCGCCGTGCTGGTGCTGGTCATCCCCATGCTGCTGCCGATCGCCAAGCTGCTGGAGGTCGACCCGATCCTGCTCGGCGTCGTGATGATCCTCTCGCTGATGATCGGCCTGCTGACCCCGCCCGTCGGCACGGTGCTGTTCGTCCTGTCCGCCACGCTGCGCGTGCCCGTGGGCCAGGTGTTCCGCGGGACCGCGCCGTTCATCGTCCCCCTGCTGGTCCTGCTCGTCCTCATCATCCTCGTCCCCGACATCGCCCTCTGGCTCCCCGGCCGGCTGGGCCTGTGACACACCGCCCACCCACTGCATACCCGAGATCGAAGGAGAACCTCATGCGCAGCACCCGCACCCTCGCCGTCGTGACGGCGTTCGCCCTGCCCCTCACCCTCGCCGCCTGCGGCAACGACGACGGAGGTGACGGCGCCGCCGGCACCGGTGGCGACGGGGACACCCGCACGCTGCGGCTGGCGCACAGCTACACCGACACCCAGCCGCAGTCCGAGTGCGGCGCCCAGGTCATCGCCGAGGAGGTCGCCGCCGCGGACGTCGGCCTGGAGGTCGAGATCTTCGGCGGGAGCCAGCTCGGCGGCGACGCCGACCGCATCTCCGCCGTCGTCTCCGGCGACATCGACATGGACATCCAGGGCGCCTCGGCCCTCGGCGCCGTCTACGACCCCATCGGCATCATCGACGGCGCGTACGTCTTCGAGGACGGCCAGCAGCTCAGCGACTTCGTCGCCGGTGAGGACTCGCAGCAGATGCGCGACGCTTTCACCGAGGCCTCGGGCGTCACCGTGCTCGGCGCGTGGTCGGCCGGTGCCCGGCACTTCACGGCGAACCAGCCGATCCGCACCCCCGAGGACCTGCAGGGGCTGCGCATGCGCTTCCCCAACTCCCCGCAGTTCCTCATGAACGCCGAGGCGATGGGGGCCGAGGCCACCGAGGTCGCCTACGAGGAGCTCTACCTGGCGCTGCAGCAGGGCACCGTCGACGGTCAGGAGAACCCGATCGTCAACATCGACGCCATCAGCCTGGCGGAGGTCCAGGACTACCTGAGCCTGTCGGGCCACCAGCTCAACTTCAACCTCGTCATCGTGGGACCGGTCTGGGAGGAGCTCACCGAGGAGCAGCAGACCGCCCTGCAGGAGGCGGTGACCGAGGCCGTGGCGCAGGTGCCCGGCTGCGTCGAGGAGACCGAGGCCGAGGCGCTGGAGAAGTGGCGCAGCAGCGGCGACATGGAGATCGTCGAGGACGTCGACGTGGACGCCTTCCGCACCCGCGCCCAGGAGTACTTCGAGCAGAACCTCGAGGGCGACACGCTCGAGCTCTACCAGACCATCCAGAGCTCCATCGGCGGATGACCATCCAGCCGTCCCCGGTGCCGGTTGCCGGGACCCGCTTCGTCTGCGGGCTCATCGGCAGCGGCATCGGGGAGTCCCTGACGCCCGCGATGCACGAGGCGGAGGCAGACCGGCGGGGTATGCCGTACGTCTACCGCCGCACGGACCTCACGGCCCTCGGCCTCAGCCCCGAGGAGGGGGTGGGGCTGATCCGGCCCGCCGGGCTGCTCGGGTTCTCGGGCCTGAACATCACCCACCCGTGCAAGCGGCTGGCGGTGGAGCACGTCGACGAGCTGTCCGCCGAGGCGGCCACGATCGGGGCGATCAACACGGTCGTCTTCGACGGCGGCCGGGTCGTCGGGCACAACACCGACGTCACGGGCTTCGCGCACGGCTTCGCCCGGGACATGCCCGAGGTGGCGCTGGGGCAGGTCGTGCAGGTGG
Source organism: Ornithinimicrobium pekingense DSM 21552 (assembly GCF_000421185.1). Lineage (GTDB taxonomy): Bacteria > Actinomycetota > Actinomycetes > Actinomycetales > Dermatophilaceae > Ornithinicoccus > Ornithinicoccus pekingensis. Next base: position 148,817 of record NZ_ATWJ01000014.1, read on the forward strand.
GCGCCGGCGGGGCCGGCGCCGCGGTCGCCCACGCCCTGGTCAGCCTCGGGGCGGGGCGCCTCGTCGTCGCCGACCTCGACCCGGGCAGAGCTGCCGCGCTGGCCACGAGCGTGGCCGGCGCGACGGGTGCCGAGGTGGTCAGCGCGGGCCTCGGCGACCTGCCGGCGCAGCTGTCCCGGGCCGACGGGGTGGTCAACTGCACCCCGGTCGGGATGGCCCAGCACCCGGGGACGCCCTTCGACCCCGACCTGCTCGACCCCCGGCACTGGGTGGTCGACGTGGTCTACCGGCCGCTGGTCACCGAGCTGGTCCGGGCCGCCCGGGCCCGCGGCTGCCGGGTCGCGACGGGAGCGGGCATGGCGATCGGGCAGGCCGTCGACTCGTTCGCCCTCTTCACCGGCGTCCGGGCCGACCCGGACGCCGTCGCCGCGGACTTCGCCCGCCTCGTCGACACGGAAGGACGCCAGGATGCCCACGCTTGAGACGTCGGTGGCGACGGTGTCGCTCAGCGGCACGCTGGTCGAGAAGCTCGAGGCCGCCTCCGCCGCCGGTTTCGGCGCGGTCGAGATCTTCGAGCACGACCTGCTCGCGAGCCGCCAGCCGCCCGAGGAGATACGGCGCCGCTGCGCCGACCTGGGCCTGCGGATCAACCTCTTCCAGCCCTTCCGCGACCTGGACTCGCGCGACCCCGCCCGGCTCGCGGCCAACCTGGAGCGCGCCCGCCGCAAGTTCGGTCTCATGGAGCGGCTCGGGGTCGACCTGATGCTGGTGTGCTCCAGCGTCGGGGACGACGCGGTCGCCGACCGGGACGAGCTCGCCGCCCAGCTCCATACCCTCGGGGACGCCGCCACGGAGCACGGCGCCCGGATCGCGTACGAGGCGCTGGCGTGGGGGCGGCACGTCGACGACTACCGCGTCGCGGCCCGGGTGGCGCAGGCGGCGGACCACCCGGCCGTGGGCACCTGCCTGGACAGCTTCCACATCCTCTCCCGCGGGATCGACCCGGCGGGGATCCTGGACATCCCCGGCGCCCTCGTCTTCTTCCTGCAGCTGGCGGACGCGCCGCGCCTGGAGATGGACGTCCTGCCCTGGAGCCGTCACTACCGGTGCTTCCCCGGGCAGGGCGGGCTGGACGTGGCCTCCGTCGCGCTCAACGCCCTCCTCGCCGGCTACGACGGCCCCCTCTCCCTCGAGGTGTTCAACGACACCTTCCGGCAGGCTCCAGCCCTGCAGACCGCCCGCGACGCGCACCGCTCGCTGCTGCACCTGCAGGACGTCATGCGGCGCCGGATCGGGGAACGCCGGTCCTCGGGCGTGCGGGCCGCCGCGCACGAGCTGGACCGGGTGGAGGCGATGCTCGCCCCGGTCGCACCGCCGACCACGCCCGGCGGCCTGGCGTTCGTCGAGTTCGACGACGAGGACGACGGTGCGCTGGCCGGCCTGATCGACCGGGTGGGCTTCGCCCGCGACCGGACGGCCCCGGACGCGACGGCCTGGGTGCACGAGGACGTCTGGCTGGCGACGCGACCCAGCGGCGCGGACCGCGCCCGGGTGAGCGGCCTGGGTGTGCGGGTCCCCGATCCCGGCCGTGCCGCCGTCCGGGCCCGCCAGCTCGGCTGCGAGGTGGTCTCCGTCGAGGCGCTCGGCCAACCCCTGCAGGCGGTCGACGCTCCCGACACCACACGCGTGACCTTCTGCCCGCCGCGCACGCCCGTCGGCGACCCCGCGCACGGCGGCGTGCCGGGCCTGCTCGGGATCGACCACGTGGCCCTGACCCAGCCGTGGTACGAGTTCGACGGGGCGACCCTGTTCTGGAAGGCCGTCGGCGGACTGGACAGCCAGGCCAGCAACGACGTGCCCGATCCCTACGGGCTCGTCCGCTCGCAGGCGATGACCAGCTGCGGCCGCGAGGTGTCGGTGGTGCTCAACGTCCAGCCCCGCCGCGCCGCCGAGGAGGGACCGTCGGGGCGCGACGGCACGCAGCACGTCGCGTTCGCGACCTCCGACCTGCTGGCGACGGCGGACCACCTGCTCGCCGCGGACGTCCCCCTGCTCCACGTCGGCGACAACTACTACGAGGACCTCGAGGCGCTCTACGCGGTCCCGGAGGACCAGCTCGCGGCCTGGCGCTCACGGGGGATCCTGGTCGACCAGACGGGCCGGGGAAGGTATCTGCAGCTGTTCACCCGCACGGTCGGCGGGGTGTTCCTGGAGTTCGTCCAGCGGGTCGACGGCTACACCGGGTTCGGGGCCCGCAACGCCCCCTTCCGTCTCGCCGCGCAGTCCCGCACCGGGCCGGAGGCATGACTGCGCGGCTCGAGCAGCTGGCGGACGGGCTGGCCTTTCCCGAGGGCCCCGTGGTCCTGCCCGACGGGTCGGTCGCGGTCGTGGAGATGGCCGCCGACCTCGTGACCTTCCTGGAGCCGGACGGCTCGCGCCGGAGCGTCCCGTGCGGTCCCGGCCCCAACGGCCTGGCCCTGACCCCCGAGGGCGAGCTGGTGGTCTGTCTCAACGGCGGGCTCGGCTTCGAGCGCCACGAGGGCCGGCTGCACCCCGGCCTGGCCTTCGGACGTGATGCCCGCGGCGGGGTGGCGCTGCTGCAGCCACAGACCGGCCAGGTCACGCCGCTGGTGCCCTGGGGAGCCAGGTCGCGGGTCAGCGCCCCGAACGACGTCGCCCTGCCGACCGCGGGCCCGTCCGCCGACGGTGGCTTCTGGTTCACCGACCTGGGCCGACGGTTCGTCGACCACCAGGAGCACGGTGGCGTCTACTGGTGCGGCCCCGACGGTGACCTCGGGACGGCCGCCTACCCACGGTTCGGGCGGCCCAACGGCATCGGCCTGAGCCCCGACGGCAGGACGCTCTACGTCACCGAGTCGCAGAGCGCGCAGGTGTGGGCCTGGGAGGTGCTCGGTCCCGGACACCTGGGGCAGGCACGGTTGGTGCACCAGCTGCCCCACCCGTGCCGCCTCGACGGGATGGCGGTCACCGCCTCCGGCACCCTCGTCGTCGCGACCCTGGTCGTCGGGCAGCTCACGGCGCTCTCACCCCACGGGGAGGTCGTTGGCCAGGTCGACGTGGACGACCCCTTCCCCACGAACGTCGTCGTCGACCCCGCCGAGGAGGGCGGTCTGCTGGTCACGCTGGGCTCCACCGGCCGGCTGGTGCGGCTGCGCCTGGACCTGTAGGCGTCGGCGCACCGGCGGCGCACGGCTCGCGCCCGCCTACACTGGCGCGCATGTCGCTTCCCCGCACCCTCGCCCGCGTGGCCCTCGGCGCCGCCATGATCGGTGCGGGAGTGGCGCACCTGACCTCCCAGCGCGAGGAGTTCCAGGCGCAGGTGCCGGAGTGGTTCCCGCTGGAGGAGGACCTGACCGTCGTCGGCAGCGGCGTCGTCGAGATCGCGCTGGGCGCCTCGTTCATCGCGCTGCCACGACGTCGGCGGCTGGTCGGCGGCCTGCTCGCCGCCTTCTTCGTAATGATCTTCCCCGGCAACGTCGCCCAGTATGTCGAGGGCACCGACGCCTTCGGCCTGGACACCGACCGCAAGCGCCTGGTCCGGCTCTTCTTCCAGCCCCTGCTGGTGCTCTGGGCGCTCTACGGCGGTGGGTGGCTGCGCCGGAGGACCCGCACCGACTGACACGCATCTCGCGTGGCAGCCGGCGCGGGGCCGGTCGGTCGTGCGTGGGCGCCTGCCTCAGACGGTCAGTCGCGCGGCACGTCGCCGCGCCAGGCCCCGGTCTCGGTGCCGCGGGCCTCGATGAACTCCTTGAAGCGCTTCGCGTCCCCCTTCACGCGTCGGTCGTCGACCCCGACGGCGGCGCCAGCCTTCTCGACCAGCCCCTCGGGGTCCCAGTCCATCTGGATGGTGACGCGCGTGGTGGTGTCGTCCAGCTTGTGGAAGGTCACGACGCCGGCCTGCTTCACGTCGCCGCCGACCGTGGTCCAGGCGACGCGCTCCTCGGGGTGCTGCTCGGTGATCTCGGTGTCGAACTCCCGCTTCGCCCCGCCGATCTCCACCACCCAGTGGTTGCGGGTGTCGTCGAGCTGGGTCACGGACTCCACGCCCTCCATGAACTGCGGGAAGGTCTCGAACTGGGTCCACTGGTCGTAGGCCGCGCGGATCGGCACGTTGACGTCGACGGACTCGGTGACCTGAGCCATGGCATACCTCCGTATGTCGGGGAACGTTGTCCCCTCCAGGCAACACAGACCTGTCGCTCGCCGCGAGGCGAACCGACTCGCCGCTGGTCAGCCGGGTCCGTCGAGGGCGTCCAGCTGCCGCAGCGCGTCCTCCCAACGGGCCCGGCGCGCCTGCACGTCCTGCTCCCACCACGGTGTGCCCCGCTCGCCCAGCCCGTGCTTGGCCAGGTCGACCCGGCGTCGGGCGGGTGCCGGGTCCTCCCCCGACCTGCGGAGGGCACGCACCCCGGAGCGCCCACGACCCAGGTGGGACAGCAGCCGCTCCGCCACGTCCGCGGGCAGGGCCGGGTCCTGCCGGCGCCACCGTCTGCCGTCCACCACGAGCCAGCGCTCGTCCTCCTCGGTCATGGGTCGATGATGCAGGGGCGTGGACCTGGGCGGCGGACGAGCGTGCAGGGATGCCTCCACCGGCTGCGTGCCGGGACCGCGCGCGGACATGCTGGTGACCCGGCCGGTGGGTGGCCGGGTGCGGGGCGGGGTCATCTCAGGTGCCAGCGGACGCCGAGCGCGGTGACGGTCGCGGTCAGGGCCCGGTCGTGGACCCAGGTGTGGTGCCGCGGGCAGAGCAGGGCGTAGTTGGACAGACGTCGCTAATGTGACCTCATGGCGACCAGGGCGAGCGGCACCCCGAGCAAGGCAGCGGTCTACGCACGGATCTCCAAGGACACCGAGGGCGTGGGAGCCGGTGTGCAGCGGCAGGTGGCCGACTGCCAGAACCTGGCCGAGTCCCTCGGCTGGACCGTGGCAGACACCTACATCGACAACGACCTGTCGGCCTACACCGGCAAGCCTCGCCCCGAGTACGCGCGCATGCTCGCGGACCTGGCCGACGGCCTGGTGGACGGCGTGCTCTGCTACCACATGGACCGGCTGACCCGACGCCCGAAGGAGTTGGAGGAGTTCGTCGAGGCCCTCGACGCGGCAGCGGTCAAGCACGTTCGGTTCGTCGCCGGGCACACCGACATCGGCACCGGCGACGGTCTGATGATGGCGCGGGTGATGGGCGCGTTCGCCTCCCACGAGTCAGCGTCAAAGACGCGCCGGATGGAGCGGAAGTGGGAGCAGGACGCCCTGGAGGGAAAGCCCCGCCGCAGCGGCACCCGCCCGTTCGGGTACGCCGCCGACGCGGTGACCCTGGTCCCCGAGGAGGCAGCGATCATCCGGCAACTGGTGGACCGCTTCCTGGCCGGGGAGTCCACTCGTTCACTGTGCGTCTGGCTGAAGGAGGAAGGGGTGGCGACCACCAGCGGAGGGAACTGGCAGACCTCGACCCTCAAGCAGATCCTGACTTCGGGGCGGATCGCCGGATACCGCGAGCACCGAGGCGTCAAGGTCGCCAAGGCCGTGTGGGAGCCGATCATCACCGAGGAGCAGCACCGCCAGGTCCTCGCGCACGTCGAGGCCCGCAAGCGCAGCGGCAGGAGAGCACCCCAGCGGTACCTGCTGTCAGGGATGCTTCGCTGCGGCCGGTGCGGCAACCGGCTCTACTCCTCCGCTCGCCGGGACACCCGCCGCTACGTCTGCCAGGCCGGGCCGGACCACTTCGGCTGCGGACGGTTGACCGTAGTTGCCGACCCGGTCGAGCGGCTCATCGCCGACGCCGTGCTGCACCGCCTGGACTCCCCGCAGATGGCCGATGCCCTGGCCGGGAAGGTCAGCAGCGACGAGCGCACCGCCGTCCTGTCCCAGGCCCTGGAGGAGGACGAGGCGCAGATGCAGGAACTGGCGCAGGCGTACGCCGCCAAGCAGATCCGCATGAGCGACTGGCTCACGGCCAAGAAGCCCATCGAGGAGCGCATCGAGAACACCCGCCGGCAGATGGACAGGATGAACGGGCACACCGCCCTGGCGAGGGTGGCCGGCCAGGGTCAGGAGTTGCGCCAGCAGTGGGCCGGCCTCAACCTCGAGCGGCAGCACGCGATCGTCAAGACCGTCCTCGACCATGCCGTGATCCGCCCGATGACCCCAGGAGTGCGCAAGTTCGACCCGAACCGTGTGGCCCCCGTGTGGCTCGTGTAGGTCAGTCCCGCCCCGGTGCGTGCTCCCGCTGCGCGGGTGCGCGCGCACCCGGTGCGCGGACCTGGCCCAGCAGCGCGGACACCCGGGATACCACCAGCGGGTCCGTGACGTGCTCGGGCACACCCTGAGCCTCACACGAGGCTGCTACCCACGCCGCCAGATCCTCCGGCGACAGCCCACTCAGGCCCATGCCGCCCACACCGCCGGAGGAGCCTCCCAGTCCTCGACGTCCTCCGAGAGCCAGACGTCCGTGGGATGAGCCCTCATGACGTCGCAGGCCTTCGACAGAACCTCCGCGCGGCTGTCCCCGACCAGGCGCACCTTCTCCGGCTGAAAGCCCTGCGCGACCTCGTACCGGTGCAGCCCCTTTCCCTGAACCCCGTCGAAGGACTTTGACACGTACTTCGACATGTACCCGGCAGCCCGCCGGGCCTCCTCCCGCGTGGTCGAGCCGACCGGCATGTCCGAGACGCGTTTGATGTGAACCCAGCCGCGCCCCCACGCCTCCTCGATCTTGCCGCGTGGTATGAACCGGCCGACGCCGAAGTGCACGTGGAGGTGCACGCCGTCCTTGTGCAGCTCGGGCACCCACACGTACGGGAACGGATCACCGCCGAGACCGGCCCGAAGGTCCCGGAAGAACGATGCGACGTGCTCGCGCAGCAGCACAGGGTCCGAGCATCGGGGCGGACCGTAGGTCAGCGTCCCGAGCCGGGTGATGGAGTTGGCCGCGCAGTACTGCCGCAGCAGCCGCCGCGCGCGCTTGACCGCCTCCTGGCCGGAGCGCACCGGGTCGGAGGCGTGCCCCTGTGGGACGTACGGACGATCACGCCGCGAGGCCGAACGAAAGGACCCACCCGCCTCCCCGGCGGCAGGGACGAGGGTTAGACCCCAAGCAGGGTCAGGAGCAACAACGGGAACACGTACAGACACGAGACCACCCCGGAAGGACGAGCCGACAAGGACGTCAGCCCCACCGTGAGCACTTCCCCGACAGGCGCGCCGGAGACACAAGAAAGCCGCAGGTGGAGCCCAAGCCACCTGCGGCGCGTCCCCGCTGCTGCGTTCGATATGTCTCGTGTGTACCGGCACGTCCCTGCCGTGGATCGACGGCTCGCCCTCTTGCCCCGGGAGCAGGGCACTCAATGTGTGTGCAGTTGATCTGTGCATGCGGTGGGGTGGCCCAACGCAGCCGGTCTCGCGCACCAGCCATGCTGCCACAGCACCATCACTCAGCGGAACCCCCCACGAGTTACGTTGCTACTTCAAGTCAAGAGGCGCTGCCTTCGGCATCGCCCTCTGTCCCGCTGTCCGGCGCCTTGGCGCTATCCCGCTCGGCTTCTTCCCGCATCCTTTCCATAAGGAAGCACAGTTCGGGAACCCACTCAGCAACCACATCTTCAATCGCATGAAAATACGGCTCTCTGACGTCAATTCCGCCGCTGATCGCCTCCTCGACTATGGCCTGCGATGCCTCGAATTCACCGATTGCACTCAGCCCACCGGCCATGGCACCCACCCACGTAACCCGCGAGGGATCTTCCACGTCCTTCACCAATTCCTTGGCCACCTCGATGGCTCCTGCAACGATCGGCACTTCCACCTGGTTTAAGTACGCAAGCGTAGCGACCATTTCGCGCGCGCGTAGCCTGGAACTGACCGCCTGCCGAAGGACGAAGAACAATAGCAAGAGCACGAACGGAACATTCCACCACGAAGTGCCCGCGCAGACAACCCCGCCCAGGATCCCTAGCGGCAGTATCAAACCAAACCGCAACTCAGCTTCGGACCTTAGCCGGTCAATCTCTTGGTATTGCTCTGCGGAATCCTCCCATAGTTGCATGGCACTCACATCTAAGCGCTCAAGCACCAACTCCAGCGGGAAGTCGAGGGAAGCGCCTGACGGCGCGCCAGCGCGAGCGTATTGCCCAGCAATATAGTTCAGGATCAGGCCCCGTATATCTGGGGACTCCCCGCGAAGCCTCATCTGCAAATTGTGGGCAGGAGTCGAGATCCTAAACCAACGCCTGTTAAGCGTACTGGCGATTTTGGCGCGACTGCCTTGAATCACCCGTTCAAGAAGGCCTGATACCGACCTAGCGACGCGCGCGCCGATGATGCCCGTGATGTCGACAGCGATTGTTCCTATTAGGTACGCTGCGATACTCAGCGCGGCAACGACGTATCCCGCACCCAGCGATTCAAACAATGCCTGAGAGCGCATCACGATGGGATGCCCCGCCCACTGCGCCAGCCGCGCCTGATCGATAAGTAGATACACCGCATACAGCCACGCCCACCCGATGAGCAATGGGTTTCGGACGTGCCTGACGCCCGGCATAAGAGCACTCAACATGGCAAGACCGTACAACTAACCGACAGGCACTCATGCCGTTTGACGACTTGCACCCGCTTCCGCTGCCCAGCATCACGAACGCTAGGGCCTCGATTCAGTGGCTGTCAGCCCGTCCTGAGGGGGGTCGCTTCGCGAGTAGTCGGCTTGCCGATGCTGTGCCACCGGCGGCACATAGATTGGCAGCGCCCCGACGCTCCACTGTCCCGAGGGTCGTACGAACGGCTGGCGTAGTTAGACAGGTCAGAACGACCGCCGAGCGCCCAGGGCACGACGTGGTGGGCGTCGCACCACGTGGCCGGCACGGTGCACCCCGGGATGGTGCAGCCACCGTCCCGGGCGGCCAGGCGCAGCCGCTGCCCGGGCGTGACAAGGCGCACCCGCCGGCCCTGGTCCAGGACCTCGCTCGGCCCGCCCAGCACCACCGGGACGATGTCGGCCTCGCACGCCAGCCGGCGGACCGACTCCGCACTGACCGACGCCCCTCCCAGGGTCGCCCCGCAGCCCGGCTCACGGCCCCCGGACTCGCTCAGCTGCCGCTTCAACGTCTCGAAGTCGATGCTGAGCACGAGCATCGCCTTGGGCGTGGTGGGCTGGACCTTCGTGCCGGCCACACCCCGGCGCAGCACGGTCATCAACGCGTCATACCGGCGGTTGCCCGGCGTGCGCAGATCCGGCTCACCCGTGGCCGCCCGCTCCTGGCGCGAGGCCGGCGCCGCCAACGGCGAGGCCAGGATCGCCCTGACCGCCTCGTAGTCCGCGTCGTCACCGAAGGTCATGATGATCCGCTTGACCGACCCGTCGGCCAGGCTCGACTCGTGCACGTCCCGCAGCTGATGGGCGGCCTTCCTGCGCTCCTCGTGGTCCTTCTCGGGCAGGCAGCGCCGCAGCAGCGCGGCGACGATCGCCTCGACGTCGCCCTCGTCGAACAACGGGTTGCACCCCGCGTCGGCCAGCAGCCGCACCGCCTCGGCATATTCCAGGGGCGTGACCGCCCGGCGGATCCGCACCAGCGCCCGGTGCATCCGCGCCGCCCGGGCCAACGGCATACCCCCCGACAGCACCCCCGCCACCAGCGGCGCGTGCACCCCCTCACGGGCAGCCCCGGCCACCCGCGCCAGGTCACGCACCACCCGCGCGTCCAGGTCGGGGCAGCGAGCGGCCAGCCAGTCGACCAGGCTGAACCCGTCGATGGTGTGCAGACCCCGCTCGGCCGCCTCGCACGCCAGCCGCAACCGCGCCCGCTCCAGCGTCGCCGACGCCCGGGAGACCTGGTCCAGGCCCGAGGCCACCTCGGCGTCCTGCAGCAGCACCGCCTCACCCGCCGCCACCTCGGCGAAGATCGCCTCCCGCTGCGTCTCCCGCAGCGCGACCGCGACCCGCTCCCCCACCGGCCTCGGCGCAGGCAGCGTGCCGGTCCCGACGAGCCGGCCAAAGCCGGTCCGGAGCACCTCCCCGCCCCACTGCTGCGACATACCTACACGCTAGAGGCCACCACCGACAGACCCGCTGACCTGCGACGACGCGGGTACGGGGGCGGGCGCCGGCCGCCCGACCGGTCACGCCGTGGTGATCTCCCGGCGGCGCAGCCGCAGGTAGCCCACGAGCAGGGGCAGCCCGACCCAGAGCAGAGCCGTTGCCCCCAGCTGAGCCCACTGCTCACCCGTGAGCGGCGCCTGGGTGTAGAGCGGCGCCTGCGAGGTCGCCAGGTCGAACCACGCGGCGTGGTCACGCACCGCCGCGACGAACTGCACGAGGAGGTTCATCGCCACCGGCAGCGCGAAGTAGAGGACGATCGCGGCGGTGCTGTTCATGAGCAGCAGCCCGAAGGCCACACCCTGCAGGACCGCCAGCAGCTGCAGCAGCACGAGATGCCCGAGGTCGCGGGCACCCAGGTCCCAGGCCTGGTCACCGGTGCCGGCGAGCGCGGTCGCCGCTCCGGCGACCACCAGCAGGAGCGCCAGGCCGGCCAGCCCGAGCACGACGGCGGCCACGGTCTTGGCCAGCACGACCAGCCCGCGCCTGGGCTCGAGGGTGAAGGTCACCAGCCCGGCCCGGGCGCTCCACTCGCTGGTCACCAGCAGGATGCCCAGGACGGGCAGCAGGAACGTCTGCGGCAGCAGCGCCATGCCGGCGAAGCCGTAGACGGTCCGCTCCTCCGCGGGTCCGAAGACGCCGAAGATCACCAGCGCCCCCAGGCTCGCCACGCCGATCGCGGCCAGCAGCCACAGACCGGAGCGGGTGTCGACCGCCTTGCGCAGCTCCACCAGGACAAGCCGCCGCACGGGTATGGCGCGCACCGGCGCCTCCTGCCCCCGCACCGTGGCCGGGCGCTGCGGGGAGGCGGTGGTCATCAGGAGACTCCTTCCCGGGCGTCGGCGGCGGTGAGCTCGAGGAAGCGCTCCTCCAGGCCGCCGGACTCCGACGGGCGCAGCTCGCTCAGGGGTATGCGGTGCGCCGCCGCGACCCGTCCGACCTCGACCGGCTGCGCCTCCACCACCATCCCGCCCCGGGCCGACGGGACCGGCTCCAGGCCCTGCGCCCGCAGCGCCTGCTCGAGGGCGCGGTCGTCGTCGGAGCGCACGACCGTGCCGGCCGTGGCGAGCAGCTCCTCCTTGCTCCCGGTGGCCACGATGCGGCCGCGCCCGATGACCACGAGGTCGTCGGCGATGACCTCCACCTCGCGCAGCAGGTGCGAGGAGAGCAGCGCGGCGCCGCCGGCGCTCGTGAAGTCGCTCAGCAGCGTGCGCATCCACCGGATCCCGGCGGGGTCGAGCCCGTTGGCCGGCTCGTCCAGGAGCAGGATGCGGGGCGAGCCGAGCAGAGCGTTGGCGATGCCCAGGCGCTGCCGCATACCCAGGGAGTAGGCCCCCACCCGGCGCCGGGCCTCCGCGGGCGTGAGCCCCACCAGCTCCAGCATCTCCTCGACCCGCCGCCGGTCCAGCCCCATCGCCAGGGCGCTGAGCGTGAGCGACTCCCGCCCGGTGCGCCCGGGGTGCTGGGCGGACGCGTCCAGCAGGACCCCGACCGTGCGTCCCGGGTTGGGGATGTCTTCGTAGCGCCTGCCCAGCAGCAGCGCGCTGCCCGACGTCGGCCGGGTGAGGGCGCACAGCATCCGCAGGGTCGTCGACTTGCCCGCACCGTTGGGTCCGAGGAAGCCGGTGACCCGCCCGGGCTCCACGGAGAAGGTCACGTCGTCGACCGCGCGGTGCTCCCCGTACACCTTGGTCAGTCCGTCGACCACGATCATGCCTCCACCGTCCCACCGACCGGCGGCGGGCGGTATGCCGCGGGTCACACGGGCGCGGTGCGCAGCACCTTCTCCAGCGGCCTGCCCTTGGCCAGCTCGTCGACGAGCTTGTCCAGGTAGCGGATCTGACGCATCAGCGGGTCCTGGACCTCCTGCACCTTCACCCCGCACACCGAGCCGGTGATGAGCGCGGTGGCGGGATTGAGGTCGGCCGCGGCGAAGAAGTCCTCGAACGTCGTGCCGGCCTGCAGGTGGTGCTCCAGCGCGGCCGCGTCGAACCCGGTCAGCCACTCGATGACGGTGTCGAGCTCGGCCCGGCTGCGACCCTTGCGCTCCAGCTTGGCGACGTAGAGCGGGTAGACCGAGGCGAAGGGCGAGGTGAAGATGCGGCTCACGTCAGTCCATCGCCAGCTCGCCCATGGCGTCCCACCCGTCCCCGTCGACCTGCCGGGAGACGATCTTGGGCGTGGCGGTGATGTGCGGTCGCATCGCGTCGATGCCCTGCTGGAAGTGCGGGCTCTGCACGTGCGCCGCGGCCCCCTCGTCGGTGAACGCCTCGACGAGGACGAACTCGTGCGGGTCCTCCACGCTGCGGGACCACTCGAAGAAGAGGTTGCCCTCCTCCGCGCGGCACGCGGCGGTGTAGTCCGCGACGATGTCCGTCCAGCGGTCGGCGGACTCGGGCCTGACGGGGAACTTCACGACGATGAGGTACATGCCCCCATCCTCGCAGCGTCAGGGCTGGCTGTCCGTGACGGGCGTGACGGTGCCGGAGTCGGGGTCCCACCAGCGCAGCGAGACGGCACGGCGCTGCGTGGGCGCCCCGGCGGCCCCGCCGCCCAGGGCCTCCAGCGCGCGGGCGACGGACCCCGGGTTGAGGCGCTGGGCCAGTGTGACGTGCGGCAGCCACGGGCGGTCGTCGGCGCCCGGCCACAGGCCGGCCAGCTCCTCCTGGGCCGTCCGGAGGAGTCCCGCCGGCACGACGAGCTCGACCAGGGTCACCCGGGACGGCGCGCCCAGGAGCGCGAGGGCTGCCACGGGAAGCTCCAGCGGCAGAAGGGGGCCGAGCCGCCGGGCCGCGGTGCGCAGCACCTCCTCGATCGGACGCGGACCGCTCGCCACCGTCACATGGGGCCGGTGGGTGGCGCCCGGGTGGCGTGCGAGCGAGGGGACGCCCGCCTCCTCGAGGAGCCGCCAGCGGTCCCGGACCGCCGCGTCCGACGGGGCGTCCAGGACCAGCTCCAGGGAGTGCGCGCGGCGGGGCACGGCGCCTCCCGGCGCCGCACCCGGGGGTGAGGGTGACGGCATACCCGAACTCTAGACAAGGCTTGGACACTTTTCCTCTTGCGCTGCACCGCCGCGCGGATCTATGCTCAACAAACATTGGACAAACGTTGTCCATCCAGCACCCCGAGGAGCAGCCATGACCGACCAGCTCACCCCCACGACCACCGGCGCGATGCACGACGGCCACGGGCACGACGCAACGTGGACCGACCTCGCCAAGGAGATGTGGTCCTACCTCACCGGCCAGGGCGCCGCCATCAACTACAGCTTCGTCGACATGGCGGTCGAGGTGCCGCGCGACACCGGCCCCGAGGCCCCGCGGGCGACGTGGAAGCTCAACGGCACCCTGCGGATCACCACCGAGGACCAGCAGCACGCGGGCTCCGGGACCTGATCGACCATGACCGCCACGCTGCACCTCGAGGCCGACCTGCGCCTGCAGGTCGACACCGGTGTCGCCGACGACGACCCCGGACGCCGGCTCTCGGCCTCCCTGACCGGGTCGGGGACCACCCTGACCCTCACGCTCGACGGGCTGGGCGAGGTGCCCTTGGGTATGTCGTACCGCCGGGCCGCGGACACCGTCCGCGACCTCGCCCGCCTGCTGGCCGAGGACGGGCTCACCGTGGTCGTCGCCACCGGCTCGGGCCCCCTGGTGTCCCTGGGCCGGGTCCGGCAGCGTGTGGGTGACCGCGTGCTGACGGGGTCCTCGTATGTGGCTGTCCACGACCGCCGTGGCGCGCTGCGGATGCTGCGCGGCCGCCGCGATGACGGCGCTCCTGCCCTCGCGGGCCTGGTGCCCCCGACCACGCCGTGGCCGCTCACCCCGACGTTCACTCCCCCGCGCCGCCGGCACGTGACCACCACCCACGACCCGCTGGGCGGCGGCGACCCGAGGCTCGTCTACTACCTCGTCCCCCCGGAGCAGGGCGGGGAGCGCCAGGTGCTGCACCTGCGCCGCGGGGTCACCACGGTCGGCGGCGCGGCCGAGGACGACCTGACCGTCCCCGGGCTGCAGCCCGGTCACGTCCGGGTCGAGCGCGACGCGAGCACGGACGAGTACGAGGTGGTCCCGGTCCCCGGCGCGCTGACGCTCGTCGGCGGACGCCCGGTGGAGGAGCCGGTCCGGCTGCGCACCGGACTGGTCGTGCGCGCCGGCGAGCTCTCGCTGGCCTACGTCCGGGACGAGTACGCCGACCACGGGCGCCCCTACGGCGGCCGCCAGGGCGGCGAGTTCTCCCGGCAGCGTCCCCAGCCCCGCCCGCGGTACTGGTGATGGCGGTCTCCGCAGCACCGACCGTCCGCCGCCGTCCGCCGCGGGACCTGCTCGGTGCCCACGTCGCGGTCGTCGGCGCCACCGGCGCCCTGGGCTCCCGTCTCGTCGAGCTGCTCCACGCCTCCGGGGCGGTGGTGACGGTCGTCGGCCGCGACGAGCAGCGGCTGTGGCCGCTGGCCCGCGGGGGCTCGGTGGTGGTGGGCGACCTCGGCGACGAGACGCTCGGCGACCGGCTGCGGTCGGTCGTCGAGCAGCACTACGACGGTCGCCTCGACGGGCTGGTCAACGCGGCCGGGGTCGTGACCTTCGGGCCCGTCGCCGAGCTCCCCGACGAGGTCGCCGAGCAGCTGGTGCTGACCAACCTCGTCGGGCCGCTGTGGCTGCTGCGCCGCACCGTACCCCTGCTGCAGGCGTCCCGGGGCTTCGTCGCCCAGATCACCGGCGTGGTCGCCGAGGAGTCCTACCCCGGCATGGCGGCGTACGGCGCGAGCAAGGCAGGACTGGCGGCCGCCTCGGCCTCGTTGGCCCGCGAGCTGCGGCGCGACGCGGTGGACGTCATCGACCTGCGCCCGCCGCACACCGAGACCGGACTGGCCGGGCGGGCGCTGGCCGGACGCCAACCCACGATGCCGACGGGCCTGGACCCGGACGCCGTGGCCGCGCGCATGCTGCGCGGGATCGTGGACCGGGAGCCGGTGGTCGGCCCCGCCGCCTTCCGCACCGCTCGCCCCGGCCGCGCCGAGCCCGCGGCGACCGGCGTCAGCGCCGGCCCAGCATCCCCTTGACGTACTCCGCCTGGCCGAGGTGTTTGGTGGCATCCTCCAGCACGGAGTAGACACGGACCCCGACCGTGACCGGCGGGTCCCAGCGGGTGTCGACGACGCGGTCCAGGTCCTCGACCTCCAGGCTGTCGAGGAGGCGCCGGGTCAGCCCGTGCACGGCTGCGGCATACCCGCCGAGCAGCGTGGGGTCCTCGACCCGGAAGCGACCCACCTCCTCGGCGCTCTGCCCGAAGCCCGACGCGCGCGGACCGTAGGGCAGCCCGAGGCGGTCGTGCCAGCCGTCCGCGGCCCAGACCTGCTCCACCTCGGCCAGCGCGGCGAGCTGCGCGTCCTGCTGCCGGCTGAGGTGCCACAGCAGCCAGCCCACCGGGTTGGCGCCCGGGTCGGGCCGCCAGCACAGGTCGTCGGCGTCGAGGTCCTCCAGGACCGACGCGACCCCGTCCTCCACGCGCTGGAACCCGTCGAGCAGGACCGACCGGACGTGCGACATCGGGGAGGTCATGACCCGATCCTCGCACGTGAGCGACATCACATCCTCGCGGTATGCCGTTTCCCGGCGGCGCAGGTCCCGCCGGCCCTAGCATCCCCTCGACGGGGCGCCGCTCCGACCGCCCGCGTCGTGCGCGGCGCTGATGTCTTCTCGGAGGGGTTCATGTCCCGATCCTCGGCTGCCCAGCGGCCTCTGACCTTCCTGCTCACCGCCCTGCTCGCCGCCGCGGCGCTGATGCTGGCCACCCTGTCCTTCGTCCCGTCCGCGACGGCTGCCGTGGAGGAGGTGGCGCAGACGGAAGCTCCCGGGACGACCGGCACCGTCGAGGACACCGTCGCCGTCGCCGTCACCGAGGAGCCGGCGCCCGCAGAGGACCCCGTGCCCGTCGAGCAGCCCGCGCAGCCCGACGTGCCGGTCGAGCCGGCCGCGGTGCCCCCCGCCGAGGAGTTCGTCGTCGACTACGTCGGCCCCGAGTGCTGGGACAGCTCCTACAACGTGAGCCTCGAGCACGGGGGTGACACCACCGACCTGCGCGCCGCCGTGCAGGAGGACGTGGACGGCGCGTGGGTCACCCTCAGCACCGTGAGCTTCTACGACGGGCTCGCGTTCGTCTACAGCGACCACCTCGACGAGGGCGTCTCCGCCACCTTCCGTGTCGTCGTCTACGACCGCAGCGCGCCGGCCGAGCTGACCGTCGTGCACGGCCCGATGACGGTCACCGGCGTCTCCACGGACAACTGCGAGGAGCTCGAGGTCCCGACGCTGCCCGAGGACGAGTGGACCCTCGCCGAGTCCGGCTGCGGTGCCGTGACCTTCACCAGCCGCGCCGACGAGGAGGTCGTCGTGCTGTGGTTCGGCGAGGAGCTGGACGAGATCGTCCCCGAGGAGCACTACTTCTTCCTCGCCCCCGGCGAGTCGCGCACCGTCGGGACGACGGAGAGCTTCATCTACTGGGTCAGCGCGGTCGGCGTCGACGAGAACCTCGAGCCCGTCGGCGACGAGGTCGTGCTCGCCGGTGAGGGCGAGGTCGAGGTCCGGCAGGACTGCACCCCGGCCGAGCCCACCGAGCCCGCCCAGCCGACCGAGCCCGCCCAGCCCGCCCAGCCCGAGCAGCCGGCACAGCCGGTCGGTGGCGGTCACACCATCCCGGGCAAGGTGCAGACCGACGGCGGCGCCGACCTCGGCACCGCCGCGGCGGGCCTGCTGATGGTGCTCGCCGCCGCGGTCGGCCTGGTGCGCCGCACCGTCTGACGCGCACCGACCCGCCGGAGGACCTCCGTGGCCCCCCACGCCCACGACGCCGCGCCGCGGCCCGGTGCGCACCGCAGGCTGACCGTCGCCCTGCTCGTGCTCCTGGTCGCGGGCGCGCTCGTCGCGTCCTGGGGCTGGAGGGGCGGGTCGGCGGACGGCCCGCCGGACGCCGCCGCGCCCGCCGCCCCGTCGACGTCCGCCGTGACGGTGTCGCCGGAGGAGGCCGTCGCCGCCACCCGTGATGCGACCGCCACCTCCCGCCCGTCTCCCACGGCGACGTCGGCACCGACCGCGGCGCCGACGACCGCGGCGCCGACGACCGCGCCCGCAGCCGGAGGACAGGCGCCCGTCCACGTGCGGATCACCCGGAGCGCCGAGGTGCTCGTGGACGCCCCGGTCGGGCTCACCCGGCTCGACGAGCGGGACGAGCTCAACCCGCCCCGGGGAGTCGTCGGGTGGTACGGCCCGCCCGACTGGTCGACCGTCCCGGGCGAGCTGTCGGCCTACCCGGGCGTGCTGGCCGGCCACACCACGCACGGCGGCGCGCCCGACGTGTTCTACCGCCTCGGCGAGGTCCGCGCCGGGGACACCGTGACCATCCGTTACGCGGACGGCGAGGACGCGGTGTTCCAGGTCGACGCCGACGCCCTCTCGGTCCCCAAGAACGACGTGACCGAGAAGGCCGACGCGGAGTACTCCTGGGTGTGGAGCCTGCCGGAGCCCGGCCGCAAGGTCTCGCTGTTCTCCTGCGACCTCGCCCAGGGCCTGGACCTCACCGGGCACAGCGTCAACAACTGGGTCGTGCAGGCCACCCGGACGAGCTGACCGGACATCTTCCTGAGCCCGCCGTGGCCGCGGCCCCGCTCACCGGCGGGCCACGTAGTAGCTGTTGATGAAGTCCTCCTCGAGCCGCTCGACCCGCACGTCGCGCAGACCGGCCTCGGCGAGCATCCGCACCGCCCGCTCGGTGCCCCAGGCCGTGCCCAGCCCGTCACCGCCCAGGGAGAGCGACACGGTCATGCAGTGCATCGTCGAGACGGCGTAGAGGTAGGGCGCCCACGGCAGGTCGAGGTTGGCGTCGACGTCGCTGGCGGCGTGGATGTCGACCATGAGGAACACACCGTCCCGCCTCAGGTGGGCGGCCACCTGGCCGAGCACCGCGGCGGGGTGGGCCTGGTCGTGGATCGCGTCGAAGGCGGTGACCAGGTCGAAGCTGCCGGCCCCGTCGAGGTCCGCCACGTCGCGCAGCTCGAAGCGGGCGTTGGTCAGGCCCCACCGCCGCGCCTCGTCCCGCGCGACCGCGAGCGCCTCCTCGGAGAAGTCGTAGCCCACAACCTCGCTGGCGGGGAACGCCCGGGCCAGCAGGTTCACCGCGTGGCCCTGGCCGCAGCCGACGTCGGCCACCCGGATCCCCTGTTCCAGCCGCTCGCGCAGCCCGGGCACCAACGGCACGATCCGGTCGAGCAGGGCCGCGTCGTTGGTCAGCGCGCTCACCTCGGCCATGACGTCGTGGAAGCGGCCGAAGCGGGAGTAGGGCACCCCGCCGCCCTCGGCGAAGCAGTCCACCACGTCGTCCTCGACCTGCGCCATCAGCGGCAGGAACTGCATGAGCGCCGCGACGTTGTCCGCCCCCGCGGACCGGGTGAGGACCGCCGCGTGGGCGTCCGGCAGCCGGTAGGTGTCGCTGGCCGGGTCGTGCTCGACGACCCGGGCGGTCGTCATCGCGCCGAGCCACTCGCGCACGTAGCGCTCGTGCCGTCCGGCAGCGGCCGCCACCTGTGCGCTGGTCGCCGGGGCCAGCCCGGCCATCGCGTCGAACAGCCCCGTCCGGTGCCCCAGGCTGAGCATGAGCGCGGTGGCCCCCGCGGTCATGGTGCCGAGCAGCTGCCCGGCGAAGGCCTGGACCTCCTCGGGGTCGGGGGCGCGCGTCGCAGCCTGCTCCGGGTAAGTCGTGTCGATGCTCATCGTCCGCTCCTTCCGTGTCGTCGTGCGGACGCTCCCGACGCTAGGGCGGTGACCCTCGGGGGCACATCGGCAGAATCGTGCAGACGGTGTGCAGACCCGCCCGCGGGACGGACTCCTCAGACCAGGCCGTGCTCACGGGCCCAGGCCACGGCCGCCGTGCGCGAGGTCACCCCGGTCTTGAGGTAGACGTTGGCCAGGTGCCGGGCCACCGTGCTCTCGCTGATGTGCAGCGCGCGGGACGCCTCGCGGTTGCTGCGTCCCTGCGCGACGGTCGCGACGACCTCCACCTCGCGCGGGGTGAGTCCGGCCAGGTCGGCGGCCGGTCGGCCGGGGGTCGGGGCGCCCAGCCGCCGCAGCACCTCGGAGGCGTGCTCCCGCTCGCGACGGGCCGTGTCGTGGTCGCCGAGCGTCTCGTAGGCCCGGGCGAGGTCGAGCCTGACGCAGCACACGCGGTAGGGCGCGTCCATCGCCTGCCAGCGCCGGGAGGCCTCCCGCAGCTCGCGGACCGCCTCTGCCGCCCGCCCCTCGCCGAGCAGCACCGCGCCTCTCCACCGGCGTGCCTCAGCGGCCCAGCCGGGGCTGGCGTGGGCCCGTGCCACCGACTCGAGCTCCTGGAGGAACGGCGCCGCCTCGCGGGGACCCGTCCGCGCCAGAGCCACCTCCGCGCGGGCGGCCAGGAGCGGGGCCCGGGCCAGCGGGGTGGTCTGGGTCGCCAGCGCCGCGTCGAGGACCGACGCGGCGACCTGGGCGCGCCCGCGGCCCAGGCTCACGAGCGCCAGGCCCGGCAGCGGGTCGCGACCGAGCTCGTGCGCCCGGCGGTAGGCGGTCTCGGCCGCGTCGAGCTCGCCGCGCAGGCGGTGCAGCTCGCCCAGGTTGTAGTGGGCCTCCGCCGCGACCTCCACGTCCAGGGGTGTCAGGTCCTCCACCGAGCGCAGCGCCTCCTCCTCCGCCACGGACCACTGGCCGTGCATGACGCGCAGCTCGACCCGGTGGACGCGGCAGATCCCCGAGAAGAGGACTGCGGGCGCGTGGCCCTCGGCCCACCGCTCGGTCAGCGTCGTCCAGCGCTCGGCGCGCGGCGGGTCGAACAGGTCGTGGCACAGCCCGATGGTCGTGCAGTAGATGAGCCCGACCCACTCCGGGTCCACCTCCCCCGCCTGCACCGGCAGCATCGCCTCGTCGACGCTGCGCAGGCCCTGCTCGACGCGGCCCAGGTGGACGGCCGCGACCCCGTCGACCAGCCGGCCCAGGGCCACGAGCGTCGGCACGCCGTGGTCCTCACCCAGGGCCAGCGCCTCCCCGGCCAGCCGTGCCGCGGCGTCCGGGTCGCCCGCCGCGATGGCTGCCTCGGCGTCCACCACCCGCAGGAACCCCCGCTCCGGCGCCTCGGGCACCTGTTCGAAGAGCCGGCGAGCCCGCGCCGTCCAACCCGCACCCACCTCCCGGCGCCCGCGCACCGTCTCGGTGTAGCCCAGCTCGAAGGCGACCAGCGCCGCCGGCACCACCTGGCCGTCGGCCAGCAGGCGGCGGTGCAGCTCCGCGCTCGTCCCGGCGTAGTCGTCCACCTCACCCAGCCACCAGCACGCGGTGGCCAGCGCCGCCAGGTCCTCGGTCGGGAGGGCCTCCCCCACGGTGCGGTAGGCCTCCCGGGCGGCCCGCCAGTCCCGTCGCGCGGACGCTGCGCGCGCTGCGGCCAGGGCTGGCTCCACGGTCACCGGCCCCTACCGGGTCGCCTGCTCCAGCAGCTCGAGCACGTGCTGGTAGGGCCGGCCGGTCGCGCGCGTCATCCCCAGCTCGCACGTCCGGTTGTTGGACACGTAGGCCGCGTAGTCGCGCTGCCCCACCTCGGCCGCCTCCGGTGCGGTCGCGGCGGCCGTGAGCTCGGGGTGCAGCAGCCCGCGGTCGCCCGCGAACCCGCAGCAGCCCCAGGCCACCGGCACCGTGACGTCGTCGCTGACGTGCCGGGCGACCCGGACCATCGCGTCGGTCGTGCCCAGGTGCGTCGAGGAGCAGGTCGGGTGGACCACCACCGGCCCGGACGGGGCGGTCACCGGCAGCCGGTCGAGCAGGGTGTCGGCCACCCACGCCGTCGCGTCGACCACGCGGATCCCCCGGTATGCCGTGTCGCCGGAGATCATCTGCACGAGCCCCTCGGCGCACGAGGCCGCCTCGCACACCACGGGCAGGCGACCGCCGTCGGTCGCCTCGAGCAGCGCGGGCAGCACCCGGGCCGCCATCACCGCATACCCGCGGGTGCGGCCCTTGGACTTCCACGGGGTGCCGCAGCACAGCCCGCCGAGCCCCTCCGGCGCGGCCAGCGCGACGCCGGCCCGCCCGGCGAGCGCCGTGAGCGACCGCTCGGCGCCCAGGCCCCCCGTGCCGCTCTCCGGGCCGAACATCGTGCCGACGCACGGCGCGAAGTGCACCGCCTCCGCCTCGCCGGAGGCCGCGCCGTCCGCCTGCCGCCGTGGGCCGCCCGAGGGCAGGCCGCGGTCGTAGCGCGGGAGCGTGTCGTGGTCGACCACGACACGTCCGGCGCGGGTGACCAGCGCGGGGACGCCGGGCGCGCGCCGCGCCACGGACAGGGCCGCGGAGGCGGCGACGGTGCCGGCGCCCCATACCCGCGCCGCGCCCGCCCAGGCGACCTCGGCCACGGGCCCGGAGCTCTCCCGCCGCAGCCGCCGCGTCAGGTCCCCGGTGTTGATGAGCACCGGGCAGGCGGTCAGGCACATGCCGTCGACCGCGCAGGTGTCGGTGCCGTCGTACTCGTACTGCTCCTCCAGCTCGTCGGCGAGCGCGTCGTCCCCGCGCAGCCGGGCGGCGCGGATCTCACGGCGCGTGACGATCCGCTGCCGCGGGGTGGTGGTCAGGTCGCGCGAGGGGCAGACCGGCTCGCAGAAGCCGCACTCCACGCAGCGGTCGACCTCCTCCTCCACCGTCGGCGCGGTCTTGAGGTCGGCGAGGTATGACGTGGGGTCGTCGGAGAGCACCGAGCCGGGGTTGAGCACGCCTCGCGGGTCGAGCAGCCGCTTGAGCTCCTGCATCACCTCGTAGAGCTCGTCCCCGTACTGCCGCCGCACGAAGGGCGCCATGATCCGGCCCGTGCCGTGCTCGGCCTTGAGCGAGCCGCCCTCGCCCAGGACCAGGTCGACCATGTCCTCGGTGAAGGCGGCGTAGCGCTCCAGCGACGCGGCGTCGTCGAACTGCTCGTTGAGCATGAAGTGGACGTTGCCGTCGCGGGCGTGGCCGAAGATGACCGACTCGGGGTAGGCGTGCGCCTCGAACAGCTCGGTCAGCCGCACGATCGTGTCGCCGAGCCGGTCGACGCGCACGACGACGTCCTCCAGCAGGGCGTTGGTGCCTCCCGGGCGCGCGCCGGCGACCGCGCTGTAGAGGCCCTTGCGCACGCGCCACAGGCCGGCCCGCTCGACGGGGTCGCGGGTCAGCCGGGCCTCGGCGGAGAGCGGCAGGCCCGCGATCTCGGCCTCGACCGAGCGCACCGTCTCCTCCAGCCGGTCGGCGTGGTCGTCCTGCCACTCGACGAGGAGCGCGGCGTGGTCGACGACCTCCAGGTCGGCGATGACGCGCGGGCACAGCGGGTCCTGCGCGGAGACCCGCAGCGACGCGGCGTCGAGCAGCTCGGCCGTGGCCGTGCCCGCCGCGACCAGCTCGGGCACCGAGCCCGTGGCCCGCACCACGTCGTCGAAGACGAGCAGCCCGGTCGCCACGTGCGGGCGCACCGGCACGGTCCGGAAGGTCGCCGAGGCGAGGAACCCCAGCGTCCCCTCGCTGCCCACCATGAGCCGGGCCAGGATCTGGGCGGGCTCGTCGAAGTCGAGGAAGGCGTTGACGCCGTAGCCCATCGTGTTCTTCAGCGCGAACAGGCGGCGGATGGTCGCCACCGACCCCGCGTCGCCGCGCACCCGGTCGCGCAGCCGCAGCAGGCCCTCGTGGACCTGCGGCGCCTCGGCCCGCAGCCGGGCGTCCGCGTCCGGCTCGCCCGTGTCGACGACCACACCGGTCGGCAGGACCGCGACGAGGGAGTCGAGCGTGGCGTAGGTGTTGGCCTCGGTGCCGCACTGCATCCCCGAGGAGTTGTTGGCGACCACCCCGCCCACGGTGCACGCGTTCTCGCTCGCCGGGTCGGGGCCGAGCCGTCGGCCGTGGCGGGCGAGGAGGGCGTTGACCCGCCCGATCGTGACCCCCGGCCCGACCCGCACGCGCGCGCCGTCGTCGAGGACCTCAACGTCGCGGAAGTGGCGCCGCACGTCGACGAGCACGGTGTCGGTGATGGCCTGGCCCGACAGGCTGGTGCCGCCCGAGCGGAACGTCAGGTGCGTGCCGGCCCGGTCGCAGGCGCGCATGACGGCCGCGACCTGGTCACGGTCGGCGGGACGCGCGACGAGCTGCGGGACGAGCAGATAGTGGGACGCGTCGTGCGCCAGCGCGTGCCGGTCGAGCGCCCGGGACGACACGTGGTCGGCCCCCAGCGCGCCGGCCAGCTCCTGCTCCAGCCGGGCCCAGCCGCCCGCAACCTCCAGCGTCGCCTCGGTCACGTCGTCCACCGTCCTCCCGCGGGCCCACCTCGTCATGGACCCGATGCTGGCGAGGGTAGTCGCTGGACGTGCGTGCCGTCTCGTCCCGAGCGGCTCAGCGGTAGGGGTCGTTGACCTCCCGCAGCTCCAGCAGGGCCGTGCGCAGCTGGCCGGCCAGCTCCGGCCCCAGGTGGCCCTCCCACTCCCGCTCGACCTCCATGGCGACCTGCGCGGCCCGCCGCGAGGCCGCCCGCCCCCTGCTGGTGAGGCGGATGATCCGGGCCCGGCCGTCGACGGGGTCGGGCACGCGCTCCACCAGCCCCGCTCGCTCCAGCCCGGCGACCACCAGGCTCGCGGTCTGCTTGGTCACCTGGGCCTGCCGGGCGAGGTCGGTCAGCCGGGAGCCCTCCGGAGCCAGCCGCTGGGCGATCCGCGCCTGGGCGACGGTCACCTCGTAGCCGTCGCGCTGCAGCGTGCCCACGATGCGCTCGTCCATGGCGCGGTAGGAGATCAGCATCAGCGTGGCGAGATCCATCGTTCCTCTTGACAGTGGTCAGGCAGACTGACCAAACTGGTCAGTGACACTGACCATCATAGGACCCGCCATGACCAGGCTCCCCCCGACCCGCCTCCTGCAGGCCGCGGCCGCCGCGCGCACGGGGCTGCAGCGGCTCACCGGCCGGATGGTCCCGCCCGAGGTGGCCCTGCTGGAGCTGACCACCGGGTTCATCGCGACGCGGACGGTCTACGCGGCGGCGGAGGTGGGGCTGGCCGACGCCCTGGCGAGCGGGCCGCGGACCTCCGCCGACCTGGCGACCGACCTGGGCACCGACCCCGACGCCACGCACCGGCTGCTGCGCGCCTGCGCCGCCTGGGGCGTCTTCCGGCAGCGGCGCGACGGGCGCTTCGAGCTCACGCCGGCCGCCGACCGGCTCCGCGCGGGCACGCCGGGGTCGATGCGCGAGGTGGTCCGCATGCTCGGCCACCCGGCATACCAGCGGGTATGGGGTGAGCTCGCCGGGTCGGTCCGCACGGGCGAGGCGGGTGCCGAGAGGGCGCTGGGGTCCTCGATGTGGGACTACCTCGAGCAGGACCGCGGGTTCGGCGAGACCTTCGACGCCGCGATGACGCGTCTCTCGGCCCTCGACTGGCCGATGGTCGAGGCGGTCTACGACTTCTCCCGCTTCCGGGTCATCGCCGACGTCGGTGGCGGCCACGGCCAGCTCCTCGCGCTCATGCTGGGCGCGGCGCCGGAGGCGCGCGGGATCCTGCTGGAGCAGGCGTCGATGACGGCCGGGGCGCAGGAGCTGCTGGCCCGGGAAGGCGTGCTCGAGCGGTGCGAGGTGCGCGCCGGGTCCTTCTTCGAGACCGCCCCCGACGACGCCGACCTCTACGTCCTGCGGCGGGTGCTGCACGACCATGACGACGAGCGGGCCGCGGCCGTGCTGACCACGCTGCGGGGCCACATGCCCCCTGGGGCGACGCTGCTGGTGATGGAGGGCGTCGTCCCCGCCGGCAACGGGCCGCACCTGTCCAAGGCCCTCGACCTGGACATGCTCGTCTTCGTCGGCGGCCGCGAGCGCACCGAGGCGCAGTGGCACGCGCTGCTGACCTCCACCGGGTTCGAGCCGCCGCGCATCGTGCCCACCCTCTCCTCCGTCTCCCTCGTCGAGAGCACCCCCAGAAGGTCACCATGAACGCCGTCACCCAGATCTGCGCCGCGCTCGCCTCGGTCATCCTCATCGCGGTCTTTCCCGCCGAGGCCTTCTTCATCGGCCGTCCGTCGGTGCAGCGGTTCCTCGGCGTGGAGCCGGAGCGGCTCGAGGACGTCCACCTGTGGTCCTTCAACATCGGCTTCCGCAACGCGCTGGCGGGGGTGGGCACGCTCATCGGTCTGGTCATGGTCAACACCGGCGACGTGGCGACCGGGACCGTCGTGGTCGTGGTGGGTCTGGTCTACATGCTGGGGACGGCCCTGGCCATGGGGCTCTCCGACCTCCTCGGCTACTGGAGACCGCGCGGCGGCAGCGTCCGGGGCACCCTCGCCTCGTCCGTGCTGCCCGCGGGGGCCCTCGTGGCCCTGGCGGTCTGAGCCGCCGGGAGCCGCCACCCGCTGCGCTCAGCGCTCCGGCGCGCTGCGCACGAGGTCGTCCAGCTCCTCCTCCCAGCCGTCCACGGCCGGGAACACCGACCGGACGAGCCAGGTCGCCCCGGCGTCGGCGTACTCCCCCGGCGGCACCCCCGGCCGGTGGTGCACCACGACGTCCCACCCCTCGCGGGCCTGCTCGCCGTCCAGCGCGAGGTAGGCAGCCAGCCCCTCCGGGGTCAGGTGCTCACCCGACCCGATCGGCACGATCCCGTCCCAGCGGCGCGCCCGCGCCAGCGGCCGGCGGTGCGGCGCCACGCCCGCCACCCAGACGGGCGGCCGCGGCCGTTGCACCGGCCTTGGGCGGAGGTCGGCCCGGACCCGGTAGTGCTCCCCGGTGTGGTCGACCGGCCCCCGCATGAGCCCGTCGACCACCTCCAGCGCCTCGTCGAGCATGACCGCCGCACCCTGCGGTCCGCCTCCTCCCCCAGGTCGGCGAAGTCCCTGTCCACCGGCTCCCCCAGGCCGACACCGAGCACCGCCCGCCCACGACTGAGGTGGTCGAGGGTGGTCAGCTGCTTGGCCACGGCATACGGACGGCGGCGCGACAGCGGCGTGACCATCGTGCCGATCCGCACGTGGTCGGTGACGTGCGCGACCGCGCCCAGCAGGACCCACGGGTCGAGCGGGGCGACGTCGGCGCTCCACTGCACGTGGTCCCACAGGAAGACCCCGTCCCAACCCGCCGCCTCGGCCTCGCGCGCCCAGACGACCACCGTCGCGGCGTCCGTGAACGGCGGGATGCTCACCGCGTGCCTCATGAGCCCACTCTAGGGAGGACGCGCACCGGCCGGGCGCCCGCCGACCGCGTCCGGGAGCGGGCCGGCCCGACCCGCGTTACTGTCGACGGGGACCGACCCCATACCCGAGGGAGGGCCCATGGCCTGGCACGACGTCGTCATCGTCGGAGGCGGCAACGCAGGGATCTCCCTGGCTGCGCGGCTGCGCAGGATCGGCGCCCGGGACGTCGCGGTCGTCGCCCCCGGTCCGC
Source organism: Ornithinimicrobium pekingense DSM 21552 (assembly GCF_000421185.1). Lineage (GTDB taxonomy): Bacteria > Actinomycetota > Actinomycetes > Actinomycetales > Dermatophilaceae > Ornithinicoccus > Ornithinicoccus pekingensis. Next base: position 175,365 of record NZ_ATWJ01000014.1, read on the forward strand.
TCCACCGTTACCGGCCGATGCTCAACTACGTCGCCGCGGGGCAGGCGACGATGGACCAGCTGACCCGGCCCATGCGCTCGGTCATCCCCGACGGCTGCACCTGGCTGGACCAGCGCGCCGTCGCCGTGCACGAGGACGACGGGGAGGTCAAGCTCGACGACGGCACGCGTCTGGCCTACGGCGACCTGGTGGTCGCCACCGGCCTCGAGGAGGACCTCGACGCCACGCCGGGGCTCGCCACGGCGCTCGACGCGGGCTGGAGCACCACCGCCCACCTCGACTCCACCGCCGGAGCGACCTGGGACGCCGTGCGCGGTATGACGCGCGGCCGGGTCGTCTTCACCGTGCCGCCCGAGCCGTCACCGTGCGGCGGCACCGCGCTCAAGCCGCTCTTCCTGGCCTGCGACCACTGGCAGCAGGAGGGGGTGCTGGACCAGATCGAGGTGCACCTCGTCACGCCCTACGCCTCCGTGCTCGACCTTCCCTTCGTGGACCGGCAGCTGCAGGAGCACCTCGACCGCTTCGGGGTCACCGTGCACCACCGCGCGACCGTGCTGCGGGTCGACCACGAGCAGCGCAGCGTCACGCTGCTGCGCGGAGCGGCCGAGGAGACGCTGGAGGATGTCACGCACGCGTTCGTCGTGCCCCACTACCGCGCGCCGGAGTGGCTGGCGCCGCTCGGGGGCGAGCACCCCGCGTGCCTGGTCGACGTGGACCCGCAGACGATGGCGCACCGCCGGCTGCCGCGGGTCTGGAGCCTGGGCGACGTGGCCGACCTGCGGACCCGCCCGTCGGGCGGGGCGCTGCGCCGGCAGGTCGAGGTGCTCGCCGACAACATCCGGCGTGGCCGGCTGGGCGAGCCGCTGCGCAGCTACGACGGCTACACGATCATCCCCGTCACCGTGGACCGGCGGAACCTCCTGCTGGCGGAGTTCGACCGGACCGGCGCGCAGCAGCAGTCGACGAAGCTCATCGACGTGACGGTGCCGCGGCGCGCGCTGTGGCTCTTCGACCGCTACCTGGAGCCGGTGATCTACTTCCGGGCGCTGCTCAAGGGCCGGCTGGTGCCCTGACCTCCTGGACGGAGACGCCACAGGGGCCCCGACGACCGGGTCGTCGGGGCCCCTGTGCGTGCGAGGAGCAGGTTAGGAAGGAGTCACTCGCCCGTGCTCGGGACCAGACCGAACGTCGCGAGCCAGGCAAGGTCGTCCGCGGTGTCGACGCGGTAGCCGCCACCGGTGCCGGCGCAGATCTGGTTGAGACCGAAGGAGGTCACCGCCGCGACGACGTTCGAGCCCTCCACGAAGATCGGGCCGCCGGAGTCACCGCTGCAGGTGCCGCCGCCGGCCGCGTTGTTGGTGAAGAGCACAGAGTTGCCGGCCTTCTTCTCCCCGAACGCCGCGTCCTGGTTGATGATGCGCAGCGTCGCCTGACGGCGCTCGAGCTCGGCCTCGGTCAGCCCGGTCTGCTCCGGCATCGAGCGCTGCAGCCCGTAGCCGACCGCGGTGAACTCCTGCTTGTTCTGGCCGCGCTTGACGAAGAAGTCGTCGAAGTAGCCCAGCTCCGGCAGGGCGCCGTACTCGTCCATCTCGACCGGCTCGTCGAGGACGACCATGCCGAGGTCGTTGAGGTAGAAGGCGGCGTCGTCGTAGTCGGGGTGGGTGTAGGCGGTGCCCGAGACGGAGTCCGCACCGCCCGACGGCCAGCCGGAGTCGGGACCGATCTCCTCGTCGAACCAGACCTGCACCGCGTCTGCGCCGAAGGTGCAGTGGCCCGCGGTGAGGAAGTGCGTGGGGCTGACGAGGGTGCCGGAGCATCGCCAGCCCGGCTGGAGGTCTCCGTTGTCGTCCTCCACGAGGGCGACCATGATCCCGACGAACGGGTGCTCCCCGTTGTCGGGCTCACCGAAGGTGATGGCGCTGGCCGGCGCGGCCAGGGACAGCGTCAGCGCGGTGACGGCGGACAGGCTCAGGACAGGCTTGGTGAAACGCACAGCTGTGTCTCCTTCGACGGTGATGTGGCGACGGTCACTGTAGGCACACGCCACCCCCGGCCGCAGGGTGGACGTGACCGCCACCGCCGACCGCTACGCCCAGGGCGGGGGCGCGGGCAGCTCGACGGTCGACGCAAGACCGTCGGCGCGGCCGCGGGCGAGCCACAGCAGCAGCTGGCCCGGCGTGCCGGCGACCTCCGTCCCACCCCCGCCGAGCGTCAGGGCCGGCAGGCCGTCGGGCACCAGGGTCAGCCCAGGTGCCTCGCCGGTCGCGTCCCACTGCCGCACGCCGCGGCGCAGCGTGCGCGCGACCCACTCGGGGTCGGCCTGGTCGAAGGTGTAGTCGGTCTCCAGGTCGACGTGGTGGAAGACGACCTCCAGGATGCGCATCGCGATGACCTGGTGCCCCTTGACGACGGTGCCGGTGCGGGTGCGCACCTCGGCCTCGCCGGCCGGGCCGGTCAGCTCCTGGGCCAGGTCGCGGAAGCGGAACGCGGTGTCGCGCAGGTCGGCGCAGATCTCCTCCAGCGGCCGCCGGGAGCCCTCCTCGATCGCGGCGTCGCGGGCCTGCTCCGAGGCGTAGGGCCTGCGTTCCTGCCCGTCGACGGCCGACCTGACCATGGTGCTCAGGGCTTCGGCGTTGCGGGCGACGTGGGTGAGGACGTGGGCGACGGTCCAGCCCGCGCAGAGGCTGTCCCGGGTGGGGTCGGTGAGGCGGGTGCAGGTGGTCAGCAGACGGTCGGTCTCGACGTCGAGAAGGTCGAGGTTCTGCGCGGCGTGGCTCGTCATGGTGGGCTCAGTGTCGCTGCCGGCCGGGCCGGACGGCCGCTGACACGACGGAGCGGGGCACGCCCGGCGCCCGGTCGCCCCCTCGGTCGCTCCTCGCTCACTCCTCCTCGGGCGGCTCGGGCACGTCCCACACCCATGGCCCGGACCCCCGGAGGTCCTCCAGCGTCAGCCGCGCCTCGTCGACCTCGGCGCGCGCCGACCGCGCCTCCTCGAGCTCGGCCCACGCCCGCTCCACCCGCTCCGCGCGCTCACGCTGCGCGACCGTCACGCTGCGGGCGGCTGCCTGTCCCGCCGCGACCAGCCGCTCGGCCTCCGGGAGGTCAGCGGGTATGACGTCCACGGCCTCCTCCCAGCCCGACCCGGACACCACCAGGCGCCCCGAGCGCCGGTCGTCGCCGACGATCCGGGAGGCCCCACCCTCGTGCTCGACGCGGTAGGTGACCGACCCCTCGTGCGTCAGCTCGAACCGGGTGTCCGCCGTGAGCTCGTGCTCGCGGCCGGCCACGAGCACCGTGCACCGGCCGAGGACCACCTCCCCCAGGCTCAGCACCTCGACGTCCTGGCGTGCCCGGGCCAGTGCCTCCTCGGCGGTGCTCACGCGTGCGGCATACCGCTCCTGCGCCCGGCGGAGCCGTTCGCGTGCGCGCCGGACGGCCTCGGCGCGGTGGTCGTCGGCCGGCACCTGCTCCAGCGCGGGCGGCCGACGGGCCGACCGGGCCGACGCCAGCACCAGGAGCACGAGGACGGCGAGGAGCAGCACCGGCAGCAGCATCCTGATCATGCCGCCTCACCTCCTCGTGCCAGCGTAGGTCGCCCTACGCCCGGTGCGCCGGGCACAGACGCGGACAAGGTGCCCGATCGGTGTCGTCATGGCAGCACCGATCGGTCACCTTGTCCGTCCCTCAGGCCTCGATGACGACCGGCACGACCAGCGGGTTGCGCCGGTGCTTGCGGAAGGCCCACTGCGAGACGGCCCGCGCGATGCGCTGCTCGAGCTCGTGGGGGTCGCCGATGCCCTGGGACGCGGCGTCGGCCAGCGCCTTCTCGATCGCCGGGATCGCGGCGTCGAACATCTTCTCGTCGGTGCCGAGGCCGCGGGCCAGGAAGTCCGGCGGCTCGGTCAGCTTGCCGCTGTCGGCGTCGACGAGGGCGACCACCGTGACGGTGCCCTGCTGGCTCAGCGTGAGCCGGTCGCGCAGCTCGTCCTCGGTGACGTCGCCGACCGCGCCGGCCGAGACGTAGACGTAGCCGGCGCGCACCTTGCCGGTCACCTTGACCCGGCCGTCGACGAGGTCGACCACCATGCCGTCGTCGACGACGACCACGTTGTCGGGGTGCATCCCGGTGGCGATGGCCAGGTCGGCGTTGGCCCGCAGGTGGCGCCACTCGCCGTGGACCGGCATGACGTTGCGAGGCTGGATGATGTTGTAGCAGTAGACGAGCTCGCCGGCGCTGGCGTGGCCGGAGACGTGCACCTTGGCGTTGCCCTGGTGCACGACCTTGGCGCCCCAGCGGGTCAGGCCGTTGATGATGCGGGAGACGGCGTTCTCGTTGCCGGGGATCAGCGAGCTGGCCAGCAGCACGGTGTCGCCCTCGCCGACGTGGATCTGGTGGTCGCGGTTGGCCATCCGCGACAGGGCTGCCATCGGCTCGCCCTGCGACCCGGTGCACACCAGCGTGACCTTCGTCGGCGGCAGGTCGTCCAGCGCCTTGGCGTCGACCACGAGCCCGCGGGGGACCTTGAGGTAGCCCAGGTCCTGGGCGATCTTCATGTTGCGCACCATCGAGCGCCCGACGAAGGCCACCTTGCGCTTGTGGGCCGCGGCCGCGTCCAGGACCTGCTGGATGCGGTGCACGTGGCTGGCGAAGCTGGACACCACGATGCGCCCCGGCGCGGTCCGGAAGACCGTGTCGATGGCCGGGCCGAGGTCCTTCTCCGCGGTCGTGAAGCCGGGGACCTCGGCGTTGGTGGAGTCGACCATGAACAGGTCGACCCCCTCCTCGCCGAGCCGGGCGAAGGCGCGCAGGTCGGTGATGCGGTCGTCGAGGGGGAACTGGTCCATCTTGAAGTCGCCGGTGTGCAGCACCGACCCGGCCGAGGTGCGGACCATCACGGCCAGCCCGTCGGGGATGGAGTGGTTGACCGCGACGAACTCGCAGTCGAAGGGGCCCAGGTTCAGCCGGTCGCCCTCGGCGACCTGGGTGGTCCGGGGCTTGATCCGGTGCTCCTTGAGCTTGGCGCTGATGAAGGCCAGCGTCAGCCGCGAGCCGACGACGGGGATGTCGCCGCGCTCGCGCAGCAGGTAGGGCACCCCGCCGATGTGGTCCTCGTGGCCGTGGGTGAGCACCACGCCGACGACGTCCTGCCAGCGGCCCTGGAGGAAGGAGAAGTCGGGCAGGATGACGTCGACGCCCGGCTGGTGCTCCTCGGGGAAGAGGACGCCGCAGTCGATGATGAGCAGCTTGCCGCGGTGCTCGAGCACCGCCATGTTGCGGCCGACCTCGCCCAGCCCGCCGAGCGCCACCACCCTCAGGCCGTTGCGGGGCAGCGTGGGCGGTGCCTTCAGCTCGGGGTGCGGATGGCTCACGGATCTCCTTGATGACGAGGTATGGGGTGTGCGCCGCCTGCACGAGGTCGCGCGGCGGTCCTGGGGTCGACCCTACTCCCCGGCGTCAGCGCGGACCCAGCGCCGCCGTGAGGTCGACCAGGGAGGTCGCCCGCACGTCCGGCGGGGCGAAGTGGTCCGGGTATGCCGTGCCCGTCCGGTCGACCCACGCCGTCGCCAGCCCGGCATGGTGGGCACCGTGGACGTCCCAGGGGTGGACGGCGACGAGCATGGCTCGCGGCGCGGGCACACCGCATACCTGGAGGGCGTGGGCGTAGGCCTCCGGCGCAGGCTTCCACCGGGGCGCGTCCTCGACCGAGAGCAGCGCCTCGAAGGCGTCCGTGAGCCCGTGGCGCCCGAGGAGCCCCCGGGCCACGTCGGCGGAGCCGTTGCTCAGGGTGACCAGGCGGATGCCCAGCCCCTGCAGGGCCCGGACCCCCTCGGCCACGTCCGGGTGCAGCGGCAGCCCCAGGAAGCCGGTCATCACGTGCTCGACGGCGCTGTCGAGGTCCTCGACACGCTCGACGTGATCGGCCAGCAGGCCCCGGAGCAGCTCGCTGCCCACGTCGGCGAACCGCGGGTTCTGCCCCGCGGCGGTCAGGGCGAAGCCGTCGCGCAGCAGGGCCGTGAACCAGGTCCGGGCCAGGTGGGCGGGGGCGCCGACGCCGGCGAAGCGCTCTCCCATCGGGCTCATGTCCGACAGGGTCTCGTTGACGTCGAAGACGATCAGGTCGGGTCGCACGGCTCAGTCCCCCGTGAAGACCTGGACGATGGAGTAGACCCCGAGGGCCATGATCGCGACCGCGCTGACCCACAGCGCCACGGCGGCGAAGCGGCCACCGCGCAGCTCGGGTGCGACATACCTGCGGGTGAGGTGGAGTGCGGACCAGGCGACGGCGGCGAGGAACGCGCCCCCGGCGATGCCGCCGACGGCGATCATGAAGAGCGGGCTGTTGATCCACAGGAAGGTCGCCAGCCAGACCAGGGGCAGGACGACGATGAAGAAGCGCATCCAGAAGTTCCGCCTGTGCGGGTCGGTCCAGTCGAAGACGCCGAGGATCGCCAGGGCGTTGGCCCACGAGCGCGACCACGAGGGGATCGCCGCCCAGATCGTCGAGCCCAGGGCCGCGAGCGCGCCGACGAGGAAGATGATGCGGCCCGTCTCGCCCATGACCGAGGCGAAGGACTCCGACAGCACCATGATCATGTCGTTGCCCTCGGGCTCCAGGCCCTGCGGGTTGAGCACGGCCGCGCCGAGGATGAAGAAGGCGGCGGTCGAGATCGTGTAGATGAACCAGGAGACGATCGCGTCCTTCTGCATCACCGCGATCCACCCCTTCGCCCGGCGGCGGTAGTCCTCCGAGCCGTCGTCCGGGCCGGACCACTGCGCGTAGCCCTTCTCCAGCACCCAGTAGGTGTAGGCGGTGATCTCCTCCGAGCCGACGCCGGTCAGGCCGAACATCGCCAGCGCGATGCCGACCACGGCCAGCGGCAGCTGGAAGGACAGGCCGGTCGCCAGGTCCGAGGCCTCGTAGGCGTACTGCGTGGCCGGCAGCGACAGGACGACCAGGACCGTGACGACGACGAAGGTCATCGTCAGGGCGATCGCGACCTTCTCGATCACGGCGTAGTTGTTGGAGTACAGCGTGACGATCGCCACGAGGGTGACGATCACGGCCCACAGCGTGAGCGAGCCGACGGACAGCGGCTCGCCCAGCACCGGGAGCAGGATGGACATGACCGCCGCCATCCCGCCGATGAGGCCGCCGGTCTGGATGAGCTTGGCGATCGCCATGACCGCCCACGCCCAGAACGGCCACCCCTGGCCGCCGATGCGCGGGGGCACCTTGGCGTAGCCCTCCATGCCGCCCTCGCCGGTGACGATCGCGTAGCGGGCCATCTCGACCTGGACGGCGACCTTGGCCAGGGTGGAGAAGAACACGAGCCACAGCAGGATGAAGCCGGCGCGGGCGCCGAGCGTCGTGGTCGTGATGAGCTCGCCGGCGCCCACGACGGAGGCGGACACGATGAGGCCGGGCCCGAAGAAGCGGGCCGAGGCGAGCCACCCGGTCGGTGGCTCCTTCACGTGCGCCGGGTCGAGCCGGTAGCGGTCCTCGGCCCGCGAGGTGACGAGGAGACCCTCGTCCGCCGACGTGTCGGTCATGGCTGCTCCCTCCCGTGCGGGCGGCCCCGGTGGCGCCCGGTCATGCCGACGCTAGAGGGGCTGTCCCTCGCCCGCCATCTCGACCGCCTGGGGAGCGGAGACCACACGACTGAGGCGCCGGAACCGCGTGAACGGCCTCCGGCGCCTCAGTCGGACGCTGGTCCTGGACGGGTCGGGTCCGCGTCGCCGGTCTAGAGAAAGCGGCGCAGGAATTCTCGCGTGCGCTCCTGCTGCGGGTTCTCCAGCACCTGGTCCGGCGGGCCGGACTCGACCACGACACCGTCGTCCATGAAGTACACGCGGTCTGCAGCTGCCTTGGCGAAGGAGATCTCGTGCGTCACCACGATCATCGTGTGCCCGCGCTCGGCGAGGTCCTGCATCGTGGCGAGAACCTCGCCGACAAGCTCGGGGTCGAGCGCACTCGTCGGCTCGTCGAAAAGCAGCAGCTTGGGCTCGATGGCGAGCGCACGGGCGATCGCCACACGCTGCTGCTGCCCCCCGGACAGCTGGGACGGGTACGACGTCTCCCGGTCCGCCAGCCCGACGATGCCGAGCAACCGACGGGCCCGTTCCTCGGCCTCCTGGCGCGGAACACCATGGACCACGACGGGTGCCTCGACGAGATTCTCCATGACCGTCATGTGGGGGAAGAGGTTGAACTGCTGAAAGACCATCCCCACCTGGCCCCGCTGCCTCGCCGCCGTCTTCGAGCGAGCCCGGAAGAGGTCTCCACCCTTCACCTCGTACCCGATGTAGGTGCCGTCCACCGCGATCGACCCTGCGTGCATCGTCTCCAGGTTGTTGATGCAGCGCAGGAAGGTGGACTTGCCCGAGCCGGAGGGGCCCAGGATGACAATCACCTCACCCCTGTGTACGTCCATCGAGATGCCCTTGAGCACCTCGAGGTCTCCGAAGCTCTTGTGCACGTCCCGGGCTCGGACGAGGACGTCTGTTCCGGTGCTCATGCTCGCTCCTCAATCCGCGGTGTCTCGAGCGCAGGCTCTTCCTGATCACGGTCCTTCTTCTTGGCGCTGGTGGCGCGCACAGCCTTGTCGCTCTTGCCGTAGTACTCCTCAATGTGATGCTGGATGACACTGAGGATCGAGACGACCAGCAAGTACCAGATCACCGCGACGAGCAGCAGGGGGATGGTCTGGAAGGTGCGGTTGTAGACGGCCTGGACGGTATAGAGCAGGTCGTGCATCGCGATCACGGAGACCATGGCGGTGGCCTTGACCATGCTGATGAGCTGGTTGCCCGTGGGTGGGATGATCGCGCGCATAGCCTGCGGTAGCACCACGCGACGCAGCGCCGTCGACTCCGTCATGCCGTAGGCCTTGGCCGCCTCACGCTGGCCACGTGGGACGGAGAGCAAGCCGCCACGGATGACCTCTGCCATGTAGGCACCCTCGTTGAGAGCGAGCCCGAAGATGGCGGCCGTGAGCGGGGTGATGATGTCGTTGGTCTCCCAGGAGGCGAGCTGCGGCCCGCCGAACGGGATACCGATCCCCAGCGTCGGCACCAGCGCTGCCAGGTTGAACCAGAAGATCAGCTGGACCAGCAAGGGGGTGCCGCGGAAGAACCACAGGTAGGCGTCCGCGACCCACCGCAGCAACCGGTTGTCCGACATCTTCAGGACGGCGAACACCACACCGAGGACCACGCCGATGACCATCGACACGGCGGCCAGCCACAAGGTGGTCCACAAGGCCCTCAGGACGGAGGGCGCGAAGAGCCACTCGAAGACGACGTCCCACTCGAAGTTGGGGTTGGTCACCAGCTGGTGCGCCAGCATGGCGACCAGCAGCGCGACGACGCCGCGGGTGACCCACTGCGTCCAGTCCGGGTGGGTCCGGGCGCGGGCGACGTCGACAGGTGGGTCCGGATGCCGGCCCGCTGTCATCACGAGACCCCCAGGTTCATGCCGGGCTCGTCGATCATGTTGTCGGACAGGTTCCACTCGGTCATCACGTCGTCGTAGACCCCGGCCTCGAACAGGGCGGCGAGCGTCTCCTGCAGCAGGGGGCCCAGGTCAGAGTCCTTGGCGACGACGGCTCCCTGGTAAAGGGTGTCGAAACCGTTCTGCTGACCGGTGCCGGCGAGCTCGAGCTCACCCTCGCTCTGCTCGACGAAGTAGGTGAGGGGCGCCTGCGAGGAGAAGAAGGCGTCGGCCCGACCTGAACGGACCGACAGGATGGACTGCGGCTGGTCCTTGAAGCTCATGACCTCGACGGGTGCCTCGCCGCCGTCCTCGCAGCTCTGCGACTGCTCCTTGATGACGCGCTCAGCGCTGCCACCCGCCTGCACGGCGATCTTCAGCCCGCACGTGGTGTCCAGGCCCTCGATGCCCTCAGGGTTGCCCTGCTCGACCGCGAAGACGACAAACTCCTGCACATAGTCGACGAAGTCGTTCTCCGCCTGTCGCTCCTTGAAGTCGCCGACAGGCCCGAAGGCGAAGTCGAACCGGCCGGAGGACATCCCGGTGAGGATCGACGACAGGCCGTCTGCGGTGACGTGGTTGACCTCGATCCCCCACACCTCGCCCACGGCGTCCGCGAGCTCGGCGCTGGCGCCCTCGACCGTGCCGTCCTCCTGGACGATCATGTAGGGCGGGAAGGAGCCCGAGTTGACGGCGGTGATCTCGCCCGCATCGGCATACTCCTGCGGCACCATCTCCCGGATCCGGTCGACCTCTGCCTCGTCAAGGCGGTCCAGCACGGACCCGGCGGACGTGGCGGTGCTGCCCTCGGCGCCGGGCTCGTCGAGCTCGACCGGGTCGGAGCCGCAGGCGGTGAGCGCCAGGGACGTCCCGGCGAGCGCGGTGACGAGACGTGCAGTGGTGGTGATCCTCATGGTGTTACTCCTTCTCGTTCGGGGTGCTGGTGGGGTAGGGCTGGAGCGTGGGCGGGGCGAACCGCGCGTTGGCGAGGACAGGCAGCTTGGCGCGCACGTCAGCGACGCGCTGTGGTTCGAGGTCGGCGACGATGAGGTCCTCCGTCTCAGCCGCGGCCGAGATCACGCGACCCATCGGGTCGACCACGCAGCTCAGCCCGACGTTGCGCTCGGAGATCTCCCCGCTGGCGACCACATATGCGGTGTTGTCGAGGGCACGGGCGGTGCACAGGGTCATCCAGTGGTGCTCCTTGAGCGACCCGCGTACCCATGCGGCGGAGACGAGCAGGACCTGTGCACCGTTGAGTGCGAGGTGGCGCGAGTGCTCGGGGAAGCGCAGGTCGTAGCAGGTGACGAGGCCGAGTCGCACACCGTCGATCTCGACCACCGGCGGGTAGTCGTCCCCGGCGGTCACCTTGTCGGACTCCTTGTCGTTGAAGGCGTCGTAGAGGTGCAGCTTGTCGTAGCGTGCGGCCAACGCCCCGCGATCAGCGACGAGGAAGGCGTTCACCACCTTGTCCCCGTGCTTGAGATGGACGGTGCCGGCGAGTGCCATGCCGTGCCGACGTGAGATCTCGAGCAGCTCGGAGACAAACGGACCGTCCGGGTCCTGGGCCCCTGCCCGGGTCGCGTCAGGATCCTGGGCGTCACGCGAGATGAGCCCCTCGGGCAGGAGAAGGAGCCGAGCCCGGGCGCCGGCCGCCTGTACCGTCAGGTCCTCGATGCGCTTCAGGTTCTCCTGCGGGTCGCGGGCGACCCTCAGCTGACCTACGGCGATCCTCATGCTGATTCCTCCAGGTCGGTGATGTCCATGAACAGGTCGTGCAGGCTCGGCGCCGTGGGAATGATGCCGTCAGCCACCTGCAGATCGAGGAAGTCCTCGATCATGCGTCGGTGCACCTGGATCCCGGGGCTGTCCCAGCCGGGTCGCAGGTGGCGTGCCTGTAGCTGGTACGCGGTGTCCGCACCCAGGGCGGGGTCGTCCAGCATCCGGGCTCGCCGGCGGAGCCACTCCTGCCTGCTCGCGTCCAGCACCTGCACGACGGCTGCTGTCACCCCGCCCGGCAGAGCCGGGTCGGCGGTCAGAAGATGTATGCCGGGCACGTAGCCACGCGCGGCGTAGTAGCGCAGCTCCGGCTCGGTCGACGCCGGGTACAGCGGGCGGAGCGGCGCGTCCGTGCCGTAGACCGCCGGAGGCATGAACGGCGTCAGCACGCCGTCGAGCACCCCCGCCAACAACAGTTCCACCAGGGTGGACCCACCCGTGTCGGACACGTCGTCGCGAGCTCTGCCCGGCCCGAGACGGTCGTAGATCGGACCGCCCGCCGAGAGCGGTCCAGCGAACCACCGTACGCCGGTGGTGTCCAGACCGTCGTGCCGCAGGGCGTCACGGGTCCAGATGTTGCCGCTGTCGTGCCAGCCGGTCAGCCCCAGACGGCCGTTGTCGAGGTCTGCGGCGGACTGCGCGGGGGTGTCCTCCCGGACCAGCACGCAGCGGCTGCGGAAGGCCTGCATGGCGAAGTATGGGACCCCCACCGCGTCGACCGAACCCGAGACTGTGTCGATCACATGCCGGCTCAGCGACGTCTCGGCGACATCGAAGCGGTCGCGCTCACCCGGCCCCGGCAGGGTCTGGACGCGCTCGATCGCGAGCTGCACGCCCTGCGCCCGCAGCGGTCCGGGGTCGATCTCGCCCAGCACGAGGGGAGTCAGCCAGCCCCAGTCGCGCATAGCCAGTGTGACGGTCTTCACCGGTTCGCTCTCCCTCGGTCGGTGGTTCGGATCCCGACCCACCTAAGTTCAGCGTCAGCGGTAACACAAGGCTTTATGTTCTTGTACATTGGGCCCATGGAACATGAGGTCCCGGCCCAGTGGCTGGCATCGTCGATCCGGGACCGCAGCGCCCAGGGCATCGCGAGCGAGGTCGCGCAGCTCATCAACTCCGGCGAGCTGCGCCCGGGCACCCGGTTGCCCAGCGTCCGCGACCTCGCCGCGCACCTCCGCGTCAGCCCGGCGACCGTCTCGTCCGCGTGGGGGACGCTCAAGCAGTTCGGCTCGGTCGAGGGACGCGGAAGAGCCGGCACGACGGTGCTCGGCCCTCAGACGCCCCATCCGCGCCGCTACGGTTCGGAAGGCGCCTTCGACGTGACCGCCAGGCTGGAGCTGGGCCTGTCGGTGCCGGACCCTGCCCTGCTGCCCGACGTGGCGGCATACCTGCGACCACGCGACGTCCCGGACCTGCACGAGTACCGCCGGATCGCCATCCACGAACCCCTCGAGCGAGCCGCTCGTGAACACTGGCCCTACCCGGGAGAGGCTTTCGCCGCCCTGAGCAGCGGCTACGAGGGGCTACTCATGAGCCTGCGCACCTTCGTCCGTCCGGGCGACAACGTCGTCGTGGAGGAACCGTCGCCGCCACGCATTCTCGACTCCCTCGAGCACGTGGGCTGCCGTCCGGTCTTCGTCGGCCGGGACGACGAGGGCATCCGCTTGGACGACCTCGAGCAGGCACTGGCCCGCAAGCCCACTGTGCTTGTCCTGCAGCCCGGCATCCACAACCCCGATGGAAGTGCGATGAGCGCCCAGCGGGCAGACGACATCGCGGACATGCTGCGAGACAGTGACCTCATCACCGTCGAGGACGACGGCATCGGTTTCCTGTCCACCGAACCACCGGAGAGCCTCGCCCAGCGCCGTCGCGACCGGCGCCACGTCTTCGTCCGCTCGTTCTCCAAGTCCCACGGTCCTGACCTGCGGCTGGCCATCATCGAGGGCGGCGAGCTCGAGGTCGAGCAGATCTCCAGCTACTGGGAATTCGGCGCCAGGTGGGCCAGCCGGCTGCTCCAGGACGCCCTCGCGCGAATGCTCGAGGACCCGGCGGCATGGCACACGGTGGAGGCTGCCAGGTCGGAGTACCACCAACGCCGCGAGGCGTTCTTGGACAGGTATGCCCTCCGGGAGGCCGTCTCAGGACGAGGGCTGCTCGACGTGTGGCTGCAGGTGCCCAACGAGCGCCGCGCCGTCGTGACGCTCGCCGCTCATGGGGTTCCGTCGCTCGGAGCCCACCTGTTCTACGCCTCCCGGCCGCCGGATCGCATCAGGATGTCGACGTCGCGGCTGACCGAGGAGGCGTGGCCTGTCCTCGACCGGGTCATGCCCGCGGTGAGCATGCCCCACCTCCGCCAGCCCGGTCGTCTTGCGACGCACCAACCGTAAACTCCACACCATGCCTTCCGACGACCTCGTCGACACCTTCAGCACGACCTTCGGGCGCAGGCCGGACGGTCTGTGGCAGGCGCCGGGACGGGTCAACCTCATCGGCGAGCACACCGACTACAACGGCGGGCTCTGCCTGCCCGTGGCGCTGGAGGTGCGCACCACCGTGGCCGCCGCCCGGCGCGAGGACACACTCGTGCGGATGGTCTCCCTCGACCTGCCCGGTGACGTCGTCGAGGTCGACCTCGACCACGTCGGCTCCGACGGCGTGACGGGCTGGGCGGCCTACGTCGCGGGGGTGCTGTGGGCGCTGCGCGAGGACGGGCTGGCCGTGGCCGGTGCCGACCTGGCCGTCACCTCCACGGTGCCGATGGGTGCCGGGCTGTCGAGCTCGGCGGCCTTGGAGGCGTCGGTCGCGGCGGCTGCCGACGGGCTCTTCGGGCTCGGGCTGCTCGGGGACGACGCCGGCCGGGCCCGGTTGGCGGCCGCCTGCCAGCGCGCGGAGAACGAGATCGCGGGCGCGCCGACCGGGGGGATGGACCAGGCGGTCAGCCTGCGGGCCCGGGAGGGTCACGCGCTGCTGCTCGACTTCCGCGACGGGTCAGCCGAGCAGGTGCCGCTGGACCTGGAGCGGCACGGGCTGGCGCTCCTGGTCGTCGACACGAGGGCCACGCACGCCCTCGTGGACGGGCAGTACGAGTCGCGCCGCCGCTCCTGCGAGCGAGCCGCGGAGCAGCTGGGCGTGAGCACGCTGCGCGAGGTCGACCCGGCGGGCCTGGACGCCGCGCTCGCCCGGCTGGCGGACGCCGAGACCCGACGCCGGGTCCGGCACGTGGTGACCGAGATCGCGCGCGTCCGCGGGTGCGTCGACGCCCTGCGCGCGGGCGACGTCGAGGAGGTCGGGCGCCTCTTCTGCGCCTCGCACGACTCGCTGCGCGACGACTACGAGGTCTCCTGCGTGGAGCTCGACACCGCGGTGACCGCCGCGCTGCAGGCCGGCGCGCTCGGGGCGCGGATGACCGGCGGCGGTTTCGGGGGCTCGGCCGTCGCCCTGGTGCGCGCGGACGCGCTCGAGGTGACCGAGCGCTCCGTGCGCGACGCCTTCGCCACCGGCGGACTGGGTGAGCCGGCGTTCCTGGTGCTCGAGCACGCCGGTGGCCCGGCGGGGCCCGTCACCGGCTGAGGGCGGCCGCACCCCGGCGCTCAGGTGGTCCCGTCCAGCACCGCACCGTCCTCGACGCTGCCTCCCTCGGGCCCCAGCGTCACGTCGCCGCGGACCGTCACGTCGCGGCCGAAGGTCCAGTCCCCCTCGACGGTGAGCGAGCGCGCCTCGCGCAGCGACGGCATACCGGAGGGGAGGCGGGCGTCGAAGTCACCGAGGTGGCCGTAGTGCTCCTTGGCGAGGGTGACGACGGGCGCAGGCGTCCGGACCGCGTCCAGCCGCAGGTCGTCGGTGAGCTCGTAGACGTCGGAGCGCAGCAGCATGAGCTCGTTGGTGGTCTTGACCGGCAGGAACCGCTCGCGGGTCACCCCCAGCGCGACCGCGTCGTCCACCAGCTCGACCGCCCCGCCCATCGCGCTCTCGACCTGGACGACGGGGGTGGAGCCGCTGTCGGTCGGGTCCACGGTCTTGCGGTTGCGGATCACCGGCAGGGGCAGGCTGCCCCCGTGCTCGGCGAGCAGGTCGCGCAGCCGGTCGAGGCGGAACCACAGGTTGTTGCAGTGCACCCACGGGTGGCGGGTCTCGTCGGTGAAGAGGTGCATCTCCTCCTCGGCGGTCTGCGCGGTGTCGCGCAGCACGAGCCGGCCGTCCGACCGCCGTCGCGCGAGGTGGCCGCCCTTGCGGTCCATGGGCGTGCGGGGGCACACCTCGGCGGCATACCCGGCGCCGGTCTGCGCGAACCAGCCGGCGACGCGGCCGTCGGGGACGGCGCCGACGTTGTCGATGTTGGCGACGAGGAGCTGGTCGAAGCCGGAGTCCAGCAGCCGGTCGACCAGGCCGGCGGTGAACAGCGCCGGGTAGAGGTCACCGTGCCCGGGCGGGCACCACTCGAGCCGCGGGTCGGCCGGCCACGACACCGGGGTCAGGTCGTCCTCGCGCAGCTTGGGCTCCTGGCTCTGCAGCACCTCGACGGGGAGGTCGTCGACGGCCAGCTCGGGGTAGCGCTCCAGGTGCGCGAGGGTGTCCCGCCGGGTGCTGAACGAGTCGAGGAAGATCAGGGGCAGCCGCGCTCCCGTCCGCTCGCGCAGGGCGAGGACCTGCCGCACCGCGAGGTCGAGGAAGGTCAGCTCGCCCCGGACCGGCAGCAGGGACTTCGGGGCGGACAGGCCCATGGAGGTCCCCAGCCCGCCGTTGAGCCGGACGACGGCGGTGCGCGCGAGCGCCTCGTCCTGCGCCTCGGGGTCGACGTTCACGTCGGCCAGCAGCGGAGGGTCCTGCAGCGGGGCGATGGTCGACTCCCGGACGATCCCGGTCACGCCCTCCTCCAGGTCGCGGTAGTGCCGCGCGAAGGCCTCCCGGGCGGGGCGCGCCACTCCGGCGTCGGTCATCAGCTCGAGGGCCTGCGCCAGGCCGGGTGCCACGGGGTGCTCGGTCACCGGCCCACCCTGGCACGACCGCCCGGCCGTCACAATGGCCCGATGACCCGTGCCGCTGCCGTCCACGACCACACCCAGGCTCATGTCGAGGAGATGGTCGCCGACCTCGACCGGCTGGTGCGCCTCGAGACGCCCAGCAACCGCCGCGACCTGCTCGAGGCGGCGCTGCCGGAGATCGAGAGGTATGCCGTGGAGCGGCTCGGTGCGCCCGCCGCCCGGGTGCAGCACGACGGCGGGTCGCGGGGGGACGTGCTGGACCTCACCTGGGCCGGGTCCCCCGGCCTGGTGGGCACCGTGCTGGTCCTGTGCCACTACGACACGGTCTGGCCCGAGGGCACGGTCGCCTGCTGGCCGCTCACCCGGGACGGCGACGTCCTCACCGGGCCGGGGGTCCTGGACATGAAGGCCGGCATCGTCCAGGCCGTGTGGATGCTGCGGGCGCTGCGCGAGCTGGATGTCCCCCACCCGTCGGTCCGCCTCCTGCTCACCGGCGACGAGGAGATCGGGTCTGTGGCCGGACGGCCGCACATCGAGGCCGCTGCCGCGGAGTCGCTGGTCACGCTCATCCCCGAGCCGAGCGCGGCGGGGGACGTCAAGGTGCAGCGCAAGGGCATGGTCTTCGCCGACCTGACGGTCCGCGGCGTCGAGTCGCACGCCGGGCTCGACCCCGACGCCGGTGCCAGCGCGGTGCACGAGCTGGCCGGCCTGATCCCCGCCGTCGTGGCGCTGGCCGACCGCGAGCGCGGCACGACCGTCAACGTGGGTGTCGTCACCGGCGGCAGCGGGCGCAACGTCGTGGCGGGTGTGGCCACCTGCGAGGTGGACGTGCGCGTCCAGGACCCGGACGAGGCGCGCCGCGTCGCCGACGCCCTGGAGGCGCTGGCCGTCAGCGACAGCCGGTGCACGCTCGAGGTGGTGGTCGACCACAACCGTCCGCCGATGAACCCGAGCCCCCGCACCGAGGAGATCCTCGAGCTGGTGCGGCGCACCGCTGCCGACCTCGGCGAGACGGTCGGGACCCAGGCGGTCGGCGGCGCGAGCGACGGCAACTTCGTCGCCGCCCTCGGGCTGCCGGTCATCGACGGGCTCGGCGGCATCGGCGCCGGTCCGCACGCCCGCCACGAGCACATCACGGTCAGCGGCCTCCCGCGGCAGACCGCGCTGATGGCCGGGATCGTGGAGCTGCTCGCCACCGAGGCACGGGGGTGACGGGGGCCTGAGCCCTCAGCGGGCAGTCCACGCCGGGCTCTGAGGTCCGCAGCGGCGCAGTGGCCTGCGTCCCACCCCGCCTCGGCGTCTCTACCGGCGTGTGCAATCGCGCAGGTCTCGCACTCCATACCCCTCGCGGGCGGTTGCGCACGCCCGGAGAAGCACCCGTGGGCCGGTCAGCGCCCCAGCTGACCCACCAGCGCCGTGAGCGCGGCCCGCACCCCGGTGCGCAGGGCCGTCCCCACGTCGTCCGGCAGGAACATCGGTGAGTGGTTGCCCGGCACGCCTGCCTCGACCGACTCCGCCCGGTGGCCGCCGAAGAACCAGTAGGTGTAGGGCACCCCGATGGCGTCGCCGAAGCGCCCCACGTCCTCCGACCCGGTGACCGGCGGGGCCTCGGTGACCGCGTCCTGCCCCAGCTCCTCACGGAAGGACTCGATGAGCGAGCGGGTGAGCTCGGGGTCGTTGTAGCACCGCGGGAAGTCGTACATCCGGCGGATCTCCGGCTCGGGGGCACCGGCGGCCACGGCCTCGGCCCGGACGATCCGCTCGACGGCGGCGAGCGCCCTGGCCCGCACGTCCTCGTCGAAGGAGCGCATGTTGATCGTGAAGACCGCCTTGTCCGGGATGATGTTGTCCTTCAGCCCGGCGTGGAAGGTCGCGATCGTCAGCACGAGCATGTCGCGCGCGGACGTCTCGCGGGAGACCACCGTCTGCAGACGGGTCACCATGAAGGCGCCGAGCACGACCGGGTCGATCGAGCTCTCCGGCTGGGAGCCGTGCGCCTGCCTGCCGCGGACCGTGACCTCCAGCGAGTCGGCCATCGCCATCGCGGTGCCGACCGACACGTTCACGGTCCCGGCGGTGGCCGGCCACACGTGCTGGCCGAAGACCGCCGAGGGCTTCGGCGCCCTGTCCCACAGCCCGTCCTCGAGCATCGCCGCAGCGCCGGCGGAGGTCTCCTCCCCCGGCTGGAAGAGGAACACCGCGGTGCCGGCCCACAGGTCGCGGTGCTCGGCCAGCAGCCGTGCGGTCTCCAGGGCGACGGTGATGTGCGTGTCGTGGCCGCAGCCGTGCATCACCGGCACGTCGGTGCCGTCGGGCAGCGTCCCCCTGGCCGTGGAGGCGAAGTCGGCCCCGGTGTCCTCCTGGATCGGCAGGCCGTCGGTGTCGGCGCGGTAGGCGACCACCGGCCCGTCCCCGTTGCGCAGGGTGGCGACGACGCCCGTGCCGCCGCACACGAACGTCTCGTAGCCCCGCTCGTCCAGAAGGCCCTTGATCTTCTCCGCGGTCGCGTGCTCCTGCATCGACAGTTCGGGGGCGCGGTGGAAGTCCTGGTAGAGCTCGACCAGCGCCGCGAGGTTGCCGTCGAGGTCCTGGGTGAGAGCGGCAGCCAGTGCCATGGGTCTCCTTCGGGTGCACAGGTATGCGGTGCCAGGCACGGCCGTCCCGCGCTGGCCTGTCGACCCATCGTGCGCCATCCCACCGGGCCGTGTCAGCAGGCGTGCCGGCCGCTCAGCCCAGCAGCCGCAGGGCGCGGGGCGTCGTCCGGGCCGGTTCGGGCATCCGCAGCGGACCGTGCCCCGGGGTGATGCGTCCGGAGATCCTGCCCACCCGCGCGCCGGTGCCCGCCGGATGAGTCCCCGGCAGTCCGTGCCACGTCAGGAAGCCGAGGAGGGCGAACAGGCACGCCTCCTTGTCGTCCGGCGGCACCCCGTAGGCGTCGCTGGTCACGAGCTCGGTCCCGGCCGGGTCGAGCGCGACGCGCAAGCGGGCCAAGAGCGCGGGATTGCTGGCCCCACCACCGCTGACGACGACCTCCGCGGGACGGAAGCCCGTGACCGCTCCGGCGACCGTCACCGCGGTGAGCTCGGTCACCGTCGCGACCAGGTCTGCGGTGCCGACATCGCGGCCCAGCCGCTGGAGAGCGCGCTGCACGAGCCCCAGGTTGTAGTGCTCCTTGCCCGTGGTCTTCGGAGGCTCCAGGGAGTAGTAGGGGTCGTCGAGGAGCAGGGCCAGCAGCTCGTCGTCAACCGTCCCGCTCGAGGCGAGGGCGCCGTCGCGGTCCAGGGCCGCGCCGGTGCGCCACCCGACCACCGCGTCGACCAGCGCGTTGGCGGGGCCGGTGTCGAAGGCCACCAGCGGTCCCGACGGCGGCACGACCGTCACGTTGGCGATCCCGCCGAGGTTGAGCGCCACCCGTGTGCGTAGGGTCCCGCCGAGCCACAGGGCGTCCCAGGTGCTCGCCAGCGGCGCTCCCTGCCCGCCCGCGGCGACGTCGGCCACCCGCAGGTCGGACACGACCGGCGCACCGGTCGCCTCGGCGATCCAGGCCGGCTGGCCAAGCTGCAGGGTCCCCGCCACCCGACCCTCGACCACGTCGTGGAAGACCGTCTGCCCGTGCGAGGCGGCCAGGTCGACGGGCCGGTCACCGAGGACGGCCCGCGCGGTCGCGACCGCCGCCTCGGCGAAGGCCTGGCCCAGCCGGGTGTCCAGGCGGCACACCTCCTGCATGCCGACACGCCCGGGAGGGAACGCCGCCAGCACCGCGCTCCTCAGGGCCGGGTCGTAGGGGTGGGAACGGGTGCCGAGCACCCTGGCCTCCACGGTCCCGTCGACGAGACCGAGCTCGAGGACGGCCACGTCGACCCCGTCGACCGAGGTGCCCGACCCCATACCCAGGACGATCACGGCCGCTCCTCCCCGTCCATCACGCGGAGGGCCTCACGGACCGAGCCCTCCGCGCGGTGCAGAGCCTCCCTTGCCCGCCCGGCGCCGAGGTCCTGCAGCACCATCAGCAGCGCCGTCTTGGTGTGCCAGCCGGCCTCCTCCAGCGCTTGCTCGGCGCGCGCCCGAGGACACCCGGTCACCTGCCGCACCATGCGGACGGCCCGCTCGCGCAGCTTATCGTTGGAGGCCTGCATGTCGACCATGTACGGACCGTAGGTCTTGCCGAGCCCGACCATCGTGGTGGTCGACAACGCGTTGAGGAACAGCTTCTGCGCCGTGCCCGCCTTGAGCCGGGTCGAGCCGCTGATCACCTCCGGGCCGGTCTCCACCTCGAGCGCGTGCTGGGCCCACCGCGACACCTCGGCGTCCCGGTTGCCGGCGAAGGACACGGTGAGCGCTCCTCGTCGTCCGGCCTCCTGCAGCGCGGCGACGACGAAGGGGGTCCGGCCGGAGGCCGTCAGGCCCACCACGACGTCGTCGGCACCGACCCCGGCATCCTCCACGACCGATCGACCCGCAGCCCGGTCGTCCTCCGCGCCCTCCTTGGCGGCCAGGAACGACTCCGTGCCCCCGGCCGGCAGGGCCACGACGAGCGACCTGTCCGTGCCGTACGTCGGCGGCAGCTCGGAGGCGTCGACGAAGGCCAACCGTGCCGGTGTGCCCGCCCCGACGTAGAACATCCGCCCGCCGCGCCGCAGCCGTTCGACGACAGCGTCGACCACGGGTGCGACGTGGGGCACGAGCTCGAGCAGGGCCGGCACCACGGTGGCCTCGGCGCTCCACAGCTCGCGGAGCACGGCTTCCGTGCCGCGCTCCTCCAGGTCCATGAGGTCCAGGCGGACCCCCTCGGTGCTGAGCTCGTCGAGATCACCGGTGAGGGACACCGGCCCGGCGCCCCCGTCGCCATGGACGCTGAGCAGGTCCTGCAGGTATGCCGGGACCTCACCCGCCCGCACCATCTCGCCCAGCCGCACGGCACCGTCCAGCGCACCGCCGCGGGGCGCGACCACCTCACCGCCCACCGCCTGCGCGAAGGACGTGGTCAGCGGGGCCCCGGCGCCGACCAGCCCACCCGCCAGGCACAGCGGCAGGGCGGCGTCCACCGCGGCCCGGGCGGCCAGCCCCGTCCGGGCCAGGGCCCGGCCCGCCTCCTCGAGGATGCCGGCGCTCACGCCGTCCCCCTCCCGTGCCGCCGCCACGACGTCGGGGACGAACCCGGCCACCAACCGGGACGGATGCGCGGCGGAGTGGACCACCGAGGGCAAGGACGCCAGGTCTCCGTATCGGTCTCGCGCCCTGCCCGCCAGTGCTGCTGACCCCCCGGGGCGGCCCTCCACGTGCA
The DNA here is from genome assembly GCF_000421185.1 of Ornithinimicrobium pekingense DSM 21552. Taxonomy (GTDB): domain Bacteria; phylum Actinomycetota; class Actinomycetes; order Actinomycetales; family Dermatophilaceae; genus Ornithinicoccus; species Ornithinicoccus pekingensis. The sequence goes on from NZ_ATWJ01000014.1 coordinate 196,904, forward strand.
GCAGGGCGGCACGAAGCCCGTCCCGGCCCACCGCATACCCGCTGCCGTCGTCCCCGAGGAGGAAGCCCCACCCGTCGCGCACCGCGGACCTTCCGGCGTCGTCCACCGCGAGGGCGACAGCCCCTGTGCCGGCCGCGACCACCGCGCCCGGTCGGCCACCGAGCGCCCCGACGTGCGTGGTCGCGACGTCACCGGTGAGCACCACCTGCGACGCCCAGCGCCGCAGCAGCCGCTGTCCGAGCTGGTCCCGCCGGGCGGAGGCCGCGTGGTAGCCGACCAGTCCCACGACCAGCACCTCGGCCCGGTCCGCGGCGCCGAGGCCGGCGTCTCGAGCGGCCGCGTCGACGGCGCGGCACACCTGCTGCACCCCGTCCGCGGCAGCCAGCCCCACCGCTCCCGGGCCCGCGCCCTCGCGGGTGCGTCCGTCGGGGCCGCTCGCCCTCAGCCGGCAGCCGGTCTTGCCCAGGTCCACCGCGATCATCGTCCACGTCGTTGACAGCACTCGCGCAGTATGCCAATACTGTGGACCGTTGGTCTAGCACCAGCGGTCTAACTTCCGACACGAGGACGTGACGAACGATGACGAGGATCCCACTCTCCCGTACCGCCACCCTGGTCGCCGCCGCGGCCCTCGGCCTGGGCGCTGCAGCCACCGGCCACGCCGCACCGGGCCCCGCAGCCCCTCCGGGCGCGAGCCCTACCTGCGTGCCGGAGGCGACCCACCCGCTGCACGAGATGCGGGGCACCTGGATCGCCTCCGTCGCCAACATCGACTGGCCCTCGCGGCCCGGGCTGAGCCCGCAGGAGGCACAGGCCGAGCTCACCGCGTGGTACGACGACGCGGCGGCCGCCGGCCTCAACAGCGTCTTCGTGCAGGTGCGGCCCACGGCCGACACCTTCTGGCCGTCCGACCTCGAGCCGAGCAGCCACTGGATCACCGGTGAGCAGGGCGCGGACTTCGGCGGCTGGGACCCCATGGCCTTCGCCGTCGACGAGGCCCACCGGCGCGGGCTGGACTTCCACGCCTGGTTCAACCCCTACCGCATCACCCTGACGGGCACGGACCCGTCCGTGCTGGCCGAGGACCACCCCGCGCGCCAGCACCCGGAGTGGGTCGTCGAGTACGGCGGCAAGCTCTACTACGACCCGGGCGTGCCCGCGGCACGTGAGCACACCGAGGCGGTCATCATGGAGGCCGTCGAGCGCTACGACATCGACGGTGTCCACTTCGACGACTACTTCTACCCCTACCCCGTGGTCGGCGAGGAGTTCCCGGACGCCGAGACCTTCGCGACCTACGGCGAGGGGTACGACGACATCGGCGACTGGCGCCGCGACAACGTCACGACCCTGATCCAGAACCTCGACACCCGGATCCAGGCGACCAAGCCCTGGGTGTCCTTCGGCGTGAGCCCGTTCGGGGTGTGGCGCAACAGCTCGACCGACCCCGAGGGTTCGGCCACGACGGCCGGCGCCCAGACCTACGACGACCTCTACGCCGACACGAAGCTGTGGACCGAGCAGGGCATGGTCGACTACATCCTGCCGCAGGTCTACTGGGCCATCGGGTTCGCGCCGGCCGCCTACGACGTGCTCGTCCCGTGGTGGGACGAGGTCGCCGAGGGCAGCGACACAGCCCTGTGGATCGGCCAGGCCACCTACAAGGTCGGCACGTCGACCCAGTCGCCGGAGTGGGCCGACCCGGAGGAGATGGTGCGCCACCTCGACCTCAACGAGGACTACGCCAACGTCACCGGTGACGTGTACTTCTCGGCCAAGGACGTCCGGGCGAACCGTCTCGACCACTGGTCGCTGCTGCAGGCTGAGCACTACCCCCGCCCGGCGCTGCCGCCGGTCACCGATGCCGGCAGCGCGCCCACGGCGGTCGCGCCGCTGGGCGTGTCCGTGGAGGCGGTCGACGGCGGCACCGAGGTGCGCTGGAACCAGCGCGGCCCGGCCGCCGACAGTGCCGTCTACCGGGTGCGCGGTGTCGACGCGCCCGGCCGCAGCGGCCACGTGGACGCCTGCGCGGCGGTCGAGGCCGACAACCTCGTCGCGGTCGTCGGGCACGGCACCACGACCTGGGTGGACCCGGACGGCCGTCCGGGCGACGTCTACGTGGTCACCACGCTGGCTGACGACAACACCCAGAGCGCACCCTCGCGCCCCAGCCGCAGCCTGTGAGGCGGAGACACGCATGACGGTGGAGGAGGCGCGCGGGCGCAAGTCGGACCACGTCCGGGTGCAGCTGGAGGACCTCATCGCCCAGATGCACCCGGGTGAGCCGCTGCCGGCCGAGCGCGAGCTCGCGGCCCGGATCGGGGTGGCGCGGATGACGCTGCGCCGTGCCGTCGACGCGCTCGTCGCGGAGCACCGGCTGCTGCGGCGGCCGGGGGCCGGGACGTTCGTGGCGCCGCCGCGTGTGGACCAGCAGCTGTCCGCGACCTCCTTCTCCACCGACATGCGCTCGCGCGGCATGGTCCCGGGCGCGCACACCGCACTCGCCCGGCTCCGGCCCGCGGGCATGATGCTCGCCTCCGTCCTGCAGATCCGGCCCAACGCGATGACCCTGCACGTGCGACGGGTCCGCACGGCCGACGGGGAACCGATGGCGCTGGAGGACCTGCACGTCCCGGCGGACCTCGTGCCCGGGCTCACCGGGGACGACCTCGAGGACTCCTCCTTCTACACGCTGCTGGAGTCCCGCTACGGCCTGCTCATCGCCTCCGGCACCCAGTCCGTCGAGCCCCATCTGGTCACCGTCGAGGAGGCCGAGCTGCTCCATACCCAGCCCGGGTCCGCAGCCTTCCTGTTCGAGCGCACCTCCCGCGTGCAGGACGGAAGGGTGGTCGAGTTCGTCCGTTCCGTCTACCGCGGCGACCGCTACCGGATCGTCGTCGACCTCAACCCCCGCAACCCCCAGACCACCGGCTGAGCGCCGGTCCGAACCGAGAGGACACACACCATGTCACGCACCACCCGCAGCACGCGTCTCCTGGCCCTGGTGGCCGGAGCCAGCCTGGTGCTCACCGCCTGCGGCGGAGACGCCACCGAGGACGGCGGCGACGGCGCCGAGGGCACCGCCGGCGGCCAGGGCGGCGGCGACGCGCTGACCGTCTGGATCATGGAGGGCACCAACCCCGACGCCACGCCGTTCTTCGAGGAGGTCAGCACGGCCTTCGAGGAGCAGACCGGGGCCACCCTCGACGTCCAGTTCGTCCCGTGGGCCTCCGCCCACGACCAGTTCACCAACGCCATCGCGGGTGGCACCGGCCCGGACGTCGCCGAGGTCGGCACCACGTGGACGCCGGAGTTCGGCGACGCGGGCGCCCTCATGGACCTCTCCGACCAGATCGGCGAGGCGGGCCTGGCCGAGCAGTACCTGCCCAGCCTCATGGAGGCCGGCACCCTCGACGAGTCGGTCTACGGCGCTCCCTGGTACGCCGGTGTGCGCAGCCTCGTCTACAACACCGAGATGCTCGAGGCCGCCGGTGTGGAGGCCCCGACCACCTGGGACGAGCTCGTCGAGGTCGGTACGGCCCTGAAGGAGGCGGACCCGGACGTCATCCCCTTCCCCGTCCCCGCGTCCGTGCACACCACCACCCCCTTCATCTGGGGCGCCGGCGGCGAGGTCGCCGTGCAGGAGGGTGACACGTGGACCTCCGGCCTGGACTCCGCCGAGTCCCGGGAGGGCCTGGACTACCTGGTCAGCCTCGTCGACGAGCACGGGCTGTCCACCCCCGCGGCGAGCACCTGGAACGAGGCGGACACCCGGGACGCCTTCGCCCAGGAGGACGCCGCGATGATCATCAGCGGGTCCTGGACCCCCAAGTCGATCATCGAGGCCAACGCCGACCTGGAGGGCAAGCTCGGCGTCGTGCCGATCCCCGGCCAGGACGGCGGTATGGCGCCCAGCTTCGCCGGCGGGTCGCACCTGAGCGTCTTCGAGACCACCGACCAGCCCGACCTGGCCTGGCAGTTCGTGGAGATGATGACCTCCGGTGAGTTCGCCCAGAAGTGGGGCGAGCAGACCGGCTTCTTCCCCGGCACCAACGACCTGCTCAGCGAGCTGGAGGAGGCCGACGACCCGCTGGTGGCACCCTTCGCCACCCAGATGAAGGACGCCAGCAAGACGCTGCCCGTGACGCCGATGTGGGGCCAGGTCGAGGGCGCCCAGGTGCTGCCGGCCATGATGGGCACCCTGCTCAGCGGTGACGCCACCGTCGAGGAGGCCACCCAGACCGCGGCGGACGAGATGAACGAGATCTTCGGTTCGTGAGCGCACCGTCCCTGGGGTCGGCGCGGCGGCCGTGGTGGCTGCTCGCGCCGACCCTGCTCGTCCTCGGCGTCCTGCTCCTGTGGCCGATCGTGCGGGTCGTGGTCCTGTCGTTGCAGGACTTCGGCCTGCGCGAGCTGGTCCGCGGCGGAGCCGAGTTCATCGCCCTCGACAACTACGTCGCAGTGCTCACCAACGAGCGGCTGTGGCGGATCGCGCTGCCGAACACGGTCGTCTTCGCCGCGGCCTGCGTGGTGCTCACCGTGGTCGTCGGCACCCTCATCGCGCTGGTCCTGCACCAGCTCAGCGGCGTCTGGCGCACCCTCGTGACGATGGCGATCATGGCCGCCTGGGCCGTTCCGGCCGTGACGGGAACCTACGTCTGGGTCTACCTCTTCGACGCGCGCGAGGGCTTCCTCACCGGGCTGCTCGCCCAGGCGGGACTCATCGACCTGGCGACGCAGAACCTCTTCTCCGACCGCGGGTGGTTCTACGCGATCGCCACGCTCAACGTCGTGCACCACGGGTTCCCGTTCGTCGCGGTCACGGTGCTGGCCGGTCTGACGACGATCCCCCAGGAGCTGCACGAGGCGGCGATGATCGACGGGGCGACCGCCTGGCAACGGTTCCGGCAGATCACGCTCCCGCTGCTCAAGCCGGTCTTCGCGATCGTGACCATCCTGTCGACGATCTGGGACTTCAAGGTCTTCACCCAGATCTACCTCATGCCCGGCGGGGACGGGGCCAACCGCAGCGTGCTCAACCTCGGCACGTGGTCCTACGTCACCGCGATGTCGCAGAACAACTACGGGATGGGCGCCGCGATCGCGGTCCTGCTCACGCTGCTGCTGCTCGCCGTCACCGTCATCTACCTGCGCACCCTGTTCCGCGAGGAGGAGCTGTGAGGAAGAGTCCCCTGCAGATCGCCGGCCTGACGCTCGCCTCGCTGGCCATCGTCGTGTTCAGCCTGTTCCCGGTCTGGGTGATGGTGACCCGTGCCTTCGACCCCGGGGCGGGTTCCGGGCGGCGCAGCGTCATCCCCTCGGGCTTCAGCCTCGAGCACTTCGTGACGGTCCTGGAACGGTCGAGCTTTCCCACCTACCTGATGAACTCCCTGGTCGTGGCGCTCGTCACCGTGGTCGCCAGCGGGCTGCTGGCCCTCTTCGCCGCGGTGGCGGTCGCCCGGTTCAGGTTCAGCGGGCGGACCAAGATCCTCATGATGATCCTCATCATCCAGATGATCCCGATCGAGGCCCTGGTGATCCCCCTGTTCCTGCAGGCCAAGACGCTCGGGCTGCTCAACAGCCTGCTCGGGCTGTCGGTCATCTACATCGCCTTCAGCCTGTCCTTCGCCATCTGGACCCTGCGCGGCTTCGTGGCCGGCATACCCGTGGAGCTGGAGGAGGCCGCATACCTCGACGGCGCCTCCTGGTGGCAGATGTTCTGGCGGGTGCTCTTCCCGCTGGTGGCCCCGGGGCTGGTGGCCGTCAGCGTGTTCAGCTTCATCCTGGCCTGGAACGAGTTCATCTTCGCCCTCACCTTCATGAGCGACGGCGACAAGTACACCGCTGCCGTGGGCCTGCGCACCTTCTTCACCCGCGGCGGCACGGACTGGGGCTCGGTGATGGCCGCGTCGACGCTCATCACGATGCCCGTGCTGCTCTTCTTCGTGGCGGTGCAGTCGCGGCTGTCCTCCGGGCTCATGTCGGGGGCGACCAAGGGATGAGGGGTATGCCGTCACGCGAGGAGCTGCGCACCGCCGCCCTGGGCGTGCTCACACCGGGGTTCGTCGGCACCGAGCTGCCGGCCTGGCTGTCGGGCCTGCTGGGCGAGGGCCTGGCGGGAGTGTGGCTCTTCGGGCACAACATCACCGACGCCGCGCAGTGCCGCGAGCTGACGGGCCGGGTCCACGACGCAGCCCCGCACGCGTTGGTCTGCGCCGACGAGGAAGGCGGCACCGTCACCCGTCTGAACCACCAGGAGGGCTCGCCCTGGCCGGGTGCGTGGGCGCTGGGCGTCGTCGACGACGTCGGGACGACCCGCTCGGTGGCCGCGGGGCTCGGCAGCAGGCTGACCGCCGCGGGCATCGACCTCGGCGCCGCGCCGGTGGCGGACGTCAACACCGAGCCGCAGAACCCGGTCATCGGCGTCCGGTCCTTCGGCGCCGACCCGCAGCTGGCGGCCCGGCACGTGGCGGCCACGGTGGCGGGGTTGCGCGAGGCCGGCGTCCTGTCGTGCGCCAAGCACTTCCCGGGCCACGGGTCGACCCGCCAGGACTCCCACCTGACGCTGCCCACCCTCGAGGTGCCGGCCGACCTGCTCCGGTCGCGCGAGCTCGTGCCCTTCCGCGCCGCGGTCGAGGCGGGGGTGGACGTCGTCATGACCGGTCACCTGGTCGTGCCGGAGCACGGCCCGCTGCCGGCCACCCTCAACCCGGCGTTGGTCAGGATGCTGCGCGAGGACCTCGGCTTCACCGGTGTGGTGTGCACGGACGCCATCGACATGGAGGCGGTGGCGGGCACGGTCGGCCGGGCCCGTGCCGCGGTCCTGGCGCTCGTGGCCGGCGTCGACCTGGTCTGCGTCGGCAACCCGGTCTTCCCCGGTGACTACGACGCGCGGCAGGACGTCCTGGACCTGGTCGACGCGCTGGTGCGCTCGGTCGAGGTGGGCGAGCTCGCCGCGGAGCGGCTCACCGAGGCGGCCGCCCGTGTCCGCGCTCTCGGGCTCCGGCAGGCCGGTCGGCGGGGCGCACCCACCAGGGGTGCCCCGCCGGCTGACGGAGTGTCCGGAGCCGGGGAGACGGTCGGCCTCGACGCCGCCCGCCGGGCTGTCCGCAGCAGCGGAGCTCCCGCACGGCTCACGGCGCCCCTCGTCGTCGGGGCCAGCGCGGCCGGCAACATCGCCAGCGGCGCACGTCAGGAGGTCATGCTCCAGGTGCTCGCGGAGCGGCTCGGCGGGCGTACGGTGCCGGACCTGTCGAGCCTGGCCGGCGCGGCGCCGCACGAGGGTGGGGCCCCGGTTGTCCTGGTCACGGACGACCACTCGGACCTCTCCGACCCGCTGGTACGGGACGCCGTGGCGCAAGCGGCTGCCGTCGTGCACGCAGGCATCCGGGACCTGCCGGCGGATCTTCCGGCGCGATGGGTCGTGCGCACCTTCGGCGGCGGCAGGGCCAGCGCGACGGCCGCAGCAGAGACCTTGGCGTCTGCCGGCCAGGACACCAGGAGCCGCCACTAGTCACGCCCCGGTCAGCGGGCATGGTGCCTGACGTCCCGGTCAGCGCCCCTCCGCCAGCAGCTCCGGCACGGTGACGAACCCGTAGCCCTCCTCCCGCAGGTCCTCGATCATCCCGGGCAGCGCGTCCGCGTCGAGCGTCGAGCCGTCCTCGGGGTGGGCTCCGACGTGCATGAGGACGACCTGCCCCGGGCGGAGGGTGTCGAGCACGCGCCGGCGCACGAGGGCCGTGGTGATGCCCTCCGTGGTGCCCTTCCACCCCAGCGTGTCGACGGTCCACCGGACCGGGACGTAGCCCGCCTCGTTGACGACCTCGATGTCCAACGGGGTGCGGTCGCCGAAGGGGAACCGGAAGAGCGGCTGCGTCGTGGTGCCGGTCAGCGCGGAGATCGACGCCTCCGCGGCGCTGAGCTCGGCCCGGATCTGCTCGTTCGTGGAGTCCGGGAACGAGGGGTGGGTGTCGCTGTGGTTGCCCACCGGGTGGCCGCCGCGCGCCATCGCCCGGACGCTGTCGGGGTAGGTCCGCGCGAAGGTGCCGGTGACGAAGAAGGTGGCGGGCACGTCCTCCTCGGCCAGCGTCGCGAGGATGTCCGTCACCGCGGCGTTCGAGGCCCCGCCGTCGAAGGTCAGGGCGACGACCCGGCGCTGCGTGTCGAAGGCCTCGACGTCCAGCCCCCACCACGCGTCGACGAGGTCGGACGCGGGCGGGACGGGAGCCGTTGGCGTCGACGTCGTGGGTGTCGGTGTCGGCGAGGGCGTCGGCGTCGCTGTCCCGGTCGGCTCGGAGGTATGCGGCGGCGCAGGCGTGGGCGTGACCGTCGCCGCGGGCGCCGAGCTCGTCGGGGCCACCGCGTCGCCGCCGTCCACACCCTCGCCGTCCCCACCGCACCCCGTCAGCACCAGCCCGAGGGCCAGGACCACGGCCGTGACCGCGTGTCGCGACCCCCGTGACCGGGTGGGTCGTCGTGCCTCCTGCGGGCCCATCGTCATCACTTCCTCGTGGACGGCCCCAAGGCCAGGATACGCCGGTTGACCGGCCCGTATGCTGCGCTCGTGACCGTTCCCGAGATCAGCTACCTGGCCGTCGCCGGCGCCGTCGTCGCCTCCATGGTGGTGGGCTTCGTCTACTACCACCCGAAGGTCATGGGCAGCCGCTGGATGCGCGCGATCGAGCACGACGAGGAGTCGGTCGCCGCAGGTGCGGGCAGCTGGGTCTACGGCGTGGTCGTCCTCGCCAGCTTCGTCACCGCCTGGGTGCTCGCCGGCGCGACGTGGCTGTCCTACGAATTCTACGGCGGGTCCTTCCTGGTCAACGCCCTGGTCACAGGCGTGGTCCTGTGGTTGGGCTTCACCGCCGCCCGCGTCGTGGTGCACGACGGGTTCGACCCGCGCGGCTTCCGCGTCACGCCATACACGCTGCTCAACGGTCTCGTGACGGTGCTGGCGATGGCGCTGGTCATCGGCCTGCTGCCGCCCGGCTGAGTGGTGCCGACGCCGACGGCGCCGCACCGTCACGTGAGAGTCGGGACAGCTCCCGAGTCCCACGTGACGACCATCACGGGACGACCCGGAGAGCCCCAGAGATGATGCTGGCCGCCCTCGCGAGCCTGCCGCTCGTCGTCGTCTCGGTCCTCCTGGCCGTGCGCGTCTCGGCCCTGCGCGCCGCGCTGGCCGGCATCCTCATCGCCCTCGGCCTCGTCGCGACCGTCTTCCGCGACCGGACCGACGACCTCCTGCCGGGCCTCGTCTCGTGGCTGCCCACCGCCGTGGAGGTGGTGGTCATCATCGGCGGCGGCATCGCCCTGGCGCGGGTCATGATCGTCTCCGGCGCGCAGGACGTGCTGGCCCGCTGGCTGGGGCGGATGACCGGGGGCGCGGTCACCACGGCGCTGCTGGTCGTCCACGGGGTGACGCCGTTCGCGGAGTCGGTGACCGGCTTCGGCGTCGGCGTCCTGGTCGGTGTCCCGCTCCTGGCCGCGGCCGGCTTCAGCCCGCACCGGGCCGCCGTGCTGGGCCTGCTCGGGCTGTGCGCCGTGCCCTGGGGCGCCCTCGGTCCGGGAAACATCGTCGCGGCCCGCCTCATCGGCTCGACACCCGAGGCGGTCGGCCTCGCCACCGCCTGGCCCAACGTGGTCGTCACCGTCGGCGTGGGCGTCGCCGCGGTGCTGATGATCCCGCAGGGCCGCACCGTCCGGGCCGTCGTGGCCGCGGTCGCCTCCGGCCTCGTGCTGGCGACGGGGATCCTCCTGTCCAGCCTCCTCATCGGCATGGCGCCCTCCGGGGCGCTCGGCGGCCTGCTAGCCGTGGCCGTCCACCTCGCCTGGCGCCGCCTGCACGGCGCGCCCGTCACCCTCCCGCGCGAGGTATGCCGTGCGCTGGCGCCCTACGCGGTCCTCCTCGTCGGCATCCTGGCCAGCACGCTGGCGGTGACCCGGCTCGACCTGACCGGCCCCTGGTCGGCCGTGTCCTCCCCCGCCCTCTGGCTCGTCCTGACGTGCGTCTTCGCGGTGCGCTGGCTGGGGCTCGACGCCGGCACGACCCGCCCCCTGCTCGGTGAGGTGGCCCACCTGTGGCGCCAGACCGCCCTGCCCACGGCGGCCTTCCTGGGGCTGGGCGTCCTCATGGTCCTCGGCGGGCTCACGGTCCCGATCGGCGACGCGATCGAGGCCAGCGGCCCCGTCGCCCTCGTCGTGGGGCCGGCGGTGGGCGCCTTCGGCGGCTTCGTCACCGGCTCCGGTGCGGGGTCCAATTCGATGTTCGCCGCGGCACAGGCCGCGGTCGCCGAGGGGATCGGTGTGTCGCAGCTGGCGTTCGTCGGCGTGCAGAACGCCGCCGCGGGCATGCTGACGATGGCCTCCCCCGCCCGCGTGCTCCTCGCCGTGCGGTGCGCCCCGACGACGGGCGTGGCACCGCAGGACCGGGCCACCCTGCCGCGCGTCACCCGCAGCGTGCTCGTGGTCGACGTCGTCCTCGTGGCGGCGCTCGCGGCGTGGAACCTCGCCCTGCTCCGATAAGAAGGACGCTTCTGCGCCGAGGCCGCGCGGGCTACGGCCGGCGCACCTCGGCATACCTCCTGAGCACCTCGCGCGTCGGCGCCACCTCCACCCCCAGCGGCCGCAGCCGCGACGCGTCGAGGACGGGTCGGTGGGCCAGGAAGACGGTCTGCTCCGGGCCGTACTCCGTCAGCCCCAGCCGCCGGCCGACCGCGAGCGCCCCGCGCAGCAGCGGCTCGGGCACGACCAGCGTCCGCCGCCCCAGCGCGCGCGCGATCTCCGGCACCCCGACCGTGCCCTCGCCCGCGACGTTGAAGACGCCGGTCACCGGCGAGGTCACGGCGGCCAGCACGACCCGCACCACGTCCTCGTCCCACACGAGCACGAAGGGCGACTCCGCCCCGGCCAGCCGCAGGATGAACCGCCCCGACCACAGCCGCGTGATCTGGTTGTCGACCCGCTCGCCCAGGATCGTGCCGATGCGCAGCACCACCTGCTCCAGCCCCGGCGTGCGCTCCCGCTCGGCGGCGAGCATCTCCTCGACCTGCCGCTTGTGGTCGGCGTAGGCGAACTCGACGTTGCCGCGCAGCGGGTGCTCCTCGGTCAGCGGCACGGGGTTGTCGGCGTGGTAGCCGTAGGCCGCCCCGCTGGAGCTGACGACGACCCGCCGCACCCCGTGCTCGCGGCACGCGTCGAGCACGTGCCGGGTGCCGTCCACGTCGACGGCCCGCTCCCGCGCCCGGTCGGACCCCTTGCCGGGCGTCACGATGCTGGCCAGGTGCACGACCACCTCGGGGCGGTGCTCACCCACGACACGCTCGACGGTATGCCGCTCGCTCACGTCCATCCGCACGTGCGTCGCCCCCGGCGTCGGCCGGGCGGGGTCGCGCACGTCGGCGCTGACGACGTCGTGCCCGCCCGCGACCAGGCCGGGGACGACGGAGGAGCCGAGGAAGCCGGAGCCGCCGGTGACGAGGACCTTCACGCCGCGCACGGTACCCGCCGGCCGGGTGCATGATGGGAGGAGGACGCCGGCGGGGCGCCGCCGGCGGTGGTGACGGAGGCGCACCATGGGCACGAGACGGACCCGGACCGCCCGGTGGGCGGTCCCGGCTGCGGCAGCGGTGGCCGCCACGGCCGTGGGGCTGCGGCGAGCGCTGGCCACGCCGCCGATCACGCGCCGGTGGGGCGTGTCGTCGAACGGTATGGAGTACGAGGTGCTCGGTGACGGGCCCCGCACCCTGCTCTTTCTCCCCGGAGGGCCGGGCAGCGAGATCCCCTCGGGCCGGCTGGGCCGGCTGATGAGCCGCCAGCTGCTGCCGTACGTCCGCGCCGGCTACGCGGTCTGGCAGGTCACCCGACGCCGCCACATGCCTCCCGGCCACACGGTCTCGGACATGGCCGACGACTACGCGCGCTTCGTGGAGGAGGAGCTGGGCGGGCATGTGGACCTGGTCGTCGGCGAGTCCTACGGCGGCGTGATCGCCCCCTACCTCGCCGCGAACCACCCCCACCTGGTCGGCCGCGTGGTCATGGCCCTGGCCGCGGCCACCATCACCGACCGCGGCAAGGAGCTCGACGTGCGCTGGGCGACGGCCCGGGCCGAGGGCCGTCACGCGGACGCCGGAGAGGTCTTCCTGGAGTACGTCCTGCCCGGCGAGGAGCGTGCCGGGCTGCGCCGCCGCCTCGGCCCGCTGGCGGGCCGCGTGTTCGCCCGCTCCTCGGTGCCGGCCGGCGACCTGCTGGTGGAGGCGGAGGCCGAGGCCGCCTTCGACTGCCGCGACGTCCTGTCCCGCATCGAGGTCCCGGTGCTGCTGGCCTGCGGCGACCGGGACGAGTTCTTCACCCCCGAGGCCGTCCGGGAGACGGCGCGTCGCATCCCCGGCTCCACCCTGCGCCTCTACGAGGGCAAGAACCACATGGGTGCGGCGACGAGCGGCCGCATCCCCCGGGACGTCCTCGCGTGGGTGGCGGCCGAGGAGGCGTCAGCCACGGCCTGACTGACCTCGTCGACCGCTCAGGCGCGGGCGGCGACCTCGTCGGTCCGTGGGCTCACCCCCGAGCGCCGCCGCCACACCGCGGCGACCACGAGCCCGGCGACGATGTCCCAGATCCCCCACCAGGCGGCGACGAGCGCCATACCCCCGAGGCCGCCGAAGAAGCTGAAGACGAGCAGCAGGCCCAGGCCCGCGTTGCGGATGCCCACCTCGAAGGTCGACGCCTTGACCGACCCCTCCGGCAGCCGTGCGGCGCGCCCGATGACGTAGCCGAGGAGCAGCGCGAGCGCGTCGTGCAGGAACACCGCGACCACGACGAGGCCGATGTAGGCGGTGAAGATCGCCCAGTTGTTGGCGACGCCGACGAGGATGACGGCACCGAGGCCGAGGAAGGCGACCGGCCCGACGACCCGCCGCGCCCGGTCGGCGAAGCGCGGGAAGCGGTGCGCGAGATAGATGCCCACGACGAACGGCAGCCCGATGACCAGCAGGACCTCGGCCAGCATCGCCAGCGGGCTGAGCGAGATCTCGCGCAGCAGCTCGCGCCCGGTGGGGTGCATCGACCCCCAGAAGGCCACGTTGACCGGCATGAGGAAGATCGCCAGCACGTTGCCGACCGCCGTCATCGACACCGACATCGCCACGTCGCCGCCGGCCCGGTGGGTGAGGATGTTGGAGACGTTGCCCGGCGGGCAGCACGCCACGAGGATCAGCCCGAGCGCGAGCGAGCCGCGCAGGTCCAGCGCCAGCGTGAGCACGAAGGTGATCGCCGGCAGCACGAGGAACTGCGCGACGACCGCCACGAGGATCGCCCACGGCCGCCGCGCCGCCCGCCGGAAGTCGGCCACCCGCGTGTCCAGCGCCACCCCGAGCAGGATCAGCCCGAGCACGATGCGCAGGGTCGTCAGCGACCCCTCGTCGAAGGCGATCCGGATGTCGTCGACGTCCGTCACGGGGCCACCCCCAGCTCGGCGGTCTGCGCGCGCACGGCGCGCCGGTAGGCGTCCTTGTTGACGTAGTAGGCCATCCGCTCCAGCCCCAGGTAGTCGTAGCCGCCGCTCAGGTCGGGCCAGGCCGACGGGTCGGCGACCCTGGCCCGCATCCGCTCCGCCGCCTGCGGGTCACGCTCGCGCGCGGCGAGGTATGCCGCCACCAGCTCGGCCTGCTCCCAGCGCCCCTGCCAGCCGATCCCCGACGCCTCGACCATGCCCACGACATACAGGCCCTCGGCGGCGGGGCTGACGATCTGCAGGTAGAGGGCCGGCGCGCCCGTGCCCTCGGGCCAGGCGAGCAGCGAGCGGTCGAGGAAGGGGTAGTGCAGGCGGTAGCCGGTGGCGAGGACGACCACGTCGTAGGGGCGGCGCGTGCCGTCGCGGAAGACGACGCCGTCGCCGTCGAGCCGCTCCACGTCCGGCCGCACGCTCGCGTCGCCGTGCCCGAGGTGGTGCAGGACCAGGCTGTTGACGATCGGGTGCGACTCGTAGAGCCGGTGGTCGGGCTCGGGGAAGCCGAACCGGGTCGGGTCGCCGGTGAACATCCGCAGCAGGCGGCTGTCGACGGCCTGCTTGACCCGCGGCGGCAGCGGCCGGCCCTGGTTGAGGGTGTCGGCGGGCCGGCCGAAGACGTACTTCGGCACGAAGTGGTAGCCGCGCCGCACGCTGAGGTCGACGCTGGCCGCGTGGTGGACGGCGTCGACGACGATGTCGCAGCCGGAGTTGCCCGCGCCGACGACGAGCACCCGTTTGCCGGCGAAGATCTGCGGGCGCTTGTAGTCGGCCGTGTGGAGGATCTCCCCGTCGAAGTGCCCGGGCAGCTGGGGCACGTTGGGCTCGGACAGGGTGCCGTTGGCCACGACGACCCCCGCGTGCTCGGTCTCGACGGGTATGCCGTCGCGCCCGGTCGCGCGCACGACCCACCGCGGCGGCGCCGCCGGGTCGGCCGGGTCGCCCACCGGCTCGACCGAGGTCACCTCGGTGCCGAAGCGGTAGTGCTCGCGCAGGCCGAACCGGTCGGCGTAGGAGCGGAAGTAGGCCAGCAGGTGCCGGTGCGAGGGGTAGTCGGGCGTGCCGGCCGGCATCGGGTGCTCGGTGAACTCCGTGGTCGTCCGGCTCGAGATGAGGTGGGCCGACTCGTAGACCGTGGACCGCGGGGCGTTGATGTCCCACAGCCCGCCCACGTCGTCGGCCAGCTCGTAGCCGACCCACGGCAGCCCGAACCGCTGCAGGTTGCGGGCCGCGGCCAGCCCGGAGGGGCCGGCGCCGATCACGGCATACGGGAGGGAGGTCATGCAGGGGTCCCCTGTCGCAGGCGGCGGGTCATCAGGCGGGCGTAGGTGCGCGGCGCCAGGCGGGCGGCGTGCCAGGCGAGGTGGGCGGTGCGCCCCACGAGGGCGCGGTCGCGCCGGCGCCGCAGCACGTCGACCACCGCGGCGGCCACGTCGTCCGGGCTGACCTGGGCGCCGGTGGTCGAGCGCTCGGCGCTGCCCTCGGCGGTCGCCAGGCGGGTGGTCACGAAGGTGGGGTGGACGAGCCCGACGTGCACCCCGTCGGCCGCCAGCTCGGGGCGCAGCGCTTCCATCAGCCCGGTGACGGCGTGCTTGGCCGCGACGTAGGCCGGGCGCCCCACGACCGGGGCGAAGCCCGCGACCGAGCCGATGGTCACGACGCTGCCGCGGCTCGCGCGCAGGTGCGGCAGGGCGGCCAGGGTGCAGGCGAGCGCGCCAAGGTGGTTCACCTCGAGCACGCGCCGGTGGGTCGCGAGGTCGTGGTCGTCGACACCGCCGATCGCGGAGATGCCGGCATTGTTGACCAGCACGTCGAGCCGCCCGTGGGCGCCGACGACCTTCTCGACCGCGGCCCGGACCTGCGCCTCGTCGGTGATGTCGCAGGCGAGGATGCCGGCGCCGGGGTCGGCGGCCAGGTCCAGCCCCACGACGACCGCGCCCTCGGCGGCCAGCCGCCGACGCAGCGCGGTGCCGATGCTGCCGGAGGCGCCGGTCAGCAGCACCACGGATGCGCGCAGGTCAGCAGGGGTGGGTGTCGTCGTCGTCACGGTGGGGGAAGGCTAGCCGATCGTCGCCGGCTCCTCCCCGGCTCACCCGCGCTTCGACCGTCACCGTCCCCGCCCAGCCGCGGGTCCCACGCCAGGCCGTGGTGACCTCGTGCTGCCAGGGCGACACGAAGTCACCACACCTACGCACCGGGCGCAGGACCCCCGGCCCGTGCGCGGCCCGGTCAGCCCCCGCGCTCTTCCCTCCGGCGGCGCGTCTGGGAGACCGCCCGGCGCACCGCGAGCCAGCGCAGCAGGAGGAAGACCGGGATCGCCACGGCGACGAGCAGCACGACGGTCCAGAGGTCGTTCACGTCTCACTCCTTGCGGTGGGGTTGTCCTGCGGGGGCCATCGTCTCAGTAGAGGAACATCGGCTTGCCGCGGACGTGCCGCACCTTGGGCACGTAGTTCGGCGCGTCGTAGAGCTCGCCGACGTCGACCCGCTTGACCCCCTCGCCGGTCACCGAGATCGGCACGCTGCTGTAGCTGCCGTTGCGCAGCGCCACCATGCGGCCGGTCGACCCGTCGAGCGCGAGGTCGGCGGCCATGACGGCATAGTTGGTGGCGACCATGAGGTCGAGGGAGTCGGGGCTGCCGGAGCGCATCAGGTAGCCGACCTGCTGGTAGACGATGCCCTCGCCCGTCCGCTCCTTGATGAGCTCGCCGGTCACCTGCCCGATGCCACCGAGCTTGCGGTGACCGTAGGCGTCCTCCTCCCCCGACAGCATCATGTCGCCACCCCGGATCGTGGCGCCCTCGGAGATGGTGAGCATCGCGTAGTTGGAGGGGTTGCGGGCCTTGTCGGCCATGAGCAGCTCGCAGACCCGGTCGACGTCGAAGGGCACCTCGGGGATCAGCGCCCGGTCCACGCCCGCCAGGTATGCCGTGATCAGCGAGGTCTCCCCGGAGTAGCGGCCGAAGAGCTCGACCACCGCGATCCGCTCGTGCGAGCCGGTGGAGGTGCGCAGGTTGTGGATGAACTGCACGCCACGGGTGACCGCGGTGGAGAAGCCGATGCAGTAGTCGGTGCCGTTGACGTCGTTGTCCATCGTCTTGGGGATGGCGATCGTGGGCACCCCCTCCTCGTGCATCCGCAGCCCGTAGGACAGGGTGTCGTCACCGCCGATCGGGATGAGCACGTCGATGCCGGCGGCCTCGATCACCCGCAGCACGTGCGCGGTCAGGTCGTGCGGGCCGTCGCCGCTGACCGAGCCGGCCAGGAAGTCGGGCACGTCGGAGGTCTTGACCTTGCCTGGGTTGGTGCGCGAGCTGTGCAGGAAGGTGCCGCCGGTCCGGTCGACGGTGCGGACCGCCACCGGGTCGAGCTCGACGAGGTTGGTCGCCATCGACCCGGGGTCGTCGAGGTCGGTGCCGAGCAGCCCGCCCCACCCGCGCCGGATGCCGGTGACCTGGTGCCCGTGCTCGTGGACGCGGTTGACCACGGCCTTGATGCAGGGGTTCAGCCCGGGGACGTCACCGCCCCCGGTGAGGATGCCGATGCGCACGTCAGTCTCCGTCCTGCCGGGGGTGGCACGGACCGGTCGGCCCGCGCCGCTCGTTCGGTGCGCCTCACGTTAGCCGTCGGCCCGCGTCAGGCGCAGCAGCGACAATGACGCGGTGACGTCCCACCTGCGGCCCACCCGCCACTTCACGCCCCGCTCGACGTGGATGAACGACCCCAACGGGCTCGTCCACGTCGACGGGCTCTGGCACCTGTTCTTCCAGACCAACCCCGAGGGCGTCGACTGGGGGAACATGTCGTGGGGGCACGCCACCTCCCCCGACCTGCTTACCTGGACCGAGCACGACGTGGCACTGCGCTTCTCCGAGCACGAGGCGGTCTTCTCCGGCAGCGTCGTGGTCGACCACGACAACACCTCCGGGCTGGGCGAGGGCGACGCGCCGCCGCTGGTCGCGCTCTACACGAGCCACTACAAGCCGACCTCCCCGCGTGCGGGCACCCAGGCGCAGTCGCTCGCCTGGAGCACCGACGGGGGTATGACGTGGCGCCGCTTCGCGGGCAACCCGGTGCTGTGCCGCCAGAGCGCCGACTTCCGCGACCCGAAGGTGTTCCGGCACGCCACCGGCTGGGTGATGGTGGCGGTTGAGGCGGACCACCGCCAGGTGGTCCTCTACCGCTCCGGCGACCTGCTGGCCTGGGAGCACCTGTCCACGTTCGGGCCGCTGGGGGCCACCGAGGGGGTGTGGGAGTGCCCCGACCTGTTCGAGCTGCCGGTCGAGGGCGGGCCCGGGACCGCGTGGGTGCTCGTCGTCAGCCTGGGCGCGGGCGGGCCGGCGGGCGGCTCGGGCACGCAGTACTTCGTCGGCGACTTCGACGGCACCACCTTCACGCCGCTGCCCGGGGACACCGGCCGGTGGCTGGACGTCGGCCCCGACCACTACGCCGCCGTGTCCTTCGACAACACCGGCGAGCGGCGCGTCATGATCGGCTGGGCCAGCAACTGGGCCTACGCGCACCGCACCCCGACCCCGACGTGGCGCTCCTCGATGTCCCTGGCCCGGGAGGTGTCGTTGCGCCGCTCACGCGAGGGCCGGCCGGTCCTCCACCAGCACCCCGTCCTGCCGGAGGACCTGCTCCAGCAGCGCCTCGTCGTCCCCGCCGGTGGCCGGACCACCCTGACGCTGACGACCGAGGACGGCCGCGACCCGCTCGTCCTGACCGTCGACGCCGGGCAGGACCGCATCACCCTCGACCGCTCCCGCTGCGGGGACGTCACCTTCTCCCCCGACTTCCCGACGCTCGTCGAGGCACCCCTGCCCGGGCACGCGGGCGCTGTCGACGTCCTCGTCGTCGTGGACGCCTCGGTGGTGGAGGTCTACGCCCTCGACGGCGCGCTCACGCTCACCGCGCAGGTCTTTCCCGCGGCGCCGCTGACCACCGCGCAGGTCCGGGACGACTGACGGGCCGCCGGCCTCAGGTGTTGTCGCCCAGGCGGTGGACGCTCACGCCGTCGGCGTCCACCAGCAGGAGCACGGGCTCCGCATCGGGCCCGCCGCGCACGACGACCACGGTCTCGCCGCGGTGCCGGTCGGCGATGTCCTCCATGCCCTCCGAGCCGTCGCCGAGCAGCCCGTGACCGCTGCGGCACGGCACCCCGAGGTCCTCGGCCAGGGTCTCCACCGGCCCGCTGTCCGGGACGTCGTCGGCGGCATAGACCACCTGCACGTTCTCCCGGTAGAGCGCCGAGGCCAGCCACGGCACGTCGGTCAGCCCGGGCGGGTTGACGACGATGATCCGAGCCGCGCACTGCAGGTCGCTCATGGCCCGACTCTATGCCGCCACCGGCCGGTTCGTCAGGTCTCGGCGCGGAGCCGTACATTCTGCTCGTGAGTGCGCAGTCCCCCTCCTCCGTCATCCTCGTCCGCGCGACGAAGTTCGTCCCCAACCCCGCGACGGCGGCCGACAACGCCTTCCAGCACGTCATACCCGAGGGGCAGCCGACCGAGGAGACCTCGCGCCAGGCCCTGGCCGAGATGGACGCCCTCGCCCAGGCGCTGCGCGACGTCGGCGTGCGGGTCCACGTCTTCGACGACGACGACCACACCCGGCCCGACAGCGTCTTCCCCAACAACTGGCTGTCCACCCACCAGGGCGGCTACGTCGCGGTCTACCCGATGTACGCCTCCAACCGCCGCCACGAGCGCCGCGCCGACGTCCTGGAGATGCTCAAGTCGGCCTACCGGGTGCAGACGATCATCGACTACTCCGGCCTGGAGCCCGACGGCATCTTCCTCGAGGGCACCGGCGCGATGGTGCTCGACCACGTCTCCCGGGTGGCCTACGCCGCCGTCAGCCACCGCGCCGACACCAACGTGCTGGAGCGCTTCTGCACCGACTTCCGCTACGAGCCGATGGCCTTCGAGGCGGTCGACTCCGGCGGCGTGCCGGTCTACCACACCAACGTCATCGCCTGCATCGGCACCGACGTCGCCCTCGTGGCCCTGGGGATGATCCCCGACGCCCAGCGCCGCGCCGAGGTCCGCGACCGGCTGGAGGTCAACGGCCGCCGCGTCGTGGAGATCACCGAGGAGCAGGTGCGCCAGTTCGCCGGCAACGCCGTCGAGCTGTGCGGCCGCCACCCCGACGGCACCAAGCGTTATGTGATGGCGATGTCCGGCAGCGCTTGCCGCAGCCTGCGCCCCGACCAGGTGGCCGAGATCGAGCGCTCCTGCGAGATCGTCGCCGTGGACGTCCCCACGATCGAGCTCGCCGGCGGGTCGGTGCGCTGCATGATCGCCGGCGTCCACCTCGACCCGCGCCCCGTCGCCCCCTCCGAGCCGACGGCCACCGCCGAGGCCATCGACGAGCACCCGCACACCGCGGACGGCCAGGACATCGCGGAGGGTATGGCGTAGCGCCCGCGCCGGGCACGACGGCACTTCATCCGGCCTACCGCCTGGTCACTCCGTAGCATCGCCGGGTCCCCGCACCCGCGACGGCGCGTGCACGGCATACCAGGAGGTCCCCTTGAGCACCCAGGACTCAGGACGCAAGGTCGGCCACGACGAGAGGGTCGACGACGACCAGGGCAAGAAGGCCCGCTGGAAGCTCGTCGGCCCTGGCCTGGTGGTCGCGGCGACCGGCGTGGGCGCGGCCGACATGGTGGCGACGCTGGCGGCCGGGTCGCGCTACGGCTACACCCTGCTGTGGGCGGTCATCGTCGGTGTGATCCTCAAGATCGTGCTGGTCGAGGGTGCCGGGCGCTACACCCTGGCCACCGGCTACACGATCTTCGAGGGCTGGCGCAGCCTCGGGCGCTGGACGACCTGGTACTTCGGGCCGTACATCATCGTCTGGGGCTTCGTCTACGGCGCCTCGGCGATGTCGTCGACGGCGCTGCCGCTGGCCGCGCTGTTCCCGCAGGTGCCGCTCACCGTCTGGGCGATCGCGATGGGCCTGCTCGGTTTCGTCATGGTGTGGTTCAACCGCTACGCCGTCTTCGAGAAGATCACCGCCGCCCTGGTCGGGGTCATGTTCGTGACGGTCGTCGGGCTGGCGGTCATCGCGCTGCCCAACGTGCCGGAGATGCTCACCGGGCTGGTGCCGCGCATCCCCGACGGCGGCCTGGTCTACACCCTGGCGCTGGCCGGTGGCGTCGGCGGCACCATCACCCTGGCGGCCTACGGCTACTGGCTGCGGGAGAAGGGCTGGTACACCCCCAAGTGGATGAAGGTCATGCGCATCGACAACACGATGGCCTACGTCCTGACCGGTGTCTTCGTCATCTCGATGCTCATCGTCGGCGCGGAGGTGGTGCGCGCCGCCGGCGCCGCCATCAGCGCCGGTGACGAGGGCCTGCTCGACCTCTCCGACGTGCTCAACGCCCGGTACGGCGACGTGGTCGGCACGTGGTTCCTCATCGGCTTCTGGGCCGCGGCGTTCTCCTCGATCATCGGCGTGTGGAACGGCGTCTCGCTGATGTTCGCCGACTTCTGGGGCAACATGCGCGGTGTCGGGTCGGGCCACCCCGACACCCGCGTGGGCGGGAAGTACTTCAAGTTCTACCTGCTGTGGCTGACCTTCCCGCCGATGCTGCTGCTCTTCCTCGGCCGGCCGATCGGGCTGATCCTCGCCTACGGCGTGCTCGGCGCCCTCTTCATGCCGTTCCTGGCGGTGACCCTGCTCGGCCTGCTCAACGGGCGGCGGATCCCGAAGGAGTGGGCCAACAAGTGGTGGCTCAACGCGGCGCTGGGCATCACCACGCTGATCTTCCTCGTGCTGGGCGTCAACCAGCTGTGGGGCGCGGTCGGCGACCTCGTCGGGTAGGCGAGCACGCGGCGTCCCTCCCGGGGGGGTCACTACCGGCGTGCACAACGGACGGAAGGGCGGGCTATAAGGCCCTGGCGGACGGTTGTGCACGCCGGCCGGGTCGGGTGTGGACAGCCATCACGGGGTGGACCTCAGCCGTGCCACGCTGGCCGCCATGTCGGAGGGGGGACACAATGACGGGTATGCAGCTGCTCACCGACCGCGCCGACGCGTTCCGGGTGGGCCGTGCCGAGTTCGAGGCGATCAGGGACCGGCCGTCCGACCCGGACCGCTACGAGCTGCTCGACGGTGAGGTCCTTGTGACACCCGCACCCAGCCCGGTGCACCAGGAGGTCGTCAGCGAGCTCACCGCGCTCCTCCGCCCTCTGGTCCCTCCGCACTGGTCCGTGCTCTCAGGACCGCTCGACGTGGAGCTGGCGACGGGCGAGGGCGACACGGTCCTGCAGCCTGACCTCCTGATCGCCCATCGCGGCCGGCTGACCGCCACCGGGCACGACGGTGCTCCTGTCCTGGTCGTCGAGATCCTCTCCCCCACCACCTGGCAGCGTGATCTCGGCGGCAAGATGGCCGCCTACGCCCGCGCCGGCGTGCAGCACTACTGGGTCGTCGCGCCGACCACGCCGTCCGTCACGGTCTACGAGCTGGGCGAGGAGGGGACGTACGTCGAGCGACACCACGCCGAGGGCGACCAGCAGGTGGACGTCGCAGCACCCGTTCAGGTCATGCTCAATCCCAAGCGCCTGACCGGAGACTGAGCCACCCGACGCACGTCAGGCACGTCGGTCCCCCTCCCCGAAGGCCGGGCCGACCGTCCCCGGCGGCAGATCGGACATCGTGCGCAGGTAGCTGCTGCCGGAGACGTAGGGCTTGGCGGTGATCGCCGCCTCGGCGGCGACCCGGCTCATGGCGTAGACATCGGAGACCATCACCCAGTCGTGGGCGTCGACGAACACCACCATGAACCAGCGCCACACCTCCTCGAGGTCGACCCGCAGCAGGCACAGCGCGTCGCCGAGCACCATCAGCCGCTCGATGTGGTGCGCCCACCCCCGCTCCAGCACGCGCCGGATGACCAGGTCGCCGGCTCGAGCCCGGTGGAGCCGTCCCACCACCCCTGCGGCATCGACCGCCCGTGGCCCATTACGTCGTCAGACGTCGAGCCCCGCCTGGCGCGCCCGGTCGACGAAGCGGCCCACCGAGGCGCGGTGCAGGACGAGGGCGGGGTCGACCAGCCGCACGTTCCTCAGGCGTGGACCCTGACGTTCCCGCCTCTCCTCACGCCGGCTGTGCTCACCGCTGCGGGACGAGCTCCGCCGTGGCGGGCGCGCAGGCCTGCAGCGTGAGCTGAGCCGCGTTGGAGTTGAGGAACCACCACGTCCCCTCCTCAAGGTCCACCACCGCCGGCTCGTCCTCGACGACGTCCGCCGCTCCGCTGGCACCTGTCGCCGTCGCCGAGCCCGCGTCGTAGCGCGGCGGCGTCTCCTTCGGCCCCCAGACCACCTTGGTCCGCCCGACCTCCGGGTCGAACGGGCCGCCGTGCACGAAGCCCGTCGCCGTGAGCAGGTAGCGGCCACCACTGACCTTCACGTGGTCCTGAGGAGCCACGTCGAACGCGTGCGCACCGAGGTCGAGCGCAGCGCCGGAGGGCTGGCAGGGCGCCTGCGTGGCACGTCCCTCACCTGCTCCGGGGGACAGCGAGCAGCCTCCCGGGAGCAGCGTCGTCGCGGCCAGGATCAGCCCGAGCCCCGTCCGCACCCTCACCGAGACAGGCACCACTCACCCACCGTCACGCTGACGTCCGCGCCGCTGACCCGGATAGTGTCGGCGACCGCGCCGCAGGAGAGCTCGCTACGGGCTCCGTGCACGTCCAGGCCCCCTGCCGCCACGAGTTGGCCGAGGATCGCGGCGTCGGACGCGGTGAGGACGACGTCGCCGCCGCTGACGACGGCCGGCTCGCCGTGCGCTGCTGTGCCTCGTCCGACCCTGATGCCGTTGCCTCGCACCGTCACGTCGCCCTCCGCCGCGATGGTCCCGGCGTAGGTCCCGGCCTGTCGAAGGTCGACGGCGCAGGGCACGTAGACGACACCGGTCACGCTCCCGGCCTCGGGCGGCGTCCATACCCCGTCGACGCAGTCGGTCTCCGGGACCGCCCGGTAGTTGCTGCTGCCGGCGGACGCGCCACCGGGTCGGTACTGGGCGACCGTCGCCGCGCGCGGACCTCCCTGACCCGCGGTGACCTGTGACGGGGCTGGGTCGACGGTGATGCGGCCCCTCGTCTCCAGCGCCCCCGCGTGCTCCACCCCGCCGACCAGCTCGGTGTGGGCTCCACGCAGGGCCAGCGACCCCTCCGAGTGCACGAGTCCTTGGGCCGAGAACCTCGCCCCGGTGATCGTGAGAGCGTCAGGTGCCGTCGCAGCCGCCCAGAGGGCGGGCCGTGAGGTTACCGGTGAGACGGTCTCGCTGACCGTGCTCCCTGTGAGCTGGCTCGTCGCCTCGATGACGAGGGTGCCGCGCGCGAGCATCTCCACGCTGGGCACGCTCACCAGCACCCCTCCGTGGACGTCCACCTGGAACTCGCCGACCGGGGCACCGTTGACCGTGACGGTGACGTGCTCGATCGGCACGTCCGGCGTCGGCGAGGTCGGCCGGGTCTCAAAGCCCGTGAGGTATGTGGTGTAGGAGCCGGTGGGCCGGCCGTCGACCCGCAGCAGGATCTCCTGGACCAGCTGGGACCCGTCCGCGCCCTCGCCGCTGAGCTGCAGCCGGTGGATCCCGGGGTTGAGGTCGGGCACGACGACGGTGGTGTCGACGACGCCGTCGGCGTCCGCTGTCACCTCACCCAGGTCGGTCGGCGTCGAGAACAGCGTGAGCCGCACCGGGGTGCGCGGCGCGAAGTTGCGCACGATGACGCGCAGGAGATCCTCGAAGAAGGTCTCCAGCGGGTTTCCGTCCGCCCCTGCGGGCGGCGCCGTAGGCGTCGAGGGCGCGGCACAGCCGGAGGTGCCCCGGTACTGCGTGAGCACCTCGCACGCCATCGTCTCGAAGCCGGCCGCGTTGGGGTGGAACAGGCCGCGGGAGCGGTCGAACGCCACCTGGACGGAGTCGTCGCTCGTCCCGGGCGGCGACATGATGTTGCCGAAGATGGCGTTCTGCTGCGTCTGAAGGTAGGCCAGCAGGTCCTGCGCGGACTCGATCACCCGCTGGTTGGCGGCATCGACGTCGCAGGTGGCGCCGAAGGGCACGTAGTGCTGGGCGTAGCAGGTCTTGGCGTCGGCGTACTCTTCGACGAGCGCATCCAGCTTCTGGCGGGCGACCGCGTCGCCGGTGCCGTCGAGGTTGAGCAGCCTCGTCACCTCGGTGTCGAAGTTGTCCTTGTCGATGCCGATGGCGAGCTGGTCGCCGCTGTGCCCCGGGCACAGGGCGTTGGGCCCGAAGGAGGACTCGATATCGACCACCTCCGTGCCGGTGCTGGCAGCGGCTTGGTCGATGCGGGCGTTGATGTCGGTGATGCGCTGCCTCGCGTAGTCAATGTCCTTGGCGCGCAGGCCGCCGCACCAGGCGGGACTGTCACCGGCCGGCAGGACCCCGGGGTAGTTCACCTGCATGACGCGGGCGAAGGGGAAAGCGCCGGAGATCTGCTCCTGGCCGAACTGCTCCGCGGCGGCGAGCGTCGTGAGGGCGTCCCCGGTCTTGAGGAACCACCCGTCCACCCGACTGCACGTGGCCTGTTGAGCGATCCAGTTGATCTCCCCGGGCGCGTTCGGATACCTCGCCAGCAGCGACTCGATCAGGGCCGGGCCAACGCAGGCGGCCACGATGTCGCTGAAGCGTGCGTCGTTGCCTCCCATGCCGACGGTCACCAGTCCGACGTCGGCACCGGAGAGACCCTGCCCCTCGAGGGTGTCAAGGGCTGTCTGGACCTGGGAGTTCGCCGCGATGCCGCCGCCGATGGGCCCCACGATCGGCGGCTTGCTGCCGGCGTCGATCTCGGCGCCGCTGCACGTGCGGTCGACGAGCAGGACGGGCAGGCCGGGAGCCAGCAGGTCCCTGTTGATCTTGGCGTAGTTGCGCAGGGCCCGGTGGCACCCGTTGGGGTCGAGGTGGCTGCCGAACCGAGCGGTGTAGGTGTTTTCCTGCGCGCCGGCGGCGAGCGGGAAGTTGGAGCCGTTCTCGTATCCCTCGGAAAGATAGCGCGACGCCGGCCGGATGTCTGCGGCAGCGCCCTCGCCGGACTGGTATGAGTCACCGAGCGCGACGTAGACCAGCTCGTCACCGATGTCGACGGTGGCCGGCGGGTTCATGGTGAACGTCGCCAGGAAGATGTTGTCGTCAGCGGACGGGTTCTGCGTCGTCACCGTGATGTCGGTGTCCCCGTCCTCGACGTACGGCAGCAGGTCGTACCTCTCATCGTCGGAGCGAGGCTCTCGGGGGGTGGCGAACGGGTCGTCCGGGTTGCCCGGCCGGTCGCCCAGGCCCCCGACGGTGATGAGTGCGCCGTTGGCGGTGGCGCCGTCGTCCTCACCGCCGGCGGCGGTGGTCAGACGCTGACCGTTCACCTCCACGGTGCTGTACTGCTGGACCCCGCCCGCCTGGGCGGAGAAGGAGATCCCCAGGGACATCTCCATCGTCGTCACCGGGTCCGCGGTGTCGATCGGCGACGCCAGCCGCAGCGTGTAGGTGTCCCCGGACGTCTTGAGGGCTCCGTACAGGATGGCGACGCTCTGGTCGATCTCCACGTTCGGGTCGTCCCAGATGACCGTCAGGATGCTGCCGTCCACCAGCCAGCCGACCGGCTCCTGGTAGGTCAGGACGGCCAGACCGGGTGCGGCCGCGTCCAGGGTGTCGGCCACCAGGTCCGTCACGTCGGCGAGGTAGTTGTAGCTGTCGATGCCGCTGGGGATCTCTCCGGTCATCGGGACGTCCTGGTCCGCCAGTCGCACAGGCTGGGTCATCGGCGTCCCTGTGAAGCCCGTCGTGGCGGTGGCGAGGTATGCCGCGCGGACCTGCGCCCCCTCGGGCTTGAGGATGGTCAGGCCCGCCACCTCGCCGCGCGAGGTGACGCCGGCCGAGGACTGGGAGACCTTGCCCCGCTCGTTGACGGCCACCATCAGCCCGTCCGTGGTGTCCGCTGGTGTCATCGACATGGACACCCGCGCGTCCGCCGGACGGGTGCCCGGCACGTTCTCACCGTTCGCCTGTGGGACCGTTGTCAGCGCCCCCGTCATCACGATCGACAGTATCGGCACGAGTGCCATCTTCCAGAGCCGCATGAGTGCCTCCCCGACAGGCGAGGCGCTACCCCCCGCTCCCGTGGGAAGCGTGGCAGCAACCCGTCCGGCTTGGCAAGGGTTTGCTCAGAAAACTCTCAGGTGGCGGACAGGGAGCCGCCTCATGCGGAGAGCCACAGCACGTCATACCCCTGGAGGGTGACGGCACCCGCGCCGCTGGTGCCGTCGAGGAGGTCGCGCCACGCACCCTCCCAGGGGACGGTGACCGCCTCGCCCGTCACGTTGGTCAGGCTGACCACGCTCGAGCCGTCGTCGGCGGTCCGCCGCACGGCGAAGACCCGTGGGTCCAGCTCGAGCACCTCCTGGTCGCACCAGGGTGAGAACGCCGCGACCTCCCGGCGTCGACGCAGCAGGCCGGTGATGCCGTCGAGCACCTGACGCCGACGCCCTTGCGTGGCGAGGTCGAAGTCGAGCTCGTCGGCGTCGAGCACCGCGCGGTTGATGCGCCGGGCGATGCCGCTCTCGGCGACGGCGGCGAGGTCGGAGCGGCTGCCGAGGAGGGAGTGGACGTAGATCGCGGGCACGCCGACGACCGACAGCAGGATGTTGTGCGCGGCGACGGCCTTGCGGGCGAAGGTCGCGTCGTCCGCGGCCTCCTGCGGGGTGCACAGCGCGTCGAGGTAGCTGATGTTGAGCTCGTAGACGGTGGTGCTGCCGTCGGGCTGGTCGGCGAGCGAGACCTGCCCGCCGTGGGCGAGCACCCGGTCGGCGAGCGCCTGCCGCTCCGGCTCGGTCAGCAGCCCCTGGGTGGGCCGCAGCCCGATGCCGTCGTGGCTGGCCAGGAAGTTGAACCAGGTCGCGCTGTCGCTGACCGGCCCGACCGTCGCCGCCCATCGCGACAAGGCCCCGGTGTCGCCGGCGACGAAGGAGTGCAGGACCAGCGGCGGCAGGGCGAACTGGTAGACCATGTGCGCCTCGTCGGTGCCGTCGCCGAAGTAGGAGATGTTGTCGGCGTGCGGCACGTTGGTCTCGGTCAGCAGCCGCGCGCCGGGGCGGGCGTGGTCGACCAGCGCGCGCCACAGCTGGACGATCGCGTGGGTCGCGGGCAGGTGGATGCAGGAGGTGCCGCTCTCCTTGACCAGGTAGCCGATGGCGTCCAGGCGCACCGTGGTCGCACCGTGCGCGAGATAGCTGAGCAGCACCTCGGTCAGCTCGACCAGCACGGCCGGCGTCCCGACGTTGACGTCGACCTGGTCGGCGCCGAACGTCGTCCACGCCGAGCGCACGGTGCCGTCGGGCGCCTCGTAGTCGTGGAAGAGCGGGGTCGTGCGCGGGCGCACGACCTGGGAGACGTCGCGGTGGTCGCCCTGCTCGATGTAGAACCCGCGGCGGCCCGGCAGCCCCGCGAGCCAGCCGACGAACCACGGGGAGCTCGCGGAGGTGTGGTTGGCGACGAAGTCGAAGGCGAGGTCGTGGTGTCGCCGCAGCGCGTGGACGTCGTCCCACTCCCCGACCGCAGGGTTGACCGAGCGGTGGTCGACCACGCCGAAGCCGTCGTCGGAGGTCCACGGGAAGAACGGCAGCAGGTGGATGTCGGTGACCAGGTCACCCACGTGCTCCTCGACGACCTCGCCCAGCGCCCGCAGGGGCACCTCGCCCGCCCGCTGCACCGAGTCGGCGTAGGTGATGAGGAAGGCGCTGCGCTGGTCGAAGCGGCGCACCGGCGGCGCGGCCCGCAGCGCGAAGCGGTAGCGCTCGGCCAGCCCGACCAGCTCGGGCGCCAGGTTGTTGGGCACCCACCGGTAGACGACCGCGAGCAGCTCCTCCACCCGACGCTGCAGGTCCTCCAGCTCGCTCACCCCAGGTCTCCTCTCGCTCCGCGGGCGCGCACCTCGCCGGCCGCGACACCCAGCCCCTCCGCCACCGTCGCCTCGTCGAACCGCGGCGCAGGCGGGTCCGACAGCACGCCGCGGACGAGGCTGCGCCCGCGCTCGTCGAGCTCGTCCCACCGGTCCGACCAGGACCGCATACCCCCGAAGCGCCGGCTCTCGGCCGCCCACCGCTCCCGCAGCGCGAAGCCGGGCCGCGCCACGACGACGTCGGGGTCGTCGGTCCACAGCCGACCGTGCGTCCAGGCCCGCGCGGCCGTCGACATCAGCCCCCGCAGCCCGCGCGACCCGTCGGCGGCACCCTCGTGGAAGGTGTCGGGCGAGACCCGCATCGCGTCGACCAGCCCGACGCTCGGCAGCAACGGCGCGCCGCACGCGAGGAGGGTGCAGTCCTGCCCCATCACCTCCCGGACCAGGGACAGGCCAGCGCGGTATGCGGTGACCGCCTCGGCGCGGTCGCGCCCGGGCCCGGGGAGCGCGCCGGCGTAGAGGAAGTCGAGCTTGAGGTAGTCGACGCCGAGCCGGCGCAGGGCGGTCAGGTGGCCGCGCAGCAGGTCCTGGACGCCGGGGTGGAGCAGGTCGAGGCCGACGAGGTCCTGGCCCCAGTTGCGCCCGGCGTCGCCGGTCAGCCACCCGGGGTGGTCGCGGGCGAGCTCGGTGTCGCGGCCGACGAGGAAGGGCGCCAGCCAGATGCCCGCCCGCAGCCCGGCCTGCCGCACCTCGGCGACGACGCGCTCGAGGTCGCCGAAGCCGGGGCGGGTCCGCAGGCCGTCGCCCAGGCCCGTGCTCCAGCCGTCGTCGACCTGCACGATGTCGGTGGGCAGGTCGTGCTCGCGGATGTCGGTGAGCGCGGCGCGGACGTCGTCGGCCGTGACCTGCTCGAAGTAGCGGTACCACGAGCACCACACCCGCGGCTGCTGACCGGTGCGGGCGCCGAGCCGTTCGCCGATCGTCGTGCCGGCGGCGACGAGGGCCGCAGCTGCGGTCGGGGCGGTCCACCGCTCCACCTGCCCCGACGCCTCGACGGCCAGGTGCCAGCCGCGCTCCTGCACGGTGATGGTGGCCGGGTCGCGCAGGTCGGCGCTGAGGTATGCCGTGACCGGCCCCCCGTCGCCGGGGTCGACGACCGCCAGCCCCTCCGCCTGGTATGCCGTGGGGTGCAGGTCCGTTCCGGGCCGGTAGCGCATCACGTGCTGCCAGGGCTCCTCGGGCAGCAGCGGTGGGACGCCCGCGGGGTAGCAGGTGGCGGGGCTCCAGCTCTGCCACCCCTCGGCGTAGACGCGCCAGCGGCCGGCGGTGGCGGGCAGCTCGTCGACGGTCTGCAGGTCGGTCACACCACGTCCTCGGTGGGGCTGGGGGCGGTCATACGGCGTCCTCGGTGGGGCTGGGGGCGGTCATACGGCGTCCTCGGTGGGGCGGGGGGCGGTCATCCGGCGTCCTCGGTCGGGAGAGGGGTGGTGGGGAGAGGGGTGGGGAGAGGGGTGACGGGGGTGCCGCCCTGCGCGGCGGAGTCGCGGGCGGCGAACATCAGGCGGAGGGAGGCGATGGCGGAGGTCAGGGAGTTCTCGGGCTCGCGGTCCTCCGCGATGGCGGTGAGCAGCTCGCCCATGGCGCCGGCGAAGCCGTCGACGAACCACGCACCGGTCAGCGGCAGCTGCTCCTCGGCGGTCCCGTCGTCGAGGCTGAGGCGGTCGGAGTCGAGCAGGACGCTCCCCCTCAGCGTCCCCGTGGTGCCGTGCACCCAGAACGCGCAGCCCGGCGTCGTCGCGACGCCGCTGCCGGGGATGCGGATCGTCGCGGTCGCGCCGGAGCGGGCCTGCATCACGATCGTCGCCGACCACGGGTTGAGCGAGTCCGCCGGCTGGCCCGGGAGGCGGGAGTCGAGGGCGATCACGTTGACCACCTCGCCCTGACCCTCGGCCGACCCGTCGAGCAGCCACATCCTCGTGATGTCGACCCAGTGCAGCAGGTAGTCGGTGAGCAGCATGTGCTCGACCCGGTCGAAGTGGGTGCCGGTCAGCGGAGGCAGAGCCTTGTCGTGCACGTGCGTCACGCCGACCACCTCCCCGACGCGACCCTCGCGCAGCAGCAGGCTGGCCGACCGCCAGGGCGGGGCCCAGCGCGCGTTGTGGTTGACCGCGACACGCAGCCCACGGCGGGAGGCGTCGCGGACCAGCTCCTCGAGCACCGGCAGCTCGCCCGCGTCGAGCGTCACCGGCTTCTGGGCCAGCACGTGCTTGCCCGCCTCCAGGCAGCGGCGGACCAGCGCCACCCGGCCCTCCGGCCCGGTCGCGATGTCGACCACCCGCACTTCGGGGTCCGACAGCAGGTCGCCCACGTCGTCGTAGACCCGCCCGACGAAGGGGAACCGTTCCAGCACGTCGGCGGTCCGCTCCGGCCGCCCGCACACGCCGACGACACCGATGCCGTGCTGCTCGTAGGCCGGCAGGTGCGCCGACGCGGCGATGCCGCCGTAGCCCAGGACGGCCACGCCGCTCATGCCGGTGCCCCCGGGAAGCGGAGCAGCACCTGCAGCACCTCAGGGTCGCCCTCGTCGAGCCGCCGGAACGCCTCCCCCACCTCCGAGGCGTCGACCACGTCGGTGATGAGCGGGTCCACGTCGACCCGGCCGGCCAGCACCAGCTCCATGAAGACCTGCACCAGCCGCGCCTGGTCCCAGCTGGTCGACAGCCCGACGGGCACGCCGCCGATCTGGCTGGCGACGATCCGCACCCGGTTGTGGTGGAACTCCTCACCGAGCCGCAGCCCCTCGGCCCCGCCCTGGTAGAAGCCCGCGGCCGCGACCACCCCGTCGACCCGCACCGCGCGGATCGCCTCGTGCAGCGCCGCGACGGCCCCGCTCAGCTCGACCGCGCCGTCCACCCCGCCGTCGGACCACCGCCGCAGCAGCGGGCCCACGCCGCCCTCCGCGCGCGGGTCCAGGGTGAGCTCGGCGCCATACCCCTGCGCGACCTCGAGGCGGCGCGGCGCCATGTCGACCGCGGCCACCCTCGCCCCGGCGAGCACGCCGAGCCGCGTCGCGAGCAGCCCGATGACGCCCTGGCCGAAGACCGCGACGCGCGAGCCGAGGCGGGTGTCGGCGGCGAGCACGCCGTTGAGCGCGATGGCGCCGACCCGGGCGAAGCAGCCGGTCCGCGGGTCGACGTCCTGGCCCAGGGTCCGGCCGACGAGCGTGCGCGCGGGCCGCACGGCCTCGCTGCGGTGCCCCCAGATGCCGTGGACGAGGTCGCCCACGCCCAGCCCCACCACGCCCGGGCCGACCTCGACCACCTCCCCCATCTCCGAGTAGCCCCACCCGGCCACCGGGTAGGCGAAGCTCGGCGGGCCGTCGCGGAAGATCCGCTCCTCGGCGTCCCAGGTGCGGGTGAGGTAGGGGTTGGAGCCGCGGTAGGCGGTCAGCTCGGTGCCGGCGGAGATGCCGGAGTACCACGTGCGCACGCGGACGTCACCGGGGCCGACCTCCTCGACCGGGCACTCCTGCAGCTCCACGACGCGCGGTGCGGTGAACGTGACCACGGAGGGCACGGGGGACCTTTCTGCTGGGGTATGGGGTGCAGGGGCGGGCGAGGTGGGTGCTCAGCCCTTCTCGGCGCCGGCGGTCAGGCCGCCGGCCAGCCACTTCTCGGACAGGAAGAACATCACGATGATCGGCAGGGTGAGGATGACCGAGCCGGCCATCAGCACCGTGGTCGGCACCTCGATGCTGCCCGACAGCTGGGCCAGGCCCAGGGAGACGGTCCAGTTGTCGCGCCGCTCGACGAGGAAGAGCAGGGCGAAGAGGAACTCGTTCCAGGCGATCATGAAGATGAACAGCGCGTTGGAGGCGATCGCCGGCAGCGCCAGCGGCAGGCTGACCTTGCGCATCGCCTGCAGACGGGTGCAGCCGTCGACGGCCGCGGCCTCCTCCAGGCTGGCCGGGATGGTGTCGAAGTAGTTGCGCAACATGTAGATCGACACCGCCGCGACCTGCGCGACGTAGACGATGAGCAGCGCGACCAGCGACCCGCGCAGCCCGACCCGGGTGAAGAACACGAAGAGCGGGATGGCCAGCAGGATCGCCGGGAAGAAGTAGACCGAGAGGAACAGCGCGCCGATCTGGCGGCGGCCGAAGAACTCCAGCCGGCTCACGGCATACGCCCCCGGGATGGCGACGAAGAGCGTGATCGCGACCGTGCCGAGGGCGACGAGGCCGCTGTTGCGGATGAAGCGCAGGAAGCCCTGACCGCCGTCGGACTGCGACTTCAGCACGTCGATGTAGGTGGTGAAGTTGAGCTCGTCGAGGTTGGGCCACAGGGCGCCGGGGTTGGCCAGGACGCCTCCCAGGGAGCGGAAGGACAGCATGAGCATGTAGTAGAAGGGGAAGGCCGCGGCGAGCACCAGCAGCCCGATGACGACGGGGCGCAGCACGCGCAGGGCGCGACGCTCGAGCTGGTCGCGGCTCATGCCACCTCCTCCTTGCGGCCGAAGAGCTTGAGGTAGACGAAGACCAGGACCGCCAGGATCGCGGCGAGCACGATCGCCAGCGCCGCGGCCTGGCCGATGTTGCCGCGGGCGATGAGGTAGTTGAAGACGCGGACGGTGACGACCTGGGTGCCGGCGGCGCCGCCGGTCAGCAGGTAGATGTCGTCGAAGTTGTTGAAGGTCCAGATGAAGCGCAGCACCGTCAGCACGGCGATGGTCGGCATGAGCTGGGGCAGGATGATGTGGCGGAACTGCTGGGTCGGCGTCGCCCCGTCCACGGTCGCGGCCTCCTCGAGCGCGCCCGGCATACCCTCCAGCCGTGCGGTGATGAAGAGGAAGGCGAAGGGGAAGGAGCGCCACGCCTCGAAGGCGATGACGGTGGCCAGCGCCGTGGTGATCGGCAGGTCGACGAGGCCGAAGAGGGAGACCGGGGTGCTCTCGGAGAGGAAGGCGATCGGGCGCTCCCACAGGTTGAGCTCGGTGCCCCAGTAGTTGACGAGGCCGAACTGCGGGTTGAGCAGCGTGGACCACACGAACGCGCAGGCGACGACCGGCGCGACGTAGGGCAGGAGGAGCACCGAGCGCACCAGGCCCCGGCCGCGGAAGGGCTTGCGCAGCGCCAGCGCCGCGAGCAGGCCGAAGCCGATCGCGCCGGCGGTGCCGAGCACGGAGTAGGTCAACGTGACCGTCAGGGCCTCGACGAAGCCGTCGGCGGTGATGACCGCGCGGAAGTTGTCGAGGCTGTAGTCGCCGAGCAGCCCGGTCTGGCGCAGGTTGAGCAGGCGGACGTTCTGGAACGCCAGGGAGAAGGTCCACAGGATCGGCAGGACCACCATCACGAAGACGATGATGAAGGTGGGGCTGATCAGCAGGTAGCCCGCGCGGCGGTCCTCCTTGACACGGGCGGACCGTGGGCGCCGACGGGTCTGCGGCGCAGGCCGCTCGACCGCCGGCGCCCCGTGCCCGACGCTCATCGCATCGAGTCCGCGACCGAGCTGATGGTCTCGGCCGCGCTCTGCGCGGCCTCCTCGGCCGGGGTGCCGGTCGTGACCGCGTTGACCGCGCCGGCGACCGGCTGCTCGCCCTGCAGCGCGCCGAGGAGGTTGCCCTGGCCCTGCGGGATCGCCCAGCGGTTGAGGTTGGACGCGCCCTCGGTGAGGGCGGTGATGACGTCCTCGCCGTAGAAGTCGGTCAACGGCGCCTTGGTGTCGACGCCGACCTCGAGCTCGGCCCACTGCTCGGAGTAGGTCTCCGGCTCCTCCGGGGTGCCGGTGCGGACCGGGACCTTGCCCTCGGGGGCGATCGCGATCCACGGCATGTAGCCGTCGTTCATCATGTAGGTGATGAACTCCGAGGCGCCCTCGGTGTCGGCCTCGGCCGGCACCAGCCAGGAGGTGATCTCACCGAAGGTCACCGGCTCGGTGCCCGAGGGGCCGGAGATGGAGGTGACGATGCCGCTGTTCTCCGCCAGCCAGCCCGGGTCGTCGGCGCACTCCTCGCAGGTGGGCAGGGCGTCGTCGCGCAGGCCGGCCAGCTCGTCGAGGATGAAGGTCGACCAGACCATCATCGCGGCCTCGCCGGCGAAGTACTGCGCGCGGACGGTGTCGACGTCCTGGATGCCGGAGACCGAGTAGTCAGAGATGAGGGTGCCGTAGAAGTCGAGCGCCTCGACGCACTCGGGGTTACCGAAGGTGACCTCGCCCGCGTCGTCGACGAGCTGGCAGTTGTTGCCCAGCGCGATGTGCTCGAAGGTCTGCTCGGTGAAGGCGTCGGCCGGGGCGTTGGCGCCGACGAAGCCGGCCATGCCGTCGCCGTTGAGCTCCTCGGCGGCCGCGGTGATCGCCTCGTAGGTCTCCGGCGGCTCCAGGCCGGCCTCCTCGAAGAGGTCGGCGCGGTAGACGAGCAGCTGGGTCCACGACTCGCTCGGCACGGCCAGCGCGGTGCCCTCGTCGGAGACCAGCTCGATCGCGCTCTCGTTGAAGGTGCCCGCGTCCAGGCCCTCGATGATCTGCCCGGCGACGTCGGGCTCGATGAGCTCGTTGGCCGACAGCGAGCGCACCTGCGGCAGCGAGGCGCCGCCGATGACGTCGGGCAGGTCGCCGGCCGCGGCGGAGCTGGTCAGCAGCTGGTTGAACTGGTCCTCGGCGACCGGCACCAGCTCGACCTCGGTGCCGGTGGCCTCGACGTAGTCGTCGACGATCGCCTGGGTCGCGGCGACGCGGTCGGGCAGGTCCTCCTGGATCCACACCGTGATGCCGGCGCCGTCACCGCCTGCGGTGCCCTCGCCGCCGTCTCCCCCGTCACCTCCTCCGTCGCAGGCCGCGAGCGGGACGGCCAGCGCGGCCGCGGCGAGCACGGCGAGCCTGGGGCGGGAGCTGAAGCGGGTATGACGTGCCATGAGCGGGTCCTCCGGTGTGGTCGTCCTTGACTTCTGCTCAAGCATTAGGCAATAAAGAGGCGCACGTCAAGCAATAATGGGTCACGATCTAGTCTCGACGGACCGCACCGCCGGGTGCGGGCCCACACCACGGAGGTGAGCGCGCGTGCCCGTGCAGGCCGGCGACATCCTGCAGCTCATCCGCTCCGGCGAGGCCACGACCAGGGGCGACCTGCTCGAGGCGACGGGCCTGTCGCGGATGACCGTGGCCCAGCGGGTCGCGCTCCTGCTCGACGCCGGCCTGGTGGTCGAGACCTCGGCGGCGACGGCGGGGCGGGGCCGGCCGCGCAAGAGCCTGCGCTTCAACCACGAGCACGCGGTCGTGGCCGTGGCGGCCGTCGACACCACCCACACGGTCACCGCCGTCACCGACCTCGAGGGCCGCGTCCTGGCCCGTGAGCGGATCGAGCCGCGCGTGGCCGACGGGCCGCTGCCGACGCTTAGCGCGATCAGCGAGTCGCTGGCCGGGCTAATGACGCCGGACCTGCCGCCGCTGGCCGGCATCGGGATCAGCGTGCCGGGGCCGGTCGACCCGGCGACCGGACGTCCGTCGGAGCCGCCGATCATGCCCGGCTGGGACGCCTACCCGATCGCCGAGCACCTGCAGGAGCACGTGGCGGAGGTGCCCGTCCACACCGCCAACGACGCCGACGCCGCGGCGGTCGGTGAGTATGTCGCGGAGTTCCGCGGGTGCCGGTCGCTGGTCATGGTCAAGGTCTCGACCGGCATCGGCACCGGGATCGTGCTGGGCGGGCAGCGCTACACCGGCGCCGACGGCGGCGCCGGCGACATCGGGCACGTGCGCGTCGAGCACCCGGTCCCCACGAGGTGCATGTGCGGGGCCAGCGGGTGCCTGGCCGCCGTGGCCAGCGGTCGCGCCGTGGCTGCCCAGCTGCGCGAGCTCGGCCGGGACGCGACGGCCGGCCACGACGTCGGCACCCTGCTGCGGGCCGGTGACCACGACGCCCTGCGCCTGACCCGGGAGGCCGGACGGCGGATCGGCGAGGTGCTGGCCACCGTCGTCTGCGTGCTCAACCCCGAGGTGGTCGTCGTCGGTGGAGACCTGGCGTCGACGTCGCTGATCACCGGCATCCGGGAGACGCTCTACGGCCGCTCGCTCCCCCGCGCGACACGGCACCTGCGGCTGGCGCTGGGGTCGCTGCGCGAGGACGCCGCGGTGATCGGGCTGAACCGGGTCGTCGTCGACGCGGAGTTCGGCCCGGAGGCGGTCACCGCGCGGCTGCCGTGACGACCGACGGCTCCGACCTGGCCCACGGGCCGTCCCCCGACGGCCTCACGGCGACAGCTCGAGCAGCGCCTCGGCGACCTCCGCCGTGACGACCAGGGCCGTCACGAGCCCGCCCCGCACCGCAGCCGCCAGGGCCGGCGCCCTCGCCGGCTGGTGGCAGCTGGCGAGCACCGTCGGGATGGCGGACAGCTGCTCCCCGCTCAGCGCTATCACCCGTCGCGACACGGAAGTCTGCACCAGCCGGCCGCGGTCGTCGAAGAAGACCCCGGCGATCTCGCCGACGGCGCCGGCCGCGGCCACCTTCTCTCGCGCCGCGTCGTCGACGAGGTCGTGGATCGTGGACTCCCCCGGGGCCCAGGCCCCGACGCCGACCATCGCCACCGTCACCGTGCTCGCGGCGCCCAGGGTGTCGCGCACCGCGACGTCACGGCGCACCGCCTCGGCCGCCTCCGCGTCGGGCATGACCAGGGGCGCGAAGAAGACCTGACGCCCACCCCCGGCGATCCTCGACGCACGACGGACGATGTCGACCGTGCTGCTGTCCACGGGGGTCGTGGCCGCCGCACCGCTGAGCTGCACGACCGGCACGCGGGGCAAGGTGGTCAGCGCGTCGACCATGGCGTGCCCCGACCGGCTCCACGGCATACCCAGGACGTCCTGCGGACCGAGCAACCGGCCCAGCAGCTCGCCGGCGGCGCGCCCCACGTCCTGCTGCGGCGCGTCCGAGTCGGGCACGACCCAGCACTCCCGCAGGCCCCACCTGTCCCTGACCTGGGCGGCGAGCTCGAGGACGGCGTCGTCCACCGGCTCGACGACCTCGATCCGCACCATCCCCGACCGCTTGGCCTGGTCCAGCAGGCGGGCCACCTTGAAGCGGCTCAGCCCCAGGTCCGCCGCGATGTCGACCTTGGACTCGCCGTCCAGGTAGTACCTGCGCGCCACGGCCGCGGCCGTGCGTCGCTCTGCCTGGTCCAGGACGTCTTCCCGTCCCATCGCACGCCGCCTTCCCTCCTCGGTCCGACCTCGTCGGCCGCAGGACCCCTTGACACCCAGAGCAGAAAGATAGTTGACTCGGGTCCCTGCGCTCAAACGTGCAGTCTAGTTGCTCGTTTGAGACCACGGAAGGGTGGAGACAGTGCAACGACGCAGACGGACGCGCATGGCCACGGCTCTGGGGCTCTGCCTCACCGCCTCCCTCTCGCTCAGCGCCTGCACCCTGGGCTGGGCGGGCGGAGGTGCGGGGGCCGAGGGGTCGCTGAACGTGATCATGGTGAACAACCCCCAGATGACCGACCTCCAGCGGCTCACCGAGGAGCACTTCACCGCGGAGACGGGGATCGCGGTCAACTACACGATCCTGCCGGAGAACGACCTGCGCGACCTCGTGAGCCAGGAGTTCACCAGCCAGTCGGGGCAGTACGACGTGGCGACCCTGTCCAACTTCGAGATCCCGATCTACGCCCGGGCCGGCTGGGTCGCCGCCCTCGACGACTACATCGCGGCCGACCCGGACTTCGACCAGGACGACATCCTGCAGTCGATGACGACCTCGCTGACCGTCGACGGCAGCGTCTACGGGGAGCCGTTCTACGGGGAGTCCTCGTTCCTGATGTACCGCAAGGACATCTTCGAGCGCGAGGGCATCGAGATGCCGGAGGAGCCGACCTGGCAGGAGGTCGCCGAGATCGCCGCCCAGGTCGACGGCGCCGAGCCGGGCATGTCCGGGATCTGCCTGCGCGGCCAGCCCGGCTGGGGTCAGATCTTCGCCCCGCTGACCACCGTGGTCAACACCTTCGGCGGCACCTGGTTCGCGTCCGAGGAGCAGAACTCCACGCGCGGGATGCAGCCGATGGTCGACTCGCCCGAGTTCACCGAGGCCGTCACCTTCTACGTCGACCTGGTCCGCGAGCACGGCCAGCGCGGTGCCCCCAACTCCGGCTTCGTCGAGTGCCTGAACAACCTGACCCAGGGCAACTCGGCGATGTGGTACGACGCCACGTCCGCCGCGGGGTCGCTGGAGGCCGACGGCTCCCCGGTCCAGGGCCTGCTCGGCTACGCGCCCGCGCCGGTGGTCGAGACCGAGAGCTCGGGATGGCTCTACGCCTGGTCCTTCGCGATCCAGGAGGCCTCGGAGAACAAGGACGACGCCTGGGAGTTCATCTCCTGGGCCTCGAGCAAGGAGTACGAGGAGCTCGTCGGCGAGGAGGTCGGCTGGGCCCAGGTGCCGTCCGGCAAGCGGGCCTCCACCTACGACAACCCCGACTACCTCGAGGTCGCCGGGGCGTTCGCCGAGCCGACGAGGCGGGCGATCGAGGCAGCGGACCCGCAGGACCCCGGGCTCCAGCCCCGACCGGCGATGGGCATCCAGTTCATCGGCCTGCCGGAGTTCCCCGAGCTGGGCACCCAGGTCAGCCAGGACATCAGCGCCGCGATCGCGGGGCGGATGAGCGTCGAGGAGGCCCTGGACCGTGGCCAGCAGCTGGCCGAGGACATCGCCGAGCGTTACCAGGCTCGAGAGGAGCGCGACCGATGAGCACCGAGGTGGCCGAGGACGCCGTCCGGACGGGGGCGCCGCCGCCCGCCGAGCGACGGCAGAGCGGGATGTCGGAGAAGTGGCGCCGCAGGCTGCCCCTGCTCCCCGCCCTCATCTTCGTGATCGTGCTGACCCAGCTGCCCTTCCTGGGCACGCTGATCGTCTCCTTCATGGACTGGAACTCCTACTACCCCGACGACCGCGGGTTCGCCGGGTTCAGCAACTACGCCCGGGTCTTCACCGACGTCAACGCCCGCTCGGCCGTGCTCGTCACCGTCATGCTGACCGTGAGCGTGGTGGTCATCTGCCTCGTCCTGGGCCTGCTCATCGCGCTGCTGCTCGACCGGAAGTTCCCCGGTCGCGGCGTGGTCCGCACGATGATGATCACGCCCTTCCTGCTCGTGCCGATCGCGGCGGCCCTGCTGTGGAAGCACGCGCTCTACAACCCCGAGTACGGACTGCTCAACGGCCTGCTCACGGTCTTCCTCGGTGACGACGCGCCCCAGCCCGACTGGGTCGGCAGCATGCCGCTGCCGGCGCTGATCGCGGCGATCTCCTGGCAGTGGACGCCGTTCATGATGCTCATCCTGCTCGCCGGGCTGCAGAGCCGGCCGATGGACGTGGTCGAGGCCGCGCGCATCGACGGCGCCAGCAGCTGGCAGATCTTCATACACATGACGCTGCCGCACCTGCGCCCCTACATCGAGCTCAGCGTGCTGCTCGGCACGATCTACGTGGTGCAGAACTTCGACCACGTCTTCACCATCACCGCCGGCGCCACCGGCAGCGCCAACCTGCCCTACTTCGTCTACCAGACCTTCTACACCGCGCAGGACTACGGGCGGGCCTCGGCCGCCGGGGTGGTCACGGTGGCGGGCACGCTGGTCGTGGCGATGCTCGCGCTGCGGACCGTCTTCACCGTCTTCCAGGAGGAGTCACGATGACCATCGCCCTGAAGCCCTCGAGCCGGCGCCGGGCACCGTTCCGCGACAAGGCGGACCGCCAGGGGCTCGGTCTGACGGTCCTGGCCTGGGCCATCGGCCTGTTCTTCTTCATCCCGTTCCTGTGGATGGTCCTGGTGTCCTTCCGCAGCGAGACCGACGCCGCGACCAACCCGCCCCAGCTCTTCGCCCCCTTCAGCGTGGAGGGCTACCGCAACTTCTTCGGGGCCGACCCGTGGGGGCCGCTGCTCAACTCCGCGACGGCCAGCGTGCTGTCCACGGCGCTGGTCATCGCGCTGGCCTTCCCCGCGGCCTACGCGCTGTCGATCCGGCCGGTGAAGAAGTGGCAGGACGTGCTCTTCTTCATGCTCTCCACCAAGATGCTGCCCATCGTCGCCGCGATCCTGCCGATCTACCTGTTCGCCCAGTTCTCCGGGCTGCTCGACAACATCCTGCTGCTGACAATCTTCTACACCTCCATGAACCTGCCGATCGCCATCTGGATGCTGCGCTCCTTCCTCGCGGAGGTCCCGGTGGAGATGATCGAGGCGGCGCAGATCGACGGGGCCAACCTGCGCACCACCCTGCGCCAGGTGATCGCCCCGGTGGTGATGCCCGGCATCGCCGCCGCGGCGCTCATCTGCTTCATCTTCAGCTGGAACGAGCTGCTGCTGGCGCGGGTGCTGACCAGCACCGTCGCCCAGACCGCACCGGTCTACCTCACCGGTTTCGTCACCAGCCAGGGGCTGTTCCTGGCCCAGGTGTGCGCGGCCAGCCTGGTCGTGTCGATACCGGTGCTGACGGCCGGCTTCGCCGCCCAGGACAAGCTCGTCCAGGGCCTGTCGATGGGAGCGGTGAAGTGACCCGGCTCGGCGACGCCACGCTCCATGAGCTGCCCGAGACGGTCGGACGGCCCACCTACGACCGCTCCGCGCTGACGCCCGGCATCGTCCACCTCGGCGTCGGCGGCTTCCACCGGGCGCACGAGGCGATGTACCTCGACCGGTTGATGGAGGGCGGCCGGGACCACGACTGGGCGATCGTGGGGGTCGGCACGATGCCCGGCGACGTGCGCATGCGCGACGCGCTCAAGGGGCAGGACTGCCTCTACACCCTCGTGCTCAAGCACCCCGACGGGACGCTGGAGCCACGGGTCATCGGGTCCATGGTCGACTACCTCTTCGCCCCGGACGACCCCGAGGCGGTGCTGGCCGCCATGGTCGACCCGCGGGTGCGTGTCGTCTCCCTGACCATCACCGAGGGCGGCTACCACGTCAACCAGGTGACCGGGCGCTTCGACCCCGACGACCCGGCCCTGCAGGCCGACCTCGGCTCCCCCGGCACCCCCCGCAGCGCCTTCGGGTTCGTCACCGAGGCGCTGCGCCGGCGCCGGGCGGCCGGGACCGAGCCGTTCACCGTGATGTCCTGCGACAACCTGCCCGGCAACGGCGACGTCGCCCGGGACATGATCGGCGCCTTCGCCACCCTCCAGGACGACCGGTCACCTGACGGGGAGCCGCTGGCACCCTGGCTGGCCGAGCACGTCGCCTTCCCCAACTCGATGGTCGACCGCATCACCCCCGTCACCAGCGAGGAGGACATCGCGGCCCTGGCCGAGCGGTTCGGGGTCGAGGACGCCTGGCCCGTGGTGTGCGAGCCGTTCACCCAGTGGGTGCTGGAGGACTCCTTCCCCACCGGCCGGCCGGCCTTCGAGCAGGCCGGCGCCCAGGTCGTCGACGACGTCGTCCCCTACGAGCTGATGAAGCTGCGCCTGCTCAACGCCAGCCACCAGGCGCTGTGCTACCTGGGCTACCTCGCGGGCTACCGCTACGCCCACGAGGTGTGCCAGGACCCGGTGTTCGTCGACTTCCTCCTCGGCTACATGGAGCACGAGGGCACGCCCACTCTGCCCGAGGTCCCCGGCGTCGACCTCGACGCCTACCGCCGCGAGCTCATCGAGCGCTTCGCCAACCCCGAGGTGCGCGACACCCTGGCGCGCCTGTGCGCGGAGTCCAGCGACCGCATACCCAAGTGGCTGGTGCCGGTCATCCGGCACAACCTCGAGCACGGCGGGCGGATCGAGGCCTCCGCGCTCGTCGTCGCCTCCTGGGCGCGGTATGCCGAGGGCGTGGACGAGCAGGGTGAGCCGATCGAGGTGGTCGACCGGTTCAAGGACAAGGTCATGGCCGCAGCCGCCCGCCAGCACGAGGACCCGCTGGCCTTCCTGCAGGACGAGTCCTTCTTCGGCGACCTGCGGCACGACGAGCGGTTCACCACCGCCTACCTGGAGTCCCTGCGGTCGCTGCACGAGAAGGGGGCCCGGGCGACCCTGGAGGACCAGGTCCGTGGCTGAGGCCAGGGAGACGACGCGGACGGCCGTCCTGCGCGAGCCCGGCACGATCGAGGTGCAGGAGCGGCCGCGTCCGCAGCCCGCCGCGGACGAGGTGCTCGTGCAGGTCACCTCGGTCGGGGTGTGCGGGTCCGACACCCACTACTTCACGCACGGGCGGATCGGGTCGTATGCCGTCACCGCGCCGCTGGTCCTCGGCCACGAGGCGGCCGGGGTGATCGTCGAGGTCGGCACCGACGTCGACCCCGCCCGCGTCGGGCAGCGGGTCTCGATCGAGCCCGGGGTGCCGTGCCGGCAGTGCGAGCAGTGCCTTGCTGGTCGCTACAACCTGTGCCCCGACATGGTCTTCCACGCCACCCCGCCGGTCGACGGCTCGCTGAGCGAGGTCATCGCCCACCACCACGCCTTCGCCCACCCCGTGCCCGACACGGTCGGCGACGACGCCGCCGCGATGGTCGAGCCGCTCTCGGTGGCGCTGTGGGCCTGCCGCAAGGCCGGTGTCAGCGCCGGCGACCGGGTGCTCGTCACCGGGGCGGGGCCGGTCGGGCTGCTGTGCGCCCAGGTCGCCCGCGTCGCGGGGGCGGTGGAGGTCGTGGTCACCGACGTCAACCCGCACCGGCTCGCGGTGGCCGCCGCGCACGGGGCGACGGACACCGTGGACGCCCGCGAGGTGACGCTTGCCGACCACTACGACGGACGCCCCGCCCCTCAGGTGCTGCTGGAGTGCAGCGGCCACGCCGGCTCGACGCTGGCCGGGCTGCGGTCACTGGCCCCGGCCGGACGGGCGGTGCTGGTCGGCATGGGCGGCGACACCCTCGACCTGCCGCTGTCGCTGGTCCAGGAGCGGGAGCTGCTGGTGACCGGGGTCTTCCGCTACGCCAACACCTGGCCTCCGGCGATCGCCCTGGTCGCGGCCGGGCAGGTGCGCCTCGACGACCTGGTCACCGGGCACTTCGACCTCGACCAGACCGCCGCGGCCCTCACCGCCGCGGCGGACGACCCGCGGGCCATCAAGTCGATGATCCACCCGCAGGACTGACCGTCCCACGTCCTCCCAGGAGAGCTCACACGATGAACGCCCCCACCCTGGTCGCCGGGGTCGACAGCTCCACGCAGTCGTGCAAGGTGATGGTCTGCGACGCCCGCACCGGTGAGGTGGTGCGCACGGGCCGCGCGGCCCACCCCGACGGCACCGAGGTGCACCCGGACCACTGGTGGACCGCGCTGCAGGAGGCGACCTCCGGCGGGCTGCTGGAGGGGGTGTCGGCGGTCTCCGTCGCCGGGCAGCAGCACGGCATGGTCTGCCTCGACGAGGACCAGCGCGTGGTCCGCCCGGCGCTGCTGTGGAACGACACCCGCTCGGCGCCCGACGCCCTCGACCTCATCGACGAGCTCGGCGGGCCGCAGGCGTGGGCGGAGGCGATCGGCGTCGTGCCGGTGGCCGCGATCACGGTCACCAAGCTGCGCTGGCTGGCCCGCCACGAGCCCGAGCACCTTGCCCGCACGCGCACCTGCGTGCTGCCCCACGACTGGCTGACCAGCCGGCTGCTCGCCGGGGACGGGCCGGTGGGGCGGTGGGTCACCGACCGGTCCGA
This sequence comes from Ornithinimicrobium pekingense DSM 21552, assembly GCF_000421185.1. GTDB lineage: Bacteria > Actinomycetota > Actinomycetes > Actinomycetales > Dermatophilaceae > Ornithinicoccus > Ornithinicoccus pekingensis. Next base: position 240,948 of record NZ_ATWJ01000014.1, read on the forward strand.
CGCGTCGGGCACCGGCTACTTCTCCGCCTCGACGGGCGCCTACCGCCCTGACCTCCTGCGGCTGGCGACCGGCCGCGACGACCTCGAGCTGCCGGAGGTGCTCGGCCCCGGCACCGCTGCCGGCCGCACCCGCGCAGGGCTGGTGCTCGGGCCGGGGGCCGGTGACAACGCGGCGGCGGCGCTCGGGCTCGGCCTGGTAGCCGGGGACGTGGCGGTCTCGCTCGGCACCAGCGGCACGGCCTTCGCCTCCCACCCCCGTCCCACCCACGACCCGACGGGGGAGGTCGCCGGCTTCGCCGACGCCGCCGGCGGGCACCTGCCGCTCATGTGCACCCTCAACGCCGCCCGCGTGCTCGGCGCCGGGGCGGCGGCGCTGGGCACCGACCTGGCCGGCCTGGAGCGCCTGGCGCTCGAGGCGGAGCCCGGTGCGGGCGGTCTGACGCTGCTGCCCTACCTCGACGGCGAGCGGACCCCCAACCTGCCGACGGCGACCGGCACCCTGTCCGGCATGACCCGGGACAACCTGACCCCGGCCAACGTGGCCCGGGCGTTCGTCGAGGGGATGCTGCTCAACGTCGCCGCCGGCGTCGACGCCCTGCGCCGCGAGGGGGTGGACGCCCAGCGGGTGCTCCTCATCGGCGGGGCGACCGGGTCGGCGGCCGTGCGGGAGATCGCCGCGACCTTCATCGGGGTCCCGCTCGTCGTGCCTCCTCCCGGTGAGTACGTCGCGCGCGGCGCCGCCCGCCAGGCCGCCTGGGTCCTCTCGGGCGAGGACGCCTGCCCGCGGTGGGCGGACGCGGGCCACCTCGTGCGCGCGGACCCGGTCACCGACCCGGTGGTCGAGGAGATCAAGGGGCGGTATGCCGAGCTGCTCGCCACCGTGCACGGGGTGCGGCAGTGAGGTCGTCCGCCGGGACGCTGCGGTGCCGGCCGTGACGTCCGGGCCGCCTGCGGACACGCTCGCCGCGCTGGTCGAGGACGCGCGCCGTCTGGCGGCGCGCCCCGGCCGCACGATCCTCGGGCTGACCGGAGCACCCGGCGCAGGCAAGTCGACGCTGGCGACCGCCCTGGCGGAGTCGCTCGGGCCGGAGGTGGTCGCGCTCGCGCCGATGGACGGCTTCCACCTCGACGACCCGATCCTGCACGCGTGCGGCGCCCGCGGCCGCAAGGGCGCCATCGACACCTTCGACGACGCCGGGTATGCCGCCCTCCTCACCCGCCTGCGCGCCCAGGGCCCGGACGAGGTCGTCTACGCCCCGCGCTACGACCGCGACCTCGAGACCTCGGTCGGCTCGGCCCTGCCGATCCTGCCCTCGGTGCCGCTCGTGGTCACCGAGGGCAACTATCTGCTCGCCACCACCGGTGCCTGGCCCCGGGTGCGGGCCGCCCTGGACGAGGTGTGGTTCCTCGACCTGGACCCACAGGTGCGTCAGGCCCGTCTCGTCGAGCGGCACGTGCGGCACGGGGAGGACCCGGCGCGGGCGCACGAGCGTGCGCTGGGGCCCGATCACGCCAACGCGGTCGCGGTCGAGTCGCTCAGGGAGGGCGCGACCCGCGTCGTGCGGCTGTGACCCCCGTGCGCAGCGCCTGGACGACGCACGCTCACGCGTCGACCGGGCGCCGGTGCGGGTAGGCCGCCTCTCGCCCCTGGAACGCCAGGATGGCGGGGTTGCGGATCTGGCCGTCCTGGATCTCGACGGCCCGCCCGACCGTCGGCTCGGCCTGCCAGGCGTCCGGTCCGGACAGGACCGTGCGCAGGTGCGGCAGCAGCGCCAGGCTGATCTCCCAGGTCGCCGAGCTCCACAGGTAGGACGGGGTGTGGTCCACGGCGTAGTAGGTGATGTTGTCGCCGACGACGAAGGTGGGCGCCTCGAACGTCGTGGGCCGGGCCCAGCCGAAGCCCATCCCCTCGTCGCAGGACACGTCGACGACCAGGCTGCCCGGGCGGAAGAGCGGCAGGTCCGCCTCGGTGAGGAAGGTCCAGGGCGCGGCCGTGTCCTGCAGCACGCAGTTGACGACGATGTCGTTGTCGGCGAGGTAGGGCGCCAGCGGCACCGGGCCCTCGGTGGTGACGACGGTCGTCAGCGCCGGGTCCTCGTCGTGGTCGACGTGGACGATGTCGACGGAGTGAATCGGGGAGGCGACCGCGGCGACCTTGCGCTGGGTGAGCACGCGCACGTCGGCGACCCCGAGGGCGCTCAGCGCCGTCACCGCGCCGCGGGCCGTGGCCCCGAAGCCGATGACGACCGCACGCCGTTTGCGGCCGTAGCTGCCGGTCGAGCCGACGAGCTGCAGGGCGTGCAGCACCGAGCAGTAGCCGGCCAGCTCGTTGTTCTTGTGGAAGACGTGCAGCAGGTGGTTGCCGCTGCGCGACCAGTGGTTCATCGCCTCGAACGCGATGAGCGTCTGGCGCCGGTCGACCGCCTCTTGGGTGATCCCGACGTCCTGGACGCAGTGCGGCCAGCCCCAGACCACCTGCCCGTCGCGCAGCTCGGCGAGGTCCTCGGCCTGCACCTTGGGCAGCAGGATGACGTCGCACTGCGCGATGAGCTCGGCACGGGTCCGCACGCCGCCGACGAGGCCCGCGAGCGCCTCGTCGGACATGCCGAAGGGCACGCCATACCCGTGCTCGAGGAAGATCCGGTCGCGCAGGTCCTCGTCGATCGCGTGCAGGTGCTCGGGGTGGATCGGCAGGCGCTGCTCGTTCTCCTTGCGGGAGCGAGCCATCACCCCGACCGTGAGCAGCACCCGGTCAGCGCTTCTTGGGGTGGACGGCCTGTTCGACCTGGGACGTGTCGTCCTCCTTGGCCCGTTTCTCGGCCCGCTTCTCCTTGATGGTCTTGCCGGACTTCTTGGAGAGGGACTGGCGCGGCGACTTGTCTGTCATGGCGTGGCCTTCGGTGGGGAGACCTGAACGGTCTCGCTACCTGCGACAGTACGCCCTCGGGCTGGGAGCGCGCCGCTGTCCGTCGGGCCGGCCGGACGGGCAGGATGTCCCCATGACACAGCTCGAGCGTGCCCAGGTCATCGCCGTCGACGACCCGGAGGGCCGGGGACGAGTCCTCGTCACGTCCCCGGGCCGGGGCCGCTCCCGTCGCGAGGTCTGGGCCGAGGTGTGCGCCCCGCTCGGCGCCGGCCCGTGGCAGACCCCGTCCCTCGGGGAGAGCGTGCTCGTGGGGTTCGAGGGCCGTGGTGCGGGCAGTCCCGTCGTCCTGGGGCGCCTCGGCCCGCCGGACGAGGGCTCGCCGGACGAGGGCTCGCAGGAGGTGCGGCTGACGCACGCCGGCCACAGCGTCGTCATCGACAACGACGGCATCACGCTGCGGCTCGCCGACGGCTCGACCGAGCTGACCCTCTCCCCCGCCGGGGCGACGCTGCGGGCCGGCGCCACCCTGCGGCTCGAGTCGGGGGCGGTGACGACGCTGCGCTCCTCGGGCACGTGCGAGGTCACCGGCTCCCTCGTCCGGATCAACTAGGGGCCGGGGTATGCCGCTCGCCGCCCGCATCGCCGACGCCACCAGCCACGGTGGCGTGGTCGTGCCGCCCGGCGTCCCGACCGTGCTCATCGGTGGCCTTCCCGCCGCCGTCGTGGGGACGGCGACCACCTGTCCCCAGCAGTGGGCACCGGGCGTCCTGCACGGGGAGTCCGCCGTCACCGTCGGCAGCAGCACGGTGCTGATCGGCGGACGGCCCGCCGCTCGCGCGGGGGACGGCACAGGCTGCGGCGCGGTTCTGGTGCAGGGCTGCCCCACCGTGCTCATCGAGGGTTGAGCGCGTCGTCGCTGGTCACGAAACCGTGACAACCGGTGTGCCGGGCGCCTTCCGGAGACGGGTCGGCCGCTACTGTGCGCAACCATGAGCGACGAGGCCGTTCCACCACCCAGCCGTGAGCGTGGGCCCTCACGCGTCCTCTCCACCGCCTTCGGCTGCTTCGGAGTGGTGGTGGTCGCGACCGCGCTCGTCGTGGGCGTCTTCGTCGCCGCGGCGGTGGCGTTCACCGGCTGGCCGCCGAAGTTCAACCCCTTCGCCGAGGAGACGGTGGACCGCACCGGGCCCTCGGTGCTGAGGTCGCTGACCGAGATCAGCGAGTTCCACGCCGCGACCGGACACTACGAGACCGTCGTCGACATCGAGAAGGACGTCCGGTTCGTCCCCGGGTGGGTCAGCGGCGAACGGGTGCTCTATGTCGGCAAGGGCGAGGTCGACGCCGTCGTCGACTTCAGCGAGCTCGACGAGCGTCGCGTGGAGCTGTCCGAGGACGGCACGTCGGTGGCGGTCACCCTGCCCCAGCCGACCGTCGACGAGCCGGCGCTCGACGTAGAGGGCAGCTACGTCGCCCACCGCGACGAGGGCCTGGTCGACCGCTTCCGGGGGTCCGAGCTTGAGCGGGAGGCCCAGCTGAGGGCGATCGAGCAGATGACGGCCGCCGCGACGGAGGGGACCACGCTCGTCGACCTCGCCAAGGAGAACACCACGGCGATGCTGCGGGGACTGTTCGGGTCGCTCGGATACACCGACGTCACGGTGACCTACGACGACGACCCGAGCTGAGGGGCGGCGGTGCGGCGCCACGGGCGCGCGGTGCACGAGGAGTCGGTGCTGACCAGCGTGCTCGAGGCCATGGCACGCAGCAACGAGAACTGACCTATCGGGTCAGCGGGTTCACCACCCGCAGAGCGGGGAACCACGAGAAGTCTCGGTCTGCCGACCACAGGGCGTCCACACCGTGACCGAGGCAGATCGCGGCGATCCGCGCGTCGTGGACCTTGGGACCGACCAGCCCCGGCGTGACGATGAGGCCCCTCAGGATCCGGAGGTGGTCGGACGTCTCCGACAGCAGCTGGATGGTCCTCACGTCGACGAGGGCCTGGACGGCCTCGACAGCGAGCGCCGGGGCCGTCGGTGGTCGGTAGATCCTCGGGTGCGTCACCACGGCGAGGAACTCGTGCAGGCACGGCCAGGGGACCGCCCAGGGACGCGGACCGGTGGCGAGCCCGTGGAGGATCTCCGACGCTCGTGCGTGGTGCGGGCTGTCGGTGCGGTGCGCGTAGACGAGCAGGTTGGTGTCGACCGCGATCACGACGGCAACCCGTAGGAGCGGGCCACCACGTCCTCGGGGACCAGCTCCGCTGCGAGCCCGTCGCCACCGGCGGTCGGGAAGTGGAAGTCGACCGGGGCCGCCGTCTCGCGGCGGGACACCTCCGCCCGCAGACCAGCCACGACCAGTTCGCGCAGGGTGGCACCCGAGCGCCGGGCTACGGCCTTGGCCTCCTCCGCCAAGGCGTCAGGGATGTCTATCGTGGTCTTCATACGGGTGACTGTACTCATCGACCCGTACTCCCGTAAATCCCGTCCCTATCCCGGGCCGCGCCCACCTCCTGCCCCTGGGCGATCAGGGTCAGGGCGGCCATGTGCCGGTCGAGCGCGCTGCGGCCGGTCGGGGTCAGGGTCACCCACGCGACGCGCCTGGCGTCGCGGCGATCGGGGGACGTGGTCTTGCTGACCGACACGTAACCGGCCTCGGCCATCGCCTTGAGATGACGTGACAGCTGCGACGCCGGCAGCTCGAGCGCGTCCTCGAGCGTCCGGAACGCGACGGCGTCGGCGCGGCGCAGCAGCCCGCAGATCCGCAACCTGGCCGGGAAGTGGATCAGCTCGTCGAAGACGGCCTCGTCGGCGTTCACACCCTCAGGCTCTCGCGCGCCCACCGGTCGGAGACGACGGCCAGCCCGTAGGTCACCACGCCCGCGACGACGGCCGGAAGGACGGTCCAGATCTCCCGGTCGAGCGAGACCAGGCCGAGCGCCACGGAGTAGAGCAGCAGGGTGACCAGCAACCACAGGGCACCCAGCACCAGCTGGCGGGCCCCGGCCCCCCGCAGGCGGATCCCGGTCCTCACCCGCACCAGGTGGACGACCACGACCGCGGCGACGAGGGCGAAGAGGTAGTTCGTCGTCCGGTCGCCGACAGCCGGCGAGGCGACCCACAGTCCGACGACCAGCCCGAGGAGCGCAGAGGCCCACCACGGCGTCGCCGTGAGCCCGGCCAGCCGGGACCGGTCCTCGTCCAGCTGCCGGAGCAGGTCGGTGGCGTCGGTCGGCGACGGGGAGGAACTCACACCCAGCACCCTAGGGAGTTTCTTGCGGCAGATGCAAGTCACTTGACGCAAGTCTCCTGGCGAGGTCACTCCCCTCGTGCGGCCTCCCGGACGCGTCGCATCTCGTCGGCGAGTCCGGCGTTGTGCTCCCCCACGTGGTCGATCACGTTGTCGACGACCTCCGGCGCCTTGTTCTGGCTGAGCTTGGCGCGGGCGTCGAACCGGTCGACCCGCATTCGGAAGCTCACCGCGCCCCTGGCCTCCCGCCGGGTGGAAGCCTCGTCCTCGGCAAGCGAGCGCCCGCCGGGGCGGCCCCGCTCGAAGTGGTCGGTCAGCAGGGAGAGCGCCGTGTAGTTCTCCTCCTCGTCGAGGATCTCCGGCGTCCCGTAGAGGTGCGCCGTCACATGGTTCCAGGTCGGCACGAGGTCGCCGGGTGCGTACCAGCTGGGCGAGATGTAGTCGTGCGGCCCCTGGACGATGACCAGGATCTCGTGGCGGCCGAGCTCGTGCAGCCGGTCGTCCGGGCGTCCGAAGTGGCTGAGGATCGTGATGTCCGGGCCGTCGGCGCTCTCGTCAAGGATCACCGGGTAGTGCGACGCGACCAGCCCGGTGCCGGCCGGCGACACGATCGTGGCCCACGGATGGGCCCGGACCAGGCGCCGGACCTCGTCGGGGTCGGTCATCAGATAGTGCGGGGTATGCCGCATCGCGCCTCCGTCGTCGTCCGCGGCCGTCTCCCCGGCCCGTCCTGGTTTCCGCCATTCTCCTCGGTGTCTCGCTCCACGGGGTCACCCGCTGTCGTGCAGCCAGTTGGCGACGTACGCCGGTGCGGTGTCGGCAGCCTCAAGGGCAAAGGCGAGGTGCGACCCGTCCATCCAGTAGAGCTCGGAACCGGTGATGTGTGCGTGGGCATGCTCGGCGTGGGCCGGCGGCACGACCTTGTCCCGGCGGCCGTGGACGATCAGGGTGGGGCACGTGATGCGCTCCAGCGGTGCGGGAGTGCCGGAACCGGTGAAGTCGTTCTTCAGTCCCTGACGCCGCCGGGCGACGCCGAGTGAGGCGGCAAGGGTGGCCTCCAGCCACGCAGTTCGGCCCGGGACCGCTGCGATCATCGCAGCGATTTCCGAGGCGTCGTGCCGGGTGTAGGTGCCGAAAGAACGCAACAGCGCGGTGAGTGTCGGCCTCGTCGCGTGCCGCAGCAGCCAGAGCACCCCCTGGACGGGGAAGTCCCGTGCCGCCATCTGCGCGAGCCGGCTCGGACCCCGGTCGGTCAGGCATACGGCGTCGACCTGGACCAGCTTGCTGACGCGATCACCGTGCCGGGCAGCGAGCTCGTAACCTGCCGGGCCACCGCCCGAGGTAGCGATCACCATGATGCGATCGATCCCGAGTGCGTCCAGGAGTGCCGCCAGCGCATCCCCCTGCTGCGCGAACGTCCGCCCGGTCGAGAGCGGTGTGCCGAGATATCCCGGCCTGCTCGGAGCGATGATCTGGAAGCCGTTGACGCGCAGGTACTCACCCGCCACGAGACCCTGGTCCCACCCGCCCTGTGACCCGTGGATCATGAGGATCGCCTCACCATGCCCCCGCTCTGCATACTCGACCGGGCCCTGCACCGTGTGGACGATGCGTGGAACCTCCGCCCTGGCCGCGCGGAAGTCGTCCGCCATCGGTGATCTCTGCGAGGTCGCCATGGTCAACGGTCTCAGGAGCTCACCGCCTCGACAACAGTCCGGTGTTCCTGCAGGCTCCCCGACGGACGGCGACAAGCGCCCGGTGCTGGTTGACTCAGGGCATGACCCTCACTGACGAGCGGACCGACGACGAGCACCCGGCACCTGAGCTTCGCGACCTGCGCCGTCTCGTCGACCGGGCGGTCCGCCTCACCGTCAAGGCCGCCAGGGCGGACGAGCAGCCGAACGTCGCGCGGCGGCTCCGGTTGTTCCTGGGCCGCCTCGACGATGCGCCGGTGGTGGACGACAGCTGGCCCGTCTACGACCACGTCAACGTGCAACGGGCGCTGGACGCCTGGCTGGCGGAGCCCGGACGCGATGCCGAGGTGATGGGGCTGGCGGGCTTCCAGCACATGGAGTTCGGGCTCAGCGAGCTTCTGCACCTCGGGCCCGACTTCATGCCCGTCCGGCTGGGTGGGCTGGCGACCGTGAACCTGCCCAGCGGACCGGACGGCGAGACGCTGCGGTGCATCCACACGGGAGTCCTGCTGGTGACCGAGCCTGACGGTACCCGTCTGGCGATGCTCGTGCGGTCGGGCGAGATGATGGACCGGCGCGTCCACGTGCAGGTCGTGTGCGCGGACACCGCGCGCGCCGAGGCCGTCGCCGGGCGGTTGCGCGAGCTGGTGATCGAGCGGAACGTCTTTCGCGGTCGGGTGGTGAGCTTCGGTGACGACATCTTCGGGCAGGACCGTGGAGCGAGCCTGCTGACCTTCCAGACCCGGCCGCACGTGCCGCGCGAGCACCTGGTCCTGCCCGAGGAGGTGCTCGCCCAGATCCGGCGTCAGGTGCTCACGGTCGCCGAGCATCGGGACGCCTTGCGGGCCGGCGGGCAGCACCTGCGACGGGGCATCCTGCTCTACGGCCCGCCGGGCACCGGCAAGACCCACACGATCCGGCACCTGATGGGCCTGTTGCCCGACACCACCGTGCTGCTGATCAGCGGACCGGCCGTCCGGTTCGTGGGCGAGGCGTGCGCCATCGCCCGCAACCTGCAGCCGGCGATGGTCGTGGTCGAGGACGTCGACCTGATCGCCATGGACCGGCACCTGGCGCACGAGGCGCAGCCGATGCTGTTCGAGCTGATGAACCAGATGGATGGCCTCGCCGCCGAGGCCGACGTCGTCTTCGTGCTCACGACCAACCGCGCCGACCTGCTCGAGCAGGCTCTCACCACCCGCCCCGGGCGCATCGACCAGGCGGTCGAGATGGAGCTGCCCGACGCAGGCGCACGACGCGAGCTGCTCCATCTCTACCGGGCGGAGCTGGGCTGGGAGGTGAGCGACGCTGCGCTCGACTCGGCGGTCGAGCGCTCCGAGGGGACGACGGCCTCCTTCGCCAAGGAGCTCCTGCGCAGGGCGGCGCTCGTCTCTCTCGAGCGCGACCCCGACCAGGTGGCGCCCACCATCAGGGACGAGGACCTGAAGGCGGGCCTGGATGAGCTGCTCGACTCTCGCAACCGTATGACGCGGCGTGCCCTGGGAGGTGAGCCCGGCGGCCATGACGAGACCGGTGCTGCGCCTCCTGAGGCGTACCCCGGAGGCTGGTCTTCGGCCGGTCCCGGGTTAGCGCCGTAGGCCCCGGCGACGCTCAGTCGGGCAGCACCGTGATGCGCACCGTGGAGGTGTAGGGCTCCCCGCCGGCGTAGACGTCTTGGTGTTCCGGATCCATCCCCACGCCACCGGCGCGGTCGTCTTGCCAGCCACCGAAGATGGACTGGAGGAACTCATCGGGTCCGTCGCAGCCGAAGCCAACCACGAAACTGACCGGCGTCGGCAGCGGCGGCTCGACGTTGCCTTCGAGGTGCTCAACGACGCGGTCGGCAGCACGGGGGCCTGACCGATGGCCCTTCCCGAGCTGGAGGTGGTACTAGTTCATCGGTGGTGCGATCAACGAGTACCCGAGCGCGCCCAGCACCAGGTCCGTCTGGAGTGCCACGTTGCTGACCGACACCTGACCATCGTCGAGCGGCGCGCGCCCTGGCGCGAGGACTTCGGACCCGAGTGGACCAGCCTGCCCGTCGCGCGCCTGCGCTACACCGCAAAGGACGGGACCTGGACGTTGTACTGGCGCGACCGCAACCTCCGCTTCCACCTCTACGACAAGGTCGGCCCCTCACGCACCACCGAGGACCTCCTCGACGAGATAGACCGCGACCCCACCCACATCTTTTGGGGCTGACCGACCCCCGTAGCCAGCCCCCTCCGACAGTGACCGATCAAGAGAGCCACCATCCACCGTCCCAACGTCGACAGATGTAGGCGGACTTCGACCAGACCACATGGCGAAACGCGGCGGAATGACGTGCCGTGGACCGATAGGCCGCAGAAAAGCCAGTCGGGCGGATCGGCGAAGTCGACGACCGTGCGGTCAGGTGCTCTTCCTCGGCGGCGTCGACGCGGCAATCGACCTGGTGGGCGTCGCGGACGTGGTCGCCGATGCTGTAGGACGCGGTAGCCGACCTGGTCGCGTGGAGCGGGGGGAGTTGCTCCGGCCGCCGTGGCCGAGGCGCTCGGACTATCACCGGACGTTGACCTGCAGCAGCACGAGACCGGCGTCGGTCCCGACCAGGACCCGGTCGTCGCCAATCGGGACCAGCGTCGTGAGGGACGCGCCGAAGGCCGCCTGGGCGACGAGCCGGCGCTCGGGTAGCAGCCAGCCGCGGAGCGTGCCGGTGTGGTCCCCGGTGAGGAGCAGGTCGGGCCCCAGCATCTCGAGCAGGTGCAGCGGGGTGGCCTGGAGCGACCACTGCGCCGAGCGCCGGCCCGGCATGAGGGTCGCCTCGACACCTCCTACGGCGTCTGGCCTGAGGAACACCGTGCCCTTCGGTGCCTGCCACACGGCGAAGCAACGGCCGCCACTGTGGCGGGCATCAACTACGCTCCGGTGCGCGCTGTTGCTGCCGTCCTTACCGTTCGGCTTGCCCGCGAGCGCCTCGGACCAGTCCCAGAACACGAGCTCGGCGTTGTAGTCCAGCGCGACCACCTCTGGCGTGCCAGCGACCTGGACTCTCCGGACGACCTCAAGTGGGCGCATCTTGTAGTCCGCGTGGAGCAGCGGGGGGCACACCGGCCCGGAGTCGAGGTCGCTGACCTGCACGGCCGCATCGGTCCCACAGGTCAGCAGGAGGTCTCCTGCCATGCTCAGCGCGTTTATCCGCCCGGTGTGCAGCGCCAGGTTATCCCCGCGGGGGGCGAGCCTGAAGGGGTCGAGCTGGCGGACGTTGCCGGCATCGTTGACAAGCAGCCGACCATCGGGCGTCGCGGTCATCGCGCTGGCGAACACCTGCTCGTTGCGGGCAAGCACCACGCCGTCGTCTAGCCGTGCCGTTTCGAGCGCCCCGGTCCCGTCGTCTACTGAGTAGGCGACGAGATCGTCTCCAGCGCACGTCGCGCAGACGATCCGTGGCCGTCGTTTGGCCGTGACGGGACTCGAAACGGCAGCCAGGTCCCACAGCTTCACCTCACCGCTCCAGGACCCCGTGAGGACGAGCAGGCGCCCTGCGTAACGCGTCGTCGCAACCACGCTCGCCGCGATGCCGTTGGTCCACCCGCCGATCGATTCGAGGGTGTCGGGGGATACCACGACCAGGTCGGTGTAGCTGCCGACGAGCAACGTGGATTCATCGGCGGCCAGCGCCATTGCGCCGCTGGTCTGCTGGTCGGCAAGTGAGCGGACGACGAGCTCCCCGGACTCCGGCGCCCAGCGGATGACAGGGTTGCTGGTGCCGCCGGCACTATTCGGTAACACCATTAGCACTGTCCCGTCACCGCGCACCACGGCGTCGGCGTAGCTCGCCAGGTCGGGTGGGCTCTCGTGCAGGACGCGACCTGTGGCCACATCGAAGACGCGCGCGACCGCCCCGCTGGCCTTCGGCTCCGTGAACGGGTCCCCGCCCGCGACCAGACGCAGTCCGCGCTCGTGGACGAGGAAGTCCAACGTGCGCACGCCCGTCCCGAATGCCGGCACTACCCACGCCACCGTGGTCGGGTTGCTGAGTCGCCACAGTCGCAGCAGGCCCGACCAGATGTTGTCGTCATCGTCGTCGTCCCACTCGTTGTATGTCCCGGCAGCGACGAGGGTCTCGTCCCCGTTGCTGTGCACAGCGAGCGCGCTCGTCGTCGAGTGGCCCCCCGCCGCCGGGCCGGGCAGGAGAGCCGCGTCGGTGCCGTCAGAGGAGCGAAGGATGTGCACGGTGTCCCTTGTGGCGACGGCCACCACGTCGCCGGCGGCCGCGAGGGAGGACACCTCCGGCAGGTCGCGCCGCCACAGCTGCCGGCCCGATGACAACGCGTGGCAGGCGACTTCACCGTCGGCCGAAGCGGCGACGACCAGCGTCTCGCCGTCCTGCTCCACAGTCGCTATCCCGACGACTTTTCCGGTGACCCGGGCCACGACGGCGTGGGCAGGAATACTCGCCCAGCGCACCCACAGCGGCCACCAGGTCGTGCCCCCGAAACCTTGGGCTCGTGCGCGCGACGCCAACCCGGTCGCGCCGGTCTGCATCGCCGCCAGAGCGAGCTGGCTGGGCAGCTGCGTGCCGCCCTCGCGCAGTTGCTCCAGACAGCGTTGGACCGCGGCCGCGTTGGGGCCGAGGGAGAGCCGGCTGTTGAGCGCTACGGCGAGCCGGTCGGTGTCCAGTGCCAGTGGTAGTCGCGGGTCCTCGAGAAGGTCCTCGAGCAGGCCGCCGCGGGCGGCGTGCTCGGCCAGCGAGCGACACACGTAGGGATGGGCCGAGGCCCAGTCGAGCCGGCCCTGGGTGTCGGTGGGAGTGAGGTCCATGAGGGAACGCGTGATGACCTCGTGCGTGGCCTTCTCGTCGTACCCCTTGCGAAGGTGCTCGGCGAACAGCTCGTGGTAGAGCCGAAAGTACGAGTGACCGTCGAGCGAGGCCTCGACAACATAGTCGGCGGCGGCGTCCAGAGCGCGGCGGACATCGCTGTCTGCGTAGGTCCTCGGCGCGAAGAGCGCCCCCGCCACGGCCGGCCAGACGCCCTCCCACGGCAGGCCCCCGCCCTGGGACCAGGCCAGCGCGGTCAGCAGCTCGCGGACCAGTCCGGTGTCATCGCCGATCCGCGCCAGGTCGCGTTCGAAGGCGCCCGCGATGCTGCCGAAGGACTGCCGCGCGTCCGCCACGGCCTCGGGCGCCAAGGGGCGCTCCATCCGCACAAGCGTGCGGGCGATCAGCCCGGCCAGCAGGAAACTGTCACCGGCCAGTCCGGCGACGGCGGCAGCGACCTCGCCGACGGACGTGGGCCCCGCCGCGTAGGGACTGCCCTCAGCACTGCTCAGGATCTCGGCCGCATAGCTGCGCAGGGCCAGGCGGTCCGGGCTCTTGTCGAGGTCGACGGTAACCCGCTCGGCAGCCCACGAGTGCGCCAGCGCCGGCCGGACCCCCACGGCCACCCGGGCGCCGGCTGCGACCAGCGGCGCCACCACGAAGGTCTCGAGCACCTCCGGGTCCGTTGCCTCGTCCAGCGCATCTATGACCACCAGCTGGCCCGCGCCGTCGTCGAATAGGTCGGCCACCCGGTTGCGCACCGCCCCCGCGGTCAGGCCTCGAGCATGCACCGCTCGCGCCGCCCTGGGGCGCGAGCCGTCCCCTACGCCGGGCACGACGAACTGAGCGAGGAGCGCGGACTTCCCCGTGCCAGGTGCCCCTGTAACGACCAGCAGCCCCGGTTGGTCCGGGTCGGTGGCCCAGGCCTCGATCTGGCCCAACTGTTCGGTCCGCCCTCGAAAGAGCGAGGTGCCCACCTCGTTGGTCCCGCCGAGCGCCCGCGGGATCCAGTGGGAGCGCAGTTCCGAGGCGGGCACGACCTCCGGCGCGAGAACGGTAACTGGCGTTGCGGCGTACTCCGGGTTGTCGAAGAACCCGTCGTCGCCCGGCGCCGGCACCAGCGGCGTGACCGTCGCGCGATGCGCTACAGAGTACGGCGGCCGCCCGAGCAGAAGATTCGTGCGGCCGACCACCGACGTCAGCGGGATCGTTGGACTGTGCGATCCGAAGGACGCCCGGAGCTCGGTCAGAGCACGGGAGAAAGCAGCGGCGAACACCAGCTGCTGCGCCTCCTGCCTGGCTCGCGCCGAGGAGACGACCCAGTACTGCCGGTCGCCCTGAGGCCACTGCAGCTTCATCGTCGAGGCCGCTCCGACGAGGGCGTCCGACCCACCTTCGGAGTAGCAGGTGTCCAGCAGAACGAGGAGCTGGCCGAGCTCCGGGTCGTCGCCGAGCGCGGTGCTGACGAAACGGGTCTCCACAGCGGCCTTGGCGTCCCTACCCGCAACCGAATCCGCCATCGCCAGGTAGTGGCCCGCCGCGGCGCTTATGCCGTGGCCGGTGACGTAGAGCACCGCGACGTCCTGCGGGGACCATCCGCTGTGCAGCCAGGCCTCGACCGCGTCTTCGCAATCAGCCTTGGTGGGGTCGAGCAGTTCGGCGGTCTCGAAGCCGAGGCCTGCAAAGGTGGCCGCCATGGTCCGTACCGCCTCCGGGACCCGGGCAAGGTCATCGAAGGCCTCATCGCCGTAATGCGCCGTGCCGATCGCGAGCAGGCTCCTGCGCAGCATTGGCTCACCCCAGACCGTCGAGGACCGCCCGGCCCACCTCGACGACAGTGAGGTACGGTGACACGTCGTGCGCCTTGGCACCGGTGTCGACTAGGTGGTCCACCACCCCCCCGTCGAAGCAGGTCGCGAGCCTCTTCACCAGAGCCACCACGTCGCCCGGCGCTGCCACGTTGACCCACACTTGCACACTCCCGGGGAAGCGCCCGCGACCGTCTACCGGCGCAGGGTCCAGCCGGTCGAAGACGAGGTTGCGGATGCCTAACGGGGAGCCAAGGGTGACGAGGGTGTGAACCTGCCACTCAGGATGCGCGGCGAGCGCCTCGAAGGCGACCACCGACCCCAGCGAGTGACCGATCACCACGCGGGTGTCGTCGCTGACGGCGGCCTCAACCGCGCCTACGGCTATCGCGCGGACCTCCGAGTCGCCGAAGTAGAGCCGGACCTGCTTCACCACACCAACCATGAGTGACTCGGCCATCCCGGCGAAGAAGGCACTCTGGCTCAGGGCGTTGAGCGCACGCTGCACCATCTTGGGCGTGTGGACCATGGTCTCCGCGTCCGGACCGGGCACCGCCGGGTCCACCCTCGCCGCCTCCTGCCACCACAGCTCTAGCAGCGCGGCATCGCCCTGGTCGAGGTCCACGGCGGTGAGGGGCGGGAAGGAGGCCGCCATCGAGCCGGGGCGGCGGAACATATTGCCGTAGAACGCCATCGTGAAGTCCGCTGGTTCCAGGGCCCCGCCGGCGAAATGCACGCCGTCTTGCAGGCTGGGCAGCCAAGTGGAGGCAAGGTGGTGCGGCCCCTTGTACTGCTGGGCGATACCGTGCACTCCCACCACTGCAGCCATGCCACTGCCTCGTTCGTCGTCGCGTCGCGATCCAACCCACTTAAGCGGAGACCCGCGGGCACCGCAAGAGCCGCGCCGGTTTAGCTCAGGGTGCGGTCTCGCGCCTCGATGTGCACGGTGGTGCATGGGCAGATGGGCAGATGGGCACACGGGCAGGCGGGTGTCGGCCTTGACCAGCGGCCGAAGGTCGGTGTAGCCGAGGATCACCCCCCGGCGCCCTCTTCCCACAGCCCACAGCCCGGAGAGCATCCTCACCAGGCGGCGGCGCGATACCTCGGTGCGCGGTCGTGGACGAGATCCTCGTAGATTACCCGGTTTATCCGCCACCGTGGGCGGAGTCGACGCAGTGTTGCGGTGCGTCCGCAGGCGGCGCTCTGACGCACCGGTCGCCGGATCGACCACCTCGCCTACGGTCCATCCTCCGCGACTTCTCTAGTGCGCGGGAACGAGAGCGCCAGGACAAGTGCGGCCCGAGTCTTGGTGCGTCGCAGAATCGGCTCCGGAGCCGCTAGGCATCCCGGCGGTGACCCTGGGAATATGTTGTGATGAGCGAAGCCTTCTATAGCGACCGCGCCCAGGGGCGACGTCCGCGGGACGTGCGTCATATTGCGCCGCCCACATGGCGCGGACTTCTGGCTCTGATTGAACAGCGCATCGACAGCCACTGGTTGGCCAAAGCCTTCCCGGATCAATGCCCCGATGGAAATGGCGTTTGCGGCACTGATCGTCGCAAGCTGTTCGACCTGATGGAGGCACTCATTCCGGCCCTGGGCTCGTGGCCGTTGGACCGCGAGACTGTGCCTTCACAGGACGTCGTCTTCGACCTTGTTGACTTCATCGCGCAGCGCTTGGCTGAGCCACAGCAACTCAACTGGCACCAGTGGTACCGACACTATGAACTGGGATTTGATGTCAATAAGGGTCGAGTCGCGTTCCGCGCTGATGTCAATCAACTCTTCGGGCGCACGGGGATGGCGTACGAGCTCGGTGCCGACATGCGAGTTGTCCGCCTTGGTCCCCCTGAGTCGCGGGCAAGCGTCGCCGACCTGCGCCCCGACACCGGTGACAGCGTCCTCGACGAGCTAATCGCCGACGCGCGTGTGCGCTTCTTGTCTCGTAGCCCCGGGGAGGGGCGGATCGGTCTCGAAAAGTTGTGGGACGCGTTCGAGCGGCTTAAGACGCTCGAACCAGGCGCCAACAAGAAGGCCAGTGTGACCGCGCTGCTGGACCGAGCTGCGACTGGTGAGATGCGTGCGCGATTAGAGGCTGAAGCGAAGGAGCTGACCGAGATCGGCAACCGTATGCAGATTCGACACTTCGAGGCGTCGAAGGCCCCTGTGACAGACGACGACGTGGACTACCTGTTCACCCGCATGTCGGCGCTGCTCGTGCAGCTTCTTCGACGAACAAGCAGGCTGACCACTAACTGAGGGACGCGATGCTGGGCGATTGGACCGTGGGCATCCAGTGCAGTCCGTGAGCCGGACCGTGCGATAACGCGGCGGTATGACGCACTCAGCGCGAACGGCCGGCTCGCGAACCTAGCGTGCTTCCCAAGCTCGATGCGGCAGACATCCCAGGTTCTGGTTTTGTCAAGCGGCGGTGTTGAGGTGCTGCTGCCAGGCGGTGTTCTCGTCGTAGAAAGTGCGGTCCCGCAGGCAGCCATGGAGGATGCCGACCCAGCGGTTGGCGAGCTGGCGCAGGGCGGCCTGATGCCCGACGCCTCGTTTCCGGAGGGACTGGTAGTAGGCGCGGGCGCCGGCTGAGCCGCGCATGGAGCAGAAGGCCCACTGCTGCAGGGCATCGCCGAGTCGGCGGTTGCGGGCGTACCGGGCGAGAACGACCCGTCTGGTGCCAGAGGCTCTCGTGATGGGTGCGGTGCCGGCGTAGGCCTTACGGCCCTTTGCGTCGGCGTACCGGTCCGGGTCGTCGCCGAACTCGCCGAGGATCCGGGCGCCGAGGATCACACCGAGGCCGGGCAGGCTGGTGTAGATGTCAGCGTCCCGGTGCCGGCCAAAATGCTCGGCCACCACCTGCCCGAGCCGCTCGATCTGGGTGTTCAGCACGGTGATGAGCGCGACCTCGGAGGTCACGATCGCGGCGTAGGCGTCCTGGATCGGGCCTGGTTGCCGCAGCTCGGGCGCGGTGAGGACCTGGCGGATCTTCCCGGCACGGGCGGGCACGTCGCGCCGGTTCGCCGCGGTCAGCGCACGGACAATCTTGGCGCGGGACAGCCTCGAGGCGCTGTCCGGGTCGGGTGCCTGGGCCAGCAGGGCCAAGGTGTCCGGCTCATCCAGGTCCTCGAACGCGACCAGGGCCGCGGGGAAGAAGTCCCGCAGCGCCGCACGCAGCCGCAGCACGTGCCGGGTCCGGTCCCAGATCATCGACTGGTGGGCCCGGGCGGTGACCTTGACCGCCTCACCGGTGGCGCTGTCGCCGGCGACCGGCCGGTGATGGGCACGGTCCAGGCGGACGATCTCGGCCAGCAGGTGCGCATCGGCGGTGTCCGACTTCGCCCCGGAGGTGGAGTGCCGCTCCCGGTAACGGGCGACCGACTTCGGGTTCAGCCCGTACACCGTGTATCCCGCCGCGACCAGGGCGCCGACCCACGGGCCGCGGTCCGTCTCGATGCCCACAGTCACTTGCGCGGCCGCCTCGGCCGGGTCCAGGTCCGCCCACTCCTGCGGTGCGTGCTCGGCGACCAGGGCGTGCAACCGCGTGATTCCGCCCAGCCCCTCGGGCAGGCGCCTTCGCGCCAGGATCCGTCCCTGGTCGTCGACGAGCTCGACGTCGTGGTGGTCCTCGGCCCAGTCATCACCTAGGAACAACATCGCTACTGCCCTCCTGCGCCTCGTTGCGATCCTTGCTCAGCAGCGTGGAGGAGGACTCCCGGCGATCTAATGGTCAAGTGCTCACCCGAACCATCCGGGGGCACGTCATCCCAGCAGCGGTCACGCCTCCTCACGACCGGCGGGCGCACGGTCTGCCGCAAGACCTCAACGATCAGATAAGTGGAGTGCTGACCCGCCGGCCGCTACCGGAACCGAGCCTGCCAGAGGATCGGTACAACCCATTAGATGAG
>NZ_ATWJ01000015.1 GCF_000421185.1 Ornithinimicrobium pekingense DSM 21552
TGACGCTCCTATGGTCCGTCAAGCGTTTGCCTGGTCGGGGTGGTGCTCGAGGAGCCGGTAGATGTCTCGGGCGACGTAACGCTTGAGGCAGCGTTTGATCTCGCGTGGGGTCTTGCCCTCGGTGGTGCGGCGGGTGACGTATTCGCGGGTGTTGTCGTGGTGGCGGATTCGGGACAGCACGATGGTGTGCAGGGCACGGTTGAGCTGTCGGTCGCCGTAGCGGTTGAGCCGGTGGCGGGTGGTGACCTGGCCGCTGTTGGCCGGGATCGGAGCTACGCCGGCGAGCATCGCGAAGGCCGCCTCGGAGTGGATGCGGCCCGGGTGGGACCAGGCGCACAGCACCGTGGCAGCCACGATCGGTCCGACGCCTGGTTGGGCGAGCAGGTCGGGCCGCCAGGATCGGACGATGGCCAGGATCGCCTTCTCGTGCTCGGCCGCTTCCTGGGTCAGGGCCTGGGCGCGACGCGCCAGGGACCGCAGCGCGGTAACGGTGCTGAGGGTCTCGACGTCCCAGCCGGCCTGGACACGCAACCGTGAGGCGATGAGGATCATGGCGGGCAGCTTGTGCCCGCGGAACCGGTCGCGGATCTGCTCGGGTGCGGCGATGACCAGACTGAACACCTGACGTTGGGCGTCGGTGGAGGCCTGCACCGCCGAGCGTCGCGCGGCCAGCAGCACCGACAGTGCCTGCCGGTCACCACCGCCACGCGGAGTGCCCAACCGTGCCCGCGACAGCGCCTCCCTGGCTGCCCGGACCGCGTCCAACGGGTCGGACTTGGCTCCGTTGCGCCGGTGCGCACGTTCAGGACGGTCCAGCTCGACGACGATCTCCTCGCGGCTGGCCAGGTGGCGAGCCAGGCCGGCACCGTGGCCGCCGGTCCCCTCGATCGCCCACGCTCGCAGGACCGCGTGCTCGTCGGCGAACTCGACCAGCCGGGCGTAACCGTCGGCGGTGGCCTCCACGGTGATCTCATCCAGCACACCACCGGTGCCGGCCTCGACGATGGCGGCCGAGTGGGTGTGCACGTGGGTGTCGACGCCGATGATGACGTCGACGACCTCGCGCAGATCGGTCAGACTGGGCATTGCGTTCTCCTCCTTGCCGGAACGGGGACGTGGTTCCGGTCCGGGGCGGAGACTCGGCAGGACTGTGATGAGACACGTCCGGGCGCCGTCAACGCCAGGACGGTCAAGCTCCTGATCAGGCCAGCTGCTCCGACCGGGCCGGGGCCGGCGACCACGAGCGGACATGTCACGCCGAAGGCACGAAGCCAGTCAGGCCAAGGGTCACGCTCGCGGCCACCAGCCACAGCCCATCACCATCAGGCTGCGAAGGGAATCCTCACAGTCAGGCCATGGGGAGCGCGGGAGCACGGCCTGGTGTACGACCACTGGCGTGACTTCACCATCCCGTGTCTGACGGACAACGGGTACAACCACGAGCCGCTACCGGCGCGAGAGGTGTACGTGGAGGGTCAGCTCGCGGGGACACCCAGCTACTTCCTCAACCGTGACGTCGATGAGCAGATCCTGTCCGACGTGAGGTCAGGGCGGTGGACGTCGCTGCAGGACTTCTGGACCACCGTCTGCCCGTACGACCCGCCGGACGAGCTGCTCTACGGGCCGGAGGAGTAGGGCAGGTCTGTGTCGCCGCATGGGTGGGATGCTCCTGGGCAAGGTGCGAATGGATGGTTGACCTGGAGCTATAGGGTGCAGTGACCGTTTCGAGGGCGAGAGGTCGGGTTGGCATGGCTGGTGGGGGTATGGCGCGTGAGCCGGGGTGGCAGCGGCCGCTGGGGGTCGTGCTGGTCCTCGTGCTGGTGCTGGTCGCTGCGGGTGCGGCGTGGTGGGCGTCGCGGGCGACGATGACGTCGGCGGTCCCCGTGGACCAGCGTCAGGGGGCGGAGCAGATGGTGGTCTGGGGCGAGGCGTCTTCGGGGTCGGTGGGGCGGTCGTTGCCGTTGTCGACGACGTTGCGGCAGCCGGCGGTGCCGGTGGCGCAGAACACCCTGGCAGGTGTCGTGACGGGGGTCTCGCCAGGCGAGGTGGACCAGGGGGATGTCGTGTACGTCGTGGGCGACACGCCGGTGCGGGTCGTCGAGGCGGAGATCCCGTTCTGGCGTGACCTGGCCCGCGGGGTCAAGGGTGAAGACGTGGCCGCGCTGCAGCGACTCCTGGTTGCCGAGGGCCACCTGCAGGGTGAGGCGGACGGGGACTTCGGCACCGACACGGAGCGAGCGGTGCGTGCCTGGCAGGAGGAGCAGGAGCGGGAGCGGACAGGGCAGGTGCCGCTGGGGGAGCTGGTCGCGGTGCCGGACCTGCCGGCGGTGGTCCAGCTCGGTGAGGCCGTCGTGGTGGGCAAGACCCTCGGCGGGGGTGAGGACGCGGTCCTGGCGCCCACCGGGCAGCGGGAGTTTGTCCTGGTCGTGACCCAGGACCAGGCACGCCTGATCCCGGCCGAGGCCACTGTGGAGATCACCTACGAGGACCACACGTGGGAGGCGGTGATCGCCGGGTCGCAGCTGGATGAGTTCGGGTCGACCACGTTCGAGCTCACCGCCCCCGACGGTGGCGAGGTCTGCGGCGAGGAGTGCGGTGCGCTGCCTAAAGATGCGCAGGTGACGTTGCGCTCGGAGGTGGTGATCGTGCCCCGGGTGGAGGGCACCACGGTGCCGGCCGCCGCGGTTCGCACCCGCGCCGATGGCACTGCCTATGTCATCACACCGTCCGGCGAGGTCGACGTGACCATGGCCGGGTCCGGGCAGGGCCTCGTGGTGGTGAGGGGCATCGACCCCGGTACCCGCGTGCAGGTTCTCGACGGCACCCCCAGCACCCAGCCGGTGCCCCTGCCCGGTGATGGCGCCGACTCCACCCAGGGTGGGTGAGCAGGGGTCATGCTGGCGGTACGGGACCTGACCTTCGCCTACACCTGCGGTGGCGAGGAGCTCTTCGAGGGGCTTACTCACGTGTTCACTCCCGGCGCCGTCACCGCTGTGACCGGCCCTTCCGGGCGGGGCAAGTCCACCCTGCTGTACGTCCTGGGGCTCATGCTCACCCCGACCCGCGGCCAGGTGCTGCTGGGGGAGCGGGACGTGTCGACGGCGGCCGACGCGACGCGCTCCCGGCTGCGCGCGCACCAGATCGGGTTCGTCTTCCAGGACTCCGCCCTCGACCCCACTCGCACGGTGCTGGACTCGGTCGTCGAACCGGCGCTCTACGCGGGCTGGTCCCTCGGCACTGCCCGGGCCCGGGGCCGGGAGCTGCTGGGCCAGCTCGGTGTGGGCGCCCGCGCGGAGCATCGACCGGGGGAGGTCTCCGGCGGGCAGGCCCAACGAGTCGCGGTGGCACGTGCCCTGGTCACCGACCCCGCGGTCGTCCTCGCCGACGAACCCACGGGCAACCTGGACCGCGACAACGCCACGGGCGTCCTCGCGGCGCTGTCCGCGGCCGCAGGCACTGACGGCGGCACCGCCCGCACCGTGGTGGTGGCCACGCATGACCCCTTCGTGCTCGAGCACGCCGACGAGGTCCTGGCCCTATGACGCCCACGACATCCGCAGGGAGCCGACGATGAGGCCGTGGCTGCTGGTCCGGGAGGCGCTGGCCACGGCGTGGGCCACCAAGGTGCCCACGGTCCTGGTGCTGCTGCTCGTGGCGACCATGTGCGCGGCCACCATCGCCACCGTCGGGCGCACCGCGTCCGCCGAGCAGCAGCTGCTGGACCGGCTGGACTCGGCCGGCTCCCGCGTGCTGGTCGTCGCCGACGCCCGTGGCGACGGGCTCCTGACCCCGGCGGTGGTGGACCAAGCCATCGGCCTCTCCACCAGTGAACGGGGTGTCGGGACCCTCATCCCCGTGGACGTCGTCAACGGCGTCGTAGGCCAGGACGCGACGCGTGTTCCGGCGTGGGGTGTCCAGGGGGACCTGGCTGCGGTCGCAACCCTGACCGCCGGCCGCTGGCCTGGTCCGGGTGAGGCCATTGTCACCCAGGCCGCGATGGACCGCCTGGGGATGGACCACCCGGTCGGCTGGGTCGCCCGGGCCTCCACCACTGTGGTCGACGACTGGTCCGTCGTCGGCTCCTTCACCCCCAGAGAACCGTTCGCCGACTACGCCACCGGCGTGCTGTACGTCGCGCCCGAGGAGCGGGCCCTGGACTCCTTGCACGTCGTGCTCACCACCGCCGACGCCGCGCAGGTCACCCAGTCACAGGTGCTGCGGCTGATCGACCCACCGGCCCCGGACGCGCTGACCATTACCTCCCCGGTCTCCCTGGCCCAGCTGCAGGACCAGGTCACCGGCGACCTCGCGCTCTTCGGCCGCAGCCTGCTGCTCGGCGTCCTGGGCGCCGGTGCGCTGCTGGTGGCCATCGTCACCCTGGCCGACGTCCTCGTGCGCCGCGCCGACCTCGGCCGCCGCCGGGCACTGGGCGCCACGCGCACCGCCATCATCACCCTCGTCGTCCTGCGCACCCTCGTTCCGGCGCTGGCGGGCGCCGCCCTCGGCACCACCGCCGGCATCTTGCTCACCCAGCGGCTCGGAGCCGTCCCACCCTGGGAATTCACCACCGGCACCGCCACCCTCGCCCTTCTCGCGGCGGCCTGCGCGGCCGTCCCGCCCGCCCTCTACGCGGCCACCCGCGACCCGGTCCGCGTCCTACGCACACCGTGAGGTACCCATGATGACGCGCTCGCTGCAGCTCACCTGCCTGGCTGCTGCATGCGTGGTAGCGGTCGTACTCGCAGGATGCACCGGTGCCGACGACCCGGCTTTGGACCAGCCGCCCGTCAGTGGGAACCGCGCCAACGCTGATGAGGACCTCCGATCCTGGATAGCTGCCATCGGAGCCTGCCTGACCGAGCGCGGGTTCCCCGCCGAGCCGGTGGACGAGGGCGAGGGGCTGCAGCTGCCCGAGATCAATGCTTCGCAGCAGCAGGGGTTCGACGCAGCCATGCAGGACTGCCGCGCGCAGCACGGCGAGGTCCCACCTGGCACGGCGCCGCTGAGCACCGAAGAGGTCGGTGCCTTCTACGAGCTCCTCGTCGAGCAGGCCGACTGTCTCACCAGAGCCGGGTTCCCTGTCCGCGTGCTGCCAAGTCGACAGACCTGGGTGGCGGCCTACCAGGCCGGGGGTGAGGACGCCGTGCTTCCACTTGCGCCCGGCTCTGACGCCAACGCCGCCGAGGAGGCCTGTCCCTCGCCCACGGCACAAGACATCCACCAGCGGACCGTCGGCGGCTCCTGAGCCGGTACGCTCACCTGCTCAAAGGCACAGCCATCGACACGTGCCTCGCCCCGGCACAGCCCACCTCCGGCAGGTTCGAGGCCCACGTGAGGCCGAAGCCCATCCCGTCCACTGTTGCACGTATATTGCACGCGGGAGAGGTCGCCGACACGTTGTCGCAGGTCAAACGACGTTTCCCGCAGCGCCCCCGGCAGGACTCGAACCTGCAACCTACGGATTAGAAGGCCGGTGCTCTATCCATTGAGCTACGGGGGCCGGCGGTCGCCAGTGTAGAGGGGCTGTCCCCGCCGACTAGGATCGCGGGCATGCCAGGACGTCAGCTCGATGGGGCCACCGGGGCAGACGCCCCGCTGGCCGACCTGCGCGCCCAGATCGACGAGGTCGACGCCCAGCTCGTCGACCTGCTGGCCCGCCGGCTGGAGCTCGTCGGCGAGGTCGGCGAGGTCAAGGGGCGTCACGGGCTGCCGATCTACGCCCCCGAGCGCGAGAGCGCGATGATCGAGGCCAAGCGCGAGCTGGCCGTTGAGCAGGGGGTGCCTCCGGACCTGGTGGAGGACGTCCTGCGCCGCCTCATGCGCGAGGCCTACGCGCACGAGAAGAACATGGGGTTCACCCGGCGCGCGCCGCGCCTGGGGCCGGTCGTGGTCGTGGGCGGGGGCGGGCGGATGGGCTCGCTCTTCGCGCGCATGCTGCGCCTGTCGGGGTATGAGGTGCGCGTGGTCGAGCGGGACGACACCGACGAGCAGGTGGCGCAGGCGGTCGCCGACGCGGGCATGGTCATGGTGTCCGTGCCCATCCACGACACCGTCGCGGTGATCCGCTCCCTGCCGCCGCTGCCCCACGACTGCCTGCTCGTCGACCTGACGTCGACCAAGAAGGCGGCCGTGGCCGCGATGCTCGAGGTCCATCCTGGCCCGGTGCTGGGCCTGCACCCGATGTTCGGCCCCGACGTGGACAGCCTCGCCAAGCAGGTCGTGGCGGTGGTGCCCGGCCGCGCGCCGGAGGCCTCCTTCTGGCTGGTCGAGCAGATCCACCTGTGGGGCGCCCGGGTGCACGAGATCTCGGCCGAGGACCACGACGACCTCATGGGCCTGATCCAGGCGCTGCGGCACTTCTCGACGTTCGTCTACGGGTGGCACCTGGCGCACGAGGACCACGACCTCAGCGAGCTGCTCGCCCTGTCGTCGCCGATCTACCGCCTGGAGCTGGTGATGGTCGGCCGGCTCTTCGCCCAGGACGCCGAGCTCTACTACGACATCATCACTGCCTCCCCGGACGTCGTGGCGCTCATCCAGCGCTACCAGACCCGCTACGCCCAGGCGTTCGAGCTGCTGCTGCGCGGCGACCGCGAGGAGTTCGTCGCCCGCTTCCGCGAGATCGGCGACTGGTTCGGCGGGCACGCCCAGTCCTTCCTCGCGGAGTCCCGCAGCCTGCTCGCCCACGCCGACACGACCCGGTGACCAGACCCGCCGACCCCGGCGGGGCGATGTCGTCCGACCGGCCCCTCCCTGCGAAACTAGGGCCCGTGAACGACAAGGATCCCGCTGCGCTGCTCGCCGCCGTCGAACGGCTCCGGGACTCCGCCGACGCCGTCCACCTGCCGCTGGAGCTCGACGGGACCGAGGGCGCGCGCGGCTCCCGGCGCGAGCTGGTCCAGCAGCTCGACGACTACGTGCTGCCGCGGCTGCGCGCCCTCGACGCCCCGCTGCTCGCGGTCGTCGGAGGGTCGACCGGCGCGGGCAAGTCCACCCTGGTCAACTCGGTCGTCGGCGACGAGGTGACCCGCACCGGCGTCATCCGTCCGACGACCCGCGCCTCGGTCCTGGTCCACCACGAGCAGGACACGCGCTGGTTCACCGACAAGCGCGTGCTCCCGGGCCTGGCCCGGGTCGCCGGCGTCGGGGAGGGCGGCGCGGCCGACGACCCCGGCTCGGTGCGGCTGGTCCCCACCAGCTCCCTGCCCGCCGGGCTCGCGCTGCTCGACGCCCCCGACATCGACTCTGTCGTCAAGGCCAACCGCTCGCTGTCGCGCCAGCTGCTCGCCGCCGCCGACCTCTGGCTCTTCGTCACCACGGCCGCCCGGTATGCCGACGCCGTCCCGTGGGACCTGCTGCGCGAGGCCTCCGAGCGAGGCACCTCGGTGGCGATCGTCCTCAACCGGGTGCCTCCGGAGGCGCTCGAGCAGGTCCGTCTGCACCTGGCCTCGATGCTGCGTGAGCAGGGCCTGGGCCAGGCGCCGATCTTCACGGTGCTCGAGGTCGACCTCAACCGCGGCATGATCCCGGTCAAGCACGTCGAACGGCTGCGCAGCTGGCTGCAGTCGCTGGCCCGGGACGCCCGCGCCCGCTCGGTGGTCATCCGGCGCACGCTGTCCGGCACCCTCGGCTCCCTCGACGGCCGGGCGGTCGGCGTCGCCGACGCCGTGGCCGCGCAGGCGGCCGCGTTCGCCGAGCTCGAGCAGGCGCCGCGCACGGCATACGCCGCCGCTCTCGAGGGGGTCTCGCAGGGCGTGCAGGACGGCTCCCTGCTCCGCGGCGAGGTGCTCGCGCGCTGGCAGGAGCTGGTCGGGACGGGCGAGTTCCTCCGGTCGGTCGAGGCCGGCATCGGCCGGCTGCGCGACCGCGTGGCGGCCTACTTCACCGGCCGGCAGGTCAGCTCGGAGCCGCTCGGTGACGCCATCCAGACCGGCGCCGCGGCGCTGATCACCTCGCACGGCCAGGTGGCCGCGAGCACCGCCACCCGCTCCTGGAAGACGCTGCCGGGTGGGGCGGAGCTGGTGCGCGAGCACCCCGGGCTGGGCAAGGCCTCCCCGGACCTGACCGAGCGCGTCGAGCGGCTCATCCGCGACTGGCAGGGCGAGGTCCTGGACCTGGTGCGCGAGGAAGCCGGCTCGCGGCGGGCGACGGCCCGCTACCTGGCCTTCGGCGTCAACGGGTTCGCGGTGCTGCTCATGATCGTGGTGTTCAGCATGACGGCCGGCCTGACCGGTGGGGAGATCGCGATCGCCGGCGGCTCGGCCGTGCTGGCGCAGCGGCTGCTCGAGGCGGTCTTCGGCGACCAGGCGGTGCGGTCCATGGCGACCAAGGCGAGGAAGGCGCTGCTCGGGCACGTCGAGCGGCTCTACGAGGACGAGCGGGCGCGCTTCGAGCGCGTCCTGGAGGAGGTGGCCGTGCGCGAGCACGCGGCCGAGGAGCTGCGGGCGGCCGCGGCAGGCGTGGAGGCGGCCCGGTGATCGGGCGTCGACGCAGTCCCGGGCGGGGCGCGGGTATGGTGCCGCTCACCGAGCGCGCGGAGCGTCTGCGCTCTGCGCTGGACGTCGGAGGTGACGAGCTCGACCCCGGTGCCGTCGCCCAGGCCCGCGGGGTCGTGCAGCGGGTGCAGGAGCGCTGGGCGCTCAAGGGTGGCCGGACCGTGGTGGCGCTCGCCGGATCCACCGGGTCGGGCAAGTCCAGCCTGTTCAACGCCCTGGTAGGTCGGGAGGTCTCGACGATCAGCCCGCGCCGCCCCACCACCGCCGAGGCGTCGGCCGCCGTCTGGGGCGAGGAGCCCGCGGGCGAGCTGCTCGACTGGCTGGGCATCGGCGACCGGCACCAGGTGGTCGCCGACGGTGACGAGGGCGAGCTCGACGGTCTCGTGCTGGTCGACCTGCCGGACTTCGACTCCCGCGAGCTGCGGCACCGCGTCGAGGCCGACCGGGTGCTGGAGCGGGCGGACGTCTTCGTGTGGGTCGCCGACCCGCAGAAGTATGCCGACGCACGGCTCCACGACGACTACCTGCAGCCGCTGCGCCACCACGACACCGTGATGCTCGTGGTGCTCAACCAGGTCGACCGGATCCGGGACAAGGACGACGTGCAGCAGGTCCGCGACGACCTGCGCCGGCTCGTGCAGGCCGACGGGGCGGGTGACCACGACGTCATCGTCACCTCCGCGCGCACGGGCGAGGGGCTGCAGGACCTGCGCGCCCGGATCGCCACCGTGGTCAGCGCGCGCAACGCCGCCGAGGCCCGCCTCGTCGCCGACCTGCGCACCTCGGCCGACCGGGTGGGTGAGGGGGTGGCCCCGCAGACGCCCGTGCTCACCGAGGCCGCCGACGACCGGCTCCACGACGCCCTCAAGCAGGCCTCCGGCGTGCCGGTCGTGCTCGACGCGATCGAGCGCGACTACCTGCGCCAGGCCAACGCCCGCGCCGGCTGGCCGTTCACCCGGTGGATGTCCGCCCTGCGGCCCGACCCGCTCAAGCGGCTGCGCCTGGGGGACGACACCCCCGGCCCCGCCGGCATCGCGCCGTCCGACGTGCGGGCGGTGCTGGGCCGGTCGTCCCTGCCGTCGCCGACCCCGGCCGCCCGTGCCAACGTGCAGCTGGCCTCCCGGCAGGTGGCCGAGGACGCCGGGACCGAGCTGCCGGTCCGCTGGCAGGAGGCCCTGGTGGAGGCCGCCAGCCCCACCGAGGACAACCTCGCCGACGCCCTGGATCAGGCCGTCGTCAGCACGCCGCTGCGCACCCGTGCCCCCGTGTGGTGGTCGGTCCTGGGCGTCCTGCAGCTGGTCCTGGCCCTCCTCGCGGTCGCCGGCCTGCTGTGGCTCGCGCTCGTGGCCGTGCTCGGCTGGTTCGCCCTGCCGGTCGACGTGCCGTTCTGGGGGCCCGTGCCGATCCCCCTCGCGCTGCTGGTCGGCGGTCTGGTCGCCGGCCTGCTGCTGGCCATGGTGGCCGCGGTGGCCGCCCGCGTCGGTGCCCGACGCCGCCGGCGCCACGTCGAGGAGCTGCTGGACGACGCGATCGACGAGGTGTCCTACCAGCACGTCCGCAGGCCGGTCACGACGGTGCTCGACCGGCACGAGAAGACCCGCGAGCTGCTGGAGCGGGCGGGGGCCTGAAGGACCAGCACCACCGCACCGTCGTCCACATGGGTCGGGCCCGGATCCTCCTCGTCCACAGGAGGGCCCGGGCCTGTTCCGTCCCCGCCGCCAGCGTCCGACGATGGCTGGCACGAGGCCCCGTCACCGACGGGCACGACACAGGAGGGGAACACCATGGTGGAGAGCAGGATGACGATCACGGGCAACCTGACCCGTGACCCGCAGCTGCGGATCGGCAGCAGGACGGGCGACCCGTTCGCGGCGCTGGCCGTGGCGGTCAACAACCGCCGCCTGGACAAGGAGAGCGGCCAGTGGGTCACGACCGGCACGACGTACTTCGACGTGCTGTGCTGGGGCGCCCTGGGCGCCAACGCCCTGCGCAGCTTCAGCAAGGGTGACCCGGTCATCGTCCACGGCAAGTTCCGGCTGCGGGAGTGGACCAGCGACACCGGCCCCCGGGTGAACCCGACGGTCGACGCCGACTCGATCGGGCCGGACCTGACGTTCGGCACCGCCGCGTTCAGCCGGGGCAGCTCGACGTACGGCCTCGACCGGGTGGAGGAGCACGACCCGGACCAGGACCCCTCGGGAGAGGACGGCCTGGACGCCCTGGCGGACGAGGACGGGGTGGTCAGCGACGAGCAGGCGGCGGTCCTGGCCGCGCGGGGCGGGATGGCCGAGGACGTGGAGGACCGCGAGGCCGCCTGAGGAAGCCGGGGACCCGGGCGGGCGTGCCCCTGCACCCACCCCGACCGTCCGCCCGGCGTCCCGTCCCCGGCGTCCCGCCGCCCGCCGCCGTCCACCGCCCGAGGCACCGCCCGGAGGCGGCCGCCGGCGATTCGGGCGCGGCGGCACTCGACGGATACCCTGGCGAGCATGGCCGAATTCATCTACACCATGACGCGCGCCCGCAAGGCGGTCGGCGACAAGGTGATCCTCGACGACGTCACGATGTCCTTCTACCCCGGCGCCAAGATCGGTGTGGTCGGGCCCAACGGCGCCGGCAAGTCGACCATCCTCAAGATCATGGCCGGGCTCGACCAGCCCTCCAACGGCGAGGCCCGTCTCTCGCCCGGCTACAGCGTGGGCATCCTGCTGCAGGAGCCGCCGCTCAACGAGGACAAGACGGTCCTGGGCAACGTCGAGGAGGGCCTCGGCGAGATCAAGCGCAAGGTCGACCGGTTCAACGAGATCGGCGAGCTGATGTCGGAGCCCGACGCCGACTTCGAGGCGCTGATGGCCGAGATGGGCCAGCTGCAGGAGGAGATCGACCACGCCGACGCCTGGGACCTCGACGCCCAGCTCGAGCAGGCGATGGACGCCCTGCGCTGCCCGCCCCCGGACGCCGACGTCACCGTCCTGTCCGGTGGTGAGCGCCGCCGCGTCGCGCTGTGCAAGCTGCTGCTGTCCAAGCCGGACCTGCTGCTCCTCGACGAGCCCACCAACCACCTGGACGCCGAGTCCGTGCAGTGGCTCGAGCAGCACCTCGCCGCCTACCCCGGCGCCGTCCTGGCGGTGACGCACGACCGCTACTTCCTGGACAACGTGGCGCAGTGGATCGCCGAGGTCGACCGCGGCAAGCTCTACCCCTACGAGGGCAACTACTCCACCTACCTGGAGAAGAAGCGCGAGCGGCTGGCCATCGCCGGCAAGAAGGACGCCAAGCTCGCCAAGCGCCTGGAGAAGGAGCTGGAGTGGGTGCGCTCCAACCCCAAGGCCAAGCAGACCAAGAACAAGGCGCGCCTGGCCCGCTACGAGGAGATGGCCGCCGAGGCCGAGAAGACCCGCAAGCTGGACTTCGAGGAGATCCAGATCCCGCCGGGTCCGCGCCTGGGCAACCAGGTCATCGAGGTCACCGACCTGCGCAAGGGTTTCGGTGACCGGGTCCTCATCGACGGCCTGTCCTTCACGCTGCCCCGCAACGGCATCGTCGGCGTGATCGGCCCCAACGGGGTCGGCAAGACGACCCTCTTCAAGACGATCGTCGGCCTGGAGGACGCCGACGCCGGTGACGTCAAGATCGGTGACACGGTCAAGATCTCCTACGTCGACCAGTCGCGCGAGAACATCGACCCGGAGAAGTCCCTGTGGGAGGTCGTCTCCGACGGCAACGACTTCATCCAGGTCGGCAACGTCGAGATCCCCTCCCGCGCCTACGTCAGCCAGTTCGGCTTCAAGGGCCCCGACCAGCAGAAGAAGGCCGGCGTCCTCTCCGGCGGCGAGCGCAACCGTCTCAACCTCGCGCTGACCCTCAAGGAGGGCGGCAACCTGCTGCTGCTGGACGAGCCGACCAACGACCTGGACGTCGAGACCCTCGGCAGCCTGGAGAACGCGCTGGAGAACTTCCCCGGCTGCGCCGTGGTCATCTCCCACGACCGGTGGTTCCTCGACCGCGTGGCCACGCACCTGCTGGCCTACGAGGGCGACGAGGAGAACCCCTCGAAGTGGTACTGGTTCGAGGGCAACTTCCAGGCCTACGAGGAGAACAAGGTCGAGCGCCTGGGCGCCGACGCCGCCCGGCCGCACCGGGTCACCTACCGCAAGCTGACCCGGGACTGACCCCCGCTCCGGCGCCCGGCAGCCACCCGCCGGACCGCACCGCGCGTGCCACGTCGACGCAGGCCCCAGCCCCCGCTCCCTCCCCGGGACGGGCTGGGGCCTGCGCGCGTCCGGATGCCGGTGCTGCCGCCAGGCCGGCAGCCGCGCACGGTCGTCGACTTCCTCGTGGGGGTGACCGGGGACGCCGACGGGGTATGGCGCCGCGTCCGGGCGGGGGAGGTGCTCCTCGCCGACGGCACCCGGGTGGACGCGGCCACGTCCTACCGGCCCGGCGGCGCGGCATACCTCTACCGCGACCTGCCCGAGGAGGTCGCGGTGCCGGGGGAGCTCACGGTCCTGCTGCACGACCGGCGGACGGGGCTGCTCGCCGTCGACAAGCCACCCTTCCTGGCGACGATGCCGCGCGGTGCGCACGTCGCGCAGACCGCGCTGGTGCGGCTGCGGCGCGAGCTGGACCTGCCCGAGCTGGCCCCTGCGCACCGGCTCGACCGCCTCACCAGCGGCGTGCTCCTGCTGACGACCCGGCGCGAGGTGCGGGGCGCCTACCAGCGGATGGTCCAGCGCGGCGGGCTCGCCAAGACCTACGAGGCGCTCGCGCCGCTGCCCGACGGGCTCGACCTGCCGGTGCTCGTCCGCAACCGGGTCGTCAAGCACCGCGGCGAGCTGCAGGCTGCGGTCGTGCCGGGGGAGCCGAACGCCGAGACCCTCGTCGAGCTGGTCGAGGTCGTCCGGCCGGGGCTGGGGCGTTACCGCCTGACGCCCACGACGGGACAGACCCACCAGCTCCGGGTGCACCTGGCGGGGCTGGGGGTGCCGATCCAGGGCGACCCGCTCTACCCGACGGTGCGCGAGGTGGCCCCCGGTGACTTCTCCACGCCGCTGCAGCTGCTGGCCGCGCGGGTGCGGTTCACCGACCCGGTCAGCGGGGCCGAGCGGCTCGTCGTCTCCCGGCGCACGTTGCCGGTCGACGGCACGGCCTCCTAGCGGCGTGCTCTCGTGGAGCGGCCACCACCGAGCAGCCCCAGGACGGGGGACCCTGCCCCGAGGAGGAAGCCGAAGTCGTACCAGTTGCCGCTGCGGGCCACGTCGTAGACCGGGAAGCGGCCCCACGCGTCGAAGACGTGCGCGATGAGCACCACCCAGGCGGTGATGCCGTTCCAGATGCCCCACAGCGCGTCCTGCCACCACATAGCGACGCCTCCCTGCTAGCCGTTCGCCACTACTAGATTGGCACGTATGCGCGGCGATGACGAGACCTGGCGCTCGTGCGCCACCTGCGGCGTGGAGAACGACACCGACCAGCACACGTGCGCCATCTGCGCCGACGAGCGGCAGTACGTGCCTCGCGACGGGCAGCGCTGGACCACCCTCGGCGAGCGGGCCGCCGAGGGCTGCTCGGTCGAGGTCACGCAGGTGGAGCCCGACTGCTTCGCCCTGCACGCCACGCCCCGGGTCGACATCGGCCAGCGCGCCATGCTCGTGCGCACCCCCGGCGGCAACCTGCTGTGGGAGGTGCCGGGCTACCTCGACGACGCGGCGCGCGAGAAGGTGGCCGGGCTGGGTGGCGTGGCCGCCGTCATGGCGAGCCATCCGCACATGTACGGCTGCCAGCTGGAGTGGGCACGCGCCTTCGGCGCCCCGGTCTACGTCTCGGAGGCCGACCGCGGATGGGTGCGCCGCCGGGGCGAGGACGGCGAGATCGTCTCCTGGTCCGAGCCGTTCGAGGTGCTACCGGGCATCCGCACGTGCCAACCCGGAGGACACTTCCCGGGCAGCGCCGTCGCCGTCTGGGACGCGGGGGCCGGGGGCCGTGGCGTGCTGCTGGCCGGGGACACGTGCAAGGCGGTGCCCGACCCCGGGTGGGTGACGTTCATGCGCTCCTTCCCCAACCTCATCCCCCTGTCGGCGGCCGTCGTCACGCGGGTCGCCGACAGCATCGCCGCGCTGACCTTCGACCGGCTCTACGACAACTTCGGCGAGCAGGTCCCGGTCGGGGCCCGCGACGTCGTGCTCCGCTCGGCGCGCAGGTATGCCGAGTGGGTCCGGGGCGACCACGACGACCTGACGTGACGTCGGGGAGGCGGGCTACGGTCGGAGCATGCGCCTGGAGAACATCGTCATGCAGGCCCGCGACCCTCAAGCGACCGGCCGCTTCTGGTCGGCGGCCCTGGCTCTGGTCGACGGGCGGCCGGCCTTCGAGGGTGACTACGAGGGGCGGCTGACGTTCGGCGAGGACGCATGGCTCGACATCTGCATCGAGCCGGTCCCGGACCCGCCCCCGCCGGGCTGGCGGCTGCATCTCGACCTCGCGGGAGGCGCCGACCAGGAGGCGGTCGTGCAGCGGCTGCTGGCCCTGGGCGCGAGCCGGCTCGACATCGGCCAGGGCGCGGTGCCCTGGGTGGTGCTCGCCGACCCGGACGGCAACCCCTTCTGCGTGATGGAGGAGCGGGAGGTCTACCGCGACACCGGCCCGGTCGCAGCGCTGCCGCTCGACAGCGCCGACCCGGAGCGCGACGGTCGGCTGTATGCCGCGTTGACCGGCTGGGTGCCTGCGCCCGGGGTCGCGCCGGTCACCCTGCGCCACCCGAGCCTGCGCGGCCCGCTGCTGGAGCTGTGCGAGGAGCCGGAGCCCAAGCGGCGCCAGAACCGCACCCACCTCGACGTCCGCCCCGAGGCGGGGGGACCCGACCAGGAGGCGCTCGTCGGGCTGGCGCTCGAGCTGGGGGCGACACGGTCGACCGAGCCGTGGGCCGCGGGGCACTCGTGGGTGGTGCTGCACGACGTGTCCGGCAACGAGCTCTGCATCCTCGCCGACGAGTAGCGGGGTCAGCTCAGGTCGGGCGCCAGGGCCTCAGTCCTTGAGGCGGACCATGCCCTCCTGGGCGACGGTGGCCAGCAGGCGGCCGTCGTGGGCGAACATGTGGCCCAGCCCGAGACCGCGCCCGGAGCGTGCCGAGGGGGAGGACTGGGTGTAGAGCAGCCACTGGTCGGCGCGCGCCGGGCGGTGGAACCACATGGCGTGGTCCAGGCTGGCCGGCCGCAGCCGCGGGTCGCCCCAGCCGACGCCGTGGCGGCGCAGGATCGGCTCGAGCAGCACATAGTCGGAGGCGTAGGCGAGGACGGCCGCGTGCAGCAGGTCGTCGTCGGGCATCTCCCGCTCCACGCGCATCCAGACCGACTGCTCACCCGCCCCGGGCTCGGCCGGCCCGAGCAGCAGCGGCTCGGCGTGGCGCAGGTCGATGGCGTTGCGCTCGGCGCGGTGACGTGCGGCGGGATGGTCGATCCGGCTGAGGATGTCACGGTCGGAGCGCAGCGTGTCGGGGTCGGGCACCGACGGCATGGGCAGGTCGTGCTCCAGGCCGTCCGCCAGCTCCTGGAAGGAGGCCGTCAGCGACAGCAGGATCCGCCCCTCCTGCAGGGCGTGGACGCGCCGCGCGGAGAAGCTGCGTCCGTCGCGCATGCGCTCCACGACGAACTGGATCGGACGCCGGGCGTCACCGGGGCGCAGGAAGTAGGCGTGCAGGGAGTGGATGTGGCGCTGCTGCGGCTCGGCGTCGCTGCCGTCGTCCACGGGCGTCACCGTGCGGCCGGCCGCCATCACCGCCTGCGCGAGGACCTGACCGCCGAAGACGCGGCCGTGGGGCTGGGGCTGGCTGCGACCGAGGAAGACGTCACCCTCGGAGGCGCCGAGGTCGGCGGCCAGCCCCTCGGGTGCCACGGCGCGGATGGTGGTGGAGCCCTCCCACGTCAGGTCCAGGACGTCGAGGAGGTCGTCGATGGGGTCGGTCAGGGAGCCGTCGGTCACGGGAGCAGCGTAACCGCCGCGTGGCTCCGCGCCCGCGCCTGCGGCGCACCCCCGCTGCGTGCGTGAGGTGACGACGCGTCGGGTGGCGACGCGTCAGGTGACGACGACCACGTCCAGGGTCCGTGGCCCGTGGACCCCCTCGACCCGGTTGAGCTCGATGTCGCTCGTGGCGCTGGGTCCGCTGATCCAGGTCAGCGGCCGGGTGGGGTCGAGGAGCGTGACCGCGGCGGGAACGTCGTGGACGACCTGGTCGGCCCGCACGACGCAGACGTGCTGGTCGGGCACGAGGGTCAGGGCGCGCCTGCCCTGGTCCGCCGCGTGGTCGAGCACGATCGTGCCGGTGGTGGCGATGCCGACGCGGGCCGCGGTGACCACGGCGTCCAGCCCGTCCAGGTCGGCCGGGGTGAGGCCGTCGTCGGCGACCACGCGCACCTCGCCCCCGAGCCCGGAGACCCAGGACGCGTCGAGCCCGTCGGGCACGACCACCGAGCGGGCCCCACGGCGGGCGAGGGCGTCGGCGACCGCCCCGGCCACCCCGCCGGGGTCGCAGCGCACGACGGTCGCGCGGTAGTCGGCGACGTTCTCGGCGAACAGCTCCAGCGTCTCGTGGTCGCTGCCGGCGGCGGCCTGGATGACCGGCGGCTCCCCGCGTGCACCCAGCGGCGTGCTCACGTCGGCGGTGGCGGCGCGCAACCGGCCCAGGATCTCCTCGCGTGCCCCGCTCACGTGTCCTCCCGGTCC
This sequence comes from Ornithinimicrobium pekingense DSM 21552, assembly GCF_000421185.1. Classification (GTDB taxonomy): domain Bacteria; phylum Actinomycetota; class Actinomycetes; order Actinomycetales; family Dermatophilaceae; genus Ornithinicoccus; species Ornithinicoccus pekingensis. Next base: position 17,211 of record NZ_ATWJ01000015.1, read on the forward strand.
TCGTCACGGTGGGTCCGCCTCCACCACTGGCGGAAGGTCTCCCTCGGCGGTGTCGGCACGTCGCGGGCCTGGGCCCAGGCGCCCAGCCCGGGCACGTTGCGGACCGTGCGGTCCCCGAGCAGCCGGCCCCCGAGCGTGGCGGCCCGCTGGGCGGCCTCGAGGCGGCGGTGGTCGCCGAACGTCCACGCGGCGGCCTTCATGCCCAGCGCCTCGGGCGAGCGGCCGGAGGCCTCGTCCACCACCTGGGTGCGCAGGTGCACTAGCAGGGAGGGGATGTCGATCCGCACCGGGCAGGCCTCGAAGCACGCGCCGCACAACGAGGAGGCGTAGGGCAGCGACTTGTCGACGTCGCTGGCCGTCCCGCGCAGCTGCGGGTTGAGCACCGCACCGATCGGCCCGGGGTAGACCGACCCGTAGGCGTGGCCGCCGGCCCGCTCGTAGACCGGGCACACGTTGAGGCACGCCGAGCAGCGGATGCAGCGCAGCGCGTCGCGGCCGACGGGGTCGGACAGCACGTGGCTGCGGCCGTTGTCGACCAGCACCACGTGCACGTCCTGCGGGCCGTCGCCGTCGTGCACCCCGGTCCACATCGAGGTGTAGGGGTTCATCCGCTCGCCGGTGCTGGACCGCGGCAGCAGCTGGAGCATGGTGCCGAGGTCGGCGAAGGTGGGCAGCACCTTCTCCACCCCGACCACCGAGATGAGGGTCTCGGGCAGGGTCAGGCACATGCGTCCGTTGCCCTCGGACTCGACGACGACCAGCGTCCCCGTCTCGGCGATCGCGAAGTTGGCGCCGGAGACCGCGACGCGGGCCCGCATGAACTTCTCGCGCAGGTGCAGGCGCGCGGCCTCGGCGAGCCGGGCGGGCTCGTCGCTGAGGTCGGCGGGGGCCGGGCGGCCCACGTCACCCATCTCGCGCAGGAAGATCTCGCGGATCTCGGCCCGGTTGCGGTGGATCGCGGGCACCAGGATGTGGCTGGGACGGTCGTGGCCCAGCTGCACGATGAGCTCGGCCAGGTCGGTCTCCCACGCGTGGATCCCCGCCGCCTCGAGCGCCTCGTTGAGCTCGATCTCCTGGGTCGCCATCGACTTGACCTTGACCACCTCCTCGGCGTCGCGGTCACGCACCAGGCCGACGACGATGGCGTTGGCCTCCTCGGCGTCCCGCGCCCAGTGCACGGTGGCCCCGCGCGCGGTGAGGTTGTCCTCCAGCTGCTCGAGATAGTCGGGCAGGTGGTGCAGGGCCTCGTCCTTGGCCTCGGCCCCCGCGACCCGCAGCTCCTCCCACGCGTCGACCTCGGCGACGACGGCAGCACGCTTGGCGCGGATGGTCGCGGTCGCGTGCGCCAGGTTGCGCCGCTGCTGGGTGTTGGCCAGCGCGGCCCGGGCGGCCGTCTGGAAGGACGGCATACCCAGGAAGGTCTCGGAGGTGCGCTGCAGCGGCCCGGAGCTGTCCGGGCCGCCGCCCGCCGCAGGCTCGCCGAGGCCGTCGGCGCGCCGGGCGCCGTCGGGGTATGCCGTGGGGCCCCCGCCGACGTCACCCGTCGGGGGAGCGCCGGGACGGCCGGGGGCGGGCTGGGGTCCGGTCATGCCGGGACCTCCTCGGTCGAGGCGAGGATCTGGGCCAGGTGCAGCGTGCGGACGCCGGAGCGCTGGCGGTCGAGGATGCCGCCGATGTGCGCCAGGCAGGAGTTGTCGCCGGCGACCACCACCTCGGCACCGGTCTCGCGCACGTGCCGGGCCTTGTCGGCTCCCATGGCGATGGAGGTGTCGGCGTTCTTCACCGCGAAGGTGCCGCCGAAGCCGCAGCACTCCGCGGCCGAGGGGAGCTCGACGAGGTCGATGCCGCGCACCTGGCGCAGCAGCTGCAGCGGCTTGTCGCCGACGTGGAGCATCCGCAGGGAGTGGCACGTGGGGTGGTAGGTGACGCGGTGGGGGAAGTAGGCGCCGACGTCGGTGACCCCGAGCACGTCGACGAGGAACTCCGACAGCTCGTAGGTCCGCGCCGCCGACGCCTCCGCCGCGGCCTCCAGGGCGGTGTCCCCGGCCCGACGCGCCAGGGCGGCGTGCTGCTCGCGGACCGAGCCGACGCACGACCCAGAGGGGGCCACCACGTAGTCGTAGGGGCCGAAGACGTCGGCGTAGCGGCGCACGAGCGGCGTGGCCTCGTCGGCATACCCGGTGTTGGTGAACATCTGCCCGCAGCAGGTCTGCTCCCGGGGGAAGACCACCCGGCAGCCCAGGCGCTCGAGCAGCAGCACGGTGGCCCGCGGCGCCTCGGGCCACATCGTGTCGTTGAAGCACGTGGCGAACAGCGCGACGGTCGGTCCGGTCGTCATCGTTCCTCTCCTTACCGCGCAGCGGGGCCCCGTGGCTGCGGCTCACTCTAGTGCGTGGGGACAATGGGCCGCATGAGTTCTGCCACCCTGCCGCAGGTGCCCGCCGCCGCGGGCGTCTACCCGATCACCGTGCGGTGGTCGGACATGGACGCCTACGCCCACGTCAACAACGTGCAGTACCTGCGTTTCTTCGAGGAGGCACGGGTCTACGCGTTCAAGGACTGGTTCGGGCAGGACCGTGACCTCATCGACGAGGGGATGCTCGTCGTCTCGCAGGCCATCGACTACCTCGTGCCGATGGAGTACGCCTACGCCCCCGCCCGGGTCGCGGTGTGGTGCACCGGCAACGGGGCGGCCTCCTTCGACCTCGGGTATGCGGTCGCCGGGCCGGAGGGGGACGACACCGTCTACGCGCGGGGCCGGGTCACGCTGGTCGCCTACGACCTGGCGGGGCAGCGGCCGCGCCGGCTGGGCGACGCCGAGCGCGAGGCGCTCGCCCGGGTGTCGGGCCCGGCCCCGCGCCTGCGCGGGGACCGCGAGGCCGCCCGCCGCGAGGGGGCCCACGCGTGAGCGGCCAGGTCGGCGACCGGCACGCCACCCTGACCTTCGCCGACGTCGAGTCGCTCGTCGACCTGTCGACCTACGTCGGGCGCGCCCGGGCGTACGACACGGGGGGCGCCATCCGGCTGCAGGCCGTCGGCGCGGTGCTGGCGGCCTGGGTCTGCGTGCTCCCGGGGCGTGACCTGGTCGGCTCCGGGACCGTCCTGGGCCTGCGCACCATGCCGCTGGCGGGCGAGCACCGCCTCGACGCCACCGTCCCGCTGTCCGGGCTCACCGACCGCTTCGCCCGGCGGGGGGTGACCGCCGACACGAGCACGGTGCTGACCGTCCCGCCGACGACGGTCTCCCCGCCGTGGGGCGGTGTCACGCCGCCCCGCAGCGGATGGGCGCCCGTGGGGCAGCTGGGCTCGGCGGCCCTGCTGGAGGCCGCCCGGCGCGGTGTCGCGGAGGTCGCCGAGGGGACCCCCGGGTCGGCCGGCGCGCCCGCGGTCGCCGCCCTGCGCGCCCGCGTGTGGGGCCGGCTGCTCGACCACGACGTCCCGGCCGGGGCCGGGCTCGCGGCGCTGGCCCTGGGGTTCGCGCGTGAGGGGGGCCAGCACAGCCTCGTCGCGACGGTGCACCGCGCCGGGCCGTGGACCCGCGTCAGCCTGCCGGCCGGTCACATCCTCTGCCGCTGAGGGGGGGCCTTACCGCAGCGTCACGGCGACCGTCGCGGGCGCTGGCTGGTGTCGGGGTGCAGGGCCACGAAGAGCGACCACGGCTCGGCCTCCGGGTCGCGCGGGCGGTCGTGGAACTCCTGGACCAGCTCCCACAGCCGGGCGCGCAGCTCCTCCAGCTCGGCCGCGGGCAGCCGCAGCCCGAGCCGGGTCAGGTCCCGGTCGGGCTCCGGGACGGTGGCGATCTCGGCGAGGAAGGCCTCGAGCAGCGAGCTGGCGCCCACGGGGGTGCTCATGTACCACGACCTGCCCGTGGACCGGTAGGGGATCTCGCGAGCACCGCGCCGCCCGCGGCGGGGCTCCAGAGCCTCCAGGAAGCCGGTGTCGACCAGGGTGCGCACGTGGTGCAGCGCCGTCGCGGGGTTGAGCCCGAGGGCCTCGGCGATCTCGCGGTTGGTGAGGGGCTCGTCGAGGGTGAGCCGCAGGATCCGCAGGCGCAGCCCGGAGGCCAGTGCCCGGGCCTCGGCGTCGGTGGCCTCGCGCCGGACGCCGACCTGCTCCGGAGACGTCATGCCGGAAGTCTGGCACAGAAGTGATTGACAAACCTCAATCACTGGGCGCACGATGCTCCGGTGACCACCGAGGCGGCAGCCGCCGCGCCCCGCCAGAGCCTGTTCCGCCACCACGACTTCCGTCAGCTGTGGATGGGGGACACCGTCTCGGTCTTCGGTATGCAGTTCGTCGGCCTCGCGATGCCGCTGCTCGCGGTGCAGGTGCTCGGGGCGAGCGCCTTCGAGATGGGTCTGCTGGCGACGCTGGAGTCGCTGGCGTTCCTGCTCATCAGCCTGCCGGCCGGGGCGTGGGTCGACCGCTGGCGCAAGAAGCGGGTGCTCGTCGCCGGTGACCTGCTGCGCGCCGCGCTGCTGCTCACCGTGCCGCTCGCCTGGCTGCTCGACGTGCTGACGATGGGGCAGCTGCTGGTGGTGGCCTTCGCGGTCGGCTGCATCACCGTCTTCTTCGACGTGGCCAACCAGTCCTACCTGCCCGAGATCGTCGACGGCGCCGCCATCGGCGAGGGCAACGCCAAGCTGCAGGCCAGCCAGCAGACGGCGATCGTGGTCGGCCCGGCCGCCGCCGGGGCGCTCGTGCGCGTGGTCGGCTCGCCGCTGACCATCGCCGTGACGTCGGTGTGCATGGCGCTGTCCTCGCTGTTCGTCAGCCGCATCCGGCACCGCGAGCAGACGCCCGACCCGGCCGCCCGCCGCCCTCTGGCCACCGAGGTCAAGGAGGGTATGGCGTTCGTGCTCGGGCACCCGTTGCTGCGGCGGATCGTGGCCTGCACCGGGCTGTCCAACCTGGCCAGCTCGGCGGTCTTCGCCCTGTTCGTGCTCTACGCCGTGCGCACGCTGGGCCTCTCGGAGACCACGCTGGGCCTGGTGATGTCGGCCGGCGCCGTCGGGGGCCTGCTGGGCGCGGTCACGGCCGACCGGACCGCGCGCCTCGTGGGGGAGGGCCGGGTCATCCCGCTGGCGGCGGTCGTCGGAGGGGCGGCGATGGTCGCCGTCCCGCTGGCGTCGGTGCTGCCGCCGCTGCCTACCCTCCTCGTCGGGCAGGTGGTCGCCTGGTGGGGCGTGGTCACCTACAACATCGCCCAGGTCAGCTTCCGTCAGCGGCTGTGTCCCAGGCCCCTGCTGGGGCGGATGAACGCCTCGATCCGCTTCCTGGTCTGGGGTCCCATGCCGGTCGGCGCGTTCCTCGGCGGCCTCCTGGGCCGGGACCCCGCGACCGCCGGGAGCCTCGAGGTGCTCGCCCTGGGCCTCGTCCCGACGATGTGGGTCTTCTCCGTCCTGGGGCTGGCGGCCGCGCTGCCCGTGCTGCTCTCCCCGCTGGTCGGCATGCGGCAGCTGCCCCGCTCGCTCGACGCGCTCGCCGAGGAGGGCAGGCGGTGAGGCGCTAGCCTGGCGAGGGTGGACTCGTCGATCCTGGTCAACGCCGGTCTCGTCCTGCTGTTCGTGCTGGTCGGCGGCGTCTTCGCGGCCACCGAGATGGCCATCGTCTCGCTGCGGCAGTCCCAGGTCGACGACCTCGCCCAGGCCGGACCGCGCGGGCGCCGCATCGCGGCCCTCGTCCGCGACCCCAACCGGTTCCTCTCGGCGGTGCAGGTCGGCGTCACGGTGGCCGGGTTCTTCTCCTCCGCCTTCGGCGGGGCCACGCTGGCGCCCTCCCTGGCCCGGCTGATGCAGTCCTGGGGGGTGGCGGACGGGCTGGCCGACAGCCTCGCCCTGGTCCTGATGACGCTGCTCATCGCCTACCTGTCGCTGGTGCTGGGCGAGCTGGTGCCCAAGCGGCTGGCCATGCAGCGGGCGCGGGCCTTCACGGCGGTGCTGGCGCCGCCGCTCGGGGTCCTCTCCGTCGTGCTCAAGCCGGTCATCTGGCTGCTGTCGGCGTCCACGAACCTCGTCGTGCGGCTGCTCGGCGGCGACCCGGAGGCGGCCGGGGAGGAGATGTCGCTGGAGGAGGTGCGCCGGATCATCGAGGACAACCGCGAGCTGCGCCCCTACCCGCGCCAGATCCTGCGGGACGTGCTGCGGGCCGGCGAGCACCGGCTCCAGGACGTGCTCACGCCCCGCACCGACGTGCAGTTCCTCCCGGCGTCCAGCACGCTGCTGGAGGTGGAGCAGACGGTGCGCGAGTCCTCCTTCTCCCGCTTCCCGGTCATCGGTGCCTCCGCCGACGACGTGCTCGGCGTGGTCCACGTCCGCGACCTGCTGGGCGTGCCGCACGACCAGCGCGCCGGCCGGCGGGTGTCCGACGTGACCCGGCCGGTCACGGCATACCCGCCCACCAAGCCGGTGCTCGCCGCCCTCGCGGAGATGCGCGAGGAGCAGCAGCACCTGGCGATCGTCGTGGACGAGCACGGCGGCACCGACGGCATCGTGACGATCGAGGACCTCGTCGAGGAGCTCGTGGGCGAGATCTACGACGAGTACGACACCGGCCGCAACCCCGAGGACGTCACCGTGCGCTCGGGCTCCGGGCTGTCGGTCTCCGGCGGCCTCAACGTCGACGAGCTGGCCGACATGCTCGACGTGGTGATCGAGCCCGGCGCCTACGAGACGGTCGGCGGGCTGGTCATGGCGCTCCTGGGCCGCGTGGCCGAGGTCGGTGACAGCGTGGAGGCCGCCGGCCTGGTCCTCACGGTCGAGGAGGTCGACAGCTACCGCGTCGTGCGCGTCGGCGTGCGGCGCACGCCCGGGGCGCCGGCGGACGGGCCCGACGCCGGCTGACGTCAGGCCAGCCAGACCGTCACGTCCTGCGGCACCCGACCGCCCTCCAGCCGGCCGCTGGCGACCAGCACCTCGAGGCCGTCGGGCAGCGACACCGGGTCGTGGCCCAGGTTGGCCAGCACCGTGACGGGGCGCCCCCCGTCGCCGGTCGTGCGCAGGGCCAGCACCGACGGGTCATGACCGGGCAGCCACTCCAGGGTGCCGTCGCCGAGGCGGTGCTCGCGACGCAGACGCAGCAGCGTGCGGTAGAGCTCCAGGGTCGAGCCGGGCACCCCCTCCTGCCGGTCCGCGGCCAGCGGGCCGTAGACCAGCGGCTGGGGCAGCCAGCTGCGGTCCTGGGCGGAGAAGCCGTAGGCCGGCGCCCCCGCCACCCACGGGATCGGCACCCGGCAGCCGTCCCGACCGGTCTCCTCGCCGGCGGTGCGCCGGAAGGCCGGGTCCTGGCGCACGGCGTGGGGCAGCGCCGTGTGGTCGGGCAGCCCGAGCTCCTCGCCGTTGTAGAGGTAGGCGCTGCCGGGTAGCGCCAGCATGAGCGCGGTCGCCGCGCGTGCCCGGCGCAGGCCGAGGACGGCGTTGGGCTGGGGGTCGTCCGCGGCGATGCCGTTGGGCCGGCGGGTCCCCGGGGGCAGGCCGAGCCGGGTGGCGTGCCGCACGACGTCGTGGTTGGACAGCACCCAGGTCGTCGGTGCGCCCACGCCGGCGGCCGTCGCGAGCGACTCGTCGACGACGTCGCGCAGGTCCTCGGCGCGCCAGGCGGTGTCCAGGAAGTGGAAGTTGAACGCCTGGTGCATCTCGTCGGGGCGCACGTAGCGCATGGTGCGCTCCAGGCTGGGCAGCCACGCCTCGGCGCACAGGATGCGGTCGGCGGCCGGGTCACCGGTCTCGTTGTAGGACTCCAGGACCTGCCGCCAGCCGCGGTAGATCTCGTGGACCTCCTCCTGGTCCCACATCGGGCCCAGGTTGGCGTGCGCGGACTCGTCGTCACCGCCGCCGGCCATCACCGCCTTCTCCTCCCAGTCGGGCAGACCCTCGGCCTTGACCAGGGAGTGGGCCACGTCGACGCGGAACCCGTCGACGCCCCGGTCGAGCCAGAAGCGCAGGATGTCGTGGAACTCCCGCACGACCTCGGGGTTGCGCCAGTCGAGGTCGGGCTGCTTGCTGTCGAAGAGGTGCAGGTACCACTGGCCCGGGCTCCCGTCGGGCTCGGTGACCCTGGTCCACGCGGAGCCGCCGAAGACCGAGCGCCAGTTGTTGGGCGGCCGGTCACCGTCGGGACCGGCGCCGTCGCGGAAGACGTAGCGGCCGCGAGCCGCGGACCCGGCCGGCGAGGCCAACGCCTCGCGGAACCAGGCGTGCTCGTCGCTGGTGTGGTTGGGGACGAGGTCGACGATGACGCGCAGGCCGAGCTCGTGCGCCCGGGCGAGGAGCTCGTCGGCGTCCGCCAGGGTGCCGAAGACGGGGTCGACGGCGCGGTAGTCGGCGACGTCATACCCCGCGTCGGCCATGGGGGAGAGGTAGAACGGGCTGATCCAGATCGCGTCGACGCCGAGGCCGGCGAGGTAGGGCAGCCGCGAGGTGATGCCGGCCAGGTCGCCCACGCCGTCGCCGTCGCTGTCGGCGAAGCTGCGGGGGTAGACCTGGTAGATCACCGCGTGGCGCCACCATGCGGCGTCGGCGCGCGCGGCGGCGGGGGAGGAGGCGGGCGAGGTCGTGGGCGGGACGGCAGTCACGGGGGACCAGGGTATGCGGTGCGCGCCCCTGCTCCGAGCCGCGCCGGTCAGTCCTCCAGCGCGTTGACCATCGCCTGGGCGGCGCGGTTCATGTAGTCGCGCATGAGGTGCTCGTCCATCGGCCCGAGCTGGTCACGGATGCTGTCGATGGCGGCGTGCATGTGCTGCAGCCAACGGTCGCGCTGGGCCGGGGTGACCTTGAAGGGGACGTGGCGCATCCGCAGGCGCGGATGGCCGCGCGTCTCCTGGTAGGTGGTCGGGCCGCCCCAGTACTGCTCGAGGAAGAGCAGCAGCCGTTCCTCGGCCGGCCCGAGGTCCTCCTCGGGGTAGAGGTCGCGCAGCGGCGGGTCGTCGGAAACGCCCCGGTAGAACTCGGCGACGAGCCGGCGGAAGGTCTCGTGGCCACCGACACGCTCGTAGAAGGTCGGCACCGGGGAGACCGGCGGGGACACGGTGTGGTCGGGCTGGGTCACCGCCCCAGTGTCTCAGGTGCTCCCCGGCGCTCCGTCCTCACCGCCACGCACGCGGACCTCGACGGCGAAGCCCTCCTCGTAGCCCTCCACGACCAGCTCGAACGGCTGCCCGGGGACGCCGGCGGTGCGCGTGCCCTCGACCCGCAGGTCGGTGACGACCGGCGCGGCGGTCCACGAGCTCCACCAGCCGTCGGGCAGCCACACCGCCGGGCGCCCGCCCTCCAGCACGCGGACCCTGCCCCGTCCCTCGGTCGACAGGCGCAGCCACGTGCGGCTGCTCAGGTCCTCCTCGATCCGCAGCCGTCCCTCGTCGTCGAGGTCCTCGGCCGTCCAGCGGCCCACGACCACGGTGCTGCCGCCGGCCGCGGCCAGGGGGTCGGGAAGCGGCTCCCCGGGAGCGGCGAAGACGCCCATGGGCGGTGCGGCCGCGAAGTCGAAGTCCTCGTGGGCCACGGGCTCGTAGGCCAGCAGGGTGCTGGGGGGCGTCGGGCCGGGCGCCGCGGGGACCGTCACCGCCACGACTCCCGTGCCGGTGCCCGCGCGGATGTTGCGGGTGCTGGCACCGGCGCGCAGCAGCTGCTCGCCCGGGCGCCAGACACCCTCGTCGAAGGCGTCGGGCACGGAACGGACCATCGACAGCTCCGCCGCACCGCGCGTCGTGGCGACGTGCGGTGCGACCGCGCCCCACCCCTCCGGTGCGGGTCGCGCGGGGGAGCCCACGAGGATGAAGCGCCGGCCGGGCCGCAGGCCCGGGTCGGCCAGCGCGTGCGGGACGCCGTCGTTGGGCACCTGCCACGCCGTAGCGAGCCGGTGACCACCCACCCACTCCGGGACGTCGCGGTCCGGCGGCGCGTCGGTGACCGGCAGCGGGAGGGTGTCCTCCTGCACGAGGCTCGCCCCGCTGACCTGCACCTGCCACGACCGGGCTGCCAGGGTGGTCGACACCGTGACGGTGGCCACGCGGGACTGCCCGGCAGCGGGCCGCAGGCGGTCGGGCAGGAGGAGCTCACGGGCCCGGCCCGGCCGGTAGACGAGCCAGCGGCCGTCGCGCAGCTCGGGGTCGGCCGTGCGCCAGGCGTCCGGCGGCGGGGGGTCCTGCGGGGCAGCACCGTCGGGTATGCCGTCACCCCCGGAGTCCTCGTGCTCGCAGGCACCGTCGAGGGGGACCACGGCGGCCTCGCCGTCGTCGGTGACGACGGTGTCGTCGACCTGCACGGTGATCCCGCCGGCCGCCCCGGCCCAGACGGTGAGGGTCGTGTCCGGACCGACCCGGACGCGGCGGTGGTGGACCGTCCGGCTCTGCACCTGGTAGGCGGGGCTGGTGCCGTCGAGCACCAGGGTGCCCGCCCCGACCACCGGACGGGCCGGCCGTGCCACGTCGACGGGGGTGGGGCCGGCACCCACCTCGGTGTAGGTCGCCAACAGCGCCCGCCCGCGCGTCGGCACGTCACCGGACCAGGCCACCAGCACGGTCGACAGCCCGCGGCCGGTGCCGGGGGGAAGGGGCACGAGCCGCTCCACCGCCGGCTCCCCGCCCGTGCCGGCGCAGGCCAGCACGGCCGACTCGCCGCCGGTCATCAGCCGTGCCGCCGGGGGGTGCAGACGGGGGTCGTCCACCGGTAGGTCGCACCACAGGGCCGCGAACACGGCCTCCCCCGAGCGTGGCCGGGTGTCGACCCGCAGCGGGGCGGTGGCCTGGGCGAGGTTGACCGGGACGACCTGCAGCAGGCGCAGCCCCTCCAGGTCGACCGGCGGGGCGCCGTCGGGGCCCAGGGCCCAGCCACGCTCCGCGAGGTCACCCCCTGCCGTGGGCAACGAGGTGCCGTCGACCAGCGCCAGCCTCCGGCCCCCCGCGTCCGCGTCGGCGGCGGGCAGATCGGGGACGGGGTCGCCCAGCGCGGAGGCCCACACCACCAGACCCAGCGCCACCGCGCCCGCGAGCACCCGCCACGTCCACGGCCGGTGGGCCAGGCGGGCGGCCTCGGTGCGCGCCCGGGCCAGGGGGGCGGGTGGTCCGGCGGCAGGCGTGCCTCCGTCGCGCAGGGGGTCCGGCCCAGGGCCGGGGGAGGGCGAGGTGAGCTCGGTCAGGACGGTGGTGACGACCTCGTCGGCGGGGCGGGAGTGCCGGTCGGCCAGGGCCGCCAGGGCGGCCTCGAGGCCGGACGACCGCGGCACCATCCGGGCGACCACGGTGCGGTCGACGTGCAGCGCGTCCGCGACCCTGCTGGCGGGCCAGCCCTCGGCGCGTCTGAGCACGGTGGCCGCCCGGGCCCTGGGGCGCAGGCTCGCCAGGACGTCCCCGGCGTCCGGGTCGGTCAGCCCCGCGACCGCCTCGAGCTCGGGTCGGCGCCAGGAGGGTGCACGGTGCAGGTAGGCGCGGGTGAGCAGCTGCACGAGCTGGGCGCGGTCCGCAGAGGCCGGGGCGGAGCGCAGGACCTCGACGACGAGGCGGTCGGCCGCGGCCTCCTGGCCGGTGAGCATGAGGGCGGTGCGGCGCAGGGCCGGCGCATGGCGACGCACCGCCTCCGGCAGGCCCGGGGCAGGGCCGCTGGGCTGGAGCCCGACCACCTCCCCAGTCTGCCAGCGCGGCAGAGCCCGGGCGAGGGTCTCGCCGAGCACCCCTCCCGGACGACTGCGCACGCCGGGAGGAACGCCTCCTCGGTCGGCGGCGGGCTCAGCGGCTCACCGGGTCACTGCGTCAGCAGCTCGACCGTGAGGTCCTCGTAGCCCTCGACCTCGAGCGTGATGTCGATCTCCGGGCGGGTGTAGCCGCCCGAGTAGGACAGCTCCAGCTCGGACGTCACCGCCTCGGCCGTCCAGCTGGACCACCACCCCTCGGAGCCGTAGAGGGCGTCGGCCGGCTGGCCCTCCACGAGGAAGCGGACGCGTCCCTTGCCCTCGCTGGTCACCCGGGCGGCGACGGCCACCCCGTGCGTCACCGGCACGGTCACGTGCCCGTCCTCGAGGTCGTCCAGGTCGACGACCGCCTGGACCTGCCACCCCAGCAGGTCCGGCCATCGACTGTGCGGGTCCAGCTCCGGCTCGGCGCCGGCCGGCCGGGCCCCGGGCGGGATCCCGGCCGTCGCGAAGTCGAACTCCTCGTAGGGGACCGGGGCGTAGGCGAGCACGGTGGCGGGAGGGTGCCCGGGGGAGGCTGGGGCGGCGACCGTGAGGGGGCCCGGCCCCGTCACCGGCTCGAACCAGGGATGCCGCAGCTCACGCACCGCGGCTTCCACGCCGTCCTGGAGCCACAGCGTCACCGGACGCTCACCCAGGCTGGCCAGCCCCTCGCCCCAGCCGTACCACCGGTGGGGGTCCACCTCGCGCGTGACCATCACCACGAGCTCCTCGGCGACCAGGGGGTCGTCGGGCAGGAGCTCGTGCACCTGCCCGTCGGAGGGCACCTGCCACTGCCCGACCAGCCGATGCCCGAGGGCGTGCCGCGGCGCGCTCGGCTCGGCGACGGCGGCCACCGGCCCCGTGTCGAGCTCCCCGGCGGCGGCCCCGCTGAGGGCGACCTGCCACAGGTCCCCGATGTTCTCGGTGACGACCTCCACGGCGACGGTGCGGCGCTCGCCAGGAGCCGGACGCACCTGCTGCGGCAGCTCGAAGGTGCGCACCTGGCCGGGCGCGGGCACCAGCCAGCGGCCGTCCCTCAGGTCGGGCTGCTGGGTGGTCCAGCTGCCGTAGTCACGCGGGTCGGTCAGGACCGGCTCCGACCCCTCGAGCTGAGCGGCGGACAGGTCCTCGATCATCGCGGTCATCGAGGCGACGTCACCGTCGTCGGTCACCGGCACCCCGTCGACCAGGACCGACAGGGCGCCCGTGCGTCCCGCCCAGACCCGGACCGTGCTGTCGTGCCCGACGACGGTGGCCTGGGCCAGCCGGCGGCCGCCGAAGGCGGAGGGGTGGCTCTGCGAGACGTCCAGGACGTGGCTGCCCGCGTCCACCGGCGGGGGGTCGGCCTGGCTCCCGCGGGCGGCCGGTGCCTGGCCGTGGTCGGACTCGGCGTAGACACCGAGCACCGCGCCGCCCCTGCCGGGGATGTCCCCGTCGAGCCGCAGCACGCCCACCCCGTCCAGCGGCAGGGCGACGACCTGGGTGACGGGGGGTGACCCCTCACGTCCGGCGCACGGCAGGTCCACCTCGGCGTCGCCGAGCGAGATGGTCCCGGAGGGCACGCGCAGGTGGGCGTCCTGCGCCGGCGGCATGTCGCACCAGAGCACCCCGAACGAGGCGAAGCCCAGCCCCGAGGAGGAGGGCAGGTCGACCGTCGCCGACCGCCGCCCGTCGTCGAGGACGACGGTCTCCCGCAGGTGCAGCCCCATCGGGGAGCGTGGGGGTGCACCCTCGTCGTCCAGGCGCCAGCCCGCCTCGGTGAGGTCGGTCCCGGCACGGACCGTCCCGGCTCCGTCGACCCCGGCCGCGTCCGCAGGGGAGCCGCCGTCGGGCCGGTCCGTCACGGCATACCCCCCGAGCACCGCGACCGCGACGCCGGCGGCGACCGCCCAGGTCCGCAGGCGGCCTCCCGACGGGGCGGTCCTGGTCAGCTCGTCGGCGAGCCGCCCGTCCAGCGCGGTCTCCAGGTCCGCACCGGTGAGCGCGTGCTGGTCGGCCAGCCCGGCCAGGGCCAGCTCGAGACCGGGGACCCGGGGGACCAGCCCGCTGACCCGGCGGACGGGGACGCCTACGGCGGCGGCGGTCCGCTCCTCGTCCCATCCCTCCAGCAGCCGCAGGGCGGTGGCCGCCCGGTCCCTGGGCCGCAGGCTCGCCAGGACGTCGCCGGCGTCGCCGCCGGTCACGCGCACGCCGTCCGTGCGCCTGGGTGCGGAGCGCAGGTAGAGACGGACGAGGGTGCGGCGCAGCCGGTCCTCCGTCGCGCTCCTCGGGTCCGCGGTGCCCACGGCGCCACCACGGGCCCCCTCGACCGCCAGGGTGCGCGCCACCAGCCCGGTGGCCTGCTCCGTGTCGGCCGTCAGCACGGCGGCGAGGCGGTGCAGCCCGGCGCCGTGGGCAGGCACGAGCGCGGACGCGCTCGCCCCTGCCCCCGACGTCGTCGTCATACGGCCATCGTGCCACCGGGACTCACTCCGGGACCACCACCAGCACCTCGGCCTCCACGGCGCCACCGGGGTAGCCGTCGACCTCGAGCGTCAGCTCACCGCCGTCGGAGGGGGCCTGCACCCAGGCCACCGGCACGGAGGTGACCCGGTCGTCGGTCCAGGAGGTCCACCAGCCGTCCTGGTCGACGCCCCACCCCTCGGCGGGGGAGCCGTCCACCAGCAGGCGGACCCGTCCGACGCCCTCGGTCGTCAGCCGGACCCCGACCGTGTCCGGAGGCAGCGTCACCTCGGTCACGGTGCCGTCGGTCAGCCCCGCCGGGTCGAGCCGGTGGCCGACCGTGACCTCGCCGCGCACGGCAGCCAGAGGGTCCCAGCCCTGGGGCGCCTCGGCGGCCGCCTCGAAGTCGAACTCCTCGAAGGGGACGGGCACGTAGGCGGCGACGAGCGCGATGCCCCCCTCCGGGTCGGCCGGAACCGCGACCCGCACCTCGGAGCCCGGGGTGACGACCGTGCCGTCGTAGCCCGCCGCCTCGGCCACGGGGTAGAGGGCCTCCTGGGTCCGCGCGGAGCAGACCCGCTCGAGGGTCTCCTCGTCCACCGTGACCCGCCCGGTCGCGACCACCCCGCCGTCCCGCGCGACGCCGGGGCACCGCAGGGCCCAGGTGGCCTCCGCACCGTCCTGCCCCAGCTCGTCGGGGAGCTCGAGCCGGTTGGCGACGCCGGTGCGGGGGACCTGCCACGTCGCCACGAGACGGTGCCCGGCATACCACTGCGGCATCTCGGAAGTGGCGCCCGTCGAGGGGGCGGTGGGCGCCACGGCAGCGGGCTCGGACCCGGTGGCCAGGACGGCGACCTGCCAGTGCTGCTCACCGGCGCGGGGGACGACCGTGACGGTCACGGTGCGGGTCTCGCCCGGCCCGGGCAGCACCTCCTCCGGCAGGGCGAGCGTGCGCCGCTGGCCGGCGGTGAAGGCGTCCCAGACGCCGTCCCGCAGCTCGGGGTCGGCCTCCTGCCAGGCGTCGCCGCCCACGGCGCCGCTGTCACCGTCGTCGGTCACCCGCACCCCGTCGACGTCGACCTGCAGGCCCCCGGGCACGCCGCGCCACAGCTCCAGCGAGCTGTCGCTGGTCAGCGTCACCGTGGCCGCGCGGGCACCACCGTGGACGGTCCCGTCGCCGGCGGCGCTGCCCGGGTCGAGCACCACCGCGTCCGGGCCGTGGGCAGGCGGCGTCAGCGGGGGGTCGGGCCACCCCGGGAAGTCGTACTCCGCGGAGGAGGCCTCGCGGTAGATCCCGAGCACGGCCTCGCCGTCACCGGGCACGTCGCCCCGCCACGTCGGCGCGAGGGTCACCTCGCCCGGAGGGAGCGGCACGGGTGTGACCGTGACCTGGGACGGGTCGTCCTCGGGCAGGCAGGGCACCTCGACCGTCGGCCCGGCAGGGGTCCGCAGCCGCAGGGAGGGCGGTGTGATGGCGGAGTCGTCTGGCCCGACCTCGCACCAGAGCACGGCGAAACGCTGGGAGCCGTCGGACGTCGCGCCGCCCGGCCCCGGCAGGGTCAGGTCGTCGGCGCCGCCGTAGGGCACCGGGACCGTCTCCAGCAGCAGCAGTCCGTCCGCCTGCTCCGGCGGCGTGCCGTCGTCCAGCACCCACCCCCGCTCCACGGCCGAGCCGGTGCCCTCCGCGGGCGGCGCCGGCGTGGGGTCGTCACCGGTGAGCAGCTGCATACCTGCCGCCCCGACGACCACGGCGGCCGCGGCGGCCACGGCGCCGCGCGACGCCCCGGCCTGACGGCGGCGGGACCGCTCCTCGCGCAGGTCGCGCAGCAGGTCGGTCGGTGACGGCGCCGGGTGGCTGTCGGCCGTCTCGTGCAGCGTGCGGCGCAGGTCCTCGACGGTGCGGGTCGTGGGTGTCATGCCAGGCGCCCCTTTCCCCCGGCGACGACGTCGTCGAGGTGCTCGCTCACGCGGAGCGCGGCCAGCGCCCGCGAGTGGTGGGACTTCACGGTGCCGACGGCCAGGCCCAGCGTGCGGGCGGTGTCGGCCTCGGTGAGGTCGTGGAAGTAGCGCAGCACCACGACGGCGCGCTGCTGCGGCGGGAGTGCACGGACGGCGTCGGCGAGGGTCAGGCTCGTCTCGAGGTCGGCTCCCTGGCGGGTGTCCGCCTGCTCGGGCAGCTCCTCCGTGGGCCGCTCGCCGTGCCACCGGCGCCGGCGCTGCGTCAGGAACTCGCGCACGACGATCGTCCTGACGTAGGCCACCCTGTCGCCGGTCACCCTGCCCCAGGAGCGCCACGCCTTGAGCAGGGCCTCCTGCAGCAGGTCGCGTGCCGTGTGCGGGTCACCCGTGAGCAGCACCGCGGTGCGGTGCAGCGTGGGCGTGCTGGCGAGGACGAACTCCTCGAACGCCGGTCCCTGACCTCTCATCGGCCACCTCCTACCTAGTCGACGACCCGGGGCGGACGGACGGTTGTCACGGCCCGGCAGGTCGTGGGCTCAGGCCTGCGTGCCCCCGTAGGGCAGGACGGCCGGGCCGCGCACACCCTCCTGGTCGAAGGCCTCCTTGGCGCGCTCGCGGATCTCCCGGGGTATGGCGTACTGCTCGCCCGGACGGGTCTTGGCGAAGATGCGCAGCGTCATCGTCCCGCCGCTGACCGACTCGACACCGGCGACGGTGGGGGGCTCGATGAGCTTGTCGGCCCAGGCCGGGTCCTCGGCGACCTCGGTCACCACGCGCTGCAGGATCGGCAGCACCCGCCGGGGGTCCTCGGCGTAGGACACCTGCAGGTCGACCGTCGCGACGGCCCACCCCTGGCTCTTGTTGCCGATGCGGATGATCTCGCCGTTGCGGATGAACCACACGACGCCGCTGGCGTCCCGGAGCCGGGTGACCCGCAGGGTCACCTCCTCGACCGTGCCGGTCGCCTCGCCGGTGTCGATGACGTCGCCGACGCCGTACTGGTCCTCGATGATCATCATGATCCCGGACAGGAAGTCCTTGACCAGCGACTGCGCGCCGAAGCCGAGCGCGATGCCGCCGATGCCGGCGGAGGTGAGCAGGGGGGCGAGCGGCATACCGAGCTCGGCCATCACCGTCAGCAGCGTGACGGTCGCGATGACGAAGGTGGCGACGCTGCGCAGCAGGGAGCCCATCGTCAGGGCACGCTGGCGTCGGCGGGCGAGGTTGGCGCCGGTGGCCCGGTCCATGACCTTCTCGATGCTGCTGCGCTCGTGCTCGTCGGCGCGCTCGACCGCGCGCTCGGTGACGGTGCGGATCGACCGGTTGACGAGCCAGCGGACGACCACGGCGGCGAGGAGGATGAGCACGATGCGCAGCGGCGCACCGGCCAGCCAGTCGACGGTGTTCTCCCAGGTGTCGAAGGGCGGGGGGAGCATCTGCATGGCCCCCATTGAACAGGGTGGTGCGCCGGCCGGACCGCCGGGCACCCAGGCCGCCGGCCTGCCGGGCCTCGCCTGCGTGTGGTGGCCGGAGGCGGTCGCCGGGCCTGAGAGACTATGGGCTGCACCCGCCACCCCCGCTGCACCTGAGAGGTCGACCTAGTGACCGAGCTGACCCCCCGCCTGACCGAGCTGGCCCACGCCTACGGCGTGGCCACCGAGTTCTGGGACTGGCAGGGCCGCCACGTGCAGGTGTCCGCGGAGACGGTCCTGTCCGTCCTCGCCGCCCTCGGCGTCGACGCCGGCACGGAGGCGGCGGCCGCGACGGCGCTGCAGGAGCTCGAGCTGGCGCCGTGGCGCCGTGTCCTGCCGCCCGTGGTGGTGACGGTCGAGGGCACCGCCCCCGAGGTCCCGGTGCACGTCGCCGCGGGGACGGTGTTCACGGCCCGGCTGGTGCTGGAGGAGGGAACCACCCGCGTGGTGGAGGTCGACCCCTCCGCGCTGCCCGAGACGCGGGAGGTGGACGGGGCCGCCGTCGAGCGGGTGCTGGTGGACGTGGGCTCCGACCTGCCGCTGGGCTGGCACCGGCTGGAGGTGCGTGCCGGAGAGGACACCGCGCGGATGCCGCTCGTCGTCACCCCGGCCGCGATCTCGCTGCCCGAGTCGCTGGCCGCCCCCGGCTCGCAGACCTGGGGCCTGATGACGCAGCTCTACGCCATGCGCTCGGCGGACTCGTGGGGCATCGGCGACCTCGCCGACCTCGGCGACGCCGGCGCCTGGGCGGCCGGCATGGGGGCCGACTTCGTGCTGGTCAACCCGCTGCACGCCGCCGAGCCGGTGCCGCCGGTCGAGCCCTCGCCCTACCTGCCCACGAGCCGGCGCTTCGTCAGCCCGCTCTACATCCGCGTGGAGGACGTGCCGGAGGTGGCCTACCTGTCGGCGGCCGAGCGGCAGCTGATCGAGTGGCACGCCGACGACGCCAAGCGCTACCTCGACCTGGACTTCATCGAGCGCGACGCGGTCTGGATGGCCAAGGAGGCCGCGCTGCGGATGATCTTCCGCCAGCGGCGCTCGTTGCGGCGCACCCGCGCGTTCAACGCGTTCGTGGAGCGGGAGGGCCAGGGGCTGGTCGACTTCGCCACGTGGAGCGCGCTGTGCCACGTGCACGGCACCTGGTGGCGCTCGTGGCCCGAGGAGCTGCAGGACCCGCGCTCCTCGGCGGTGGAGACCTTCCGGGAGAAGAACGCCGAGGAGGTGGAGTTCCACCTGTGGCTGCAGTGGATCCTCGACGACCAGCTCGCCCGGGTGCAGCGCGACCTGCTGGACACGGGTATGTCGCTGGGCGTCATCTCCGACCTCGCGGTCGGCGTGCACCCCGACGGGTCGGACGCCTGGTCCCTGGGCGACGCGCTCGCCCGGGGCGTGACCGTGGGCGCACCCGCCGACCAGTACAACCAGGTCGGCCAGGACTGGAGCCAGCCGCCGTGGCGTCCCGACAAGCTGGCCGAGCTGGCCTACGGGCCCTACCGCGACATGGTGCGCGCGGCGCTGCGGGACAGCGGCGGCCTGCGCGTCGACCACGTCATCGGCCTGTTCCGCCTGTGGTGGATCCCGGAGGGCATGAAGCCCTTCCAGGGCACCTACGTGCGCTACGACCACGACGCGATGATCGGCATCCTGCTGCTGGAGGCCCACCGCGCCGGTGCCGTGGTGGTGGGCGAGGACCTGGGCACGGTCGAGCCGTGGGTGCGCGACTACCTGAGCGGCCGCGGTGTCATGGGCACCTCGATCCTGTGGTTCGAGCGCGACTGGGAGGGCGACGGAGGACTGCTCGACCCCGAGGAGTGGCGCGAGCTGTGCCTGGCCACCGTGACCACCCACGACCTGCCCCCGACCGCGGGCTACCTGCAGGGGGTGCACGTCGAGCTGCGGCACCGCCTGGGCCTGCTGGACCGGACCCTGGAGGAGGAGCTGGCCGAGGACGGCCGCTCCCGTGACGAGGTCCTCCTGGACCTGCGCCGCCGCGGGCTGCTGCGCCCGGGGGCCAACGTCGCCCAGCAGGTGGAGGCGCTGCACGCCTTCCTGACCAGGACGCCGGCCAAGATGATCGGCGTCAGCGTCAGCGACCTCGCGGGCGACCGCCGCGTCATCAACCAGCCCGGCACCGACGAGGAGTACCCCAACTGGCGCGTCCCGCTCGCCGGCCCCGACGGCAGCCGGGTGCTGCTCGAGGAGCTGTTCACCTGGCGCTCCGCCCGCCGCCTGGCGCGCGTGGTCAACCGCGGCGACTGACCCCCGCCCCCCTCCGACCGGGGACGTGGTGTGCCCGCCCCTTTCCCGACCGGGGACGTGGTGTGCGCACGTCTGCCGCGACCGGGGACGTGGTGTGGGCGCTAGCCGGTGGCGGGTGGCTCACAGGTCGAGGCGCATGACGACCCGGCGCGGCGTGGGGGCGGCGACCTGCCGCATACCCGCCGCCTCGAACATCGGAACCGTCCCCACGTGCAGCTCCTCGTCGATGACGGCCGTCGTGGTGATCGGGTAGGCCTCGAGCGCGGAGGCGCCCCGGCCACGCGCGAAAGGGACGGCGGCGAGAGCCAGCGCGCTGCCGATGCCGCGCCGGCGGTGCCCGGCGCGGACGAAGACGCAGGTGACGGCCCAGACCGACGGGTCTCGCCGGTCCTCGGTGCGGTCCTTCCACGGCACGGTGAAGACCCGCACGAGCCCCTGGTATGCCGTGCGCGGCTCGACCGCGCACCACCCCACGGGCTCGTCACCCGAGTAGGCGACGAGCCCGCTGGTCGCCGGCGCCGTCGGATCGCCGCACGAGGTCTGGTCGTGCCACCGGGAGGCGCGCTCCTCGGCGGGGAAGCTGCCGAACGCCTCGCCGCGCGCCAGCTTGTAGCGCTGGCAGAGGCACCTGCTGCCAGGACCTCTCGTGCCGAGGACGGCGTCGAGGTCCTCGCACGCCGCCTCGTTGGCGGGCACGATCCGTAGCCGGTCCCCGGGGACGCCGACGGGGCTCATCCCTGCACCGTACGTCCTCGGTCGCCCGGGGAGCGTGCATGCGACGTCGTCGGTCGCCCGGGGAGCGTGCACGCGACGTCGTCGGTGGGGGAGGGTCAGGCGCGGGCGTCGACCGCCTGGGCCTGGAGGGCGCGGGCGACGGCGTCACGGTTCTCCGCGAGCGTGCGGCGCAGCGAGTTGGACACGTGCGGGTGGCTGTCCAGCCAGGCCTGCGTCGCGTCGCGGAGCTCGGCGGAGGCGACCGCGTGGGGGTAGAACCCGACGGCCAGGGACTCGGCGATGTGGTGTGTGCGCTCGTCCCAGACCTTCTCGATGACCTCGTGGTAGCGGCCCACGTAGGGCTCGAGCAGCGTCGGGTCGTGCACCCAGCCGAAACCCAGGGCGGTCGAGGCCAGCACGGAGTTGGACAGACCGTCCTGCTCGACCGCGGCCTCCCAGGCGGCCTGCTTGGCCTCGGCGGTCGGTCGGGCCGCCCGCGCGCGGGCAGCCTTCTCCCGGCCGGTCGCGGTGTTGTCGCGCTCCTGCTCGGCCGCGACCTGCTCCTCGTCGGCGGCGCCGGCCGCGGCCAGCGACGTCAGCAGCGTCCAGCGCATGTCCTGGTCGAGCTCGAGACCCTCGAGCACCTGCTCCCCGGACAGGAGCCCGGCGACGCGGGCGACGTCCTCCTCGGACCGCGCGAGCGCCGCCCACGCGGTGACCAGCTGCAGCTGGGCGTCGCTGCCGGCGGCGGCGGCCTCGCCCGCCGAGCGCAGCCCGGCGGCCAGCTCGGCCACGACGTCGTCGCGGTGCGCGGGCGCCGTGTAGGTCAGCGCCGCCGTCGTCACCTGCTGGATGAGCACGCGCAGGAGCGTGGAGTCGGACTCGCCGGGCAGCGCCTGCAGCACCAGCCGCACGTAGTCGGTGGCGGCCATCTCGCCGTCGCGGGTCATGTCCCACGCGGCACCCAGCACCAGGGCGCGGGGCAGCGAGTCGGTGAAGGCCCGCACGTGCTTCAGCGCGGTCGCCAGCGAGCGGCGGTCGAGACGGATCTTGGCGTAGGCCAGGTCGTCGTCGTTGACCAGCAGCAGGTCCGGCGCGGGCCGGCCGACCAGCTGCGGCACCTCGGTCCGCTCGCCGTCGACGTCGAGCTCCTCGCGGTGGGTGCGCACGAGGGCGCCGTCGACGAGGTCGTAGAGTCCCACGGCCAGGCGGTGGGGACGCTGGGTCGGGTGCTCCTCCGGCGTCGTCTGCACGATCGCCAGGGAGGTGATGGTCCCGTCCTCGGACACCTCGACCTGCGGGGTCAGCGTGTTGACGCCCGCGGTCTCGAGCCACACCCGGCTCCAGGACGACAGGTCACGGCCGCTGGTCGCCTCCAGCTCGACCAGCAGGTCGGCCAGCGTGGTGTTGCCCCAGGCGTGCTTGGCGAAGTAGGCGCGCAGCCCGTCGCGGAAGGGCTCGCGCCCGACGTAGGCCACGAGCTGCTTGAGCACCGAGGCGCCCTTGGCGTAGGTGATGCCGTCGAAGTTCACCTCGACCGCGGCCAGGTCGACCATGTCGGCGGCGACCGGGTGGGTGGAGGAGAGCTGGTCCTGCTTGTAGGCCCAGGCCTTCTCGGCGGTCCCGAAGGTGGTCCAGGCGTCCTTCCACCGCGTGGCCTCGGCCTGGCAGGTCGTCGAGGCCCACTCGGCGAAGCTCTCGTTGAGCCACAGGTCGTCCCACCAGCGCATGGTGACCAGGTCGCCGAACCACATGTGCGCCAGCTCGTGCAGGATCGTCAGCGCCCGGCGCTCGACCAGCGCCTCGGTCACCCTGGACCGGAAGACGTAGCTCTCCACGATGGTCACGCAGCCGGCGTTCTCCATCGCGCCCATGTTGTACTCCGGCGTGAAGATCTGGTCGTACTTGGTGAAGGGGTAGGGCTGGTCGAACTCCTCCTCGAAGAAGGCGAAGCCCTGCTTGGTCACCTCCAGGATGTTCTCGGCGTCCAGGTGTGGGCGCAGGCTCCGGCGGCAGAACACACCCAGCGGCACCTCGCCGGCGCGGGTGCTGACCGCGTCGCGGACGACGTCGTAGGGGCCGGCGACCAGCGCGGTGATGTAGGAGGAGATCCGGGGGGTGGGCGCGAACTCCCAGCGCGCCACCTCGCCCCCGTCGACGTTCGCCGCGTCGGGGGCCGGGACGGGCTCCGGCGTCGGCTCGTTGGAGATCACCTGCCAGTGCGCCGGCGCCGTCACGGTGAAGGCGAAGGTGCCCTTGAGGTCGGGCTGCTCGAACGCGGCATACATGCGGCGGCTGTCCGGCACCTCGAACTGGGTGTAGAGGTAGACCTCCCCGTCCGCCGGGTCGACGAAGCGGTGCAGGCCCTCGCCGGTGTTCATGTAGATGCCCGTGGCGTCCACGACCAGCTCGTTGTCGGCGGCGAGGCCGTCCAGCCGGATCCGCCCGTCGGCCCAGACCTGCGCGGGGTCGAGCTCGGTGCCGTTGAGCACGACCGACTCCACCGAGCGGCCGACGAAGTCGATCCAGGTCTGCGCCCCCGGCCGGGCGCAGCTGAAGCGCACCCGGGTCGTGGTCCGGAACGTCTCTGGCCCCGCGGTGAGGTCCAGCGCCACCTCGTAGGACTCGGTGGCGATCAGCTGCGAACGGCTGGTCGCCTCGTCGCGGGTCAGGTTCGTACCGGGCATGCAGGGCTCTCCTCGGGAGGTGAGGTCGGTCGGACGGGACCCGGCGCGGGTATGGGGTGGGCCGGGTCGGCCCCTGCCCGCCGCCGGGTGACACGATGGTGCCATGACACAGACCACGGCACCTAGCCGCGACCGCGCCGAGATGTTCTTCGACCCCGTGTGCCCCTGGGCCTGGATGACCTCCCGCTGGATGATGCAGGTGGAGCAGGTCCGCGACCTCGACGTCACGTGGTCGGTCATGAGCCTGTCGGTCCTCAACGAGCACCGCCACCTCGACGAGGGTTACCGCGAGATGCTCGACCGCTCCTGGGGCCCCGTGCGTGTCATCGTCGCGGCCACCCAGGGCCTGGCCGAGGACGAGGCCAACCTCCTGCGCAAGCGGATGTACGACGCGTTCGGCCAGCGGATCCACCTGGACCACCGCGGCACCGAGCACCTGGACCAGATCATCGACGAGGTCGTCGACGAGCTGGGCCTGGACCCCGCCCTGAAGGAGGTCGCCGGCCGCGACGACGTGGACGAGGCGCTGCGGGCCAGCCACCAGCGGGCGATCGACCTCGTCGGCGACGACGTGGGCACCCCCGTCATCTCGGTCAACGACGTCGCCTTCTTCGGTCCGGTCGTGACGCCGGCACCCAAGGGCGAGGCCGCCGGGCGGCTGTGGGACGGCTGCGTCCTCGTCGCCGGCACACCCGGCTTCTACGAGCTGAAGCGCACGCGCGAGGCCCACCCCGACTTCAGCTGACCCCCGTGCCGGGGGCGGTCACCGGACCGGCCGTCCCCGGCCACCTCTCCGCCCAGCACCCGCACACCCCTTCCACACCACACAGGAGCCCGACCCATGCGCGTCCACATCGGCGGCGACCACGCGTCCTACGAGCTGCAGCGCGACCTCGTCACGTGGCTCGGCCAGCAGGGGCACGAGGTCGTCGACCACGGCCCGCTCGACTACGACGCGCTCGACGACTACCCGGTCTTCGTGCTGCGCGCCGCCGAGGCCGTCGCCGCCGACCCGGACAGCCTCGGTGTCGTCCTGGGCGGCTCCGGCAACGGTGAGCAGATCGCGGCCAACAAGGTCGCGGGGGTGCGGGCCGCGCTGGCCTGGAAGCCCGAGCTGGCGAGCCTGGCCCGTGAGCACAACGACGCCCGCGTCGTGTCCGTCGGCGCCCGGATGCACTCGACGCAGGAGGCGCGCGAGATCGTCGAGGCGTTCCTGACGACGTCCTTCTCCGGGGACGAGCGCCACGCGCGCCGGATCGCCATGATCAGCGCCTACGAGTCGGACGGCACCCTCCCGCCTCTGGGCTGAACGCCGGTGCGGCGGCTGCCGCGCAGCAGCGGACGGCCCCGTGCACGCTGTCGCGCACGGGGCCGTCCGGGATGCTGGGCCGGCTCAGGCCTTGTCCGCCGGCGGCGTGCCGAAGTCGTCCTGCTGACCGTCCAGGCCGTCGAGGTGGTCCCGGGCGGCGTCGCCGCCCTTGTCGATGTGCTCGCCGTACTTGCCCCCTGTGCGCTCGTCGGCGAACTCCGTGCCCCGGTCGATGCCCTGGTCGATCCGGTCGGAGTGCTGGTCGACCGCGTCGGACACCTTGTCGTCGTGCTGACCGAGGGCGTCCTTGGCCTTGTCCATGAAACCCATGGTTCGGTCCTTCCTTCTCTCGGGACGGTCGCGATGGCGACCCGTACCCCTCCACCCGAGCACGGCGGGGAGGGCCTGTCGACCCGAGCCGCTCAGTCGCCGAGCTGCCAGGTCACCTCGACCGTGGCCGTCACCTCGTGGTCGGCCGGGCCCACGACAGGGCCGCCCGCCGCCGCCATGCGTGCCTCGGCGCGGGGGAACGGCTGGACGGGACCGTCCACGAGCTCGCGCACGTGGAGGACACCGACGACGGCCCGGCCCGCGAGCGCCGCATACTGCTCCGCCCTCCCGCGGGCGTCGTCGAAGGCCGCCTCCCGGGCCCGCCGGTCCAGCTCGGCGGTGTCCGCCAGCTCGGCCCGCAGACCGGTGACGCCGAGGGCGTCACCGACGACCTCGCCGAGTCGCCGGACGAGGTTGCCGGCCGCCGACGGGTCGGGGGCGCGCAGCTGCAGGGACTGGTATGCGGTGTGCCCCACCTGGGTCCCCTGGTGGTCGTGCCGGGGGTGCACCCCCAGGCCGGAGGTGCGCAGGTCGACCCCGGGAAGGGCGTCGTGCGACGCCTGCGAGGCGCCGGTGAGGGCCTCGATCGCCTCGGCGACGCTGGCCCCGTGGCCCTCCAGCTGGAGGTCGAGCACCAGGGTGTCCGGCACGGCGCCGGCCCGCCCCGTGCCGATGACGACGACCGTGCCGGGGACGGCAGGCGGCTGAGGGAGGGTCTGGCTGGTCATGCCCGGACACTACGCCCGGGGGAGGTGGAGCGGGTGACGGGAATCGAACCCGCGTAGCCAGTTTGGAAGACTGGGGCTCTACCATTGAGCTACACCCGCACGGCACTGCGACGGCCGCGGGTCCGGTGGTCCGGACTGCGCGACCGAGCCGATAGTCTATCCCTTCGGGGCAGGTGCTCGGCGCACCGGCCCTGCGGGGTATGGCGCAGCTTGGTAGCGCGTCCGCTTTGGGAGCGGAAGGCCGCCGGTTCGAATCCGGCTACCCCGACCACCTACCATGGTGAGACGACACCCGTCGTGCCCTCGAGCAGTCCTGCGTGCACGGCATACCCCCAAGACCCCTCTGGAGCACCTGCAGTGAAGAGCGCTGTCGAGAACCTGACCCCGACCCGGGTCAAGCTGACCGTCGAGGTCCCCGCCGCCGACCTCAAGCCCCGCCTGGACGCGGCCTACCGCACCATCGGCGCGCAGGTGCAGGTGCCCGGCTTCCGCAAGGGCAAGGTCCCCAACCGGATCATCGACCAGCGGTTCGGCCGTGGCGCCGTCGTGCAGGAGGCCATCAACGAGGCGCTGCCGGAGTACTACTCCCAGGCGATCGCCGAGCAGGAGCTCAAGCCGCTGGGCCAGCCCGAGGTCAACCTCACCCAGCTGCCCCTCGAGGACGGCCAGGACCTGACCTTCGAGGCCGAGATCGACGTCGTCCCGCCGTTCGAGCTGCCCGACTTCTCCGGGATCTCCGTCGAGGTCGACCCTGTCGCCGCCTCCGACGAGGACGTCGAGACCCGCATGGAGTCGCTGCGCGGCCGTTTCGCCACGCTCAAGCCGATCACCCGCAAGGCCAAGACCGGCGACCACACCACGATCGACCTGTCCGCCAAGATCGGTGACGACGAGATCGACTCCGTCACCGGTGTCTCCTACGAGATCGGCGCGGGCAACATGCTCGAGGGCCTCGACAAGGCGCTGCGCGGCACCAAGGCCGGGGAGACCGTCGAGTTCACCGCCCCGCTGGCCGGCGGCGACCGGGCGGGCGAGCAGGCCGACGTCACCGTCACGGTGCAGGCGGTGAAGGCTCGGGAGCTGCCCAAGCTCGACGACGAGTTCGCCCAGCTGGCCAGCCCGCACGACACCCTGGAGGAGCTGCGCGAGGACCTGCGCAAGCAGGCTGAGCAGGCTGCGAAGTTCGAG
This sequence comes from Ornithinimicrobium pekingense DSM 21552, assembly GCF_000421185.1. Classification (GTDB taxonomy): domain Bacteria; phylum Actinomycetota; class Actinomycetes; order Actinomycetales; family Dermatophilaceae; genus Ornithinicoccus; species Ornithinicoccus pekingensis. Next base: position 43,963 of record NZ_ATWJ01000015.1, read on the forward strand.
CAGGGCATCACCGCCCGCGACAAGGTGCTCGACGCGATGCTGGACATGGTCGAGATCCCCGTGCCGGAGAACCTCGTCGAGGCCGAGGTCCACCGTCACCTCGAGGGCGAGAGCCGCCTCGAGGACGACACCCACCGCGCCGAGGTCACGGAGTCCACGACCAAGGCGATGAAGACCCAGTTCCTGCTGGACGCGCTCGTCGAGCGTGACGGCGTCGAGGTCGACCAGGGCGAGCTCATCGAGTACATCATGATGACCGCCCAGCAGTACGGCATGAACCCCCAGGAGTTCGCCCAGCAGATCGACCAGGGCGGCCAGGTGCCCGCGATGGTGGCCGAGGTCGGCCGCCGCAAGGCGCTGGCCTCCGTGCTCGAGGCGGCGACCGTCACCGACACCGACGGCAACGTCGTCGACCTCAACGAGATCGACCCCTCCGAGGAGGACGACGACGAGGGCGAGCTCGACGTCGACGAGCTCGACGAGTCCGACCTGCAGGACTCCGACGGTGAGACCGCCGAGCCGCAGAGCGGCGAGCAGGCGAGCGACGAGGCCAAGGCCTGACGCCAGCCTCCCTCAGACAGCAGGCGGCGGCCCTGCGACCCGGACGGGTCGCAGGGCCGCCGCCGTGTCCGCAGGCATGTCGGGCGCGGGTCAGCGGCCGGCGGCCCGCCCGGCCGGCTCCCGCGTCAGCGGCACCGGCTCGAACATCGGCGGCAGCTCCTCCGGCGTCAGCGCCGTGGGGCCGTAGAGCCAGTCGGTGAAGGAGTAGTCGGTGGTCTCCCGCGCGCGCAGGAGCGTGTTGCGCACCTCGCGCTGCTCGCCGTCCAGGTGCCACAGCTCGCCCCACCTCCGGCTCGTGGCGAGCACCCGGGCGGTGTGCCGGGTACGCACGTCGCTGTAGGCACGCAGGACCGGCTCCCAGTCGATCGTGTCACCGGTGGCGCCGGCGGCCAGCTGCCGCTCGGCGTGGGCGCCGAGCACCCAGGCGTCCTCGATCGCCATGATCGCGCCCTGGGCGATGTACTGCAGCGGCGCGTGCGCGGAGTCGCCGAGCAGGACGACGCGGCCCGCGACCCAGTCGGGCAGCGGCTCGCGGTCGAACATCCGCCACCACCGGTCGCGCCACATCAGCGGCAGCCCGGCCTGGATGTTCTCGTGCATGCCGGCGAAGGCGGCGTCCAGCTCGTCGGGGGTGCCCCAGTCCTCCTCGCCGGCCAGTGCCTTGGGCGACTCGAAGACCGCGACCTGGTTGAACATCTCGCCCTGGCGCAGCGGGTACTGCACGAAGTGGCAGCCCGGCCCGACGTAGACGACGACGCCGTCGGCCATCACGTCGAGCTCGGCGACCTGGTCGATCGGCACCGCGCCGCGGTAGGCGACGTAGTGGGAGCTGACCGGCTCGTCGTCGGCCAGCAGCCGGCGGGCGACCGACCGGATGCCGTCGGCGGCCACGACCAGCCGCGCCTCGTGCGACCCGCCGGCGGTGACGACCACGGCTCCGTCCTCGACGTCGTCGTAGCCGGTGACGCACGCGCCCGTCACGAGGTCGACCCCGGCCCGCTCGCAGGCGCGCAGCAGGGTGCCGTGCAGGTCGCTGCGGTGGATGACCATGTAGGGGTAGCCGTAGCGGCGCTCGAGGTCACGCAGGTCGAGCCGGGTCAGCACGGTGCCGTCCACCGCGTCCTTCATCACCATGTGGTCGGGCAGCACGCCCAGGCTCTTGACCTCCTCGAGCAGCCCGAGCTGGTCGAGGATGCGCGTGCAGTTGGGGGCGATCTGCAGTCCGGCGCCGACCTCGCCCAGCTCGGCGGCCTGCTCCAGCACCCGGACGCCCAGGCCGAGCTGGGTCAGCCGCAGCGCGGCGGCCAGGCCGCCGATGCCGCCGCCGACGACGACGACGTCCTTGTCCCGTGCGGTCATGTCTGGTCCTTGTCGTGGGGCGCCGTCACAGCCAGCGCGGCAGGGTCGGGACGGGCGAGCCGTCGGCGGTGGTGAGGCCGGCACCGTCGCCGCGGCCGGCCAGGTATGCGGCCACCTGGGCGGGCGGGCCGCTGACCTCGGGCGCGTGGTCGCCGGGGGTGCTGGCCCGCTTGGCGCGGATGTCCTCGGACAGGTCCTGCAGGAATCCCTCCGGCAGGTCGGCGAACTCAGTCCCGGTGCCCAGGTCGACGGCGTGCACCATGACCTCGCGGGCCCGCATCCACGGGACCTCGGTGGCGGGGACCGTGCGGCCCTGCGCGGTGCGGACCGGCCGCTGCCACTGCTCGTCGGTCAGCGCGTCCAGGTCCGCGGCGAGCGCGGCGGCGGAGGCGGCATACCACTCGCGCAGCTCGGGCACCGGGCGCGTCGAGCCCGCCTCGATGTCGGCGTCGCGCTGGTCGGTCGAGGCGTACATCGGGGTCTCGACCCCGGTGCGCGCCCAGGTGGCCAGGTTGCGCAGCGCGTCGGCGTTGGCGGCGAGGTGGGCGAGCAGGTGGCGTCCGGTCCAGCCCTCGAGCCGGGTGGGGCCCAGCAGCGTCTCGTCGTCGGCCGCCGCCAGCGCGCGGTCGAGGATGTCGGTGCCCTGGTCCATCCAGGCGCGGGACCTCTCGGGGGACGGGGCCATCAGACCGCGGCCCCCGCGGCGGAAACGGCCGCGACGGCAGGGTCGCCGCCGTCCGCCACGACGAGGTTGTCGCAGCGACCCAGGCCCTCGACCTCCGTCACGACCCGCTGGCCGGGCCGGAGGTAGACGGCGGGCCTGCGGGCGTGGCCCACGCCTCCCGGGGTGCCGGTGGCGATGACGTCGCCGGGGCGCAGCGTCACCATCGTGGACAGGTAGGACACCAGGGCCACGGGGTCGAAGAGCAGGTCGCCGGTCGAGTCCTCCTGCATGACCTCGCCGTCGACGGTGGTGCGGACGGTGAGGGCGGGACGGGTGCCGCCGACCTCGTCGGGGGTGACCAGCCAGGGGCCCAGCGGCGTGGTCGCCTCCCAGTTCTTGCCCTGCAGCCACTCACGGGTGCGGAACTGCCAGTCGCGGCAGGTCACGTCGTTGAGAACGGCGAAACCGGCGATCGCGTCGGAGGCGGTGGCCTCGTCGGCGCGGCGCACCGTGCGGCCGATGACCACCGCGAGCTCGACCTCCCAGTCGAAGGCCTCGGTCTCCTCCGGACGGCGGATCTCGTCGCCCGCGCCGACCAGCGTGTCCGCCACCTTGGAGAACACCGTCGGGTAGTCCGGCAGGTCCCGTCCCATCTCCTGGATGTGGCCCCGGTAGTTGAGCCCGACGCAGAAGATCTTGCCGGGCCGGGTCACGACGGGGGCGTAGTCGACGCCGTCCAGCGGGACGTCCCGGCCGTCGACGGAGGCGGCGGCCTGCCAGTCCGGCCGCTCGAGCAGGGCGCCCACGTCGGCGGCGTCGAGGAGGGTCGCCGTGCCGGCGGCCTCGTCGATGCGGGCGGCGCGCGTGCCCTCGGGCGTGCGGACGGTGGCGAGCTTCATCGGGTGGTCTCCATCCGGTAGAGGTCGAGCTTGTCGAAGATCGGGGTGTCGCTGAAGCGGAACAGGTCGAGGGCGCCGGAGTCGGAGTCGGAGGCGCTGGCCTCGGACCGGATCGACAGGGGCTGCCAGGACGGCACGACGAACATGTCGCCGCGCTGCACCGACCAGGAGTGCTCGCCGACCGTGACCCGGCCGGTGCCGTCGAAGACCTGGTAGACCGACGAGCCCACCTCGCGCACCGGCGCGGTCTCGGTGCCGGAGGCGATGCGGTGCATCTCGGTGCGGATCGTGGGCAGCACGTCGCGGGCGTTGGTGGGGTTGGTGAACCGGACGGCGGCGTGGCCGGGCTCGAGGACCCCCGGGAAGCCCTCGGCCTCCAGGTCGAGCTGGTCGGCCAGCGCGGCGTCGGTGTCGGCCCAGCGGTAGCGCAGCAGCGGGCTGCCCGAGCTCTCGTCGAGCATCGACACGGGCCGCAGCCCGGGGTGGCCCCACAGCCGCTCGGCGCGGGAGCGCTCCGGCGTGGCGTGCTCGGCGTCGCTGATCTGGTCGCGCCCGAACTCGAAGAACTGCGCCTCGGTCGTGTACTGGAAGGGGATGTCCAGGCCGTCGATCCACGCCATCGGGCTGGTCGCGGCGTTGTGGTGGGCGTGCCAGTTCCAGCCTGCCTGCGGCAGGAAGTCGCCCCGGGTCATGGGGACGGGGTCCTCGCCCACGACGGTCCACACGCCCTCGCCCTCGACGACGAAGCGGAAGGCGTTCTGGGTGTGGCGGTGCTCGGGGGCGTCCTCACCGGGCATCAGGTACTGGATCGCCGCCCACAGCGTCGGCGTCGCGTAGGGCTTGCCCTCCAGGGAGGGGTTGGCCAGGGCGATGGCGCGGCGCTCACCGCCGCGGCCCACGGGCACGAGGTCGCCGGCCTGGCCGGCCAGCTCGAGCAGGTTCTGCCAGCGCCACAGGTGGGGGCTGGCCTTCGACCGCGGGTGGGGCGGCATGAGGTCGCCGATCTCGGTCCACAGCGGGACCAGCAGCTCCTTCTCGAAGTTGCGGTAGAGCATGTCGAGCTCGGGGCTCGGGACCGGCTGGTCGGGGGCGTCGGTCGCGCGCACCTGGACGGGGGAGACCGGACGGGGGGCGTCGGGGTCCGCGATCTGGTCGGTCATCGTCTCTCTCCTTGGGCTCTGCGGTCCCGCCACGGCGTCGGTGCGGTCCTCGTCGCCTCCACTCTGACGCGTTTTCTGCTGACGTCCCTAGAGTGTTCTGCTATGAAGAAGAAGCCGCCCTACGCGTTGTCCAGCGTCGACAACGCGCTGGTGCTGGCGACGGTGCTGCGCACCGAGGGCTCCCTGACGGTGACCGAGGCCGCCCGCCGGCTCGGGGTCGCGCCCTCCACCGCCCACCGGCTGCTGGCGATGCTCGTCTACCGCGACTTCGCGGTGCAGGACTCCTCGCGCCAGTACCGTCCCGGGCCGGCCTTCTCCCTCGAGGAGCACCAGGGCCTGGGCACCGGGATGCTGCGCGAGCTGGCCACGCCGCACCTCGAGGCGCTCGCCAGCCGGACGGGGGAGTCGGTCAACCTCGTGGTCAGGGTCGGGGAGTTCGTCCACTTCATCGCTTCCTGGGAGAGCACCAAGCCGCTGCGCGTGGGCAGCCGCGAGGGTATGACGTTCCCGGCCCACCTGACCTCGGGCGGGCTCGTGCTGCTCTCCCAGCTCAGCGACGCCGAGCTGGCCGACCTCTACGCCGAGCAGCGCTGGGCCGGCCGCGAGGCCCAGCGTCCGGACCTGCTGCGGCTGCAGCGCGAGCTGGCCGGCGTGCGGCGCTCCGGGGTCGCGGTGCAGCGCAACCGCAGCGAGTCGGGGGTCAGCGCGGTCGGGCTGTCCCTCGGCGACACCGGCCTGACGCCGGCGGCGCTGTCGGTCTCGATGCCGACCCTGCGCTTCGACCCCACCGACCTGGAGCACTGGGTGGGCCAGCTGCGCCGGGCCGTGCACGACATCCGCGAGGTGCTGGAGCGCGAGCTGGCGGCCCGCTCGGGCGGAGCCTCCGCCGGGGGCTGAGCCACCCGTCTGTCCGAGCGAGGACGCGTGGTCCGTGGTGGACTGGCAGCGTCCGACGGCGGTGAGACCGTGCGCCACACGCGACGGCCCCTCCCGCCCCGCAGCGAAGGGAGATCCCAGGCGATGACACCCGCCGACCCGCACGAGGAGCGCACGAGGCACGAGCGGAAGATGTACCTGGTCTTGGCCGCGATGATCACCACCTCGACGGTGACGATGTTCCTGCTGACCTACACCAACGCCTGGACCTGGGCGCACATGAGGTTCAGCGAGGAGCGGGTCTACATGGCCCTCCTCATGGGCTCGGCGATGGCCATCATCATGCTCGGCTTCATGTGGGGGATGATGTACAGGAACGTCACGGTCAACCTGGCGATCATCGCCGGGGCCGTCGTCCTGGGCCTCACCGCGCTGTGGCTGTCCCGCTCCCAGACCCTGGTGGACGACCAGGCGTACATGAACGGGATGATCCCGCACCACTCGATCGCGATCCTGACCAGCGAGCGGGCCGACATCGACGACGTGCGCGTGCGGCAGCTGGCCGACGAGATCATCGAGGCCCAGCGCAGGGAGATCGCCGAGATGACGTGGCTCGTGGACGACATCGAGCGCAACGGCGTCGTCACCACCGACCAGGAGGCCGAGCAGCGACGGGTGCCCGAGCTGGGCACGTCTCCGTGAGCCTGGTCGCCGCCACGGTCCTGACGGCGGGCGGGGTGCTCGTCATCCTCGTGGGCCTGTGGGACATGTTCCACACCCTGCTCCACCCCACCGGGCAGGGTCGCCTGAGCACCTGGGTGCTGGCCGGTGCCTGGCGGCTCTCACGGGTGACGGGGCACCGGGTCGGGTCGGCCGTGGGACCGGCCGCCATGGTCGCGGTGATCCTGCTCTGGGTGGCGCTGCAGGTCCTGGGCTGGGCGATGGTCTACCTGCCGCACGTGCCGGACGGGTTCACCTACGGCTCCGGGGTGGACCCCGCCCTCTACCCCGACGTCGTCGAGTCCGCCTACGTCTCGGCGGTGACGCTGACCACGCTCGGCTACGGCGACGTGGTCGCGACCCAGCCGTGGATCCGGGCTGCCAGCCCGCTGCAGGCGCTCACGGGGTTCGCCCTGCTGACGGCGGGCCTGACGTGGTTCACCCAGATCTACCCACCTCTGTCCCGGCGGCGCGCCCTGGCCCTCGAGCTCAAGGGCATGGCCGAGACCGACCTGGCCGACGACCTCGAGGCGGACCCGGCGGTGGCGACCCGAGCGCTGGACACCCTCGCCGCCGAGGTGGGCAAGGTGCGGATCGACTTCGCCCAGCACAGCGAGGGGTTCTACTTCCAGGAGAGCGACCCGGACCTGTCGCTCGCGCGGCAGGTCGGCTACCTCCTGACGCTGCGGGACGCCGCGCTCGCCTCGTCCGATGCGCTGGTGCGGGGGAGCGGGGGGCGGTTGTCGCTGGCCGTCGAGCAGCTCAGCTCGGTCCTGGACGAGAACTTCCTCCACCGCGGCGGCGAGCCGGCCGAGGTCTTCACCGCCTACGCCACCGAGCACGGCGACGGGCCGTAGCCACTCGGGCCGGCCCGGCGCCGGCCCGCCAGACGAAAGGAGCCCCTCGTGTGGTTCGACTCCTGGTCCGCGGTCCTGCGGATTGTCCTCGTCGGCGCCGCGTCCTACGCGGCGCTGGTGCTGCTGCTGCGGCTGGTGGGCAAACGCCTCCTGGCCAAGCTCAACGCCTTCGACCTGGTCGTGACTGTCGCGCTGGGCTCGGTGCTCGCGACCGCCGTGCTGAGCAAGGACGTCCGCTACGTCGACGCCGTGGCGGGGATGGCGCTGCTGGTCGCCGCGCAGTGGGTGGTGACGCGGGTGACCACCTGGCTGCCGGGCGGTCGCTGGTTCGTCAACGCCGAGCCCACCCTGGTCGTCGCCCGCGGGGAGGTGCTCGAGCACGCGCTGACGCGGGCCCGGCTGACCCGCGGCGAGGTGCTGCAGGCCGTCCGCTCCTCCGGTCAGGGCGGCCTGCAGGACGTCGCGGCCGTGGTCCTCGAGCCGGACGGGACCCTCAGCGTCGTCACCCGGTCCTCGGCCGGTGACGAGCGGGCGCTGGCCGAGGTGCCCGGGTGGGCCTGAGCCGGCTCGCGTCCGGGTGACGGGGTGGCGGGCGTGCTCAGCCTGGCACGGACGAGCGCGCCCGCGTCACGACCGCCGGCCGGGCCGACCGCTGCTCGTGCAGCGCCAGCGCGGCCACGGTGACCAGGACGACCGCCATCCCGAGCCACTGGGTCGGGCTGGGGCGGACGCCGAAGGCCGCGACGCCCACCAGGGCCGCCGTGAGCGGGAAGGCCAGCTCGGCCAGGGTGGCGCGGGAGGCGGGGGTCCGGCCGAGCGCCAGGTAGTAGAGGACCATTGCCGCCAGGCCCGGGAGCAGCGCCAGCGCCGCGATCGACGGCAGCGCCGACGGCGGCACCGCCAGCGGTGTCGAGGTGGACGCGGCGAGGACCGCGAGCGTGACCAGCCCGACGGTGAAGCGCAGTGCGACGAGGTCACGGAAGCGCAGCTCGGCGCTCGCGGCCCGTCCCAGCACGGTGCCGGCCGCCCACAGCGACGCCGCGCCGAGCGCCAGCAGGGCCGCCTGCGCGCCGGCCACCGTCACCCCGAGCGGGTCGGCGAAGGTGAGCAGCCACGCCCCGACGAGGGCGGGCAGCAGGAACGCCGCATACCGGGGCCGTAGCCGCTCGCCCAGCAGCACGGCGGCGAGCGCGAGGGCCACCAGGGGCTGGAGCTTCTGCAGGACCTGGGGCGTGATCGGGTCGCCGAGCCGGAAGGCCGTCGTGAAGAGCACGGTGGCCAGGGCCGAGGAGCCGGCACCGATGACCAGCACGGCGGCCCGGGTGCGCCACGAGGAGACCAGGAGGCGGCGGACGGCCGGTGCCAGCCAGGGGCTGACCAGCACCACAAGCAGCAGGTGCTCCCAGAAGACGATCGCCAGCGAGGGCAGCTCCCGTGCGAGCGGGTCGCGCCACAGCGCGGACAGGCCCCAGAACGAGGCCGCCAGGGCGACCATCCACGTGCGGTCCGTCCCGACCCTGGCTGCGCTCACGTCGTCAGCCTCTCACGGGCGAGGGGCCGGGCCTGGCGGGTATGCCGTGCCCGCGCCGCGACCGGCTGCGCTCAGGGCGAACACGCACCGGGTGCGGGAGTGTCGCCCCGCGAGCGGGCGTTAGGGTCACTGACAGGCTTCGCCAACGACCGTCGCGCCACCACCGACCGGGTGGCGCGCGGCATACCAGGAACGAGGACGACACATGACGAACGGGACCGAGAACCGCCCGACCATGGCCGAGCGCCCGGTCGCCGGTCTTGACGACCAGATCTACAACCGGCTCCTCAAGGAGCGGATCATCTTCCTCGGGTCGGACGTGCGCGACGACAACGCCAACGCGATCTGCGCCCAGCTGCTCCTGCTGTCCGCGGAGGACCCCGAGAGCGACATCTGGCTCTACATCAACTCCCCGGGCGGCTCCGTGACCGCCGGCATGGCGATCTACGACACGATGAAGTGGGTGCCCAACGACGTCGCCACCGTGGCGATGGGCCTGGCCGCGTCGATGGGCCAGTTCCTGCTCTCGGCCGGCACGCAGGGCAAGCGCTACGCCACCCCGCACGCCCGCGTCATGATGCACCAGCCCTCCGGCGGCATCGGCGGTACCGCCTCGGACATCAAGATCCAGGCCGAGCAGATGCTGCACATCAAGAAGCAGATGGCCGAGCTCATCGCCGAGCACACCGGCCAGAGCGTCGAGCAGATCGAGAAGGACTCCGACCGCGACCGCTGGTTCACCGCGCAGGAGGCCAAGGAGTACGGCTTCGTCGACCACGTCTTCGAGTCCTCCGCCGACGCCTCCACCGACCGCTGACCGGCCCGCGACGAGACGACGAAGAGAAGAGCTGACATGAACCTCAACCCCTCTGCCGCCTGGATGGGTGCGACCCCCGCGGGCGGCCGTGCCCCGGCCGGCCCCTCCAGCCGCTACATCCTGCCGCAGTTCGAGGAGCGCACCTCCTACGGGATGAAGCGCCAGGACCCCTACACCAAGCTGTTCGAGGACCGCATCATCTTCCTCGGCGTGCAGGTGGACGACGCCTCGGCCGACGACATCATCGCCCAGCTGATCGTGCTGGAGAGCCAGGACCCGGACCGGGACATCCTGATGTACATCAACAGCCCCGGCGGCTCGTTCACGGCGCTGACCGCGATCTACGACACCATGCAGTACATCAAGCCCGACGTGCAGACGTTCGTCATCGGCCAGGCGGCCTCCGCCGCCGCCGTGCTGCTCGCGGCCGGCGCCAAGGGCAAGCGGTTCGCCCTGCCCAACGCGCGGGTGCTCATCCACCAGCCGGCCCTCATGGGCGGTGACTACGGCCAGGCCTCCGACATCGAGATTCAGGCCAATGAGGTGCTGCGCATGCGCAGCTGGCTGGAGGAGACCTGGGCCAAGCACTCGGGCAAGACGGTCGAGGAGGTCCAGAAGGACATCGAGCGCGACAAGATCCTCACTGCCGCCGAGGCCAAGGAGTACGGTCTGGTCGACGAGGTGCTCGCCTCGCGCAAGGCGTCCCTGGACGACTGACGCTCAGAGCCGGTCTGATCCGGCCGACGAGACGCCGTGCCCCGCCGGGGTGCGGCGTCTCGTGCGTCGGCCCCCGGTAGGGTGCGGCCCCGTGACCCGAGTGCTGCACTGGACGACGCGGGGTCTGGCGCTCCTGCTGGCCGCCGTCGCGGTCGTGGCGCTGGTCGCGCCCCGCAACACCTGGTTCGTCCTTCCCGCCGTGACCGTGTGGGTCGTCACGGCGGCCGTGGTGCTGCTCCCGCTGGCCGGCCGACGCGCACGGAGCCGGGTGGCGGAGGCCGTCGCCCGACGGCCGGCGGCGGCGGTCGGCCGGGGCACCGCCGTCGCCGGGCTCGTCGTGGTGGCGCACCTGCCGCTGGCGCTCATCGACTTCGGCTGGGACGCGCGCCAGGTCTACTGGGGGGCCGAGCTGCTGGCCGCCGACGAGGAGCTGGCCGGGTCCCGGGTCGAGTACTTCGCGAAGTACCCCAACAACATCCCGCTCCTGGCGATGCTGTCGGCCGCCGCGAAGGTCGGGTCCTGGGCCGGGCTGTCCCCCCTCGCCGGGATGCTGGTCGCGCAGACCGTCGGCCTGCTCGTCGTCGTCTGGTGCCTGGGGTCGACGCTGGTCCGGCTCGACCGCCCCGGCGCGGTCTGGCCGGTCCAGGCCCTGGCGACCGTGCTCCTGGGGCTGAACCCCCAGGTCGCCATCCCCTACGCGGACCTGCCGACCGCGACGTTCGTGGCGGTCGCGCTGTGGGCGGGGGCGCGTGCCTGGAGGGGTGGCGGCCGGGGCTGGTGGGCCCTGGCCGCCGTCGGCCTCGTGCTCGCCGTCAGCCTCAAGCCGTATGCCGTCGCCCTCGCGCTGGGAGCGCTCGCCCTGGTGCCCGGGCTCGCCGCACGGCGCGGGCGGCTGGCCGCGACGGTGACGGTCGCCGGTGCCGCCGCCGCGCTGGCCGTCGGGGTGCTCGCCGTGCACGCCGTGTCCGCCCGGGTCACCGGCCTGCCCGAGGAGCGGCTCGTGCAGGTCCAGCACCCCTACCCGGTGGAGCACTTCCTGGCGATGGGGACCTACGACTCGCAGGACCCCTCACCGACCCGCGTCTACGGCGGCTGGAACTGGGAGCACGCCTCCGCGATGAAGCACGAGCGGGACCAGCAGGTCCGCCGCGAGATCTCCCGGGACAAGATCGTGGCCCAGGTGAGCGAGCGTGGTGTGCTCGGCAACCTCGCCTTCGTCGCCCAGAAGGTCGCCTGGACCTGGGGCGACGGCACCTTCTGGGCCCACGGGGAGGGGCAGGACGCGGCCCGGCCCGGCCTGCTGCCGGGCGCTCTCGGCCAGGTGCAGCAGTGGTTCGTCGGCAGCGGCGAGCCCTACCGGCAGCACACCGCCGGGGTGCTGCAGGGGGTGTGGGTGGCCACGCTGCTGCTGACGGCGGCCGGCCTGTGGCGCGCCCCGGCCTCTCCGTGGGTCGCCACGTGCGCCCTCACGCTCGTCGTGCTGACGGCATACCTGGGCGTGTTCGAGACGCGCCCCCGCTACCTCGTCGCGCTGCTGCCCGTGCTGCTGGTGCTGGCGGGACTGACGGCCGGACGGGCCTGTTGCGCTGAGAGCGGACAGTACGCAACACGCCTCGGCCCTGAGCGCAAAACAGTGGGCGCCGACGGCCCGGCAAGGTAGCGTCGGGGCAAGGACGGGCGACGTGACGCCAGACCGGGCAGTCGCCGCCCACCGCGCGCAACCGAAGGGAACTCTCGAGTGGCACGTATGGGTGAGAGCAGCGACCTGCTCAAGTGCTCCTTCTGCGGAAAGAGCCAGAAGCAGGTCAAGAAGCTGATCGCCGGACCCGGCGTGTACATCTGCGACGAGTGCATCGACCTGTGCAACGAGATCATCGAGGAGGAGCTGGCCGAGTCCTCCGACCTCGGTCTGGGCCAGCTGCCCAAGCCGCGCGAGATCTTCGACTTCCTCCAGCAGTACGTCGTGGGCCAGGACCCGGCCAAGCGCGCGCTCGCGGTGGCGGTCTACAACCACTACAAGCGGATCCAGGCGGGGGAGAACCGGGTCGGCGAGGACGCGGTCGAGATCGCCAAGTCCAACATCCTGCTCATCGGCCCGACCGGTTGCGGCAAGACCTACCTGGCCCAGACCCTGGCCAAGATGCTCAACGTCCCCTTCGCGATCGCCGACGCGACGGCGCTGACCGAGGCGGGCTACGTCGGCGAGGACGTCGAGAACATCCTGCTCAAGCTCATCCAGGCCGCCGACTTCGACGTCAAGAAGGCCGAGACGGGCATCATCTACATCGACGAGATCGACAAGATCGCACGCAAGAGCGAGAACCCCTCGATCACCCGTGACGTCTCCGGCGAGGGCGTGCAGCAGGCGCTGCTGAAGATCCTCGAGGGCACGGTGGCCAGCGTCCCGCCGCAGGGCGGCCGCAAGCACCCGCACCAGGAGTTCATCCAGATCGACACCGGCAACGTGCTGTTCATCGTGGGCGGGGCCTTCGCGGGTATGGAGAAGCTCATCGAGGCGCGCTCGGGCAAGCAGGGCCTGGGCTTCGGCGCCGAGCTCAAGGCCGCCAAGGACGCCGGGGAGCACTTCAGCGACGTGCTGCCCGAGGACCTGATGAAGTTCGGGCTCATCCCGGAGTTCATCGGCCGGCTGCCCGTGATCACCACCGTCGCCCCGCTCGACCGCGACGCCCTGGTCAACATCCTCACCGAGCCGCGCAACGCTCTCATCAAGCAGTACCAGCGGATGTTCGAGATCGACGGCGTGGAGCTGGAGTTCGCCGACGACGCGCTCGAGGCCATCGCCGACCAGGCGCTGCTGCGCGGCACCGGTGCCCGCGGCCTGCGCGCCATCCTCGAGGAGGTGCTGCTGCCGGTGATGTTCGACGTCCCCTCCGACGACGAGATCGCCAAGGTGGTCATCACCCGAGACGTCGTGCAGCAGAACGTCAACCCCACGATCGTCCGGCGCGACGTGCCCCCGCGCAAGCGCCAGCAGCGCAAGGAGAGCGCCTGAGGTTCCTCGCCGGTCGGGCTCGCGCCCGTCGTCAGTCGCGACCCAGCCGCTGCACGTAGAGCACGAGGCAGCCGGCCACCAGGGCCAGGCCCACGATGCCCGGCACCGCGCCGCCCTCGCCGGTGGCGACGGCCTGCAGCAGGCCGGCGACACCCCATACCCCCGTGGTGACCGCGGCTACCACCCCGGTGCGCACCGCCCAGCGGCGTCGCACCGACGCGGGGAGGGGGGCCTGGGCCGGGACGGACGCCGCGAGCGCCGCGCCCACGTGCACCAGCAGCAGCCCCAGGGCCGCGGGCAGCAGCGCCCAGTGCCAGCCGCCGTCCACGCCGGCCCACCACGAGGCCGCGGCGAACACCAGGAACAGGCCGGGCATGAGCGTGTGCGGCTGCAGCACCACGAGCCCGCCGAAGACCGTGAGCAGGGCCCACGCCGCGGGGTTGCCGCCTCCGGCCAGCGCGAGCGCGAGCGTGAAGAGCAGGGCCCCGGCCAGGCTCGAGAGGCGCACCGCGAGGTGGTCGTGGCTGGCGGAGCGCACGTCGACCCACAGGTCGACCAGGTCCCTCACGACAGCCTCCCGGCCGCGCGGCCGCGCCGACCGAGCCGGCGCAGCACCACGTCCAGGCTGCCGGGCCCGAGCCACGGCACGACCGGCACGCCCTGCGCCTGGATCGCGCGGATCTCGCGGTCCCGCTCGAGCATCCGGATCCGCCAGGCCGCCCGGGCCAGCGCGTCACGCTCCGCGCTGGGGGCGACGGTGCCGTCCTGGCTGTCGACGAGCGCGTCCACGACCACGACCGACAGCCCGCGTCGGGCCAGGACGGCCGCCTGCACGAGGGCGTCGGGGGACACGAGCGCCGAGACCATCACGACCAGGGTGCCCTCGTCGACGCCGAGGTGGACCCGCCTGGGGTCGGTCTCCTCGGTCGCCGCGGGCACGATCCGGCACAGCGTGTCCAGGATGCGCACCCCGTGCCGCCGGCCCGTCCCGACGGGCACGGTCAACGGGGTGCGGGCCGACAGCACGCGCAGGCTGACCCGGTCGCCCTGCTGCAGGAAGTGCTCGGCCACCGCGGCCGCCGCCCGCACGGAGCGGTCCAGGGAGCTGGGCCGTCCGCGGACGCCGCCGGAGGAGCCCAGGTCGTAGTGGGCGTCGACCAGCACCGCCACGTGGGTGTCCTGGTCGGCGTAGCTGGCCGTGACGTAGAGCTGACCGTCCCCGCGGGTGGACCGTGGCCAGTGGATGCGCCGGAGCCGGTCGCCGACCTGGAACGGGCGCAGCGTCGCGAACTCCGTGCCCTCACCGGGCCGGGCGGAACGGTGCGTCCCCACGAGCCCGCGCGGCCGCGGTGCCGGCGCCCGTGTGTCGAAGACCGTCGGCTGGGGCAGGGTGCGCAGGCCCAGGGCCGCCTCGCTGACCGGCCCCCACCGGTAGGACCCCCACGCGCCCACCGCGGCCAGCTGCATGGGCCCGACCCGGCGCACACCCCACCGGGTGGCGCGCACGCCGACCACCAGCCGCCACGTGCCGGCCGCAGGAGGGCCCTGCGCGTCGACCACGGCGCTCGTGTGCGACACCGGCAGTCCGTCGGCGTCGTCCACGCGCCGGGTGCGCTCGGTGGGCACGCCCTCGACGTAGGGGGCGGGGGACAGGGCGGCGGCCAGGATCTCGGCGCCCGCGACCGCCTGCACGTCGGCGACGGCCAGGGCCTGCTCGCCCTCGCGCACCTGGGCGTGCGACAACCCCACGGTGCGCGTCGGCAGCTCCCGCGGCCGCGTGACGACGCTCCAGACCAGCACGACGGCGATCGGGGCGACGAGCACCAGCAGGTCGGGGCGGCGCCAGAGCAGCGCCACGGGCACGGCGCCCAGGACCAGGACCAGGGAGCGCACGAGGGCAGGGGTGGCCTGCCAGCGGTCGGCGCGGGCGGTGCTCATGAGCGGTCCGTCGGTGAGATGTGGTCGGGGGCGGTCAGTCGACGGCCACGGTCGAGGCGCCGGTGCGTGCACCCGGGACGGGCACCTGGCCCAGGGCCGCCTCGACGACGGCGGCGCCACCGGTGTCCGACATCCACAGCTCGGGCTTGATCGAGATCCGGTGGTCCAGCACCGCGTGCGCCACGGCCTTGACGTCCTCGGGGGTGACGTAGTCGCGGCCGGCGATCACGGCATACGCCCGCGCGGTGAGCATCAGGGCCAGGGAGCCGCGCGGCGAGGCGCCGATGAGCGCGGCACGGTGCCGACGGGTCGCGGCGGCAAGCTCGACGCAGTAGCGAGAGATGTCGTCCTCGACGGGCACGGTCTCGACGGCCCGCTGCATCGCGGCCAGCCCCTCGGCGTCGGTCACCGCCGTGAGGTGCTGGTCCTCCTGCTGGCGCGCGACACGGCGGCGCAGCACGTCCCACTCCTCCTCGGCGGTGGGGTAGCCGAAGGAGACGCGCATGAGGAAACGGTCCAGCTGGGCCTCGGGCAGGGGGTAGGTCCCCTCGTACTCCACCGGGTTGGCGGTGGCCAGCACGTGGAAGGGCTGGGGGAGGGGGAAGGTCTGGCCCTCGACGGTGACCTGGTGCTCCTGCATCGCCTCGAGCAGGGCCGACTGCGTCTTGGGCGGGGTGCGGTTGATCTCGTCCGCGAGCAGCAGCCCGGTGAACAGCGGCCCGGGGCGGAAGACGAACTCGCCGCGCCGCTGGTCGAAGACGAAGGACCCGGTGAGGTCGGAGGGCAGCAGGTCGGGGGTGAACTGCGCGCGGGTGAAGTCCAGGCCGAGGGTCTGGGCGAAGGACCGCGCCGCGAGGGTCTTGCCCAGGCCCGGGAAGTCCTCCAGGAGGACGTGACCGCGGGCCAGCACGGCGGTCAGCACGAGGGTCAGCGCCTCGCGCTTGCCGACGACGGCCTGCTCGACCCGGTCGAGCACCTCGGTGGCGCGGCGGGACACCTCGGCGACGTCCGGCGTGGCGGCCGCCGCCGGGGGCGGCATCTGGGTGGTCACAGCTTCTCGATCCCTTCGATGGCGGTCTGCAGCGACGTCCGGCTGCGCTTGCGGGTGTCGGTGGGCGGGGTGGTCAGGTAGCGCCACAGGTGGGGGTCGACCACCTGCCGGGCACGCTCGGGCTCGGTGTCGAGGTCGACCTGGTGGTGGGCCCGCAGCCGTTCGGCCGCCAGCTCGCGCAGGACCAGGTAGATCTCGTCGGTGCGGTCGTCCCGCTCGATGGCGTCGCGCAGGTCGCGGCGCAGCCGCACGAGCCGGTAGTCCAGCGCCGACGGGGGCGCTGCCTCCGCCCTCGGGGTCGAGACCCAGAAGGCGCGCTCCGCGTCGTGCCCGGTCCCGCTGACGGCCCACGGCACCAGGGCGAGGACGAGGGCGCCGAGCAGCACGGCCGCCACGGCCTCCGGCACGGAGTAGCGCAGCGAGCCGACGTAGAAGAGCAGCCCTCCCAGGAGCAGCACGAAGCCGGCCACCGGCAGGACCGAGCCGCGGGGGTTGCCGGGCCCGCGTGCTCCCTGCGCGGCACGGAGCAGCTCGTCCCGGCGCGAGGTGCGGCGGGCACGCAGGAAGGTCACCGGGCGCCACCCCCGTCGGCCTTCTCGTGCTCGGCCGCACCCTCGGCCTGCTGCTGCTCGTGCTCCTGGGCGCGCCGGCGCAGGTCGACGTGGATCCGCTCCAGCGCGTCCACCGCGACGGTGCGCTGCTCCTCCGAGACCGGGTGGCGGGAGAAGCGTGCCTCGCGGTAGACCTCCGACAGGGTGGCGATCGCGACCGGGTCGACGTCCCAGCGGCCCAGCACCCGCTGTGTCAGCTCGGCGGCGGTCTCCGAACGGTCCTGCGCGAGCCCCGACCGGTGGACCGCGTCCTCCAGGGCCACCCAGCACGCCACGACCCCGTTGCGAGGGTCGCCCTCGGACAGCGCCTGGTAGCGGACCTCGTCGCTCGTGGCCTCCAGCAGGGTGACGAGCTCCTCCTCCTCGGCCGCCTCGCGCCGCTCCAGTCCCTCCAGCCGCTGCCGGCCCAGCCAGCGGACGACCACGAGGATCGTGGTGAGCAGGGCCATGAGCCACAGGGCCAGGGCCAGGTTGAACGACCACTGGGTGACCCGCTCGTCGCCGCCCTGCTCCTCGGGCGGCTGCGTCGCCGGCTCGCCGGTGAGGTCGAAGGTGGGGCTCTGGGCACGGGGATCGCCGAAGCTGCCCTGGGGCGCGCTCACCAGCGGCGTGCCGTTGCCGGCGCTCCACAGCAGGAGCACGAGCAGCACCACCGTGGTCACGACGGCCACGACGACCGTCGACCGGCTGCCCCTGTGCATGCGGCCCACCCTATGTCGCGACCGAGGACGCGGTGTGCGCGCCCGCAGGCCGACCGAGGACGTGGTGCGCGCGCCCGCAGCCCGACCGAGGACGTGGTGCGCCCGCCCGCAGGCCGACCGAGGACGTGGTGCGCCCGCCCGCAGCCCGACCGAGGACGTGGTGCGCGCGCCCGCAGCCCGACCGAGGACGTGGTGCGCCCGCCCTACGAGGTCAGGCGGGGGCGTCCTCCAGCACCAGCGCGACGTCGCGGACGGCCAGCTCGCCGGCGTCCTCGAACGCCACGTCCCCGGTGACCTTGCCCGCGGCCCGCAGGTCGCCGAGCGCCGCGCGGACGCGACCGGTCTCGGCGGACGGTCCTGCGACGGTCGCCGCCGAGATCTCGGTGCGCATCTTGACCTTGGCCTCCGACTTCGCGCGGCGCAGCCCGGCGAGCGCCTGACCCACGGTGCCCAGCAGGGCGGGGTCCGCGCCGTCGACCGCGCCGGCGAGCTCGTCCACGGTCGGCCAGGGCTGGGTGTGCACCGAGGAGCTCTCCTCGTGCCACCACGACCAGACCTCCTCGGTCGCGAAGGTCAGGACCGGGGCCAGCAGGCGCAACTGGACCGATAGCGCCAGCTGCAGCGCGGCGCGGGCGGACAGCGTCGCGGCCGAGACGTCGGTCGCGCCGTCGCCCTCGGCGGAGCCGTAGGCCCGCTCCTTGACCAGCTCGAGGTAGTCGTCGCAGAAGGCCCAGAAGAAGGACTCGGTCGCGTCGAGCGCCGTGGAGTAGTCGTAGCCCTCGTAGGAGCTGGTCGCCCGCTCCACCACCGCAGTTAGGCCCGCCAGCATCGAGCGGTCGATCGGCTCGGTCACCAGCGCCGCCGGGTCCGCCCCCTCGGGCAGCTCGCCGAAGCTCAGCGCGAACTTGCTGGCGTTGAGCAGCTTGATCGCCAGCCGCCGCCCGACCTTGACCTGGTTGGGGTCGTCGATGGTGTCCACGCCCGGGCGCGCGGCAGCGGCCCAGTAGCGCACCGCGTCGGTGCCGTGCTGCTCCAGCATGCCCAGGGGCGTCGTCGCGTTGCCCTTGGACTTGGACATCTTCTTGCGGTCGGGGTCGAGGATCCACCCGTTGACGTAGGCGTCGGTCCAGGGCAGCGACCCGTGCTCGAGGTGGGCGCGCACCACGGTCGCGAACAGCCAGGTGCGGATGATGTCGTGCCCCTGCGGACGCATGTCGAAGGGGAAGACCTTGGCGAACAGCTCGCGGTCGTTGCCGCGCTCCCCGTCCGGCGCTCCCGCCACCGGCCAGCCGGCAGCGATCTGCGGGCTGAGCGAGGACGTCGCCCAGGTGTCCATGATGTCCGGGTCGCCGGTGAAACCACCCGGCCGGTCGCGCTGGTCCTCGGTGTAGCCCTCGGGCACGTCGGACATCGGGTCGACCGGCAGCCGCGACTCGTCGGGCACGAGCACGGTGTCGTGGTCGACCTCGCCGTCGGCGTCCACGGCATACCAGACCGGGATCTGGACACCGAAGAAGCGCTGCCGGCTGACCAGCCAGTCACCGTTGAGCCCCTCGACCCAGTTGCGGTAGCGGCTGCGCATGAAGGAGGGGTGGAACTCCAGCTCGTCGCCGCGTCCCAGCAGCTCGGCGCGAAGATCGCCGTCCTTGCCGCCGTTGCGGATGAACCACTGCCGGCTGGTGACGATCTCCAGCGGCTTGTCGCCCTTCTCGAAGAAGTTGGCCTTGCGCTGGGTCTCCTGCGGCTCGCCGTCCAGGTCGCCGCTCTCGCGCAGCGCGGCCACGACCGCCTCGCGCGCCGAGTGCGTCGTCCTCCCCGCCAGCTGCTCGGCGTACAGCTGCTCGCCCGGGCCGCCCGCGATCCACCCGGGCACCTCGCCCTGCAGGCGGCCGCTGCGGGTGATGACCGAGCGGGTCGGCAGGGACAGCTCGCGCCACCACTGCACGTCGGTCATGTCGCCGAAGGTGCAGCACATCGCGATGCCCGCGCCCTTGTCCATCTCGGCCAGGGGGTGGGCCAGGACCGGCACCTCGACCCCGAACAGCGGTGAGGTGACGGTGGTCCCGAAGAGGTGCTGGTAGCGCTCGTCGTCGGGGTGGGCGACCAGGGCCACGACCGAGCAGATCAGCTCGGGCCGGGTCGTCTCGACATGCACGACGCCCTGCCCGTCGGTGCGGTGGTAGGCCACCCGGTGGTAGGCGCCGGGGTAGTCGCGTGCCTCGAGCTCGGCCTGCGCCACAGCCGTCTGGAAGGTGACGTCCCACAGCCCCGGAGCCTCAGCGGAGTAGGCCTCGCCGCGGGCGAGGTTGCGCAGGAACGCCTGCTGGGCGACGGCGCGGGAGCGGTCGTCGATGGTGCGGTACTGGACGTTCCAGTCCAGGGAGAGCGCGAGCCGGCGGAAGGTGTCCTCGAAGGCCTGCTCGTCGATGACCGTGAGCTCCTCGCAGAGCTCGATGAAGTTGGCGCGGCTGATCGGCACCTGGTGGGCGGCCTTGCTGCTCCTGCCGTCCCCGCCGCGCTGCGGCACGACGAACGCCGGGTCGTAGGGCAGCGTCGCGTCACCGCGCACGCCGTAGTAGTTCTGCACCCGGCGCTCGGTCGGCAGGCCGTTGTCGTCCCACCCGATCGGGTAGAAGACGTGCTTGCCGGTCATCCGGTGGTAGCGCGCCAGGCAGTCGGCCTGGGTGTAGCCGAAGACGTGCCCGACGTGCAGGCTGCCCGACGCGGTCGGCGGCGGCGTGTCGATCGCGAAGATCTGGCTGCGGTCGGCGGCCAGGGCGGCGTCGCGGTCGAAGGCGTTGGCGCCGCGCTCACGCCATACCGAGACCCACTTCTCCTCCAGGCCGTCGACGGACGGGCGCTCGGGCAGCGAGGCCGGGCACGGCGGGTCAAGAGGGCGTGCGGGAGACGTCATACCCGGCATTGTCCCAGACGCCCGCAGGTGCCCCGACGCCTCGTCTACGGAGGTCACCGTTGAGTCACGATGGGGGTATGTGATTGACGTCACCCCACGCTCCCACGACCCTTGACGCCATGACTGGATACACCGCGGTGCCCATGTCCCCTGTCGAGGATCCGCAATGGGTCACCGACCTGGAGACCACGGTCGACAACTCCTTCGCCAGCGTGACGGAGTGGTCGGGCAAGATCATCTTCTTCGAGATCCCCGGCATCCCCATGCCGTTCGTGGTCATGTGGCTCCTTGCCGCGGCCATCATCATCACCATCTACCTCGGCTTCGTGCAGTTCCGGGGCCTGAAGACGGCGTGGGAGACGGTCACCGGACGCTACTCCTCGGCCGACGACCCCGGTGAGATCCCGCACTACCAGGCCCTGACGTCGGCCGTCTCCGGCACGGTCGGGCTGGGCAACATCGCCGGTGTGGGTGCCGCGGTGACCCTCGGTGGCCCGGGCGCCACCTTCTGGATGATCCTCGCCGGCCTCTTCGGTATGGCGACCAAGTTCGCCGAGTGCACGCTGGGCGTGAAGTACCGGGCGATCCGTCCGGACGGCAGCGTCGCCGGCGGCCCGTTCACCTACCTGCCCGTGGCCTTCCAGAAGTACCCCCGCTTCCTGTCGGTCTTCCTTACCGGCCTCTTCGCCGTGGCGATCCTCTTCTTCGGCGTCGGCGGCGGCAACATGTTCCAGGCCAACCAGACCTACTCCCAGGCCGTCACCGTCATCGACCCCGACGGCACGGGCTGGCTGTCGTCCACGACCGGGTCGCTGGTCTTCGGTCTCGTCCTGGCCGCCGTCATCGGCGCGGTCATCCTCGGCGGCATCAAGTCGATCGGCCGGGTCACCTCGACCCTCGTGCCGGTGATGGGCGGCATCTACGTCCTGGCCTGCATCGTGGTCATCCTGACCAACCTCGGCTCGGTCGTCCCGGCCATCGGCGAGATCATCTCCGGGGCCTTCAGCGCCGAGGGTGTGACCGGTGGCTTCGTCGGCGCCCTGGTCGTCGGGCTGACCCGCTCGGCGTTCTCGAACGAGGCGGGCCTCGGCTCGGCGCCGATCGCCCACTCCACCGTCAAGACCCGCCGCCCGGTCTCCGAGGGCTTCGTCGCCCTCTTCGAGCCCTTCATCGACACCGTCCTGATCTGCACGATGACCGCGCTGACGATCGTCATCGCCGACACGACCTTCTACAACGACGCCCGTGAGTTCACCTTCGAGGACGGCAACCGGTACGACCCCGACTACGGCCTGTCCGGCGTCGAGGTGACCTCGGCCTCCTTCGCCGAGAACATCAGCTGGTTCCCGATCGTGCTGGCCGTGGCGGTGGCCCTGTTCGCCATCTCCACGCTGATCACCTGGTCCTACTACGGCCAGCGGGCCTGGAACCACCTCTTCGGCGACACCCGCACCTCGACCACGATCTACCGCTTCGTGTTCCTCTTCTTCACGGTCGCGGGCACGCTGCTCACCTTCGGCCAGGTGCTCGCCTTCGCCGACAACTTCCTGTTCGTCTGCGCCTTCGTCAACCTGCTCGGCGTCTACATGCTGCTGCCGACCATCAAGCGGGAGATGAACGAGTACTTCGCCGACCGCAAGAGCGGCAAGCTCGCCGAGCTCGGCCTGCTCGACGCCGAGAAGACGATCCCGATCTCCGAGCTCGCCGGGGAGAACCAGCTGGTCGACGCCTCGGGCCGCAACCGCGTCGAGGCGGGCGTGAGCACCGAGGACCTGCGCGAGCGCACCGGCGTCATGGTCGAGGAGGAGGGTGGCAACTGGCACGACCGGGAGGCTGACGACGACGGCTTCGGCCGCGGCGGCACCACGACCCCGTTCACCCCGCCGCACCGTCGCCACGGGCGGCACGAGGAGCACCTCGACGCCGACGACGACGGGTTCGGGCGGGGTGGGGCCACCACGCCGGCCGAGCCTCCGCACCACCACGAGCCGGGCCACCACCGCGAGGACGGTCCCGAGGACCCCGACCGCCGGTGACCCGGTCACGGCGGGGAGACGCTCCCGCCTGACCGGTCTGCGACGCACCACACCCGGCCGCGTCGACCCGCAGGGTTCACCTGAACCCTCCAGGTCGGCGCGGTCGGGCGTTTCGCGTCCTGCGCGAGGCAGGGCGCGGTTCGGCTGCGGCCGGTCAGCGACTCCCGGCCCAGGGGCGTCCGGGGAAGTGCAGGGCGAACTCCCGGGGCGGCTGCCTCGGCAGCTCGATGTCGAAGCCGCGCTGCGCCAGGGCGTCGCGGGCGCGCAGCACCGTCGCCCAGGGCGTGGTGAAGACGTCCGACGCCCGGAGCACGATGAGCCGCCAACCCTGCCCGTCCAGCCACTCCCGTCGACCCACGTCCCAGCCCCA
Source organism: Ornithinimicrobium pekingense DSM 21552 (assembly GCF_000421185.1). Classification (GTDB taxonomy): domain Bacteria; phylum Actinomycetota; class Actinomycetes; order Actinomycetales; family Dermatophilaceae; genus Ornithinicoccus; species Ornithinicoccus pekingensis. The sequence goes on from NZ_ATWJ01000015.1 coordinate 66,758, forward strand.
CTGGGCCGCGTCCTGCGCGTGCTGTCGCCCGTCGTACTCAAAGGCCAGGCGCAGCTCGGGGTAGGGCAGGTCCAGCCGGTAGCGCCGCCGGCCGTGCTCGTCCGTCACCCACTCGTTGACCCGGGGCTCGGGCAGGCCGCCGAACGTGAGCAGCAACCGGCTGCGCGTCTCCATCGGCGACTCGACCCCCTTCCTCACCAGGGCGGCTGCCCCGCGTGCGAGCGCCGTGCCCGGGCCGCGTGCACCGGCAGCGGCCTCCAGCAGACGGTCGGGTGAGGTGGCATCGCGGTGCACCAGCGAGTCGCCGAGCACGACGAGGTCGACCAGCGTCAGGTGCGTCGCCAGGTCCGTGAACGTCTGCTCGGGGGAGGTCACCCGGAGGCCGTCGACGCGGCGGGTGCGCACCGCGGGGCCGACATGGCAGCGCAGCCCCGGACGGCGCCGTCGTCCCTGCGGGCGGGCCACCGTGAGGTGGGTCTCCTCGGTGTGCGGGACGATCCCGCCCAGCATCCTCGCCGCCGTGTGGTGGCTGACGGCCGCGTCCGGCAGGAGCAGAAGGGCGCCGGCCGCGAGGAGCGAGGGTGTCAGCTCCACCTCCCCGCTGACCCGGACCGTGCCGAACAGCCGGTGGAACGCGGGGCCGTCCAGCCGGTGACGGGTGATGCCCGCGGCGAGGCCGTCGCGTCGCAGGAACGGCCGTCGCTCGTCGATGCCTGTCATGGTCATCGATGGTGCGCGAGGCCGCCCGCGCCGCGCAGACGTTGTCCACAGGCGGCGCAGCAGGTCGTGACGCACCCGGCGGCGTCGACCCTCAGGGTTCACGTGCGCGCCCGAGGTCGGTGGAGCCGGGCGTGTCGCGACCCGGAGCCCTCGTACGCGCAGCCCCAGCCCGTCGTGCGCGCGGCCCCAGCCCGTCGCGGGCGGCCTCAGCCGTAGACGCGGCCCGGGTTCATGATCCCCAGCGGGTCGAAGACCGCCTTGACGGCCAGCTGCCGTGCCAGCTCCGCCTCGCCGAGCTCCTCGCGCAGCCACGGCGCCTTTTGGGCGCCGACCCCGTGCTCGCCCGTGAGCGTGCCGCCCAGCGCCCACGCAGCGCGGACCACGTCGTCGAAGGCCCGCCGCGCCGCCGCGAGACTCGCACGCTCGTCGGCGTCGTAGAAGAAGCACGGGTGCAGGTTGCCGTCGCCCGCGTGCCCGCTGCAGGTCGCCTCGAGCCCGTGCCGCTCGGCGATCACGTGCACCTGCGCCACCAGCTCACCCAGCCGGCCCACCGGCACGCAGACGTCCTCGATGAACCGGGGGCCGCGCGCCTGCAGCGCAGGGTTGAGCACGCGGCGCCCCTCCAGCAGCAGGTCGGCCTCCGTCCGGTCCTCGGCGACCGCCACCTCGGCCGCCCCGGCGGCGGTGAGCGCCGCCGCGTAAGCCTCGACGTCCTCGGCGGCGTGCCCGGGGCGGTCGGACTGCACCAGCAGGACCCCGCCGCTGCCGCGCGGGAAGCCGTAGTCGCCGTAGTCCTGGACGGCATCCACGCTGGGGCCGTCGAGGAGCTCCACCAGGCTCGGGGTATGGCGTGACTCCCGCAGCGCGGTCACGCCCGCCATCGTCGCCGCAAGGCTCGGGAAGACCGCCAGCACCGTCAGCGGCGGGTCGCCCAGCGGGACCAGCCGGAGCACCGCCTCGGTCACCACCCCCAGCGTCCCCTCGGACCCGACGAACAGCCCGGTCAGGTCGTAGCCGGCCACGCCCTTGGCGGTGCGCCGCCCGGTCCGCATCACCTCGCCGCCCGGGAGCACGACCTCCAGGCCGCGCACGTAGTCGGCGGTCACGCCGTACTTGACGCAGCACAGCCCGCCGGCGTTCGTCGCCACGTTGCCGCCGATCGAGCACATCGAGCTGCTCGCCGGGTCCGGGGGATAGGCCAACCCGTGCTCCGCGGCGGCCGCCTTGAGGTCGGCGTTGAGCACGCCCGGACCGACCACGGCCAGGCGCTCGACCGGGTCGATCCGCACCGACGTCATCTGCTCGGTGGACAGCACGACAGACCCCGGGAGCGCCCCGGCCGCGCCGGTGGTGGAGGTCCGTGCGCCCTGGGGCACCACCGGCACCCGGTGCTGCGCCGCATACCGCAGCACCACCTGCACGTCGGCGCGCGACCGGGCACGGACCACCGTGAAGGTGCTGCCGGGTGCGGCGGCCGCCTGGGGGTAGGCGTCCACCGCGTAGCCGGCGGCGACGTCGGGGTCGGTCACGACGCGCCCGGGCAGGAGGCGGTCGAGGGCCTCGGTGGTGCTGGCAGCCATGCCTCGACCCTAGGCCCCGGCCAGCGGTTACCATGGAGCCACCAGCGACCGAGCCGTCATCAACGGTGAGCTTCCGGAAGAACCGCCCCCGCACGCCGGCGGGGAGCGCACTAGAACCGGACGGGAAGGCCCGTCACAGCCGACGAATGGAGTGGTGCCCAGCGCACCCGGGCACCTGACCCGGGCGGGCCGGGCACAAACGAGGTGGTACCGCGGTGCCGCCCGGGCGTAGGTCCCGGGTCGTGTCGTCCTCGTGGCAGCAGCCCGACCGACGACAGCACCACCTGCGAGGAGCCCGCTCCATGGCCTACCCCCAGAAGCACACCGGCACCACCGGCCTGACGCCGTCCCCGACCTTCCCGGAGATCGAGCGCGCCGTGCTGGCGTACTGGGACGAGCACGGCACCTTCCAGCGCAGCGTGGACCAGCGGGACGCCGGCACCGACGGCGACAACGAGTTCGTCTTCAACGACGGGCCCCCCTTCGCCAACGGCCTGCCGCACTACGGCCACCTGCTCACCGGCTACGTCAAGGACGTCGTCCCGCGCTACCAGACCATGCGCGGCAGGCGGGTCGAGCGCCGCTTCGGCTGGGACACGCACGGGCTGCCCGCCGAGCTGGAGGCGATGAGCCAGTTGGGCATCAAGACCAAGGACGAGATCCTCGAGCTGGGGATCGAGACCTTCAACGCCGCCTGCCGCGAGTCGGTGCTGCAGTACACCCGCGACTGGGAGGACTACGTCACCCGCCAGGCACGCTGGGTCGACTTCGCCCACGACTACAAGACCCTCGACGTCGACTACATGGAGTCGGTGCTGTGGGCCTTCAAGCAGCTGCACGACAAGGGCCTGGCCTACGAGGGCTTCCGCGTCCTGCCCTACTGCTGGAACGACCAGACCCCGCTGTCCAACCACGAGCTGCGCATGGACGAGGAGGTCTACCAGGTCCGCCGCGACCCGGCCGTCACCGTCGGCCTGCGGATCCTGCCGCAGGACGCCTCGGCAGAGGGGTATGACGTCTCCTCCGGCCAGGAGGACGTGCTCGCCGGGGCGCTGGCCCTGGTCTGGACCACCACCCCGTGGACCCTCCCGTCCAACCTGGCGATCATGGTCGGCGAGGACATCGACTACGTCGTGGTCGAGAGCGACCACACCGGCCGGACCGAGCGCTACGTGCTCGCCGAGGCGCGCGTCGCGGCATACAAGAACGAGCTGGGGGAGGAGCCGACCGTCGTGGCGCGCTTCACGGGCGCCGAGCTGGCCGGGCGCTCCTACGTGCCCCCGTTCTCCTACTACCGCGGCTGGGAGCGGGCCCACCGCCTCGTCGTGGCGGAGTTCGTCACCACCACCGACGGCTCGGGCCTGGTGCACACCGCCGGCGCCTTCGGTGAGGACGACAAGGTGGTGACCGACCGCGAGGGCATCGAGGCGGTCATGCCCGTCGGGGCGGACGGCCGCTTCACCTCCCCGGTGGAGGAGTACGCCGGGGAGCTGGTCTTCGACGCCAACCTGCAGATCATCGACCACCTCAAGGCGGCCACCCGCGCGCAGCACCCGCAGCACGAGAGCGAGGACCTCGACACCGGCGCGGTGACCGAGGGCACGGTGCTGCTGCGTCGCGAGGCCTACGACCACTCCTACCCGCACTGCTGGCGCTGCCGGGAGCCGCTGATCTACAAGGGCGTCTCCTCCTGGTTCGTGGAGGTGACGCGCTTCAAGGACACGATGCTGCGCACCAACGAGGACATCACCTGGGTGCCCGAGCACGTCAAGCACGGGCAGTTCGGCAAGTGGCTGGAGAACGCCCGTGACTGGTCGATCTCGCGCAACCGCTTCTGGGGCAGCCCGATCCCGGTGTGGAAGTCCGACGACCCGGCCCACCCGCGCGTCGACGTCTACGGCTCGCTCGAGGAGATCGAGCGCGACTTCGGCACCCTGCCGCGCAACCGCGACGGCGAGGTCGACCTGCACCGGCCGTTCGTCGACGAGCTGACCCGGCCCAACCCCGACGACCCGACCGGCCGGAGCACGATGCGCCGGGTCGAGGACGTGCTCGACGTCTGGTTCGACTCCGGCTCGATGCCGTTCGCGCAGTGGCACTACCCGTTCGAGAACACGGAGTGGTTCGAGCAGCACTACCCGGCCGACTTCATCGTGGAGTACATCGGGCAGACCCGCGGCTGGTTCTACACGATGCACATCCTGGCCGCGGCCCTCTTCGACCGCCCCGCGTTCGAGACCTGCATCAGCCACGGCATCGTGCTGGGCAACGACGGGCAGAAGATGTCCAAGTCGCTGCGCAACTACCCCGACGTGCGCGAGGTCTTCGACCGCGACGGCGCCGACGCGATGCGCTGGTTCCTCATGTCCAGCCCCATCCTGCGCGGAGGCAACCTCATCGTGACCGAGCAGGGCATCCGCGACGGGGTGCGCCAGGTGCTCATCCCGCTGTGGAACGCGTGGTACTTCTTCGGCCTCTACGCCAACGCCGCCGGCTACCGGGCGCGGTGGTCCACCGAGTCCACCGACCCGATGGACCGCTACATCCTGGCCAAGACCCGCGACTTCGTCACCGAGGTCCAGGACGCGCAGGACCGCTTCGACATCGCCGGCGCCTGCGACGGCGTGCGGACCTTCGTCGACGTGCTGACCAACTGGTACATCCGCCGCTCCCGTGACCGCTTCTGGGCCGAGGACCACAGTGCATTCGACACGCTCTACACCGTGCTCGAGGTGCTCTGCCGCGTCGCCGCGCCGTTGCTGCCCCTCACCACCGAGGAGGTATGGCGTGGGCTCACCGGCGGGGAGTCGGTGCACCTGACCGACTGGCCGGACGTCACCGACCTGCCGCAGGACGCCGAGCTGGTGGAGTCGATGGACGCGGTGCGGGAGGTCTGCTCGGCCACCCTGGGCCTGCGCAAGGCGGAGCAGCTGCGCGTGCGGCTGCCGCTGTCCTCCCTCACCGTCGCCACGGCGCACCCGGCGGGGTTGTCAGCCCTGTCCGGCATCGTGCGCGACGAGGTCAACGTGCGGGAGGTGAGGGTGCTCGACCTCTCCGAGGCGTCGGCCTCGGACTTCGGCGTGGAGCAGAGGCTGACCGTCAACGCCCGCGCCGCCGGCCCCCGTCTCGGCCGCGACGTGCAGACCGCCATCAAGGGGTCGAAGTCCGGGGACTGGTCCGTCGCCGAGGACGGCACCGTCACCTCCGGCGGGCTGGCCCTGCAGGAGGGGGAGTACGTCCTGGAGACGGTGGTGGCCGACAGCGGCGGCGGCTCGCGCGCGACCGCGATGCTGCGCGGCGCGGGCGGCGGCTTCGTCGTGCTCGACACCGAGGTGACCGAGGACCTGGCCCGCGAGGGCCTGGCCCGTGACCTCGTGCGCGCCGTCCAGGGCGCCCGCAAGGACGCCGGGCTGGACATCACCGACCGGATCAGCCTCACCGTCGTCGGCGACGACGACGTGTGGCAGGCGGCCACCGAGCACCAGAAGCTGGTCATGGACGAGACCCTCGCGGTCCAGTTCGGGGCCGCCGGCGCGGGTGTGCCGCTGCCGAAGGGCCCCCGTCACGGGCTCGGCGGCGGCACCGACCCGGACGGCGGCACCCAGCCCCGCATCACGTCATACACGACCTCGGCGACCCTCGACGGGGGCCGCACGGTCGACCTGCTGATCACGAAGGTGGACGCCCGGTGAGCGAGAAGTTCTTCGACGACAACGAGCTGCCGCTCGACGACACCGACCCCGAGCTGCCGCTCGACCCCGGCGCCGCCGTGCCCGGGCGTGCGGGTGGGCCGAGCCGTCCCGCGCAGGTGGACCCTGCGCTCGCGGCGCGGTACGCGCAGGTGGTCGAGGAGATCCTCGCGCGCACCCCGGAGCACATGCCCGAGCCGACGCTGCACCGCGTCGCCAGGGTCATGGAGCTCATGGGCGACCCGCAGCGGGCGTTCCCGATGATCCACCTGACGGGCACCAACGGGAAGACCTCCACGACGCGCATGGTCGAGCGCATCCTGCGGGAGATGGGGCTGCGGACGGGACGGTTCACCAGCCCGCACCTGCACGACATGCGCGAGCGCGTCAGCCTGGACGGCGAGCCGATCTCGGTCGAGGCGTTCCTGGCGGCCTACGACGACGTCATGCCCTTCGTCGAGATGGTCGACGGCGAGTCGTTCCAGGACGAGGACCCGCAGCGCCACGTGCGGATGACCTACTTCGAGGTCGTCGTCTGCCTGGCCTTCGCCGCGTTCGCGGACGCACCGGTCGACGTCGCGGTCGTCGAGGTCGGGCTCGGCGGGGTGTGGGACGCCACCTCCGTCGCGGACGGCACGGTCGCGGTCGTCACCCCTGTCTCGCTGGACCACTCGCGCCTGCTCGGTTCCACGGTCGAGGAGATCGCGACCGAGAAGGCGGGCATCATCAAGCCCGGCGCCATCGCGGTCGTCGGGGTGCAGGAGCCGGAGGCGATGCAGGTCCTCGTCGACCGGTGCGAGGAGGTCGGCGCCACGCTGCAGACCGAGGGCGTCAGCTTCGGCGTGCTCGAGCGCGAGGTCGGTGTCGGCGGGCAGCAGGTGTCGCTGCGCGGCCTGGCCGGTGACTACCCCGACCTGTTCCTGCCGGTCTTCGGCGAGCACCAGGCGCACAACGCGGTGCTCGCCGTGGCCGCCGTGGAGGCCTTCGTCGGGGGCGGGGAGCAGCGGCTGACCGACGAGGTGCTGCGCGGCGGCCTCGCGGGCGTCACGACCCCCGGACGGCTGGAGATCGTGCGGCGCTCGCCGACCGTGCTGGTCGACGCGGCGCACAACCCCGCCGGTGTCCAGGCGCTGGTCGAGGCCATGCGGGAGTCGTTCACCTTCACCCGCCTCGTCGGCGTGCTGGCCGTCCTGCAGGACAAGGACGTCGAGCACATGGTGCAGGCGCTGGAGCCGGTGCTCGACCACGTGGTCGTCACCCGCACCACCTCGCCGCGGGCGATCCGGCCGGCCCGGCTGGGCGAGCTGGTGGCGGAGTACTTCGGCGAGGACCGCGTCACGGTGGTCGACGCCCTGCCGGACGCCCTCGACACCGCGGCCGGCCTGGCCGATGAGGGCGGGGTGGGTGGCGGCGTCCTGGCCACCGGCTCGGTGACCACGGCCGCCGAGGTGCGCGCGCTGCTGGGGGTCACGACCATCTGAGCGGCATACCCGTGCTGTTCTGTCGTGTCACGCCCGTCGCTCTGACGACAGGTGTGTCACGACAGAACCGCACACAGGTACCCTGCTCGCACGTCACAGGACCATCAGGGCGGCCCAGACCCGGCGCGTGATCGTCAGCCTTCCTGTTCCGTGGAGCAGCGGAGCTCCAGTCAGTGGTCGGTGGAGTGACCCCCGGTGGTGGCCGCGTCGTCGGACTCCTGCCCGGTCAGCCACGCCGAGACGTCCTCGCGGGTCTGCGCGCCGCGCTCCTCGAGCATGTCGCTCATCAGCCGGATCTCACCGGTCTGGGCGTCGACCATGCGCTGCGCGGCGGCGAGCACCTCGGGGTCCTCGCCCAGCTCCAGCACCGCGTCGGCCATCTCGACCCCGGCGATGTGGTGCGTGGTCATCAGCTGCAGGTAGAGGACCTCGGCCTCGTCCCCGGTCAGGCCCGAGAGCTCCTCGATCTCCGTGGGCGAGGCCATGCCCGGCATCGGCACACCCGCGGGCAGGTCCATCGAGGCGTGCTCGTGACCGGCCTCGGCCATCCACGCCATCCGCTCGCCGGCCCGCGCGCGCGGCAGGCCCCACTCGACCAGCCACGCCGCCATCTGGCCGCGCTCGAAATTCTGGTTGTTGTCGATGTCGACGGCCAGGCGGCGCACGTCCTCGTCCTCGGAGCGCTGCATGACCAGCTGCGACATCTGCACGGCCTGGGCGTGGTGCTCGGTCATGTCGCGGGCGAAGCCGGCCTCGGCGCTGTCGTCACCCGGGTGGTGGGGGTCGAAGACCAGCCAGCCGAGCAGCACCCCCAGGCAGAGCGCGGCGACGGTGACGGCCGCCAGCGCGGGGGCGCCGAAGGTGCGCCAGCGATCCCGGGGGGGCAACGGACCCTCCTCCCGCGGCAGGGGCTCCTCGTCCACCCGGGCGTCCTCGAAGCGGGCCGGGCCGCTCACGAGCCGGCGACGAGGCTGGTCGTGGTGCCGCCGGTGCAGGCGGCGCCGGGCTCGGGGGTCTGCTGGCCCTGCTTGTACTCACGGATGAAGGCCTTGAGCGTCTTCTCGTCGGCGGTGTCGAGCTCGAGCTGGTGGTCCCACGCGGTGGCGACGACCGCGGCCTCCTGCTCGGGCTGGGGGGAGACGAGCATGTAGTCGTCGTCGCCGAGCTCCTCGAGCAGCGCGACCTGCTCGGCCGGCAGGTCAGGGCTGTAGGACAGCCACACGGCGCCGTGCTCGAGCGAGTGCACCGCGTGCTCGGTCACCACCGGCTCGGAGTAGACCCCGCAGTCCCACCAGGCCGGGTGGTGCGGGCCACCGGCCGGGACCGGGGAGTCGTACTCGACCGGCTCCGTGGTGTGGTCGGCGGCCTGGTTCTCGTAGGTCTGCACCGCGGAGAGGTCGGCCGTGGCCGGGCTGTCGCGGATGATCGCGAAGGCCACCACACCCACCACGAGAGCGACGACCAGCGCGGCAGCCCCCCAGATGACGGTGCCGCGGCGGCGCTCGGCCGACGCGTTGGCCTTCTGGATCTTGGCCACCTTGGCGGCGCGGTCGGAGGTCGGGGCGCGGTCGGGTCGGGGCACGGCTGCTCCTGGCTCGGCACGGGGAGCCTGCGGCTCCGGCGGACGTGAGCACCCAGGGTATGCGGTACGCCTGGGAGGTCCCTGCTCCGGGGTCTGGGAGAATCCTCCGGTGACCTCCCCCGACCTGCGGCGCTCCGGCGTGCCACGGCAGCCCGGACAGACCACCCGCCGGCTCTGCTCGGCGAGCCTGCTGGGCCAGGCCCTGAGTGTGTTCTTCGGTGCCCTGGTCGCCTGGCAGCTCGACCGGGCCCTGGCCGGGGGCACCGGCGACGTCCTGCTCTGGGGCGGCTGCGCCCTGGCGGTCCTGTGCCTGGTCGCGGCCGGCGCGATGCGCTCGCGCGCGGGGATCTACCTCGGCTGGCTGTGCCAGGTGCTCACCGTCGCCAGCGCGCTCGTGCTGCCGGCCATGCTCTTCGTGGGGCTGATGTTCGCTGCCCTGTGGTGGGTGTGCCTGAGCAACGGGCTGCGCATCGACGCCGACCGGGCCCGGCTCGCCGCCGGCCCGGACGCCGCATGACCCGCGCCGCCCCGAGAGGGCGCCCGCCCCATACCCCTGACCCCATCCCTGACCCCCTGACGAAGGAGCACGACGACCCGTGGACCTGCTGACCGCGATCGTCCTCGGCCTGGTCCAAGGACTGACCGAGTTCCTGCCCATCTCCTCCAGCGCCCACATCTCCATCGTCGGGCGGCTGATGGGGCAGGAGGACCCCGGCGCCGCCTTCACCGCGATCTCCCAGCTGGGGACCGAGGCCGCCGTCCTGCTCTACTTCTGGCGCGACATCGTGCGCATCATCAGGGCGTGGTTCGCCTCGCTGGGCGGACGCATCCCGCGCAACGACCCCGACGCCCTGCTCGGCTGGTGGGTCATCGTCGGCACCATCCCGATCGGCGTGCTGGGCCTGTTCCTGCAGGACTGGATCGAGGCGGAGTTCCGCAGCCTGTGGATCACCGCGACCATGCTGCTCGTCTTCGCGTTCGTCATCCTCGCGGCCGAGCGCTGGGGCCGGCAGCGGCGCGAGCTGACCGAGATGACCTGGAAGCACGGACTGGCCTTCGGCTTCTGGCAGGCGCTGGCGCTCGTCCCGGGCGTCTCGCGCAGCGGCGGCACGATCGCCGGCGGGCTCTTCATGGGCTACACCCGGGAGGCCGCGGCCCGTTACTCCTTCCTGCTCGCGATCCCGGCCGTGATCGCCTCGGGCGGGTTCCAGGTCGCCAAGGTGATCGGCGGGGACGCCGAGGGCTCGGGCACGGCGTGGGGCCCGATCCTCGTCGCCACCGTCATCGCCTTCCTCGTCGGGTATGCCGTGATCGCCTGGTTCATGCGCTACATCACCACCCACACGTTCACGCCGTTCATGGTCTACCGGATCGTGCTCGCGCTGGTCCTCTTCGCGCTGCTCGGGTTCGGCGTCCTGGAGGCCTGAGCCGACCCTCCCCGGGCGCTGGCTACCCTTGAGCCCGTGACCGACACTCCGCAGACCGAACGCTCCCTCGTCCTCGTCAAGCCCGACGGCTTCCGCCGCGGTCTGTCCGGCGAGGTGCTGCGCCGCATCGAGGCCAAGGGCTACACCCTCGCCGCGCTGGCCGTGCTCACCCCCACCCGCGAGCAGCTGGCCGCCCACTACGCCGAACACGAGGGCAAGCCCTTCTACGATCCGCTGCTGGAGTTCATGTCCTCCGGCCCGGTCACGGCGGCCGTCATCGAGGGTCACGGGTGCATCCCCGGCTTCCGCTCGCTGGCCGGCGCCACCGACCCCACCGCGGCGGCCCCCGGCACGATCCGCGGCGACCTGGGCCGCGACTGGGGCGTGAAGGTGCAGCAGAACATCGTGCACGGGTCTGACTCCCCGGAGTCGGCCGCCCGCGAGATCGCCATCTGGTTCCCCGGGCTCGGCTGACCCTGCCCTCCCCGCCCCCGGCGCGCGTCGACCCCCCGTGGCCCGGCGCGCGCCGACGTCTGTCGACCCGTTCCGACGGGGGACGTATCTGGCGGCTCACCCCTGTCTCTGCACCGGTGTGAGCACTACGCTGGCTACCGGGTCGGCGTCGACGCGAAGGGGACAGGCATGACCAAGGACAGCAACCGGTTGACCGATCCCGTCGAGGGTGAGGAGACCTACGTCGGCGGGGAGGACGACGGCGGCCTGGGCACCGACGGCAAGGGCGGCTACGTCACGGGCCAGGGGACCGCCCCGGGCATCGGCACGGACGCCGGCTCGACCGACGAGGCGGGCGGGTCCTCGGGGTGACCGAGCACCGTTCGCCCGAGACCGACACCGCCCAGCCGTCGCTGGCGCAGCGTGCGGGCGAGCGGTTCACGGCCTACCGGGACGGCGAGCCGGAGGCCATGGGCCAGCTCGTCGAGCTGCTCACGCCGCTGCTGTGGCAGGTGGCCCGCGCCCACGGCTGCGCGGCGCACGCGGCGGAGGACGTCGTGCAGGAGGTGTGGCTGCGTCTGGTCGACCACGTGGACGACATCCGTGAGCCGCTCGCCGTGCTCGGCTGGCTGGTCGTCGCCGTCAAGCGCGAGGCCTGGCGCGACGGGCGCGCAGCCCGGCGCAGCACCTACGACGAGACCGGCACGGTCGACCCTGGCGCGGTCGACGAGGACCCCGAGAGCCTGGCGATCCTCACCGAGCGCCAGCGCACGCTGTGGGCCGCGGTCGGTGAGCTGCCGGACCGGTGCCGGGTGCTCCTGCGCCTCGTCGCCTTCGTCGACCGGCCCGACTACGACCAGGTCTCGACGGCGCTGGGGATGCCGCGAGGCAGCATCGGCCCGACCCGCGGCCGGTGCCTTGACAAGCTGCGGCGGAGTCTCGCCGCCGATCCGAGATGGGTGGACGCATGATCGCGACCGACACGGCCACGGGGCCCTTCGACAGCACCGACGAGGCGGTCCTGCGCGAGCTGCGGGAGACGGCCGCCCGGCTGGACCCGTGCCCGGCCGACCTCGCCGAGCGCGTCAAGTTCGCGCTCACCGTGCAGGCCCTGCAGGCCGAGGTCGCCCAGCTCACCTCGCAGCCCGAGCTGGTCTCCCGGACGTCGGCCACCCAGGAGCCCGCCGAGGCCACGACCGTCACCTACAGCACCGAGAGCCTGAGCATCATGGTCAGCGTCTCCCGCGAGGGTGCCGGGCGGACCCGGCTCGACGGCTGGGTGACGTGCGGGCCGGCGGAGGTCGAGCTCGACCAGGGCGAGCACGGCGTGCGCCGGGCCACGGCCGACGAGGACGGGCGGTTCGTGCTGGCCGACCTGCCCCGCGGGCTGGCCCACCTGCTGGTCCGCCCCGCCCGGGGTCGGCCGGTGGTGACGCCGCAGTTCACACTCTGAGGCCGACCGCGTAGATTCCCCGGCATGACGCCGTCGTCCGACGCGCCGGTCCCCGCCGGGGTCGCGACGCTGTTCGACCAGGGCCGGGTCGCCAACACCGCCGGTCGCCCCACCGAGGCCGAACGGCTGCTTCGCCGTGCGCTCGACGCCCTGGACGGCACGGCTGGCGCGCCGTCCGCACCGGACGAGAGCCCCTTCCCCTCGCTCGGGCCCGACGCGGCCTGCGCCCAGGAGGCGTGGGTCCGGGTCATGCTCTCGCTGAGCACCGCGACGGTCGAGCGTCAGGGACCGACGGCTGCCATGGAGATGGTGGGTTCGGCCCTGGAGGTCGCCGAGCAGGTACCCGCTGCCCAGGTGAGCGCTGCGCTGGTCGCGCTGTGCCGCTCCCAGCTGGGCGTGCTGCACGCCCGCGCAGGGCGGCCGCGGGAGGCTCTCGCCGAGCTGGACGTGGCCGCCGAGGCCATGGACTCCCTCGGGCCGCGCGAGCAGTTCCCCATCCTGCTGACCCGCGGCTACCTGCGCCTGGACGTCCCTGACGCGGACGGCGCCGCCGCCGACTTCGCCGCCGCTGCCGAGCTCGCCGCAGCCAACGGCCTGGTGCGGCAGGAGTTCATGGCCCGCCACAACCAGGGCCTGGCCGCGTTCCACTCCGGCGACCTGCCCGGCGCGTTGGCCCTCATGCTGGCCGCCGACCGGCTGCCCACCGACATCTCCCGCGCCCCGGCCTGGCACGGCCGCGGTCTCGTCCTGCTCGAGGCCGGCCTGCTGGTGGAGGCGGTCGAGCTGCTCGAGCGCGCCACCACCGCCGCGCTCGAGGACGGCCAGGAGCTGCAGGCCGGTGAGACGCTCATCGACCTCGCGCAGGGACAGCTGGTCCTCGACGACGCCGCGGCCGCGCTGGCCACCGCGGACCGGGCGGCCCGGACCCTGTCCCGCGTCGACGCTCCCGCCGTGCGCCGGCGGGCCGCGCTCGTCCGGCTCACCGCCCGGCTCCGCTCCGGGGGCCCGCCAGGACGGGTGGCCTCGCGGGGTGCGGCGCTGGCCGAGCAGTTCGACGACGACGGCGACCACGTCGCCGCCGACCTGGCGCGCCTGCTCGCCGCCGAGGCGCTGACCCGCCGGGCACGGCATACCGAGGCGGTCCAGCTGCTCGCCCGGTCGGCGGACCTCGCCCGGGTCGGGTCGCTGAGCACCCGGATGCGCACCCGCACGGTGCTGGCCACCGCGGCGCGGGCGGACGGGGACCTGGTCGAGGCACGGCGGCACGTGCGCGCGGCGCTCGCGGACCTCGCGGAGGCGCTCGGCGGCAGCGCCAGCCTGGAGCTGCGGGCCGTCACGGTCCAGCACGCCCAGGACCTGGCCCGGCTCGACGTGGAGCTGGCGGGTCGACGACCCGCTGCGCGCCTGGCCGCCGTCGAGCGCTGGAACGAGGTCGCCTCACGCACCCCTGCGGTCCGTCCGCCGGCCGAGCCGGAGCTGGCGCAGCGGGTGGCGCGGCTGCGCCACCTGGGTCAGGAGCTGCGCGACGACCCCGGCCGCGCCGGCGAGCTGCGCGACCGGATCCGTGCGCTCGAGCGGCAGGTCGCTGCCGCCTCCTGGGCCGCCGGCGCCGGTCGAGGTGCCCGGGGGCGGCCTGTGCGGGTGCCGCTCGACCGGGTGCGCGAGGAGCTGGCCGACCGCGACGCGACGGCGGTGTGCTTCGTGGAGCAGGGCGGCGCCAGGCTGGGGGCGGCGGTCCTGACCGCACGGCGCACGCGCTGGGTCGATCTCGGTCCGGCCCAGGAGGTCGCGGAGCTGGTGCACCGCCTCACCGCCGACCTGGGAGCCAGGGCCCGCGTGGCCACCGGCCCGATGGTGGACGTCGTGCAGTCCTCCCTGGCCTCCTCCGCCCGGGCGCTGGACGACCGGGTGCTGCGGCCCCTCGGCGTGGAGGGTCGGCTCGTCGTCGTCCCCGTCCCCGCGCTCGCGGCGGTCGCCTGGGGCATGCTCCCGTCGCGCACCGGGCGCCCGACCACCGTCACGCCGAGCCTGGGGTCGTGGGTCCGTGGCGCCCGCCAGGTGACTCGCCCGCGTGCGACGGGCCTCGCCGGACCGGGTCTGCCCGGCGCGCCCGAGGAGACGGGGCTGGTCTCCTCGGTCTGGGGTGTCCCCGCACCTGACGGGCTCGCCCGCTCGGCGGACCTGGCGGCGAGCCTGACGGCCCACGACCTGGTCCACGTCGCCGCGCACGGCAGCCACCGGTCGGACAGCCCGCTGTTCTCCTCGCTGTGGCTGGAGGACGGGCCGATGTTCCTCGCCGACCTCGAACGGGTGGAGCGCACGGCCACCCATGTGGTGGTGTCCGCGTGCGAGGCGGGGCGGGCCCACGCCCGGGGCGGCGCCGCGACCCTGGGGCTGGCGAGCGGTCTGCTCTCGCTGGGCGTGAGCAGCGTCGTCGCCTCCCCGTGCCGCGTGCCCGACGCCACCGCGGCGGCGGTGATGCCGCGCTACCACCGGGCGCTCGCCGACGGCCTCGAGGTCGACGAGGCGCTCGCCGCGGCCTCGGTCGCGAGCGACCTGCCGCTCACCGGGGCGTTCGTGGCGTGGGGCTCACCCTGGTCGGTCACCGCCCGCGGCTGACCGACTGAGGACCGTCGTGCAGTCCTGTCGTGACACGCCCGTCGTCCGGGCGACCACGGTGACACGACAGGACGGCACGAGGGTCGCGGCACGTCCCGGTTGCAGGACCCGGCCGCCCTCGCGAGAGTGAGAGCCACCGCCGCCCACCGGGGCGGCGCCGACCAAGGAGGTCCCATGAGCACCCAGGGCAACGACACCCCCACCGGCGAGGTCACCGAGGAGTTCCGCGACTCGGGTCTGGAGCAGGACAGCGTGGAGGACGCGTTCGAGTCGATGGAGGCGGCGCCCGAGGGTGGCGCCCGGCTGGAGGGGGAGAGCGGCGGCTCGGACGGCGGTGCCGACGGTGGCGCGGACGGCGGTGCCGACGTCGGGTCCGGTGGCGGGAGCGGTGGCAGCGAGTCGGTCACCGGTGCCGTGGGTGCCGACGGCCATGCCGGGAGCGGGGGAGACGGCGGTGCGGACGGCGGTGCCGATGGCGGTGCTGACGGTGGTGCTGATGGCGGTGCTGACGGCGGTGCCGACGGTGGAGCCGACGGCGGTGCCGACGGTGGAGCCGACGGCGGTGCCGACGGGACCGCCGGTTGACCCCGGATCCGCCTGACCCGGCGCGGGGCGGACCCGACCGTCCCGCGCTGCGGCGCCTGCTCGGCACCGAGGGCACCGAGGAGCTCGTCACCACCAGCTGGGGGCGGCAGCCGCTGCTGCGTCCCGTCGAGGACCGGGGAGGCGACCTCTTCGCCGACGTCCTCTCCCTGGGCGCCGTCGACGAGCTGGTCTCGCGCCGCGGGCTGCGCACGCCCTTCCTGCGCGTCGCGCGCGACGGTGCGACGCTCGCCGACCGCGAGTTCACCTCCGGCGGGGGTATCGGGGCGGGGATCGGCGACCAGGTCAGCGACGACAAGCTGCTGCGGCTGTTCGCCGACGGCGCGACCATCGTGCTCCAGGGGCTGCACCGCACCTGGGAGCCGGTGCGCGAGCTGGCCGCGGGGCTGGCCGCCGACCTCGGGCACCCGGTGCAGGCCAACGCCTACGTCACACCGCCCCAGAACCAGGGGTTCTCGGCCCACTACGACGTCCACGACGTGCTCGTGCTGCAGGTGCACGGGGACAAGCGCTGGACCGTCCACGAACCGGTCCACCCCGACCCCTTGCGGCACCAGCCCTGGACGGACCGGCGCGACGGCGTCGCCGCCAGGGCACGGCAGCCGGCCTACCTGGACACCACCCTGCGCCCGGGGGACGTGCTGTACCTGCCCCGCGGGTGGATCCACTCCGCCCGGGCGCTCGGCGGGGTCACGGCCCACCTCACCCTGGGGATCCACCAGTGGACCCGGCACCACCTGGCGGAGGCCCTGCTGGACCGGGCCCACGCCCGGGCTGCGGACGACCCTGCGCTGCGCGCCGCCCTGCCGGTCGGTGCCGACCTCACGGTGCCCGGCGCGCTCGCCGACGACGTCGACGCCGCGCGGGAGGCCCTGCTGCGGGCGGTGCGCGACCTGCCCGCGGCCGACGTCCTGAAGGTCCTGCGCGGTCGGGCTCGGGCCGCCCAGCGCCCCGAGCCGGTCGCGCCGCTGGCCCAGCTCGCGTCTGCCGACGCACTCACCGGTGACGACACCCTCGGGCTGCGGCAGCACCTCATGCTCGACGTGCTGGGCGAGGAGGACGGGCCTGAGGTCACCGTCTCCTCCCGGGCGGGCCGCTTCGGGCTGTCGTCCGCCCACCTGCCGGCCCTGCGACAGCTGACGGCCGAGGGCGGGGCGCGTGTCGCCGACCTGGCCGAGGACCCGGGCGAGGCGCTAGAGCTCGGGCGCACGCTCGTGCGTCACGGGGTCGCGGTGGTCCGGGACCGGGGCTGAGAGACTGGCGGGCATGCCGACGACCGAGGACCTCTCCGCGTTCCGGTGCAGCGACGCCGCGCGCGAGCGGCACGACCCCCTGCTGGGCACGGCCCCGCCCCAGCGCCGGTTCCTGCTCGTGGAGCAGCACGGCGGCTGGGCCTACGACGGGTTTCCCTCCGCGCCCCTGCCCGAGGACCTCAAGGCCGAGGTGCTGCGGCGCACCGAGGCGCTCGGCGCCCGCGTCATGCTCATCCGGCGGCCCGGGCGGCACAGCTTCCCGGCACCGCCCGCCCGGGCCTGGTGCGTGGTCGACACGACGGCCGCCGCGGGACAGCGGGTCGCCTGGGGGACGTGGTCGACCCCCGCCGGGCTGATGGGTGCGGTCGAACGGCTCGAGCAGCTGACCCGCCCGGCCGCAGAGGCAGGCCCGGGTCCCGGGCTCGACCCGGAGGGTCGTGACGAGCCGTTGATTCTGGTCTGCACGCACGGCAAGAAGGACGTGTGCTGCGCCGTCCGGGGCCGCCCCGTCGCCCTCGACCTGGCCGCCCGTTGGCCCGCGGACACCTGGGAGTGCTCGCACACCGGCGGTGACCGCTTCGCCGCCAACGTGCTGCTCCTGCCCGACGGGGCCACCTACGGCGGGCTGGGGGCCGACACCGCGGCGCGCGTCGTGCAGGACCACCGCGAGGGCCGGCCGGACACCGCATACCTGCGGGGCGTGGCCGGCCACCCCCGGCCGGTGCAGGCCGCCCTCGTCGCGGTGCACGAGCAGCTGGGACCGCTGCCCTGCGGCTCCGTGGTCCCCGAGGGCGTCGACCGCATCGAGGTCGGCGAGGGCCAGGTCGCCGCGAGCCGGGTCCGGCTGCGTCTGGGCGACGGGCGCAGCGTCGAGGTCGACGTCCAGGAGCACCTGCGCCCGGCCGCGCGGCTCACCTGCCAGGCCGTCGCGCGGAAGGTCGCGCAGGTGCCGGTCGCGGGGGCCGTGCGGGTCGTCGCGGCCGCCTGAGGTCCGGTCCCGCGGACCCCAGCGCGCCCCCGCGGGAGGGACGCGGGCGTTGTCTACGATCTCCGGGTGGAGACGGGTCGCGGCACGGGGTCGGCAGGGTGGGCGCCGTTCGGCCGCGACCTGGCCATCGACCTGGGGACCGCCACCACGCAGGTGCACGTGCGCGGCCGTGGTGTCGTGCTCGACGAGCCGTCGCTGGTCGCCGTCGACACCGGCAGCGGCCGGCTCGTCGCCGCCGGCGCCGCCGCGCACGAGATGCTGGGCCGCACCCCCGAGCGGGTCGTCACGCTGCGCCCGCTCTCCGACGGCGTCATCACCGACTCCGAGGTGACCGAGCAGATGCTGCGGCACTTCCTCGGGCGGGCGCGGCCCTCCCGCCTCGTCCGGCCCCGCGCCGTCGTCTGCGTGCCCAGCGGCGTGACCGCCGTCGAGCGGCGGGCCCTCGAGGACGCCGCCCTGCGCTGCGGGGCCCGCGGTGTCCACGTGCTCGAGGAGGCGATGGCCGCCGCGATCGGGGCCGGGCTGCCGGTCGAGTCGGCCCGCGCCTCCATGGTCGTGGACATGGGCGGCGGCACCACCGACGTCGCGGTCATCTCCCTGGGCGGCATCGTCAACGCCCGCAGCATCCGGGTCGGCGGCGACGAGGTGGACGAGGCGATCGTGCGGGGCGTCCGCTCGGCGCACGACCTGCTGCTCGGGGAGCGGTCGGCCGACGACATCAAGGTCCGGGCCGGGTCCGTCTGGCCGCTGGCCGAGGAGCGCACGGTCCGCGTGCGCGGCCGCGACCTGACCACCGGGCTGCCCCGCACCGTCCAGCTCGGTAGCGAGGAGGTGCGCCGGATGATCGAGCCGGTCACCGCCCAGGTCGTCGAGGTCGTGCGTCTCGTCCTGGACATCTGCCCGCCGGAGCTGTCGGGCGACCTGCTCGACGACGGGGTCGTCCTGACCGGCGGCGGGGCGCTCCTGCGCGGGTGGACCGAGCGCCTGCGGCACGAGCTCGGGGTGCCCGTGCGGGTGGCCGAGGGCGCCGAGCACGCGGTCATCCGCGGCGCCGGCGCCTGCGTCGACGACCTCTCGGTGCTGCGACGGGTGCTCGTGGGCGCCCCCAGGGCCTAGGAGCAGCAGGTATGCCGTCGCGCCGCCGCACCCTCCGCGCCACCGCCACGGTCCTCACCGTGGCCACCGCGGGCGCGCTCGTCGTCGACCTCGCCCGTCCCGGGGCCGCCGATCCCGTGCGCGCCGCCGTGGCGGCCGTCGCGGCACCGGCGCAGGCGGCGCTCGCGGGGTGGGACGACGACCGCGTCCGCGCCCTGACCGAGGAGCGCGACGCCCTCGCCGCGGAGGTGACCCGGCTGCGTGAGCAGGCCCGCCGGCACGACCAGCTCGAGGACCTCGACCGGGCGACCACCTGGGGCGACCACCGTCTGGTCCCCGCCCGGGTGGTCGCCTTCGCCGCCGGCACCACCCCGGTCGGCGGCCGGACGGTCACGATCGACGTGGGGGAGCAGGACGGCGTCGAGGAGGACCAGACGGTCGTCTCCGCCGACGGTCTGGTCGGGCGGGTGCTGCGCGTCGGACCGACCAGTGCCGACGTGCTGCTCCTGGGGGACCCCGGTGTGGTCGTCGGGGTCCGCTACGGCCCGCAGGACGACCCGGCGGCGGACGGTGCCCTGGGCAGCGTCACCGCCACGGCCCCGCCCGGCCTGCCCGTCCGGGGGCACGACGAGCTGACGCTCACGGCGCTGGGGGACAGCCCGATCTCGGTGGGGGACCGGGTCACCACCCTCGGCAGCCCCGACGACCGCCCCTACGTCGCCCGTGTGCCGCTGGGCACCGTCACCGCGGTCGACCCCGACCGCGGCCAGCTGGGCCGCACCGCCGTGGTCGCCCCGTTCGTCGACACCGACACCCTCGACCTCGTGGCCGTGGTCTTCCCCGACCGGGACGGGCCGTGAGCACCGTCCTCGGCGTGGGAACCCGGGCGGTGCTGCTGCTGGCGGCCGTCCTGCTGCCCAGCGCGCTGCCGCCGACGTCGCAGCTGCCCCGTGCCGACCTGCTGATCGTGGTCGTGGCCGCGGCGGCCCTGGTCCATGGCCCGACGACAGGCCTGCTGACGGGTCTGGCGGGCGGCTGGCTGCTCGACCTGGTGCCCCCGGGTGCCGAGCCCCTGGGCGCGGGGGCCCTGGTCTACGCGGCCGCCGGGGCGCTGCTCGGCCTGGCCCGGCGCGTCACCGTGGTCTCCCCGCTGCTGCCCTGGCTGGTGACCGTGGGGACCTCGGCCCTCCTGCTGGGGGTGCGTGGCGTGAGCGCGGCCGCCGGCTTCGGTCGGGCGACGACCACCGCACTGTGGTGGTCGTGGGTGGCCACCGCCGTGGTGTGCGCCGCGCTGGTGCCGCTCCTGGTCCTCCTGGAGCGCCGGCTCGGGGCAGGACGGGCCGGGAGCGGGCCCCGGGCCCGGGCAGGCGCGTGGGGATGAGCCCGACCGACCTGCCGCCCTCGCGACGCCGGCCCCTGGTCCGGGTACCGCGTCCGCAGGTGATGCCGCCACGGGTCCGCCGGCGCCCGGCCACCGGCCCGCTGTGGGCCGTCCTGCTGACGGTGGTGCTGCTGGGCGGCCTGCTCGTCGGCCGCCTGGGCCAGCTGCAGCTCGTGCGTCACGAGGAGGCGGCCGTCGCGGCGGCCGAGGTCGCCACCCGGCAGGTGAGCACCCCTGCGGTGCGCGGGAGGGTGCTCGCCGCCGACGGCACGCCGCTGGTGGCCAACGTGCCCTCGACCGTCGTGACGGTCGAGCCCAGGGTCCTCCTGGAGTCCGAGGACGAGGGGCGCTCGCTGATCGCCTCGGCGGCCGACGCGCTGGCCCTCCCGGTGGAGGAGCTGTGGGGCCGCACCCGCCTGTGCGGCACCGCCGACGCCCCGCCGGTGCCGCTGTGCTTCTCCGGCTCGCCCTACCAGCCGGTGCCGCTGGCCTTCGGGGTCGACCCGGTCAGCGCCCTGGCGGTCCTGGAGCACCCCGAGGACTTCCCCGGCATCGGGGTGCGCACGCTCCCGGTCCGTTCCTACCCGGCGCCGGCCGGGGTCAACGCCGCCCACGTCCTGGGGCACCTCGGCCGCCCCACCCAGGAGGAGGTGGACGCCTCCGAGGGCAGTGTCGGCCCGCAGGACCGGGTGGGCCGGGCCGGCCTGGAGCAGGTCTACGACGAGCAGCTCAGGGGCACGCCCGGCACCACCACGGTGACCGTCGACCCGCGGGGCGTCGTCACCGGCAGGCTCTCCAGCACCGACCCCCGGCCCGGGGCCGACGTGCGCACCCACCTCGACGTCGAGGTCCAGGCCGCGGCCGAGCAGGCGGTCGCCGAGGCCGTCGCGACGGCCCGCCGCGGGGGCGCCCCGGCCCGCTCGGCCGCCGCCGTCGTGCTGCGCCCCGACGACGGCGGCGTCGTGGCGGCCGCGAGCTGGCCCACCTACGACCCCGGCATCTGGACCACCGGCGTCAGTCAGGCCGACTACGAGCGGCTGCTCGACCCCGACGGCGGCGAGCCGCTCGTCAACCGCCTCGTGGCGCGGACCTTCCCCCCGGCCTCCACCTTCAAGGTGGTGTCCCTGCCCGCGGCCCTGCAGACCGGCATCGACCCCGACGCCCGCTACGCCTGCCCGGGCGCGGTCACCATCGCCGGCCAGGAGTTCACCAACTACGAGTCGGAGTCCTACGGGCTGCTCAGGCTGCCCGAGATCCTCGAGGTCTCCTGCGACACCTCCTTCTACCGGTGGGCCTACGACCACTGGCGGGAGCAGGGCGGGGTCGCCCAGGAGTCGGACGCGGCGGACCGCTTCCTGGCGGTCGCCCGCGGCTTCGGCCTGGGCCGCCCCACGGGTGTCGACCTGCCGGGGGAGACCGCCGGCACCCTGCCGTCGCGGCAGTGGCGGCGCGACTACTGGGAGGCGACCCGGGAGGAGACCTGCGCGCGGGCGGGCTCGGGCTACCCCGAGGTGCAGGACGACGAGCGCCGTGCCTTTCTCGAGCAGCTGGCCGAGGAGAACTGCGCCGGCGGCTGGCAGTGGCGCCCCGGTGACGCGGTCAACTTCTCCATCGGCCAGGGCGACGTCGCGACCACACCGCTGCAGATGGCGGTCGTCTACGCGGCCGTCGCCAACGGCGGGCGGCTGTGGCAGCCGCAGCTGGCGGCCGCCCTGCAGCGCCAGGACGGCACGCCCGTGGAGGAGCTGCAGCCGGTCTCCCTGGGCAGCGTGGCCCTGGACGAGCGCGCGCTGTCCACGGTCCGCGCCGGCCTCGAGGGGGTCAACGTGCGCGGCACGGCGGCGGCCGCCTTCCGGGGGTGGCCGCACGCGGCATACCCGGTGGCGGGCAAGACCGGCTCCGCGGAGGCCTTCGGGAGGGAGGCGACCTCCTGGTACGCCTCCTACGGACCCGTCGACGACCCGAGGTACGTGGTCGTCGTCGTGGTCGAGGAGGGCGGGCTGGGCAGCGACGCGGCGGCCCCGGCCGCCCGTGCGATCTGGGACGTGCTGAGGGAGCAGCCCTAGCACCCACCGAGCAGGAGGTATGCGGTATGAGCGAGCGTCACGTGGCCCTGCTCCGGGGCGTCAACGTCGGAGGCGCCAACCGGCTGCCGATGGCGCGGCTGCGCGAGGTCGCCCAGGAGCTGGGCTGGCAGGACGTCATGACCTACATCCAGTCCGGCAACCTCGTCTTCTCGGCCACGGGCGACCCGTCCGGCCTGGCGGCCGTGCTGCACGAGGGCCTCGCCTCGGGAACCGGCCTCGACGTGGACGTCCTGGTGCTGACCGCCGCCGAGGTCGTCGCGCTGGAGGAGGACTGCCCCTGGCCGGACGTCGAGGACGCCCGCCACGTGCACGCCGTGCTCCACCCGCAGGTGCTGGGCCAGCGGGCGAGGGAGGCGGTGGCCGAGGCGGTCGCGACCTCCCGGGGCAGGGGCTCGCGCGACGAGGCGGTGCCGGTGGGTCGCGTGCTCTGGCTGCACACCCCCGACGGCGCCGGACGCAGCGTGCTCATGGGGCTGCTCGACCGCGCTCCCGTGCGCAGCAGCAGCGGGTGGGCGACCGCCCGCAACCTGGCGACCGTGCGTCGGCTCCGGGCGATGGTGGAGGCCTGACCGCACCGATTGGACGACATACCCCTGGGGGTATAAAGTGGGACGCGTACCAGCCACTCACCCCGAACAGGAGCGAGACACCCATGCTGCTCGAGCGCATCTA
Organism: Ornithinimicrobium pekingense DSM 21552; assembly: GCF_000421185.1. Taxonomy (GTDB): domain Bacteria; phylum Actinomycetota; class Actinomycetes; order Actinomycetales; family Dermatophilaceae; genus Ornithinicoccus; species Ornithinicoccus pekingensis. Next base: position 89,841 of record NZ_ATWJ01000015.1, read on the forward strand.
CGACGAGGACCTCTCCCAGGCCAGCTACGTCATCGGCTGCCAGGCCAAGGGCGAGGCGGTCGTCGTCGACGCCCGTCGCGACATCCAGGTCTACCTCGACCTCGCCGCCAAGAACGGCATGAAGATCGTCGCGGTCACCGAGACCCACATCCACGCCGACTACCTCTCCGGCACCCGTGAGCTGGCCGCGGCGACCGGCGCCCAGATCTACGTCTCCGGCGAGGGCGGCGAGGACTGGCAGTACGGCTTCGAGGGCACCCGCCTGCACCACGGCGACACCATCACCCTCGGCAACATCACGGTCAAGGCCCTGCACACGCCCGGCCACACCCCCGAGCACCTCGTGTTCCTCGTGACCGACGGGGCCTTCAGCGACCAGCCCGGATACCTGCTCTCCGGCGACTTCGTCTTCTCCGGCGACCTGGGCCGCCCGGACCTGCTGGACGAGGCCGCCGGCGGTGTCGACACCCGCTTCGTCGGCGCCAAGCAGCTCTTCCGGTCCCTCAAGGAGTCCTTCCTCACCCTGGCCGACCACGTCCAGGTCTACCCGGCCCACGGCGCCGGCTCGGCCTGCGGCAAGGCGCTGGGCGCGCTGCCGTCGACCACGGTCGGCTACGAGCGCCTCTACGCCTGGTGGGCCCCCTACCTGGCCACCGACGACGAGCAGGGCTTCATCGACGAGCTGCTGGACGGGCAGCCCGACGCCCACGCCTACTTCGGCCGCATGAAGCGGGAGAACAAGCTGGGCCCGGCCGTCATGGGCGAGCGCGCCCCCCTGGCCGAGCTGACCACGGAGGCGGTGCGCACCGGCCTTGAGGGCGACACGATCACCCTGGTGGACACCCGCCCGGTCGACGAGGTGCACACCGGCACCGTCCCCGGCTCGTTGTCCATCCCGGTGCCCAGCAAGGCCGCCACCTACGGCGGCTGGGCGTACGACCCGGAGCAGGACTCCCGTCCGCTGGTCCTCCTGGCCCCCGACCAGGAGACCGCGCAGGACATCTGGGACCACCTGGTCCGCGTGGGTGTCGACGACGTGACCGGCTACGTCACCTCCCTCGACGGCCTGCCGCTGGAGCGGCCGGCGACGGTCTCCCCGGCCGACCTCGAGGGTATGGAGCACGCGCTCCTGCTCGACGTGCGCAACAAGACCGAGCACAGCGAGGGCACCATCCCCGGCGCCGAGCAGCTCTCCGCGGGCCGTGTGCTGTGGCACACCGACCGGCTGCCCCGCGACGGGCGGATCGTGACCTTCTGCCAGTCCGGGCTGCGCAACAGCGTCGCCGCCTCCGCCCTGCGCCGCGCCGGCTTCGACGTCGTCGAGCTCGAGGGCAGCTACGCCGGCTGGCTGCAGGAGCAGCAGGCCCGCGAGACGGTCGGCCGCTGACCGACGCCCTGCCGGCCCACCACCCGGCCGGGAGTTCCGCTCCCGGCCGGGTCCGGCACGTCCGGTGCGGTCCTGGCACGGTCCGGGCCCGCACCGCCCCGCCCTGCCTCACCCCATACCTCTGACCTCTCCCCACGACACCCAGAACACCCCGACCCGGGCCTGTCCCGGACCCACGGAAGGATCTTCGTGAGCACCACGATCGACACCACGACCACCACCATCATCGACGCCGACACCCTCAGGGCCTGGATCGACCGGCACGACGACGTCGTCATCATCGACGTCCGTTCGGCCGCCGAGTTCGAGTCCCTGCACATCCGCGGCTCCTACAACGTCCCGCTGCCGCTGCTCGCCGAGCACACCGAGGACGTGGCCCAGCGGGTCGGCCGTCGCGTCGTGCTGGTCTGCCACTCCGGCGTGCGCGCCGAGCAGGCCCGCCAGCGCCTGCACGAGGTCGGCATGGACTCTGCCGTCGTCCTCGACGGGGGCGCGCCCGCCTTCGCCGCCGCCGGCGGCGACGTCGTCCGCGGCGAGCAGCGCTGGGCGATGGACCGCCAGGTCCGCATGGTGGCCGGGACCCTCGTGACGACCGGCCTGCTGGCCGGCGAGCTGGTCTCGCCCAAGCTGCGGGTCCTCGCCGGTGCCGTCGGCGCCGGGCTGGCCTTCTCCGCGGCCACCAACACCTGCGCCATGGGTGCGGCCCTGGCCAGGATGCCCTGGAACCGGGGCGCCCAGGACCCTGAGGCCCACGTCGCCCTCGGCCGCCTGCCGCAGAACGACTGACGTCCCCCGGGGCGAGAAGGAGGATCCGTCGTGACTGTCACCCTGGTCGCCACCCTGCTGCTGTCCGTGCTGGTCGGCGTCTCGCTCGGCCTGCTCGGCGGGGGAGGGTCGATCCTGACCGTGCCGATCCTGGCCTACGTCGCCGGGCTGGACGCCAAGGAGGCCATCGCCGCCTCGCTGTTCGTCGTGGGCGTGACCTCGGCGGTGAGCGTGGTCGCCCACGCCCGTGCAGGCCGGGTGCGCTGGCGGACCGGTCTCATCTTCGGCGCGGCCGGGATGGCCGGGGCGTTCGTGGGCGGGCTGGTGGGCGGCTACATCCCCGGCACCGTCCTCATGATCGCCTTCGCCCTGATGATGCTCGCGACGGCCGTGGCGATGATCCGCGGCCGGCGCGGGCCGGCGGCCGAGCCGACGACCGGTGACCTGCCGGTGCTCAAGGTCGTCCTCGAGGGTCTTGTGGTCGGCCTGGTCACCGGCCTCGTGGGTGCGGGCGGCGGCTTCCTCGTGGTCCCCGCCCTGGTCCTGCTCGGCGGCCTGCCGATGTCGGTCGCCGTGGGCACCTCGCTGCTGGTCATCGCGATGAAGTCGTTCGCCGGGCTCGCCGGCTACCTGACCAGCGTGCAGCTCGACTGGCCCCTCGTGCTCGGCGTGACCGCGGCCGCGGTCGCCGGCTCCTTCGTGGGGGCCCGCCTGGCCGGGGTGGTCCCCGAGCAGGCCCTGCGCAAGGGCTTCGGCATCTTCGTCCTGGCGATGGCGGTCTTCGTCCTCGTCCAGGAGCTCTCGGTGCCGCTGTGGGCCGTCGGGGCCGTGGCCGGGGTCGCCGCCCTGGGTGCCGCGGTGTGCTGGACCGCCGTGCCGAGCTGCCCGCTGCGCCGCTCGGCGCCGCACGCGGTGGCGGCCCGCTGACCAGGGCGCACCCGACCGTCCGCACCGCACCGCCCGCTGCCGCCTGACCGGCAGCCCCCCAGCGCCGGGCCGGCGTCCGTCCCCCCTGTCCGTGGGACGCCGGCCCGGCTTCGCGGTGCGCGCGTTCTGCCGTGGCGTCAACCGTCGGTAGGGTCGGGCGGGTGAGCGAGCGCACCAGCCCGGCCCCCGACCCGACGACCGACCCGATCAGCCCCGAGCTCCGGGCCGACGTGCGTCGCCTCTCCACCCTGCTGGGACAGTCCCTGGTGCGCCACCACGGCCAGGACCTGCTCGACGCCGTCGAGCGCGTCCGCCTGACGACCAAGGCGTCGCAGGCGGGTGACGAGGGGGCCGCGGAGGAGGTCCGGCGGGTGCTGGCCGACCTGCCGCTGGACACCGCCTCCTCGCTCGTGCGCGCCTTCGCCGCCTACTTCCACCTGGCCAACGCCGCCGAGCAGGTGCACCGCGTCCGCACGCTCACCGCCCGCGGGGAGGAGGACGGCTGGCTGACCTCGGTGGTCCGGGACATCGTCGCCGAGGGCGGGCCGCAGCTGCTGGCCGACACCGTCGAGGAGCTCGACGTGCGCCCGGTCTTCACCGCCCACCCGACCGAGGCCTCCCGGCGCAGCGTGCTGACCAAGCTGCGCCACCTCTCCGACGTGCTGGCGGTGCCGACCGACCCCGACACCGTCGCCCGGCGCCGCCAGGACCGCGACCTGGCCGAGCTCATCGACCTGGTGTGGCAGACCGACGAGCTGCGCCAGAGCCGGCCCACGCCGATGGACGAGGCGCGCAACGCCATGTACTACCTGGACGAGGTGCTGGGCCGGACCGTGCCCGAGCTGCTCGGCGACCTGGGTGACCTCCTCGCCGAGCACGGCGTCCGCGTCGACGTGTCCCGCCCGCCGGTGCGCTTCGGCTCCTGGATCGGCGGCGACCGGGACGGCAACCCGTTCGTCACCCCCGAGGTGACGCGCGAGGTCCTGCGGCTGCAGGGCAGGCACGCCGTCGGCGTCGCGCTCTCCCTCGTCGACGTGCTGATCTCCCAGCTGTCCTCCTCGACCGTCGTGGTCGAGGTCGACCCGGCGCTGGAGGAGTCGGTGCGCACCGACCTGGAGCACCTGCCGGGGCTGGACCCGCGGGTCCTCGAGCTCAACGCCCACGAGCCCTACCGCCTCAAGCTGACCTGCGTGCGGGCCAAGCTGCTCAACACCGGCCGGCGCCTCGAGCGGGGCACGCCGCACGAGCCGGGCCGCGACTACGCCTCCGGCGCGCAGATCCTCGAGGACCTGGACGTCGTGGCCACGTCCCTGCGCCACCACGGCGGCCAGCTGGTCGCCGACGGCCGCCTGGCGCAGGCTGCCCAGACGCTGGCCGGGACGGGCCTGCACCTGGCGACCCTCGACGTGCGGGAGCACTCCGAGAAGCACCACGAGGCGCTCGCCCCTCTCCTCGACGCGGTGCAGGCGACGGGGGACGGCGGGTATGCCGTGCTCGGGCGCGAGGCCCGCACCGCCCTGCTCGGCGAGGAGCTGAGTGCGCGGCGGCCGCTGCTGACCCGGGCGGCGGCCCGCGTGCAGACCCTGGCGGTCTTCGACGAGATCCGCGAGGCGGTGGCGACCTACGGCGAGGACGTCATCGAGACCTACATCATCTCGATGACCCAGGGCCCCGACGACGTGCTCGCGGCGGCCGTGCTGGCCCGCGAGGCCGGCCTGGTCGACCTGCACGGCGGTGCCGGCGGGGAGGGCGCCTTCGCCCGCATCGGGTTCGCGCCGCTGCTGGAGACCATCGACGAGCTGCGCGGCGCCGCCGAGCTGGTCGACACCCTGCTGTCGACGCCCGCCTACCGGCAGCTGGTGCGCCTGCGCGGGGACGTCCAGGAGGTCATGCTCGGCTACTCCGACTCCAACAAGCAGGCCGGCGTCCTGACCAGCCAGTGGGGCATCCACCAGGCCCAGCGGGCCCTGCGGGACGTGGCCGCGCGCCACGGGGTGCGGCTGCGGCTCTTCCACGGCCGTGGCGGCTCCGTCGGCCGTGGCGGCGGCCCGACCTACGAGGCGATCCTGGCCCAGCCCAACGGGGTGCTCGAGGGCGAGATCAAGTTCACCGAGCAGGGTGAGGTCATCTCGGACAAGTACTCCCTGCCGGCGCTGGCCAAGGAGAACCTCGAGCTGGCCCTGGCCGCGGTCATGCGGGCCTCCGCCCTGCACCGCGACCCGCGCACGACCGCGGCCGAGCGGGAGCGCTACGGCGCGGTGATGGACGTCGCCAGCGACGCGGCATACCGTGCCTATCGCCGCCTCATCGACGACCCGGACCTGCCCGCCTACTTCGTCGCGGCCACGCCGGTGGACCAGCTGGGCCGGCTCAACATCGGCTCCCGGCCGAGCAAGCGCCCCGACACCGGCCAGGGCCTGGACGGGCTGCGGGCGATCCCATGGGTGTTCGGCTGGACCCAGACCCGGCAGATCATCCCGGGGTGGTACGGCGTCGGCTCCGGTCTGCGCGCGGCGCGCGAGGCGGGGCACGGTGAGACGCTGCGCGAGATGCTCGAGCGCTGGCACTTCTTCGGGGCCGTGCTGTCCAACGTCGAGATGACGGTGGCCAAGACCGACCTGGGCATCGCCGCGCACTACGTGCAGACGCTGGTGCCCGAGGAGCTGCGGCACGTCTTCGACGACATCCGCGCCGAGTTCGAGCTGACCGTCAGCGAGCTCAAGCGCCTGACGGGCGAGGACGACCTGCTCGACGACCAGCCGGTGCTCAAGCGGACCCTGGCCGTGCGGGACAACTACCTCGACCCGATCTCCTACCTGCAGGTCGAGCTGCTGCGCCGGCTGCGCGAGGACGGCGCGGCCGACGACGAGACGACCGCCCGCCTCGAGCGGGCGCTGCTGGCCACGGTCAACGGTGTCGCCGCGGGCCTGCGCAACACCGGCTGAGCAGGCACGGAGCGCCGGAGGGGGAGCGAAGACGATGAGAGGTTCCTCATGAGAGCGCGCCTCACCGTCCTCTGGGAGCGTGAAGCCATGAACATCCCCACGAACCGCACCCTGACCGCAGCCCTCACCCTCGCGCTGGCCGTCGGCCTGACGGCCTGCGGGTCCGGTGACGACGGCACCGATGGCGCCGGCGTGGAGGCCACGACCCCCGTGGAGGCCACCACCGACGACACCGCGACCGCCGAGGACACCTCCGCCGACGGCACCGCCACCGGTGGTGCCGCGGGTGACCTCACGGCCACCGCGCTCACGGCCGTCGCGACCGCCGAGGACGAGGCCGGTGGCACCGCCTACGAGATCGACGACCAGGACGACGACGGCTCCTGGGAGGTCGACGTCGCCGTGGGCGACCGGTCGGTCGAGGTCACGGTGTCCGAGGACGGCCTCACCGTCGTCGGGACCGAGGACGACGACCTCGACGACGACGACCGCACCGCGGTGGAGGCCGCCGGCACCACGCTGGCCGACGCGATCGAGACCGCGGTCACCGAGGTGGGCGGGACGCTGGACGACGCGGAGCTCGAGGAGGAGGACGGCGCCTGGCTGTGGAAGGTCACCGTGGACGGGGCCGACAGCGGTGACGACGACGTCGACGTGCTCGTCGACGTGAGCAGCGGCGAGGTCGTCTCGACCGACGGCTGACCCCGGTCGCAGACACGCGGGGCCCGGGCTACCGGTCTGCTTCCAGGGTCGTGCTGCCAGGATCGGGCCCATGAGGACCAACCGGAGCCTGTCCGCAGCCCTGACCCTGGCGCTGGCGCTGACGCTGACCGCGTGCGACGGCGGGGAGGACGACACCCCCGCGCCCGCCGCCCCCACCTCCGCCGGGCCACCCGGTGAGCAGGCCGGGGAGACCGCCACCGAGGAGGCGGCCGCGACCGATGAGGCCGCCACCACCGAGGAGGCGGCCGCGACCGATGAGGCCGCCAGCGCGGAGGGCGTCGGCGCGGACGACCCGACCGACGACCCGACGGACGACCCGACCGACGGGCCCGCCGACACGGAGGAGCCGACCGGCGGCGGGGCCGGGGCGCCGGAGGAGGCGACGGAGCCCGACGACGACACCGACGACGACGGGGAGGACGACGACGGCGACGGCGTCGTCGCCGGTGGTCCCGCCGCCGACCTGACACCCTCGGCACTCGCCGCCGTCGAGACGGCCCTGGCGGAGGTCGAGGGCACCGCCTACGAGGTCGACGACCGCGAGGACGGCTTCTGGGAGGTGGACGTCCTGACGGCCGACGGGGCCACCGAGGTCACGGTCGGGCCGGACGGCACCACGGTCGACGGCACCGCGGACGACGCCGACGACACCCTCGACGACGCCGGCCGCCAGGCCCTGGCCGGCGCGCAGGTGACGCTGGCGGAGGCCATCGTCGCGGCCGTACGTGCCGCCGACGGTCAGCTCGACTCGGCCGAGCTGGCCGAGGTCGACGGCGCCTGGTGGTGGCGCGTCGTCGTGGACTCCACGGACCAGGACGACATCGAGCTGCGCGTGGACCCCGCGACCGGTGAGGTGGTGGCCAACGCGGGCTGAGCCGCGCCGCGCCCTCGTGCCGGTTCCTGGCGCGGCCCTGAGACCATGGGCCCCATGCCCGAGGGACATACGCTGCACCGGCTGGCCGCCGCCCTGGACGACGCGTTCGGCGGGTCGGTCCCCGAGGTCAGCAGCCCGCAGGGCCGGTTCGCCGAGGGCGCGGCCCTTCTGGACGGCACCACGCTCGAGCGCGCGTGGGCCCACGGCAAGCTGCTGTTCGTCGACTTCGCCGGTGAGCGGACCCTCTACGTGCACCTCGGGCTGATCGGCAAGTGGTTCGTCCTGCCCGTCGACCCGGCGGGCAGCGAGCCGCCCGCCGTCGGCGAGGTGCGGCTGCGCATCCTGGGTGAGGAGCACGTCGCGGACCTGCGCGGACCGATGGCCTGCGCGGTGGTGGACCAGCACGAGGTGGCCAGGCTGCTCGCCCGGCAGGGCCCCGACCCGTTGCAGCATGACCAGGACAGCGACGCGGCATACCGCAAGATCTCGCGGTCGGGCAAGACGGTCGCCGAGCTGCTCATGGACCAGACGGTGCTGGCGGGGGTCGGCAACATCTACCGGTGCGAGGTGCTGTGGCGCCACCGGCTGCACCCGCTCAAGCCCGGGCGGTCCCTCAAGCGCTCCTCGTGGCAGCTCGTCTGGGACGACCTGGTGCACCTGATGCCCTGGGGCGTGCGCACCGGCTCGATCATCACCCTCGACGACGTGCTCGAGGACGTGCGCACCCGGCTCGACGGTGGGGAGACGGTCCACGTGCCCCGGGAGTTCGCGGTCTACAAGCGCACGGGTATGCCGTGCCTGCGCTGCGGGGCGTCGGTCCGGCACAAGGTCGTGGCCGGACGCAACCTGTTCTGGTGCGGCGGCTGCCAGCGCCGCACCTGACCGCGGCCTGACCCCCGCCTGACCGCCGGCCGGACCGTGCCGCTCCTGAGGGCCGTGCCGCTCCTGAGGGCCGTGCCGCTGATCTGGGCTCCTGCCGGGGATCAGCGTCGGTGCCGGTGAGGAGCACGCGTGCGGGGGAAGTCTCCCCGGCACCGGACGGCGACGCCGCTGTCCATATGCCGCGTCAGCTCGCGACACGGAGAGCAGCGCGGTCCAGAGCCGCACGGACCTTGCGGAGCACCACCTCCGGCCGCGCAAGGTCGTCCCAGGTGAGCCGCACCACCTCGTAGCCCAGGGTGCGCAGGGCGTCCTCTCGGCGCTTCTCGGCGTGCACGTCCCGGACTGCGGAGTACTTGAGCATCCCGTCGAACTCCACCACCACTCGCGTGCCCTCGAGCAGGAAGTCGACGCGCGCCACCACGGCCCCACCGTGCCGGATGACGACCTGGGGGACCGGTGGTGGGACCGGCAGCTGGTGCAGCAGCCAGGCCGTGCGGGACTCCCCGGCGCTCTCGCGACGTCCGTCGGCCAGCCGGGTGACCAGCCGTACCGACGGGTGTCCCGTGCGAAGGGTCGGCAGTCCCACCAGCGCGGTCAGGTCATCCCGGGTGCACGCGCCCGCCCGGAGTGCGGAGTCCGCCGCGACCAGACCGGACTCCACCCCGCTGGCCGCCGCGACCTGGAGGCAGGCGAGCTGTGGTGTCACCACGAGTGTCCCGTCGATCGTGACGGTGTGCTCGCCGTCGACGGGTCCGTGGACGTGCAGCCCGGTCGAGCGGTAGCTCTTGCCGGTGCCGACCCGGGACAGGTGCACGGCGTCGTCCACGCCGTGGACGGCCAGCTCCATGAGCGCCAGCGCGCTCTGGTGGCTCACGGCCAGGCGGTCCTGCCCGGACGGCAGCAGGTCCGCCGCGAAGGCCCGCGCCCGGATGGCATGGCGATCCCACGGTGCGCTGGCCCCCCACAGCGCCCCGTCGACCAGCACGCCGCGACGGAGGCGGACCAGGCGGCCGGCGGTGGTCAGGCGGTAGATGTCCTTGGTGGTCAGCCCGGCCGCCGTGAGGGCGGCGGAGGTGACCACGCCGCGGCTCGAGCGGAGCAGCGACTCGACGGTGGCGGCACGGTGGGCGGGAAGCATCCGTGGAGTCTGCTGCAGACGGCCGGCACGTGGGCCGCGTTGTCCACAGGCGTCGTTGCCCACAGGCGTCCAGGCGGTGCCTGCCGCGGTCACCGTCCGCGCCGGAGTCACGGTCGCGCGCGGGGGAAGCTTCCCCCGCGCGGGGGGCGTCGACCGGCACCAGCGACCGCCGACGCCGGCCGACCACCACCGCCCTACCGCTCGACGACGTCCACCTGCCACCGGTACCGCGTCGGGCGGCCGTCCTCGCCGGTCCTGTCGGGGTCACCCAGGATGAAGGTCAGCAGCTCGCGCGGTGCCGGGAAGGTCTCGGGCAGCGCGGCGTTGTAGGCACGGTGGGCCTCCAGGGAGCGGACGGCCTTCTCGAACTGGTCCGTCACGTCGACCTCGTGCGTCGCCCCCGCGCCGGCCCAGCACAGGTAGCGCACCCCGGACCACGGCTCGAAGCCCTCCTCGACGAGCTCGGGGAAGATCCACCGGTTGCCCGCGGCCGCCACGGCGTCGAGGACCTCCAGGCCCACGACACGGTGGTCGGCCTGGTTGAGCTGCCCGCCGGCGAAGCGCGTCTCGAAGGTGCCGGTGACCACCACCTCCGGGCGACGCCGGCGGATCTCCCGTGCCAGGGCCCGGCGCAGGTCCAGACCGTGCTGCAGCACCCCGTCGGAGAAGCCGTCGAGGAAGTCGACGACGTCCACACCCACCTCCCGGGCGCCGTCACGCTCCTCCTGCTCGCGCACCGTCGCCGCCTCCTCCGGCGGCATGGTGTCGATCCCGGCCTCGCCCCGGGTGACGAGCAGGTAGGTGACCTCCCTGCCCCGCTCGGTCCAGGCCGCGACCGCGGCGGCTGTGCCGTACTCGATGTCGTCGGGATGTGCGACGATGCACATCGCGCGGTGCCAGTCGTCGGGGAAGGGCTGCAGCGTCATACCCCACAGGGTGCCACCTGGCGGGCTCGGGCGCCCGGCGCCGATTCGGTCGGTGCGCAGGGGCGCTGATATCCTGCACGGTGCCGTCTGAACGGCCGCGGATCCAGAGTGCCCCGGTGAACAGGCCCGGGTTGCGCCGCGCAACGACCAAGAAGGAGTCGCCCATGGCGAACGAGACTGCCGCCAAGCAGGAGATCATCAAGGAGTACGCCACGACCGAGGGCGACACCGGCTCGCCGGAGGTGCAGGTGGCGCTGCTGACGCACCGCATCAAGGAGCTGACCGAGCACTCCCGCGAGCACAAGCACGACCACCACTCCCGTCGTGGTCTGCTCCTCCTCGTCGGCAAGCGCAAGCGCCTGCTGCGCTACCTCGAGGCCACCGACATCGAGCGCTACCGGTCGCTGATCAAGCGCCTCGGCCTGCGCCGCTGAGCTTCGCAGGGGAGCGGTTCCCGTCTCATCGGGGGCCGCTCCTTTGCGTATGACGTGCCGGCCCCGCCGGGCACGTCACCGGGGACTGCCGTGACGGCATACCCCGACACAGAAGAACCCAGCCGGGCACAACGACGATGCCCCGCGCTGACCAGAAGAGAAAAGGAGGGCCCATGGAGGGTCCAGAGATCACCTTCGCCGAAGCCACGCTCGACAACGGCAGCTTCGGCACCCGCACCGTCCGGTTCGAGACCGGGCGCCTGGCCAGGCAGGCCGGCGGCTCCGTCACCGCCTACCTCGACGACGACACGATGCTGCTGTCGACCACGACCGCGAGCAAGTACCCCAAGGACCACTTCGACTTCTTCCCGCTGACGGTGGACGTCGAGGAGCGCATGTATGCCGCGGGCAAGATCCCCGGCAGCTTCTTCCGGCGTGAGGGCCGCCCGTCGACCGACGCCATCCTCACCTGCCGCCTCATCGACCGCCCGCTGCGCCCGACCTTCGCCAAGGGCCTGCGCAACGAGGTCCAGGTCGTCATCACGGTGCTGTCGCTCAACCCCGACCACCAGTACGACGTGCTGGCGATCAACGCCGCGTCCGCGTCCACGCAGATCTCCGGCCTGCCCTTCAGCGGCCCGATCGGCGCGACCCGCGTGTCCCTGATCGACGGCCAGTGGGTGGCCTTCCCCAACTTCTCCGACATCGAGCGCTCGACCTTCGACATGGTCGTGGCCGGCCGCGTCGTGGGCGACGACGTCGCGATCATGATGGTCGAGGCGGAGTCGACCGAGTCCACCTGGGACCTCGTCAAGAACGAGGGCAAGCAGGCCCCGACCGAGGAGGTCGTCGCCCAGGGCCTGGAGGAGTCCAAGAAGTTCATCAAGGCCCTCTGCGAGGCCCAGGCCCAGCTGGCCACCGAGGCCGCCAAGGAGGTGCAGGAGTTCCCGCGCTTCCTCGACTACGAGGACGACGCCTTCACCGCGGTGGAGGAGGCCACCTCCTCCGAGCTGGCCCAGGCGCTGCAGATCGCCGGCAAGCAGGAGCGCGAGTCCCGCATCGACGAGATCAAGGTCGCGCTGAAGGGCAAGCTGCTCGGCCTGCACTGGGACGCCGCCGGCGACTCGGACGTGGCCGAGGACGCGCCCTTCGCCGGGCGTGACAAGGAGATCGACGCCGCCTACCGCGCCGTGCAGAAGAAGCTCATCCGTGAGCGCATCCTGCGCGACGAGGTCCGCATCGACGGCCGTGGCCTCAAGGACATCCGCGCGCTGAGCGCCGAGGTCGAGGTCATCCCGCGTGCGCACGGCTCGGCGATCTTCGAGCGGGGCGAGACCCAGATCATGGGGGTCACCACGCTCAACATGCTGCGTATGGAGCAGCAGCTGGACACCCTCTCCCCGGTGAGCCGCAAGCGCTACATGCACAACTACAACTTCCCGCCCTACAGCACCGGTGAGACCGGCCGCGTGGGCTCGCCCAAGCGTCGCGAGATCGGCCACGGCGCGCTCGCCGAGCGTGCCCTCATGCCGGTGCTGCCGACGCGCGAGGAGTTCCCGTACGCGATCCGTCAGGTGTCCGAGGCGCTGGGCTCCAACGGCTCGACCTCGATGGGCTCGGTCTGCGCGTCCACGATGTCGCTGCTCAACGCCGGTGTGCCGCTGCGCGCGCCGGTCGCGGGCATCGCGATGGGCCTGGTCTCCGCTGAGGTCGACGGCCAGATGCGCTACGCCGCGCTGACCGACATCCTCGGGGCCGAGGACGCCTTCGGCGACATGGACTTCAAGGTCGCCGGCACCCGCGAGTTCGTCACCGCGATCCAGCTGGACACCAAGCTCGACGGCATCCCCGCCGACGTGCTGGCCGGTGCTCTGGGTCAGGCGCACGAGGCGCGGCTGCACATCCTGGACGTCATGAACGAGGCCATCGACGCCCCGGACGAGATGAGCCCGTTCGCGCCGCGCGTCATCACGGTGAAGGTCCCGGTCGACAAGATCGGCGAGGTCATCGGCCCGAAGGGCAAGATGATCAACCAGATCCAGGAGGACACCGGCGCCGACATCTCCATCGAGGACGACGGCACCGTCTACATCGGCGCGACCGACGGGCCCTCGGCCGAGGCGGCACGTGCCGCGGTCAACGCGATCGCCAACCCGCAGATGCCGGAGATCGGTGAGCGCTTCCTGGGCACCGTGGTCAAGACCACGACCTTCGGCGCGTTCATCTCGCTCCTGCCCGGCAAGGACGGTCTGCTGCACATCTCCGAGATCCGCAAGCTCGTCGGCGGCAGGCGCATCGACGCCGTCGAGGACGTGCTCTCGGTGGGCCAGAAGGTCCAGGTCGAGCTCAAGGAGATCGACCCGCGCGGCAAGCTCTCGCTGGCCGCCGTCGTCGAGGGCGAGGCTGCGACCTCCGGTGACGCCGCCGGTGCGCCCGAGGCGGCCGCCGTCGCCGAGGCCCCCGAGCTGCCGGGCGTCGACACGGCCGCCCCGGTCGCGGACGGGTCCGACGACGCCGACGGGTCCGGTGAGGGCGAGGCCGCCGACAACGGTGACGGCGAGGCAGGCGAGGGCGGCGACCGCCCGCGTCGTCAGCGTCGTCGCCGGGGTGGCCGCGGCCGCGGCGGCAGCGGTGCTGACGCCACCGGCGAGGCCGACGGTGCGGAGCCCAGCGACGCCTGACGTCGCAGCGCCGCACACGCGAAGAGGGCGGGCCCGGGATCTCCCGGGCCCGCCCTCCGGCGTCGTGTCTCGTCGGTGCCGGTGGGCTCAGGCCACCTTGCGGGTCGTGCGAGCCGGCGCTCCGGCGCCCACCTGCCAGCGCATCTCCATGCGCACCCGGCCGTCAGCCCCCGTCACCGGGACCCACGCGAGCATGGCCGGCCGACGCGTGCTGCGGATCTCGGCGATCATCTCGGTCATGGTGTCCACCTCCTCTTCCTGCTGCTCCGGCCCGGCGGGTCGACGTCGACCCGGGGCCGTTTACCTTCTGTTCACCTACCGTACATGAGAACGCACCCAAAAGCCACGAGGTATGTCGCAGCTGAAGCGCCTTCCGCGCAGGTCAGCCGTCGTCCTGGGCGGCCAGGTGAACGAGAGATGAACGAGCGTCGGACTGCGGGGTGATCCGCCGGGGCCTGGTGCCGGTGCGGCGTCAGGACCTGCTGGGCCGGTCGTCGCGCACCGGCACGACCCCCGCGACGCTGCTGACCATCTGCTCCAGCGGTCCGCGCGCCGGCGCGGAGGCGAACAGCGCCCCCACGGACAGCGCCAGGAGGGTGTGCAGGACCAGGGCGGCGGTCCCGCGCGCGCCGAGGGGGCTGGCCAGGACGACCGCGTGGGTGGCGTAGAGCGTCAGCGTCATCGCCCCCGCGCCGGCCGCGACCCGCCAGGGCAGGGCTGCGGTCGACCGGACCAGCCACAGCGCCAGGCCCAGGACCAGGATGGCAGTGCCGGTGGTGTGCACCAGGTCGACGATGCTGCCGCTGTGCGGGGCCCACACGCCGAGCCACCACGGGGTCCCGGTGGGGTGGGTGCCGAAGAGGCCGCGCCGGATCTGCCCGTCGAGCCCGGCCCAGTCCGTCACGGGGCGGCGCGGGTCGGCGAGCAGCGCGGCGCGGACCGACGGGCTGGAGGTGACGAGGGTCGAGACGGCGACGGAGAGGGCGGCCAGCCCGGCCCCCACGAGGGCGAGCCGGGGTCCGACGGCCGGGCGGCGCAGGTCGAGCCGGCCGACGGCCATGCCGGCGAAGAGGTAGGCCCCCCAGGTGAGGACCGGGTAGTAGCCGGTGAGCAGCAGCTCGGTCAGCAGGGTCCCCGGGTCGGCCAGGTGGACGAAGGAGGGGACGATCTTGGGCGGGGCCTCGACCTGGCGGCGCAGCAGCATGCTGGCGACGGGCGCCAGCAGGGCCCAGCCGGTCGCGAGGACGGCGAGGGGGCGGGCACCCCACGTCAGGACCGGCAGCGCGCACAGGAAGAGCACGCCGTAGTAGGTGAGGATGATCGCCAGGCCGGAGTCGAAGGAGCCGAGGGCGAGCCCCAGCGCGGCGACGACGCCGGCGCGGACCGCCAGCCGGCCGCGGTGCCCCCACGGGTCTGCCGCCGCGCGGGTCGTCGACAGGGCGATACCGACCCCGGCGAGCAGGGCGAAGAGGGCCGAGGAGCGCCCGGCCACCAGCTGGAACAGGTTGTCGACGCCCCCGACACCGTTCGGGTCCGAGGGGGAGACGAGGTGGGCGGCGAACATCCCGACCAGGGCGACCGCGCGCGCCAGGTCGACCGCGACGACGCGGGCCGGTGGGGCGGTCTGGTCGCGGGTCATGTCCAGAGCCGCACCAGCGCCGCCGTCAGGGCCGCCAGGGCCACGACGACGAGGAACGGCGCCCGCAGCAGGAGCGCCACCACCGCCATCCCGATGCCGGCCGCGCGGGCGTCGACCGTCGGGGTGCCGTCGGTGAGGAAGCCCTGCGTGATGACCAGCGAGGACAGCAGCGCGACCGTCAGCAGCGGCACGACCCGGTCGACCCAGGGGACCTCGAGGACGCGCTCGGGGACGAGGTAGCCACCGAGCTTGACGAGGTAGGCGAGCACGCCGGCCGCCAGCACCGCGACCCACAACGTCATACCTCGGCCCTCCCGCCGGCACGGCGGTCGCGCGCGGACGGCCCGCCCGGGTGGGGTGAGACGTCCCGGGTCACGGGTCGCAGGTCGGTCGGGGTGCCCCTGCGCCGGTCACGCAGGCCGACGAGCAGCGCGGCGCAGGCCCCGACCAGCACCTCGACACCGGTCGGGACGAAGGGTGCGCAGACCAGGGTCAGCGTCATCGCGAGCGCGGCCGTGGCCATCGCGCCCGTGCGCCCGTCGGCGCCGCGCCCGAAGAGTCGGGGCCAGACCAGGGCCACGAAGGCGGCGGCCGCGGCGGCGTCGAGCCCGTAGTCACGGGGGTCGCCCATCGCCTCCCCGGCGAGGGCACCCAGGACCGTCGTGGTCTGCCACACCACGAACAGCGCGACGCCGGTCGTCCAGAAGCCGATCCGGGACTGGGCCGGCGTGTCCTGCGCGAGCGCGACCGCCGTCGACTCGTCGATGGTCAGGTGGGCGCCCAGGGGGACCAGCCGGCGGCCGGGGCGGAGCAGCCGGGAGAGCTCCAGGCCGTAGAACCCGTTGCGCAGGCCCAGCAGGGTCGAGGTCGCCACCGCGGCCAGGGCTCCGCCCCCGGCGCCGATGACGCCGTAGAGCGCGAACTGCGAGCCGCCGCTGAAGATCAGCAGGGAGGTGACGACGGTCTGCCACACGCTGAGCCCGGCTGCCACGCCGAGCGCGCCGGCGCTGACCCCGTAGAGGCCCACCAGCCCGACGGCCAGGCCCTCCCGCGCGGCGGGGGTGCGCCACCACGCCGGCTCCTGCGGGACGGCGGCCGTCCCGCCCGTCACAGCTCCGTCACGAGGCGGACCTCGCGGGCGGTGCGTCCGTCGTCGTCGACCACCCGGTCGCGCCAGGCGCCGTCGGGGACGAACCCGGCCGCCTGGAGGAAGGCGCGGGTGCCCTCGGCGTCGGCGAGCACCCAGGTGGCGACGGCCGTGAGCTCGTCGAAGCCGGCCCTCAGCGTGTCGACCGCGGCGTTGAGCAGCCGGGAGCCGTGCCCGGCGTGCCGGGCCTGCGGGTGCACCCCGCCGTCGTAGAGCAGTCCGGTCGTCCCGTGCGTCAGCCCGGGCTCGTCGCCGGCCGGTCCCAGCGCCAGGTAGCCGACCACCTGCGGGCCGGCGGTCGCCACGAGCAGGCGGTGACGAGAGGTCGGCGGGTGCTCCAGCGAGCGGCGCCAGACCGCGGCGAAGCGCGGGCCGGTCAGGGCGTCGAGCACCTCCTGCGAGAGCACGTCGGCATACTCGTGCTGCCACACGAACGCCTGCACCAGGCCGACCGCGGGGGCGTCGCTGGGGCGGCCGGTCCGCACCGCGGCGTCGGCCAGCGGGCCGGGAGCTGACGCGGCGGAGCTGTGCTCGTGACCGTGGTGGTCGTGGCCGGCGGCGTGCTGAGGGTGCTCGTGGCTGTCGGGGGAGGGCATGGTCGGGCCAGTTTCCCACGTCGTCCTGACGTCACTTCGGGTGGCCGGGGCAGCCGGCAACGGATGTGACACCGACCGCGGCGTGCGACGCTCCGACTGTCATACGGCCCCTCCCGCATGGCACACTTGGGACATGTACGGCAACGACTTCGGGCACAGCGACGACGCGCCCCTGAACGCCGCGGAGACCGAGGACTACGCCTCGGTCCTCGAGGAGCACATGGCCTACTTCGACCGGCTGGTGCAGGACGACCAGCGCATCGAGCCGCGCGACGCGATGCCCGACGCCTACCGTCAGACGCTCATCCGCCAGATCGCCCAGCACGCGCACTCCGAGATCATCGGTATGCAGCCGGAGGGCAACTGGATCACCCGGGCCCCGAGCCTGCGCCGCAAGGCGATCCTCATGGCCAAGGTCCAGGACGAGGCCGGGCACGGGCTCTACCTCTACTCCGCGGCCGAGACGCTGGGGGTCGACCGCTCCGAGCTGCTGGACAAGCTGCACAGCGGCAGGCAGAAGTACTCCTCGATCTTCAACTACCCGACCTTGACCTGGGCCGACGTGGGCGCCATCGGCTGGCTCGTCGACGGCGCGGCGATCATGAACCAGGTGCCGCTGTGCCGCTGCTCCTACGGCCCTTACGCCCGCGCGATGATCCGCGTGTGCAAGGAGGAGTCCTTCCACCAGCGGCAGGGCTTCGAGCTGCTGTGGACCCTCTCGCAGGGCACCGACGCCCAGCGCGCGATGCTGCAGGACGCCGCCGACCGGTGGTGGTGGCCGGCCCTGATGATGTTCGGCCCGCCGGACTCCGGGGAGAAGGCCAAGGAAGGTCACACCGCCCAGTCCATGGCGTGGGGCATCAAGCGCTTCACCAACGACGACCTGCGCCAACGGTTCGTCGACATGACGGTCCCGCAGGCGATCAAGCTGGGCATCACGCTGCCCGACCCCGACCTGCGCTGGAACGAGGAGCGTGGGCACTGGGACTTCGGCGAGATCGACTGGGACGAGTTCTGGCGCGTGCTCAAGGGTGACGGTCCCTGCAACGCCCAGCGCATCGCCACCCGGGTGACCGCCCACGAGGAGGGCGCCTGGGTGCGGGAGGCCGCAGCCGCCTACGCCGACAAGCAGGCGGCACGCTCGGCCGAGGGGGCCGTGGCATGACCGCCCCGACCTGGCCGCTGTGGGAGGTCTTCGTGCGCGCCCGCCGGGGCCTGTCGCACGTGCACGTCGGCTCGCTGCACGCCCCCGACGCCCAGATGGCCCTGCGCAACGCCCGTGACCTCTACACCCGTCGGCAGGAGGGTGTCTCCCTGTGGGTCGTCGCCTCCGACGACATCACCGCCTCCAGCCCCGAGGAGCGCGACAGCTTCTTCGACCCGGCCGCCGACAAGGTCTACCGGCACCCGACGTTCTACGAGGTGCCCGAGGACGTGGAGTACCTGTGAGCACCTCCGCCGACGCGACGCACCTCGACGCCGCCGTCGCGGCGCCACGGCATACCCCGGAGACCGACGCCACCACGCTGCACGTGCGCTACCTGCTGAGCCTGGGCGACGACGCCCTGGTCTACGCCCAGCGGCTGGGGGAGTGGCTCACCCACGCCCCCCAGATCGAGGAGGACATGGCGCTGGGCAACGTCGGGCTCGACCTGCTGGGGCAGGCGCGCTCGCTGCTGACGCGCGCCGGCGAGGTCGAGGGTGGCGGGCGCGACGAGGACGCGCTGGCGATGCTGCGCGACGAGCGCGAGTTCCGCAACGTCCAGCTTGTCGAGCAGCCCCGCGGCGACTTCGCCGTCGAGATGGCGCGGATGCTGTGGTTCGCCAGCTACCAGTGCGAGCTCTGGTCGCAGCTGACCAGCTCGGCCGACGAGACGCTGGCGGGCATCGCCGGCAAGGCGGTCAAGGAGGCGGTCTACCACCGCGACCACGCCACCCAGTGGGTGCTGCGGCTGGGCGACGGCACCGAGGTCAGCCGCGAGCGGATGCAGGCCGGGCTCGAGGCGGTGCACCCCTACGTCGCCGAGCTCGGCGAGGACCACGAGGCCGCCCGGTGGGCCGCCGAGCAGGGCGTCGGCGTGCTCCCCTCGTCGTTGACCGACGCCGTCAACGCCCACGTGTCCGCGGTCCTCGAGCAGGCCACGCTGACCATGCCGGACGCGCCGCGCTGGCACGCCCGGGGCGGACGCGAGGGCGTCCACTCCGAGGCGATGGGCTACCTCCTGGCGGAGATGCAGCACATCGCGCGCAGCCATCCAGGCGCCACCTGGTGAGCCCGGTGGGAGCGCGTATGCAGTCACCCAGGGGGCTCCGCCCCCCGTGCACCCCCCGACCAAGGGGTGCAGCCCCCCTCACCGACGACCTGCTCGCGAGGGTCGAGCGGGAGGTGCGCCTGGTGCCCGACCCGGAGATCCCGGTCATCACGATCGACGATCTGGGCGTGATCCGTAACGTGGAGCGCACCGGCCCTGGGCTGCGGGTGACCATTACCCCGACCTACTCGGGATGCCCCGCGATGAGCGCGATGGAGGACGCCGTCGTGGCCGTCGGGCGCCGCGCCGGTGTGCCCGTCGAGGTCGTCACCCGGCTCGCGCCGGCCTGGACCACCGACTGGATGAGCGAGCAGGGCAGGACGGCGCTGCGCCGCTTCGGCATCGCCCCGCCCACCGGTGAGCGGGCCCACGCCACCGGCCCGGTCGGGCTGACCCTCCATCGGCGGGTCGTGGTCTGCCCGCACTGCGGCTCGGAGGACACCGAGGAGGTCGCCCGCTTCGGCTCCACCGCGTGCAAGGCCCTGCGGCGGTGCCGCTCCTGCCGTGAGCCCTTCGACGAGTTCAAGACGATCTGAGGCGGGCCCCGCCCCGTCCACCCCGTAGCCGGGCCGCGCCCAGACCCCGAGGAGCGATGTGACACTCATCCAGCAGCCGACCCGTCGGCGCGCCACCTTCCACGACCTCACGGTCAGCCGCGTCGACCGGCTGACCGACGACGCGGTGGCGATCTCCTTCTCGGTCCCGGAGGACCTGCGCGAGGAGTTCGCCTTCGAGCCGGGCCAGCACCTCACCGTGCGCGCCACCATCGACGGCGAGGACGTGCGGCGCTCCTACTCCTGCTGCATCTCGCGGGCCGAGTCGCGCCGTCGCGGAGAGGTCAGGGTGGCCACGGCCCGGGTCCCGGGCGGGGCGATGTCGACGTGGCTCGCCCAGGAGGTCGCGCCGGGGGACACGCTGCAGGTGATGACACCGCTCGGCTCCTTCGTCTGCCCGACGGACCCCACGGCGGCCAAGCACCACGTGGCGGTGGCCGCCGGGTCCGGCATCACCCCCGTGCTCTCCCTGCTGACCACCGTGCTCGAGGAGGAGCCGGGGTCGCGGGTGACGCTGATCTACGGCAACCGCCGCACGGACTCGATCATGTTCCTCGAGGAGCTGATGGACCTCAAGAACCGCTTCCCCGGGCGGTTCAGCCTGTTCAACGTCCTCTCCCGGGAGCAGCAGGATCTCGAGCTGCTCAGCGGCCGCATCGACCGGGCCAAGGTCGAGGAGTTCCTGGCCACCTTCGTGCCCGAGGACGGGGTGGACGAGTGGTACCTGTGCGGGCCGTTCGGGCTCGTGGAGACCGTCCGGCAGGTGCTGGGGGAGCGCGGCGTCGACCCCCACCACGTGCACCACGAGATCTTCCACGTGGACGACAGCGGCGGCATCGCCCCGCCCCCGGTGGTCGAGGTGGACGACAGCGCGCCGGCCGAGACCGTGGTCACCGTCACCCTCGACGGCCGCACGACGACGGTCCCGATGCCCACCCGCACCGAGAGCATCCTGGACGCGACGCTGCGGGAGCGGCCCGACGCGCCCTTCTCCTGCACCGGCGGGGTCTGCGGCACCTGCCGCGCCAAGGTGGTCGGCGGCGAGGTCCGGATGGACCGCAACTACGCCCTCGAGGAGGACGAGGTGGCGCGCGGCTACCGGCTGATGTGCCAGTCGCACCCGCTCACCGAGACGGTCGAGATCGACTACGACGCCTGACGGGCAGGCCGCGGCGGCGTTCGAGCAGGGACGCGACGGCATGAGCCGGGCCGCGGCGGCGTCGAGCCGAGACAGCGTTCGGGCGCGGGGGAATCTCGCTCGTGCTGGGGAAGCTTCCCCTGCGCGAGGGAAGCTTCTCGCGCGCGAGGACGAGATGCCCCCACGGGGACGGTTCGCCAGCACGAGCATGGGTGGGCTCACGGCGGTGTCCGAGCGGGGTCAGCGTGCGCGCGGGGGAGATTTCCCGCGCACGAGAACGGCCGACGGCACGAGAACGGTCCCCCCCCCCCCCCCCCCCCCGCTCGAGGGGGCTGGGGTGGCCTCTAGGGCGTGATGGGACGGGCGCGCGCTGCGGAGAGCCGCGAGGGCGCCCACCGCAGGCGGCGCAGCGGGTCGAAGGGCGTCAGCTCGGCCGGGACCTCTCCGGTCGTGACCTGCTCGGCCAGCAGCCGGCCGGTGATCGGCCCCAGGGTGATGCCCCACATCCCGTGGCCGCCGGCGACGAAGACGCGCTCGGACTCCGTGCGCCCGATCAGCGGCAGGCCGTCGGCGGTGACCGGGCGGGAGCCCACCCACTCGTCCTGCCGGTCGTCCAGGTCAGCGCCGCGCAGGAGAGGGCGGGCCGCCTCGACGATCGCGCGGATCCGGCGGGGGTCGAGGGCGGCGTCGGCGCGACGGAACTCCATCATGCCGGCGACGCGCAGGCGGTCGCCCAGCGGCGTGAGGGCGACGCGGGCGGCCGGGAAGTAGAGCGGGCCGGCGGGCATCTGCTCGGTCGCCACGCTGAAGGAGTAGCCGCGGCCGGCCTGGACGACGTGCCGCACGCCGAAGTCGTCCACGAGGTCGCCCAGCCAGGCGCCGGTGGCCACGACCACGGCGTCGTAGGTGCCCGCACCCGCACCGGTCGTGGCCAGCCGCACACCCGCGCTGCCGAGGTCCTCGACGCCCAGCACGTCGGCGCCCTCGAGGATCTCGGTGCCCTGCTGCCGGACGGCCCCGGCGAGCGACTCGACATACTCGACCGGACGCAGGTAGCGCTGCCCGTGGATGACGACGGCCGCCTGGACGACGTCGGAGATCGCCGGCTCGCGGCGACGCGCCTCGGCACCGCCGATCAGCTCGTGCTCGACCGTGCCACCCGCCTTCTCGATCGACTCGAACTCGTCGAGCAGCACCTGCACGTCGCCGGCGCGCTCGTAGGCGGCGAGGAACGGCTCTGCCTCACGCACCCTGGCGTCCACCCCGTGCGCGGCGAGGTGCTCGAAGGCGGTCAGGGCCTGGTCGTTGACCGGCAGCAGCGCCTGCATGGCCTTCTCCCAGCGGCTGTCGGTGCTGTGGCGCACGAACCCGGCCACGAACCGGGCCAGCCGCGGGTCGAGGGTGGGCGGGACGTAGACGGGGGAGCTGGCGGACAGCACGGCGCGCACGCCGTAGCGCAGCACCGCGGGCTCGGGCAACGGCGTGGCGATCGCGGGCGTCAGCCAGCCGGCGTTGCCCCACGAGGCTCCGGCCCCCACGCCCTTGCGGTCGAGGACGGTGACCTCGACGCCCCGCTCGCGCAGGAACCAGGCTGTCGACAGCCCGACCATCCCCGCTCCCACGACCGCGACCCTGCGCGTGCCTCCAGCCACCACGACCTCCTCGTCGATCCGTACCGAGCACATCGTCGCACCCCCGGTGACGGCCGCCGGCACCGGGGCGCTGGGGACCCCGCGGCCCCGACCCGGGTGCCGGCAGGCTCAGTCGCGCAGGTCGTGCCAGTCCAGCCCGAGCTCGAGGAGCAGCTCGCGCACGAGCGGCAGGCTCACGCCGACGACGGCGTGGTAGTCGCCCTCGACACCGGTGACGTAGGGCCCGCCGAGCCCGTCGACGGTGAACGCCCCGGCCACCTGGAGGGGCTCGCCGGTCGCCACGTAGGTGTCGATCTCGGTGTCCGACAGGTCGGCGAAGTGGACGATGGTCGAGGCGGTGGCCCCCAGCGTGCCGCCCGTGCCCCCCTCGCGGTTGTCGACCAGCCAGTGCCCGGTGTGCAGGACCCCGGAGCGCCCGCGCATCCGCCGCCACCGCTGCGCCGCCACCGCGGCGTCGCCGGGCTTGCCGTAGATCTCGCCGTCCAGCTCCAGGACGGAGTCGCAGCCCAGGACCAGGGAGTCGGGCTCCTCCGACGCCACCACCGACTCGCACTTGGCCCGGGCGAGGGTGAGGGCGACGTCGCCCGGCTCCAGCGCGCCGTGCCGCTCCTGGGCCTGCGCCAGCGCGGCGCCCTCGTCGACGCCGGAGACGACGACCTCCGGCTCGACGCCGGCACGCTGCAGCGTCGTCAGGCGGGCAGGGGAGGCCGAGGCCAGCACGAGGGGGATCATGGGCGTCAGGCTACTGGGAGGCCCGCCACTGCTCGGCCGTGAGCGCCCAGAACAGGTGCCGGACCAGCTCGGGGTAGGCCTGCGCGTCCACCTTCGGGTGGTCGAAGTCCCGGGTGGGGTCGCGGCGCAGCCCGATCTTGTCCATGACCCGCCGCGAGGCGGTGTTGCCGACGGCGGTGAACGACACCACCTCCTGCAGCCCGACCTCCTCGAACCCGTGCCGGAGCGCCTCGCGGGCCGCCTCGGGGGCGTACCCCCGTCCCCAGGCCCCCCGGGCGAGGCGCCAGCCGACCTCGACCCCCGCCCCGGAGGGCAGGAAGTCGGCCGGCCACAGCCCGGTGTAGCCGATGAACTCACCGGTCTGCCGCACCTCCAGGGCCCACAGCCCGTAGCC
Organism: Ornithinimicrobium pekingense DSM 21552; assembly: GCF_000421185.1. Taxonomy (GTDB): domain Bacteria; phylum Actinomycetota; class Actinomycetes; order Actinomycetales; family Dermatophilaceae; genus Ornithinicoccus; species Ornithinicoccus pekingensis. Next base: position 113,687 of record NZ_ATWJ01000015.1, read on the forward strand.
CCGGTCCCGCCAGCATGCGCCGATCCGGTCGGCGAAGGCGTCCGAGCGCTCCCGGCTCATCGGCCCCTGCAGGTGGCGCACCACCTCGGGGTCGCGGTTGAGCGCGGCGAAGAGCTCCCGGTCGGCCTCGTCGAAAGCCCTCAGGACCAGACGCCGGGTATGCCGGACCGGCGCCCCCGACGGTGCGCTCACAGCTCGCCGAGGACGGCCGCCCGCAGGGTGTCCAGGCCGACGCCGCCGACGTCCAGCGCGCGGCGGTGGAAGGCCTTGAGGTCGAAGGCGTCACCCTCGCGCTCGCGCACCTCGTCGCGCAGCTCCAGCCACAGGCGCTCGCCGATCTTGTAGGCCGGTGCCTGACCCGGCCAGCCCAGGTAGCGGTCGAGCTCGAAGCGCACGAAGCCCTCGTCCATGTTGACGTGGTTGTTGAGGAACTCCCAGGCCTTGTCGTAGGTCCACGGCCCGCCCCCGACCTCCTCGGGCGCGTCGAAGCCGCAGTGCACCCCGATGTCGAGGACGACGCGGGCCGCCCGCAGCGACTGGGCGTCCAGCAGGCCCATCCGGTTGCCGGGGTCCTCCATGTAGCCCAGGTCGGCCATGAGCCACTCGCTGTAGAGCGCCCAGCCCTCGCCGTGCCCCGACGTCCACGACGCGAGCCGCCGCCACCGGTTGAGCAGCTCGGAGCGGTAGACGGTCTGCCCGATCTGCAGGTGGTGGCCCGGGACGCCCTCGTGGTAGACGGTCGTCAGCTCGCGCCAGGTGGAGAAGCGGGTCACGCCCTTGGGCACCGACCACCACATCCGGCCCGGGCGGGAGAAGTCCTCGGACGGGCCGGTGTAGTAGATGCCGCCGGTCTGGCTCGGCGCGATCATGCACTCGATGCGCTGCACCGGCCCCGGCACGTCGAAGTGCACGTCCGCCAGCTGGGCGACAGCCTCGTCGGCCTTCACCTGCATCCACTCCCGCAGCGCATCGGTGCCGTCGAGCTGGTAGGCGGGGTCCTCGTCCAGCAGCGCGACCGCCTCCTTGACGCTCGCCCCGGGGCGGACCTGCTCGGCCGTCTCCTCCATCATGCGGGTGATGCGGGCGAGCTCCTCCTGCCCCCAGCGGTAGGTCTCCTCCACGTCGATCGTGGCGCCGAGGAAGCTGCGCGAGCGCAGCGCGTAGAGCTCCCGGCCGCACGCGTCGGACTCCGGCGCCTGCGGCGCCAGCTCCTCCTCGAGGTATGCCGCGAGGGCGGCGAACGCCTGCTTGGCGCCGGTGACCGCGGTCCGCAGGTGGGTGCGCAGCTGCTCGGGCCGGTCCTGCGCCTCCCGGAGCAGGGCGTCGAAGGTGCTCGCCTCCTCCCCGGCCTGGTCACGGCACTGCTCGGCCACCGCCACGACCTGCCGGCGGGGCACCACCTGGCCGCGCTCGGCTGACCAGCGCAGCGCATCGATGTACTGCTGCACCGCGTTGGGGACGGCGTCGAGGCGGGCGACGACGTTGCCCCACTGCTCGTCGGTGTCCTTGCCCATGATGTCGAAGATGTCGCGGATCGCCTGGGGGCTGGAGGCGATGACGTTGAGGTCGACCGGGGCGCGGCCCTCGAGGACGAGGTCGGCCTGCTCGACCTCCAGGCCGAGCCGCTCGCGCAGCGCGGCGGCGGTGACCCGGTCGGTGTCGTCCTGGGGGACGAGGCGGTCCAGCTCGGCGAGGGTGCTCGCGGACTGGTCGCGCAGCGCCCGGATCCCCTCGACCGACAGGTCGTCCATCCGGTCGTCGAGCCCCGCGACGCCCAGGTAGGTGGCCTCCATCGGGCTCAGCGCCACGACGGCGTCCAGGTGGGCCTCGGCGAGGCGGTCGATCTCGGTCTGCGGGCGCGTCTGCTCGGTCACAGTGCGTCAACCTACCGCGAGGAGCACCGGCGGGCGCACGGCATACCGTGTGCGCATGACCCAGCGCGTGCGCTCCACCAACGTCGCCCGCCCCAAGCGCGACCCCAGCGGGAGGTACCGCCGCACCGGTATCGACAAGCGTCCGGTCACGGGGGTCGAGGTGTCGGCTCCGGGGCCGAGCTACGGCGACGGGTCCGGGGTCGCCGGTGACCACGTGGGGGACGTCAAGCACCACGGCGGCGCGCAGAAGGCCGTCTACGCCTTCGCGCGCGAGGAGCTGGACTGGTGGGAGGGCCACCTGGGCAGGGGACTGCCCGACGGCTGGTTCGGGGAGAACCTGACCACCGAGGGGCTGGACCTCGAGGCGCTCCTGCTGGGCCAGCGGCTGCGGGTGGGGCAGGAGGTGGTGCTGGAGGTGTCCGTGCCGCGCACGCCGTGCGCGACCTTCGCGGCCCACATGCAGGAACCGGCCTGGGCGCGGCGGTTCACCGAGCGGGGACGGTGCGGCGTCTACCTGCGGGTGGCCGTCCCGGGCCCGGTCGCTCCGGGCGACGTGGTCGAGCTGCTCTCGCCGCCGGAGCACGACGTCGACATGCGCACCGCCTTCGCCGCCGCCATGGGCGACGACGAGGCGGCGCGGCGCGTGGTGGCGGCCGCCTGCCTGCCGGCGATGTACCACGACAGGCTCGTCCAGCGGCTCGGGAGGCGGGCCCCGCTGACCTGACCGGCGCTGCTCAGCGGGGCAGGGCGGAGGCCCGCCAGCCTCCGGGTCCCACGCTGGGTCGGGGGCGGGCGAAGCGGGACCGGGCGGTCCACAGGGTGCGCCGCGCGGGCGCGGGCGCCGGCTCCCCGGAGGCCGCCGCCAGCACGACGGTGAGGGCGGCGAGCTGCTGGGGCGTGGGGTTGCCGCGCTCCACGCGGATCGTCGGGAGCGAGGGCGCGTCCTCGGCGGGGCTCACGTCGCTGCTCACAGCGGGATGTTCCCGTGCTTGCGGGGCGCCCGGGTAGAGCGCTTGGAGCGCAGGTGGCGCAGCGCCCGGGCGACCTGGACCCTCGTCTCGGCGGGCTCGATGACCGCGTCGACGTAGCCGCGCTCGGCCGCGACGTAGGGGTTGGCGAGGGTGTCCTCGTACTCCTGGATGCGGCGGGCCCGCTCGGCCTCGACGTCGCCTCCCGCGTCGGCCACGGCCTGCAGCTGCTTGCGGTAGAGGATGTTGGCCGCGCCCTGGGCGCCCATCACCGCGATCTGGGCGGTGGGCCAGGCCAGGTTGACGTCGGCACCGAGGTGCTTGGACCCCATGACGTCGTAGGCGCCGCCGTAGGCCTTGCGCGTGATGACGGTGACCAGCGGCACGGTCGCCTCGGCGTAGGCGTAGAGCAGCTTGGCGCCGCGGCGGATGATGCCGCCGAACTCCTGGTCGGTGCCGGGCAGGAAGCCCGGGACGTCGACGAAGGTCAGGATCGGGATGTTGAACGCGTCGCAGGTCCGCACGAACCGTGCCGCCTTCTCCGAGGCGTCGATGTCCAGGGTGCCGGCCAGCTGCATCGGCTGGTTGGCCACGACCCCGACCGAGCGCCCCTCGACCCGGCCGAAGCCGACGACGATGTTGGGGGCGAAGAGCTCCTGGACCTCCAGGAACTCCTCGTCGTCGAGGACCGCACGGATGACGGTGTGCATGTCGTAGGGCATGTTGGCCGAGTCGGGGACGAGCGTATCGAGCTCGCGGTCGGCCTCGCTGACCTCCTCGTCGGGCTCGACGGCGAAGTCCGGGGGGTCCTCGAGGTTGTTCTGCGGCAGGTAGGCCAGCAGCTCGCGCGCGTAGTCGAGCGCGTCGTCCTCGTCGCTGGCCATGTAGTGCGCCACCCCGGAGGTGGTGTTGTGGGTCCGGGCGCCGCCGAGCTCCTCGAAGGTCACGTCCTCCCCGGTGACGGTCTTGATGACGTCGGGGCCGGTGATGAACATGTGCGAGGTCTGGTCGACCATGACCACGAAGTCGGTGATCGCGGGGGAGTAGACCGCGCCGCCGGCGCACGGGCCCAGGACCAGGGAGATCTGCGGGACGACCCCCGAGGCGTGGACGTTGCGCCGGAAGATCTCGGCGTAGAGGCCGAGGGCGACCACGCCCTCCTGGATGCGCGCCCCGCCGGAGTCGTTGATGCCGATGACGGGGCAGCCGATCTTCATCGCCAGGTCCATGACCTTGACGATCTTCTCGCCGAACACCTCGCCCAGGGAGCCGCCGAAGACGGTGAAGTCCTGGGAGAAGACCGCGACCGGCCGACCGTCGACCGTGCCGTAGCCGGTGACGACGCCGTCGCCGTAGGGGCGGTTGCGCTCCTGCCCGAAGGAGGTGGAGCGGTGCCGGGCCAGGGCGTCCAGCTCGGTGAAGCTGCCCTCGTCCAGCAGCGCCTCGATGCGCTCCCGAGCGGTCTTCTTGCCCTTGGCGTGCTGCTTCTCCACGGCCTTGGCCGACCCCGCGTGCACGGCCTCCTCCACGCGTGCCCGGTGGTCGGCCAGGCGGCCGGCGGTCGTCCGGAGGTCGGGACCGGCGTCGCTGGCGGGGCTGTCGGCCTGCTGGTCGGCGCTGAGCGGTTCGGTCATGGATCCCAACTTAGCCTTGCCCCCATGGACATCCTGCGTTGGGCCGCGCCGGAGTGGCACGCCACGGTCGGCTCCACCAACACCGAGGCGCTCACCGACCCGCGCCCGGGCCGCGTCGTCGTCGCCGACCACCAGAGCGCCGGCATGGGCCGGCGAGGCCGTCGCTGGAGCTCGCCGCCCGGCACCGGTCTGGCGGTCAGCGCCGTCGTGCCCCCGGTGCCCCAGGAGCTCATGGGCTGGGTGCCGCTGGCGGCCGGGTTGGCCCTCGTGCAGGCCCTCGCCGACAGCCGCTGGCCCCTCGACGCCGCCCTGAAGTGGCCCAACGACGTCCTCGCGCCCCTGCGCGAAGGCGCCACCGCCCAGGCGCCGGTGCTGGAGACCGTCGGTCGGCGCTGGGGCAAGGTCGCCGGGGTCCTGGCCCAGGTCGCGGGCGACGGCGCCGTCGTGGTCGGGACCGGCGTCAACGTCGACCACGCCGCCGACCAGCTGCCCGTCCCGACCGCGACCTCCTGGCGCCTGGCCCGCGGGGGAGCACCCCTGCCCGCGGGGGCGCGCGAGGCGCTGCTCACGGCATACCTGCAGCACCTGGCCACCTGGCACGGCCGGCTCCTGGCCCAGCAGGTGCGGCCGCTGCGCACCGCCTACCGCGGCGTCTGCCTGACCCTCGGCCGGCCCGTGGTGGTGCACCGCCCCGACGGCGGCACGACCTCGGGCACCGCGGTCGACGTGGACGATGCGGGGGCGCTGATCGTCGGCGGCGCGGAGGGGCGCACCCTGCACCACGCCGGTGACGTCGAGCACCTGCGGCCCCAGTAACCTTCGCTGCATGGACGCACCCTCGATGCTGCAGGTCACCCGGCACGGCGACGGCGGGCACGTCGTGGAGCTGGCCCTGGACCGCCCGTCGGCGATGAACGCGATCAACGACCAGATCGCCCGCGAGATCACCGCGGTCACCGCCGACCTGGCCGCGGACCGCACGGTGCGCGCCGTCGTGGTGACGAGCACGCACGAGAAGGCGTTCTGCGTGGGGGCCGACCTCAAGGAGCGCAACACCTTCACGGATGCGCAGATGATGGACCACCGGCTGGTCACCCGGCAGGCCTACCGGGGGGTGCTCGACCTGCCCGTGCCCGTGGTCGCCGCGGTCGAGGGCTACGCCCTCGGCGGGGGTATGGAGATCGCGCTCTCCTGCGACCTGCTCGTGGCCGGGGAGCGGGCGACGCTCGGCCTGCCCGAGGTGGGGGTCGGCGTCATCCCCGGCGGCGGGGGGACCCAGCTGCTGACCCGGCGGGTGGGCTGGTCGCGGGCCGCCTCGATGATCTTCACCGCCCGGCGGCTCGGCGCCGCCGAGGCCCGCGAGCTGGGCGTCGTCGACGAGCTGGTCCCGGCCGGGACCGCCCGGGACCGGGCCCTGGAGCTCGGCGCGCAGATTGCGGCGAACTCCCCGGTGGCCGTGCGCAACGCCAAGAAGGCGATGCGTCTGGGCATGGGCACCGACCTGGCCTCCGGCCTGGAGATCGAGGACGGCTGCTGGCGGGCCACCGCGTTCAGCCAGGACCGCGCCGAGGGGGTCGCGGCCTTCGTGGACAAGCGCGTGCCAGACTGGCCCGGGCGCTGAGTGCCGCCCATACTGGCTGCCTGCCGACGAGGGAGGACGACATGACGAGGGTGCTCCTCGCGGAGGACGACCCCACGATCTCCGAGCCGCTGGCGCGAGCCCTGCGGCGCGAGGGTTATGTGGTGACCATCGCCGACGACGGGCGCGCGGCGCTCGCCGAGGCCGTCCGCGAGCCCGGGCACGACCTGCTGGTGCTCGACCTGGGCCTGCCCCAGCTCGACGGCCTGGACGTCTGCCGCTCGATGCGCGACGCCGGGGTCCGCACCCCGGTGCTCATGCTCACCGCACGCACCGACGAGATCGACACCGTCGTCGGCCTGGACGCCGGTGCCGACGACTATGTCACCAAGCCCTTCCGGCTCGGCGAGCTCCTCGCCCGGGTCCGCGCCCTGCTGCGGCGCGGGCCGGAGGCGCCGGCCAAGCGGGGCGGCGGCGCCCTGCGCATCGACGTGCAGGCCCGGCGGGTCTTCCTGCACGACGAGGAGATCCGGCTGACGACCAAGGAGTTCGACCTGCTGCGGGTCCTGATGCGCGAGGAGGGTCGGGTCGTCTCCCGCGACCTGCTCATGCGTGAGGTCTGGGACAGCTGGTTCGGCTCCACCAAGACCCTCGACATGCACGTGTCGGTGCTGCGCCGCAAGATCGGGGACGACGCGCACGACCCCCGCTACATCGTCACGGTGCGCGGGGTCGGCTTCCGCTTCCAGAACGACCCTGACGGGACGGACTGACCCCCGTTGCGCGCGGTCCTGCGGGAGCTCGCGGTCCGGATCGCCCTGGTCGTCGCCGCGACGGCACTGGTGGCCGGGGGGCTGGCCTCCTGGATCATCGTCGAGCTGCGCGGCGGCCCCTTCGAGGAGGCCCGGACCCCGCTGTGGGTCCTCGTCGCGACCGTCCTGGGAGCCTCCGTCCTCGTCGTCGCCGTGACGGTGCCCGTCGTGCGGTCGCTGGCGGACCGGACGGCCGAGACCGTCGCCGACCCGCTGCGCCGCCTGGCCCACCGCACCGACGAGATGGCCTCCGGTGGCTTCGCCCTCGACCCCCAGACCCGGCCCGGCCGGGTCGTGCTGCCCGAGCCGTGGCGGGCGGGCATCCGCGAGATCGACGCCGTCGCCCGGGAGATCGACCGCCACCACAGCACCTTCGCCAAGGCGCTGGTCTCCGAGCGCTCCTTCGCCGCCGACGCCTCGCACCAGCTGCGCACCCCGCTGGCCGCGCTGCTGCTGCGGCTGGAGGAGATCGCGCAGTCGCAGGACCCGGCCGAGGCGCGCGCCGAGGCCGAGATCGCCATCGGGCAGGTGGAGCGGCTCACCGGGGTCGTCGACGAGCTGCTGCGCCGCACCCGCGCCGGGCACGCCACCGGCGGCGCCCTGAGCGCGGTGGACCAGGTGCTGGCCGGCCTGGACGAGGAGTGGACGCCCTCCTTCACGGAGCGTGGCCGCTCCATCGAGCTGACCTGCGAGCGCGGCATCATCGTCGACGCCAGCGCCTCGGCGCTCTCGCAGGTGCTCAACACGCTCGTGGAGAACGCGCTCGTGCACGGTGACGGGCGGGTCGAGGTCCATGTCGCGCGCTCGGGCCCCTCGGCGGTCTTCCGGGTCAGCGACCAGGGCCCCGGCATCCCCCCGCACCTGGCCCGGACCGTCTTCGACCGCGCCGTGACGACCGGGCAGGGCACGGGCCTGGGGCTGGCCGTCGCGCGGGAGACCTCGGAGACGATCGGCGGCCGGCTGGAGCTGGTGCAGGTGCGCCCGCCGGTGTTCGCGCTCTACCTGCCGCTGGCCCAGACGCCCTGAGGCTCGCGGGGCTCGTCCAGCTCGTCGCGCTCCTCGGCCTCCAGCTCCCCGCGGAAGACGAACGTGCGGTAGGCCCAGAACCGGAAGAGCGTGCCGAGCACCAGCCCGACGCCGTTGCCGGCGATGTTGTCGGCCAGCTGGCTGTGCAGGTCCAGGACGTAGCGGGAGAAGCCCAGGCAGGCCAGCGCGATCGCCAGCCCCAGCGCGTTGAAGACGACGAACAGGCCCAGCTCGTGGGCGACCGCCGCGCGGCGCCGGTGCCGGAAGGTCCACAGCCGGTTGCCCAGCCAGGAGAAGACGGTCGCCACGCTCGCCGACACGACCTTGCCGGCCAGGGGCTGGCCCTCGAGCGGACCGTCGAGCACGCCGGGCAGCCCGAAGACGAGCAGGTTGTAGAGCAGGGTGTCGAGGACGAACGCCACGGCGCCGACCGTGCCGAACTTCGCGACCTCGCGCGACAGCGTGTCGTAGAGCAGCCGCAGGCGCCAGGCGATGCGCGCACGGGGCGGGGGCGGGGTCACGGCCGAGAGTCTACGGTCCGGCGCTGGGTAGGGTCTGGGTCGTGACCTCGACACCTCAGCCTCCCGCCCCGCTGCGTGCCGAGGGCGGCTTCCCGGTCGTCGGCATCGTCGGCGGCGGCCAGCTCGCCCGCATGTGCCAGCCCCCGGCCGTCGCCCTGTCGGTGACCCTGTCGGTGCTGGCCGAGTCGGAGACCGCCAGCGCGGCCCTGGTCGTGCCGCACAGCCCCGTCGGCGAGCACACCGAGCTCGAGGACGTGCGCGAGTTCGCCCGGCACTGCGACGTGGTGACCTTCGACCACGAGCACGTGCCGGCCGACGTCCTCGCCGCCCTGGAGGCCGAGGGTGTGGCCCTGCACCCCTCGCCGGCCGCCCTCGTCTTCGCCCAGGACAAGCTGGCGATGCGGCGCCGGCTGACCGAGATGGGCATCCCGTGCCCGCGCTGGGCGCAGGCCCGCACCCGCGAGGACGTCGAGACCTTCGGCCGCGGGGTGGGCTGGCCGCTGGTCGCCAAGACCCCGCGCGGCGGCTACGACGGCAAGGGGGTGCGGGTGTGCCGTGCGGCCGCCGAGCTCGACGACTGGCTCGCGGTCGTGGGAGAGCCCGGTGCCCTGGCCGACGGCATCCTGCTGGAGGAGGCGGTCGATTTCACCCGCGAGCTCGCGGCGCTGGTGGCGCGCAGCCCCTCCGGGCAGGCCGCGGCCTGGCCGATCGTGCACACCGTCCAGGAGGGCGGCATCAACACCGAGGTGCTCGCGCCGGCGCCCGACCTCGACGACGCGACGGCGCGGGCCGCGACCGAGGGTGCGCTGCGCATCGCCGGCGAGCTGGGCGTCACCGGCGTCCTCGCCGTCGAGATGTTCGAGGTGCGCGACCCGGCCACCGACGAGACGGCATACCTCGTCAACGAGCTGGCCATGCGCCCCCACAACAGCGGGCACTGGACCATCGAGGGCTCGGTCACCAGCCAGTTCGAGCAGCACCTGCGTGCGGTGCTCGACCTGCCGCTGGGCGACCCGTCGGCACGCGGCCCGTGGACCGTCATGGCCAATGTCCTGGGCGGGGACTACGAGGACCTCTACCCGACCTACCGGCACCTCATGGCCCGCGACCCCGGCCTGAAGATCCACCTCTACGGCAAGGGCGTGCGGCCGGGTCGCAAGCTGGGGCACGTCACCGTCTACGCGGGGCCCGGCGGGAGCGGCCCCGAGGAGCTGGAGGTGCTGCGCGAGAGGGCGCGGCACGCCGCGGACTACCTGCGAGGAGTGGTGACCGAGTGAGCGAGCACACGCAGGACCGGCCGCTGGTCGGCCTGGTCATGGGCAGCGACAGCGACTGGCCGGTGATGGAGGCCGCGGCGCAGGTGCTGGAGGAGTTCGACGTGCCCTTCGAGGCCGACGTCGTCTCCGCGCACCGGATGCCGGACGAGATGATCGCCTACGGCCGGCAGGCCGAGGAGCGCGGGCTGCGCGTCATCGTCGCCGGTGCCGGCGGCGCGGCCCACCTGCCCGGGATGCTGGCCTCGGTCACCGTCCTGCCGGTCGTCGGCGTGCCCGTGCCCCTGAAGCACCTGGACGGCATGGACTCGCTGCTGTCGATCGTGCAGATGCCCGCCGGGATCCCGGTGGCGACGGTCTCGGTGGCGGGATCCCGCAACGCCGGCCTGCTCGCGGTCCGGGTGCTGGCCGCCGGCGAGGGGGAGCGCGCCGCCGCCTGGCGCGAGCGGCTCGCCCGCTTCGCCGAGGACCTGCGCGACCAGGCCCACGCCAAGGGCGAGAGGCTGCGGGAGCGGCGGCAGGGCTGAGCGCCGCACCGCCAGGCTGTGCACGAGCCACTCCGGTGAGTGGCAGATGCACGCCGAGCGCCGGTATGCCGTGCACGAGCCACTCGGGTGAGTGCGTCGTGCACCCCGCCCGCCGCGACCGGGCCTGGCCGGGGCACTACGTTGGGGCCCATGCGCTTCGGACTCTTCGTGCCCCAGGGCTGGCGGCTGGACCTCGTCGGCATCGCTCCCGAGCAGCAGTGGGGGGTGATGCTCGACCTCGCCCAGCGCGCCGACGCCGAGGAGGGGTGGGAGTCGCTGTGGGTCTACGACCACTTCCACACCACGCCGGAGCCGACGCAGGAGGCCACGCACGAGGCCTGGACGCTCATGGCCGCCTTCGCCGCCGTGACCGGGCGCGTGCGGCTGGGGCAGATGTGCACGTGCATGAGCTACCGCGAGCCCACCTACCTGGCCAAGGTCGCCGCGACGGTCGACGTCATCTCCGGCGGCCGGGTCGAGATGGGCATCGGCGCGGGGTGGTACGAGCACGAGTGGCGCGCCTACGGCTACGGCTTCCCGGGTGCCGGTGAGCGCCTGGCCCGGCTGCGCGAGGGCGTGGAGATCTTCCGCCAGATGTGGACGACCGGCTCGGCCACCCTCGACGGCGAGCACTACCAGGTCGACGGCGCCCTGTGCTGGCCCCGGCCCCTCCAGGGGACCGCGTTCCCCGGGTCCGAGCGCAACGGCATACCGGTGTGGGTGGCCGGCGGGGGTGAGCGCAAGACGCTGCGGATCGCGGCCGAGCACGCCGACTACACCAACTTCGACGGCAGCCCCGAGGGCTTCGCCCACAAGTCGCAGGTGCTGCGCGGCCACTGCGAGGACCTCGGGCGCGACTTCGGCTCGATCGTGCGCAGCGCCAACTACAACGTCGTCATCGGCCGCGACGAGGCCGAGGTGGCTGACCGGCTCGCCGGCATCAAGGACCGGATGCTGCGCGGGGGCCTGACCGAGGACGCCGCGGAGCAGCAGATGCAGAGCCTGCGCCGCCAGCCCGCGGTGGGCACCCCGGAGCAGATCGTCGAGACCCTGCGCGGGCTCGAGGCAGCGGGTATGACGTACGCGATCACCTACTGGGCCGAGGCCGCCTACGACACCTCCGGGATCGAGCTCTTCGAGGACGAGGTGATGCCCGAGCTGGGCGGCTGACGCGTGCGTCAGGTGCGGTGCGGGAGCCGCCCGGAGCACCAGTAGGCTGCTGGGTATGAGCGACTTCGACCTGTTCCGGATCAGCGAGGATCACGAGGCCCTGCGCGAGGCCGTGCGCGAGGTGGCCGACGAGCAGATCGCCCCGCACGCCGCGTCGGTCGACGAGGAGAGCCGGTTCCCCGACGAGGCGCTCAAGGCGCTGGTGGCGACCGACTTCCACGCCCCGCACATCGCCGAGGAGTACGACGGGGTCGGCGCCGACGCGCTCGCCACCTGCATCGTCATCGAGGAGGTGGCCCGCGCCTGCGCGAGCTCCTCGCTCATCCCGGCGGTCAACAAGCTCGGCACGATGCCGCTCATCCTGGCCGCCAGCGACGAGATCAAGAGCAAGTACCTGCCGCCGGTCGCCCGCGGCGAGGCGATGTTCTCCTACGGCCTGTCCGAGGCCGGGGCGGGGTCGGACACAGCCGGGATGACGTGCAAGGCGGTCGAGCAGCCCGACGGGTCGTTCGTGCTCAACGGGCAGAAGTCGTGGATCACCAACGCCGGGGTCTCGGAGTACTACACGGTGCTGGCCGTGACCGACCCCGAGGGCCAGCGGGGCCGCAACGTCACCGCGTTCGTGGTGGAGAAGGACGACGAGGGGTTCACCTTCGGCGCACCCGAGAAGAAGCTCGGGATCAAGGGCAGCCCGACCCGTGAGCTGCACTTCGACAACTGCCGCATCCCCGGCGACCGCATGGTCGGGGCACCGGGTGAGGGCCTGAAGATCGCGCTGCGCACCCTGGACCACACGCGGGTCACGATCGGTGCGCAGGCCGTCGGCATCGCCCAGGGCGCGCTCGACGCGGCCGTGGCCTACGTCAAGGAGCGCAGGCAGTTCGGCAAGGCGATCGCGGAGTTCCAGGGGGTGCAGTTCATGCTCGCGGACATGGCGATGAAGCTCGAGGCGGCGCGGCAGATGGTCTACGTCGCCGCGGCCAAGTCCGAGCGCGGCGACGCCGACCTGCCGTTCTTCGGCGCGGCGGCCAAGTGCTACGCCTCGGACGCGGCGATGGAGATCACCACCGACGCGGTGCAGCTCTTCGGCGGCTACGGCTACACCAAGGACTTCCCGGTCGAGCGGATGATGCGCGACGCCAAGATCACCCAGATCTACGAGGGCACCAACCAGATCCAGAGGGTCGTCATGGCCCGCCAGCTCCTCAAGGGCTGAGCCGGCCATGCGGGGCGCGGCCGGCACGGTGGCCGAGTTCCACCGGCTCCACGAGGCCGGCTGCTTCGTGATGCCCAACCCCTGGGACGTCGGCAGCGCCAGGGTCCTGGAGGACATGGGCTTCCCGGCGCTGGCCACCACCAGCTCGGGCTTCGCGTGGACGCTGGGCCGCCCCGACACGCGTGCGCCCTTCGAGGCCGTCCTGGAGCACCTGCGCGCCGTCGCCTCGGCCGTCGACGTCCCCGTCAACGCCGACCTCGAGGACGGGTATGCGGTCGCGCCGGAGGACGTCGCCACCAACATCGGGCTGGCGGTGCGCACCGGGGTGGCGGGCCTGTCGGTCGAGGACTCCTCGCGCGGCGGCGAGGACCCGCTGCTGGACCGTGACCTGGCGGTGGCCCGGGTGGCGGCCGCCCGCGAGGAGATCGACCGCAGCGGCACCGGCGTGCTGCTCACCGCCCGCTCCGAGGGGTTCGTCGTGGGCCGCCCGGACCTCGAGGAGACGGTCCGGCGGCTGCGGGCCTACGCCGACGCCGGGGCCGACTGCCTCTACGCCCCCCGCATCACCACCGTCGAGGAGATCCGCGCGGTGGTCGGTGCCGTGGCTCCCCGGCCGGTCAACCTGCTGGTCAACGCACCGTTCGTGACGGTGGACGAGGCCGCGGACCTGGGTGTGCGCCGGATCAGCGTGGGCGGCACGCTCGCCCGGGCCGCCTGGGGCGGGTGGCTGGGGGTGGCCCGGCAGATCGCCCAGGACGGGACATTCACGGGCTTCTCCGACCTGCCCGACGTCGACGCGCTGCACCGCGAACGTCCCTGACGAAGGCTCGTGCCGTTCTGTCGTGACACGCCTGTCGCCCCGGCGACAGGCGTGACACGACAGCGGCGCACGGAGGTCCTCGGCGCGGAGGACGGGGGTCCTCGGCGCAGCAGCGCCGCGCCGGGATAACGCCTTGCCCTCGCCACCGGCGGTCGGCCACGCTGGCCCGATGAGCGACCAGCAGTGGCGAGAGCTCGCCGACCACGCCGCCCGCCTCGAGTCCGAGCAGCACTTCTCCGGGGTCCTGCGCGCCACGCGCGGCGAGGAGGTGCTCTACGAGTCCTGCCACGGGCTCGCGGACCGGGGCTGCGGCATACCCGTCACCCCGTCCACGCGCTTCGCCACGGCCTCGCTGAGCAAGATGTTCACGGCCGTCGGGGTGCTCGACGCGGCCGGCCGGGGCGAGGTGGGGCTGCACGACGCCGTCGTGGACGTCCTGCCCGTGGACCGGCGGCCCGCGACGCTGCGCGCAGATGTCACCGTGCACCACCTGCTGTCGCACACCTCGGGCATCGCGGACTACGCCGAGGAGGACGAGGACCTGCCCGGCTACCAGGCCGACTACGGGGCGATCTGGACGGACCTGCCGAACTACCGGGTGCGCGACGACCTCGACATCCTGCCCCTGTTCGCCGACCTGCCCCCGGTCTGCCCGCCGGGCACCGCCTACCACTACAGCAACGCCGGCTACGTGCTGCTGGGCATCCTGCTCTCCCACGTCTCCAGCCTGCCCTTCGCCGAGGCGGTGACCACCCGGGTGATGGAGCCGGCGGGGATGACCGCCAGCGGCTACCCGGCGATGGACGAGGTCCACCCCGACGTCGCGACCGGCTACCTGCCGCCGCTGTCGCCCGGTGGTCCGTGGCGCACCAACGTCTACTCGGTCCCCGCGCAGGGCGGAGGTGACGGGGGCGGGGTCGTCACGGCGCAGGACGTCGAGCGGTTCCTGCGCGCGGTCGCCCGGGGCGGGGTATGGCGTGGCGTCACGCCCGAGGACGTGCTCACGCCGCGCGCCGACGTGAACCGGCGGTGGGCGGTCGGCTACGGCGTGGAGATCCGTCACGACGGCGTCTTCGGCAAGGACGGCGGGGACCCCGGGGTGGCCGCCGTGTCGCGCTACCGTCCGGGGACCGACACCTCGGCGGTGGTGCTCGCCAACGTCGACTGGGACACGGTGGAGGGGCTCCCGGACCTCGCGAACGCCCTCATCGACGCGGCGATGCCGGAGGCCTGAGCCGACGGGCCCGGTCGGCCGTCAGCCGCCGGTGCTGGCGTCGTCGTCGCCCTGGTCGTCCGTGCCCTCGTCCGCGGGGTCCGCGTCGGCCGGGGCCTCGTCCCCGCCGTCCTCACCCCCGCCGTCCTCTCCCGCCCCGGTCTCGAGGCTCTCGGACCGGCATCCCGTCGTCGACGTGGTCTGCGTGACCCGCTGCACGATGAGCGCCTCGGTGCCGCGGCGGGCGACCTGCATGGTCTCCTGCTGCACGATCGTGCAGGGGCCGTAGGCGTAGGTCGCCGTGGCCACCGTCTCGACCACGCCCTGCCCGAGCTCGCGCGAGCCGTCGACGGTCACCTCCACCGACTCCAGACCCTCGGCGATCGCCTCGTCGACCGGCACCCCCTCGACCATGTACTGCCTCGCCGCGGCCAGGCCCTCGTCCTGGAGGGCCGTGTAGAACGCGCGCACGGTGCCCTCGGCCTCCTCCGTGCTGACCGGCTGGTCCTGCGTCGCGGTCGTCGTCGGGGAGGGGCTCGCGTCGTCCTGCCCGGGCAGGCCGCCGGAGGCGATGGTCCACACCAGCCACGCCAGCAGGGCCACGAGCGGGATCGCGACCAGCCACACCAGCACGGAGGTGCCCCGGCCACCGCTCCGGCGCCCGGCCGGCGGCGCGGTCCGGCGCGGACCGGCGACCGGGGCCGCAGGACCCGCGTGACGCGCGTCCGGCGCCGACTGGGGGCGTGCGGCATACCCGTGGTCGGCGACCCCGGGCCCCCCGCCGGCCGAGGGACCCCCTCCGCCGGAGCGGGCCGGCTGGACGGGGACCTGGCGGGTGGTCTCCGGACCGACCATCTGGGTGCGGTCGGCATCGCTCCGGCCCTCGTCCGCGGCCCAGGCGGCGCCCGCCGCCGCTCCCGCTGCCGAGCCGGCCGCGGCGCCGGCCGCGGTGCCCGCGGCGGCACCCGCCGCAGCGGCGCCACCCCCGGCCCCGGGCCGTCCCTCGGCGAGCTCCGTCAGGGCCTGGGCGGCACGCTCGGCCGTCCACCGGCGGGAGGGGTCGGGGTCGAGCATGCCGCGCAGGACCGGCTCGAGCGGCCCGGCGAGCCGGGGGGCTCTGGGGGTGTCGCGCGCGATCATGTGCAGCTGCGCCACCGGGTTGCCCGCGTCCGGGTAGGGACGTCGCCCCTCGACCGCCGCGTAGAGGGTCGCGCCGAGCGCCCACACGTCCGAGGCGGCCGACGGGTCCTCACCGCGGGCCAGCTCGGGGGAGAAGTAGGCGGCCGTGCCCGAGACCATGCCGGTGCGGGTGAGCTGGTGGTCGTCCTCCGCGCGGGCGATGCCGAAGTCGGTGAGCTTGGCGTCGCCGCCGCTCTCGTCGGTGAGCAGCACGTTGCCCGGCTTGACGTCGCGGTGGACCACCCCGGCCCCGTGCGCGGCGGCGAGCGCCGTCGCGACCTGGGCCCCGATCCGGGCCACCTGGGCCACCGGCAGGGCCTGGCCCCTGTCGAGCACGGTGGACAGGGCCGGGCCGGGGACGTACTCCATGACGATCCACGGGAAGTGGTCGTGCACGAAGGCGTCGTAGACCCGCACGACCTTGTCGTGCGCCAGGGCCGCGCTCGTCCTGGCCTCGCGCAGGCCCCGGGTCACCAGGACCTCCGCGTCCGTCTCGCCGGCCACCCGCTTCAGGGCCACCTCACGCCCCAGGTGCTCGTCCAGGGCCAGCCACACGATGCCGCCACCGCCCCGGCCCAGGGTGCGCAGGATGCGGTACCGCCCGGCGACGATCTCCGGGTCGTCGCCGACCGGGGTCTCGCGGGTGGTCTCCAGGTCGGGATCGCGCTCCTCCGGCACGAGCATCACCTCCAGGTGGTGGCGGACGGTGTCGACCCTAGCGGTCTGCGAAGGCAGGAGCCCTCGCAGGAGGGGACGGCACGTGTCCGGGGTGGGCGGGTCGTCGGGTCCTTCTCCTCCGGGTCTGCTCAGGGCTCGACGGTCACGGGCCGGCCCTCGCGCAGCGCGCTGAAGAGCTCTGCCGCGCCGGCCTCGTCCCAGAGCACGGTGCTGCCGACGTTGGTGGGGTGGTTGGGGTTGGCGACGGGCACGGTCAGGGAGTGGCCGCCGCCGCCTGCGATCGTCCGCATCGCCAGGGCCATGCGGCCCGCCTCCAGCATCGAGGTGTCCTCGCCCAGGGCCAGCGCCTCCCCGGTCGTGGTGCCGACCGAGTGCAGCCGCAGCGGGTTCAGCACCGTCGCGGGGCTGGCCATCTGGTTGACGAGGGCGGACAGGAACTGGCGCTGCCGCTCGACCCGGCCGAGGTCGCCGCGCTGGTCGCTGTAGCGCATCCGCACGTAGCCCAGGGCCTCCGGGCCGGTGAGGTCCTGGCACCCCGCCTGCAGGTCGATGTGGGCCTTGTCGTCCTGGACCGGGGCGTCGAGGCACATGTGGACCCCGCCCACCTCCTCGACGACCCCGACGAAGCCGCCGAAGCCGATCTCCATGTAGCCGTCGACCCGGATCCCGGTCGCCTGCTCCACCGTGTCGACCAGCAGCGCCGGCCCGCCGGTGGAGTGCGCGGCGTTGAGCTTGTTGGGACCCTGGTCCCGGATCGACAGGTAGGAGTCGCGCGGGAGGCTGACCAGCGTCGGGTCACCCATGGTCGGCACGTGCAGCAGCATGACGGTGTCGGCGCGCGATCCCTCCGCCTGGCCGGTCCCGAACTCGCTGCGCTCCTCGTCGGTGAGCTGCTCGCGGCTGTCCGTGCCCACCAGCAGGTAGGCGGCGCCGGAGGACCCGCCGGGGCGGTCGGCGACGTCCGGCGTGGCGTCGACGCGGCTGACGCTGCCCCAGACCAGGGCGACGACCACGATCATCGTCACCAGGTAGGCCACGAGCAGGAAGGTCAGCAGGGCCATGAACCGGCGGAACCCGTAGCGCGCGCGGCGCCGGGGCGGTCGCCCGCCACCGCCGGGACGGGGACGAGCAGGGTGCCCCGGATGAGGCCCACCGCCCGCTGCGCCGCGTCGCACGTCGCGGGACCGGTCGTCGCGGGGGCGGGGACGGCGCTCGTCGTCGTCGTAACCGTGATCACGGCGACGGTCGTCCTCGGACCGCCCGCGGCCGCGGGGCCGCGGGACCCAGTCGCCGTTGTCGTCGTAGTAGCCGCGGGCACCGTGGTCCGCCTCGTAGCCCCCGTCGCCGTAGCCTCCGTCGCCGTACACGGGGTCGTCGTCACCCTGGCCGTCGTACCCGCCCCGCGGCATGGCCTGCGTGGGCTCGGGGTCCTCGTCCCGCCAGCTCCAGCCGCCGTCGTGGGACTGGCCGCGCGGGACGGCGCGGGTCGGCTCCGCCTCTCCGCGTCCCTGACGGGGGGAGCGGGGCACGGGGCGGGTCCAGTCGTCCTGGGGGTTGTGCGGCACGAGGTCAAAGAGTAGGCCAGCGGTCTGGCCGCCTGCTGGGAGCGCAGGGTCTCCCGGCGTTTCCCGCCCTCGGGCGCGGGTACCCTCTCCGGGTGAGCAGCAGCCCGCAGACCTCGGCCGCAGGCACGGCATACCCGCCCGTCTCGGTCATCATGCCGATCCTCAACGAGGAGCACCACCTGCGCGAGGCGGTCGGCTCGGTGCTGGCCCAGGACTACCCGGGCGGGCTCGAGGTGGTGGTGGCGGTCGGCCCCTGCCGGGACCGCACCCATGAGGTCGCCGACGCGCTCGCCGCCGAGGACCCGCGCGTGGTGGTGGTGGACAACCCCGGCGGCCGCACGCCCGACGGGCTCAACGCCGCGATCGCCGCGAGCACCCACCAGGTCGTGGTGCGGATGGACGGGCACGGGGCGCTGTCGGAGGGGTACATCCGCCGGGCCGTCGAGGTGCTGGAGGAGACCGGCGCGGCCAACGTGGGCGGGGTGATGCTGGCCGAGGGCACCGGCTACCTGCAGCAGGCCGTGGCGGTCGCGATGCGCTCGCCGCTGGGGATCGGTGCGGCCCGCTTCCACGTCGGCGGGGACGCGGGCCCGGTCGACACCGTCTACCTGGGGGTCTTCCGCCGCGAGTGGCTCGAGCGGGTCGGCGGCTACGACCCCGCCTTCGCCCGGGCCCAGGACTGGGAGCTCAACCACCGCATCCGCGAGGCCGGGGGCACCGTCTGGTTCACCCCCGAGCTCACCGTCACCTACCGCCCGCGCGCCAGCCTGCGCGACCTCGCGCGGCAGTTCTACACCACCGGCCAGTGGCGTCGGCAGGTCGTCCGGGCTCACCCCGGCACGCTCAACCTGCGCTACCTCGCCCCGCCGGTGGCCACCGCGGCCGTCGCCGCCGGCGCGGTCGGCGGGCTGGTCTGGCGGCCGCTGTGGGCGCTGCCCCTCGGGTATGCCGCGGCCGTCACCGCGGGGGGCGCCTGGGCGGCGCGGGCCGAGCGACCGGCGGTCGTGGCCCGGATGCCCGCGGTCCTGGCGGTCATGCACCTCACCTGGGGCGCCGGGTTCCTGCGCGGCACGCGCGCACGCTCCTGACGGTCCGCACCCCCGGCCCACCTCCCACCACGCAGGTATGGCGTGCACGCGACCTGCGCGTGCACGCCATACCTGCGTCGGCGGCCCCGGGTCAGCGGTCCTGGCCAGGGGGCGGCGGCGGTGGGGTGTCCGGACCGGGCGGCGGGGGAGCGGCCGGCCCGGGCGGGGGTGTGGCGCCTCCGGGAGGCGGGGGCGGCGTCCCCTGACCCGGCGGCGGGGGCGGCGCGGCGGGACCGGGCGGTGGCGGCGTGCTGGAGGGCGGGACGACCGGTCCGGCGCCGGTGGTCGACCCGTCCTCCTGACCCGCGACCTTCCCGCGTGCGGTGCGGGCGGCCTGCTCGGCCTTGGCGATCTTGTCGGCGTACCGGCCGCCGGTGCGCTGGTCGACCGCGGCGCCGGTCTTCGCGATGGCGTCGTCGATCGTCGAGCCGTGCTTGCCGGCGAGCTCGGCGGCCTGGTGCCTGGCCTGCTCGGCCGCCTTCTTGACGTTGTCCAGGAAACCCACGTGGTCCTCCTCGGTGCTGCGGGCGGATGTGCCCATCATGCAACGCCGCGGGGACCCGTGGGGTTCCGGAGCCTCGTGCGAGGGGTCTGCTCAGCCCTCGTGCGGAGACACCGGCTCGGGCGTGGGCTCGTCCACCGCGACCGTGAGCTCGGGCTCGGTCTTGTCCACGACCTCCTCGACGCTGACGCCCGGGGCCACCTCGCGCAGGACCAGGCCGTCGGGGGTCACGTCGATGACGGCGAGGTCGGTGATGATGCGCTGGACGACCTGCAGGCCGGTGATCGGCAGCGAGCACTCCTGCACGATCTTGTGGCTGCCGTCCTTGGCGACGTGGTCCATGAGCACGATGACCTTCTTGGCGCCCATGACCAGGTCCATGGCGCCGCCCATGCCCTTGACCATCTTGCCCGGGATCATCCAGTTGGCGATGTCGCCGGCGGCCGACACCTGCATCGCGCCCAGGATCGCCGCGTCGACCTTGCCGCCGCGAATCATCCCGAAGCTGGTCGCCGAGTCGAAGATCGAGGCGCCCGGGCGCAGGGTGACGGTCTCCTTGCCCGCGTTGATGAGGTCGGGGTGCTCCTCGCCCTCGTAGGGGTAGGGGCCGACGCCGAGGATGCCGTTCTCGGACTGCAGCACCAGCTCGACGTCGTCGGGGACGTAGTTGGGCACGAGGGTGGGCATGCCGATGCCCAGGTTGACGTAGTCGCCGTCCTTGAGCTCGGCGGCCGCGCGGGCCGCCATCTCCTCACGGTTCAGTGCCATGGCTCAGGCCTCCTCGGTGGTGGTGCCCGGGCGCGGCCGGGTGGTTCTCTTCTCGATGTCCTTGTCGGCCGCCTGCTCAGGGGTCAGGGCGAGCACCCGCTGGACGTAGATGCCGGGCAGGTGGACCTCGTCGGGGTCGATCTCGCCGGGCTCGACCAGCTCCTCGACCTCGGCCACCGCGACACCGGCCGCCATCGCGCACAGCGGGTTGAAGTTGCGGGCCGAGCGGTTGAAGACGAGGTTGCCGTGCCGGTCGCCCTTGGCGGCCCGGACCAGGCCGAAGTCGGCGAAGATCGAGTCCTCGAGCACGTACTCCCGGGTGTGCCCGCGCACCGTGAACTCGCGCTTCTCCTTGGGCGGCGACTGCTTGACGACGTTGCCCTCGGCGTCGTAGCGCCACGGCATACCGCCCTCGGAGACCTGCGAGCCCACGCCGGTGGGCGTCCAGAAGGCGGGGATGCCTGCGCCGGCGGCGCGCATCTTCTCGGCCAGGGTGCCCTGCGGGGTCAGCTCGACCTCCAGCTCCCCGGCCAGGTACTGGCGCGCGAACTCGCGGTTCTCACCCACGTAGGAGGCGATGACCCGGCTGATGCGGCCCTCGGCCAGCAGCAGTCCCAGCCCGGCGCCGTCGACACCGCAGTTGTTGGAGACGACCTGCAGGTCCGACACGCCGCGCCTGAGCACCTCGGTGATCAGCACCGTCGGGATGCCCGAGAGGCCGAACCCGCCGACGGTCACGGTCATGCCGTCGGTGAGGCCCTCGACGGCCTCCGCTGCAGAAGCGACTACTTTGTCCATGGCCGTGAGGGTACCGGGCGGCGCACCGGCCTCCGGAGGCCGCCCCTGGAGCTGCCGTGGCCCTGGTGGGACGCGGTATGAGGCCAGGCCGGGCGGGCAGGGGCAGGCCGGGCCCGCTCAGGCCGGGAGGGCCGTCGGGCTGCGGTGGTCCACACCCTCGGAGACCAGGCGCGCGTCGGCGCCCTGCCCCGCGTGGGCGGGGGCTGCGCCGCGCACGAGCACCGCGGACCCGTCGGCCGCCAGCACCTGCAGCACCTGGCGCACGAGCAGGCCTGGGTCGGTGGTGGTGAGGAGCGTGCGGGCGCCTCGCGGCAGCTCCTCCAGGCCCTCGAGCAGCTCGGCGTAGCTCACCCGGTCGCCGCCCTGGACCAGCGCGATGTCCTCGGGCCCCGGCTCGTCCCAGGCGGTGAAGTCGTCGGCGTAGGAGGCCAGCTCCGCAGCCTCGTCCATGACGCCGGAGCGCAGCTCCGCGCCGAACTCCCGGGACAGCGCCGGCAACGTCACGGCCACGACCTCGTCGCTGTCCCCGGCGACGTCGCTGTCGGGGTCGGTGGTGACGAGGACATCGGCGCCCTCGTGGACGTCGACGGTCAGCGTCGCCCCCACGGACCACACGGCCAGGGCCCAGTAGGCCAGTCGCCAGTGCGGGCTGGGCAGGTCGACCAGCACCACCGACCCGGGCTGGACGTCCAGCCCCTCCTGGAGGGCGTTGGCGGCCTTGGCGACCCAGGTACGGAGCACGCGGCGGGAGATCTCGATCCGCTCGCCGCGCCCCTCGTCGGTGTCGTCGTAGAAGGTCAGGGCCGGACGGGTGGCGTCCGCGGAGACGGCGTCGTCGAGGACACGGGCTGGCAACTGCACGGCAAGAAGGTTAGCCGGTGGACGACGGCTTGCGCGGAGCACGTCGTCGGATGCACAGTGGTGCGCCGTGACAGCCGTCCCGCTGGTGCGCCGTGCGGGCGCCCAGAGAGGTCCCACCACCGTGCCATCCCCGTCGTCGCCGGCGCCAGCGCGCTCCTCCCGTCGCGCGTGGAGACCGTCGCGACAGGTCGACGTGGGCGCCACGTGGGGCGTGCTCCGCAGGGGTGCGGGTGACCCCGCCTGGCGGGTGACCGGCGGGAGCCTGTGGCGGGGGATCCGCACGCCGCAGGGGGCCGTCACGCTGCGCACGCAGAGCCGTCCCGCAGACGGGCTGGTGCTGGCCGAGGCGTGGGGGCCGGGGGCGGAGTGGGCGCTCGACCGGCTGCCGGCGATGCTCGGCGAGGAGGACACCGGTGCCGGAGCGTTCGTGGCCCACCACGAGCCGGTCGCCCTCGCCGCGCGGCGCTTCCCCGGGTGGCGGGTGCCCCGGACCGGGCTGGTCATGGAGTCTCTCGTCCCCGCGGTCATCGAGCAGAAGGTCACGGGCCAGGAGGCGTTCTCCGGGTGGCGGCGGATCGTGCAGCGCTTCGGCGACCCCGCGCCCGGCCCGGGGGCCGCGCTGGGTCTGACCGTGCCGCCGGACCCGCACACGCTGGCCCAGGTGCCCTCCTGGGAGTGGCTGCGCGCCGGTGTCAGCCCGCAGCGCTCGGACACCGTGATGCGGGTGTGCCGCCTGGCCGACCGGCTGCGCGACCTGCCCGACCTGGATCTGGTCGCGGCCCGGCGGCGGCTGGTCAGCGTCCCCGGCGTCGGCGTGTGGACGGCGGCCGAGACGGCGCACCGGGCGCTCGGGGACGCCGACGCGGTGAGCTTCGGCGACTACCACGTCGCGGCCAACATCGGCTGGGCCCTCACGGGCCGGCCCGTCGACGACCAGGGCCTGGTGGAGCTCCTGCGGCCCTACGGGCGCCAGCGTTACCGGGTGCAGCGCCTCCTGGAGCTCTCCGGCGCCCTGCGGCCGCGCCGCGGCCCGCGGATGGCGCCGCGGCGTCACCTGCCGATCGGCTGAGGAGCCCGTACCGGCCGGACCGGCCCTGTCGGACCGACCTCCGCCAGGCCACCCACCGGACCGCGTGACCCACCGTCCGACCTGGCGGCACACCTCGAGGGCGTGCTCGCCCTCCGTGGGTCGACATCGCCCAGCTGGACGATGTCGACCGACGCAGGGCGACCGCGCCGTGACGCGTGGTGCTGAGGTGCTCCGACTGGCGTCGGGGGCGTCGGGCGGGCTGGCCTCAGCCGGCCGGCACCGCGTCGTCGGTCGCGGACGGCGCCGCCAGCTCGACCGCGACCCCGACGTCGACCTGCTCACCGGCGAGCGCGACCTCCAGCCGTGCCGCGACGCGGCCGGCGAGGACCGGGTCCTCCGAGCTCACGGCATACCCGTCCGCCGGTGAGCCCGACACCGTGACCCCGGGGGCCTGACCGTGCAGGGCCAGGCGCACGGCACGGCCGCCGCGGACCAGGTCGTCCTCGGGCCGGACCGACGGGATGCCGACGTCCACCGCGGCCCCCGTGCCGGGCAGGACGCCGAGGGCCGTGCGCACGGCCTCGACCCGACCCAGGCCGAACCAGTCGGTCGGCCCGGTCCGCACCAGCGAGCGGGCGCCCGGCCCGGTCCCGTCGTCCAGGTGGTCGCCCATCCCGCGCACGACCGCGGCGGCCACCCCGCCCAGCTTGCCCTTGACGAGGTCGGCCGCGGCGGCCAGCTCGTCGGCGAGGGCGCGCGCGGTGACCGACAGCGCCCGCCCGTCAGCGTCGCTGCCGCCGCGCAGGTCGTCCAGGACGCGCAGGCCGTGCGAGCCCAGCGCGAGGTCGGTCTGGCCCTCGCGCCAGGGCCGCCCGGCGGTGTCGCTGAGGACCACGGCCACCTGCTGGGGTATGCCGTGCTCGGTCACCAGGACGGTGTGCAGGTCCCGCGCCACCGCGTCGGGGTCCTCCGGCAGCACCAGCACGCCGCCGTCCGGGCCGGTGTTGGAGGCGTCGAGACCGGCCGCAGCCATCACCGGCCCGGCGACGGCCTCGACGATCCGGGTCGTGCCGCTGCCCGGGGTGGCGCGCTCGGCCACCACGCGGCGGCTGTGGCGCAGGACCAGCCCCTCCCGATCGGTGCCGTCGGGCTCGCGCAGGCCGAGGGCCTTGGAGACGACCTTGCTGGAGACCACGAGCACGTCACCCTCGCGCAGGCCTCCGAGCGGGGCCAGGGCGGTCGCCAGGAGCGCGGGCAGGTCGGCACCGGTGACGACCTCGGGGACACCGTGGACCGGCAGCACCTGGACGGTGCCGACCGGGAGCGAGGCGCTCACCGGGCGTCCGCCGAGAGGTCGCGTGCGAGGTCGAGGGCGGCACCGGCGATGCGGGCCGCGCCCTCCGTGTCGCGCATCAGCAGGTCGAGGTGGCGCACGGTGACCCGGGCGGGGGAGGCCGAGCCCGCGTCGGCGTCGTCCACCAGCCACCCGTCGAGGAGGTCGGCGTAGAGGCCGGCGACGCCCGCGGCCGACACCTCCACCCCCAGCGGTGCGAGGCAGGCGTCGGCGTGTCCACGGACCGGCCGGCCTCCGATGATCGGGCTGACACCCACCACGGGGGCCCGGGTGCCGCGCAGGGCGTCGCGGACGCCGGGGACGCCGAGGATGATCCCGATCGAGACCACCGGGTTGCTCGGCGGCAGCAGGACCACGTCGGCCTCCCGCACGGCCTCCAGGACCCCCGGGGCGGGGGTGGCCTGGTGCAGCCCGGCGACGGTGAAGCGACGGGCCGGCAGGCCCGCCCCGTGCCGCACCCACCACTCCTGGAAGTGGATCGCCCGCTCACCCCCGTCCCCGTCGTCGACGACCACGTGCGTCTCGATGGGGGTGTCGGTGGCCGGGAGCAGCCGCACGCCCTGCCCGGGCAGCCCCCAGCGGGCCGCCAGCCGGGCGGTCACCTCGCTCAGGGTCGCGCCCTGTGACAGCCAGAGGCTGCGCGCGACGTGCGTGCCCAGGTCCTTGTCGCCCAGGCCGAACCACTGCGGCTGCACGCCC
Source organism: Ornithinimicrobium pekingense DSM 21552 (assembly GCF_000421185.1). Taxonomy (GTDB): domain Bacteria; phylum Actinomycetota; class Actinomycetes; order Actinomycetales; family Dermatophilaceae; genus Ornithinicoccus; species Ornithinicoccus pekingensis. The sequence continues at coordinate 138,843 of NZ_ATWJ01000015.1, forward strand.
AGGGCGCCGAGCTCGTCCATGACCCGCCGGCTGTCCTCCTCCCGCCCCCACCCCTGGCCCTCGTCGACCGCGCCGCCGAGGGTGTAGAGCAGGGAGTCCAGGTCCGGGCACACCCGCAGCCCGAAGAGGGTGATGTCGTCGCCGGTGTTGCCCACGACGGTCACCCTGTGGTCCCCTTCCACCCCGTCCCGGGAGAGGGCGTGGACGAGCCCACGGACGAAGCGGGCGCCGCCGACGCCTCCGGACAGGACGGTGATCTGCATGTGCTCATTGTGAAGAATCGAGAGGCAATAGCAGATCTGGGGTTGACTCCTGAGGATGACACGCGTGTAATTCGGGGTGTCGTGACTTTGCGTTCGAAGGCAGCTCGGGCGTCGGGGCGGCGGTGGGACACGTGTTGGCATAGGTCGAGGAGGAGCCGTGCACGAGCTGGAGCTGATGTCATTGCTGAACGGGGTCGACGACGTCGAGGAGGCGTCGTGGCAGGAGCGCGCCCTGTGCGCGCAGACCGACCCCGAGGCGTTCTTCCCGGAGAAGGGCGGCTCGACCCGGGAGGCCAAGAAGGTGTGCGTGGGCTGCGAGGTCCGCGCCGAGTGCCTGGAGTACGCCCTGGCCAACGACGAGCGCTTCGGCATCTGGGGCGGCCTGTCGGAGCGCGAGCGGCGCAAGCTGAAGAAGCGCGCCGTCTGAGGGTGGCCCAGCCCCGTCAGCCGGCACCCGCGACCCGATGACCTCGTCCACGACGGTCTCCCGGCCCGCGCCCGGGACCCGTCCGGGACGGGCCCGGGTCGACGACGTGACGGTCGTCGTCCTGACGCACCCGCACGGGCCTCCGCTCGACGACCTGCTCGACGCCCTCGCCGGGCAGCGCCGGCGCCCGCAGCGGCTCCTCGTCACCGGTCTCGACCCCGAGGGTGAGGAGCTGGCCCGGGCGCACGAGCACCCCCTCGTCGCCCGCGACCGCGTGCCCCTGCTCGTCCGTGACCCCCTGCCCCTGGACAGGCACGAGGTCGAGGCGGGCGAGCCCGCGCTGTGGCGCGTGGTCGAGGACGCCCGCGAGGCGCTGCCGGTGCATGCGGACCACTGGATCTGGCTCCTGCAGGACGACAGCCTGCCCGAGCCGGGGGCCCTGGAGGCCCTGGTCGGGGCGGTGCGCCGCAACAGCCGCGTCGGTGTCGTCGGGCCCAAGCTCGTCCGGCTCGACGACCCTCGTCTGCTCGTCGGCGTGGGGCACCACCTCACGGTCGGCGGGCGCGCCGCCGACCTCCGGCAGGCAGCCCTGGTCGACCAGGGGCAGCTGGACCGGCGCCAGGACGTCCTGGGCGTCCCGCTCGCCGGCTCGCTCGTGCGCAGCGACCTGCTCACCGAGGCGGGCGGGCTTGACCCCGCCTTCGGCGGCGACGGCGTCGCCGGCCTGGACCTGGGCTGGCGCACGCACCTGCTCGGGCAGCGCGTGGTCGTGGCCCCCGACGCCGTGGTCCGCCAGGGCGACGCCGGACTGGGCGTGGTGGACCCGCGGCGCACCCGCGTCCGGCAGCGTCAGCTCGCCCTCTCCCGCGGGTCGGTGTGGTCCGCCCCCTGGCGAGCCCTCGGCATCGCCCTGTCCAGCACCCTCGCCGCACTGGTGCTGCTGCTCGTCAAGCGCCCCCGCGAGGCCGGCGACGAGTGGGCGGACGTGCGCGCCGTGCTGCGCCCGGGCCGCGGGCTCGGCGCCCGGATGCGCTTCCGCTCCCGCCGCACGGTGAGACCGCGCGACCTGCGCGGTCTCTTCGTGCCGGCCGCCAGCGGGTGGCGCAGCACCCTCGACACCGTCGGCGAGGCCGTCGACCCCCGTGACCGCACCGCCCGCGAGCGCGCCCTCAACCAGCACCGGCGCAGCGGCGGCACGGACACCGGACCGGTCTCGGAGGAGTTCGCCGAGCTGGACGCCGAGGGCGCGCGCCGCCGCCTGTGGAGCTGGCCGCTCGCGCTCGCCCTGCTCGGTGCCGTCGCGCTGACCGGATGGCGGTGGCGCGACCTGCTCCCCGCCCTCGCGCCGCACGGACCCGGCGTGACCGGCGGCGAGCTCGGCTCCGCCCACACCGGGTCGGCGGGACTGTGGCGCTCGGCGCTGGACGGGTGGCGCGGTGACGGCCTCGGCCACGACCGGGTCGCCGAGCCGTGGTTGCTCCCGCTGTCGGCCGTGACCCGTCTCGTCGAGGCCGTGGGCGGCCCCGACTTCGCGCCGGCCACCGCCGGTGTCGCGCTCGGCTGGCTGCTGGTGGCCTGCGTGCCCGCCGCCGTGCTCACCGCATACCTCGCCCTGCGCCGGGTCTCCCGGCGGCGGTGGCTGCGGGCCGGGCTGGCCCTCGGGTGGGCCGGGCTCGCGCCGCTGACCGCGGCGGTCGGGGAGGGCCGCGTCGGCCCCGCCGTCGTGCACGTGCTCGCGCCGCTGCTGCTCGCCGGGTATGCCGTGTCCGCCACCCGTGCCGGAGGCGTGCGGCGGACCGCCGCCGTCTTCGCCACCGTGATCGGCGTGACCCTAGCCGTGCAGTGGGTGCCGCCGGTGCTGGTGCCGGCGACCCTCGGCGGCCTGGCCCTGCTGGTCCTCGGCCGGGGCTCGGCACGCTGGCGTGGTGCCGCGCTCGCGGTGCTGCCCTGGACGCTGCTGCTGCCGTGGCTGCCCGCCGTCGTCGGCGCCCCCGTGCGCCTGCTCGGCGGCGCGGGTGCCACGCTGGCCGGTCCCGACTTCCCGAGTGGTCCGGAGGCCTGGCAGGTCCTGCTGCTGCAGACCGGCCCAGTTGACGGTGCATCGCTGGCGGCCACGCCCTGGGTGACCTGGTTGACGGTGCCGCTGTGGCTCGCCGCCCTCGGTGCGCTGCTCACCCGGGGACGGGCGGTCCGCCGCGCGACCGTGCTCGTCGCCGCAGCCGTCGTGCTGGTCGGCACGGCGATGCTGCTCCCGCGCCTGGCGCTGGGCACGTTGCCGCCCGGGCACACCGAGCAGGGCGAGGTGGTCACGACCTGGCCGGGGACGATGCTGTCGTTGGCCGGGGCGGCCCTGCTCCTGGCGGCCGGGCTGGGCCTGGACCGCCTGCTGAGGGTCGCGGGCCGGATCCACGCGCAGCGTCGGCGCCGCCTGGAGGAGGGCCGGTCGAGCACCGGCGCCACGGACGCCGGTCACGGTGCGCCGGTGCCGTCGTGGCTGCGCGGTCCCGGCGCCTCGGCAGCAGCCGTGGGTGCCGTGGCGCTGGTCGTGCTGGGCGCTCTGGTGCCCCTGGGCCTCACGACGGTCCGGGAGGCGCTGCCGCTCGTCGCCGCCGCCGACCCGCTGCCCGCCGTCGCCGCAGAGCAGGCCCGCGGGCCGGCCGCGGTGCGCACGCTCGTGCTGGCACCCGTGGAGGAGGGCGCCGCCGACCCGGCCGGGGAGGAGGCGCAGACCCGCTCGCTCGACGTCGACCTGCGCGGTGACGAGCCCGAGCCCGCCCGCATCCTGCGCGACCGCGCGGCCGAGCTGGCGACCGGGGTGCCCGCCGCGGGCCGGCTCGCGGACGCCGCGTCGGCCGTGGCGGGCGAGGCTGCCCCGACCGAGGCCGTGGCCGCGCTGCACGACCTCGCGGTCGGCTACGTCCTCGTCGAGGCCGACGCGCGCCACCCGCTCGTGACCCAGGTCGACAGCCTTCCCGGCCTGAGCCGGGTCAGCAGCCCGGAGGGTCAGGTGCTGTGGCGGATGACCGACAACGATGCCGCACGCGTCCGCGTGGCGGGGCCCGACGGTCGGACCCTGCAGCGTCTGGACGTGACCGGCCCGCACGCGGCGGCGTCCGGGCAGGTGCAGGACCTTCCGGAGGGGGCCGCCCTGCGGGTCTCCGAGGGGCAGGGCTGGCACCGTCAGGCCACCGTGCACGTCGACGACCGGCCTGTCGTGATCCAGCCCGACGGCCGGGTCGACCTGCCGACCGGGACGCACCAGGTCGACGTCGCGGTCCGGACGCCGCTGCTGGCGTGGCACGTGCTGGCCCTCGTGCTCGGCGTCGTCATCGCCTTCCTGGCGCTGCCCTTCGGCCGCGTCGAGGCCGACCGCGAGGAGGAGGTCCGATGAGCGAGCCTTCCGGGCAGCACGGGGCTGCCAATCCCCACGACGACGGCCAGGGTGCCGACGCCGCCAGTACTCCTGTCGGCGCCCCCGCCGCCTCTGCCGACACCACCCAGGCTCCTGCCGGTGAGAGCCCGCGGGGATCGTCCGGAGCGCTGCGCGCGCTCTCGTCGCCGTGGTGGCGCGTGGGCGTCGCCGTGGCGGCGGTTGGCGCCCTCACGTGGGGCGTCACCGCCTCCGACGCCGCGCTCCGGCTGGGGGAGGACGCCCCGGGTGACGGGGCAGCGGCCACCGCGGGCGCGCAGGCCGGGGCCTACGTGCAGACCGCGGTGCTCGCCTGCCCGGGCACCGTGCCCTGGCTGGACGACGAGGCGGCATCGAGACCCGCCGTGGACGTGGTCGCCCTTGGCCCCCCGGCCTCCGTGCTGGGGCAGGCACCCCCGGCGTCGGGCGACGACGCCTCGGGCACGGCGGCGCCGGACGACGCTCATGCGACCTCCGTGCCGGACGAGGCCTCTGCCACGTCTGCACCGGACGAGGCCGCGTCGACGGCCGCCCCGGACGAGGCCGCGTCGACGGCCGCCCCGGACGACGCCGCGTCGACGGCCGCCCCGGACGACGCCGCGTCGACGGCCGCTCCGGACGAGGCCGCGTCCACGTCCGCTCCTGACGGGACCTCCGTGCTCCGCGCCACCGACCCGGCGAGTCTGTCGGTGGACCTGGAGCACGGCATACCCGCCGGGATCTCCCTGGAACGGGCCTCGTCCGCGCTGGTGGAGGCCTCCGGCACGATCGCTCCCGGGGTCGTCGGAGGCCAGCTCGGCCTGGGCACCGAGCCCGGCTCCCGAGGCCTGACGCTGGCGGGGTGCGTGCCGGCGGGGGAGGCCCAGTGGCTCGTGGGCGGCGGGTCGGCGCCCGGCCGCGCCGAGCAGCTCGTGCTGACCAACCCCGGCCCCGACCCCGTGACGGTCGCCGTCGCCGTCTGGGGGGCGGAGGGCCCGGTCACCACCACCGGCGCGGGCAGCATCGTGGTGCCCGGAGGAGGGCGCGCCGTCGAGCTCCTCGACGGGCTGGCGCCGGCCGTCGACGCACCGGTCGTGGGCGTGACCGCCACGGGCGGGCCGGTCGTCGCCCACCTCGCCGAGACCTACCGCGACGGCACCACCGACCGGGGGACCGAGGTCGTCCCGCCGGTGGCGGCGCCCGCCACCGACCTCGTCGTCCCGGCGCTGCCCGCGGCGCCCGAGGGGCACGAGCGGCAGGTCGTCCTGCGCGTCGCGGCGCCTGGGGACCGGCAGGCCGTCGTGGAGCTCACGGCCCTGACGCCCGAGGGTGCCGTGCGCCTGAGCGACCAGGTCACGCGCGTGCCCGCCGGCTCCACGGTCGACCTGGCGCTCGACGACCTGCCCGAGGGTGCGACAGCCCTGCGGCTGCGCGCCGACGAGCCCGTCACGGGCGGTGCACGGCTGGAGGTGCTCCCGGCCGAGGACGACCCGCTGGTCGTCGACCCCGCGACCGCCACCGCCAACCCCGCCGAGGGCGACGCCGCGACCGCGACCGACGGTCCGGACGGCGACGGCGACAGCGATGGCACCGAGCAGGGCGAACCTCTGCTCAGGGCCGCGGGCGACGTCGCCTGGGTCGGTGCGACCGCGCCCGCGGGCGGGCCCGCCGGGCTGGCCCTGCCCGACCGGTCGGGCGTGCCCGGTGCGGCGGCCGCCCTGGCGCTGAGCGCCGTCGACGCGACGACCGCGTGGGTCACCTGGGTCGACGAGGAGGGCACGCAGACGTCCCGGTCGGTGGAGCTGCCCAACGACACGACAGAGCTGGTCGCACTGCCGCCGGAGGCCAGGGCCGTGTGGGTCGGCACGACCGGCGGGGCAGGGGTCGCGTCAGCGGTGCACGTGACCGGGGGCGACGACCGGGGACCTCTTGTCGCGTCGAGCACCGTCCCGCAGCTGCCCTGGACGCGTCAGGTCACCCAGGTCCGTCCCGCCGTGCCCTGAGCCCGGCGTCGCCGGGTCAGGCCAGGTCCTCCGGGTCACGACCCAGCATCCGGGCCACCTGCTCGGCCATCACCTCGTAGACGATGGCCGCGAGCTCGGTGTCGTCGTGGGCCCGCTGGGCGATCGGTCGGCGGTAGAGCACCAGCCGGGCGGGCAGCGTCCGCTCGGCCGGGAACAGCCGCCCCAGCGGCACCCCGTGCTCCCAGGGCGCAGGGTCGGACGGGGGCACCTCCTCGACGGCCAGCTCGACGCCGAGCTCGTGCTCCAGGCGCCGCTCCAGCATCTCGGCCGCGTCGAGCACGAGGTCGTCGAAGCGGGTGCTGCGCGAGGTCATCACCGGCACCGGCGGCCAGGCCAGCGGGCCCCGCATGCCGTGCCCGCGACGGTCCCTCCTCGTGCCCACGCGTCGACACTATCCCGACGCCCGGCCCGGAGTGGTGCCGCAGGTTTGTCGGACGGTCGGCCTATGGTGGACCCCGTGACAGCCCTCCGCCAGTGCTCCAAGACCACGTGCGTGCGTCCGGCGTCGTCGACGCTGACGTACGTCTACGCCGAGCAGACCGCGGTGCTGGGCCCGCTGGCGACCTACGCCGAGCCGCACTCCTACGACCTGTGCGAGGAGCACGCGACCCGGCTGACCGCACCGCGCGGCTGGGACGTCGTGCGCATCGAGCTCCCGGAGGGTCAGCCACGTCCTCCGGTCGACGACCTGGCCGCCCTCGCCGACGCCGTGCGCGAGCACCGCGGGTCGGTCGTCCACGTCGAGGCCGGCGCCCGCGAGGCCACCACGGGGGCGGGGGCGACCGTGACCGAGATCGCGCGCCGCGGCCACCTGCGGGTCCTGCGGGACCGCTGATCCGCCCCCGACCCGACGGCACCCCGACGGTGCGTCGCTACTCTTGGCTGCTGTGAGCCCGGTCAACCTCTCCGACGTCGTCAAGGCGTATGACGTGCGCGGTCTTGTCCCCGAGCAGCTCGACGGCCGCGTCGCACGGGCCCTGGGCTCCGCGTTCGCCCAGGTGGTCGCGCTGCCGGAGGGGGAGCAGGGGGTCGTGGTCGGGCACGACATGCGCGAGACGTCTCCGGAGCTGGCGCGGGAGTTCGCCGCCGGTGTCGCCGCCCAGGGCGTCGACGTGACCATGATCGGGCTGTGCTCCACCGACGGCCTCTACCACGCCAGCGGCTCGCTGGACCGGGCCGGGGCGATGTTCACCGCGAGCCACAACCCGGCGCAATACAACGGGATCAAGCTGTGCCGGCGCGGCGCCCGTCCCGTCGGCCAGGACTCCGGCCTGGCGGAGGTGCGTGACCTGGCCCAGTGGCTCCTGGACCGCGGGGCGATGCACGACCTGCCCTCGCCCGGGCGGGTCGGCAGCGTGACCGAGACCGACCTGCTCGCCGACTACGCCGCATACCTACGCTCCCTGGTGGACCTGCGCGGCAGCCGCCCGCTGACGGTCGTCGTCGACGCCGGCAACGGGATGGCGGGCCTGACCGTGCCCGCGGTGCTGGGGGCCGGTGGGCTGCCGCTGGAGGTGGTGCCGCTCTACTTCGAGCTCGACGGCACCTTCCCCCACCACGAGGCCAACCCGCTCGTGCCGGAGAACCTGGTGGACCTGCAGGCCGCCGTCGTCGAGCACGGCGCCGACCTGGGGCTGGCCTTCGACGGGGACGCCGACCGGTGCTTCTTCGTCGACGAGCGCGGCCACGTGGTCGACCCCAGCACCGTCACGGCGCTCGTGGCCGACCGCGAGATCGCCAAGGAGGTGGCCGCCGGCCGGGAGGCGGCCGACGTGGCCGTCGTGCACGGCGCGATCGTCTCCCGCGCCGTCCCCGAGACCATCGCCGCGGCGGGCGCCCGCGCCGTGCGCACCCGGGTCGGGCACAGCTTCGTCAAGGCCGTGATGGCCGAGCACGAGGCCGTCTTCGGCGGCGAGCACTCGGCGCACTACTACTTCCGCGACTTCTGGTACGCCGACACCGGCATGCTCGCCGCGCTGCACGTGCTGGCGGCGCTCGGGGAGCAGGAGCACCCGCTCTCCGAGCTCGTCGCGGGCTACGCGCGCTACGTGGCCTCCGGGGAGATCAACTCGACCGTCGGTGACGCGGCCGCCGCGACCGCCCGGGCCCGCGCCTGGGCGCAGGAGCAGGGGGCGGTCGCCGACACCCTCGACGGTGTCACGATGACCCGGGAGGGGGCGCCGATGTGGTGGTTCTCCCTGCGTCCGAGCAACACCGAGCCGCTGCTGCGGCTCAACGTCGAGAGCGACGACCGGGCGACGATGGAACAGGTCCGGGACACCGTCCTGCGACTGGTGCGACAGGAGAGCTGAAGAGATGGCACGTCCGGAGTACGAGTCCTGGGTCCGCGAGATCCTGCGCTGCCCGGTGGGCAAGCACCCGTTGGTCGACGTCGAGGACGAGCAGGGCGCCCCCGCCCTGCAGTGCGCCGAGGACTGCGACGGCCCGGGTCGGCGCCGCCGCTACCCGGTCGTCGACGGCATCCCGGTGCTGCTGGCCGACGACGCGACCGTCGTCTCCGTCTGAGGGGCAAGGACGTGGCGCCCTACATCGACGAGGCCCTGCTCGACGACCCCGACGAGCTGAGCCGCAAGGACTCCCGCTCGACCCTGCGGGCGCTCGCCTCCGCCGGGGCACAGGTCCGCGAGGCCCTGCACCTGTCCCGGGAGGCCGGCATCGACCGGCTGGCCGACCAGGAACGGCCGCGCTCGGTGCTGGTCGCGGCGATCGGGGGCAGCTCCATCGTCGCCGACGTCCTCGAGCTGCTCGCCGAGCCGGGCTCGCCGGTGCCGGTCCAGGCCCGGCGCAACCTGCCCCTGCCCGGGTGGGTCGGGCCCCTCGACCTCGTCGTCGCCGTGTCGCTGTCGGGCCGGGCGCCCGGCCCCCTGGCGGTGGCGGCGGAGGCCGCCCGGCGCGGTGCCTCGCTGCTCACGGTGGGCCTGGACGACTCTCCGCTGGCGGAGGTGACCCGGCGCGCCCGCGGCACCCACATCGGGATCGGCCGCAACCGCACCAGCTCCCGCACCGCGCTGTGGACCCTCCTGGCCCCGGTACTCGTCGGTGCCGACCGGCTCGGTCTGCTCGACGCCCCCGAGGAGTCGCTGCTGGCGGTCGCCGACCGGCTCGACGAGCGCGCCGAGGAGCTGCGGCCCTCCTCCGAGGCGTTCGTCAACCCGGCCAAGCTGCTGGCCGTCCAGCTGGCCGAGACCGTCCCGGTGGTTCTGGGGGACGGTCCCCTCGGCGGGGTGGCGGCCGCGCGGGCCTCCTCGATGCTGGCCCGCACCGCGCGCATCCCCGCCCTGTGGGGCGAGCTGCCCGACGCGGCCAGCGGCATCGTCGCCTGCTTCGACGGGCCCTACACCGCCATCGGCGGACGCCGCCCGGGCACCTACGACGACAGCCGCATCCGCCTCGGCGACATCGACACCAGCGGCTGGGAGCCGCACCACTTCGACGAGCCCGACGGCGAGCTGCTGGAGCGTCCGCGCGGACCGCGGGGCACGGCGGGGCGCGACCTCTTCGCCGACCCCTACCTCGACGGCCCCGCGCCGCCGCAGCTGGGCCTGCTCATGCTCCGCGACGCCCCGGCGCAGGCGCCCACGCCGGAGACGGTCGAGGCGGAGACCCTGACCGACGCCGTGCTCACCACCGCCCGCGACGCGGGGGTGCGGGTCATGGAGGTCCGCGCCGGAGCCGGTGACCCCGTCGTGCGCCTCGCCGACCACGTCGCGATGGTCGACTTCGCCGCGACCTACCTGGCCATCGGGCTCGGACTCGACCCCTCCGTCAGCCCGCACGTGGCCGACCTGCGCGACCGGACCAGCTGACGAGGCGTCTGCCAGACTCGACCCCGTGAGCAACGCCGCCCCCGACCGCGCCGACGACCCCGTCGCACGCCATACCCGAGCCGTCCGTGACCTGGAGGGTGGGATCGAGCGCGACTTCGAGCGCAACCTGTCCTACGGGGAGTACCTCGACCTGCACACGGTGCTCTCGGCGCAGCACCCGCGCGCGGTGCCGCCGCGCCACGACGAGCTGCTGTTCATCATCCAGCACCAGACCTCCGAGCTGTGGCTCAAGCTCATGCTCCACGAGCTCACGTCCGCGCGGGAGCTGCTCCGCAGCGACGACCCGCAGCCGGCGCTCAAGCGCCTGGCGCGCGTCAAGCACATCCAGCACACGCTGACCGAGCAGTGGTCGGTGCTGGCCACCCTGACGCCGAGCGAGTACGCCCTGTTCCGCTCCTTCCTGGCCACCGGGTCGGGCTTCCAGTCCTGGCAGTACCGGGCCGTGGAGTTTTCGCTGGGCAACAAGAACCCCGACATGCTCCGCGTCTTCGCCCACGACCCCCAGGTGCACGCGGAGCTGGAGCGCCTGCTGCACGAGCCGAGCCTCTACGACGAGGTGCTGCGCTGGCTCGCCCGGCGCGGCCACCCCGTCCCGGCGCAGGTGCTCGAGCGCGACCTGACGCGTCCCTACGAGGCGAACGAGGGCGTCGTCGACGTCTTCGCCGCCGTCTACGCCGACCCGGCGCGGCACTGGGCGGAGTACCACGTCGCCGAGGACCTCGTCGACGTCGAGGACAACTTCCAGGTATGGCGCTTCCGGCACCTGAAGACGGTCGAGCGCATCATCGGCTCCAAGCGGGGCACCGGCGGCAGCTCCGGCGTGCCGTTCCTGCGCCGGGCGCTGGACCTGACCTTCTTCCCCGAGCTCTACGACGTCCGCAGCCGGATCCAGGACGTCACACCGGACGGCTACCACGGAGGAGACGGCTCGTGAGCGGTGAGCGCAGCGGCAACGGCGGAGGCGGAGGCGGAGGCGGAGGCGTGGTGACGGTGTCGGGGGCGGCACCCACCCGCGCCGACGCGCTCGCGCTCGACGCGGCCGACCCGCTGGGCGGCTACCCCGACCGCTTCGAGCGGGCGGAGGGCGTCGTGGCCTACTTCGACGGCAACTCCCTCGGGCGCCCGGTGGCCGGCGTCGCCGAGGCGATGGCAGGCTTCGTCCGCCACGACTGGGGCACCCGCCTCATCCGCAGCTGGGACGAGGGCTGGATGCGGTGGCCCGAGGAGGTCGGCGACCTGGTCGGCCGGGTCGCCCTCGGCGCGGCGCCCGGGCAGACGGTCGTCGCCGACTCCACGACGGTGCTGCTCTACAAGCTCCTGCGTGCCCTCGCCGACCACCAGCGCGCGCTCGACCCGGCGAGGACCGAGATCGTGCTCGACCGCGACAACTTCCCCTCCGACCGCTACGTCGCCGAGGGCGTGGCCGCCGAGCGCGGTATGGCGCTGCGCTGGATCGAGGTCGACACGGCCGCGGGCGTGACGCCGGAGCAGGTGGCGGAGGTCGTCGGTCCGGCCACGGCGGTCGTGCTGCTGTCGCACGTGGCCTACCGCTCGGGTTGGGTCGCCGACGCCGAGGAGATCACCCGCCTGGCCCACGACGCCGGCGCGCTGGTGCTGTGGGACACCTGCCACTCCGCGGGGTCGGTGCCGGTCCGCGCGGACGACTGGGGCTGGGACGCCGCGGTGGGCTGCGACTACAAGTACCTGGGCGGGGGTCCCGGGGCGCCGGCGCACGCCTACCTCGCCGCCCGGCTGCACGACCTGCCGACGCTGCGCCAGCCGGTGCAGGGCTGGATGGGCCGGCGCGACCCGTTCGCCATGGCCCAGGGCTACGAGCCGGAGCCCGGCGTCCGGTCGCTGGTCAGCGGCACCCCGCCGGTCGTCGGCATGGTCCCGCTGCGCCTGTCGCTGCAGCTGCTCGAGGAGGCCGGCATCGAGGCGGTGCGCACCAAGTCGCTGCGGCTGACCGACCTGGCCTGGGCCATCGTCGAGGACTGGCCGGCCGGGACCGGGGTCACCGTCGGCAGCCCCCGCGAGCACGCGCGGCGCGGCGGGCACATCACGCTGCGCCACCCCGACTTCCAGGCCGTCAACCAGCGGCTGTGGGAACGCGGGGTGATCCCCGACTTCCGGGCGCCCGACGGTCTGCGCCTCGGCCTGGCCCCGCTGTCGACGCGCTTCACCGAGGTCTGGGACGGTCTGGCCGCCGTCCGCGAGGAGCTCGAGCGCCTGAGGTGAGCCAGGCCGGGGAGAGGCACGGGCAGGGGGCTGCCGTCGAGCAGCCCTGGGTGCTGCACGTCGACCTCGACCAGTTCATCGCCGCCGTCGAGGTGCTGCGCCGCCCCGAGCTCGCCGGCCGTCAGGTGGTCGTGGGCGGCCGCGGCGACCCGACCGAGCGTGGCGTGGTCTCCACCGCGTCCTACGAGGCGCGCGAGCTCGGCGTCGGCTCGGGTATGCCGCTGCGCGTCGCGGCGCGCAAGGCGCCGGAGGCGGTGTTCCTGCCCGTCGACCACGCGGCCTACGACGCCGCGTCCGCGGAGGTGATGGGCACCCTGCGGGCGGTGCCGGACGTCCGGGTGCAGGTGCTCGGCTGGGACGAGGCGTTCGTCGGCGCGGTGACCGACGACCCCGAGGCGCTCGCCCGCCGCCTCCAGGGCGACGTCCTCGAACGGACCCGCCTGCACTGCTCGGTCGGGATCGGCGACACCACGGTCCGCGCGAAGATCGCGACGGGGTTCGGCAAGCCGCGCGGCGTCTTCCGCCTGACCCGCGAGAACTGGCTGGCCGTCATGGGCGACCGGCCCACCGTCGACCTGTGGGGCGTGGGCCGGCGCATCTCCGCGCGGCTGGAGGGGCTGGGCGTGCGCACGGTCCGCGAGCTGGCGCACGTGGACCCGGAGGTCCTGGTGGGGGAGTTCGGGCCGCGCATGGGTCCCTGGTACCGCCAGCTGGGCCGTGGCGAGGGCGCCCGTGAGGTGGACGACACGCCGTGGGTCGCCCGCGGGCACAGCCGGGAGCGGACCTACCAGCAGGACCTCACCGACCCGGCGCGGATCCGGCAGGAGGTCCGCGACCTGGCCGCCACCGTGCTCGACGACGTCGCCGCGGAGGGGCGCCCGGTCGTGCGGGTCACGCTCAAGGTCCGCTACGCCCCCTTCCTCACCCGCAGCTACGGGCGCAAGATCCCTCCGACGCACGACCGGGCGCCGGTCACCGACGCCGCCCTGGCCCTGGCCGGGCGCATCGAGCCCGACCGCCCCGTGCGGCTGCTCGGCGTGCACGCCGAGATGGCGATGCCACACGGCTCGAGGGACGGGACGACACCCACGCGGGCCGCGTGGTAGCGCCATCTACCCTGGCAGGGTGACGGACAGCACCCACTACGACCTCGTGATCATCGGCAGCGGCTCGGGCAACTCGCTCGTGACGCCGGACTTCGAGTCCAGGCGCGTGGCCGTCGTCGACCGGGGCAGCGGCAGCGCCGACGCCTTCGGCGGGACCTGCCTCAACGTGGGCTGCATCCCCACCAAGATGTTCGTGTATGCCGCAGAGGTGGCCGGGACGGTCCGCGACGCCGCGCGGTTCGGCATCGACGCGACCCTCGACGGCGTCCGGTGGCCCGACATCCGCGACCGCATCTTCGGCCGCATCGACCCCATCAGCGAGGGGGGACGCGACTACCGTCGCGACGCCGACCACACGGAGGCCTACCTCGGTCACGCCCGCTTCGTCGGCGACCGCGAGCTCGAGGTCGAGATCACCCTGCCCGGCGGCCGCCACGAGGTCGGCACGACCCAGCGGATCACCGGCGACCAGGTCGTCATCGCCACGGGGTCCCGCCCGCGCGTGCCCGACGTCATCCTCGGCTCGGGCGTGCCCTTCCACACCTCTGACACGGTCATGCGCATCGAGGAGCTGCCCGCCACCATGGTGATCGTCGGCGGCGGCGTGATCGCGGCGGAGTTCGCGCACGTCTTCTCCGCGCTCGGCGTGCACGTCACGGTCATCACCCGCACCGAGCGCCTGCTGCGGGTCCTGGACACCGAGCTGTCCCAGGCGTTCACCGACCTGGCGCACGAGCGGTGGCACGTGCACACGAACGCCCAGCCCACGGCTGCGCGGCGCGCCGGTGACGGCGTCGAGCTGGACCTGGCCGACGGCACCGTCGTCAGCGGCGAGCTGCTCCTGGTCGCCACCGGCCGGCGCCCCAACAGCGACGACCTCGGCCTGGAGGCGGCCGGGGTGCGGGTACGCGAGGACGGCCGTGTCGAGGTCGACGAGCACGGGCGCACCAGCGCCCCCGGCGTATGGTCCCTCGGCGACGTCAGCTCGCCCCACCAGCTCAAGCACGTGGCCAACCACGAGGCACGGGTCGTCGCGCACAACCTGGTCCACCCCGAGTCCCTCCTCTCCTTCGACCACCGCTACGTCCCCGCGGCCGTCTTCAGCGAGCCGCAGGTGGCCACGGTCGGCCTCACCGAGGAGCAGGCCCGTGAGCAGGGCTATGACGTGACGACCAAGACCCAGCGCTACGGCGACGTCGCCTACGGCTGGGCGATGGAGGACACCACCGGCCTGTTCAAGGTCGTCGGCGACCGGCGCACCGGGCACGTGCTGGGCGCGCACGCCATCGGCCCGCACTCCTCGAGCCTGATCCAGCCGGTCATCCAGGCGCTGAGCCTGGGCGGTCCGACCGGTCCGCTGACCGCCTCGCAGCTCGCGCGCGGGCAGTACTGGATCCACCCGGCGCTGTCGGAGGTGCTCGAGAACGCCCTCCTGGGCCTGGAGGTGGCGCCCTACCAGGACGCCACCGCCGACTACGACCCGGAGGGCGAGCACGTCACGCCGTAGCGGCGCCTGGCGGGACCGACCAGCACGGACACGTAGCATGAGCAGCATGTCCGTAGCAGCAAGCACGAGCACCCCGCACACGCTGTCGGCGAGCGACACCGCGCTGCCCCACAAGGTCCGCGACCTCTCCCTCGCCGAGCAGGGCCGGCACCAGATCCGGCTGGCCGAGCACGAGATGCCGGGGCTGATGACGCTGCGCGAGCGGTTCGGCGACCAGCAGCCGCTGGCCGGCGCCCGCATCGCCGGCTCGCTCCACATGACCGTGCAGACGGCCGTGCTCATCGAGACCCTCGTGGCGCTCGGCGCGCAGGTGCGCTGGGCCTCCTGCAACATCTTCTCCACCCAGGACGAGGCGGCGGCCGCGGTCGTCGTCGGCCCGCACGGCAGCCCGCAGGACCCCCGGGGCGTCCCGGTCTTCGCCTGGAAGGGCGAGACGCTGGAGGAGTACTGGTGGTGCACCACCCAGATCATGCTCTGGCCCGACGGTCAGGGCCCCAACATGATCCTCGACGACGGCGGTGACGCGACGCTGCTGGTGCACAAGGGCCGGGAGTGGGAGCAGCTCGGCGCGGTCCCGGGTGCGCAGCCGGAGGACCCCGAGGAGTGGAAGGTGATCCTGGAGACGGTCCGCGCCGGCCTCGCCGACCACCCCACCCGGTGGACCGACGTGGCCGCGGGCCTGCGGGGCGTGACCGAGGAGACGACGACCGGCGTGCACCGGCTCTACCAGCTGCACGAGGCCGGCCAGCTGCTCGTCCCCGCGATCAACGTCAACGACTCGGTCACCAAGTCCAAGTTCGACAACGTCTACGGCGTCCGGCACAGCCTCGTCGACGGCATCAACCGGGCCACCGACGTGCTCATCGGCGGCAAGGTCGCGGTCGTCTGCGGCTTCGGCGACGTCGGCAAGGGCTGCGCCGAGGCGCTGCGCGGCCAGGGCGCGCGCGTCATCGTCACCGAGATCGACCCGATCTGCGCCCTGCAGGCCGCGATGGAGGGCTACCAGGTGGCCCGGCTCGACGACGTCATCGGCCAGGCCGACTTCGTCGTCACCGCGACCGGCTGCAAGGACGTCGTCACGGCCGAGCACATGCGCCGCCTCAAGGACAAGGCGATCGTGGGCAACATCGGCCACTTCGACAACGAGATCGACATGGCCGGCCTGGCCCGCGTCCCCGGCGTGCAGCGCACCGAGATCAAGCCCCAGGTGCACGAGTGGACCCTGCCGGCGGAGACCGTCGACGGCGCGGACCGCCCGCAGCGCTCGGTCATCGTGCTGTCCGAGGGCCGGCTGCTCAACCTCGGCAACGCCACCGGCCACCCCAGCTTCGTGATGTCGACCAGCTTCGCCAACCAGGTGCTGGCCCAGGTCGAGCTCTTCGGCAGCCCCGAGGACTACCCGCTCGGCGTCCACACCCTGCCCAAGGAGCTCGACGAGGAGGTCGCCCGGATCCACCTGGGGTCCGTGGGCGCCGACCTCACCGAGCTGTCCAAGGAGCAGGCCGCCTACCTCGGGGTGGACGTCGCCGGGCCCTACAAGCCCGACCACTACCGCTACTGACCCGGCACCACCCCATACCCCGCCCGTGCAGGAGGAGCAGTGACCGCCAGCGTTCTCGTGGTCGACGACGACCAGGCCCTTGCCGAGATGCTCGGCATCGTGCTGCGCAAGGAGGGGTATGACGTGGCCACCTGCGCCGACGGCGGGCGGGCGCTGGCGATGTTCCGCGAGCTGCGCCCCGACCTGGTGCTGCTCGACGTCATGCTCCCGACGATGGACGGCATCGAGGTCGCCCGGCAGCTGCGGGTGGAGTCGGGCGTGCCGATCGTCATGCTCACCGCCCGGACCGACACCAAGGACGTCGTCGCGGGCCTGGAGGCCGGCGCCGACGACTACGTGGTCAAGCCCTTCAAGCCCCAGGAGCTGCTGGCGCGCATCCGCGCCCGGCTGCGACGCGTCGACACCGGGGGCGACGGCCGGCTGCAGGTCGGTGACGTCGTCATCGACGTGGCCGGTCACGAGGTGACCCGGGCGGGGGAGCGCATCCCGCTGACGCCGCTGGAGTTCGACCTGCTCGTCGCGCTGGCCAGCAAGCCGACGCAGGTGTTCGACCGCGAGTCGCTGCTGGAGCAGGTCTGGGGCTACCGGCACGCCGGCGACACCCGCCTGGTCAACGTCCACGTCCAGCGTCTGCGGTCCAAGATCGAGAAGGACCCCGAGAACCCCCAGATCGTGGTGACCGTCCGTGGTGTCGGTTACAAGGCCGGCCACCCCTGAGGCGCCGGTCGTCGCCCCGCCGGTGAGCGAGCGGCCCGCGCCGCCGCGTCCCGACCCGGCCGGGTCCCGCCTGGCCGCGTGGTGGCACGGGTCGCTGCGCGTCCGGGTCATCAGCATCACCACCCTCGTGGGTCTGGCGCTCGCCGCGATGCTCGGCACGGTGCTCTACCAGCAGATCGGCGAGGGCCTGGTCGCCCAGGCGGTCGACAACGCCCAGCGCGACGCCTCCCAGCAGGTCGCCCTCGCCCAGGAGGCCTTCGACTCCACCGACCGGCGCGACGACACCGGTCTGTCCCTCGCCGCCGACAACCAGATGCAGTCGATGGCCGGGGGCAGCGCCGAGGAGGGTCGGCGCGTCGTGCTGTGGCCGGCGCTGGACAACGAGCGGGGCGCACCCATCAGCGGGCGGTCCCTCGGCGCCAACGTGACCGACATTCCCGAGGGCCTGCGGGAGGCGCTGCGCGCCGACCCCACCAACCAGCACGTCGTGGTCGTGCCCATGTCGCTGGCCGGCCAGGAGGAGCAGGTCACCTCGGTCGTCGTCGGCTCACGTGTCAGCCTGGTCCGCGCCGGTGCCTACGACCTGTTCCTCGTCTACCCGCTGCTGCGCGAGCAGGAGACCCTCGACCTGGTCCGCCAGCTCTTCGTCGCGGCCGGCATCGCGCTGACCCTGCTCGTCGCCGGGGTCGGCTGGCTCGCGACGCGCATGGTGACCCGTCCGGTGGAGGAGGCGGCGGTGGTGTCCCACCAGCTGGCCCTGGGCCACCTCGACGAGCGGCTGCCGGTGCAGGGCACCGACGAGCTGGCCCAGCTGGCCACCTCCTTCAACACCATGGCCGACTCCATCCAGCTGCAGATCCGCGAGCTGCGCTCGCTGTCGCAGCTGCAGCAGCGGTTCGTCTCCGACGTGTCGCACGAGCTGCGGACCCCGCTGACCACGATCCGGATGGCGGGGGAGATCCTCTACGCCTCGCGGGAGGACTTCACCATGCCGGTGGGCCGCTCCGCCGAGCTGCTCCAGCAGGAGCTCGACCGCTTCGAGGAGCTGCTGACCGAGCTGCTGGAGATCAGCCGCTACGACTCCGGCGCGGCCACCATCGAGCGGCACCGCGAGGACGTCGTGGCGCTGGTGCGCGCGGCGGTGGACGGGGTCGGCGCGCTCGCCGACCGCCTGGGTTCCGAGCTGGTGGTGCGAGCCCCTGCCGAGCCCGTGGCCGTGCTCATGGACGGCCGCCGCGTCTCCCGGGTGCTCCGCAACCTGCTGTCCAACGCCGTCGAGCACGGCGAGGGGCGGCCCGTCGTGGTCTCGGTCTCGGCCACCGAGCAGGTCGTGGCCGTCAGCGTCCACGACCACGGCATCGGCCTCGACGAGCAGCAGCAGGCCCACGTCTTCGACCGGTTCTGGCGGGCCGACCCCTCGCGCGACCGCACCACGGGCGGCACCGGCCTGGGGCTGGCCATCGCCCAGGAGGACGCCCGCGTGCACGGCGGCTGGCTGCAGGTGGGCAGCGCCCCGGGGGTGGGCACCTGCTTCCGCCTGGTGCTGCCGCGCCAGGCGACCTACGTCATCGCCGAGCCGCCGCCACCGGTCGGGCACCCCGCAGGCCAGCACGGCGCCGACCACGACCACCAGGTGCCGCCCGTGGTGCTGGCGCTCGCCACCCAGGGGGAGGAGCAGCCATGAGGTCCCAGAGGCCTACCCGCCCTACCCGCCCCACCCGTCCGGCCCGTCCGGCGCTCGTCGCGCTGCTCGTCACGGTGGTGCTCGTGCTCACCGGGTGCGCGGCGTCGTTGCCGACCGACCCGGTGCCGCGGCCCGGGCTGTCGGTCGACGTGCAGCCCAACCCGGACGTGCAGCACTTCCTCCAGCAGCCGCAGCCGGGCGCGAGCCCCGCCGAGATCGTCGAGGGCTTCATCCGCGCCAACGTCGGGTTCGCCGACGACGAGGACGTCGCCCGCACCTTCCTGACCCCCTCGCTGGCCAGCGAGTGGGTGCCGACGCGCAGCGTGCTGGTGCTCGAGGGCAGCCCCACCTTCCGCGGGGAGGGTGACGAGGTGAGCGTCACCGCGGTCGTCACGGGCCACATCGACGCGGCCGGGGTGCTCACGGAGCGCACCGGCGAGACGGTGCAGACGTTCTCCCTGGCACGGGTGGACGGGCAGTGGCGCATCGACGGCTTCCCCGAGGACTTCGGCCTGTGGCTGACCGTCCCCGACCTCGGCCGGGCCTTCCGCGACACCCGGATCTACTACCTGGACCCGCACCTGGACCACTTCGTGCCCGAGGTCCGCTGGCTCGCCCGCGGGGAGGGGTTGACCACCGCCGTCACCCGCGCCCAGCTGGCGCCGGTGCCGCGCCACCTGGAGGGGGCGGTCCGCACCGGGGCCTCGCCCGACGTGCACCTCGCCGTCGGGGCGGTCCCCGTCGACCCCACCAGCCAGGTGGCCACGGTCGACCTGCAGGGTCAGGGCCTGGGGGAGGACCCCGAGCGCATCCTCGACCTACGGGCCCAGATCGGTCATGCCCTGCTCGGGCTCGGCGGCGTCACCGCCGTGGAGCTGCGCCTGGGCGGCCGCAACCTGCTGCCGGACGGCGAGGGTGCGGTCAACTCCGCCTCCGAGCTGGGCTACACCGAGGTGCAGCGCACGGCCGAGCGGGCGCTGCTGCGCATCGGGGAGGTCTTCGCCCTGGTCGACCCGACGTTCTACAACCTGCGCAACCTGCCCGCCTCGGCGTCCTCGGCCGTGGACCTGCCCCGGCTGGGGACGGAGTGGACCGGCGTGGCGGTGACCGAGGACCTGGCGGAGCTCGCCGCCGTCTCCACCGACCGCTCCCGGTTGTGGCGCTGGCGCGACGGCGAGGAGAACGTCAACGAGGGCATCGGTGACGGCCTGACCGACCCGAGCTACGACCCGCACGGCAGCCTGTGGGTCGCGGGTGTCGCCCGCAGCCAGGGCAGCCCCCGGGTCTGGGTGGTCGACGGCACCGACATCTCGGCCGTCGCGCGCCCGGTCGACGTGCCGTGGCTGGGTGACGACCAGCGGGTCCAGACCTTCCGGGTGTCCCCGGACGGCACGCGTGCCCTTCTCGTCGTCGCCGAGGGGACGGACGACAGCCGGCACCGGCTGCTCGTCGCCGGCATCGTGCGCGACTCCGAGGGCCGCGCGACCGCACTGGCCCAGCCGATGGCGGCGGCACCGACCCTCGTCGCGGTCGGGACCGCGCGGTGGGCGACCACCTCGGAGATCGTCGTCACGGGCCGCCGGGTGCAGGACCAGCGTCCGGTGCCGTTCAGCGTCCCGCTCGGCGGCTGGCTCGACGAGCTCGGTGAGCAGCCGGGGCTCGTGGACGTGCTGGCCGTGCCCACCGGCCAGGGGTTCACGCCGGTGGTGCGCACCGAGGACGGGCGCTTCCACACCCGCGAGGGCTCCTCGGGATGGTTCGGTGCCCGCAACGGTGACGAGCTGATCATCCCGGGCACCTGACCCGGTCCCTGCGGGCCGGGCGGCCCTGTGGACGGACGAGGGCCCGCGGTGACGGCGTGCCGCACCCTGAGGGGTATGCCGTGGCGCCCGTGGGAGGACGTGCTCGCCCTCGTCGAGCTCGCGGCCCCGTCGGCGTGCGCCGGGTGCGGGCGGGCAGGGCTGCGGTGGTGCCCGGCGTGCGCGGCGGACCTGGCCGGGACGGCCCCCCGCACGTGGACGCCGACCCCGCGCCCGCCCGGCTTCCCCCCGACCTGGGCGGGACCGGCCTACGAGGGTGCCGTGCGGGCGGCGGTCGTGGCGTGGAAGGACGGTGGGCGTGCCGACCTCACGGGCACGGTGCTCGCCCCGGTGCTGCGCGACGTCCTGGCGGCGGCGCTGGCCGCCTCCCCGGACCACCGGGCCGCCGTGGCCCGTGGGTCGCCCGTCGCGCTCGTGCCGGCCCCGTCGGCGCGCCGCAGCACCCGTCAGCGGGGCGAGCACCGGGTCCGCAGCCTGGCCGCCGCGGCCGTCCGCGGCGCCGGGCCGCTGCGGGTCGTCGACGTCCTGGAGCTGTCGCGACGGGTCGCCGACCAGGCCGGGCTGGGAGCCGCGCAACGTCGGCGCAACCTGCAGGGCGCGGTGCGCGTCCGTCCTCGTGGGACGCCCGCCGTGGCCGGTCTGCCGTGCGTCCTGGTCGACGACGTCGTCACCACGGGGGCCACCCTCAGCGAGTGCGCGAGGGCGCTGACGGTGGCGCGCAGCGGCCCCGTCGTGGCCGTCACCGTCGCCGCCACGGCGCGCCGCAGCAGGCCATCGCAGGCCGCGGCACCGGCCCCGGCGGGCCGACTTTCGGTTCCCAGGAGGGCGGACTAATGTGACTGCATGGAGCACCTCTCGCAGATGGCCAGGGGGTGATGCGGTTGGACCAGGCGCCATGACGACGCCAACGAGCACCCACCACCTGAAACCCTGTATGGAGGACTCATGGAACTCACCGTGACCGGTCGCAAGAAGGACGTGGCGGAGCGCTTCCGCCGTCACCTCGAGGACAAGCTCGACAAGATCCCGCAGCTGGCGCCGCGCGTGCGCCGCACCGAGGTCGTCCTGACCCACGAGGCCAACCCCCGCCAGGCCAAGGAGGCCGAGCGCTGCGAGATCACGTGCTACGTGGGACGTACCGTGGTCCGCGCAGAGGCCGCCGCCGACGAGGAGTACGCCGCCGTCGACCTGGCCATGAGCAAGCTGACCGAGCGGCTGCGCAGGATGAACGACAAGCGCCGTATCAGCCACACCGGCAAGCACCGCCTCCCGTCGGTCGCCGAGGCCACCTACGGCCTGCCGACCGAGCCCCTCGCCGCACCGTCCGACAACGGCTCGCGGCCGCCCTCCCCGGAGGAGGCGCTCGACGCCGAGCTGCAGACCCAGGGCAACAGCCCCATCGAGATCCGTGAGAAGACGCACGCCTCGAGCCCGATGACCGTGGGGCAGGCACTGTCCCGCATGGAGCTGGTGGGCCACGACTTCTTCCTCTTCCACGACGTCGACACCGACCGCCCGAGCGTCGTCTACCGCCGCCGCGGCTGGTCCTACGGCGTCCTCCGGCTCGACGTGGACCACGACGGTCCCGGCGAGGAGGACGACCTCGGCGCCGCCACGCCCGAGGCCGTGGCCTCCTAGCACCGCATGCCCCTCGAGGACGGGCCCGTCACCCGCAGGTGACGGGCCCGTCCCGTCCTCCCGGCCCGTCGAGGGGGCCCTGTCACCGGTGCGTGGCACAGTGGCGCGCATGGCGACGCCCAGCCCGAGCCCGACCGTCCCCGCACGAGCGCCCACGCTCTCGCTCGCGCAGGCCCGCCGGCTGGCGCTCGCGGCGCAGGGCTTCGCCGACCCCCGTCCCGCACCGGGCGCCGCCACCATGCGGCACGTCACCCGGGTGGTCGACCGGGTGCAGGTCGTCCAGATCGACAGCGTCAACGTCCTGACCCGCTCGCAGTACCTGCCGTTCTTCTCCCGGCTCGGCCCCTACGACCCCGCCCTGCTCGACCGCGCCCGCGACGGTGCGGGCCCCAGGGCGCGCACCGGTCGGCGCCTCGTGGAGTACTGGGCGCACGAGGCCTCGCTCGTGCCGCCCTCGACCTGGCCGCTGCTGACCTTCCGCATGGAGCAGGCGCGGGAGCGGGCGTGGAGCCGCTCCTTCGCCCAGACCCACCCCGAGCTGCTCGAGGCGGTGCGGACGGTGGTGCGCGAGCACGGCCCGCTCACCTCCCGGGAGGTCGAGGCCCACCTGCCGCACGGGGCCGGCCGCAGCGACGAGCAGTGGGGGTGGAACTGGTCGGCGGTCAAGCACTGCCTGGAGCTGCTCTTCTGGTCGGGCGAGATCACCTCGGCCGGGCGCACCACGTCCTTCGAGCGCCGGTATGCCGCACCCGAGGTGGTGCTGCCCGCCGAGGTCGTGGCCCGCCGCGAGGCGCTGGCGCACGAGGACCCCCAGGAGGCGGTGACCGAGCTGCTGGGCATCTCGCTGCGCGCGCACGGGCTCGGCACGCAGCGCTGCCTCGCCGACTACTTCCGGATCCGCGGGCCGAGGGTGGCGCGCGGGCTGGAGGAGCTGGAGGCGCGCGGCGAGGCGGAGCGCGTGCGGGTCCCCGGGTGGACCGACCGGCCGGTATGGCGTGTGCCGGGGATGCGGGTGCCGCGCCGGGTGCCCGGGGCGGCCCTGCTCAGCCCCTTCGACTCCCTCGTGTGGCAGCGGGAGCGGACCGAGGGCCTGTGGGGGATGCGCTTCCGGCTGGAGATCTACGTGCCCGCCCCGCAGCGGCAGTACGGCTACTACGTCCTGCCCTTCCTGCTCGACGAGGAGCTCGTGGGCCGGGTGGACCTCAAGGCCGACCGTGCCGCGGGGGCGCTGGTAGCGAGGGCAGTGCACTGGGAGCCGGGGGTCGACATTCGTCGTGCGGCTCCCGCCCTGCAGGAGCAGCTGGAGCTGATGGCGAGGTGGCTCGGCCTGGCCAGGGTGGACTTTGCCAAAACGTGACCAGGTTTTCCCGGTGCGGACCGCTGTGGCCCCTGTCCCCGGCCCGCGAAGGCTTCTAGGGTCGGTCAGTGGTGCGCCCGTGCGCACCGTCTCCCGAGAGAAAGAAACGCAATGATGCATCCCTCCCGGCCAAGGACGGCCGTGGCGGTGACAGGGGCAGCGACGCTCCTGGCCAGCCTGCTGGTCCCGACAGCGGCCACCGCCGACGAGCACGAGATCTTCATCAGCGAGATCCACTACGACAATGCAAGCACCGACGTCGGAGAGGCGATCGAGGTGCAGGCCCCGGCCGGCACCGACCTCACCGGCTGGACGCTCGTCCTCTACAACGGCAACGACGGTTTGACCTACGGCAGCGCGGCCGCGGTGGGTGGGGTCGTCCCGGAGGCCGGGGTGCTCGTCGTCAACTACCCCGTCAACGGCCTGCAGAACGGTGCGCCGGACGGTGTCGCGCTGGTCGACGGTGCAGGGCAGGTCGTCGAGTTCCTCTCCTACGAGGGGGAGATGACCGCCGCCGGCGGACCGGCGGAGGGCATGGCCAGCACCGACATCGGGGTCGTGGAGGCCGGCTCGGACCCGGCCGGGCTGTCGCTGCAGAAGGTGGACGGCGCCTGGACCGGCCCGGTCACCGCGACCTTCGGCGTGCGCAACGGCACCGTGACCGACCCCGACCCGGACCCCGGCCCGGCGCCGGAGCTGTGCGACGTCGCCGTGACCCCGATCGGGGTGGTGCAGGGCGAGGGCGACGCCAGCCCGCTGGACGGTTCTCCCGCCCTGGTGCGCGGCACGGTGGTCGGCGACTTCCAGACGGGCGGCTTCAACGGCTACTTCGTCCAGGACGGCGGTGACGCCAACCCCGCCACCTCCGACGGCATCTTCGTCTTCGCCCCCAGCGGCACCGACGTGGCCGTGGGCGACCTCGTCGGGCTGTCCGGCACCGTGGACGAGTTCAACGGCCAGACCCAGCTGACCGACGTGCAGGTCGAGGTCTGCGACACCGACGTCGCCCTGCCGGCGCCGGTCGAGCTGACGATGCCGGTGCTCGACCACGAGCGCTACGAGAGCATGTACGTCACCTACCCGCAGGACCTGGCCATCCTGGAGTACTTCAACTACGGCCGCTTCGGCGAGATGGTCCTCGGCGTGGGTGACGGCACCCTCCGTCAGCACCAGCCGACCGCCGTCCACGAGCCCGGCTCCCCGGAGGCGGTGGCCCTGGCCGAGCACAACGCCACCCACCGCATCACCCTCGACGACGGGCTGAGCCCGCAGAACCCCCCGGTGCTGCGGCACCCGAACGGTGAGCCCTTCTCGCTGGGGAACAGCTTCCGCGGCGGGGACGTCGTCTCCAACCTGACCGGCGTGCTGGACTACCGGTTCGACCTGTGGCGGGTGCAGCCGACCGAGGGCGCGGACTACACCCCGCAGAACCCCCGTCCGGCGGTGCCGGAGGTCGGCGGGACCACCACCGTGGCCTCCTTCAACGTCCTCAACTACTTCACGACTCTCACCTCCGAGGACCCCCAGGCCCGCGGTGCGGACACGGAGACCGAGTTCGCGCGTCAGCAGGCCAAGATCGTGGCCGCCATCAACGAGATGGACACCGACGTCGTCGGGCTGATGGAGATCGAGAACAACGGTGACGTCGCGGTGGGCAACCTCGTCGACGCGCTCAACGCCGACGCGGACGACGCCGGGAAGTGGGCCTTCGTGTCCACCGGCGTCATCGGCACCGACGCGATCGCCCAGGCCTTCATCTACCAGCCGGCCCGGGTGACCCCCGTCGGAGAGGAGGCGCTGCTGGACTCCAGCGTCGACGCGCGCTACCTCGACGAGTACAACCGCCCCGCGCTGGCCCAGACCTTCGAGGACACCGTGGTGGGCGGGCAGGTGACCGTGGTGGTCAACCACCTCAAGTCCAAGGGCTCGGGATGCGACGCGGTCGGCGACCCGGAGGACCCGGACGGGCAGGGCAACTGCAACGGGGTCCGCACCCAGGCCGCGCAGGCCCTCGCGGACTGGGCCTCGGCTGACCCCACCGGCACCGGGGCCGAGCACGCCCTGGTCATCGGTGACCTGAACTCCTACGACAAGGAGGACCCGATCGAGGCGCTGACCGCGGCCGGGTACTCCGACCTGCTGCTGGAGTTCGTCGGCGAGTACGCCTACAGCTACGTCTTCGACGGCATGCTCGGCTACCTCGACTACGCGATGGCCAACGCGGCGCTGGACGACCGGGTGACCGGCGCGGCCGCGTGGGCGATCAACGCCGACGAGCCGTCCGTCCTGGACTACGACATGTCGTTCAAGCCGGACGAGCAGGACGCGCTCTATGCCCCGGGTCCCTACCGCTCCAGCGACCACGACCCGGTCCTGGTCGGGCTCGACCTGACGCAGGAGCCCGCCCCCGGCGTCGACGTCACGCGCTGGAACGGTGACAACCGCTACGAGACCGCGGCCGTCATCGCCGAGCAGTTCGGCGAGGTCGACACGGTCTACGTCGCCACCGGCGTGACCGCGGCAGACGCCCTCGTGGGCGCCTCGCCGGCCGCCAACGGTCTGGTGCCGGGCCTCATCGGCATGGCCACCGCTCCGGACGGGTCCGCCGCCCCGGTCGTGCTCGCCAAGCCCGACCGGCTTCCGGCAGCCACGCGGGGACTCATCGAGGCCGTCGACCCGGCCAACATCGTGATCCTGGGCGGGCCCGGCGCGGTGAGCGCCGCCGTCGAGCAGGACCTGGAGCAGTACGGCGAGGTGGCCCGCGTGGCGGGTGCCAACCGTTACGAGACCGCCTCGCTGCTCTCCGACCTGTTCGGCACCAGCGACGTGGTCTTCCTGGCCAGCGGTGGCGACCGGTCCTTCGCCGACGCCCTCGCGGGCTCGGCGGTGGCAGGTGGGCTGGGTAGCCCGGTGCTGCTGACCAAGACGGACCGGCTGCCGTCGACCACCCGGGACGCCCTGGTCGAGCTGTCCCCGTCGCGGATCGTCGTCCTGGGCGGCGAGCTCGCGGTGTCCGACGCGGTGCTGGATGAGGTGCGGGCCGCGACCGGCGTCGAGGACGTCGACCGCGTGGCTGGTCCCGATCGCTACCAGACCGCGCTGGCGGTGTCTGCCGAGTTCGTCGCGTCCAGCGACGTGGTCTTCGTGGCGACCGGTCGCACCTACCCGGACGCGCTGACGGTGGCCGCCTACGCGGGCGCCGTGAGTGCCCCGGTGCTGCTGACCCGACCCGACGAGCTGCCGCGCGGGCTCCTTGACGAGCTCGACCGGCTGCAGCCCGGCACCGTCGTCGTCGTCGGCGGCGACGGCGCGGTCTCGACGGAGGTCGAGCAGGCGCTGGAGGACTGGGCCGCCCAGCCCTGAGCCCAGCACCGTCCCGACGGGGCGTGGACCGCATGGAGCGGCCACGCCCCGTCGTGCTGTCTGCGTGCCGCCGCTGGGATCTCCCAGGTCGGGGCGGTTAGCCTAGGCAGGTGGCCAACCTCTTCGAGAAGATCCTGCGCGCCGGCGAGAAGTCCGCGCTGCGCCGGCTGGAGTCCATCGCCAAGCAGGTCAACGCCCTCGAGGAGGACTTCGAGGGCCTGACCGACGCCGAGCTGCGCGAGGAGACCGACAAGTTCAAGAAGCGCCTGGCCGACGGGCAGACGCTGGACCAGCTGCTGCCCGAGGCGTTCGCCGCCGTGCGCGAGGCGTCCAAGCGGACCATCGGCAAGCGCCACTTCGACGTGCAGCTCATGGGCGGGGCCGCGCTGCACCAGGGCAACGTCGCCGAGATGCGCACCGGTGAGGGCAAGACGCTCGTGGCGACGCTGCCGTCATACCTCAACGCCCTCACGGGCAAGGGCGTCCACGTCATCACGACCAACGACTACCTGGCGCAGTACCAGTCCGAGCTCATGGGCCGCGTCCACCGCGCTCTCGGCCTGGAGACCGGTTGCATCCTGTCGTCCATGACGCCCGCGCAGCGTCGCGAGCAGTACGCCATGGACATCACCTACGGCACCAACAACGAGTTCGGCTTCGACTACCTGCGCGACAACATGGCCTGGTCGCTGAAGGACCTGGTCCAGCGCGAGCACCACTACGCCATCGTCGACGAGGTCGACTCGATCCTCATCGACGAGGCGAGGACGCCGCTGATCATCTCGGGCCCGGCCGACCAGGCCACCAAGTGGTACACCGAGTTCTCCAAGCTGGTGCGCCGCCTCGAGCGGGGTCAGGCCGGCGACCGGCTGCGCGGCGTCGAGCCGTCGGGTGACTACGAGGTGGACGAGAAGAAGAAGACGGTCGGGGTCCTGGAGGCGGGCATCGAGAAGGTCGAGGACTACCTCGGTATCGACAACCTCTACGAGTCCGCCAACACCCCGCTCATCGGCTACCTCAACAACGCGATCAAGGCCAAGGAGCTCTTCGAGCGCGACAAGGACTACGTCGTGATGGACGGCCAGGTGATGATCGTCGACGAGCACACCGGCCGCATCCTGCCCGGTCGCCGCTACAACGAGGGCATGCACCAGGCGATCGAGGCCAAGGAGGGGGTGGAGATCAAGAACGAGAACCAGACCCTGGCAACGGTGACCCTGCAGAACTACTTCCGCATGTACGACAAGCTCGCGGGCATGACCGGCACCGCCCAGACGGAGGCGGCCGAGCTGCACTCCATCTACAAGGTGGGCGTGCTGTCCATCCCGACCAACATGCCGATGATCCGCAAGGACCAGCCCGACCT
Organism: Ornithinimicrobium pekingense DSM 21552; assembly: GCF_000421185.1. Lineage (GTDB taxonomy): Bacteria > Actinomycetota > Actinomycetes > Actinomycetales > Dermatophilaceae > Ornithinicoccus > Ornithinicoccus pekingensis. The sequence continues at coordinate 167,150 of NZ_ATWJ01000015.1, forward strand.
CGTCTACCGCACCGAGGAGGCCAAGTTCACCGCGGTCGTGGACGACATCGCGGGCCGCCACCGCATGGGTCAGCCCGTCCTCGTGGGCACCACGTCCGTGGCCAAGTCGGAGTACCTCTCCGAGCAGCTGCGCCGCCGCGGGGTCAAGCACGAGGTGCTCAACGCCAAGCACCACGAGCGGGAGGCGGCCATCGTCGCCGAGGCGGGCCGCCGTGGCGCCGTGACGGTCGCCACCAACATGGCCGGCCGAGGCACCGACATCATGCTCGGGGGCAACCCCGAGTTCCGCGCCGTCGCCGCGCTCAAGGCGCAGGGCCTGGACCCGCACGACACCCCGGAGGAGTACGAGGCCGCCTGGGACCGGGCCCTGGCGCAGGCCGAGTCGTCCGTCGCCAGCGAGCACGACGAGGTCACCGCTCTGGGCGGGCTCTACGTCCTGGGCACCGAGCGGCACGAGTCCCGGCGCATCGACAACCAGCTGCGTGGTCGTGCCGGGCGCCAGGGAGACCCGGGCGAGAGCCGTTTCTACCTCTCGCTGCAGGACGACCTCATGCGCATGTTCAACGCGGCCATGGTCGACCGGGTGATGGCCACCACCGGTCTGTCCGACGACGTGCCGATCGAGTCCAAGATGGTCTCCCGCTCCATCGCCAGCGCCCAGTCGCAGGTCGAGGCGCAGCACTTCGAGACACGCAAGAACGTGCTGAAGTACGACGACGTCCTCAACCGCCAGCGCGAGGTCATCTACGCCGAGCGGCGCCGGGTGCTCGAGGGCGAGGACCTGCAGGAGCAGGTGCGCCACTTCGTCAACGACGTGGTCACCGACTACGTCACGGTCGCGGGCGGCCAGGGACTGGCCGACGGCATCGACCTGGAGCAGCTGTGGGAGGACCTGGGCCAGCTCTACCCGGTCCAGATCACGGTCGAGGAGGTCGTCGAGGCCGCCGGCGGACGCAATGCGGTGACGACCGAGCTGCTGGTCCAGGAGCTGACCTCCGACGCCCAGCACGCCTACGACGAGCGCGAGGAGGCGGTCGGTCCTGAGCTCATGCGCGACGTGGAGCGCCGCGTCGTGCTGCAGGTCCTCGACCGCAAGTGGCGTGAGCACCTCTACGAGATGGACTACCTCAAGGAGGGCATCGGCCTGCGCGCGATGGCCCAGCGCGAGCCGCTCGTGGAGTACCAGCGCGAGGGATACCAGCTCTTCCAGGCGGTGATGGAGGCGATCAAGGAGGAGTCGGTGCGCTTCCTGTTCCGCGCGGAGGTCAAGCGTGCCGAGGAGCCCGAGCAGCCCGCGCAGCAGCAGCTGACGTTCGTGGCGCCCAGCGAGGACGGCTCCGCCGAGGCACGACGGGTCCGCGCCGACGGCAGCCTGCCGGAGGAGGACCAGGCGTCCGCCTCCGCGGGCTCTGACGGCGCCTCCGGCAACCGTGCCGAGCGCCGCCGGGCCCAGCGCAGCCGCTAGCCCAGCTCCCAGGCGGTGATGAGCCACCGCCCGTCCACGCCGCTCATCCGCAGGGCGAGCGCACGCACGCGGCCGTCCACCCAGACCACCGCCGCGATCTCGCAGACGCCGTCGGCGGGGGAGCAGGGGTGCACCGAACGGACGACCGGTGGACGTCCGGAGCGGCGGCCGCGGCGTCGTGCCAGCAGGCCCCGGCGGTGCGCCCGCTCCCGGATCTCCGGCACGACCCAGCGCGAGAGCTGGTCGGGGGAGCGCACCCCCTCGTAGGCCTCCAGCATCGCCTGGATCATGCGCCGGGCCCACGGCACCGGCTCGGGCAGGTCGGGGGTCGAGGTGGCCTGCGGCCCGAAGAAGGCGTCGTCGGCGCCGCCGCGGAAGTCGACCGCCAGGCAGCCCTGCACGTAGCGGGAGGGTGGCGGCTGCTCGACGTCCTCGTCCCAGTCCTGGCCCTCCGGCGCGGGGTCCGTCCGCGGTGCGGGCAGGACCCGCAGCACCGGTGGTGCGGCAGCCCGTCGTGCGTCCGTCCGGGAGACGGCGGCGCTCACCGTGCGCCCCCGGGAGCGGGCACCACCAGGCGCTGACCGGGGTGGATCAGGTCCGGGTCCGCGCCGATGACGTCTCTGTTGGCGGCATACCAGCGCGGCCACGCCTCGGCGACGTCCTGGTCGGTGGCGTGCTCGCCGAGGTGCCGGGCGGCGATGTCCCACAACGTGTCGCCGCGGTGCACGACGACCTCGTCCGTCGATGTCGGCGCCGCGGCCGTGCTCACCAGGCCCACCTGCGCCGTGGGCTGTCGGGCGGGTGCGGGTCGGGCCGTCGTGGGGGTCCACCCCGGGACGGGCACCTCACCGGCACCCGGGTCGTGGACGTCCTCGACGGTCGCCGGCACCGCTCCGGCTGTCCGCAGCTCGGGTGCGGCGGCGAGGACCGTCGGGTCCACCGTCGCGGTCACCCCTACGGGCAGCGGTGCCTCCGCGGCTGTCGCGGGGCCGGCGCCGAGGCCCGCCACCACCAGCAGCACGGCCGCGACCCGTCCGGTCAGTCCTCCGCGCGGACGACGCCCGTCATCGACCCCGTCCGGCCGGGCGCCTGCGGGCCGTGCCGACAGTGCCAGCGAGACCGAGGCGCTGCCCAGCACCACGGCCACCCAGGCCGCGAGCAGGCCCGCCGCCCCGGTCGCGAGAAACCCCACGCCCAGCTCGACGCCGACGGTCGCGGTGCCCGGCCACGCGGTCGCGGCGGTGCGCAGCAGCCAGACGGCCGCGACCCCGGTCAGCGCAGCCCCGGCTGCCCCCAGCAGCGCCGCCCGTGCAGATGTCCCCATCATCGGTTCCTCCGGTGTCGATGCGTCCGTTTGCGTGCGTTTGCGTCAAACTACGTCAGGAGGCGTACGCAGGGCAAGGGTCTCGTGCGGGCTGTGGACACCGGCACCCCGCTCCGTCTCCGACGGTGCTGTGGACGCCCACGGTCATGACCGACGCCCGTGCTGGCACCATGGCGCCATGCGCTGGGAGGACCTGTTCGTCGACCTGGAGGCCCAGCAGGCCCAGCTCGAGCGTCGCGACCGCGACCTCGAGGCGGCCGAGCACACCCGCGCCGAGCGCGGTCAGATCGAGCTGGTCCACCGCCTCCTCGGCGCGGAGGGGGCGGTGCTGCGTCTGCGCGTGCGCGGCGTGGGCTGGCTCGAGGCCACCCTGCGCGACGTCGGTGCCGACTGGCTCCTGCTCGACCACGGCGGCACCCTGGAGGCTCGCGGGCGGGAGATCCTCACCCCCCTGGCCGCGGTCACCGCGGTCGAGGGGCTGCCGCGGCGGGTGGGTGACCACGGCGTCGACGGCCGACGGCTCGGTCTGCGACCGGCCCTGCGGGCCATCAGCCGGGACCGCGCGGTCGTCCGGGTGCACGACCGCGAGGGTGACCACGTCACCGGCACGATCGACGCGGTCCTCGCCGACCACCTCGACCTGGCCCGTCACCCCGACGACGCGGCCCGCAGGGCGTCGGCGGTGCGGGGGCGGGTCAGCATCCCCTACGCCGCCCTCAGCCTCGTGCGCCGCCTCTGACGCGTGCCCCCGGCCCTGTCAGTCGAGGTCGCCGGAGCCCTGACGCAGGGTCTCGCGCGTCTGGGCGTACATGCGCTGGATGTAGGCCTCCAGCTCGCTGTTCTCGACCCGCCAGACCCCGCGCCCTCCGAGCTTGACGCCCTGGAGGTCGCCGGAGCGCACGAGCGCCTTCACCTGCGACAGCGAGACGTTGAGGGTCTCGGCCACGTCCGTCAGGGTGAGGAAGCGGGGAGCGGGCACGGCGCAGGTCCTTTCGCAATTCTTGACCCAGATTTTACTGACGCGTGGGCCTCTCTTGACCTGCCTGTGGACAAGATGGGGGCGCCGTGCGCTTTCTCGTTAGCGTTGCGGGCCAGACAGGGGTAGCACACCACACGAGGAGGGGTCCATGCCCGTCGCCACGTCGACCGTCCCCGGGACGTCGCCACCCTCGGTCGCGCCCCGGACGGCCCGCCGCCTGCAACGTCCGGGCTGGCGCGACCTGCGGCTCGTCGTCGGCGTCCTCCTCGTGCTCCTCTCGGTCGCCGGCGGCACCCGCCTGGTCTCCTCCCTCGACGACACCACCCCGGTCTACGCCGCCGCCCGCGACCTGCTGCCCGGGCAGCCCGTCGGCGAGGACGACCTGGTGACGGTGCCCGTGCGGATGGGGCAGCAGCTGGGTCACTACGTCGACGGCTCGGCGCCCATCCAGCCCGGGACCTACCTCGTGCGCCCGGTCGGCGAGGGCGAGCTCGTCCCGGCGACCGCGCTGGGCACCGCCCGCGAGGCGCTGGACAAGACGGTCGGGGTGCCGGTCGACTCCGTGGCCGCCCGGTCGCTGGCCACCGGGACGGTCGTCGACGTCTGGGTGAGCCGCCGTGACGGGGAGGCGGTGGGCGAGGCCTACCTCGAGCCCGAGCTGCTGCTGGCCGGGGCGGTCGTGGACACCGTGCCCGCAGAGACCACCGGGCTCGGCGCCGGGCTGGGGCGCACGGCGGTCCAGGTCGTGGTGCCGGCCGACGAGGTCGGCACGGTCATCGCGGCCGTCGACCAGGAGGCGCGGATCACCCTGGTGCCCTCGCCCCGCGACACCTCGGGGAGCGGCCGGTGACCCTGCCCCTGGTCACGGCCGTCGCCCCGCGCTGGGAGGGGGCGCTCGCGGGAGCGCTGTCGACCTCCCGCCGGGTGCATGTCGCCCGTCGGTGCGCCGACGTGGCCGAGCTCCTCGGTGTCGTCGCCGCCGGCGTCGGACGGCTGGCGGTGCTCTCCGCCGACCTGCGGGGTGTGGAGCGTTCGGTCATCGACGCCCTGCACGAGCAGGACGTCCTCGTGCTCGGGGTCCATCCGCCGGGTGACGAGGCCGCCGAGCGGACCCTGCGTCGGTGGGGGCTGGGGGTCGTGGTGCCCGCAGACACCGGGGCCGAAGGCCTCGACGAGGCCCTCGCGCGCCTGCTCGGGGAGGACCAGCCCGCGACGCGGCACCCCGACGCGACGCACGAGGAAGGACGGGCAGAGGTCCGGTCGACGCCTCGCCGCAGCACCGGTGAGGGAGCCGCCACCGACACCGCCGGCCACGGCGAGGACCACGCCGCCCCGCACCCGTCGGGGCCTGCTGGGGACGACGAGACCGCATACCGCGAAGGATCTGGTGCGCGCGACCCCGAGGGGTCGGGCGAGCACGACATCTCGAGCCTCGCCGAGGACGACCAGGGGCCGGGCTCGGTCGTCGTCGTGTGGGGACCGACCGGCAGCCCGGGACGCACGACCGTCGCGGTCAACCTGGCGGCCGAGCTCGCCGACCCGCTGCACCCCGTCGTTCTCGTCGACGCCGACACCTACGGCGCGAGCGCGGCGCAGACCCTCGCCGTGCTGGACGAGGTGCCCGGCGTCGCGGCGGCGGCGCGGGCGGCCGACCAGGGCTCGCTGGACCGCGAGACCCTCGCCGGGCTCGCCCCCGAGGTGCGGCCCGGACTGCGGATCCTCACGGGCCTCCCGCGGGCCGACCGGTGGCCAGAGCTGCGCGACGTCGCCCTCGCGGACGTGCTGGAGCGCTGCCGCGGCCTGGCCCGCACGACCGTGGTCGACGTGGCGGCCCCGCTCGAGCAGGACGAGGAGCTCTCTTTCGACACCCTGGCGCCGCGACGCAACGGGGCGGCGCTGACGGCGTTGGACGCCGCCGACAGGGTCGTCGTGGTCGGCACGGGTGACCCGGTCGGGCTGCAGCGCCTCGTGCGCGGGCTCGACCTGCTGTCGGCGTGCACCCGTGCCGAGCGCACCGTCGTGGTCACGCGCGTGCGCCCCGGGCCGGTGGGGCCGGACCCGGGCCGTCGGATCCAGGAGGCCCTGGACCGTTTCGCCTCGGTCGGCAGGGTGCATCTCGTGCCCGAGGACCAGGAGGCCCTGGACGCCGCCCTGCTGCACGGCCGGGCGCTGCTGGAGGTGCGTCCGCGCAGCGCCGCCCGCCTCGCTCTGGCCGGCCTCGCGGACGTCGTCGCCGACCGCGTCCCCGCGAGCCGGCGCGCCCGGGCCGCGGCCGGGCGCAGGTGGCTGCCCGGACGGCGCGTCGCGACGGCCTAGGGACGACCCGGGTCGCGGCGGGCACAGGTTCGTCCGTGTCCTGCATGTCTGACACCATGGGTGGACGCGTCGCCCGTGCGGCGAGGAAGGCAGAGCGATGACGACAGTGCGGTGCTACGTCCCGGTCACCCTGGAGCAGCTGACCCGGCTCCGCGACGAGCGCACCCTCCCGGGTCCGCTGGCTGCGTATGCCGTGACCGCGGCCGTGGAGGAGGACCACCCCTCGGGCGACACCGAGGAGTGGGAGTACGCCGCCCTGCAGGAGGCCGCCCGCGGTCTGGCCGGGCAGGGCAGCGCCGTGATCGTGGCCGCCGTGGACATCGAGCGCGACCGGGTCCACCCCGGTGAGGTCGCGGACGCCCGCGTGTCGGTCGGCGACGTCGACCTGCCCAGGGTCGCCGCCCTGCACCTGGGCGACGACGTCGTCACCGGTCGACCCGGAGCGCTGGCGGGCACGGCGGGCGAGGTGGAGCTGTCCTGGTACGACACCACCGAGCTGGCCCACGTGATCGAGCTGGCGCAGACGCTGGCCGCCACGCCGCAGGCCGACTGACCCTCCCGGCTTCGCAGGCCGACCAGAACACCATCCCCCGACGAAGAGGACGAGGAAGTGAGCCGATGACCATGGATGCCTTCGTGGACGTGCCGACACCGCAGAACGAGCCGGTCCTGACCTACGCGCCGGGGACACCCGAGCGCGCCGAGCTGGAGAAGACGCTGGCGCAGATGGCCGGCGAGGCGGTCGACCTGCCGCACGTGATCGGGGGCGAGGAGGTCGTCGGCTCGGGCGAGGAGATTCAGGTCGTCCAGCCGCACGCGCACGCCGAGGTGCTCGGCACCCTGCGCGACGGCACGACGCAGGATGCCGAGCGTGCTGTGCAGGCCTCCCTCGACGCCGGCGAGGCCTGGCGTCGCATGTCGTTCGAGGACCGTGCGTCGGTCTTCCTCAAGGCGGCCGACCTGCTCGCCGGTCCCTGGCGGGCACGGCTGAACGCCGCCACCATGCTCGGCCAGAGCAAGACCGCCCAGCAGGCCGAGATCGACTCCGCCTGCGAGCTGGCCGACTTCTGGCGGTTCAACGTGCACTACGCCCAGGAGGTGCTCGCCGAGCAGCCCGTCCGCAACGCGCCCGGCACCTGGAACCGCGCCGACCACCGGCCGCTGGAGGGCTTCGTCTACGCCGTCACGCCGTTCAACTTCACAGCCATCTCCGGCAACCTCCCGACCGCTCCGGCGCTGATGGGCAACACCGTGGTGTGGAAGCCCGCACCGACCCAGCAGCGGGCCGCGACAGAGGTCATGCGCCTGCTGCAGGCCGCCGGGCTGCCGGACGGTGTCATCAACATGGTCACCGGCACCGGCCCGGCGATCTCCGACGTCGTGATGACCCATCCCGACTTCGCCGGCCTGCACTTCACCGGCTCGACCGCCGTCTTCAACTCGTTGTGGGCGCAGACCGGTCAGAACCTGTCGACCTACCGCTCCTACCCGCGCATCGTGGGGGAGACCGGCGGCAAGGACTTCATCGTCGCCCACCCCAGCGCCGACGTCGACGTGCTGCGCACGGCGATGGTGCGCGGCGCGTTCGAGTACCAGGGTCAGAAGTGCTCGGCCGCCTCGCGCGCCTACGTGCCGGCCTCCCTGTGGGGGCGCCTGCGTGACGAGCTCGTCGCGGAGGTCGACGCCCTGACGATGGGGGACGTGCGTGACCTGTCCAACTTCATGGGGGCGGTCATCGACGCCAAGGCCTTCGCCAAGCACAAGAAGGTGCTCGACGACGCACGCTCCGACGACGGAGTGGAGATCGTCGCCGGCGGGACCTACGACGACTCCGAGGGCTGGTTCGTCCGCCCGACCGTCGCCGTCGTGGAGGACCCCTTCCACGAGATGGTCCGCACCGAGTACTTCGGGCCCATCCTCACCGTGCACGTCTACGAGGACGCGCAGTGGTCGGCCATGCTGGCGCAGATGGAGTCGGTGGCGCCCTACGCGCTCACCGGGGCCGTCGTCGCCCAGGACCGGGCAGCGGTCGCGGAGGCCGCCCAGACCCTGCGGTTCGCCGCCGGCAACTTCTACGTCAACGACAAGCCGACCGGGGCCGTCGTCGGTCAGCAGCCCTTCGGCGGCGCCCGGGGCTCGGGCACCAACGACAAGGCCGGCAGCCGGGCCAACCTGCAGCGGTGGACCAGCACGCGCATCATCAAGGAGACGTTCGTGCCGGCGACCGACTACCGCTACCCGCACATGGGCTGAGGTCACCCTCACGCGCCGACGCCCCCGACCGTCCCAGGTCGGGGGCGTCGCGCGTTGGTGCAGGTATGGCGTGCACGCCGCGTCGTCGGTGGGGGGTGTGGCGTGCGCGCCGCGTCGTCGGTGGGGGTGTGGCGTCGCGGGCTCAGTGCGAGGCGAGCCACTCCTGGGCCACCTGCTCCTCGACGCGCACGATCTCGCTGATGCGCGGGGCGACGGCCTCCTCGATGCGCCGGCCCAGGAAGGGGACGTTGGCCTCGAGGTCCCCGTCGACGACGTGGTCGGTCGTGCCCGGCTCGCCGCCGACCCGCAGGTGCACCCCGCCGGTGAAGCTCACCGGCAGCCCCGGCAGGTCGATCGACATCGCCCCCTCGCGCTCGCCGTCGGGGTCGGCGCCGCCCCACCGCACGGTCTCCACGAGCAGGATCTGCGGGCCCACGAAGGCCCGGGCGACGTCCGGGACCCCGTCGCTGGGGATGTGCCGCCGGGTGGTCACCACCGTCGCCTCGCCGTCCGCCTCCACCGTGACCGTCTGGTCCGTGGCGCCGGAGCGCTCGCAGCGCAGCTCCTGGTAGGCGGGGTCGCACAGCATCTCGAAGGTGCGACCCGGGGCTGCGGGGTGCACGACGGTCTCGGTGATCCTCATACGGCTCAACCTAGTGCCTGCAGGCGCCGCTGCAGGCCGTGCAGACGCCGCAGCACGACGCCCTTGTGACCGGGAGGCACCCGGCCGCTGCGCCCGTCGTCGGCCACCCTGTCGAACAGGTCCGCCAGCTCCAGGGCCACCCGGGCCGCCTCCGCCCCCCACGGCGGGCCGGCGTCGAGGACGGGCGCGACCCTGCGCAGCGCTGCGGCCGCAGCCCGGCACGAGGCGTGGTCCACCGGTCGGGCCGGCCCGCCGATCGCACCGACCACGAGGGGCTGCGGGGTCGGGGAGGACGACCCGTCGGCCAGGTCGACGAGAAGGTGGGAGAGGGCGTCGACCAGGCCGTCGGCCAGTCCCGTGGCCTCCGCCCAGCCCAGGTCGGCAGCGGCCCCCTGGAGGTCGTCGACCGCCCGCAGCACCTCGCCCCGGGGCGGGGCGGGGCGGGCCGGCGAGCGGGCGCCGGGCCCGGGGGCGGACCGGTCCATGCCACCACTCTAGGGAGGTCCCGGGCCGCCCGTTGCGGTCATCCCCAGGCGGGTAGTGTGTCCAGCAGCGCACGCCGAGGTGCGCCAGGCTGAGCGAGCACACGAGCACACGAGCAGACGAGCAAGGAGCGCTTGAGAGCGATGGCGGACACGCTGGTCGACAGGTTCTACCACCACGCCCCCGTCGAGGTGGGCCACGACCCGGACCAGCGAGAGGCGATGGCGCGCTCGATGGCCGAGCTCTCCTCCTCCCGCCCCGCCGACGAGGCCGCGGTGCGCGTGTTCAACCCGACGATGGCCCGGGACGGCTGGACCAGCCGGCACACCTTCGTGCAGGTCGTCACCGACGACATGCCCTTCCTCGTGGACTCGGTGACCCACGAGGTCCTGCGCCAGGGGTTGACCGTGCACCAGCTGCTGCACCCCCAGCTCGTGGTGGACGCCGGGTCCGGGGACATCGTCGACACCGACCCGCGCAAGGTCGGCGCCGGGCAGCGTGCCGAGTCGTGGATCGTGGTGGAGACCGACCGGCTCAGCGACGCCGACGACCTGGAGGTGCTGCGGGCGGACCTGGAGGGCGTGCTGGCCGACGTGCGCCGCGCGGTCGACGACTGGGGCGCGATGCGCCAGCGCGCGCGGGCGATCATCGCCGACCTCGAGCTCTCCCCGCCCTCCACCGTCGACCCGGCCACGGTGCGCCCGACCGTCGACTTCCTCAGCTGGGCCGACGACCACCACTTCACCTACCTGGGCTACCGCGCCTACGACCTCGTCGAGGAGGGGGAGGAGGCCTACCTGCGGTCGGTCCCCGGCAGCGGGCTGGGCATCCTGCGCGACTCCCAGGACTCGCCCAGCACCCTGTCGCCGCTGCGCCCCGAGGCCGCCGCCACCGCGCGGGAGCCACGCCTGCTGACGGTCACCAAGGCCAACACGCGCGCGACGGTCCACCGCTCGGTCCCCCTGGACTACATCGGCATCCGCCGCTTCGACAGCCAGGGCCAGGTCGTCGGCGAGCAGCGCTTCCTCGGCCTGTTCACCCAGAGCGCCTACAACGAGGCGGCCGTCCGGCTGCCGATCGTCGGGGCGAAGGTCAAGCAGGTGCTGGCCAGCAGCGGCTACGCGCCCGACAGCCACTCGGGCAAGGACCTCGTGAGCGTCCTGGAGGGCTACCCCCGCGACGAGCTCTTCCAGGCGCCCGTGGACTACCTGCAGCAGACGGCCCAGGAGGTGCTGCGCCTGCTCGAGCGTCCCGAGGCCCGGGTGTTCGTGCGCAAGGACGAGTTCGGCCGGTTCGTCAGCGCCCTGGTCTTCCTGCCGCGCGACCGCTACAACACGGCCAACCGGCTGCGCGTCCAGCGCCTGCTGGAGGACACCTACGGCGGGACGCTGTCCGACTACGCCACCCGGGTCGGGGACGAGCCGCTGGCCCAGCTGCACTTCATGATCCGGCTGCCCCGCGAGGGCGGGCCGGAGCACGTCGATACCGACGAGCTGCAGGAGCGGCTGCGCGCCGTCACCCGGACGTGGACCGAGGACCTCACCGACGCCGTCACCGAGCACGTCCAGGACGACGCCGAGGCGGGCGACCTGCTGCGGAAGTTCGGTGACGCCTTCCCCGAGGCCTACAAGGAGGACTTCGACGGGGCCGCTGCATACCTCGACATCCGTCGCCTGGTCGAGCTGCACGGCTGGGCCGCCTCCACCCGCCCGAGGCTCTACCGCGACGCCGAGGACGACCCCGGTGAGCGGCGGATGAAGGTCTACCGCGCCGAGGAGATCTCGCTGACCGACGTGCTGCCCGTCTTCGCCCACCTGGGGCTGGAGGTCACGGTGCAGCGCCCCTACGAGGTGGACCTGCCCGACGGCACCACCAGCTACGTCTACGACTTCGGCCTGCGCGCCGCGTCGGAGTCGGTGTGGACCGGTGACGAGGGGCGCTCCGAGGAGGACGTCGCCCAGGCCTTCGAGGACGCCTTCACCGCCGTCTGGGGCGGGGCCGCCGAGTCCGACCTGCTCAACGCCCTCGTGCTGACCGCCGGACTGGACTGGCGCGACGTCGTGATCCTGCGCACGCTGGCCCGCTACGTGCGGCAGGTCGGGGTGTTCAGCCTGGAGTACATCGAGGAGGCCCTGGTCGCCAACCCCGCGATCGCCCGGACGCTGGTGGAGCTGTTCACCACCCGCTTCGACCCCGAGCTCGACCTCGACGACGACGGGCGGGCCGAGCGTGCCGCCCGGCAGGAGGCCGACATCGAGGCCGCCCTGGACCAGGTGGCCAGCCTCGACCAGGACCGGATCCTGCGGACCCTCGTCGCGGTGGTGCGGGCGAGCCTGCGCACCAACTTCTTCCAGCGCGACAAGGACGGCGCCCCCAAGGCGCACGTCTCCGTCAAGCTGCTCCCGCGCGAGCTGCCGATGCTGCCCGAGCCGCGGCCCGCCTTCGAGATCTGGGTCTACGCGCCCCGGGTCGAGGGCTCCCACCTGCGCTTCGGGACCGTCGCCCGCGGCGGCCTGCGCTGGAGCGACCGGCGCGAGGACTTCCGCACCGAGGTGCTCGGGCTGGTCAAGGCCCAGATGGTCAAGAACGCCGTCATCGTGCCCACAGGGTCGAAGGGCGCCTTCGTGGCCAAGCAGCTGCCCGACCCTGCCGTCGACCGTGACGCGTGGCTCAAGGAGGGCAAGGCGGCCTACACCACCTTCATCAGCGGGATGCTCGACATCACCGACAACCGCGTCGAGGGCGAGGTCGTGCCGCCCCCGCAGGTGCTGCGGCGCGACGGTGACGACCCCTACCTGGTCGTCGCGGCCGACAAGGGCACCGCCACCTTCTCCGACCTCGCCAACGGCATCGCCCAGTCCTACGGCTTCTGGCTCGACGACGCCTTCGCCTCCGGCGGTTCGGCCGGCTACGACCACAAGGAGATGGGCATCACCGCCCGTGGCGCCTGGGAGTCGGTGAAGCGGCACTTCCGGGAGCTGGGGCTGGACACCCAGGAGGAGGACTTCACCGTCGTCGGCGTCGGCGACATGAGCGGTGACGTCTTCGGCAACGGGATGCTGCTCTCGGAGCACATCCGGCTCGTGGCCGCCTTCGACCACCGGCACATCTTCCTCGACCCCGACCCCGACGCCGCACGCTCCTACGCCGAGCGCAAGCGCCTCTTCGAGCTCGCGCGCTCGAGCTGGGAGGACTACGACACGAGCCTGCTGAGCGAGGGCGGCGGGGTCTTCCCCCGCAGCGCCAAGTCGGTGCCGGTCAGCCCGCAGGTCCGTGAGCGGCTCGGCATCGACGGGGACGCGTCCTCGATGGCGCCCAGCGAGCTGCTCAGGGCCATCCTCGGCGCGCCCGCGGACCTGCTGTGGAACGGTGGCATCGGCACCTACGTCAAGTCCTCCACCGAGACCCACGCCCAGATCGGTGACCGCGGCAACGACGCGATCCGCGTCGACGGCCGCGACCTGCGCGTGCGGGTCGTCGGCGAGGGCGGCAACCTCGGCCTGAGCCAGCTGGGCCGGATCGAGGCGGCGCTGCACGGGGTGCACGTCAACACCGACGCGATCGACAACTCCGCCGGCGTCGACAGCTCCGACCACGAGGTCAACATCAAGATCGCCCTGACGCCGCTGGTCCAGGACGGCACCATGACGCTGGAGCAGCGCAACGAGCTGCTCGAGTCCATGACCGACGAGGTGGCCGCCAAGGTGCTGCGCCACAACTACGACCAGAACGTCCTGCTCGGCAACGCCCGGCACCAGAAGGACGTGATGGCGGCGGTGCACCAGCGCCTGGTCCGCTACCTGGGCGAGACCGCCGGACTGGACCCGGAGCTGGAGTTCCTGCCGGACCGCGAGGAGTGGGAGCGGCGCGACCGTGAGGGCCTGGGTCTGACCAGCCCGGAGTTCTCGGTCCTGGTCGCCTACTCCAAGCTCGGCCTCAAGGACGCGCTGGCCGACAGCGAGCTGCCCGACGACCCGGCCATGGTCGACACGCTGCTGGGCTACTTCCCGGAGCCGCTGCAGGAGGTCGCCGGCCAGGCCCTGCGCGAGCACCCGCTGCGGCGTCAGATCGTCGTCAACGAGATCGCCAACGCCATGGTCAACCGCGGCGGGGTGAGCTTCGCCTACCGCGCCCAGGACGAGACCGGCGCCACGCTCGTGCAGATCGCGCGCGCCTTCCACGTGGTCCGGGCGGTGTTCGACCTGCGGTCCTTCACGGACGCGGTCGAGGCGCTGGACAACACCGTCGACACCGCGACACAGTCCGAGCTCTACCTGGAGTTCCGTCGCCTCGTCGACCGGGCGGTGCGCTGGTTCTTGTCCAACCGTTCGCTGAGCAGCGGCATGGAGGGCGAGATCGAGCGCTTCGCCGGTCCGGTGCAGTCCCTCTCCGGCCGCTTCCGCGACCTCCTGCAGGGCTCGGAGCTGGAGCGTTTCGAGGCCAACGCGCAGTGGGCCCGTGAGCGCGGGGTGCCCGACGACCTCGCCGACGCCTACGCCGGCGCGCTCGACCGGTTCTCGCTGCTGGACATCACCGAGCTGGCCATGGAGATGGGCCGCGACGTCGAGGAGGTCGCCGCCATCTACTTCGGCGTGTCCGAGGCGTTCAAGCTCGACGTCATGCTCACCCACGTCTCGCACCTGCCGCGCACCGACCGGTGGTCCTCGCTTGCCCGCGGGGCCATGCGCGACGACATCTACGGCGTCATGCGCGGGCTGACGCGCACGGTCGCCGAGCGCACGTCGCCAGGGTCGGCCTCGGTGGAGCGGGTGCGCGACTGGATGACCGAGCACCGCGAGGCGCTGACCCGGACCAGCCAGGTGCTGCGCACGGTGGGCCAGATGGACGAGCCGGGCCTGGCGCCGCTGTCCGTCGCGCTGCGCACCCTGCGCGGGCTCGTCCGCCAGGGAGCGGCCGGCGACTGACCCTCGCCCCGACAGACCGGTATGCCGTCGCGCCTTCGTCCCGGGGCGCGGCGGCATACCTGCGTCCGGGCGCGCCCCGTGCGTGCGGATAGAGTGCCGGGGTGCCGACCCTGCGTGACACCCTCTCGCGGACGACGCTGTCGCCCGCCGACGTCGACTGGCTGCACCGGCTCGTCGGCGACTGGCAGATGGTGGCCGACCTCTCCTTCGCCGACCTGACGCTGTGGATCCCCGTCGCGCTCGACGACGAGCAGGACCGGCACCTGTCGCCGTGGCTGCTGGCCGCGCACGCCCGCCCGACCACGGGTCCGAACTTCTACCACGACGACGTCATCGGGTCCCCGCCCACGCCCGACCGGGAGAAGTGGCTCATCGACGTCCTGCAGTCCGGCAGGCCCGTGACGCCCGAGGAGATGGGCTACGTCCGCGAGCAGTACGTGCCCGTGGTGCGGCGCGGCCGGACCATCGCGGTGCTCATCCGCCACACCGACCTGCAGAACATGCGGCAGCAGGGCGGGCTGGAGGTCAACTACCTGCAGATCAGCCAGCAGCTGTTCAGCATGATCGCCGAGGGGGGCTTCCCGATCGACGCGGCGGCCACCGGCGTCGGGCGGGGGACCCCCCGCGTCGGCGACGGGGTCGTGCGGCTCACCGCGGACGGGCTCATCGACTACGCCAGCCCCAACGCGGTCTCCGCGCTGCGCCGGCTGGGGCACACCGACCAGGTCAACGGCGCCGACCTCTCCGAGATCGTCACGACCCGCCTGCCGCAGGGCACGATGATCGACGAGACCGTCCCGCTGGTGCTGACCGGCCGGGCGCCGTGGGGCACCGAGATCGAGACCGGCACGATCAACCTGACCCTGCGCGCCGTCCCGCTCACGCGCGGGGGCCAGCGCATCGGCGCGCTGCTGCTGCTGCGCGACGTGAGCGAGATCCGCCGCCGCGAGCGTGAGCTGCTCAGCAAGGAGGCGACGATCCGGGAGATCCACCACCGGGTCAAGAACAACCTGCAGACGGTCGCGGCACTGCTGCGGCTGCAGTCGCGGCGGCTGGACGACCCGCGGGCCAAGGAGGCGCTCGCCGAGGCGGGCCGCCGGCTGTCGACCGTGGCGCTGGTGCACGACACGCTGAGCCAGGGCTTCTCGGAGCAGGTCGACTTCGACGAGGTCGCCACCCGCATCCTGCGGGCCACGGTCGAGGTCGCCTCGACCCGCACGGTCGTGGCCACCGAGCTGCGCGGCTCCTTCGGCAAGCTGCTGGCCGAGGACGCGACGCACCTGGCGATGGTCCTGGCCGAGCTCGTCCACAACGCCGTCGAGCACGGCTTCGAGGAGCACCGGGACGGTCAGGCGGTGCCCGAGGAGGTGCCGGCGCCGCGCGTGGTGGTCGAGGCGGTGCGCGGCCGGGTGGGCCGGCAGGACGTCGTCGACGTCGCGGTCTGCGACAACGGCCAGGGTCTGCCGCCGGGAGCGGAGGGACCCGACCGTTCGGGCCTGGGTATGCAGATCGTCGAGGCGCTCATCACCGACCTGCGCGGGCGGATCGCCTGGGAGACGCGAGAGCCGCACGGGACCGTCGTGCGGTTCACCGTGCGGCTGCGGTCGTCGTCGGGGGGATGAGCCGGGGTGGTGGCCTCAGCCTGCGCGCCGGGCGCGCGCCTTGCGACGCTTGAGGGCGCGGCGCTCGTCCTCGGAGAGCCCGCCCCAGACGCCGGCGTCCTGGCCGGTCTCGAGCGCCCACTTCAGGCAGGTGTCGATGACCGGACAGGTACGGCAGACGGCCTTGGCATCCTCGATCTGCTGCAGGGCGGGCCCCGTGTTGCCGATCGGGAAGAACAGCTCCGGGTCCTCGTCCAGGCAGGCTGCGCGGTCGCGCCAGTCCATCAGTCGTTGCTCCTTGGGTCTACGGTCACGCGCCGGGGTAGCGTGTGTCGTGCTCGTCGGCCCCGGTCCAGGGCGCAGGGGTCTCGCCTGGACGGAAGAGGGTCGACACGTCGGTGTATCCGTCGCAGCGAGCTCACGGTGGTAGGCAAGCCGCTCACGTCTGACCGTGCCAACGCCGGGCGCGAGCACAGTGTTCCCCATCCTCGCAGAGGGTCTGGCGCGGCACAAGGGTCATGACCTGTGGGTAGGCTGGGAACGGTGAGGCATGGGTCACACCGCCACGGAGCCTAGGGTGGGCGGAGCCACCGTCCCCGACCGCTCGAGGAGCACGCACCCATGACCCAGGCCACCACCCGCCCCACCGCTCTCGTCGGAGCCCGCGTCGTGCCCGTCGACGCCGCGCCGGTCGAGGACGGGGTCGTCATCCTGCGCGACGGCCGGATCGAGGCCGTCGGCACCCGGCAGGACGTGCCGGTGCCCGAGGACGCCGAGGTCGTCGACTGCTCCGGCGGCTGGCTCCTGCCCGGCCTCATCGACGCCCACGTCCACCTCGGCGTGTGGGAGGAGGGCGAGGGGTGGGCCGGCCAGGACACCAACGAGATGACCGACCCGGTCATGGCCGCCGCCCGCGCGATCGACGGCATCAACCCCCGGGAGCAGGGCTTCGACGACGCGCTCATGGGCGGCATCACCACCGTCAACGTCAACCCCGGCTCGGGCAACCCG
The DNA here is from genome assembly GCF_000421185.1 of Ornithinimicrobium pekingense DSM 21552. GTDB lineage: Bacteria > Actinomycetota > Actinomycetes > Actinomycetales > Dermatophilaceae > Ornithinicoccus > Ornithinicoccus pekingensis. The sequence continues at coordinate 184,150 of NZ_ATWJ01000015.1, forward strand.
ATCGGCGGGCAGGCCGTGGCGCTGAAGACCTACGGCCGTGTCGTCGACGAGATGGTCCTGCGCAACCCCTCCGGCGTGAAGGCCGCCCTGGGCGAGAACCCCAAGCGCGTCTACGGCGACCAGAAGAAGACGCCCTCCACCCGGCTGGGGGTCGCCCTGGTCCTGCGCCGGGCCTTCGCCGCGGCCCGCTCCTACCAGGCGCGCGTCGCCGGGGCCGAGGGCAAGCCGGTCGACACCGACCTGGTCAGCGAGATCCTCGTCAAGGTGCTGGAGCGGGAGATCCCCTGGCGTCAGCACTGCCACCGCGCCGACGACATCGCGACCGCGCTGCGGCTGGCCGACGAGTTCGGCTACCGGCTGGTCCTGGACCACGGCACGGAGAGCTACCTGATGGCCGACCTGCTCGCCGAGAAGGGCGTCCCCGTCCTCTACGGGCCGATGATCGTCAGCCGCTCCAAGGTCGAGGTGCGCGACCGGTCGCTGCGCGCACCCGGCATCCTCGACCGCGCCGGCGTGCAGGTCTCGATCATCACCGACCACCCGGTCGTGCCGATCGAGTACCTCATCACCCAGGTCGCGCTGGCCGTGCGCGAGGGCATGGACCGCGACGCCGCGCTGCGCAGCGTGACCCTCAACCCCGCCGCCGTGCTGGGCGTGGAGGAGCGCGTGGGTTCCATCACCGTGGGCAAGGACGCCGACGTCGTGCTGTGGTCCGGCGACCCGCTCGACCTGCAGTCGCGGGTGCTGCGCACCTACCTCGACGGCGCCGAGGTCTACACCTGGGACCAGGAGGCGGGCGCCGGGCGCGTCGCGCCGCGCTGATCGGGCCGACAGACCCGGAGGCGGCACCCCCCGGACCGGGATTGGGAGGGTGCCCTGCCTGCCGCTACCCTGGTGAGGTTTGACGTGTCCCCGTCCGGCCCCCCGGGTCGGCGGGCACGTCGTCCCCGACCCCGACCCAGGACGGACCTCGATGAACCCTGTCTCGCCGGCTGACCCGACCACCGCCCCCGGAGTGGTGGTGGACGCACCCGTCGAGGCCGCGACGGTCCGCGACGACCTCGTGGTGTGCTCGTTCTACACCGACGACGACTACTACCGCGGGCACGCGGACCGCCTGCGAGCGGCGCTGGACCGGCTGGGGCTGGCGCACGAGATGGAGGAGATCCACAAGCCGGCCGGGGCCGACTGGGCCGACATGACGCGGCGCAAGATCGGCTTCCTGGCCGAGGTGTGCGAGCGCAACCCGGACAAGAAGGTCTTCTGGATCGACGTCGACTGCTCGCTGCTGTCCCTGCCCGGCTACGTCGCCGACTTCACGGCCGACATCGTCGGGTTCCAGCGCGGCTTCTCCACCCCGCTGTCGATCGGGTACGCCAACCGGACCCGGTTCTGGGAGCCGTGCTTCTTCGGCATCGGGACCACCCCGGCCGCCCGCCGCTTCGTCGAGGACGCCCGCCGGGCCGAGCGGGACATGAGCATCAAGGCGACCGACGACTACTTCTTCGAGGAGTCCTGGCGCAGCAACGCCGAGCGGTTGAGCTTCCAGGTGCTGCCCAGCGCCGCGGTGCTCAGCCGGGCCAACGTCGAGTCGGGTGTCGTGCCGTTCTTCTCCTTCGGCTCCAGCGGCAACGTCGAGGAGTTCAAGCACAAGGTGGTCCAGCACAAGAGCATCGGCGGCATGGTCGCGCCCCGGCCGCCGCGGCTCGTGCGGGGTCCGCTCCGGTCGGCGCTGAGGAGCGCCAAGCGGGTGGAGCGGGCACTGCCCGACAAGGTCCGTCGCCCGGCGCGCCGGATCGCCGACCAGGTCGGTGTGACCCACCTGCTCACCCGTTCGGGCGCCGTCGGTCAGACCCGCCCGAGCGCGTCGGCGCACCGTGGCCGTCTGGTCCGACAGATGATCGCCGCCTCGCAGCGCGGCGAGGTGGAGACGGTCGGTTCGACCTTCGCGCGGCTGGAGGCCAGCGGGGTGCTGACCACGGGGGAGAGGGTGGCCAAGGCTGCCGCCGACTCCTTCGCGCACTTCGCCGGGCTCGCGCCGGAGCTCGACCCCGTCGCACTGTCGTGGTGGGCCCGCCCGTTCCCGGGCAACTTCGGTGACTGGCTCAGCCCGCTGGTGGTCAGCGAGGTCAGCGGCCGGGGCGTGCGCTACGTCCCGCCGACCGCGCCCACGCAGACCCCCCACCTGGTCTCGATCGGCTCCATCGGCCGCTTCATCATGCCGCGGTCCATCGTCGTGGGCACCGGCATCAGCAGCGAGGACGTCGAGCTGGCGGCGAGGGCGACCTACCTGTCCGTCCGTGGCCCGGTCACCGCCCAGGTGCTGCGCGACAGCGGCGGTCCGGACGTCGAGTCCTTCGGCGACCCCGGTGCCCTGCTGTCGCGCATCCTGCCGGTCGAGCGCGGCGAGACCAACGGACGCATGCTGCTCGTGCGCCACTTCAAGCACGCCAACGTGCCGCTCGTGCTGCCGGAGGGCATGGACGAGCTCGCGGTGCAGATGTCCCACCCGGAGCACATCCGCACCTTCGTCGAGCAGCTCAACGCCTACGACGCCGTCGTCACCAGCGCGATGCACGTCATGATCGCCTGCCACAGCTACGGCATCCCGTGCGCGCTCGTCAGCTTCGAGGGGCTGGAGGCAGCGGTGCACGGCAGCGGCGTCAAGTACGGCGACTACAGCCGCGGCGCGGGCCTGTCGACCGTGCACGAGCCCACCGTGCTCGGCCTGGACCTGCGGCGCTACACCTTCGACGACCTGCTGTCCGTGGAGCGGATCGGCGAGGAGAAGCTGGACGAGATCGAGCAGGCCGTGCGCCTCGGCGTCACCGCCTTCCTCGAGGACGCCTGAGGGACCGGCCGGTGCTCGGGCACCTCATGACGGCGCTGCGGCGCCTCTTCCCCTCCCGCTGGGCGCGGCTCGAGGTCGTCGGGCTCGTCCTGGTGATGGCTGCCGTGCCGATCGTGGAGATGCTGGTCATCCGGCTCTTCTCCGACCTGGTCATCCACGGGCCGCAGCAGCTGCGCGACGGCGCCGACGTGACCACCGCGGTGGCGCTCTTCCTCGCCGCCCTCGCGGTGGCGCGGCTGATGCACCATCTGGTCCGGATCGCGCGTGTCGGCGTCTTCCGGCGCCGGTTCGAGCAGCTGGAGGCCACACGGACCGCCAGTCGGCAGAGCTGGGACTGGGCCTTGGCGCTCGAGCTGTCCGGAGTGCTGGTCAGCATCGTCCAGGTGGTCGCCTTCTGCGTGCTGTTCCTGGTGCTCGACCCCCTCGTGGCGCTGGCCAACGTGGTCGTGGTCGTGGTCGTCCTCGCGGTGGTCGGCCGGTTCTACTCCGGGGAGCTGCACCGGCAGCAGGACTACGTGACGATGGGCAGCCGCCCGGGGAGCACCCCGATCAACGACCGGGTCGGGGGGCGGATCAAGATCGCCGAGCTGGGAGCGCTCCTCGGCAGCGCCGGGATGGCGCTCGTCCTCGTCCTGGTGCTGGTGCGCACGCTGGGCGGCGAGATCGCCAGCAGCGACGCCGTGGTCTTCTTCCTCGGGCTGCGTCTGCTCTACGGGCAGGTCGGCACCTACTCCGCCGGCATCATGCGCTTTGCCCGCGCAGCGGCCCGCACCGACCTGGTGAGCGCGTGAGCACCTACGACCGCGACCTGACCATCGCCTACTCCAGCCTGGCCCACCGGGTCCCCGGCATCGTGGCGCCCACCGTCGACGGGGTGGAGATCCTGGTCTGCGTCCAGGGTCTGGGGGAGGCGGGCATGCCGGGGCTCCCGGTCGAGGTGGACCGGGTGGTGACCGTGGACGGCCGGGGCGTCGCGCGTAGCCGCAACGCCGCGATCGACGCGGCGAGCTGCCGCTACCTGCTCTTCTGCGACGACGACGTCGAGGTGCAGATCGACGACGTCCTCGCCGCGGTGGCCTACCTGCGCCGGACCGGGGGCGCGATCGCGCTGGGTCGAGGGATGGACCCGGAGGGGCGGTTGCGCAAGAACTACCCCTCCGACAGGCCCGTCCCGCTGACCCTGCTCAACTCCGCCAAGGCGGCGACCTACGAGATGCTTGTCGACGTGCACCAGGTGCGTGCTGCGGGGGTGCGCTTCGACGAGCGGTTCGGTGCAGGCGTCGACACCTACCTGGGCGACGAGTACCTCTTCATCGCCGACCTCCTGCGTGCCGGGCTGCGCGGCGACTCGCTGCCCTTCGTGTACGGCGTGCACCCCGAGACGAGCTCGGGGTCACGCTGGGGCGGCGAGGACCTGCACGTGCGTGCCGTCGTGCTCAACCACGTCTTCGGCAGGTTGGCTCCAGCGGCGCGGTTCGTCTTCGCCCTGCGCCGGCGCGAGGAGATCGGCGGGGTGACGTCGCTGGCCCGCTTCGTCGCCGACTCCACGACGCTGGCCCCGGACCGTGCGCGGCCGGGGTCGGTGCGCCAGGACGGCCCGGTCCGCCGCGACAGCGTCGCCTGACGCTGCCGGTCGTGCGCCCGCACCTAGTGGGCAGGGGTGACCTGCTCCGGGCGGCCGGGCGCCAGCACGCAGTCGGGGCACAGCCCGTGTCCGGGCAGCCGGTAGAAGACGCAGCAGCCGCTGCGCACGAACGCCTCGCCGGCATGCTCCATGGCGCCGCCGACACCCCTCGGCAGACCTGCGCTGTCGACCGCTCCGCCTCCGGCGGCGACCTCCGGCCGGGTGAGCAGCAGGCGGGCGAGCTCCCAGGCGGCGGCCGCGCGCTCCGGCCGGTGGGTCGACAGCACCCGCGCCGCACCGACCAGCGCCGAGGTGCTGTTGCTCACCAGGACCCGCTCAGGTGTCCTCCCGACGTCGGCGCACGCAGCGTCCAGCACCGCCAGGCTGCCCGCGGCCACGGTGCGCACGATGACGTCTGCGGCCTCGGCGGGGGAGGAGACGGCATACCCGCGTGCCGGGTCGACCACCCCGAGCGGCACCTCCCCGCGGTGCACCGGGCTCGCCACCAGCGCGTCAGCCCCGAGGTCGGGCACCCAGCCCTCGAGCACCGCCGACCCCAGCGCGACCGACCACAGCCGGGAGGCGAGGCCGACCTGGGTCGCCGAGACGGCGACCTTGGGGTCGACCTCCTCGACGGCCGTCCCCGTGCTCGAAGCCAGGGCCGCACGCACCGTGGCGAAGCGGGCGCTCAGCGCCTCCCGGTCCAGGACCTGCGACCAGGGGACCGCGTCCGACCCGGTGCGCGGGGGCGTGGCCAGGGCGAAGAACCCGCCGAGCCCGGCCAGCGTGGTGCCGGCGCGGGCACCGGCCGCGGCGTCCGTCCCGGCCGTCACCGGGACCCGTCGAGCACCGCCCGCGCCGCGGCGAACCGGGCGATCGGCACCCGGAAGGGCGAGCACGAGACGTAGGTGAGGCCGAGCTCCTCGAAGAGGGCGATGGAGGAGGGGTCGCCGCCGTGCTCGCCGCAGACCCCGAGCTTGAGGTCGGACTTGGCCGACCGCCCGCGCTCGGCGCCGATCTGGACCAGCCCGCCGACGCCGTCCTTGTCGATCGTCTCGAAGGGGTTGCTCGGGATGACGTCCTCGGCGACGTAGGCGGACAGGAACCCGCCCTCGGCGTCGTCGCGGCTGATGCCGATCCCGGTCTGGGTCAGGTCGTTGGTGCCGAAGGAGAAGAAGTCGGCGTGCTGGGCGATCTGGTCGGCCACGATCGCCGCGCGCGGCAGCTCGATCATGGTGCCGACGGTGACGTCGAGCTGCTCACCGGCCGCCTCCAGCTCGTCGGCGACCACCCGCTCGACGATCTCGCGCTGCACCTTCAGCTCGGAGGCGTAGGCGACCAGCGGGATCATGATCTCCACCCCGACCGTCTCGCCCTCGCGCTCGCGCACCGCCAGCGCGGCGCGGATGATCGCCCGGGTCTGCATCTCGGGGATCTCCGGGTAGAGCATCGCCAGCCGGCAGCCGCGGGTGCCCAGCATCGGGTTCTGCTCGTGCAGGCGCTTGACCTGGCCGAGCAGGGCACGGGCCGACGACAGCTCGTCGGGGTCGCCCCCGGTCAGCTCGAGGCGCTGGACGAGCAGCGACTGCTCGACCAGGTCCGGGAGGAACTCGTGCAGCGGCGGGTCGAGCAGCCGGACGGTCACCGGCAGGCCCTTCATCGCGGTGAAGATGCCCTCGAAGTCCTCCTGCTGCATCGGCAGGATCCGCTCCAGGGCCTCGGCCCGCTCCTCCTGCGACTCCGCCAGGATCATGTCGCGCACCGCGGGCAGCCGGTCGGCCGCCATGAACATGTGCTCCGTGCGGCACAGGCCGATGCCCTCGGCGCCCAGCTCGCGAGCCTTGGCGGCGTCCTCGGCGGTGTCGGCGTTGGCGCGCACCCCGAGCCGGCGGATCTCGTCGGACCAGCCCACGATCGCGCTGAAGTCCTCGTTGATCTGCGGGGGCACCAGCTCCAGGGCCTCTCCGTAGACGTCACCGGTCGAGCCGTCCAGGGTGATGACCTCACCCTCGGCGAAGGTCCGGTCGCCCACGGTCAGCGTCCGGTCCGCGGTGTTGATGCGGATGCCCTGGGCGCCGGCGACGCAGGGCTTGCCCATGCCGCGCGCGACCACGGCCGCGTGCGACGTCATACCCCCGTGCGCCGTGAGGACGCCCTGGGCGCCGATGACGCCGTGGATGTCGTCGGGCGTGGTCTCGTAGCGCACCAGCACGACCGCCTCCCCGGCGTGCCCCTTGGCCGCCGCGGTGTCGGCGTCGAAGACGAGCGCGCCGACGGCGGCGCCGGGGGAGGCGGGCAGGCCCTTGGTGATCGGCGAGCGCCCGTGGTCGGGGTCGATGGCCGGGTGGAGCAGCTGGTCGAGCTGGCCGGGCGCGACCCGGTGCAGCGCCTCCTCGCGGGTGAGCACGCCCTCGTCGACCATGTCGCGGGCCACGCGCAGGGCCGCGGCGGCGGTGCGCTTGCCGCTGCGGGTCTGCAGCAGGTAGAGCGTGCCCTCCTCGACGGTGAACTCGATGTCCTGCATGTCCTTGTAGTGCGACTCCAGGTCGCGCATGGTCTGCAGCAGCTGGGTGTAGGCCTCGGGCAGCACCTGCTCCATCTCCGCCAGCGGGCGCGGGGTGCGGATGCCGGCGACGACGTCCTCGCCCTGGGCGTTGACGAGGAACTCGCCGTAGAGCTCGTGGACGCCGGTGGAGGGGTTGCGGGTGAAGCAGACGCCGGTGGCGGAGGTGTCGCCGCGGTTGCCGAAGACCATCTGCATGACGTTGACCGCGGTGCCGAGGTCGTCGGGTATGTCGTTGGCGCGGCGGTAGACGCGGGCGCGGGGGGTGTCCCAGGAGCGGAAGACGGCGTCGATGGCGCCCCGCAGCTGCTCGCGCGGGTCGGCGGGCAGGTCACGGCCGAGCTCGCGGCGCGAGACGTCCTTGAAGGTGGCGACGAGCTCCTTGAGGTCGTCGGTGGACAGGTCGGTGTCCTGCTCGACGCCGCGCCGGGCCTTGAGCGAGGTCAGCTCGTCCTCGAACAGGTGCGGGGGCACGCCCTCGACGACCTCGCCGTACATCTGCAGGAAGCGGCGGTAGGAGTCCCAGGCGAAGCGGGGGTTGTCGGACTCGGCGCCCAGCGCCTCGACGGTCTCGTCGCCGATGCCCAGGTTGAGGATGGTGTCCATCATGCCGGGCATGGAGTGCACGGCTCCGGAGCGCACCGAGAGCAGCAACGGTGCCTGGGCGCCGCCGAGCGTGCGGCCGGTGCGCTCCTCGAGCCGCTCGAGGGAGGCCAGCACGTCGTCCCACAGGCGCTCGGGCCACTGCCCCTGCGCCTCCATGGTCGCGACGCAGGCGGCGGTGCTCACGGTGAAGCCGTCCGGGACGGGGATCCCCAGGCGCTTCATCTCGGCGAGGTTGGCGCCCTTGCCACCGAGGATGGTGCGCATCGACGCGTTCCCCTCGGACATGTCGTAGAGGTACTGGGTGTCGCTCATGTCGGCTCCGCTCTCCGTTGAAACGTCCGGGCCCCGCGGCCCGCTGCCGACTTTATCGCCAGGTGGTCAGCGGCCCTGCGCCGCCTCCCTCCTTCGCTGGACCATCTCGATGACCCGTCCGGCGGCCTCCTCCAGGGCCAGCGTGGTGGTGTCGATGACGGGGCAGCCCAGGCTGCGCTGGACCGCCGCCACCTCGTCGAGCTCGTCGAAGATCTTGACCAGCTCGGTGTAGCCGTCGCGCTGGACCGCGTGCGAGCCCATGGCCCGCACGCGCCGGGTCCGGATCTCGGCGAGGCGCTCGGGGTCGATGGTCAGCCCGACGATCTTCCAGCGCTGCACCTGGTGCAGCTCGGCGGGTGCCGGGATGCCCGGGACGAGCGGGATGTTGGCGGTCTTGTAGCCCAGGTAGCCCAGGTACATCGACAGCGGCGTCTTGCCCGAGCGGCTGACGCCGATGAGCACGATGTCGGCCTCGCGCAGGTGGTTCTGCAGGTGGCCGTCGTCGTTGGCGATGGAGAACTCCATGGCCTGCACCCGCTTGAAGTAGTCCTCGCTCACCCCGACCGGGCGGACCACCCGCTCGGGGTCCTGGCCGGTCGCGTCCCGCAGCGCGCCGACGGCCTGCTCGAGCAGGTCGGCGTGCGGCAGGCTGCGCTCGGCGCACAGCGAGCGCACCAGCTGGCGCAGGCCCTCGTCGACGACGGTGGAGAAGACCACGGTGCGGGCGCGCGCGGGGTGCATGCGCGCGAAGGCGTCGTGCAGCCCCTCGGCCGTGGACTGCCGGGGGTGGCGGATGATCCGCACGTCGTAGCCGACGTACTGCGCCGCCGCGGCCCGGGCGACGCGCGCGGCGGTGTCGCCGGTCGAGTCGGCGATGATGTGGACCTCGATCGGGGTGTCCACCATGGCGCTCAGGGTATGGGGTCGGCGCACCGACGGGGCGCGGCGCTCAGACCGGCTCGTTGCGCGAGCCGGGCGCCGGCTCGGTGCCGGTGCCCTCGACGTCGCTCGGCTCGGCCTGGTCCTGCGCGCGGCTGACGTCGTCCTGCACGGTCTCGGGGACGCTGTCGGCGCCGGCCAGGATGTCGGGCCCGGTGTCCTCGGCGTCCTCGACCGCCGCGAAGGCCGCCTCGGGGTCCTGCTCCGCGTCGCTCTCGAGCTCGCGGCTGGTCACGCCGAAGGAGCCGCCCACGAAGGAGGGCGTCCCGGAGGCGTCGGGCTGGCGGGGCAGGTCGCTGTCAGACATGCCGACAGCCTGCCGCCCGTGCGCGCGGGCGGCAACCGCGAGGAGACCTACAGCCGCCCCGAGCGGTTGTGGTGCACGTCCTCGCTCAGGCGGATCACGGCGTAGTAGAGCTCGAGGCTCATGCGGAAGAACGCCAGGTAGAAGATGCCGAGCAGGGGAGCGGCGAGCAGCTGGACGACCCCCAGCAGCGGGCTGGCGCCGAACCCGTCACCGAAGTGACGGAAGGCGCTGAAGAACACGACCAGGGTCAGCAGCCCGATGAGGACGAGGCCGACGACATAGACGACCTTGACGATCTTCGGGGTGACGAAGTGGTTGAAGCTCAGGTCGAACAGGGCCCTGAAGAAACCGACGTCACCGCGGTCGGTGGTGCGGGTGGGCTGCCCGGGGTCGGGCACGGATGCGGACACGGAGGACCTCCTGGGTCGGTCTGGTCGAGAGGGACGACCGACCGGGATCCCTGGACCCCGGTCGCAGCGCCCGGTGACAGGATGGCAAGCGTGACCAGCACAGACCCGCAGGCAGGAGGCGTGTCGCCGACCTCGACGACGGTCCGGTCACCGGTCGTCGCGGTCGTCGGCGCCACGGCGACCGGCAAGTCCGACCTCGGTGTCGCGCTGGCCGAGGCCCTCGGCGGCGAGGTCGTCAACGCCGACGCCTCCCAGCTCTACCGCGGGATGGACGTGGGCACGGCCAAGCTGCCCGAGGCGCAGCGGCACGGCATACCCCACCACCAGCTGGACGTGCTCGAGGTGACGCAGGAGGCCAGCGTCGCGACCTACCAGCAGGCGGCGCGCGACGACCTCGCGAGGGTGCGCTCCCGCGGGGCCGTGCCGGTGGTCGTCGGCGGGTCGGGTCTCTACGTGCGCGCCCTGCTGGACCGGCTCGAGATCCCACCGACCGACCCGACCGTCCGCGGCCGCTGGGAGCAGGAGCTGGAGCGCGTGGGGGTCGCGCGGCTGCACGAGCTGCTGGGCGAGCGCGACCCCGCCGCCGCTGCGGCCATCGAACCGCGCAACGGGCGCCGGGTCGTGCGGGCGCTGGAGGTCATCGAGCTCACCGGCCGGCCGTTCAGCGCCACCATGCCGACCCGCGAGCTCGTCGAGCCCACGGTGCTCCTGGGACTGCGCGCCGACCGGGAGGTCCTCGACGAGCGGATCGCCCACCGGGCCGGGCGGATGTGGCGCGAGGGGCTCGTCGAGGAGGTGCGCGGGCTGGTCGACCGGGGCCTGCGGGAGGGGCGCACGGCCTCCCGGGCCGTCGGCTACGCCCAGGCGCTGCGCCAGCTGGACGGGGAGCTGACCGAGGACGAGGCGGTCGCGGACACCGTGGTCGCGACCCGGCGGCTGGCGCGCCGCCAGGAGCGGTGGTTCGGCCCTGACCCCCGGGTCGTCTGGCTCGAGCACGACGCGCCGGACCTGCTCGAGCAGGCGCTCGCGGCGGTGGGGTCGGGGGAGCCGGCCGGCTCGTGACCAGCCTGCGTTCCGCGCGCTCCTGACCACTCGCGACGTCGAGCTGTCAGGGCCCGCGATGCTGACGGGGCGTTCCGCGGGTCACGACAGGCCCGGTCGCGACGACCTCAGGGGTTCACGTGCGCGCTGCAGGTCGGCAGGGTCGGGCGTGTCCCGGCACGGGGCGCGGCAGCTCAGTCCCGTCGCACGCGCAGGACGCGGAAGCCCTTGCTGCTCGCCTGACGGGTGACCTCGACCGGCCCCATGAGCCCGGGAAGGGTCTGCTGCAGCCAGGTCTGGAGGGAGTCGGCGCCCAGGTTCTTCTGCACCACGAGGTATGCCGCGCTGCCGCCGCCCGGCGCCAGGCGCGGCAGCCAGGTCCCGAGCATGTCGTGCAGCACGGCCTTGCCCACGCGGATCGGCGGGTTGGACCAGATGAGGTCGAACCGCGCGTCGGAAGGGACCGCGTCCGGAGTGCCGGCGACGACGCCGGTGCAGCCCAGCGCCACGGCGTTGCGGCGGCACAGGTCCAGCGCGCGCTCGTTGACGTCGACCGCGTGCACCGTCGCGGATGGGGAGGTCAGGGCCATCGTCAGCGCCAGGGGACCCCAGCCGCAGCCGAGGTCGAGGAAGGTGCCCTCCGACGGGGGCGGGGGCGCCTCCGCGAGCAGGACACGGGTGCCCTTGTCGACCCCGTCTGGGGAGAAGATGCCGCCCGCCGTCACGACCTCGACCTCCCGGCCCGCCAGGCGGACGGGGACGCGCCGCAGCTCGCCGTCGGAGGCGGGACGTGCGGTGAAGTAGTGGTCGGCGGTCACGCCCGCAGTCTAGGAGCGCTGCGGGCGGGCAGAAATCGGTGGCCCCGGGCGTTGACCGGTGAGACAGTGGAGGGACGGGCGAAGGACAGCCCGCCGAGAGCCTTCCGGCACATCCTTGGACAAGGAGACCATGACCCAACCGCACGAGCCCACCGAGATCCGTCGTTCGACCCTGCTGGAGCGCCGCGCCGAGGCCCTGGCCGACGACCGGTCCGGGTCGGGGAGCACGACCGAGGAGTGGGGCACCTGGGACGGCGAGGCTGCCGGATCCCACGACAGCGTCGACGGGGACCAGCTCGAGCGCGAGGAGCGCGCTGCGCTCCGTCGCGTCGCGGGGCTGTCCACCGAGCTCGAGGACATCACCGAGGTCGAGTACCGCCAGCTCCGGCTGGAGCGGGTCGTCCTCGCCTCGGTCTGGACCGACGACGGCCAGACCACCGTGGAGGACGCGGAGAACTCGCTGCGCGAGCTCGCCGCGCTCGCCGAGACCGCCGGGTCGGAGGTGCTCGACGGTGTCATCCAGCGCCGGCTCAAGCCCGACCCCGCGACCTACCTCGGCTCGGGCAAGGCCAAGGAGCTGCGCGACATCGTCGCCGCCGAGGGCGCGGACACCGTCATCTGCGACGGCGAGCTGAGCCCGTCCCAGCGGCGCGCGCTGGAGGACGTCGTCAAGGTCAAGGTCATCGACCGGACCGCGCTCATCCTCGACATCTTCGCCCAGCACGCGCAGAGCCGGGAGGGCCGGGCCCAGGTCGAGCTCGCCCAGCTGCAGTACCTGCTGCCGCGCCTGCGCGGCTGGGGTGACTCGATGTCCCGGCAGGCCGGTGGCCGGGTCGCCGGCGGTGAGGGCATCGGCTCCCGCGGTCCCGGTGAGACCAAGATCGAGCTGGACCGGCGCCGGATCAACACCCGCATCTCCAAGCTGCGCCGCGACATCGCCGCCATGAAGACGGTGCGTGACACCAAGCGCGGCTCCCGCCGCGCCAACAAGGTGCCCAGCGTGGCGATCGTCGGCTACACCAACGCCGGCAAGTCCTCGCTGCTCAACCGGCTGACCGGCGCCGGCGTGCTGGTGGAGAACCAGCTCTTCGCCACGCTGGACCCCACGGTGCGCCGGACCGAGTCCGAGGACGGTCGCGTCTACACCCTGGCCGACACCGTCGGCTTCGTGCGGCACCTGCCGCACCAGCTCGTCGAGGCGTTCCGCTCGACGCTGGAGGAGGCCGCCCTGGCCGACGTGCTCCTGCACGTCGTCGACGGGTCCCACCCCGACCCCGAGGGCCAGATCCAGGCGGTGCACACGGTCCTGGGCGAGGTGGAGGACGGCGCCGCGCTGCGGCTGCCCGAGATCATCGCGGTCAACAAGGCCGACGTGGCCGACCCGGAGGTGCTCGACCGCCTGCGCAGGATGTACGACCGTGTCGTGGTCGTCTCCGCCAGGACCGGGCAGGGCGTCGACGAGCTCGTCGAGGTGATCGAGTCCGTCCTGCCCCGCCCGCAGATCCAGGTCGACGTGCTCGTGCCCTACTCCCGCGGTGACCTGGTCGCCCGGGTCCACGACGAGGGCGAGATCCTCGAGGAGGAGCACACGGCCGACGGCACCCGGATGAGCGCCAAGGTGGACGAGGACCTGCACGGCCACCTCAGCGACTACGCGGTCTGACCCGCCGCGCCCGCGCGCCCACCCTCCCCGGTGTGTGGAAGGGTGGGCGCGTGACCGCCGAGCACCAGCGCCTGACCGGCTCCGACGATCCCCACGCCCCCTGGCGCCGCTGGGGGCCCTACGTCTCGGCACGGCAGTGGGGCACCGTGCGCGAGGACTACTCCGCCGACGGGGACGCCTGGTCCTACCTGCCCTTCGACCACGCCCACCTGCGGGCCTACCGCTGGGGCGAGGACGGGCTGGCGGGGCTGTGCGACGTCGACGGCCACCTCAACCTCGGCCTGGCCCTGTGGAACGGCCGCGACGACCGGCTCAAGGAGCGGCTCTTCGGGCTGACCAACCCGCAGGGCAACCACGGCGAGGACGTCAAGGAGTACTGGTGGGCGCTGGAGGGGACGCCGACCCACAGCTACGCCAGCTGGCTCTACCGCTACCCGCAGGCCGCCTACCCCTACGAGGAGCTGGTCCGGGTCAACGGCGAGCGGGGCATCGCCGACGACGAGTACGAGCTGACCGACACCGGCGTGCTGGACGGCGACCGCTTCTTCGACGTCACCGTCGTCCACGCCAAGGGTGCCCCCGGTGACGTCTGCGTCGAGATCACCGCGACCAACCACGGGCCGGAGGCGGCGCCGCTGCACCTGCTGCCGCAGGTGTGGTTCCGCAACACCTGGAGCTGGGGGCTGGACGACCGCCGTCCGCTGCTGTGGCGGGACGAGGAGCCCGGGACCGACGACGGGGTGACCGTCCTCGGCCGCCACGCCGAGCTCGGCCGGGTGCGGGTCAGGGCCGAGGGTTCGCCGCGGGTCCTGTTCTGCGAGAACGAGACCAACCTCGCGGCGCTCTACGGAGCCGAGGCCGTGCCCGAGGGCTGGACGGCATACCCGAAGGACTCGGTCGACCGGGCCGTCGTGCACGGCCAGGCGGACGCGTGCAACCCCGCGCAGCGCGGCACCAAGGTGGCCTTCTGGTGGCGGTTCGAGCAGGTCGCGCCGGGGGAGAGCGTCACCGTGAGGCTGCGGCTGAGCGAGCTGGACGGGCAGGCCGAGCCCGAGGCGCCCTTCGAGGAGGTGGTGCGCCGGCGTCGCGCCGAGTGCGACGAGTTCTACCTCTCGGTGCTGTCCGAGGGCACGGGCGACGAGGACGCGCTCGTCGCGCGCCGCGCCTTCGCCGGTCTGCAGTGGGGCAAGCAGCTCTACCTGTATGACGTGCCACGCTGGCTCGAGGGGGACCCGGGTCAGCCCCCGCCGCCCCCGGAGCGGCTGACCGGCCGCAACGCCCACTGGCAGCACGTCAACCTCGCCGAGGTCATCTCGATGCCCGACGAGTGGGAGTACCCCTGGTTCGCCACCTGGGACCTCGCCTTCCACTGCGTCGCGCTCGCGCACGTCGACCCGTGGTTCGCCAAGTGGCAGCTGCTGCTGATGTGCCGGGAGTGGGCCATGCACCCCAACGGCCAGCTGGCGGCCTACGAGTGGAACTTCTCCGACGTCAACCCGCCGGTCCACCCCTGGGCGGCGTGGCAGGTCTACGCGATCGACGGCAACCGCGACCGCGACTTCCTGCAGCGGGTCGTGCTCAAGCTGCTCCTCAACTTCCCCTGGTGGGTCAACCGCAAGGACGCCGAGGGCTCCAACATCTTCGAGGGCGGCTTCCTGGGGATGGACAACGTGGGCCTGTTCGACCGGTCCAAGCCGCTGCCGGACGGCCAGCGCCTGGAGCAGGCGGACGCCACGGCGTGGATGGGCATGTTCTGCCTGCGGATGCTGCGGATGGCCATGGAGCTGGCCCGCGAGGACCCCGCCTGGGACGAGGTGGCGACCAAGTTCCTCGTGCACTTCCTCTCGATCGCCCAGGCGATGGACGACATCGGCACCCACCACACCTCGCTGTGGGACGACGGGGACGAGTTCTTCCACGACGTGCTCGTCGACGAGGACGGCACCGCCTTCCGGATGCCGGTGCGCTCGATGGTCGGTCTGCTGCCGCTGGCGGGCGTGGCGCTGGTGCCCAACTGGGTGGCGCACGAGCTGCCCGACCTGACCGACTTCTTCGACGGGTGGACCCGTCGGCGGCCCGAGCTCGCGGACGAGCTGCTGCACACCAACCACCGTGGCTTCAGCCTGCGGACCTTGTCGATGGTGGACAGGCGGCAGTGGCGGGCGGTGGTGCGGAGGCTGCTCGACGAGGAGGAGTTCCTCGCCCCGCACGGCATCCGGTCGCTGTCGGCGGCGCACCGGGACGGGCTGCAGGTGCACCTGCACGGGGAGGACCTGTCGCTGCGCTACGTGCCCGGTGAGTCCGACTCCTCGATGTTCGGCGGCAACTCCAACTGGCGCGGTCCGATCTGGCTGCCGGTCAACGCGCTGCTCGTGGACGCCCTGCGCAGCTACGGCCGCGCCGCCGGGGCGGGGGAGACGGTCGAGATGCCCACGGGCTCGGGCCGTCACATCCCGGTCACCCAGGCCGCCGACGAGATCGAGGATCGGCTCGTCTCGCTCTTCCGTCGAGGGCCCGACGGTCGCCGCCCCTCGACACCGCGCCACCACCCCTCGGGGCCGCTGTGGGACGCCCACCCCACCTTCAGCGAGTACTTCCACGGCGACGACGGGTCCGGCCTGGGGGCCAGTCACCAGACGGGCTGGACGGCGCTGGTGGCCCACTTCATCTGCGCCCCGGACGGGATCCCCAACCGCTGACCGGCCCGGCCGGCAGCGGCGTGGGGCCGCATACCCCGGAGTAGCCTGGAGGCGGAGGTGAGCGGCGTGATCCGCACCGCGCTGGTGGTCGACGACGAGCCGCAGATCCGGGCGCTGCTGGCGGCCTACCTCGCCCGCGACGGCTTCCTCGTGCGAGAGGCGGGCACCGGCGCCGAGGCGCTGCGCCAGGCGGGGCTGGACCCGCCGCCGGACGTGGTGCTGCTCGACATCGGGCTGCCCGACCTCGACGGCGTGGAGGTGCTGCGCCGGCTCCGTCGGGACCGGGACCTGCCGGTGGTCATGGTCAGCGCCCGGGCCGAGGAGGGGGACGTCCTCGTCGGGCTGGCGGCCGGGGCCGACGACTACGTCACCAAGCCGTTCCGGCCGCGGGAGGTCGCCGCCCGGGTGGCGGCGGTGCTGCGGCGTGCGGGTGGCCTGCCCAGCACGGCGGCGCCGCCCGAGCACCAGGACGTGCTGCGCTTCCCGGGGCTGCGGATCGACCGGACGCGCCGGGAGGTGTGCCGCGACGGGACCCTGCGCGGGCTGTCGGCCCTGCAGTTCGACCTGCTGTGGGCGCTGGCCGAGCAGCCGGGCCGCGTCTTCACCCGCGCCCAGCTGCTGCAGCGGGTCTGGGGCTACGACCACGTCGGTGACGAGCGGGTGGTGGACGTGCACGTGCGCAGCCTGCGCCGGGGGCGTTGGACGACGACGCCTCGGCGCCCACGGTGGTGGGCACGGTGCGGGGCGTCGGCTACAAGTTCCTGCCGGTGCCTGTCGCCGCGGACGACGCGGCCGTCGTGCCCGGGGGTGGGGCGTGAGCTGGTGGCGGTCCCTCCAGGCCCGGCTGGTCCTCTCCCACGTGCTCGTCGCGCTGGCGGCCGGCGTGGTCACCGTGGTCGTCGTGCGCCTGGTGGCGCTGCAGCGCTGGGACCGCGCCACGATGCGGGGCAACGGTCCGCGCCACCACGGCGGCGGCACCGCGCCCGGCCAGCTGACCATGGAGGGGGTGCGGGCCGACTTCGTCGCGAGCGTCGACCGGGCGGTGCTCACCGGGGTGCTCGTGGGCCTGGTCGTGGCGCTGCTGCTGGGCGCGCTCGCGGCCCGGCGCACGGCCCGGCCGCTGGAGCAGCTGCGGGCAGCGACCCGGCAGCTGTCGCTGGGCCGCTACGACGTCGACGTGCCGCACCCCGGCACCACCGAGCTGGCCGACCTGGCGGACGACGTCCGTGAGCTGGGGGACCGGCTGGAGCGCACGGAGGCCCGCCGGGCGCGCCTCATCGGCGAGGTCGCCCACGAGCTGCGCACCCCGCTGACCGTCACCCGCGGGTATGCCGAGGCGATGCTCGACGGGGTGATGCCCGCCGACGAGGCCGGGCTGCGCACCGTGGTCGACCAGACCCGGCGTCTGGAGCGGCTGGCCGAGGACCTGAGCAGCCTGTCCCGGGCGGAGGAGGGAAGGCTGGAGGTGCGCCCGGTCGAGGCCGACCTCGCGGCCACGGTCGGTGACGCGGTCGCGGTCGTGGCGACACGGGCGGCCGGCCAGGGGGTGCGGCTGCGCCTGGACGCCCCGACGAGCCTGCTGGTGCCGCACGACCCCGACCGGATCGCCCAGGTGGTCACCAACCTGCTCGTCAACGCCGTGCGCGCCAGCAGCGAGGGCGACGAGGTCGCCGTGGTGGTCGCGGCCGACGGGTCTGCGACCGTGGAGGTGGCGGACCATGGCGTGGGCCTGCGGCCGGGTGAGGAGGAGGCGGTCTTCGAGCGCTTCTACCGCGGTCAGCAGGCCGCGGCGTCCGGTGCGGACGACGACGGTGACGGCGGGTCCGGGGTGGGGCTGACCATCGCCCGGGCCCTCGCCCGGGCGCACGGCGGCGACCTGGTGGCGACCAGCGAGGGGCCGAGGCGGGGTGCGCGCTTCGTGCTGAGGCTGCCGCTGCCCTGACCGCGGCCGGGGCGTGGACGACCACGACGGGCGGCACGTGTCCGCGCCGCCCGCCGGTGGGAGCTCAGGCGTCGTCGGTCGTCCTCATCGGGCAGCCGCCCGTGCCGTCACCGTGCCGGTGCCCGCCCTGGCCCTGGTGCAGCCCGGGACCACGCTGGCCCTCGGTGCCCTGCTGCATGCCCTGACCCGGTCCCACGCCGTGGCCCGGTCCCATGCCCTGACCCGGTCCCGTGCCCCGACCCGGTCCGCCACGGGGGCCGACGCCCGGGCCGGGCCCGTCCGGCAGCTCGCCGGCGGCTGCGGCCTCGAAGGCCGCGAGGTGGTGCTCGGAGGAGCGGAGCAGGTGGCCCAGCACGCGGTCGACGTCGGCGTCGTCGATCTCGTCGATGTCGGTCCGCAGGCCCTCGATGTCCGCGGTCTCCAGCTCGATGCCGACCTCGTAGGCCGCCTCCGGGCTGACGAGGCCGCGCTCGAGCCAGTCGTCGTACATCGCCTGGATGTCCTCGTGCGCGAACTCCCCGGGTGCCCCCTCCTCAGGCAGCGTGCCGCCCCTGCGGGTGAGGAGGTCGGCGACGGCGTCGTGGTGGCGCTGCTCGGAGACCTCGATGTGCGTGAACGGCACGAGGCCGTCGTGGGCCTCGCCGAGCGCGTCGTAGAGGTCGCGGGCCATCCGCTCCTCCTCGAGGGTGTAGCCGAGCGTGTCCAGCACGTCGGTCGTGGGAGCGTCGTCGTCCGTCTGCGCGATCGCCACGCCGGTCCCGACGGCGAGGGCGGCGCCGACCCCGGCCGCCAGCAGCGCGCTCGTGACCCGGGTCCTCGCGGTCCTGGTGGTCGTCCTCATGGTTCCTCGTCCCTTCTCCTCGGTCTGGTCCTACTCCTCCCAATCAAGGGGCCGCCGGTGAAGGAGCCGGGTGCGCGCGCGTGAAGATCGTGTGAAGCCGCCGCATACCCTGACCCCATGACCCGCGTCACCCAGCGTCGTCGCGTCACCCGGCTGTCCGCCGACGGGGCGGTGCGCGAGCGCGCCGACACCCTCGCGGGGGAGGAGCCGCTGGAGATCCGGGTCGGCGGACGCCCCCTGTCGGTGACGATGCGCACGCCGGGGCACGACTTCGACCTCGTCGTCGGCTTCCTGCACGGCGAGGGCCTGCTGCGGGGCTGGGACGACGTC
Source organism: Ornithinimicrobium pekingense DSM 21552 (assembly GCF_000421185.1). Taxonomy (GTDB): domain Bacteria; phylum Actinomycetota; class Actinomycetes; order Actinomycetales; family Dermatophilaceae; genus Ornithinicoccus; species Ornithinicoccus pekingensis. The sequence continues at coordinate 203,096 of NZ_ATWJ01000015.1, forward strand.
GCGCAGATCGACTACCGCTCGGGCATCGGCGCCGACGGGCAGCGGGACTACAACGTCGTGGACCTCACGCTCGCCGACGGCGTGACCCCGCCGGACCCGTCGCTGGAGCGGCACGTCTACACCTCGAGCTCGTGCGGGGTGTGTGGCACCGCCTCGATCGAGGCCGTCCGCAGGGTGGGCGCCCACGACCTCGCGACGGACGTGACGGCATACCCTGTGGGGCTGCTGCTGGAGCTGCCGGACCGGCTGCGCGCGGAGCAGGCCGTGTTCGACCGCACCGGCGGGGTGCACGCGGCCGGGCTGTTCCTGCCCGACGGTGCCGGCCTGCGGCTGGCGTGCCTGCGCGAGGACGTCGGGCGGCACAACGCCGTCGACAAGGTGCTCGGCCTCGCGCTGCGCGAGCACGGTATGCCGTTGCGCGGGGCGGTCCTGCAGGTGTCCGGGCGGGCCTCCTTCGAGCTGGTGCAGAAGGCCGGGATGGCCGGCATCCCGGTGCTCTCGGCGGTCTCGGCGCCCTCCTCGCTGGCGGCCGAGCTGGCCGAGGACCTGGGGATGACGCTCGTCGGCTTCAACCGCGGCAGCTCGCTCAACGTCTACACCGGCCGGCACCGGGTGGTCTGAGACGACGGCAGCCCCGCCCGCGGGGGTGCCGGCCTGTCCGGATTTTCCGGCGTCCTCCCAGGCCGGGGGAGCATCATGGGCAGATGTCCGCCCTCAGCGCACCGCCCCGCCCGTCGACCGCGGCACGGACCGCTCCGGGTGCCGGGCCGGCCGCGGCACTCGTCGGCGTCGTGGCGACCGCGGTGACGCTCGGCGTCGCCGAGCTGCTGGCCGGGTTGCTCGCTCGTCTGAGCGGCGGGTCGGGGACGCCGTCACCCCTGCTGGCGGTCGGCGGCGCGTTCGTCGACCGGACCCCGGCGTGGCTCAAGGACTGGGCGGTCGCGACCTTCGGCACGGCGGACAAGGTCGTCCTGGGTGTGGGCATGGGGCTGACGCTGGTGGGTCTGGGCGCCCTGATCGGATGGCTGGGAGCCCGCAGGCGCACGGCCGGGCTCGTGGTCTTCGTGCTGGTCGGGGTCGTCGGCCTCGTCGCCGTCGCGTCCCGGCCCTCGTCCGGCCCGGTGGACCTGCTCCCCACCCTGCTCGGCCTGCTCGCCGGGCTGTGGGTGCTGCGGTCGCTGCTGGACCGGCTGACCGCGACCGCGTCGACGCCCCCGCCGACCGACCCGCGGGAGGGCGTCCCGGTGCCGGTGCCGGTCGCCACCCGGCGCGGCCTGCTGCTCGGGGCGACCGGTCTCGGGGTGCTCGGGGCGCTGGGCGTCGTCGCCGGGCAGGCGATCGCCCGCACCGGTCGCGCGGCCCAGGACCTGGTCGCCGCCCTGGGGCTGCCCACGCCGACGCGGACGGTCACCGTGCCGCCCGGGGCCGTCTCCGACATCGCCGGGCACACGCCGTTCGTCACCCCCAACCCCGACTTCTACCGCATCGACACCGCGCTGTTCGTGCCGCGCGTGGACGCGGTGGACTGGCGTCTGCGCGTCACCGGGCTCGTCGAGCAGGAGGTGGAGATCGACCTCGAGGAGCTCTTCGCCCAGGACCACGTCGAGGCCATGGTCACGCTCACCTGCGTCTCCAACACCGTCGGAGGTGGGCTCGTGGGCAACGCGGTCTGGACCGGCTGGCCGGTCCGCGAGCTCCTGGCTCGGGCGGGGGTGCTGCCCGAGGCCGACATGGTGCTCTCCCGCAGCGCCGACGGCTGGACCGCGGGGACACCGCTGGAGGTGCTCACCGACGACCGTGACGCGCTGGTCGCGGTGGCCATGAACGGGGAGCCGTTGCCGCCGGAGCACGGCTACCCGGTGCGGCTGGTCGTGCCCGGGCTGTACGGCTACGTCTCCGCCACCAAGTGGGTCACGGAGCTGAAGGTGACCCGCTTCGACGCGGACGAGGGCTACTGGACGCCGCGAGGCTGGGCCGAGCGCGGCCCGATCAAGACCGCCTCCCGCATCGACGTGCCGCGCGGTGACGCCCAGCTCGAGGGCGGGACGGTCACGGTCGCCGGCGTGGCGTGGGCGCAGCACCGCGGCGTCTCCCGGGTGGAGGTGCGCGTCGACGACGGGGAGTGGGCCGAGGCCGAGCTGCTGGCCGAGCCCACCGTGGACGCCTGGCGGCTGTGGCGGTGGGAGTGGCCCGCGCAGCCGGGGAGCCACACCCTCACGGTGCGCGCCACCGACGGGGACGGCGAGCTGCAGACCGACGAGGTCGCGGCCCCGGCGCCGGACGGCGCCAGCGGCTGGCACTCGGTGCGCGTCGACGTGGGGTGACGTTGCGGACCCGTCCTGTCCGGGTCGGGCGCTAGCGTCGGTCCATGGGCAGGACCCGGCGGGAGCGGCTCACCCGCGAGCAGGTGCTGGTGGTGCCGGCGACCGGCCGCTTCGACGACGTGGCCGCCATGGTCGGGCCGGCGCAGCCTGGCGGGCCCGCCTGCTGGTGCCTGTCGCACCGGTTGCTGACCGCCGAGCTGCGGGACGCCGACGGGCACGAGCGGCGCGAGGAGGTCATGCGCGAGCTGTGCGCCGGTCCGGTGCCGCCGGGCTACCTGGCCTACGTCGACGGCGAGGTGGCCGGGTGGGTCGGGGCGGCGCCGAGGTCGTCCATGAGCTACGTCGAGCGGTCGTCCCGGCTGGTGCGCGCCCACGACGACGACGCCTGGGTCGTCATCTGCCTGCGCGTCCGGCCACCCTTCCGGCGACGCGGCCTGACCACCTGGCTGGTGGAGGCGGTCGTCGAGGCGGCGGCCGAGGCGGGTGCCGACGCTGTCGAGGCCTACCCGGTGGACCCGGAGGGCGGCCGCGTCGACCAGTCGCTGGCCTACGTCGGGCTGGTCGGCTGGTTCGAGGACGCCGGCTTCGAGCGGGTGCTGCGGACCGGTGCGACCAGCGCCCGGCTGCCGCGGTGGCTGGTGCGCCGCGAGCTCTGACGTCGGCGGGTGGTGCCACGATGAGCTCATGGCTGGCAGAGCACCGAAGACCGCGCCCACCGGCGTCCGGCCCGGGGCGTTCCTGGAGACCGTGGACGGGCGACGGGCCGAGGAGGGGCGCGTCCTGCTCGACCTGATGACGGAGGCCACGGGCACGGAGGGGGTGATGTGGGGCCCGTCGATGGTCGGCTACGGGTCGTTGCACTATCGCTCCCCGGGGGGTGGCGCCGAGGGCACGTGGTTCCGGGTGGGCTTCTCCCCGCGCAAGGCCAAGCTGACCTTCTACGGGCTGCAGGGCCACCCGCGCAGCGAGGAGCTGCTGGCCAGGCTGGGGCCGCACACCCTCGGCGCGGGGTGCGTCTACGCCAACCGGCTGGAGCGCCTCGACCTCGACGTGCTGCGCGAGCTGGTCGCCCACGCCTTCCAGGACGTCACCGGCGTGGAGGTCGTCGACGGCTGAGGCCTGTGGACGACACCCGGGACCGGGGGTGGCACCGCTTAGGCTGAACCCATGCCGAGCACCCCTGACCTCGACGCGCTGCTCCACGCCGCGGTGACCGCGGTCGGCGGCACCGAGCGCCCGGGGCAGGTGCAGATGGCGCACGCCGTGGAGCGCGCGGTCGAGCGCGAGGAGCACCTGCTCGTGCAGGCCGGCACCGGCACCGGCAAGTCGTTGGCCTACCTGGTCCCGGCGATCGCCCACGCCGTGCGCACCGGCAAGCCGGCCGTGGTGGCGACTGCGACCCTGGCCCTGCAGGCCCAGATCGTCGACCGCGACCTGCCGCGCATCGCCGACGCGCTGGCGCCGCTGCTCGGTCGCCGCCCGACCTTCGCGCTGGTCAAGGGCCGGTCCAACTACCTGTGCGAGCACAAGCTCGTCGGCGGCTTCCCGGACGAGGACGAGGACGCGCTGCTGAGCGTGGGGACCTTCGACCGCGACCGCTCCCGGCTGGGGGAGGAGGTCGTGCGGCTGCGCGAGTGGGCCGAGATCACCGAGTCCGGCGACCGCGACGAGCTCGTCCCCGGGGTGAGCAACCGCGCCTGGCGGCAGGTGTCGGTCACCGCGCACGAGTGTCTGGGCAGCCGCTGCCCGGTCGTCGCCGAGTGCTTCGTCGAGCGCTCCCGCGAGGCGGCCAAGGAGGTCGACGTCATCGTCACCAACCACTCCTTCATGGCCATCGACGCCTTCGAGGGCAGGTTCATGCTGCCCGAGCACGACCTGCTGGTGGTCGACGAGGCGCACGAGCTCACCGACCGGATCACCTCCACGGTCACCGACGAGCTCACCTCGGGGTCGGTGTCGGTGGCGGCGCGGCGTGCGGGCAGGGGAGACGCAGCGGGGCGGCTGGCCGACACCGTCGACCTGCTCGCCGACGCGCTGGCCGACCTGCCCGAGGGCAAGCTCGCGCACCTGCCCGAGCGCCTGGTCACCACCCTCCAGCTCGTGCGTGACGCGGCCCGCGACACCCTCTCCGACCTCACGCCGGAGAAGGGCGCCGAGGTCGACGGGTCCACGCAGCTGGCGCTCGCGGCCGTCGAGGAGGTCCACGACACCGCGGGCCGGGTGCTCGAGGAGCGCGAGCTCGACGTCGCGTGGGTCACCCAGGACCAGCGCCGCGGCGCCGTGCTGCGGGTGGCGCCGATGAGCGTGGCGATGGCGGTGCGCGAGAAGATCTTCAGCGAGCGGACGGTGGTGCTCACCTCCGCCACGCTCGAGCTCGGAGGCACCTTCGACGCCGTGGCCGGCACCATCGGCCTGCGGGGCGCCGGTTCGCCGCCGTGGGAGGGGCTCGACGTGGGGTCGCCGTTCGACTACCCCCAGCAGGCCATCGCGTATGTCGCCGCGCACCTGCCCCCGCCCGGTCGCGACGGCGCGGCCCCGGTCGTCTTCGACGAGATCGAGGCGCTCGTGCGGGCCGCCGGGGGACGCACGCTGGGGCTGTTCAGCTCGCGCCGGGCCGCCGAGGCGGCGGCGGAGGAGATGCGCTCCCGGCTGGCCGACGACGGCATCACCGTCCTGTGCCAGGGCGAGGACCAGATGCCCACGCTGGTGCGGCAGTTCGCCTCCGACGCCCGGACCTGCCTGTTCGGGACGATGTCGCTGTGGCAGGGGGTCGACGTGCCGGGGGCGGCCTGCCAGCTGGTGATCATCGACCGCATCCCGTTCCCGCGCCCGGACGACCCGCTGTCCTCCGCACGGACCGAGGCGATCTCGCGGATGGGAGGCAACGGCTTCATGGCCGTCTCGGCCACCCACGCGGCGCTGCGTCTGGCGCAGGGGGCGGGCCGGCTCGTGCGGCGTGGCGACGACCGCGGCGTGGTCGCCTTCCTCGACTCCCGGATGATGCGGGCCCGCTACGCACCCTTCCTGCAGAAGTCGCTGCCGCCCTTCTGGCCGACCAGCGACCGGGCCCTGGTGCTCCAGGCCCTGGAGCGGCTCGACGCCACCGCGCCCGAGGTGGTGCCGGTGGCCGCCCCCGCCGCGCGCGGGCTGGGCGGTGCACCGCTCACCACGGCGACGGCCGCGGCGGGCGCGGTCCCGGTGGCCCGGTCACCGCGCACGGCGGTGACCGGCGGGCACGCCTGGACCGACGAGCAGGACGAGGAGCTGCGCGACGGCCTCGAGTCGGGCGTCACGGTGGAGGAGCTCGCCACCCACCTCGAGCTGGCCCCCGACCTGGTGACCGCCCGCATCAACCAGCTGGGCCTGGAGGTGCCGGCGTGAGCGAGGGCGGTCCCACCGACGCGCAGCAGGAGGAGAACGCCGAGGGGCGTCCGCTGTGGCACCTCGCCGAGCTCACCCACTGGCAGGACGCGCTGCGCACCGGCACCTACGACCGGTCCACCCGGGGTGCGACGCTCGCCGAGGTCGGGTTCGTCCACGCCTCCTGGCCCGAGCAGCTGCCGGGGGTCGCCAAGGTGCTCTACGCCCGGGTGGCCGAGCCGCTGGTGGTGCTGGAGATCGACCCGGGAGCGCTGGAGCAGGCCGGGGTCGAGGTGCGGGTGGAGCCGGGCGACCCGCAGGACCCTGCCTCGCCGCTCTTCCCGCACCTCTACGGGCCGCTGCCTGTCAGCGCGGTGACCCGCACCAGGCCGGCCGCCGTCGAGAAGGGCTGGCTGGACCTCGGGCCCTGGGAGGCCCGGGCCTGACCGGACCCGGGTCGGTCACTGACCCATCGGCACGGTGTTGAGCACCGTGAAGCCGACGGCCAGGGCGACGAGGATGCCCGCCGGTACCCAGCCGCGCCGGTCGCGGCGCCGCCGGCTCGCGCGCGCGGCGAACCACGAGGAGAGCACCGCGGGCAGCGCGAAGACCGCCAGGGCCGGGACGGTCGCGAGCACGCCTGCCCACAGCGGCGGCCGCGCGTCCCCGACCGGGTAGCCGAGCAGGCCGATGAGCCCCTCCCCGACGAGGAAGGCCCCGAAGAACACGACCGGCAGCAGCAGCATCGACAGCCAGGCGTTGCGCACGTCGTGGTCGCCCTGGTTCGTGGGGCGGCGGTGGTGGGTGGTCGTCGTCGACATCGTCCGCACCTCCTGCGGGTGGGGAGGGCGGGCGGTGCCCGTCGGCTCCTGCCCCATCTTCCTCCTACGAGACATAGTAGGCAAGTCGCGTCACCGGCGGTCCGGCCAGCCTGTGCAGAGGGCCGCGGGCCTGTCGCCCGGACGTGGCAGGCTGGAGCCGTGACGTCACCGCCGGAGCTCGCCCTCATCACCGGACCCGAGGAGATCCTCGCCGAGCGCGGGGTGGAGTCGGTGGTCCACGCGGTCCGGGCCGCCGAGCCCGAGGCCGAGGTCGTCAAGCTCTACGCCTCCTCCTACCAGCCGGGCGAGCTGCTGGTGCACGCCAGCCCGAGCCTCTTCGGCGGCTGGACGGTCATCGTCGTGCACGACCTGGACGAGGCCGACGACGCGCTGGTGGAGGACGTCCTGGGCTACCTGCAGCGACCGGCCGACGGCGTCACGCTCGTCGTGCGTCACAAGAGCGGCAACCGCGCCAAGAAGGTCCTCGACACCCTGCGCAAGGGCGGCGCCCGGGTCATCGAGGCCAAGGCCGTCAAGACCGAGGCCGACAAGCACGCCTTCGTCAAGCACGAGTTCCGCGAGGCGCGGCGACGGATCACCGAGGAGGCCGTCTCCGCCCTGGTGCTCGCGGTCGGCAAGGACCTGCGTGAGCTCGCCGGCGCCTGCGCCCAGCTGGTCCGCGACGTCGAGGGCATGGTCGAGGTCGAGGACGTCACCACCTACTACGGCGAGCGGGTCGAGACGACCGGCTTCAAGGTGGCCGAGGCGGCGCTCGCGGGCGACGAGGCCACCGCCGTCCGGCTGCTGCGGCACGCGATGCTCGGCGGGCTCGACCCGGTCCCGATCGTCGCGGTGCTGGCCATGCAGCTGCGCCAGGTGGGCAAGGTCGCGGCCGCCGGGCGGGGCAGCAGCGGGCAGATCGCTCGCGACCTGGGCATGGCCCCGTGGCAGGTCGACCAGGCGCGCCGGGTCGCGCAGGGCTGGGACGGCGTCCGCCTCGGCCGCGCCATCGAGGCGGTCGCGCGCGCGGACGTCGACGTCAAGGGCGGCCTGCGCACCGAGGCCTCGGTGCGGTCGCCGGAGTATGCCGTCGAGCGCGCGGTCCTGGAGGTGTGCCGGGCACGCACCGCGTGAGCGCGAGCGGCATACCCGTCGGTGCTGCCGTCGCCGACTTGGGTCCCGCGGCCCCGCGCTGGTAGATTGGTGGATCGCGTGCGCGCCCGGTCGTGCGCGCAGCGCATGCAGTACCCGCGCCCCCGGCCTCGCCCAGGGCACCCCCACGCCGCAACCGGCCGAGGCGCGGTCGTCGCCCTCTACGACACCCAGACCAACGACTGAGCAGGAAGACACCTCGTGGCAAACATCAAGTCCCAGATCAAGCGCGTCAAGACCAACGCCAAGCGCACCGAGCGCAACCGCGCCCACAAGTCCGAGCTGCGCACCTGGATCCGCAAGTTCCGCGAGGCCGCGGACTCCGGCGACCAGGCGAAGGCTCAGGACGCGCTGCAGCTGGCGTCCAAGAAGCTGGACAAGGCCGTCTCCAAGGGCGTCATCCACGCCAACCAGGCGGCCAACAAGAAGTCCGCGATGGCCAAGAAGCTCAACACCATCGGCGCCTGACGCGCCGGCGGCACAGCCTGGCACAGGGCGCTCACCCCGCAGGGGGTGGGCGCCCTGTGCGCTACCATCGTCAGAATCATGACGACCCGTTGCGTGCTCCTCCTTACGCAGCCGCGCTGACGACGCACACCCAGCGCGGCTGACCCCTCTGCCCGAGGGGCTTTTTTGTGCACCGAACCGGCCGGACGAAGCACGAACCACGAGCACGAGCAGACGAAGGACGAGGACTGATGAGCGAGCGGATCCCGGAGCACCGCTACACGGCCGCGCTGGCCAACGAGATCGAGGCGCGCTGGCAGGAGCGATGGGAGGCCGAGGACACCTTCGCCTCGGCCAACCCCGCCGGGCCCTGGGCGGACCCGGACGACCCGCGCCTGGGGCAGGGCCACCGCTTCATCATGGACATGTTCCCCTACCCCTCGGGGACCGGCCTGCACGTGGGGCACCCCCTGGGGTTCATCGCCACCGACGTCCACGCGCGCTTCGCCCGCACCACCGGCATGAACGTGCTGCACACCATGGGCTTCGACGCCTTCGGCCTGCCCGCCGAGCAGTACGCCGTGCAGACCGGTCAGCACCCGCGCGTCACCACCGAGCGCAACATGGAGATCTACCGGGCCCAGCTGCGTCGGCTGGGGATGGGCCACGAGCAGCGCCGCAGCTTCGCCACGATCGACCCCGGCTACTACCGGTGGACCCAGTGGATCTTCACCCAGATCTTCGAGTCCTGGTATGACGTGGACGCGCCGGCGCGCACCGGCGAGGGCACCGGCCGGGCCCGGCCGATCCGCGAGCTGGTCGCCCAGTTCGCCTCCGGCGAGCGCGACCTGGACCTGCACGACGACGAGGGGCGGCCGCGCACCTGGGCTGACCTGAGCCCGGTGGAGCAGGCCGACGTGCTCGACGGCTACCGCCTGGCCTACCTGTCCTCGGCGCCGGTCAACTGGTGCCCCGGCCTGGGCACGGTGCTGTCCAACGAGGAGGTCACCGCCGACGGACGCTCCGAGCGCGGCAACTTCCCGGTGTTCAAGCGCAACCTGAGTCAGTGGATGATGCGCATCACCGCCTACGCCGACCGGCTGACCGACGACCTGGACCGGCTGGACTGGCCGGAGAAGGTCAAGCTCATGCAGCGCAACTGGATCGGCCGCTCCGTGGGCGCGACCGTGCGCTTCGACGTGCCTTCGGCCAGCTCCGGCCACGACGGCACCCTTCCCCTGCACGTGTTCACCACCCGGCCCGACACCCTGTTCGGCGCGACCTTCATGGTGGTGGCCCCCGAGCACCCGTCGCTGGCCGAGATCGTCCCGGACGCCTGGCCCGAGGGCACCGACCCGCGGTGGACCGACGGCGCACCCGACCCGCGCACCGCGGTGACGGCATACCAGCGGATGGCCTCGACCAAGAGCGACGTGGAGCGGCAGGCCGACGCCAAGACCAAGACCGGTGTGTTCACCGGTGCCTTCGCCACCAACCCCGTCGACGGCCGCCAGGTCCCCGTGTTCGTCGCCGACTACGTGCTGATGGGCTACGGCACCGGTGCGATCATGGCCGTCCCGGGCCAGGACCAGCGCGACTGGGACTTCGCGGTCGCCTACGGGCTGCCGATCATCCGCACCGTGCAGCCGACCGAGGGGCACCCGGAGGACCAGGCCTTCACCGGCGAGGGGCCGGCCGTCAACTCCGCCAACGACGAGGTCAGCCTGGACGGGCTCGGCGTCGCCGAGGCCAAGGAGCGGATCATCGCCTGGCTGGTCGAGCGGGGCCTGGGACGCGAGACCGTCACCTACCGGCTGCGCGACTGGCTGTTCAGCCGCCAGCGCTACTGGGGCGAGCCCTTCCCGGTCGTCTGGGACGAGGACGGCGTCGCGCACACCGTGCCCGACGAGATGCTGCCGGTCGAGCTGCCGGACGTGCCGGACTACAGCCCCCGCACCTACGAGCCCGAGGACGCCGACAGCTCGCCGGAGGCGCCGCTGGCCCGCGCCACCGACTGGGTCGAGGTCGAGCTGGACCTGGGCGACGGCCGCGGCGTGCGGAGGTACCGCCGCGAGACCAACACCATGCCCAACTGGGCCGGGAGCTGCTGGTACCACCTGCGCTACCTGGACCCCGCCAACGAGGACGCGCTGGTCGACCCGACCGTCGAGCGCTACTGGATCGGCCCGCGCCCTGCCCCGGTCGCCGGTGCGCCCGCCGGGGCCACCGACCCCGGTGGCGTCGACCTCTACGTCGGCGGCGTGGAGCATGCCGTCCTGCACCTGCTCTACTCCCGGTTCTGGCACAAGGTCCTTTTCGACCTGGGCTACGTCTCCTCCGAGGAGCCGTTCCGCCGGCTGATCAACCAGGGGATGATCGAGGCCTACGTCTACCGCGACGCCCGCGGCTTCCCGGTGCCGGCCGCCGAGGTCGAGGAGGTCCCCGACCCCGAGGGCGGTGCGCCCACCTTCACCTGGCAGGGCGAGCCCGTCACCCAGGAGTACGGGAAGATGGGCAAGTCGCTGAAGAACGTCGTCACCCCCGACGAGATGTGCGAGCAGTACGGTGCCGACACCTTCCGCGTCTACGAGATGTCGATGGGCCCGCTGGAGCAGTACCGCCCGTGGGAGACCCGCGCGGTCGTCGGCTCGATGCGCTTCCTGCAGCGGCTGTGGCGCAACGTCGTCGACGAGGAGACCGGTGAGCTGACGGTCACCGACGACCCGATGGACGTCGAGACCGAGAAGGCGCTGCACCGCACGATCGCCGGCGTGCGGGCCGACTACGAGGCGCTGCGGACCAACACCGCGATCGCCAAGATGATCGAGCTCAACAACCACCTGACCAAGCTGCCGGCCGCGCCGCGTGCCGCGGTGGAGCCGCTGGTGCAGATGGTGGCGCCGGTCGCCCCGCACGTCGCGGAGGAGCTGTGGTCGCGGCTGGGGCACGAGGGGTCGCTGGCCTGGGCGCCCTTCCCCGAGGCCGACCCGCAGCTGCTGGTCGAGGACACCGTGACCTGCGTGGTGCAGGTCAGGGGCAAGGTCCGCGACCGGCTGGAGGTGGCCGCCGACGTCGACGAGGCGACGCTGCAGGAGCTGGCGCTGGCCAGCCCGAAGGTGCAGGCGATCATCGACGGCGCGCCGGTGCGCAAGGTCATCGTCCGGGCCCCCGGCCTGGTCAACATCGTCGTCTGAGGTCCGTGCCCCGATGGCTTCCCCGCAGCTGGTCACCGACACCACCGCCTGCCTGCCCGCCGGCACGGCGGAGCGGCTCGGGCTGACCGTCGTCCCGCTGCACGTCACCGTCAGCGGCCGCGGCACGGTCAAGGCGCGCGAGATCACCCCGGCGGAGGTCGCCGACATCCTGGGCAGCAGCCGGGCGCGGATGTCGACGTCGCGGCCCTCGCCGGGGGAGCTCGCCGCGGCCTACCGGGAGGTCACCGGGCGCACGGGCTGCCGCGAGATCGTCTCGGTGCACCTGTCCGGCGCGGTGAGCGGGACGGTCGAGGCCGCCGAGCTCGCCCGGGACGAGGTCGCCGGCGAGGTCGCGGTCGAGGTCGTGGACTCGCGGGTGCTCGGGCTCGCCCTCGGGTATGCCGTGTGCGCCGGCGCCGAGGCGGCCGCCCGGGGGGAGGACGCCGAGGCCGTCGCCGGGCTGGTGCGGCGGCACGCCGCGGCCAGCCGCACCTGGTTCTACGTCGACACCCTCGAGCACCTGCGCCGCGGCGGACGGATCGGCCGGGCGGCCGCCCTCCTGGGCTCGGCGCTGGCGATCAAGCCGTTGCTGACCCTCCGCGACGGCGAGGTGCACCCCGAGGAGAAGGTCCGGACCCGGGCCAAGGCGCTCGCACGGCTCGTCGACCGGGCGGCCGGTGCCGTGGAGGAGGCGCGCGAGCAGGGCCTGGAGGTGCGCCTCGCGGTGCACCAGCTGGCCGCGGCCGAGGCGGCCGCCGACCTGGCCGCGGTGCTGCGTGATCGCACCGGCGTCGACCCCGACGTCACCGAGCTCGACCCCGTCGTCGGCGTCCACACCGGTCCGGGCACCCTCGGCGTCGTCGTCGCACCCCAGCCCGGCTGACCCGCCCTCGGGCGAGCAGCCCGCACCCCCGGCCGAGGACGTCGCGCGCACGCCCCATCCGTGACCGAGGACGTCGCGCGCACGCCCCATCCGTGACCGAGGACGTCGCGCGCACGCCCCATCCGTGACCGAGGACGTCGCACGCACGCCTCATCCGTGACCGAGGACGTCGCGCGCACGCCTCATCCGTGACCGAGGACGTCGCACGCACGCCTCATCCGTGACCGAGGACGTCGCGCGCACGCTCTGGCACCAGCAGCACCCGAAAATGGCCGCGGACCGTCGCTCCATCCACATGGTCGCCCCGCACGGCGCACGGTCCACAGCCCCGCTGAGCGGTCTGTCGGACCGCGCCGGCGCTGCCTACCGTCGCCAGCATGAGGACCGCGACCACGTCGGCAGGGCGTCCGGGCGAGGACCGGCTCGAGCGGCTGCTCGCCGGCGACGACGGCGAGGACGTCGACCGTGGTCCCGCCGCGGACGACCCCGCGGCGCCCACCGCGGAGGGCCTCGACGCCTGGGACGAGCACCCGGACGATCGGCCCGGACGCGGCCGTCACCGCACGGTCGGCGTTCCTCTGCTCAGCGTGCCGCAGTCGCTGCGCAGCTCGGAGCTGACGGTCGGTGCGCGCGCGGTGCGCGGTCTCCTCGTCCTGATGGTGGCCGTGTGCCTGGTGCTCGGTGGCCGTTGGTTGTGGACCGAGCATGTCGCGGAGGCGACACCCCCGGAGCGGGTGCTGCCGGCGCCGTCCGACGAGCACGTCGCCGCGAACCAGGGTGGCGGGGCACCGGGTGCGGGGCCGGGCTCGGGTGACGGGGCCGTGGAGGGGGCTGAGGAGGGTCCGGGGGAAGCCACCGACGGTGCAGGCGGGGCAAGGGGTACAGCGCAGCCCGAGGGGACAGGCGTCCCCGAGGACCTCGTCGTCCACGTTACCGGTGCGGTGGCCGAACCGGGGGTGGTCACCGTGCCGGCGGGGTCCCGCGTGGTGGACGCCGTGCGTGCCGCGGGCGGGGTCACCGACGAGGCGGACCAGGCCGCGCTGAACCTCGCTCGCCCCCTCGTCGACGGCGAGCAGGTCTGGGTCGGACGCCCGGGTGAGACACCGCCCGTCACGCCCGGCCCGTTGCCCGGAGCGGGTGGCCCGGACGGAGGCAGGCAGGCGGAGGGGCAGGCCGCGCCTCTCGACCTCAACACCGCCACCCAGGCCGACCTGGAGGAGCTGCCGGGGGTCGGGCCGGTGACGGCCGGGCACATCCTGACGTGGCGCGACGAGCACGGCCGGTTCTCCGCGGTGGAGGAGCTGCTGGAGGTCAGCGGGATCGGGGAGCGCACCCTCGCCCAGCTGGAGCCGCTCGTCACCGTCGGCGGCTGAGGTGCCGGCCACCGGCTCGACGGCGGACGCCGTGGGCTCGCGGGACGCCGAGGACGCGCGCAAGGAGGCCCGGCTGGACCTGCGCCTGGTCCTGCCGGCCCTGGTGGCGTGGGCGGTCCTGACCGCGCTGGTCCCGGGGCCGGCGTGGGTTCTGGTGGCGGTCGGGAGCGTGGCCGCGCTGACGGCGACGGTGATGACCCGGGCGGCCGGGTGGGGTCCGCCGCACGTCGCGCGCGAGCCGCCCTCCCCGTGGCGGGTGGTGCGCGGTCAGGTGGCCCTGAGCCTCGCGGCGGTCGGCCTCGTGTGCCTGGCGGGCGCGGCTCACGTGGCCCGCGACCGTGCGGGGCCCGTGGCCGGGTGGGGCCAGGAAGGTGCGGTCGTGTCGGTGACCGGGACGGTGACGACCGAGCCCCGGGTCCTCACCCGGGGCGACGAGCGCGAACCCCTCGTGATCCTCGACCTGCGGCTGCAGCGGGCCACCGGGCGGGGGACGACCGTCGGCACCGCCGCACCGGTGGTGGTGATGACGTCAGCTGGTGAGGGGTGGGAGGAGCTGCGCTGGCGCAGCACGGTGCGGGCCGAGGGGCGGCTGCGGGTCACGGAGAGCGGTGACCGGTCGGTCGCGATGCTCGTGCCGCGCGGGCCACCGGTCACCCTCCGCCCGCCGGGAGGCGTGCTCAGCGCGACCGACCACGTGCGCGACCGCTTCCGGGAGGCCGTCGACCCCCTGCCGGCCGACGCGCGCGGGCTGGTGCCCGGCCTGGTCATCGGCGACACGTCGCTGACGCCGCCCGACCTCACCGAGGACATGCGGGCGACCGGGATGACCCACCTGTCGGCCGTCAGCGGCAGCAACGTCGCGCTGGTGACCGGCGCGCTCGCCCTGCTCGTCGCGGCGGCAGGGGTCCGGCTGCGCTGGCGCACGCCGCTCGTGCTGGTGGGACTGGTCGGCTTCGTGCTGCTCTGCCGGCCCGAGCCCTCCGTCCTGCGGGCTGCGGTCATGGGCTCGGTGGGGCTGGTCGCCCTGTCGTCGGCACGGCGCCGGGTCAGTCTCCCGGCCCTGGGGGCCGCGGTGCTCGGCCTGCTGTGCCTCGACCCCTGGCTGGCGCGGTCCTACGGCTTCGCCCTGTCCACGCTGGCCACCCTCGGGCTGGTCGTGTGGTCGCGCCCGTGGGGCGATGCCATCGCCGCCCGGCTGCCGCCGCGGGCCGCGCTGGTCGGCGACGCGCTCGCGGTGCCGCTCGCCGCCCAGGTCGCGTGCGCGCCCGTCATCGTGCTGCTGCAGGGCAGCATCACCACGGTCGCGGTCCTGGCCAACCTGCTGGCGGCCCCGCTGGTGGCACCGACGACGGTGCTCGGGGTCGTCGCGGCCGTGCTGTCCCCGCTCTCGCTGACGCTGGCCACCGTCGTGGCCTGGGGTGCCGCACTGCCGGCCTGGATGCTGGGTCGCATCGCCCGTGTCGGGGCCGACGTCCCCTACGGGACGCTCGACTGGGTCGACGGGCCGGCCGGGGCCCTGCTCCTCACCGCGCTGACCACCGGGGTCCTGCTGACCGGGCCGTGGTGGCGGGACAGGCTGCGCCGGCACCGGTGGTGGGGGTATGCCGCGCTCGGCACCGTCGCCGGTCTGCTGTGGCCGGCGCCGGGCTCGGGTGCCTGGCCACCGCCCGGTTGGGTCGTGGCCGGCTGCGACGTCGGCCAGGGGGACGCCTTCGTCGTCCGGTCCGGACCGGACTCGGTCCTCGTCGTGGACACCGGTCCCGACCCGGGCCCGGTCGCGGCGTGCCTGCGCGACCTTCGCGTGCGGCGCGTGGACGGCCTGTTCCTGTCCCACTTCCACAGCGACCACGTCGGCGGGCTCGGCGGGGTGCTGGCCGAGGCCGAGGTGGCCACCGCATACCTCAGCCCGGTCCGGGACCCGCCCGCCGTGGCCGCAGCAACGCTCGGTCTGCTGGGGGAGGCCGGGGTGCCGACCGTCGAGCTGCGTGCGGGCCGCAGCCTGGGGATCGGCGACGCGCTCGTCGAGGTCGTGTCACCGGGGCAGCGGCCGGTCGTCGGCGGGTCGGCCGCCAACAACGCCAGCCTGGTGCTGGACGTCGCGGTCGGCCCGACTCGGATGCTGATGACCGGGGACATCGAGCCGGAGGCCGCCCGCACGGTGCGCCGCGCGGTAGAGGGTCGCGACTACGACCTGCTTAAGGTGGCCCACCACGGCTCCGCCGCCCAGGACCCCGACCTCGTCACCGGGACGCGTGCCGAGGTGGCCCTCATCGGCGTGGGGGAGGACAACACCTTCGGGCACCCCGCTCCCAGCGCGCTGACCCTCCTGCGCGGCGCCGGGATGGTCGTGCTGCGCACCGACATCGACGGCGACGTCGCGGTCAGCCGCGACGGGGACGCGATCGTCGTGCACCGCCGGGAGGAGTGACCGGGGCCGGGCTGGGGCGGCCCCGGTCTGCGGCCCAGGACTCCGCCAGGCCGGTGCGCAGGCGTGGAGCTCAGGCCTGCGGCTGGAGCTGACGGGCCTCCAGGTCCGTCGCGCTCCTGCGCAGCGCCTCGACCGTGACGGCGACCGCGGGCACCCGCAGCAGGTCGGGGGTGGTCACGATCTGCACCACACGGCGCGAGGGCGGCGACACCGGCCGGACGGCCACGTCGGGGTGCGACACCGAGCGCAGGATGAGCTGCGGGGCGAGCGCCACGCCCAGGCCCGCGGCGACCAGGCCGAGGACGGCGACGTAGTCCTCGGTCTCGAAGGTCACGTCGGGGGCGAAGCCCGCGTCGTGCGCCAGGGACAGCAGGTGCCCGCGGCAGCGGGCGCACCCGGCGATCCACCGGTCGCCGGCGAGGTCGGCGATGTCGACCTCGCTGCGCTCGGCGAGCGGATGGGTGCGCGGCAGCACCAGCATGACCGGGTCGGTGAGCACGTCGATGACCTCCAGCCCGGCCAGGTCGTCCTCGCCGCGACCCGGGTCGGTCCCCTCGTAGGAGAAGGCCACCGCCAGGTCGACCGAGCCCGCCCGCAGCGCGGCCAGCGACTCCGGCGGCTCCGCCTCGGTGAACTTCACGGTGATCGCCGGGTGGCTCTCGCGGAGCTCGGCCAGGGCCCGGGGGACCAGGGTGGCCGAGGATGAGGGGAAGGCCATGAGCCGCACGTCTCCGCGGCGCAGGCCGGCGATGGCCGAGATGTCGGCCTCGGCCCGGTCGAGGGCGTCGAGGATCTCGTGGGCGTGCCGGGCCAGCACGCGACCCGCCTCGGTCAGGCGGACCGACCGGCCGGCACGCTCGACGAGCACGGTGCCGGTGCGCTCCTCCAGACGGCGCACCATCTGGCTCACGGCGGGCTGGGTGTAGCCCAGCGAGTGGGCGGCCGCCGTGAACGTCCCCTCGTCGGCGATCGCCTTCATCACCCGCAACCCTGCAGCGTCAAGCATGCGTGGATCATAACCGGCGCTAATAGCGCAGGGGAAGGATCCACGGCTCCGGCGCCGTCGGGACGAAGGTCCCCCGCACCACCGGACCTCAGGCTCTACTATGCGGCGTCGGAGATTGGGACGCTGGAGTCAGCCACAAAGATCTCAACCGAAGGAGCTGGCCGACATGACAACGCGAACCCAGTACCACGTGGACCCCCACCTCGACGTCGTGGGTGAGGGCAAGCACTTCCTGCCCACCGCCGGGGGGTACGCGCTGGCCGTCATGCGCATCGCCTTCGGCTTCTACTTCCTGTGGGCGTTCGTGGACAAGATGTTCGGCCTCGGTTTCGCCACCCCGGCGGAGCGCGCGGTCGTCAACGGCGGATCCCCGACCACCGGCTACCTGTCCGGCGTCGAGGGCCCCCTGGCCGGCTTCTACAACGGCATGGCCGGCAGCACGTTGATCGACATCCTGTTCATGGCCGGCCTGCTGGGCATCGGCGTCACCCTGATGCTGGGTGCGGGAGCCCGCGTGGGCGCCCTGGCCGGTGCGCTGATGTACCTGTTCATGTACGGCGCCGCGATCCCCACGGTGACCAACCCGTTCCTGGACGACCACCTCACCGGCGCCATCGTCATGGTCGTCATCGCGACGATCCCGGCGGCGTGGAGCTACCTGGGCCTCGGCGCCTGGTGGGCCCGGATCGCCCCGTCCTGGCTGCGCTGACCGGCGATGAGCGCCACGGTGCAGGCCCCCGGGCCGGTGCTGGTCGGCGTCGACGGATCGACACGCAACGCCTCCGCGGTCGCCTGGGCCGCCGCGGAGGCGGCGTCATCCTCAGCGCCGCTGGTCCTGGTGCATGACGACGGGGGATCGGGCGAGGCCGCCGGCCGGGCGACGCTGGAACGCGCCGCCGCAGAGGTGGCCAGGATCGAGCGGCAGCTCCGCCCGACCATCCAGGTCCTGACCGCGCACGGCGCGGCGGTGGGCCTGGTCGAGACGGCCCACGAGCTGGAACGGGCCGGACGACAACAGCACAGCGGACAGTCAGCGGCAGGCACGGCGACCGTGGTCGTCGGCCGGCGCGGCGCGGGCGGCTTCCGGGCCATGAACCTGGGCTCGACGGCCCGTCGGCTCGTCCACCAGGACGGGCCGCCCACGGTAGTCGTGCCCACCGGATGGGACCCCGCCACGGTCGAGCCCAGCGCCCCGGTCGTCGTGGACGCCCGGTGCGTGGACGGCGAGCCGGACACCCCGGCCCTGGCGGCAGCGATGGCCCGGGCGCACCGCGAGCAGCGACCCGTGGTGGCGGTCTCGGTGTGGTCGGTCCCGCCCGAGCAGGCCCGTGCAGGGCGCTCCATCGCCCAGGTCTGGGCGGAGTACGCCGACCGGGCCGAGCGTGAGCTGGACGAGCGGCTGCAGCCCTGGCGCACGGCATACCCCTCGGTGAAGGTGGTCGCGGTCGCGACCGACCGGCACCCGGTGGCGGCCCTGCTCGACCAGGCCAGCGGCGCCGAGCTGCTCGTGGTGCCGCGCGGCGTCACCGGCTGCGCGGTCGTGGAGTACGCCGACTGTCCCGTCATCGTCGTGTAGGAGGTGCGCACGACTCACAGGCACGGCGCCCGGTCCTCCCAGGACCCGGGCGCCGTGCCACGTCGCGCCCCGTGCCCCGCGCGGCGGCGACCGGCCCGGGCTGCGGGCACAATGGGCGCGTGGACCGGACCCTGCCCCTGCGCTCCCTGGGTGAGCCCGTCGCGGCCGTCGGCACCACGCCGCCGGTCCTGGACGGTCCGGTCAGCACGGCGCTGACGCTGCCGCCCGCCACGCCCCTGGACGAGCCGGGGTATGCGGTGCTGCGCGACCTCGTGGCCGCCGGGCGGGTGCTGGTGCTCACCGGGGCGGGGATGTCGACCGCGTCGGGGATCCCGGACTACCGCGGGCCGGACGGGCAGCGCCGGGTGCAGCCGATGCAGCACGCCGAGTTCGTCGGGTCGGGCCAGGCCCGGCAGCGCTACTGGGCCCGGGCCTTCAGCGGGTGGGAACGCTTCGCCGCGGCCCGCCCCAACGTCGCGCACGAGGCCGTCGCCGCCCTGCAGCGGGCCGGCCTGGTCGACGGGGTCATCACCCAGAACGTCGACGGGCTGCACCAGCGCGCCGGCGCCCGTGACGTGCTGGAGCTGCACGGCAGCCTGGGCCGGGTGGTCTGTCTGGACTGCGGCGAGCCGTACACCCGTGAGCAGGTCCACGACTGGCTCGTGGAGGCCAACCCGGGGTTCGTGGCGCGGGCCGGCGGCGGGGAGGTCAGGCCAGACGGCGACGTCGTCCTCGCCGAGGAGCTCGTGCGCCGCTTCCGCGCACCTCGCTGCCTGGTGTGCGGTGGCGACGCCCTCAAGCCGGACGTGGTGTTCTTCGGCGGCTCGGTGCCCAGGCCGGTGGTGGAGCAGGCCTTCGCGATGCTGGGCCGGTCGGGGCTGCTGCTCGTGCTCGGGTCCTCGCTGCGGGTCATGAGCGGATACCGGTTCGTGCGCCGGGCGGCGCGCGACGGCATACCCGTGGCCGTGGTCACCCGCGGGGAGACTCGGGGCGCCGGGGAGCCGACCGTGCAGCTGGACTGCCTGCTCGACGACGTGCTGCCGCGGCTGGTGGCCGACCTCGCGGCCTGACCCCCGGAGTCGGCGGCACCGCCCGGCGTGCTCGGCGCCCGCAGGGATGGTGTGATCGGGGGGTGGACGTGACCGCCGGCGGCGCCGCCGCGCGGACCAACCGGAGGAGGACGACGACGTGGACGTGACCCAGGAGCAGATCAACGCCCTCTACGACGCGGAGGTGAAGAGCGTCGACGGTGACCGGCTCGGCCCGGTGCGCCAGGTCTACCTCGACGACGAGACGGGGGCGCCGACGTGGATCACCGTGCGTACCGGGTGGTTCGCCGGGCGCGAGCACCCGGTGCCGCTGGAGGGCAGCGAGCAGACCGAGGACGGCATCCGGGTGTCCGCCTCGGGCCCGGAGATCCGGGAGGCGCCGACCGTGGAGGAGGACGAGCACCTCGGACAGGACCAGCTGGCCGAGCTCGTCCGCTACTACGGCCTGGCGGCACCCACCGCTTCGGAGGGTGCCGCCGAGCACGGGGCGAGCGCCGTCCACCAGGAGGCCGGCCCGTCGGGGCGGGTGCGCCGGCACGCCCGGGACGCCGGGCGGTAGCCGCGCGTGACGGTGCGGGCAGGGCGCCGCGCCGGGCCGGAATTGGCGTCGTGGCCCCGGGTGTGATGTGCTCGTCTGTGGCCGTCGTGCGGGTGACGGTCCGCGAACCAGGAGGACGACGTGATCTCGCAGGAGCAGCTCAACGCTCTGTATGACGCCGAGGTGGTGGACCAGGGCGGTGAGAGGGTCGGCGCGATGGGCCAGGTCTACCTGGACAACAAGACCGGCGAGCCCGCCTGGGTGACGGTCCGCACCGGCTGGATCGGCAGCCGTAAGGTCTTCGTGCCGCTGTCCACCGCCGAGATCGTGGACGAGCAGATCCGCGTCCCCTACAGCACCGCGATGATCAAGGCCGCTCCCGACATCCCCTGCGACCGGCACCTGTCCGAGGACGAGGAGCAGGACCTCTTCGAGTACTACTCCGTCGACGACGGGCCCGCGCCCTCGGCCTGAGCCGCGCGGACGCCGCGCATCTACCCGGACAGCACAACGCCGCCCCGGTCGAGGTGGGGCGGCGTTGCAGGGAGCGGGACGGCTCGCACCCGCCGGTGGCAGCCAGGCGTGCGGTGGGGCGTCCCGAGCCCTCGGGTCAGACGCGGCGCAGCACCGCGGTGACCTTGCCCAGGACGACGGCGTGGTCGCCGTCGATCGGCTCGTAGGCCGGGTTGTGCGGCATCAGCCAGACCTTGTCGTCACGCTTCTTGTAGGTCTTGACCGTCGCCTCGTTGTCGAGCATCGCGGCGACGATGTCGCCGTTGACCGCGGTGGGCTGACGGCGCACCACGACCCAGTCGCCGTCGCAGATGGCGGCGTCGACCATCGAGTCGCCCACGACCTTGAGCAGGAACAGCTCGCCGTCGCCGACGATCTGGCGCGGGAGGGGGAAGACGTCCTCGACGGCCTCCTCGGCCAGGATCGGGCCGCCCGCCGCGATGCGCCCCACGACCGGGACGTAGGACGCCTCCGGGCGGGCGTCGCCGATGCCGGTCTCGTCATAGACCCCGGACGGGGCCTCGGGGCCGGCAGTGGTGGGCGATGTGCGGCGGTAGCCGGCACCCTCCGCCGCGCCGGGCAGGACGACCTCGATCGCGCGCGGCCGGTTGGGGTCGCGGCGCAGGTAGCCCTTGCGCTCGAGCATCTTGAGCTGGTGGGCGACCGAGCTGGGTGAGGTGAGGCCGACCGCCTCGCCGATCTCCCGCAGGCTGGGCGGGTAGCCCCGTGCGTCGACCGAGTCGCGGATGACCGCGAGCACGCGGCGCTGCCGGTTGGTCAGCTCGGCGCCGCCGTCGCGGTCGGGCATCTCGTGGATGGTTGCCATGGTCCGTCCCTGTCTCCTCTGGCTGCCAGGTCCTGGCCGTCAGGCCAGGTCAGAGGGTCTGTCAGTGGTCGGTGGTTGTGTTCCTGACATGCCCACAGCGTACGAGGTCGAGGCCCGCCGGACAAACATCTGTTCGACCGGCGTGTCGACAAAGTCGTACAACCGTGCTAGGAATGGCACAGACGTGCTATCGCACACGCGTCCGAACAACCTCAGGAGGACCACCATGAGCACAGCCGTCGTCGACCTGTTCCCCGTCGCCGCGGGTGCGCGGGAGCGCGCCACGGACGTCCCGGCCGGACGCCCCGGCGGTCACCTGCGCCTCGTCGCCGCCGACGAGCGCCGGGTGCAGCCCGCGCCGCTGCACATCACCCGGCGGGGCCGGCTGACGCTGACCGCCACGGTGGCCCTGGTGCTCGTGCTGGCCCTCGCCTCGCTGGTGAGCGCGCTGAGCCCGGCGGGGGCGACGAGCGCGGTGGTGGTCGAGCCGGGCATGACCCTGTCCCAGATCGCGGCCGAGCAGCTGCCCGAGCTGCCGCTCGACCGCGCGGTGGTCGACATCCAGCGCGCCAACCGGCTCAGCACCACCGACATCGCGGTGGGCCAGGAGCTGGTGATCCCCGGGCGCTGAGCGCTGGGACGCTGAGCGGCGGGCGGGACCCCTCAGCCCTGCGGCTCGGTGTCGTCGTCGGAGGTGACGGCCTCCCAGACGACGGGCAGCTGCTCGGAGGGGATGAAGTAACCGGTCAGGTGCGGGTCGAACATCAGGCCCGCGATGGAGGAGCGGCGGTAGGCGTCTGCGGAGTCGACGACCTCGCCGGGTGGGAGGGCTATCGCGCGCAGGTCGTCGGCGGCCCCGATCATGCCGTTCTGCACGGCGAAGTGGCGCGCGCGCTCGGCGTTGGTGAACGTCAGCAGCATGAGCTGCCCGTCGATCTCGGCGGCGGCGGGCGACTCCATACCCTCCTCGCCCACGGCGATGAACCACCAGTGCGGCAGGCCCATCGTGGCCCGCCACAGGTCGGTCATGCCGGCGTGGTCGTCGGGGCCCTCGACCCGGGCGGCCAGCAGGTCGGTCTCGGTCTCGGTGGGCGGCAGGGCGTCGGCGGGGACGGCGTCCTGGGCGTCGGTGCCCCCCGCGGCGGTCTCCGGCCCCGGGGCGGGCCGACGGCCCTCGTAGAGCGAGTCGCCGTCACGGGGCTCCTGCCCCTGGAACGGCATCGACGTCGGGTCAGTCATGGACCTATCCGACCACACGCGTGCTGCCAGACCCAACCAGGACGACGACCACGCAGGTCAGCTCACCGGGTCGGACTGCGTCAACGGACCCGCCCCAGGGGCCCGGACCGGGATCGGGCTCGTGGGGTCGTCCAGCTCGTGCGACCAGCTGTGCGGCACGACGCCTCCGCCGGCCAGGTGCGGTTCGTGCTCGCGCGGACCGCGGGCGGAGGGCGTCGTGCCCACCAGCCGCAGCTCGGGCTCCCGGTCGCGCCGGGGGCCCTGGCCGTCCAGCGGCACCCGCACCTCCTGGCTGCCGACCTGCACCTCCTGCCCGCGGACCGTCAGCGTCACCGGCTCGCCGACCTCGACCACGAAGCTGATCGCCTCGGCCTCGAGCCGCACGCGCAGCCGCGACAGCTGCCAGCGCATCCGCCACGTCAGCGACGGCCAGCAGTCCGGCAGCCGAGGGTCGAGGCTCAGCTGGCCGTCGTGGTCCCGCATGCCGCCGAACCCGCCGACCAGGGCGCTCCATACCCCGCCGGTCGAGGCCACGTGGACCCCGTCCACGGTGTTGCCGTGGCGGTCGGCGAGGTCGACGAACAGGCCGGCGTAGAAGTAGCGCAGCGCCAGCTCGTGGTAGCCGACCTCCGCCGCCACGATCGACTGCACGACCGCGGAGAGGGAGGAGTCGCCGGTGGTGATGGGGTCGTAGTAGTCGAAGTCGGCGAGCTTGTCCTCGGCGGTGAAGTGGTCGCCGCACAGGTAGAGCGCCAGCACCACGTCCGCCTGCTTGATCACCTGGTAGCGGTAGATGACCAGCGGGTGGTAGTGCAGCAGCAGCGGCCGCCGGTCGGCGGGCGTCGCGTCCAGGTCCCACACCTCCCGGTCGAGGAAGTGGCTGTCCTGGGGGTGGATGCCCGTGCGCTCGTCGAAGGGGATGTGCATGTGGTCGGCGCAGCGCTGCCAGTCCTCGACCTCGCGCTCGTGCAGCCCCAGGCGCGCCCGCGCCCGGGCCATCTGCTCGGGGTCGGACTCCTCCAGCGCGCGCACCGTCTCCACCGCGGCTCGCAGGTTGTGCGCGGCCATGATGTTGGTGAAGAAGTTGTCGTTGACGACGGTGTTGTACTCGTCGGGCCCGGTCACCCCGTGGATGTGGAACGACTGGTCGCCGTTGACCTGCCAGAAGCCGAGGTCGGCCCACAGTCGCGCGGTCTCCACCAGCATGTCGACACCCTGGTTGAGCAGGAACTGCCGGTCCCCGGTGGCCCGGGCGTACTTCATCAGGGCGTAGCTGATGTCGGCGTTGATGTGGTACTGCGCGGTGCCGGCCTGGAAGTAGGCCGACGCCTCGGCGCCGTTGATCGTGCGCCACGGGTAGAGCGCCCCGAACTGTGACATCTCCGCCGCCCGGCGGCGGGCGTCGTCGAGCATGCCGTGCCGGAAGCGCAGCGCGTTGCGGGCCGCCTGGGGGTGGGTGTAGGTGAGGAAGGGCACGACGTAGCACTCGGTGTCCCAGAAGTAGTGCCCGCCGTAGCCGGTGCCGGTCAGCCCCTTGGCCGGGATCCCGTGGTTGCCGGCGCGGACCGTGGCCTGCCCCAGCTGGAAGAGGTTCCAGCGCACCGCCTGCTGCAGCTCGGGCTGCCCCTCGATCTCCACGTCGGACTCGGCCCAGAAGCGGGCCCACAGCTCGGCGTGCTCGCGCTGCAGCTGCGGGACGCCCGCGGAGACCGCCCGGTCCATCGTGCGCCCGCAGCGGTCGGCCAGCTCGCGCGGCGGCACGCCACGGGAGGTGTGGACGGTGACGAGCTTGTCGATGCGGACCACCCGGCCCTGCTCGGCGGCGATCTCGTAGACGTGCTGGGCGAGGTCCTCCTCGACCGTGAGCCGCTCGGTCCAGGGGTTGTCGGTCTCGATGCGGTGCTGGGCCAGGGTGGCGATGGTCATCCCCGAGTTGGTGCAGCGGTAGCCCAGCAGCAGCCGGCCGTCGCGGACCTCGTGCAGCGTGGGCTGGAGCACCCGGTGGCCGAAGGAGTGGGCCTGCCGGGGGTCGACTCCCTCACCCATCGCCGCCGAGCGCACGTCGTACTCGTCCGAGCCGTCCTGGCGGTTGAGCACGGGGCTGGAGACGACCAGCGAGGCGTGCCCGTCGAGCATCTCGACCTCGAAGGTCATCACCGCCAGGTGCCGCTCGACGACGCTGGTCATCCGGGTGCTGGAGATGCGCACACGCTTGCCCGAGGTCGTGCGCCACACGACCTCGCGCCGCAGCACCCCCTCCCGCAGGTCGAGGCTGCGCTCGTAGCCCTCCAGGTCGGCGTCGGAGAGCAGCAGGGGCTCGTCGTCGACGTAGAGCTTGATCGTCTTGGGGTCGGGCACGTTGACGATCGTCTGGCCCACGCGGGCCAGCCCGAAGGCATCCTCGGCGTGCCGGATCGTCCAGGTCTCGTGGAAACCGTTGACGTAGGTGCCGTGGGTGTGGGTGTCGCGGCCCTCCTCGACGTTGCCGCGCAGGCCCAGGTAGCCGTTGGCGACGGAGAAGAGGGTCTCGGTCAGCCCGAGGTCGCGGCCGTCGTAGCCCCGTTCGACGAGGCGCCAGGGGTCGACGGGGAAGCGGCTGCGGTCCAGCGGGTCGACGGGCTGCGGCGGGCGGTGCGAGGGGATCGCGTCGTGCACGGGCTCTCCAGGGGGTGCGGTCACGGGGCGGGGCCGGGGCAGGCCTCGGGCGGGGTCAGGGGCGGGCGGGTATGCGGTCGCGCCAGGCGTCCTGCTGCTCGCGGGGGAGGAGCTCGGCGAGGTCGGTGACGACGACGTCGGCGCCGGCCGAGCGCAGGGCGTCCGCGCCGACACCGCGGTCCACGCCGACCACGACGCCGAAGCTGCCGGCCGCGCCGGACTGGACGCCGGAGACCGCGTCCTCGACGACGGCGCACCGGGAGGGGTCGGTGCCGAGCCGCTCGGCGGCATACCGGTAGGTGTCCGGCTCTGGCTTGCCGGCCAGACCCTGCTCGGCGGCGACCGTGCCGTCGACGACGACCTCGAAGCGTTCGGCCAGGCCCGAGGTGTCCAGCACGTGCGGGCCGTTGCGCGAGGAGGTGACCACCGCGACGGCCGTGCCGCGGTCCTGGAGGTGGTCGAGCAGGGCGACCGACCCGGGGTAGGGCTCGATGCCCTCGGCGTCCAGCAGCTCGTTGAACAGGACGTTCTTGCGGTTGCCCAGCCCGCAGACGGTCGCGGCGTCCGGGGCGTCGTCGGGGGTGCCGTGGGGCAGCTCGATGCCGCGGGAGCCCAGGAAGGCGGCCACCCCCTCGTAGCGGGGACGGCCGTCGACGTGCTCGAAGTAGTCCTCGTCCGTGTAGGGCGAGGTGTCGACGTCGTCGCCGTCGCCCTCGGGCAGGTCCTCGAGCACGCCGGTGAACAGCGTGGCCCAGGCCCGCATGTGGACCTCGGCGGTCGGCGTCAGCACGCCGTCGAGGTCGAGCAGCACGGCGTCGACGTTCTCCCACTCCATCCGGCCAACGGTAGGGCAGTCGGGCCGTCGTCTCGACCTGACGCCTGTGGACGGCGCGTGGGGGGTTGTCGGGATGTGCCGTTACCGTCAGGGGCATGTCGTCGAACGAGCAGCAGCCGGTCAGCAGCACCGCGGTGGTCGACCGGGAGGGGGCCGACCTCACGGCCGTGGACCCGGGGCTGGTCACCGCCGCCGAGGAGGCGCTGCGCCGGCTGGTGGGGCGGCCCGATGCGCAGTTCCGCGACGGGCAGCTGGAGGCGGTGCTGGCGCTGGTCCAGGACCGGGCGCGGGTGCTGGTGGTGCAGCGGACCGGGTGGGGCAAGTCGGCCGTCTACTTCGTGGCGACCGCCCTGCGCCGCGCGCAGGGCGCCGGCCCGACGATCATCGTCTCGCCGCTGCTGGCCCTCATGCGCGACCAGATCGCGGCGGCGGCCCGGGCGGGCGTGCGGGCCGTGACGATGAACTCCGCCAACGCCACCGAGTGGGACGACGTGCGCGCCGCCCTGGCCGCCGACCAGGTGGACGTCCTGCTGGTGAGCCCGGAGCGGCTCAACAACCCCCGTTTCCGCGAGGAGCAGCTGCCCGACCTCGCCGCCCGGTGCGGCCTGCTCGTCGTCGACGAGGCGCACTGCATCAGCGACTGGGGGCACGACTTCCGCCCGGACTACCGCCGGATCCGCACGCTGCTCGACGGGCTGCCTTCCGACACCCCGGTGCTGGCGACCACGGCGACCGCCAACGAGCGGGTGGTCGAGGACGTCGTGGAGCAGCTGGGCGCCGGTGGTGCCCACGTCAGCACGATCCGGGGTCAGCTGGCCCGGGCGTCCCTGCGCCTGGGTGTGCTGCCGCGCCTGACGCCGGAGCAGCGCCTCGGCTGGATCGTGGCCCACCTCGGTAGCCTGCCCGGCAGCGGCATCGTCTACTGCCTGACGGTGTCGGCGGCCGAGGACGTCGCCGAGGCGCTGCGCCAGGCCGGGCACGAGGTCGCCGCCTACACCGGGCGGACCGACCCCGAGGAGCGCGAGCGCCTGGAGGCGGCGCTGCGCGACAACCAGGTCAAGGCGCTGGTCGCGACCAGCGCGCTGGGGATGGGCTTCGACAAGCCCGACCTCGGCTTCGTCGTGCACCTGGGCGCCCCGAGCTCGCCGGTCGCCTACTACCAGCAGGTGGGCCGCGCCGGACGTGCCACCGAGCGGGCCGACGTGCTGCTGCTGCCGGGGTCGGAGGACCGTGACATCTGGTCCTACTTCGCCACGGTCTCGATGCCGCGCCAGGACCAGGCCGACGCCGTCCTCACCGCGCTGGCCGAGGCGCAGCGGCCCCTGTCCACCCCCGCCCTGGAGACGATGGTCGACGTGCGTCGCACCCGTCTGGAGCTGCTGCTCAAGGTGCTCGACGTCGACGGCGCCGTCGACAAGGTGCAGGGCGGCTGGGTCGGCACGGGCCAGCCCTGGGTCTACGACCGGGAGCGCTACCAGCGGGTGGCCGACGCGCGCGTGCGCGAGGCCGAGCTGATGATCGCCTACCAGCAGACCGACGGCTGCCGGATGGCCTTCCTGCAGGAGTGCCTCGACGACCCGACCGCCAGCCCGTGCGGGCGCTGCGACTCCTGTGCCGGCGCGTGGTACCCCACGGAGGTCCCGGAGGCCGCCCTCGGCACGGCGCGCGAGCAGCTCGGCGGGGTGGGCGTGCCCGTCGAGGCCCGCGCCCAGTGGCCCACGGGTATGCCGCGCCTGGGCGTCGAGGTGAAGGGCAAGATCTCCCCCGAGGAGCAGGCGCAGCCGGGTCGGGCGCTCGCGCGGCTCTCCGACCTGGGCTGGGGGCAGCGGCTGCGCACCGTGCTCGCCGAGGGCACCTCGCGCGTCGTCGACCCCGAGGACCCCGAGGCCGGCGTCGAGGCCGGTCAGCCGGTGCCGCCGGAGGTGGTGCGGGCGGTCGTGCAGGTGCTGGCCGGCTGGGACTGGGCGGCACGACCGGTCGGGGTCGTCGCGATGCCCTCGCGGCGCCGGCCGGCGGTGGTGGGGTCGCTGGCCGCGCAGATCAGCGAGATCGGCCGGCTGCCGCTGCTGGGCACGCTCGACTACGCCCACGGGGGACCGGTGGGTGAGCCTGGCGGCAACAGCGCCTTCCGGCTCGCCAACGTCTGGGACCGGATCGCGGTCGGGCCGGAGCTGTCGGCCGCGCTGACGGCCAACCCGGGGCCGGTGCTGCTCGTCGACGACCTGGTCGACTCACGGTGGACCGTCACCGTGGCGGCGCGAGAGCTGCGTCGGGCCGGGGCGGAGGCGGTGCTGCCGTTGGTGCTGGCGGTCGAGGGCTGACGCCGGCTCAGAGCACGAGCGCGACGAGGAACACCGCGTAGCAGCCCAGGGCCGCCCAGGCCAGGACGTCGCGCCACCGCCTCGGGGCGCCCGTGGCCACCGTCAGCCCGACGCCGGTGAGGCAGGCCCACGACGCCGGGTGGCCCCAGCGGAGCGCCCAGGACTGCAGGCCGCCGGTCACCGCGGCCCTCTCGGGCACGACCACCAGCCACAGCGCCGTCATGCCCGCGGCCGCGGCGGCGCCCGCGATCCCCAGCGCCCGCGCGTGCCGCTCGTGCCAGCGGGGCGGGTGGGGGAGGGCGGGGCCGGCCCCGGCGTCCGTCGGGGTGGTCATGGCATCTCCTCGTCCAGCAGGGCGACGGCCTCGGCGTGCCAGCCCAGGCCCGCCTCGACGTGCGCGAGCCCGTGGCGCACCGTGACGAGCCAGTAGGTGCGGTCGGGGGAGTCCTGCGCCGCGACGAGACGCTCGAGGTCGCGGTAGGAGTCGCGGGCCGCCTCCAGGCGCGCCCGGTGCCGGTCGAGGTGGCCGCGCAGGACGCCCGGCGGGGCGTGCCGGCCGAAGAATACCTGCAGCAGCAGCTCGTTGCGGCCGGGGGAGAGCGACTCCGGCTCAGCGGCGAGCCAGGCGCGCAACGCCTCCCGGCCGGCGTCGGTGAGCTCGAAGGGCGACGAGCGTCCCTCGCCCTCCGCACGACGGACGAGCCCCTCATCCTCGAGGCGGGACAGCGTCGGGTAGAGCTGGCCGAAGCTCTCCTGCCAGAAGTGGCCGACCGAGCTGCCGATCTCCTCGCGCAGGCGGTAGCCCGTCATCGGGCCGTGCGTGAGCATGCCGAGGACGGCATAGCGGGTGCGGGACGACCTGCTCACCCGCTCACGATATATCTGGCAGAGACAACAAGGCAAGGGTCCGACGGTGCCGTAGCCTCGCGTCCGTGCCGTCGTCCGTCCCCGCCCACGTGCTCTTCGTCGCCTGGGGCTTCCCGCCGGCGCGGGGCGGCGGCGTCTACCGGGCGCTCGCGATCTCCCGGGCGTTCGCCGAGGCCGGGGCCGAGGTCACCGTGCTGACGGCGCAGCGGGAGGCCTTCGAGCGCTACACCGCCGTCGACGAGGCGCTGGAGTCGCACGTGCACCCCGACGTGCGGGTGCACCGCATACCCTTCACCTGGCCGGCGCGGGAGCCGGACCCCGCGCAGTGGCCCCTGGCGCGACGCCTGGCACCCCCGGTGTGGTGGCGGGCGCGCAAGCAGCTGGACCGCGTCCCCTTTCCCGAGCCCGGGTACGGGCCGTGGCGGCGTCCGCTGCAGGAGGAGGCGCTGGAGGTCCACACCGAGCGACCCGTCGACCTGGTCGTGGCGACGGCCAACCCCTACGTCGACCTCGCGGCCGCCGACGTGCTGCACCGTCGGCACGGCGTCCCCTACGTCGTCGACTACCGGGACGCCTGGCAGCTCGACGTCTTCACGGGCCGCCGGACGCACCGGCGGGGAAGCCGCGTGGACCGGCTCGAGGGCCGGCTCATGAGGGCGGCGCGGGAGGTGTGGTTCGTCAACGAGCCGATCCGCGCCTGGCACGCCGAGCAGCACCCGGCCGCGGCGGGAAGCATGTGCGTCGTCGCGAACGGCTTCGACCCCCACTTCGCGCCGACGCCCCGGCTCGAGCCGCCGGACCCGGCCGTCCCGCTGCGTTTCGGCTACATCGGCACGATGTCGCGGCAGGTCCCCCTGGCGCAGTTCCGTGCCGGCTGGTCGCGGGCCCGTGAGACGGCCCCGGTCATGGCGGGGGCGACGGCCCACCTGTGGGGCCACAGCAGCCACTACGCGGTCGAGCACCCCGGTCGCACGGGCGCGGGACCTGCTGCCCGGGAGCCCGGAGCCACGGACGAGGACGGGGTCGTCCTGCACGGCGCGGTCTCCAAGACGGCGGTCGCGGACGTCTACGCCGACCTCGACGTGCTGCTGCTGATCCTGGGCACGGGCCGCTACGTCACGAGCGGCAAGGTCTACGAGTACCTGGCGAGCGGACTGCCCATCGTCTCGGTGCACGACCCCGGCAACGCCGCGACGGACGTGCTGCGCGGCTACCCGCTGTGGTTCCCCGTGCGCGACCTGTCGCCGGAGGCCGTCGCAGCAGCGTTGGTCGAGGCGGCGACGGCCGCCCGGTCGGCGGACCGCGCGACGCGCGAGGCCTGCCTGGAGTTCGCCCGGCCGTTCTCCCGCGAGGCCCAGCTCGCGCCGCGGGTCAGGACGCTGCTCGCCGAGGTGACCGGCGGGAGGTGACGATCTCGCGCATCCGCCGCTCCAGCGGTGCCAGCTGGCGGGTGCGCTCGAAGCGGGTGGCGTAGGCGCGCGCGGACTCACGCTGTTCCGCGGTGACCGTGCCCGCCAGCGCCACCACCTCGACGAAGGCGTCGGCGATGTCGTCGGGGTCCAGCGACGCGGCCCGTACGAGCAGCGGGTAGTCGCCGAGGACGTCGGCGACCGCGCAGTCCGGCTCGTAGAGGCCGAGGACGGGCTTGCCGGTGGACATGTACTCGAACACCTTGCCGCTGGTGACGTAGGGGGAGTCCGCGACGATCATGATCAGCACGTCCAGCGAGGCGTAGGCGTTGGCGATGTCCGCCTTCTCCACGGCACCGTGCCAGACGACCTGCTGGGAGGGGTCGTGCAGGGGCAGGCGGTCGCGCACGGCGGCGCTCACGCCGAAGAAGCCGAGATGACCGTAGAGGTCGACGACGGCATGCGGCAGCCGCCCGTCGGACCTGGCCCGCCGCCACCCCTCCCACACCAGGTCGTGCGGCTGGTTGGCGGTGAGGGTGCCGACGTAGCCGAGCCGGGTGGGTAGCCCGTCCGTGGCCTCCTGGGGGTCAGCCTCGTCAGCCGCCTCGTCGGCCGTGAACGGCTCGGGTGAGCCTGACACGTCGACGTCCGGGTCGGCAGGGTCGCTGGCGACACCCGGCACCAGCTCGGAGGTGCCGTGCTCGTCATACCCGTTGGCCACGACCATCATCTTGTGGGCGTCCTGGGGGTACTCACGGCGGTGCCAGTCGAGGAGGGGCGAGTTCACGAAGCTGATGAGCTCGGCGTCGGCGAAGGTGCGGCGCTCCCAGGTGTGGGCGGCGTGGTCGGGGCGGAAGGCCTTCTCACCGGTGAAGAGGTTCAGCGTCCAGGAGTCACGGCTGTCGAGGACGTAGGGGACTCCGGTCGCCTTCCTCATCGCCCACACGGCCTGGTAGGAGCTGTACGGGTTGCCGGTCGCCAGCGTGAGGTCGACGGGTCGGCGGCGGTGCACCGTGAGCAGGCGGGCCAGCACCCCGGGCACCCACGGGCCGTACTGGTCGCACCACAGCCGGACGGTCAGCTTGCGGATGACCCGTCGGTGCAGCTCGGGGTAGTTGCCCCGGAACCAGCCGAAGCGGCGCAGCTCGGGCTCGAGGTGCTTCATCGGAAGGGGCACGCGCTCCACGGTGACCCGCGGGTCGACCGCGTCGAGCAGCGAGGGGTCGGAGGACTGGGTGATGCGCTCGAAGAAGTCGGTGGTGACCGTGACGACCGTGACGTCCCAGCCCTGCCTGGCCAGGTAGTTGGCCAGCGCGAGCATGCGGTAGACCCCGCTGGCCCGGGACGGCGGGAAGTAGAAGGCGACGATCGCGACGTGCGGACGGTATGCGCAGCCCGGCGGGTCGGGCGTCACCGCGCCGGCCCCTCGGCGCCGGCGCGGGTCGTGGCGCGTGTGCCGCCGGGGCCGTGCACGCGGACCCACCAGCGCGCCAGGTCGCTGCCGGTGAAGCCGCCCTGGTGGACGAGGGCGTCGGGGTGCCGCGCGGCCAGCCGGTACGGCAGCTCGGTCGAGCGGCCCTGGTGGACGATGACGTCGGGGTGCCCGAGCCGGGAGAGCTCGGGGGTCGCCTCCACGCGGCGCGCGACGGCCTGGCCGCGCACCAGGGGCCACACCTTGCCGTAGAGGCGACGATGGGAGGCTCGGGAGACCTTGCGGTGCAGACGCTCCGCGGCGGTGACGCCACGCAGCCCCGGCCGCGCGACCCGCTCGGGCAGCCGCGGCAGGGCGCGGGCCACCTGACCGAGCGCCGTCCGGGGGAGGCGGTCCACGAGAGCCCGCTCGACCCGGCGCAGGAGGTTGTCGGTATCGGGGTCGCCAGGGGTGAGCAGGTCGACACCGGCCGGCACCGACGCCAACTGCGACTGCACGTCGGCCGCCACCACCCGGACCCCGAGGTCGGCGCACCGCGCCACGCCGTGCTGCAGCTGGCCCCAGCCGCCGAGGCCCTGGAACACCGCCACGACCTGGAGGTCCAGGGGTGCGGCGGCCGGATCCGCGGGTGGCCGCCCGAGGACGTACCGGGCCTGGAGGTCTGCCGCGCGCTCACGGCCGTAGAGGCTGCGGAGCACGTGGCGC
Source organism: Ornithinimicrobium pekingense DSM 21552 (assembly GCF_000421185.1). Taxonomy (GTDB): domain Bacteria; phylum Actinomycetota; class Actinomycetes; order Actinomycetales; family Dermatophilaceae; genus Ornithinicoccus; species Ornithinicoccus pekingensis. The sequence continues at coordinate 236,049 of NZ_ATWJ01000015.1, forward strand.
ACCGCCGCGACGTCCTCGGCCGTGGTGTCGTCGCGCAGGGCACCGACGGCGTCGCGCACCTGACGCGCGGTCGGGTGCTGCGGGACGAAGGCGCACAGGCCGAACCCCTCGGGCACGACCATGGTCTCCTCCGGCCCTCCGGAGCGGGCGACGACCACCGGCAGCCCGGTGGCCGCGGCCTCGACCACCGTCAGCCCGAAGGTCTCGTGCGCCGAGAGGTGCACGAGGACGTCGTGGTCCCGGTAGACGGCGGCGACCATCTCGGGCGCCGCACGCCCGGTGAAGGTCACCCGGCCCGGCGCGGACCGGGCGGCCTGGGCCTCGAGCTCCGTCCGCAACGGTCCGTCGCCGACGAGGGTGAGATGCAGGTCGGGGCGGGTGTCCCCGGTCTCGGCCACCTCCTCGGCGAACGCGGCGAGCAGCGTGCGCACCCCCTTGCGCTCCACGAGGTTGCCCACGAAGAGCCAGCGGTCCCGGCGGTGCGAGGGTGTGTCACGGGGCGGGAGCGCGTCGACGTCGACAGGGTTGGGGACGGTGTGGACCCGGTCGGCGTGCTCAGGGCAGAGCGACCGCAGCACGTGCGCCGTCGCGTCGCTCACCGCCAGCACGGCTGCCGCCCGGGCCACCGCCTCGCGGTACATCACCGCGGCCGCGGTGTCCTTGAAGAGGCCCCGGACGTAGGTGGCGTGCTCGGTGACGGTCAGGCGGGCAGCCCGGGGCAGCAGCGGCGCGACCGCCGCCGCCGTCGGGCCACCCACGTGGGCGGAGACCACGGACGCGCGGGACAGCAGGTCGGCGGCGTGCTCCGCCAGGGCCGCGCGGTGCCGCTCGATGGCCTGCGCCCGGGACGTGTCCGGGGGGAAGGGGGCGCGGACCACCCGGACGACAGCCTCCGGACGCTCGTCCTCGGTGCTCCAGGTGTCGTCGGGGCCACGGCCCTCGGCCACCTCGGTGTCCGTGAGCGGGTCGCCGTCGACGTGCACGACGCGCAGCGGCCCCCGGTGGTGGTGCCCCAGGGCCACGACCGCGTCCCGCACGAACGTCCCCCAGACGGGGTTGTCCACGGTGGGGTACCACGGGGTGAGGACCACGACGAGATCGTCACCGCTGTCGACGGAGGTGCTCGGCATGGGGGCCACCCTACGTCCGGCACGGGCGGGTCCTCCGAGGCACTCGCGCCCGGCGTTGTCATACTGGCTCGGGCCCGGGGCCGTCCTGGGCGGAAGGAGCTGTCGTGAGCGTGTCGACGACCGATATCGCGGAGCGGGAGACCCGGCCGCACGTCCTCTACGTGGCCTGGGGCTTCCCCCCGTCCCGCGGCGGCGGGGTCTTCCGGGCTCTGGCGACCCCCAACGCCTTTGCCGAGGCCGGCTATGACGTGACGGTGCTGACGGCTGAGCGGGAGACCTTCGAGCGCTACACCGGAGCCGACGCCTCGCTCGAGGCCGAGGTGCACCCGGAGGTCGAGGTGGTGAGGATCCCCTTCGCCTGGCCCGCACTGGAGACCGACCTGCGCAAGTGGTCCGCGCTGCGGATGTTCGCGCCGGACCGGTGGCGCGACAGGCAGCTGAAGATCGACGTCAGCACGTTCCCCGAGGCCGGGTACGGGCCCTGGAGCAAGCAGCTGGAGGCAGCCGCCCTCGCGATCCACGCCCGCAAGCCCGTGGACCTGGTGGTGGGCACCGCCAACCCCAACGTCGACTTCGTCCCCGGTGACGTCCTGAACAGGCGGTTCGGGGTGCCCTACGTCATGGACTACCGCGACTCGTGGATGCTCAACACCTTCGACGGGGGGTTCCTGCACCCGGAGGGTGGGCGGGTCGACCGGCTCGAGCGCGAGCTGCTGTCCCGGGCGCACGAGGTGTGGTTCGTCAACTCCCCCATCCGTGACTGGCACGCCGAGCGCCACCCCGAGGTGGCCGACCGGATGCTCGTGGTCGCCAACGGCTACGACCCGCAGTACGCCCCCGACCCGCGGCTGGAGGCTCCGGACCCGTCGCGCCCCCTGACCTTCGGCTACATCGGCACGATCAGCCGCATGGTTCCCCTGGAGGAGTTCGGGCAGGGCTGGGCCAGAGCCGTGGCCGAGCATCCCGCCCTCGCCGGTGCGCAGGCCGAGCTGTGGGGGCATCTGGGCTACTTCTCCATCCCGAGCGCCGCGATGCTGCGGCAGGTGGAGCACCATGCCAAGGACGGGATGAGCTACCACGGACCGGTGCCCAAGACCGATATCGCGAAGGTCTACGACAGGTTCGACGGGCTTCTGCTGCTGATGGGTGGTGGTCGCTACATCACCAGCGGGAAGGTCTTCGAGTACTGCGCGAGCGGTCTGCCGGTGGTCAGCGTCCACGACCCCGAGAACGGCGCGAGCGAGGTCCTGCGCGACTACCCGCTGTGGTTCCCCGTCACCGACCTGAGCCCGGAGGCCATCTCCGCGGCGCTGCGGTCCGCGGCCGAGGCCGCCCGGCACGCCGACTCCCGGACCCGGGAGGCCTGCGTGGCGTTCGCCGAGCGGTACCGCCGCGACCGGCAGCTGCAGCCGCGCATCGAGGCCCTGACGGGCTTCCTGGGGACATCACGTGAGGACACGACGGAGGTGGGCGCATGAAGGTCCTGGTGATGGACACGGGCCGCGGCATCAACGCCGAGAAGGTGGGGATGTGGCGGGCGCACCTGGGGTTGGACGAGGCCGACCAGCTGATCCTGGTGTCCTGGTTCCTGCCCCAGGGCAAGGTGCCCCTCCCGGTGACGGCGCACCTGCTGTGCGGGCCGGTCCTCAACCTCGGGCAGGAGGCGGTCCTCCTGCCGGTGCAGGCCGCCCGGGCCGAGGATCCGGAGGATGAGGCCGCGCCGTTGCCGTCCGGCGGGACAGCAGCGTGGACCGGAGCCGACGAGGCGGTGACGGACACCTCCGGCGGGCTGAGCCCGTCGGAGCTGGACGAGCAGCTCACCGAGCAGGAGGCCGACCCCGCACAGGCGGCTGCCGCCGACCAGGATCCCGCAGATCAGACCGAGGCCGAGGCGCCCGATCAGGACGGGGCACCCGACGTCCTCGCGGACGGGGCGCCCGCGGCACAGGACCCGGCGTCCGGCGTGGCGGCGCCGGGCACCCGCCCGACGGACCTGTCCCACCTGCCCGTTCATGACCTCCGGCGCGTCCGTCAGGCGGTCCGCTGGCGCCGAAAGTGGGCCCAGCGCCGGGCCAGCAGGTTCGCCAGTCGTCAGGTCCGCCGGGCCCGGTCCTTCGCGGACGGCTCGCAGCACCTGCCCAGCACTCTCGTCAGCAGTGCCCTGCGGGCGCGCAAGGACGCGATCTCGTGGGAGTACACGCTCGCGACGACCCGGTCCCGGACCGTGAACGCCGCGTTCGCGACCGCCGACGTCGTGGTGCCGGTCGACCAGCGTTCCCAGAAGGCGGCCTGGCTGCTCGCACGCCGGCATGCGGGGCCGGACGTCATCGTCACCCTCCCGGCGGCAGCCCGCGCGGTCGCGGCACGGCGCCCGGCCGGTCCTTCGGGCCCGGCCGCGGCACCGGCGGTCGACTAGTCGCCGCGCAGGCCCATGTGCTCCACGAGCACCTGGGCCGACAAGGCCCCGTCGTGGACGGCCTCGACGAAGGCCGGGCCGGCGAGGGCGGAGGCGCACGCACGGTCGCGCTCGGTCACCAGCCCCTCGATCACCTCGGCCAGGGTGTCGGGGGTGGTCTCGACGATCGGGAGCGGCATACCCGCCGCCTCGCCCGCAGCGTCCCGCACGTCGCCGAGCACGTGGCCCAGGACCACCCTGCCGGCAGCCATCGCCTGGCAGGCCATGGCACCGTAGGACCCCAGCGCGAACTGGTCCAGGACGATGTCAGCGTCACGGATGGCCGCCGGCATCTGGGCGGGCGGGACGCCTTCGACGCGGCGGTACTCCACGAGCCCCCGGTCGTCCAGCATCGTGAGCACCTCATCGGCGGAGGCGCTGCCCTTGAGCGAGGCCCGGCTCGGCGCGTGCAGCACGACCGGCACGTCCTTGTCCATCGCGGGCGAACCGCCCGTCCAGGTCGCAGGGTCCACCACGACCGGCAGCCACAGCGACCCGGGGGCGTCGGCGAGCAGGTCCGGGGTGCTCACGAAGACGGGTCCGTGGTCCTCCTCGAGGAAGGTGTCGATCCGGGCCCACAGAGCATCACGCTGGGTCTGCAGCTGGGCGGTCAGCTGCTCCTCCGGGTCGACGAAGGGCGACCACGGGGTCAGCGCGGCATGCCGACGCGGGTCGCGGACCTCCGAGCCGTGCAGGATGAGCCCCACCCTGATGCCGACCGCCCGCAGGACCCGGGCGTCGCCGGCGAAGTTGCGACCGTTGCGCAACCCGAAGAGCGGGCGACCCGCCTCGAGCAGGGCGTGGGTCCACTCCTGCTGGGCGGTCGCCTGGAACTTCTGCGCCCACGCCTTGTCCCGCGCGTAGACGTGGCTGGGGACTGTCTCGTCCCCGGGGAACAGGAGCGGCAGGTTGCGGTCGACCACCGTCACGTGGGTGCGCAGACCGGGCACGTGGGTCTCCAGCGCCTGGGCCCACGCGGTGGCCTGGCCGGCCATGTTCGCCGGGCCGATGCCCACGACGGAGGGGCGGTCGTCTCGCGGTGCGGCGCCCTCCACCAGCCCGGTCAGCACGGTCGTGCGCGCGGGCTCCGCCAACGCATCCGCACCCAGGAGCCCGCGGTAGAGGTCGCGCAGGGCGCGTGCCTGGTGCTCCCAGTGGTAGGGCTCCAGGAGGGCTTCCTCCTCGGCGATGTGCCGCCGCACCTCGGTGCGTCGCCCGAGCAGCGACCGCAGCTCGGTGGCGAAGGAGGCCTGGTCGTCGGCCACGTGCACCCCGCCCACGTGGTGGTCCCGCACGAAGTCCGCCTGCGCGCGGCAGTCACTGACCAGGACGGGAAGACCGGCGAAGAGGTACTCGAAGAGCTTGTTGGCCAGGGCGAACTCGTGGCTGCCGAAGTGGCGCAGCGGGATGATCCCCACGTCGGCCGAGGCGACGAACTCGGTGACGGCGTCCGGTGCCACCGGCTCGACCAGGTGCAGCCGGTCCTGCACGCCGAGCTCCGCGGCCCGGGCGGTCAGCTGCCGGGCCGGTGCGACGTTGGTGTGCGGCACGCAGACCACCGCGAGGTGCACGTCGGGCAGGTCGGGCAGCGCGTCGACCGCCGTGTGGATGCCCCGCGCGGCCGTCACCGCGCCGCTGTAGACCATCAGGGGGACGTCGGGCTCGAGCTCGCAGACCTCGCGGATGCCGATGACGCCCTCGGGCGTGGGCGTGTCGTGGGGTGGCGCGTTCATCACCACCGTCGGCCGGGTCGGCAGGTCGTAGCGGCGCTGCAGCTCCTCGGCCAACGGTGTCGTGACGGTGACGACGGCACGGGCCTGCCGGACGTACTCCTGCTCGGCGTCGAGGTAGCCGGCGATCCGCCGCCCCGTCCTCCCGGCATACTGCGACAGCCCGGCCACGAACTCGTGGGCGTCGTACACCCACTCTGCGGACCGGCCCGTCGCGCGGCGTCGAGCGACAGCCCGGCTCGCCGTGCCCATCAGATGGACGTCGTGCGCGTGGATCACGTCCCACTCGAGCTCGTCGATGACGGGGGCGAAGGCCAGCTCGTAGTCGAAGAGCTCGGGCACCTCACGGCGCCAGGTGGCTCCCACGGCGTGCGCGTCCCACCACTCCCACCACGACTCGCGGAGCACGTCCTCGCGCCTGCCCAGCCGGGTCACGACGCGGTCGGATCCCGTGCGCACCTTGCGCTCGACCTTCCCGGCCACGCTGCGGGCCTGCTTGGACCAGCCCCCCAGGTCGTGCGCCTCCTTCGCGAGGAGCGTGGAGCGCAGCCCCCACGTGTTGCGCGTGCGAAGGTCGGCCGGCGGCGGGACGAGGCGGGCCCTGCGTCGCGCGACCTTACGGGCCTGCTGGGTGCTGCGGAACCGGAAGGCCACCGGCACGCGCAGGATGCGGACATCACCCAGCCGGGCGTCCTCCCGGAAGCCGGACGAGGCGTGCCCCAGGATCGTCACCGCTGCGCCACCGTCCGCCAGCGCGAGCGCCGTCTTGAGCACACGCGTGTCGTGACGGATGTCGTTGCCGACCATCATGAGGATCGCGGGCTGCGGCATCAAGCATTCTCCTGATCGAGGTGGGACCGAGGTCGAGGGTCGAGGCTACTCATGCCTCGGACGGCAGCGGGGAGGTGGCCAGCCACGCGCCCAGGACGGCCGCCGAGCGCCTGCCGTCGTGCACCTCACGCACGAAGGCGGGACCGAGCGTGGCTCGGGACCGGGCGGTGTCACGGTCGTCGAGGGTGCTCCCCAGGACGTCGGCCAGCGTCTCGGGGGTGATCTCGACGATGGGCACGTCGAGGCCGGTCAGGTCCCGGACGCGTTCCCGGACCCGGTCGCCGACGAAGCCCAGCACGAGGCGCCCGGCGGCCAGCCCCTCGAGCGCCGAGACGCCGTAGAGGCCCATGACCGCCTGGTCGATGACGACGTCAGCGGCGCGCACCTCCCGCTGCACCGTGGTGTGCGGCACGCCCTCCAGGCGGACGTAGTCCACACCGCCGCGCTCGTGCAGGTCGGTCAGCACAGCGTCGATGTGCGCAGAGCCCTTCAGCCGGCCGCGGCTGGGCACGTGGACCACCCTCGGGCGAGGGCGCTCCAGGACGGGGGTGTCGCTCGCCCATCGGTCGGGGTCGACGACGGTCGGGCACCAGGTGGCCCGCGGGGCGTCGTCCAGCAGGTCGGGCGTCGAGACGAACGTCGGCCCGTCGAAGGTCTCGAACAGCTGCACCTGTGCGAGGGCGTTGCGCTCCAGCCGGGCGGTCAGGGGGTCGTCGGAGCCCCGGAACGGTGAGTGCTGGAAACGCTCGGCGTGCCGGCTGGGTACCCGTAGGTCCGAGCCGTGAGAGATCAGGCCGACGACGCCTCCCGCCTGCCGCAGTCTCGGGAGCTCACCGGCGCACGTGCGTCCGTAGAGGGTGCCGAGGACCGGCCGCCCCGCCTCCACGAGCACATGCGTGTAGGACGCGAGCACGTAGCGTTCCTGCGCCTTCTGCCAGGCGATGTCGCGGTATGCCGCGGCGGGCACCACCTGGTCGGCGGCGAAGCCGTGCGGACCCTCCACCGCCATGCACCGTGCTCCGGCGCCTGGGACGTGCTCGTCCACGGCGCGGGCCCAGGCGTGGCCCTGTCCCGCGAAGTTGGCCGGCGCGATCCACAGGCGCACCGGCGTGCGGGGTGGCTCGGGCCGGGCCGCCGCGCGCGCCAGCTCCTCGGGGGTCGGCAGCACGGGCGTGGCACCCAGCCGCCGGTCGACCTGTCGCACGAGCGGGACCGGCAGCCGGCGACGCAGGCCGCGCACGCGGTCACGGACGACCTCCGGCAGCAGACGGCCGCGCAGGGGCTGGGGCGTGGTGGAGGAGCTCATCGCGTGTCAGGCCAGGCGGGCGATCGCGTCCGCGAACCGCACGTAGTGCCCCTCGAGGTCGCCGTCGCGCGCTCCGGCCGCACGGGCGCGCTCTCTCAGGTTGCGCAGACGGGCCGGGTCGGCGGCGAGGTCCTCGAGGAGCTTGGCGACGGCCGAGCCCACGGTGACGTCGTCTCCGAGCGGGACGATCGCGCCGGCGCCGGACTCGCGCAGGACTCCCGCCTGGCGGGGCAGGTCGGTGGAGACGACCGGAAGTCCGCACGCCAGGTATTCGTGCAGCTTGCTGGGGACCGCACGCTGGAAGGCGGGGGTGTCGGCCAGGAGCAGCAGCCCGCACCACGCGCCGGGTGCCAGCGTCCACGCCTTGGCGGGCGGGCGGCGACCGTGGAAACGGACCCGCTGGGTCAGCTCGGGATGCTCGGCGAGGCGACGTCGCAGCTCGTTCTGATCGGCCAGCGCGACCGGCCCGACGACGTCGCAGGTCCAGGAGGGAGCCCGGCGCATCGTCTCGAGCATGGCGAACAGTCCGCGGCTGCCGCGGACGTCGCCGATGTAGAGGGCGCGCGGATGCGGGTCGGGGTCGGCGGGAGGTGGCAGCATGCCCGGGTAGGGGACGTTGGGGAGCACCAGGCGCTGGCGGGCACGCAAGGGCGGCACCTGGTCGTCGGCCACCACCGTGAGAGAGGCGTGGGCCGCAACACGCAGGTAGGCACGCACCAGCGCTCGCGCCACCCCTCCCGGCAGACCGCCGGCTCGGGCGGCCCACGGACGGTCGCTGAGCAGGGCGGTGTAGTCCTCGTGCGCGTCGACGACGAGGCGGCGGCGGTCGTTGCCGTAGGGCGGTCCGGCCCAGACCCGTCCGGCCCCTGCCAGGGCCGTGTCGGGATCGAGTGTCAGCAGCACCCGGCCCCGCGCCGACGCCGCCATCTCCAGGGCCAGCGGCGCCCGTCGCGCGGGAGAACGCCGTCGCCAGGTGCGCACCTGCACGGCGCCCGGGGGCGCGTCCACCCCGTGCCCCAGCGCCAGCACCTCGACCGACAGCCCGCGTGAGGCCAGCGCGGTCACCTGCCGGTGCAGGCGTGCGTCCGCGATGTCATGGCCCGACGTCACGATCGAGACGTCCACCCCCCGGCGTCCCACCCTCAGATCTCCTCCATCGTCGAGGGTGTCTTGCCGACCTGCACGAACTCCGTGTATGCGTCGATGCACTCGTCGGGGGACCCGTGCATCATGACCCGCCCCTTGTGCAGCCAGATGCAGTCGTTGCAGACGTCCTTGATGCTGCCGAGCCCGTGGCTCACCAGGAACATGGCGCGGGCGCTCTGACGCAGCTCGGCCATCTTGGCGTCGGCCTTCGCCCGGAACTTCGCGTCTCCGGCGGACAGGGCCTCGTCGACCATGAGGATGTCAGGGCGCATGTGCACGGCGACCGAGAACGCCAGACGGCTGAACATGCCGGAGGAGTAGGTCCGCAACGGGGCGTCGATGAACTCCCCGAGCTCGGCCCAGTCGGCGATCTCGTCGGCGCGCTCCTCGACCTCGCGCTTGGACATGCCGGCCGCGAGCCCGCCCAGCCGCACGTTCTCCCGGCCGGAGAGGTTGACGTTGAAGCCGACCCCGAGCGCGAGCAGCGTGCTGGCGCGACCCCATACCTCGACCCGTCCGTCGGTGGGGGGCAGGATCCCGGCCAGCGTGCGCAGCAGGGTGGACTTCCCGGCGCCGTTCGAGCCGATGATGCCCATGGCGGTCCCCGTCGGGACGTCGAAGGTCACCTCGCGAAGGGCCTGGATCTCCATGATCGCCCGCTGCCGTCGGGTGATGGCCTTCTTGAAGGTGGGGACCCGCTCGAACCGGGTCCGGTAGGTCACCGACAGGTTCTGCACGCTCACGGCGAGGTCGCTGCGTCCCGTGTTGTCCCGGTAGGTGTAGCCCGACCGTTGCGCGGACCGCTGCCGACGGCCGGCCACGGAGAAGATGCCACCGACGGAGGAGGCGTCCTCCCCGGCCGCCCCGGGGCGCTGGGGGACTGCGTCAGATGCGGACAGCGAAATCACGCTCCCTTGACATGAAGAACCACGATCCGGCCACCCAGGCACCGGCCGCCCAGGCCGCTGCGAGAAGCCAGATGTGCAGGTCGGGGACCTGGCCGCGCTGCAGTGCCATGTTGTAGCCGCCGATGAGCGAGAACAGGGGGTTGAAGGGCGCCAGGGCCTCGGCCGTGCGATGGCCGTCGATCATCTCGACCGTCCACAGCACGGGTGAGGAGTAGAGCCAGATGCGCATGATGTAGGGCAGGAAGCTGGTCATGTCGCGGAAGTAGACCTGCAGCGCCGCGAAGAGGGCCGCCAGGCCCGCGGCGAAGACGGCCAGCAGCACCAGGAACACGGGCGCCACGAAGAAGGTCGCCAGGTTCCAGGGGTTTCCCGCCAGGATGTGGAAGACGAAGTAGACCGGCAGGGTGGGCAGGAACCGCAGGAGGCCGGTGCGCACGGCCGCGAGCGGGAGCAGCAGGCGGGGGAAGGAGGTGTTGAGCACGAGCCCGCCGGCGTTGACCACGGACCCCGCCGCGTTGTTCACCGAGCCCTGGAAGAAGAAGAACACGAAGAGGCCGCCGGTGAGGTGCGCGAAGTACTCCCAGCCGCGCGTCTGGTCCGCCCTCGAGATGACGGTGACAAGGAGGTAGTAGACGAGCGAGAGCAGAAGCGGGTTGATGACCAGCCACGCCTGCCCGAAGAAGGTGTTGGTGTTGGCGCCGCGCATGTTGGCCTTCGAGGTCTCGAAGGCGAACTCCCGGCGCCGCCACAGCTCGCGGAAGTAGGTCGGCAGGTGCGGCAGGCCGGTCTTGTGCGGGACGTAGCGGTGGTAGACCGGCTCGAACGTCCGGACCGTTCCGGCCTCGGCACCGTCAGGGCCGGTCCCGTCCACGGTGTCGTTCTCAGGGGTGTTCTCGCTCATCGCGGACGATCTTCCCATGCGACAGGCTCCAGACCGCGGTAGACGCCCAGCAGCACCTGCTCGTCGCGCTCCCAGCCCAGCTCCGGCGCGGCGGCCACGACGGCGGCACGCAGCTCGTCGTAGCGCTCCACCGCCTCCCGCACCGCGCGGGCGAGGTCGGCCGCGTCACCGGGCCGGTAGAGGGTGCCGACGCCGTGCGCGCGCACGACCCGCGCCAGCTCGCCCACGTCGGTGGCCACGACGGGGACCCCGGCCCGGACGGCGTGGAAGAGCTTGTTGGGCATCGCGAGCCGGTGGTTCTCCCAGCGGTCGGAGTGGGTCACGAGCACCAGGCCGGCGTCGACGAGCCGCTGCGTCACCTCCTCGGGGGTCACCGGCGGCAGGACCCGGGCCGCCCCGGCGTCGAAGGCGGCCAGCCAGGTCTCGTCGGCCGGGCCGATGAGGGTCACCGGCAGGGGCAGGCCGGGTGCGCGCGTCGCCTCGGCGATCGTCTCGAGCTCACGGTATGCGGCGAGCCGGCCGGCGTAGACGAGCTCGCGCGGGGAGGGGGTGGGTTGCGCGGCGGCACCCGCTGGTCCGGCCGACGGGAAGGTGTTGCGCACGACCGAGACGTGGTCCCACCCGTAGCGCTCGCGGAGGGCGTCGGCGACGCCGTCGCCGACGGTGATCACGGCGGCTGCCTGCCGGCCGAGCCGGCCCTCGACCGCGCGCTCGTGCAGGTCGGCCAGCGGTGTCGGCCGGTGCTCGCGGGGCCGGCCCGACCACAGCTCGTGCGTGTCGTAGACCAGCGGGACCCCGCGCTCGCGGGCCACCCGGGCCCCGACCTCCAGGGCGGTGAAGTCGTGGGCATGCACCACGTCGACGTGGCCGATGCCGTCGACCACGCCGCGGACCCCCGCGGCCCAGCGGCCGAACGCAGAGCGGCGGTGCTCCGGCAGCAGCGCCCACCGGGCGAGCCGGACGTGCGGCGGCAGCCGTCGGGGGTGGCGGTCCTTGAGGGACACCCCGCCCTCGCCGCGGAAGGCCGAGGAGGTGCCCACGGAGCTGACGGTCACCCCCTCGGGCGGCACGAAGTCCACGGGCACGCTGCGCCCCACGACGTGGACCCGGTGCCCGGCGGTCACGAGCGAGCGCGCCTCGCGCAGCACGCGGGTGTCCGTCGCGACCGGCGTGGCCACGAGCATCAGGACGTGCACGGCATACCTGCCTTCCTGCTTCGTCGCGGGCATCAGTAGAGGAAGAACGGGAAGACGGTGCGGTCGTGGGCGTGGACGATCGCCAGGAAGACGACCGCGTCGAAGAGCAGGTGGATGATCACGACATACGTCAGCGACTTGGTCCTGGTGAAGATGTAGCCCTGCAGCAGCGCGAACGGGATCGTCAGCAGCGGCCCCCACTCGCGGTAGCCCAGCTCCCACAGGAAGGAGACGAAGATCGTGGCCTGCAGCAGGTTGGCCTGCCACAGCGGGAAGTGGCGGCGCAGCAGGGCGAAGCAGATGCAGATGAAGAACAGCTCGTCCCACAGGCCCACGGAGTTGACGCCGACGAAGAAGCGGCCGTACTCGCTGGCGGTCTGGATCGGCGGCCAGTTCTGGTAGGCGCCGGAGCGGATGAAGTAGAACGGCAGGATCAGCCAGCCCAGGAGCGGCACCGCGACGACGTAGGCCCACTGCATCCGCGTCCACCGCCGGCCGGTGAGCCAGGGGAAGCGGATCGCGCTGCGTCGGTAGACCAGCCGGTCGATCGCCACCGGCACCGCGACCGCGGCCGCCAGCACGAACCCGAGGCGGAAGAACATCGGCCAGCTGATGTCGGCCTCGACCGAGGTGGTCGAGACGATCGCCAGGCCCACGCCGATGAGCAGCAGGTCGCGGAAGAGCTCCCGGTCCACCAGGTATGCCGTGACCAGGCTCGCCACGAGCACCACGTGACCCGGCCATCCGACCATGAGGCCGAAGAGCAGGAAGGCCGACAGCGCGACGCCGGTGGCGGGCACGAGCTTCAACTGGGCGGTCCGGGCCTCGACGGGCGCGGGCTCGGTCGAGGCGGCGGAGGACGGCACGTGGTGAGGATAGTTGGCGGCGGTCCTCAGCCGTCGCCCCACGCCTCCTCACGGCCGACGACCACCGACAGGTCGACCTCGTTGCCCTCCGGGTCGGCGACCGTCCACCAGAAGGGGTCGTGGTCGTGGACGACCCGCCCGCCCGCCTCCACCGCGGCGGCCACGCGCTCAAGGGCGACGTCGTGCGGCAGGTAGACGTCGACGTGGATGCGGTTGCGCTGGGCGCGCCGGGCCTCGTCGTCCTCGTCCAGGTCCTGGAGGAAGAAGACCGGATTGAGCCGGCGGGGGTCGACGAGGTCGGTCACCTCCTCGCGCGGGTCCTCGACGTAGCCCAGCGCCACCTTCCAGAAGCGGCGCACGGCCGGGATGTCGACCGCGTCGATGCCGACCTGGACGAAGCGGGGCAGGTCGACGTCGGCCTCGAGGCCCATCTCCCGGGCCCGCGCCTGCACCCGGGCGGCGAGCGCCTCATACCCCTCGCGCATCTCCCACAGGTCCTTGCCGCTGTCGAGGACCACGAGGCCGGGGCGCAGGTCGACCGACAGCGGCAGCTCCGCCTCGTCGGGGAAGCGGGCGGCCTCCTCGGCGAGCTCGAGCGCGTGCTGGGTCGTGGGGGTCGGGTAGCAGGCCATGGCCGAGAAGACGAGCCGCCAGTCCTCGGTCCCGGTGCCGGGCCACCGGTCCGCGCCCTCGGGCAGCGGCAGCAGGTCGACCTCGTTGCCCTCGGGGTCGGCGACGGTGGCGTAGTAGCCGTGCTCGGCGACCGAGCTGGCGCCGAGCCCACGCACGGCCTCGAGGGCGGCGGTCGCGACGGGCTGCGGGGCCACCGAGTCGAGGTGTATGCGGTTGCGCAGGGGGCGCGGGACGTCCATGTCCTGCCACCAGATCGGAGGGTGGCGCCGCCAGGGGTCGACGGTGTCCTCCTCGCCCTCCGGCTCGTAGCCCAGGGCGGCGACCCAGAACGGCATCACGGCCGCCGCGTCGGTCGCGTCGAAGGTCAGCTGCACGTCCTGGACGACCCGCGGGTCGGCGCGGAAGCCCAGGGCTCGTGCCGCGGCGGACACCGCGCGGGCCAGGTCGAGCGTCCCCGGCTCGAAGCCGCGCTCCTGGCGGGCGAGGCGCACCTGCAGGCCGGTGGCGCGCAGGTCGAGGTCGGGCACCGGCCGGCCGGTCGCCTCGGCGGCCTCGGCGACCTTGCGGGCCAGCATCGCGCTGGCGGAGGTGGAGTCGGTGACGAACCACGCGGCGGCCGTGCGTCCGAGGGCGCGCCAGTCGTCGGTCCCGTCGGACTCGGTGAACTCCCTGGACGTCAGGAACGGCTGCTCCGGGCTCATGCCGCTCACCCTGCCACCGGCGCACGCCGCTGACCAGGGTCTTGCGGACGGCGACCGTCCTCAGTCGGCGCGCGGCTGCATACCCCAGGCCTCGGCGAGGAGGCGGAACGAGCGGCGGCGCAGCTGCGGGTCGTAGGTGTAGGTGGTGACGATCAGCTCGTCGAGCTCGTGCTGGGCGGCGAACTCCTCGAGCCGCTCGACGACCAGGTCCGGTGTGCCGACGGCGCGCACGGCCTGGTGCGCCTGCGCGAGGGGGAGCAGCTGGGTCGGCACGACGTCGGCCAGGTCCTCGACCGGCGGGTCCAGCGGTGCGGGCTGGCCGCTGCGGATGCGGATCGCCATGAGCTGGGCACTGGTGAAGAGGTGGTCGGCCTCCTCCTGCGTCGGCGCGACGAGGACGTTGACGCCGGCCATCGTCGTGGGCCGGGCGACCTGCGCGGTCTCGGCGTCGGCGCGGAAGCGGTCGCGGTAGACCAGGAGCGCCTCGCGCAGCTGGTCGGGGGCGAAGTGGGACGCGAAGGAGAACGGCAGCCCGAGGGCCGCAGCCACCTGCGCGCCGCCGGTCGAGGAGCCGAGCATCCACAGCGGCACGTGGGTGCCCTCGCCAGGGATCGCGCGGACCCGCGCACCGGGCTGCGGGTCGCCGAGGTAGGCGCGCAGCTGGCCGACCTCGGAGGCGAAGTCGGGCAGGTGCCCGCTGCTGCGGGCCAGCGCCGCGGCGGTCATGGGGTCGGTCCCCGGTGCGCGACCGAGCCCCAGGTCGAAGCGGTCGCCGTAGAGGGTGGCCAGCGTGCCGTAGTACTCCGCGACCATGAGCGGGGAGTGGTTCGGCAGCATCACGCCGCCGGAGCCGAGCCGGATGTCGCGGGTGTGCTGGGCCAGGTGCCCGAGCAGGAGCGCGGTCGCCGACGACATGAAGGTCTCCGAGCCGTGGTGCTCGGCCATCCAGTAGCGGTGGTAGCCCAGCCTGTCCGCCTCCTGCGCCAGCCGGGTCGTCTCCTCCAGGGCCTCTCTGGGGGTCATCCCCTGCGAACGGGGGGCCAGGTCGAGGACGGACAGGGGGACACGACGAGAGGTGGGGGACATGTCACCGGCAACGCACGAGAAGGAGCGGGTATGCCGTCGCGCACCGGGCAGGGGGATGGCACGATCTGGCCCATGCCGCAGACGGACGCGCGCGTGCCACGGCCGGCCCCGTGGCACCCGGCCCACCTGGCGCTCGCCGTCGTGGCCGCCCTCGTCGGGATGGTGACCGTCGTGGTCACCCTGCGGCACGGTCTGGACTGGAGCGACGAGGCGTTCGTCTGGACCATGGTCGCCAGCGACCGGGTGGCCGTCGGGGAGGCGTGGGGCTTCCAGCACCTGGTGCACCCGGTCTTCGTGCTCACGGGTGAGAGCGTGCTGGTGATGCGGGTGCTCCGGCTGGCGGGGTATGTCGTCGCGTCCGTCGTGCTGGTCGCGGCGGCCACGAGGGTAATGCGTGCGGCGGGGGTCCACCTGCGCAGGAGGGAGCGGGCCCTGGTGCTCCTCGTGGCCCAGGTGGGCACGCTCCTGGCCTGGAGCTACCCGCCGCGCTACCTGGGCTACAACGAGCTGTCGTCCTGGCTGGGGGCCCTGCTCTGCGCGGCCCTGTCGGTGGGGCTCGTGCCGGTCGCCGAGGAGTCTCGCGGCCGGCGCGCGCTTCCGTGGGTCGCGGTCGGCGTCCTTCTTGCACCCCTGGTCATCGCGAAGTTCACCGCTGCGGTGGTCTGGGCGGCGGTCGTCCTGGTCGTGCTCCTGGTGCCGGTGCCGGGGACTGCGGGGTGGCTCCGGCCGGCGGCCGTCGTGGGTGGTGCCGTCGCGACCACGGCCGTGATGGCGGCCTCGGGGGTGCCCGTCCTCACGGTCGTCGACAACTCCGTCGGCCTGCTCCTGGACAGCTCGGCGCAGGAGGCCAGCGACCACTCGGTCTCCGAGGTGCTCCGGACCTACCTGACCTCCACGCGGGAGACGGCCCGGGCAGCGGTCGTCCCGGTCGTGGCTCTCGTCACCCTCGCCGTCCTGTGCCTGCGGGTCAGGCGGCGGACTCGCGTGGGCGCCGCCGTGGGGCTGCTGCTGGCTGCGGGTCTGGTCGCGCTGCTCGTCGGGCCGTCGGTGGAGGGGACCTGGTCGGGGCTGGGCTCTGTGTCCGCCGTCGTCGGGGTGGGTGGTGTGCTCGCCCTCGTGCTGGCGGCTCGGGCCACGCTGCCTGCCGCGTGGCTCACGCCGCGGGCGGGGGTGGCGCTGCTCGTGGCGCTCGGTGCCCCGCTCGTGGCGGCGGTCGGCACCAACAACCTCATCTGGGGGCACACCGTCTTCTCCGCGACGCCGTGGGCGGTGGTGTGCGGGCTCGCGCTGTGCCTGCTGGCGCGGGCGGCCCCACCTCTCGTGCGCGCCGCTCCGCTGCTGCTGGGCGGGCTGCTGGTGTGCCTGGCCGGCACGGCCGTGGTCTTCGACGTGTCGGTCCACCCCTACCGCTCGGAGCCGCTGCTGAGGCAGACGACCCCGACGTCGGTGCCTGCCCTGGCCGGCATGCGCCTGACCGAGGACCAGGCGGCGACGGCCGACTGGCTGCACCGCGTCGCTGTCGAGCAGGAGGCCGCCGGCGTGCCCGCCGTCGCGCTGCACTCGCCGGGTCATCTCTTCGCCTTCAACCGGAGCGGCTGGGCCAGCCCGTGGAGGGGAGGCATCTGGCAGGACTCGGTCGCCACGAACTGCGAGTCGGGCGCGCCCGAGGACCTGTTCGTCCTGCAGCCGGCCGCACCCGCCGACCTGGTCGAAGCCGAGCGGGGGCGCCTGCAGGAAGCCCTGACGGGGTGCACTCTGCGGTTCCCGGAGGACTTCACCGCGGTCTCGGGACACGACGGCTCGGTGGTGTGGCGGCTCCAGGGCGGCGCCGGCTGACGACCGGGTGCCTGTCACACCCCGGCGCTTCCCGTCCGTCTCTGCCACACTCGCTGCATGAGGCGGAGGAGCGGGGGCCGGGGGACGATGGTGGTTGTCCTGGCGGCGACGGCGGGGACGGCGTTGACCGGCTGCATCGCCCCCGACGTGGAGGTGATCGGCGCGATCGGGGTGATGGTCGACGAGGAGTCTCGGCCCGTGCTCGTGGTGGAGCCCTGCGACGGTGCCGCAGTGCACGTCGACCTGCACCACGACCGCCAGGGGCTGGCCGACGACGAGGAGAACGAGCAGGTCGGGTCGTGGGACGCGACCGCGCCGGTGGAGGGGACCAGCGAGCTGGTGCTCCACGCCCCGTCGGACCCCTGGGACGGTGAGGGGGTCGAGATCTCGCCCGACCGGGGCTACATCGCCACCGGCCAGGGACAGGGGGAGACCGACGTCCTGTCCCAGGTGGCCTTCCGAGGGTCGGACCTGGCCGCGATGGAGGCGGGCACCGTCTACCGCAACGACATGGACCCTGACGTCACGACGCTCGTCGCCCGCTCGCCCGAGGAGTTCAGCGCGGAGACCTGCAGCCGGGGCTGACGAGAGCCGTCCGGAGCGGTGCCGGGCATGGTTGTGGGCCCGGTCGTGGTGGCCGGGCTGGGGGGCGGGGTCATCGCAGGTGCCAGGTGACGCCGGTGGCGTCGATGCTGGCTCGTAG